>NZ_JPVN01000017.1 GCF_000772945.1 Ureibacillus manganicus DSM 26584
TCCAATTTACGATCGACAAAACTGCGCCAATCATCACAGAGGTTGAAGAAGGCAAGCATTATCAAAGCGTTGCACCAGCATTTAATGAAGGAACAGCTTTATTAACGAAGGATGGTGGAACAGGGAGTGAATTTGTAACAGGTACTGAGCTAACAGAAAACGGCCAATATACACTAGAAGTAACAGATGCAGCAGGCAATAAAACGAGCGTGCAGTTTACAGTTGATAATCAAGCCCCTGTTATTAATGGTGTAATAGATGGGGAGATCCGAAATTCTCAATTTACTCCTACGTTTAATGAAGGTACAGGAGTACTTTCATTAAACGGCGGTGAATTTAAAGAGTTTATTTCAGGCTCTAATGTAAGTGATGAAGGTCAATATATGTTAGAAGTAACAGATGAAGCAGGAAACAAAACAACCGTCCAATTTACAATCGACAAAACTGCACCAATTATCACAAATGTAGAAGAAGGTAAACATTATCAAAGCGTAGCCCCAACCTTCAATGAAGGAACAGCCATCTTAACGAAGGATGGTGGAACAGGTACTGATTTTGTTTCAGGTACCGAGATAACAGAAAATGGAATATATACGCTAGAAGTTACAGATGCTGCAGGAAATAAAACGAGCGTTCGGTTTACTGTAGATAATCAAGCCCCAGTGATTAGTGGTGTAGTAAATGAAGAAATCCGAAATTCCCAATTTACTCCGACGTTTAATGAAGGAACTGGACGAATTTCAAAAAACGGCGATGAATTCAAGGAGTTTATTTCAGGCTCTACTGTAAGTGATGAAGGTCAATATACGTTAGAAGTGATAGATGAAGCAGGAAATGCCACAACTGTTCAATTTACAATCGACAAAACTGCGCCAATCATCACAAATGTGGAAGATAGTAAACATTATCAAAGCGTAGCTCCAGCCTTTAATGAAGGAACAGCTATCTTAACGAAAGATGGTGGAGTAGGTACTGCATTTGTATCTGGCACTGAGCTAACAGAAAACGGCCGATATACTCTTGAAGTAACTGATGCAGCAGGCAACAAAACGAGCGTGCAGTTTACTGTCGATAATCAAGCGCCGGAGATTAGTGGTGTAGTAGATGGAGAAATCCGAAATTCCCAATATACTCCGACGTTTAATGAAGGAACAGGACGGATTTCTAAGGATGATGGTGAATTCAAAGAGTTTATTTCAGGCTCCACTGTAAGTGATGAAGGTCATTATAAGTTAGAAGTAGAAGACCTAGCAGGTAACAAAACAACCGTTCAATTTACGATCGACAAAACTGCACCAATTATCATAGAAGTTGAAGAAGGCAAGCATTATCAAAGCGTAGCCCCAGCTTTTAATGAAGGCACAGCTATCTTAACTAAGGATGGTGAACCAGGCAGTAAATTTGTATCTGGCACTAGGTTGATTGAAAACAGCCTATACACGCTAGAAGTTACAGATGCAGCTGGCAATAAATCGAGGGTGCAGTTTACTGTAGATAATATACCGCCAGTGATTAATGGTTTAGACAATGGAGAAATCCGAAATAGTCAGTTCATCCCAACCTTTAATGAAGGAACAGGACGAATTTCCAAAAATGGAGGAGCGTTTGAATCTTATACATCAGGAACAGTTGTTGATCAAGAAGGTCAATATACACTAGAAGTAAAAGATGAAGCAGGAAATGTTAAAATTGTCCGATTTACAATCGATAAAACTGCACCAATTATCACGGAAGTAGAAGATGGCAAGCATTATCAAAGTGCAGCCCCAGTCTTTAATGAAGGAACAGCTATCTTAACGATAGATGGTGGAACAGGTGAAAAATATGTATCTGGCACTAGGCTGATAGAAAACGGCCTATATATGCTAGAAGTTACAGATGCAGCTGGCAATAAATCGAGTGTGCAGTTTACTGTAGATAATATACCGCCAGTGATTAGTGGTTTAGACAATGGAGAAATCCGAAATAGTCAGTTCATCCCAACCTTTAATGAAGGAACAGGACGAATTTCCAAAAATGACAGTGAATTTGATTCATTTTTATCAGGAACACCTGTTGTTGAAGATGGGAAATATACGTTAGAAGTAACCGATGAAGCAGGAAATGTTACGACCTTCAAATTTACTATCGATAAAACTGCACCAATCATCACAGAAGTAGAAGATGGCAAGCATTATCAAAGTGTAGCTCCAGCCTTCAATGAAGGAACGGCTATCTTAACGAAAGATGGTGGAACTGGCAAAGATTTTGTATCAGGTACCAAGATAACAGAAAACGGCCAGTATACCCTTGAAGTAACTGATGCAGTAGGACACAAAACAACCGTTAGCTTTACTATTGATAATGTTCCACCTGAAATTACGGGTAAACAAAATGAGACGATCTTTAAACTGGATCAAACATACACTGACAAAGAATTGACGATTCTATTTAATGAAGGTACTGCTAAGTTAAGCAAAGATAACGGAGCGTTTGATGTAATCGAAACTAATCATCTTGTTATAGATGATGGTGTATATGTACTAGAAGTTTCTGACTTAGCAGGTAATAAAACAGTTGCTAATTTCGTTATTGATAGAACTGTTCCAATTATCCATGGTGTTGAAAATGGAATGAGTTATCAAAGAGCAATTCCAACTTTCACTGAAACTACGGCAAAACTTAGCTTTAATGGTGGAGAAGAACAAGATTTCGTTTCCGGAACAGAGATTTCGGATGAAGGCGAATATGTATTAAGGGTAATTGATCCACTAAACCGCGAAACAATGGCATTCTTTAAAATTGATCATACAGCGCCAATAGTAGTTTCAGCAAACTTAACAACAACAAGTGGATTCGTACCAACAAAAGCTGGAATTAACGATGTAGTCACACTTTTGGTGACGGCTAATGAAAGTGTTACAATTTCTGATGTTGTTGGGAAAATAGGTGGTACTACAATAAGCAAAGCTGTTGTGGATGATTTGGGAGATAATAACCCAACCACTTATGGAATTAACATTACTATAAGTGAACAAGGCTTAGTAAACGGTACGGTGAGTCTCGAATTTAAAATGACTGATATAGCTGGTAATTCGCAAACTATAAACACAGAAAGTCTATCGGGAATTGGGACTGTTGACGTGGATACAGTGACACCACTTATGCAAAGTAGTTCTGTTATGGCTGATGATTATGTTGACCTTAAATTTTCTGAACCAGTTTATGGTGGAGATAAGAATGCACTTGGCCCACTAGAAGCTGCTGACTTTAATGCTGTATTGAATAAAATTGGTGGAGATTTCAACCCACTAATTGTCACTGTATCACATATAACAGCCATAGATGGTGTAAGCCCGCTTGTAGGAGGAGAAACGGAAGTAAGGGTGCACCTAATTTATACTGGTGCGAAAGTGCAAGGTGACAAAATAGAGATAAGACCGGTTGCAGGAGCAATACTCGATTATGTTGGAAATGCAACGTCCATTAGCGAATCATCCGGATTAAAATCCTTAACGCCACTTGTCACATATGAATGGAGTGATTCGCAGGCTGAAGATATTCTAGTAATTACAAGTAGTCATTTGAATATGTCAACTTATACAAATGTGAAATTGAGACTTGCAGGTGATGGAAGAGGAGATGCAAATGTATTTTTAACTAACCCAACACCAATTGGCGGGGATGACCGAATTCTGATTTCTGTATCGTCTGGATGGGATAATGCAGGTGCTTATTTTGGCAGTACAGCAAATGGTGTGTTTGCTCAAGCGGTTGGTCGTAACCGAATCCAATTTACAGCAAATACACAATATGCTCCTGATTTTCGACAAGATCATTTTTATGTCATTTTACAAGATATCAATAACCCATCAATCTTGACAATCATTGACTTAAACATTGATTCGAAAAGAGCTAATACTATTATTAGGAACAGTAATTAATCAGCCGGGACGAGGGAGACAGGTACCTCGTCCCATTATTTTTTGCATTACTGAAATTAGATATGCATAAAAGGAAGGACGAGGGGACATGCCTGTTCCCTCGTCCCACTTCTATTATGCAAACGTAGAGCGCTTTTCTTCATTAATGAATACTTGTTTCAACACTAATGCACCAAGCAGCTGGATGGAAGTCTTAACAATTACTTGCCCAGTAATAGCAGCTGGGATGGCTTCCCAAGGTAGAACATTTGCGCCCAGAGGACTTAAACCTATTACGACGAATAAAACTGAATCTAAGAGTCCTCCAACTATTCCACTATAGAAAACTCTCCATGCCATCGGAAGTTTTAAACGTGAGTAAATCTCTGTATCCGCTGTTTCTGAAACCACAAATGAGATTGCAGATGCAACCACTACTAATAATGTATCACCTAACATAAACGAAACTAATGCGGATAAGATTAACGCTGTAAGAATAAACAGATATGTCTTTGTACGTCCGTATTTATTCTGTACAAGATCCCTAAAGATGAAGGTTGCTCCGATTAACAACGTTCCCATTGGGACAATAAATAAGCCAAGTTGTAACGGGGCAAATTTAGCCGTTACCACATTAGCAATGACGATGGATAGTAAATAAAATAAAATTCTCATGTGAAAACTCCTTAGTTATAAAGCTAAATTTCTTCTATTAAATGATTGAACTTTAACGATTGTCTATCTTTTCTGGGTTTAAATCATGGTTCATTAAACGGTAATTCGCGATTTCTTCATATTTTGTTCCTGGTCTTCCGTAGTTACACCATGGGTCAATTGAAATTCCACCGCGCGGAGTAAATTTCCCCCATACTTCTATGTATCTTGGGTCTAATAATTTAATTAAATCGTTCATGATGATATTTACACAGTCTTCATGAAAATCACCGTGATTTCTAAAGCTAAATAAATAGAGCTTTAACGATTTACTTTCCACAATTTTTTTATCCGGTATGTACGATATATACATCGTTGCGAAATCCGGTTGATTGGTTAAGGGACATAAACTCGTAAACTCTGGACAATTGAACTTTACGAAATAATCACGATTTGAATGTAGATTATCTACGGACTCCAATACCTCAGGTGAGTAATTAAAAGCGTAATTTGTACCTTGATTTCCTAGTAATGTTAAATCTTTTAAACCGTCTTCATGGCTTCTGCCAGACATAAAAAAACCTCCTAAAAATGTGTTTCCCAACACTTTTTAAGAAGAGGCTCTTTTCATTGATCTATAAAACATATGATAAAAACATAAAATGCCACGTCCAATTATGGACATGGCATGGATCGTCATGTTTCCATAGTTTTTTATAGAGGGTATCAGCTATGAACCTCTCCCATATAAGCATGGGTGTATGTGTTTCTGTTATATCTTATAGATTCATAGGGGAAAAGTCAAGGTTGGGATTGGAGGATGAGGGATTCCTGACGAAAATGGACAAAACAACAAGAAAAGTAATTCCGAACCTTTGATGTGTGGGTCTTCTTCGAAACGCGCCATTATGTCAGGAAAAATTAAAAACATATAAAGGCGCCAAGTGATCCAGTCACTTCGCATAATTTTTCTTCAGCAGTATTCCTTTTATTCTTTCTCTATTAACTTACGAATCCGTTTGCACAAATACCATCACAGTATGTTATCTAACAATCCCTACACGGGACGGGGGATCACATCATACCTCGTCCCACTTTTAAATTCAATAGGACACTGTACCAAGGGAATAGGGGACAGGTACTTCGATCCGCCATATTTATTACAATTACTGAAAGTAGATAGGCATAAAGGATATAACAATAGCTCACCTCTTAACGTCACAAGAATCCATCCAAATTAAGTTTGACAACAATTGCGTTGAAACTGTTTCCTTCATGTGCTAGAAAGATTACTATCATCCTACCTCATTCATTCACCAATGCTGTTTAGATTTAAGCTTTATTAATAAAGAATTTGAGAAAAATTACAGTAAATATTATGGTACCAGCAAAAGAGCCCGAGCTCATGGTAAAACTTCACATTTTTCTGGCTACAAGACAGAATATAAGATGACAACAGAAGAACGAATTCTCACAACAGTCCAAGTAAGTAACGAAGTTTATGTCGATGGAACTAAGTTGATGAATTATTAGAATTAAACATGAAAAGTGATGTAGTTGTTGGAGAATTATAATTGCATTACCATATTCCAGGAATTCCATTCCAGTAATGTGGACTTTTTCAGTGATCTCGGACAGCTACAATGTCCCGCTATTTTTTAAAAAGTTTAATCAAATTAAATTTGTGAAACAATAAATATAAAAAAGGAAACCCGTTCTTTGGGGACACATGAACCACTGTCCCTTAAAATTATAAATTTTAAATAGGTATACTTTAATTCCTTGAAAGACCTACCATCTTATTAAATATATTATTTACTCAAATGGAAGAATCCCATTTTCCCTTGCAAGCCTTAAGGAAACCATTCTTGCACCACTAGTTTTAGGTTCGTTATGATTGTTAAAGTATTTGTCAAATTGTGAAGTGCCTATTTCAAGTGCTTTCTTGAAACTACTGTTTCCTAGACAAGTAGCTTCAATATATACCCACATTCCTGTTAACTTAACCGCTAAAAAAGCATGACCTGGAATTAACACTAATTCTACTTCGTGTTTACAGGATTCATAGGCACTTGCCAGTAATAATGACAAATCTATACAATTGCCTGATTTTAATTCAAGTGTAGTGCTAGGTAAACTTATTCTTTGACCGTCATTTTTGTTGTCTAATGAGAAATTAAAAGATCTAGTTACGTATGTCATATCTTTAGATAAAACATTGTATATAGCTTCTAATTCGTTGATCATTTTGTTAAAATTATTAGATAATGTACCCAAAATTCTTCCTACTGATTTAGATGCTTCTGATATTATTTTCTCAATCTCTCTCGTGTGAGGTGTACAGTAACATGCTAACAATTGGAAAAGATAGGTCTTAAATGAGGATCCCTGATCTTGAAAATGGTAAATGAAACTTTCAACTGGATGTACTACTATTTCAGTTGTTTCTGAATATATTCTTTTATTATTTTCATAAATATTTATTTCTAAGTTTTTTGTTGTTATTTCATTTATTTCTAATATCTTTTTTTCATCTAAGAAGGGAAGGATAGGTAGGGACTTATATTCATGAGGTCTTATATTTACGTTTATTTCAAATTTTTTAGAAAGTCCATGTATTTTTGATACTAATTTTACCTTTCTGATTCTATCCGATGAATTTATTAAACTTACTTGTGCAGGTGCATATTTACCTTCATAAAGTCTTTTCATGGAATTGTAAAGTCCGGTTAATAATGGAAACTTAGATACTTTAGAATTTACTGTAAATCCATTTTCCACTTTTAATGTAATATTGTGATGGAAAACACAGTATCTATCGTAATAAAAATTATTAGGTATTTCTAATATAGAATCAATCTTGAACATATCCACCACCTTCGATAGTGTTCATATTCCCTTCCAATGGTAATGCAAATAGTTGTTCATCTCTGATTTTATTTGGAATAATCATTGAATACTTAGATTCTTTTTCTAGATTTAAATCATCTGAAACAACTAGTGAATAATCCAAATAATTTACATAATTAAATGGAAAATATAATCCAAATGGAATTTTAATCTGCTGATTTTTCTTATCTATTATTAGGTTATTATAACTAATATCTAATGAAATTTTATATTCTTTATCTAAAAGTAGTTCTGTCCATAAAGTATCGTTCTTGCCAAAAAAACCTTCTCCTTCAATTACTCTTCCTACAATTATATCCTCTTGAAACTCTTGTTTTTCTTTAACTTTAATATAATCTTTTTTAGCATATGAAAATGGCTGCCAAGTTTTATAATGATAGGACGTCATCTCTTGCTTCATAAAAGGATGGTTATCGATGCTGAACGAATTTGGAACAACACTTGTTGAGCCATGTTCAAAAGTATAGATTTGCAGAATAGGAACAAGTCCTCTTAAATGCTCTCCATTTTCAGCAATTTTCCAATCATCTTTTAAATATTCCTCATTATTTACTTTTGTAATTTCTTTTATTTTAAAAATAAGGTCCACCTCAATATGATTTGGGTCAAATACATTCACATTACAAAATGAGATTTCGCAATATAATTGACTGAAGATATTAGGTAAAAACATGTCCTCAACAAACGTATGAGTATGTCCATCGTAAACGCGTGTTAGTTCAAAGCCTTTAACTAATGGTGCATGAGATACCTCTTTGGGGAAATATTCACAATTGGTATCACATAAATCCCAAGATCGAATATTTTCGCAACAACTTAAACAAAGTGAATTTCTTCCATCACGTTGTAAGCAGCTTGATATTGAATCTAAATTATTACAGGCTATACATGTCATTTTACATCCTCCATTTTGGGTATCTTACTTTCTATTTATATTTATTATAAACTAATAAGTAGAGTGGATAGTAGATTGAAATTACAAAAATTGTAACATGCATAGTATTCATTTACTTATTCTTATAAAACTTAACTAATCATTTATCATATCCCTCCTAAGACTATTTACATATTTATTATATGGCGTAGTACTAAATATCACTTGAAATTGTTAGTAATAATAAATTATGTAAATTCCAAATAAATTTTCTCTTTGTAATTGGACAATCCCATTACTGAATACCTTTTATCAAAAAGGGAAATGGGTGAATTGTCATAGGTAAACACATTAAGAAGATAAAACTTAGTCAAATAGAACCTGAGACAACTTTTAGAAAAAACGAAAAGGATATCAGTCTTGCAGATGACATTAAAGAGAATGGATTACAAGTACCGTTAATTGTTGAAGAAGTAGGTGTAAATCAATATGTTCTCGTTGATGGTTATCGTCGATATTATGCATTAATATTTTTAAATGAGGAAGAAGTTAACTGTACGGTGGACGCAAGATCTTCTGAAGAGGGGAGAATTATTAAGAGACTCAGATTGGAATTGCATTCTGAAAAGAGATCCGCATTTGATTTAGAAAAAATGATAAGAAAATTAATGGAAAACGAAAATTATGATATCAAAGAAGTTGCTAAAGCCTGTGGTGTTACTGTGCCAACAATTAAAAAGTATGAACGTGTTGCAAGAGTTGAACCTGAAAAGGTTGCAAAAGCAAAAGAGGCTGGTGTAGGAATACATGGATTAACTGATATAAATGAATCAAAAATCAATGAAGGATTAAAAGATAATATTTTTGATAGATATTTGAATAATGAATTCAAAACAAAAACATTGGGGTACATTAAAAGAGCGACGAATGAAACTGTGTTTAAAGATATAGCAACTATTAATTCTGCTAATGAATGTCTTGAAGAAATAATTCAATCAAACCCACAAAACTATGAAATTGTGAAAACAATTCTCTATAAGCATAGATTGCTAGTAAGTTATGATAAAAGTAGTCATTCTGAAATCCATAATTCAAATCTAAAGCATATGCAAGAAATATTAAAAAATCTTGCATTAACAAATTATGTTCAGTTTTTAACACCGAAACAGAAAAATGATTATAAGATATTTGAACAAAAACTAAATCAATTTTTGAATCCGCCAAGAGTAAACTCAGGATTCCCTATAGAGGTTAAACTAGTAAAAAAATCACAGAAGAAAAGATCAAGCGTAAGGGAAATGGGAAAAGATCTGAGTTAGAAAGAGTGAAGTGAAAACAAATCCGCAACTGATTTAACTGGTTAGAAGAGACAGGCACCTAGCAATTTTTAAAAAAATCTATATTAAAGGCAATTATTATAAACGATGGGACAGTGTGCCTGTCCCCAATGTACCTTCGTCCCATTATAACAATCCCTACAAAACAATCAAATCCCCAAAAATAGAAATGAGCAGCAAACTGACGACTCCGACAGAAAGGGAAGCGATTAAACCGATGTAAAATGGTTTAATGCCCATTCCTTTAAAGATTTTTAGATTCGTTGATAGACCCACGCCCGCCATTGCTAGCCCGAGCAGATAGGTGGATCCAAATGTACTCCAGAAACTATAGAAGTCCTTCCAAGCAGATGGTTCAAACAGATTAAAAGCCATTCCTGTCGATGATAAGGTTGCATCCCCAATCGTCCGGATTAATGATAAGAACAAGAAGCCAAGTATGAAAAGAGGGAACAGTTTGTACCATTTTGGAAGGTTTACGCTCTGTTCTTTCCCATTACTACGCTTCCCTCGATAGAAGAAGTAAGCGACAATTGGGATAACGGCAATAATAAATAAATTTCTCGTAAGTTTGGTAATGGTCGCTACTTCTACGACTTTTTCCGAATGAAACATTTGGTCATACATTAATGCTGCCCCAGTTACTTGTGCTGTATCATGAATGGCCGTTCCTAAAAATAATCCAGCCTTAATCGGGTCATCAGCAAAAAAGAAGTTTGCTAGATATGGATAAAAAAGCATTCCCACTAAACCAAAAATGGTAATATTGGCAACGGCATATGAAATTTCATTTTCCTCCGCCTTAATAACCGGTGCTGTAGCCATAATTGCAGTCACACCGCAAATCCCAGTACCATTCGCAATTAATGCCCCCAGGCGAGCCGATTGGTTCATTTTATTTGTGAAATAAAGAGTGACTATCAATCCAACTGAAATGCAAGAGATAATGAGAGGAAGTCCCCATGCCCCCAGTTTAAGTGCTTCCGTTAAACTCAATCGTAAACCGAGTAAAATGATTCCGGCACGTAACGCATATTTTACGGCGAAACTGATTCCTTTAGTGAATAGATCCGGGAGTCCAACTGTATTACGTATCAAAATCCCCAATAGTATTGCGACGAAGATTCCTGAGATTGGACTGCTACTACCTTCTGACAAAACCCCTATTAATAAGAGCAAATCTCCGATAAGCCCTGCACCATAAACCCCCAACATCATGACAACAAAACAAACTACTAAGCCAGGGATGAAGCGAGTAACTACCATTGCTTTATTTCGTAAATTCATACAGCCATCTCCTAATTTTTTAGATTTCTAATGCCTTAAGTGCATAAAAGTTCCAATTATGTATGCTTTCTAATTAATCGTAAACATTTCATTTAAACAATACAATACCCAATTAAAATTTTATTTGAATATTTAAAATTTTCTTGCAATTGAAGTTATGGATTGGTAAAGTTGTAATTAAATTGAAGGGAGTAGATAGTAATGAAATACAGTTTTGTTTCTCATCTGTTTTGCCCGAAGTGTGAAAAGACGTACGACACCAAAGAACAACACCAGTTGTGTTCTTGCGGATCCCCATTGTTGGTTGACTATCATTGGGATCAAATAAAAGAAAATTTAAAACGAGAAGATTTACTAACTAGGGAGCCTTCGTTATGGAGATATCATGAGTTATTGCCAGTTGAAGATTCCAATAATGTCGTTTCACTCGGTGAAGGCATGACACCTCTTATTTCAATGCCGACACTAGGAAAGGACATGTCCGTGGAAAATCTCTTTATGAAAGATGAAGGGCTTGTTCCGACTGGTACTTTTAAAGCTAGAGGAGCAGCAGTTGGGGTCTCAAAAGCAAAGGAAATAGGTGTAAAAGAACTGGCGATGCCGACCAATGGGAATGCAGGTGCAGCGTGGGCTCTTTATGCAGCAAGAGCGGGTATCAACTCAACGATTGTCATGCCAGTGGATGCGCCGGTAATCACTAGGAATGAGGTAGCTTCATCAGGTGCAAAACTCTATCTGGTTAATGGATTGATCAGCGATGCAGGAAAAATTGTAGCGAAAGCCGTAAAGGATAACAATCTATACGATGCATCGACATTGAAGGAACCTTACCGAATCGAAGGCAAGAAAACGATGGGACTAGAAATTGCCGAACAAATGGGTTGGAAGATGCCTGATGTTATTTTGTATCCGACAGGTGGGGGAGTAGGATTAATCGGAATCTATAAGGCTTTGAAAGAATTAAAGTCTTTGGGTTGGGTGGAAGGAAAATTGCCTAGATTGGTAGCAGTACAAGCATCGAATTGTGCACCAATCGTAAAAGCTTGGGAAGAGAAAAAGACTGAGTCCGAGTTTTGGCAAGACTCTAGTACACTAGCTTTTGGCATTAATGTTCCTAAGGCATTAGGGGACTTTTTAGTTTTAGATGCCATCTATCAAACAGATGGCTGTGCAATCGCGATTGACGACCAATCTATGGTCGAGGAACAAGAAAAGATTTCTCGATTAGAAGGTGCTTTTATTTGCCCAGAGGGAGCTTCTACGTTTGTAGCAATTCGTAGATTAAGAGAAAGCGGATGGATTAAAGAAGGAGAAACAGTAGTTGCATTGAATACGGGGGCAGGCATCAAATACCCAGATACAGTGAAAGTAGAAGTACCAATGCTTGAGAAGGAAGCATCAATTTATGAAGACCATAAGGATTTGGTTAAGTGAAAAAAGAACATGAAACCATTTTCGATCAAGCTTGTCGTACAGCAGACACACTTGTCGCCATGTTTGGCCAGCGGTGTGAGGTAGCGGTACATGATTTTAGTAATCTGGAGGAATCTCTTTTTTATCTTAAAGGGAACCTTACAAATCGTAAAAAGGGAGCACCCATCACAAACCTTGTATTACAAGAATTGAAAAAAGATGATCTCGAGATAGCAGACATCACCAACTATGAGACGATTTTGAAGACAGGAAGTGTGCTGAAATCTTCTACCATCTTTTTAAGAGATTCATCAAACCATGTAATTGGGGCTCTTTGCATTAACTATGATATTAGTTTATTGATTCAGATCAGCGGAGAAATTGAGGAACTACTAAAGTTTAATAAATCCGAGCAAAAAACCGAAAATTTCTATTCCTCTGTACACGAAGTATTGGAAGACATGGTGAACTCTGTATTAAAAGATTTTCCTAAAGCGCAAACCTTGCTTGATATGGAAGAAAAGATTGAATGTGTCAGTAAATTAGAGGAAAAAGGCGCATTTTTAATCAAAGGATCTGTCGAGTACTTATCTGAAGTCTTGGGTGTATCAAAATTTACGATTTATAACTACCTGAAAAAAATAAGGGAAGAAAAAGAATTTTCAATAAAGGAGTGATTAAATGGAATTCATCACAACTAAAAAAGCTCCGGAAGCAATCGGACCTTACTCACAAGCAGTCAAAGTCAACAATATGCTTTATCTTTCGGGCCAGATTCCAATAAACCCTGAAACTGGACAAGTAGTAGAAAATGATATCGTCCTGCAAACCCGGCAAGTTCTACAAAATATAGAAGCCATTTTACACGAAGAAAATTTGTCGATTGATCAAGTAGTGAAGACGACCATTTTCATAAAAGATATGGCTCAGTTTCCAATTATAAACGAAGAATACAGCAGCTTTTTTAAGGATCATAAACCTGCCAGATCTACAGTAGAAGTGAGCCGTTTACCAAAAGACGTATTGATCGAAATAGAATCTATTGCGGTTCTAAGTTAGGCAAGGAGCAAGTCTTGAAATTGTTGGGACAGTGGATAACGAAAGGTGAATCTCTTTTTTTGACAGAAGATATAGCCATGCACTTTTTTGTAAGCGTTTTTATAGTGGATGAATTTTTAGAAAAACAACACGTTCAAAAGTACTCTAAAACATCTTAGAAATACCCCTTTGTCAGACACAAGAAAAAATGTAATACGAAATTACACGTTAGTTAATCTGTGTTCAATGCCAAAGAATAATAAAGGGGAGAAATAAATGTTTAAGATAAAAGGAAATTTGTTGGCTCAAATCTTTATTGCATTCGTGCTTGCAGTTGTGTTAGGTATAGCTTTTGGTCCTTCGATTGAAGTATTAAAGCCACTTGGGGATTTATTTTTACGTCTCATCAAATTCATTATCGCCCCATTAATTTTAGCATCACTAGTTGTTGGGGTAGCTAGTACAGGGGATCCGAGGAACCTGGGGAGAATCGGTGCAAAGACAATTAGTTACTACTTGATAACTAGTGCAATTGCAGTCATCATCGGTTTGGCTATTGCCTTTTTGATCAATCCAGGAAAGGGTCTGAATATAAGTGCACCTGAAGAGGCAACAACAGTGAATGAAACTGGTGGGGTAATTGCTACTTTACTAAATATCATTCCAGATAATCCTTTCGCTGCACTTGCTACAGGTAATGTATTACAAATTATATTCTTTGCGATCTTTATCGGGATTGCCATTTCACTCGTTGGGAAACCGGCGCAACCAGTTTATCGATTCTTTGAAGGTTTCGCAGAAGTCATGTATAAAATAACGGGAATCGTCATGTGGGTAGCACCAATTGGTGTATTAGGATTGGTCGCACCAGTAGTTGGCCAATATGGGGTAGATGTATTAATGCCGCTATTAAAAGTAATTCTAGCTGTAGCCATAGCTTGTATTATTCATGCTGTCTTCATTTATTCACTAGCAGTTAAGAAATTTGCCAAGATGAGCCCTTTAAAATTCTTTAAAGGAATCGCTCCGGCAGCCACTGTTGCCTTCAGTACATGTAGTAGTGCTGGAACCTTACCTGTTACTATGAAAAACACACAGGATCTAGGTGTATCGAAAAAAATAAGCAGCTTTGTTCTCCCACTTGGAGCAACTTTGAATATGGATGGAACTGCCATTTATCAAGGGATAGCGGTTGTCTTCATTGCCCAATTTTATGGAATGGACTTAACCTTCTTACAATTATTAACCGTTGTGTTAACAGCTGTTTTGGCATCCATCGGCGCAGCAGGGGTCCCAGGAGCAGGGGTCATTATGCTTGCCATGGTACTCGCATCAGTAAACATGCCATTAGAAGGAATCGCTCTTGTAGCTGGTATCGATCGTGTACTAGACATGTTCAGAACTTCAGTTAACGTCATAGGTGACGCATCGGCAGCAGTCGTAGTTGGAGCTACAGAAGATGGGTTAGGGTCTGATAATATCAACGACACAAAAGTTGATGAAGAATCCCATACTAAACAACTTGACAGTGTTAATGTGTGAAAATAAGGTGGGTACCTCTTTAGGTACCTGCTTTTTTTCTGTTAGTGGGATTTGAATTGTTTAGTTTTAGAAGATCGATTAGGGAATGAAGTTTATCAAAATTACATCGGATGTTAGGAGGTTTTATTTTTTGGGATAGGGTGAGACGAGTGGACAAGGTCCCTCGTCTGAACTTTCAACGGCTAGAAAAGGACTACAAAGCTGTACTGTGACCCCTAAAAGCTTATCATATTTAAAATTAATATCATTAATGGAATGGTGAACATTGCAAAAATTGTTGAAATCGCTGTCGTTGCTGCACCCATTTCATCATCTGATGAAAATTTTGAAAAAAGAATTGATGCTAACGTTAAAGAGGGCATCATGGATTGTACGAACACGGTTTGGAATATTGTATTATCTAGGCTCAACAGATTCCCAATACTTAATACGATTAAAGGTACTAATATAAGTTTAATTGTAATCGGAAGCCAAAGTGCTTTTTTGTAGGTCGCTAACGAATTAACAGCACGCGCTTTATAAAGATTCATTAATAACATTCCAATATAGAACATCGCTAATGGTGCACCTAGTGAAGCTAGCAGGTTAAACAAATCAAGGAAAAATACATAAGGTTTAATCTGTATGATTGAAAATGTTAAACCGAATACGATTGCAATCATAGGTATGTTAATAAGAGATTTTAGCGTGTTTAGATTTACTTTTTTCTCTTTTTGTAAAATTAAGGATCCTACAGTCCATAAAGTGATATCTACTCCTGCGTCAAACATTGCAGCATAAAGAGCACCTTCGGGACCTAGAAGAATTGCGCATAGGGGGATACCGATGAAACCGGTATTCCCAAGGCCTGATAAAATAGCAATTTCACGAGTTCGATCTAACTGGGGATATACTCGTGAAGCAATTAGTCCACCAATAATAATTCCTAATATATTAATAATAATAGATAGAAATAAGACAAGGAACGCATTGGAAAGTAGCTCATTGGTCATATCAAGTTTAAATATACTTGAAAGAATAATACAGGGCATTGCTATGTTCACGATTAAAGTCGTAAACATATTCCTTATATCATTGTTAAACTCTATTTGTTTCGTTATAAATGCCCCAATCATAATCATAATTGTAATAAGTGCAATGGAGTGAAAAACAATACCAATTGCCATTGTAATTCCTACTTTCTCCCTTGAAAAAGCACCATGCAATTGTTCGAATTGGCATAGTGCTTTACGGTCGTATTAGAGTTGTTTACAGAACAATAAGATTGAGCTCGCCAGTAATTTTGTACGTGGAATTAATGAGTTTAACTCCATGTATTCATTTTCTGCATGCCAATTTCCACCAATTGGCCCCATTCCGCATATGGAAGGGATTCCTAAAGCGGCAGTAAATCCAACATCAGCAGCACCTTTAGTTGTTTGTTCCGTAATATTAATGTCTAAATAATTCGCAGCATTCTTTACAATTTCCAAAAGCTTCAGAACACCTTCGTTTTTTTCCATCGGAAGCATACCAATGTCACCTGATAGTTTGCTTTTCGTTCCTTCTATATAACTTGTGTTTACTATTCCTTCAATCTCTTTATACGTTTTTTTATAATCTTCTAATTTCCAAAAAGCAAGATGTATGCTTGTATAAGCGCAAGGGGATACAACATTATTTCCAATCCCACCATTTAGTTTTCCAAAATTGATGGTAATCCCATCTTCAATATTCATTAATTTCTTAATATGAATCATTTTTTGTGCGAGTTCATCATTGGCACTTATTCCATTCTCGATAAAAGCGCCAGAATGAGCTGCTTTCCCTTCAATATCGATACGTAAATGTGCTGATCCTTTACGTGCAGTAACTATTGAACCGTCTGGTCTTCCAGGTTCTAAATTGAAGACGCAAGAAGCATCTTTAGCTAGTTCAGTAATTACACTCTTTGAAATAGGTGAGCCCAATTCTTCATCTGGAGTGAATAGCAATTGAATATCACATATTTCATCTGCTGCTAAATTTTTAAGGGAACTAGCTGCTTGAATCATTGTGACTAAACCGGATTTCATGTCTGATACTCCAGGTCCAGCAATGTGATTTTCAGTTATCTTGAAAGGTCTATTTTTCGCTGTTCCGTCTGGTAATGCAGTATCTTTATGGCCCATTAGTAAGATTTTACCTTTTTTCTTCCCCTTAATAGTTGCAATGATATGGTTGCCGTAATTCTCATTTTCTAAAATTTCATAATCTATATTTTCTGACTCTAGTTTTCTTCTAATTTCATGGCCGACAAGGTTTACACCTTCTTTATTGACTGTAGGACTATCAATATTCACGATAATTTCTAAAAGGTTTAGTGAATCTTCGTATTTGTTTTCAATGTCGTTATAAACTTTTTTTAATAGGCTGTCATTCATTATGATTCTCCTTCGATAGACTGCTGTTTTAGATTCTTTTTCTTCATTTCATTCCAGAGGATCCGCCCAAGAATGAAAAGAGTAACAATAATTACAACAGCTGAAATAGGTCTTGTGATGAAAATAGAGAAATCATTTTGTGATAATAACATTGATCGTCTAAAGTTTGTTTCGATAATTGGTGCTAAAATCATTGCAAGAAGTAAAGGGGCTAATGGGATCCCAAACTTCAATAGTAAATAGCCTAAAAAACCGAATACTAACATAATTAGTACATCAAATGTTGAATTTGAAATAGAATAGGAACCTAAAATACAAAAGACAACGATCGTAGGCATTAGTATAGATTCGGGAATTTGTAAAATTTTTGGTAGCACTTTAGCGGCACCAAGACCTAAAATGAGTAGGAAAATATTCGAAATGATTAATGCTGTAAAGATTCCATAAATAATATCACCATTTGTAGTAAATAATGTTGGTCCAGGTGTTAGACCTTGAATCATTAAAGCTCCTAACAATACAGCCGTTATAACATCCCCTGGAATTCCTAAAGTTAGTAGGGGTACCAGAGCACCTCCTGTTACAGCACTATTTGCTGATTCAGTAGCTGCAATACCGTCGATATTTCCTTTTCCAAATTTCTTCTTATCTTCTTCATTTGAGGCTCTTTTTAATTCATTGTATGCGACAAATGAAGCCACTCCAGAACCTGTAGCAGGAATAATTCCTATAAATGTACCAATTGCAGATGATCGTAAAATGTTAAACCAATTTTTCTTTAAATCGGTAAATTTCATACCAATCGACGTTTCTGCTAGCCTTGCTTTCATCTGCTCAGATTTTCCTTCAAGTCTTGTTAGTACTTCTGAAATAGCAAATAATCCTATTAATGCTGGAACGACATCTATTCCATTTAATAGATTAGCATTTTCGAAAGTAAAGCGGTTTGTCCCTGTAATCGGATCCATTCCAATAAGTGCAATAAAGAAACCGATTAACCCTGCAATAAGACCCTTTAAAAGGGAATCACCTGAAACACCTGCAACAATTGAAATGCCAAATAAACCAAGGGCAAAATACTCAGGTGGCCCAAATGTTAAAGCTACATTAGCAAGTTGTGGAGCAATTAAAATTAGCGCTAAACAACTGAGTAAACCACCAACAGCAGAAGCAACTGTTGTCATAGTTAAAGCCTTTTTTGCTTCTCCTTTTTTCGTTAATGCAGGACCTTCTAAAAGTGCTGCCGCTGCCGCAGCTGTTCCAGGAGTGCCGACTAAAATAGAAGTTAAAGAACCTGCATAAACTGCTCCAACGTATACACCAAGTAGGGCACTGAATGCTACTACTGGGTCAATACCAAATGTTAAAGGAATTAGTAAGGCAATCCCCATTGTTGCTGTAAGACCAGGAAGTGATCCAAATACAATACCTAATGCTACACCGAGTAAATTTGCAATAATAGCAGCAGGTACTAATGCATATAAAATACCTTCAATTACTTCTGTGGACATGTATTTCCCCTCCTACTCAAAAAATCCTGGTAATGGTATATTGAAAGCTTTTGTGAATATGAGATATAAAAGAATAGGAAGAATCACAGAAACCCCGATTAAAAGAACAGGTTTCCTAACTCCAAATATAAACTGAGCTACTAATAAAAATACGATTGTTGAGATGATAAAACCAGTAACAAAGAATAGCAGAACATATCCAATTAGTACTCCAGTAAATATGAAAATTGTTAATAGTATATTTTTATCAAGTTGGAATGTATCTTTACTTGCCTTCCACTTAAAAATGGTATTTACAACTAAAATAATGGAAGCAATCATTAATAATGTTAGAATTAGTTTAGGAAAAAATGATGGTCCATATGGTTGGTTAGAATCTATTTGACTAGTGAAGAAAAATCCAATAGTAGCCAAAGAGAAGAGCAGGGTACCTGCTCCTAGGTCGATCACTTCTTTTTTCATAGTTCTACGCTCCTTATTTACTTAAGCGATTGAATGACTTCTGCATTTTTAACATTCTCTTGTTCTACTTTTGTTTTAAAATCTTGAGAGTTTAAATAACGTATTGGTAAACCTGCATTTTTAAATTGAGCAATAACATCTTCATCTTCAAGTGCTTTTTTAATTGCTTCATCTAATGTAGTAATAATTTCTTCTGGTGTTCCTTTTGGCGCCATAAAGCCGAACCATGCACCATTCCCGATTAATTCAAAGCCAAGTTCCCCAAAAGTAGGCACTTCGGGTAAATCTTCTAATCTTTCTTCAGATGTAACTGCTAAAATTCTTAAACCATTCCCGTTATGAGGAATAATTTCTGAAACAGTGTTAACAGATGCTGTCGTATGATTTCCTAATAGAGCACTTACAGCTTCAGCACCACCTTCAAATGGAATATGCTCCATCTCTACACCGTCTAAAGTAGCAAGGAATGCAGAAGTTACAACATGTTGGTGAAGGCCGGCACCAGTAGTTCCATAAGTTACTGATTTCGGGTTATTTTTAGCTTGATCAAGTAACTCATCCAAAGATTTAACAGTAGAACTTTCATTTACAGCAATTCCATAAGGTGCCTCTGAAATTTGAGCAATTTGTTCGAAATCCTCTGTTACGGTATAACCAACATCATTTGAATTTGGAGTTAATGTGGAAGGTCCTACAGCAGTTAAAATAATATTGTATCCATCAGCTTTAGATGATTTGACTGCATTCATCCCAATTGAACCAGCTCCACCAGGTTTAGAAATTACATTTACGGTTTGCTTTAATTCTTTTTGTAAAAATTCTGCAATAATACGAGCTTGTAAATCGCCACTACCTCCAGCAGCATATGGAATTGTAATGTTAATCGTACGACTTGGGTAATCGCTACCGTTTGTAGTACTCCCACTACTAGCGCTAGTTGAACACGCAGCTAGAACAACTATTAATAATAAGGTGCTTACTAATTTCAAAAATCTCATTTGAACCCCTCCGAGTAATATTTTGAGTGAAAATTCTAATTATTCCCCCTGGTGAAAATTCTAGATGTTGCCGTATAATATGTAAAATATATATTATAACTATTAAATATATATTTTTTATATAAGGGGTGAGATAAATGGATTCAGAGCGTTTGAGATACTTTGTTGAGGTAATAGAAAAGGGATCGATATCTAAAGCTGCGTTATCACTAAACATGACCCAGCCTCCTTTAAGCATTGCCTTAAAGAAATTAGAAGAAGAATTAGGAACACCTTTATTTATAAGGAAGGGGAAAAAAGTAATAGTAAATGATACAGGTAAACTATTATATAAGCGCGGTAAAGAGTTATTATTATCAACCGAACAAGTGAAAAATGAAATCGTAGAGTTTAGTAATGGGAAACAATCGGAGGTTACAATAGGGTGTTCGACCATTGCCAATTTAACAATCATTCCTGAAGTTGTTAAAAGACTAAATGAACGAAACTTAAAAATAACAATACGTGTATTAGAAGGAAATGCAGCTTTTATTTTAGATCAACTCAGACAACACAAAATGGATATTGGAATCATGAGAAATATTTTTAGTGAAAACGATTTACATACAACAGCATTACTTTCTGAAAATCTATATGTAGCTTTACCACACAATCATCCATACGCTCAATATGAAACGATTAGCTTAGATAAACTATCAAACGAAAACTTCCTTATGCCTCATACAACCATGGGATTAGGAATTTCAGATTTTATTTTAGAAGCTTGTCAAGTTCATGGATATACACCAAAAATTATTTATTGGGGCACCGAAACAATCCCAATGTTAAATATGGTAAAAGAAGGGCTGGGTATAGCTTTTGCACCTGAACTATTTACAAAATTAAAAGATTACAAGATGCCACCTTTAGTAAAGTTAGTGAATCCTACAATTAGTGCGAAACTTAATTTAGTGACATTAAAAAATAGTGTAAAAAGCTTACCAACTGAACAATTTCTTGAGGTAACGAAAGAGGTTATTAATGAATTGGCGATAGAATAGTGGTGGAAAGGGGGGACAGGTTATGCCTGTCCCTCTGTCCCTGAATCACAAAACACTAATATTAAAACCCAACCCATCCAATCGATGCAATGTAGTAGAGAATTATTGAACCTACAACCATCCATATAATGAATAAAGGGATCATAAATTTAATCCAGGAACCGAAGTTTGCTCTTGCGATAGCTATCGCTCCCATAGTAGCACCAAGAGTAGGAATGATTAAATTTCCTAAACCTCCTCCAAATTGTATTGAAGTAACTAATACTTGATCAGTCATTCCAAGCATATCTGCAACGGGTTGTAAAATAGGCATCATCACTCCACTCATTCCAGATCCAGATGGTACTAAGAAGTTGAATATAAGTGCAACTAAGAAAATAAAAATAGATGTAATACCAAGTGAGAAGTCTCCTAATGAACTTGTCATGAAGTTAATAACAGTACTCAAAATATTACCTTTTTCTAGAATAATACTTACGGTTCTTGCTAAACCAATTACAACAGCAACTACAACCATATCATTTAGTCCCTTAGTAAAAGCTCCAACCATCTCATCTAATGATTTTCTTTTCACAACAAAAGCAACTATAAATGCTAACATGAATACTGTAATTACTGCGCCGTTATTATAAAGTGCCGCCCAATTTAGAACAAGATTTCCATAAGCTAAAATAATTGGAGAAATAATAACAGTTCCAATAACGACTACGTCTTGCCAAGTAACTTTCTGTGCTTTATCAATTTTAACTTCACTTTCTTCTTGACCATTCATTGTGATCCATTCTGTATTTCCCATTGCACTTTTTGAAGGGTCCTTTAAAACTTTACGAGCATATAGGACGACATAAGCTGCTGTAATTGGCATGAAAATTAAAAACATAATTGTTCGTCCAATATATCCTGAGTAAAGTGGAATACCAGCAAATAGTTGCGCAATATATGCTTCGCCATTTGGAGCAACTGAAAATGCAAGAAATAGAGGTAAAAATGTAACTGCTAATGCTGTTATCGGATCTAACTTTAACTTACGGGTTAGTATGACCCCTAATGTGACAAATACAATCATCATGTCGCCGCCAAGGAAAAATCCTATGAAGGACATTAATAAGAACATACCTAATACAAGAACATTAGGTCCAGCATTTTCGAATCTCATAATTAAAGCACTGATAATTTTATTGATCGAATCTAATTGGAATATCCCACCTAGTAAACCACCCATGAAAAGAATAGTAATAATTACATTACTAGCTTTAACTCCACCTTCTAATATAAGTGTTAATGCATAAATTGGATTGACAGGAGTACCTTCCACACTATGATAAGTACCAGGAATCAATTTGCCATCTTCAGAATACTCAAAATTTCCTGCTGGAATAATATAAGTTAATATACACGCTATTAACATCATTAGTAACATCATAATAATGACATTCGGTAATCTAAATTTGAATTTTTTCATTGGACTTTTCACTTCATTTTTAGATTCTATTTTAGAGTTTATCTTCGTAACCATAAATTTCCCCCTTGTGTATAAATAATTTACATTGCTTTTTGAAACCCCTTTGCTAAAACGATAGAAATAAAGAGTAGTAAAACTATAAAAATCCATAACACATTAAAATGAGGAATTGTTTCTAATAATCCACCCCCGATTATAGGACCGAGTATACTACCAAAACTGAACACAATTCCTGATAATACAGTCCCCATTGGAATGAGTTGTTTTGGTATTAAATCGATCATGTAAGCAATTCCTAAAGAGTATATGGACCCAACAAACATACCTGCTATACATAACATAGAGATTAATAAAATAATATTGTTAAAGAAAATGACACCAACAACAAATGAGATAGTACCAATGGCAGTTGCAATCGCTAGAATTTTTCTTCTTCCAAAACGGTCACTCATGATTCCTAAAGGAATTTGAAATAAGATACTTCCTAATGCAAATACTGAAACGAGCACGGAAATTAATGTTAAATCAAGATTGGATCGTAATACTTGAGTAGGTAAATTGACATTAATGACAGATTCTAAAACGCCATAGGTAAAAGGGAATAATAAGGCAACCCAAGCGTAATTTAAAACGAGTTTAAATCTAGTAAAGAAATCCATTAAACGAAAGTTAACTTGCTCGTCATACTGAATGGAATGTCTATTTTCTAAAAACAAGACAATAATAAAAACTGTAATACTTAAACAGGCTAATATGAGAAATGGTAGATTTTCATTGTATTCTATTAGACTAGTAGCATAAGGTCCAATAGCAAATCCTAATCCGAAACATAATCCATAAATTGAGATAATTAGACCTCTTTGTTTTTGCCCAACGGTGGAAGTAATCCATGTTTGAGATGCTAGTGCGCACATATTCGCCCCAATACCGATCAATAGTCTTAACAAGAACCAAATGAAGATCGATTCAAAAACGACAAATAGAAGGTTAGAGATAAATGTTATGGTTAAACCGACTAAGATTACATTTTTAAACCCAAATTTACGAATAACCATTTCCATAAAAGGTGACGCAATTAATATTCCAATATAAAAAGCTGATGAGTGAAATCCAGAGATTGTTGGTGAAATCCCTTGTTGTTCAAAGATTATGGATATAACTGGCATGAGCAAACCTTGAGAAATACCGGAAACTACAACGGTTATTAATAGAACAAACAAGACAGATTTTTTTAGTGTGTTAGTCTCCACTGCTGGTTCTCCTTATCGCAATTATTGGTGATAAAGACTATGAAAAACATAAAGTGTGCCTCTTAAGATCTTAAATTTGAAAACCATTATCTATAAATAAGTCTTTTACAGATCTCTTATAAGGTGTAAATTTAATATCTGCACCTGCATTCAAAAAATTAATAGCATATTCAACTGTTGAAGCAATACCTATCTTTAAAGCGCTTTCATCAATATCGAAATTTTCATTATGATGTTCTGCACCTGAACCTAGTTCTTCATTTGCAATGCCTAAGAATGCAAAAACCCCTGGGAAATATTTTTGATAGATTGAAAAGGATTCCGATGCCATCCATGCTGGATATTTATAATTCACTTCGCTCCCTAAAGCTTTTGAAACGGCTTCAGTAGCAATTTGAGAACATTGTTCGTTGTTGTAGACGATCAGATCCATCGCTTTTGGTTCTGAAATATAGTTGAATTGACAATGATGAAGATCACAAATTTTAGTTAAAATCTCTTTAAACTTAATTTCAGCTTGTTTCCCTTGAGAAAAGTGTAAAAATCTACACGTTCCTGAAAACGTCAATGTTTGTGGAATAATATTAGCAGCATTTCCATATTCAATCGTTCCAATTGAAAGAGCTATTGGGTCAAAAGGATTCAATCCAGTTAATCGCATTGACTTGATATTTTGGTAGAAGTCTGTGAAACAATCGAGTGGTGCGATGGATAAATCGGGTCTTGAACCATGACCGCTTTTTCCTTCAATCATCACTTTAAATGCGAACGCACTAGCCATCCGAGGACCTGCTTCAACAGAAATCTTCCCTGCAGGAATATCCGATTTTAAATGTGTTCCCCAAACTCCATCTGCACCGATTTCATGTAATCTAGTTAAAAGATTATAGATTCCACCACCAATTTCTTCCGCTTGTTCAAAGGCTAAAATAATGGTTCCATTTATTAATTCTTTGTGTGCTGTTAGAATTTTTGCAGCACCTAGTAGCATAGCTGTATGAGCATCGTGGCCACATGTATGAGCAGCGGCATCGTTTTTGGAAACGACTTCTTTCTTTTGTTTTAAATTGAACTCCGATTCCTTCATAGGTAACGCATCTAGATCAGCACGTAAAATCACTTTTTTCCCTGGTTTGTTGCCCACTATATAGCCAATAATGCCGCCATTCTCCACAATCTCAAAAGGTATGGACATTTTATTTAACTCATTTGTGACATATTGAATAGTGTTTTTTTCTTGTAGTCCAATTTCCGGGTTTTCATGTAAAAAACGGCGAGTACGTATGACATAATCTTCTATATCCAGTGCCTCTTTTAAAACGTCTAGTGAAGTTTTATTTACCATAATAATAACCTCCTATCTTTAATTGAACTCTTTCGCAATTCGAACAAATGCTTCTTGTACAAGACTTCTTGGTGATGGGAGACAGATTCTTTGGAAATCTTCATATTCTTTTCCAAACATTTTCCCATCTTCTAAGACAACATTCGCCTTGTTATAAATTCGATCATGCACTTCTTGTGGTGTTAAGTTATAGCCACTAAAATCCATCCATAAGACATAGGTGCCTTCGGGAATACGGTATTTTACTTGAGGCATCTGTTCACTTAAAAATCGATCCACCCATTCAAATGTTCCATCCAAATATTCTTTTAGTTGACCCAGCCATTCATCACATTCGTTATAAGCTGCAATGAGTGCAGCAATTGCGAAAGGCGTAGGGGACTGCATTCCTTGTACCGTTTCATATTTTTTTCTTAACTCTTCATTTTGAATAATCGTGTTTGAGCAATGTAAACCAGCTACATTAAATGTTTTGTTAATAGCAGTGAGAGTAATTAAATGATCATAATTTGTGATTGATGCTAATGGATGAAAGGCTGCGTTTTTCCGTATTAAATCTCCATGAATTTCGTCACTAATAATAATTAAGTTATTTCTTTCGCCAATTTCTGCGATTCTACGAAGTTCTTCTTTTGTAAAAATGCGACCAGAAGGATTATGTGGGTTGCAAAGGATGAGTAATTTATTTTTAGGGTCTTGCGCTTGTATTTCTAGCTCTTCAAAATTGAATTGATATTGGTTGTTTTCATCTAGTACTAGATGGTTATCAACGATTGTACGTCCATTATTTTCAATAGCAGTTGCAAATGGCGGGTAAGAAGGACGTTGAATGATGATTCCATCTCCAAGTTCGCTAAATGCTTTTACACATGTATTGATGGCATTAACGGTTCCTGGGCTATAAACGATCTGTTGTTTTTCGATCTGCCAATTATATTTTCTGCTAAACCAATTTTGGATCGACTGATAGTATTCATCTGGAATGATTGAATAACCAAATATTTTATTGTCAATGACTTTTTGCATAGCTTGGATAATGGGTTCCGCGACTGGAAAATCCATATCAGCTATAAATAGGGGCAATGTATCATTGTCAAAACGTTCTGTAAAACCAATTGATTTGATAAGTTCACCCCCATCCCACTTTACAGAGTTACTATTCCTTCTATTTACAACAGTGTCAAAGAGTTGCATAATTTCTCCCTCCCTAGTAAATTAAAATTAGTTTAGCACCTGAACTAATTGAAATCAATATTAAATTTTCAGAAAATTTAATTATTTTAAGATACCAATAATGGTATAATTGGTGTAGATGGGAGGAATTAAAATGATGGATAAAAATAAATTGGTCTATTCGATAATGGATACGCTTTACGAATTATCCAGAGAAATTAGCGAATATGAATCGATTCCAAGACAATATGGAACGGATGATGAGATTTTTATGGTAGAGGCCCATACGATTAACTTAATAGGGGAAAATTCAAGTATTACAATCTCTGAAATTGCCAAAATGTCAAATAAAACAAAAGGTGCAATTTCACAGATGGTGGAAAAATTAATTAATAAAGAAATTGTCTTTAAGGTAAAAGATTCATCAGATCAAAGGAGAGTTTTTTTAAATTTAACGGAAAAAGGAAAACGAATATTCGATTATCATAAAAAACTCGATGAAAAAGAATATTCAAAGATTATCAAAAAGCTTAATCACTTTACATACGATGAATTTGAAACGTTCTATCAAATTGCCCAACAAATGTTGGAGATTATGAGAGAAGGTAGTGCCAAGGGGACAGAATAGGTCACAAAAGTAAAACTTCTCATTTTTTTGGGTACAAAACGGAATTTATGATGACAACAACTGATCGAATTATCACGGCAGTTCATGTAGGTGACGGTGCTTATGTAGATGGAACCAATTTTAATGAGTTATTAGAATTAACTATGAAAAGTGGTGTAATAAGTAATACCTTCACATTGGTTTACTTTCCTTTCAATTCCATTATGTAATGTGAAGGTATTTTTTATATTCTCAAACTAATTCCCCTTATTTTTGTAAAAAATTTCAGTGGTACGTGCTAAAAAGTGTATGGAATGATGTGCCCTCCTTGTATTAAAAGATGAATCAAATTCAACTAAAAGGTATTCCTTCTTAACTTGTAGAAATATATATTAATTGAAAGTAATTTAGTTAGATTAAAAAAGAAAGACATATTAATTTCAAAGGAGTAGATAATCATTAACATTCAAAATTTAGAAGCATTTATTTATGTTGTCTATTCTGGTAGCTTTAGTAAGGCTGCGGAGGCATTGTATTTATCACAACCTTCTATTTCAGCACGGATTCGATCTTTGGAAAATGACTTAAATACAACGTTGTTAAAAAGAGATGGCCGTAAGTCACTTTTAACTGAGGCAGGGAAGAACTTTCTGCCATTTGCTGAGAAGATTTTAGAACAGTATCAAAAGGGTATATATAAATTAAATCAACAACTTTATATACCTGATCAAATAAGTATAGGGTGTTCTAACTCTGTATCAAGTTATTTACTACCTGAAATAATCCCTCATTTAATAAACAAATTCCCTGAATTGAACATTACAATTCAATCTTATCATTCAGAAGAGGTTGTTTCTAAAGTACTTAATCAGGAAGTAGATTTTGGAATTGTAAGAGAAATTACGCATCCCAAAATTAATTCGATTTTAATTTTAAATAGTCATGTCGGACTTTATGCAAGTCCAGATCACCCGCTAATTAAAATGCAAGAGAGAATGACTAAGGAAGACCTATCCAACTATGAATTTGTTTTTTACGACCATAATTCTACCGATTGGCTGCTAATTAGCCGGTTGTTAGAACCTGTTAAGATTCAAAGAAAAATTATTATTCATGTAGATAATATGGAAGCAGCTAAACGATTAGTAAAAAAGAATATGGGGCTGTGTTTTTTACCTGAGCACGCCGTACAAGAAGAATTAGATAATGGCACAATAGTGCAAGTACCTATTGATTGTATTACTGAAGTAAGTACCAAAATTTCAATAATCTATTTAAATGAAAAAGAGAAATCTCCCATCGTTGAGTTAATTGAAGAACTTTATAATTAAGATCATGAACCGTTTAGTGTGTGTTTTTTATCATACTTAGAACGGTTTTTTTGTATTGAATTTATATGAAAAATTTACAAACAAAGCCACCTATAAAATTTTTCTATAAATTCATAAACTAATTTGATGATTGTAAATGTAAATATAATGTTATAGTTTCGTTAATAATTAGAAAATTCGGTTAAAGGAGGCGGATAAATGGTCTATGAAAATGGTGTTCTAACATTAAATTTGATAACCTCAGTCGCATTAGGAGTTTTGTTATTACTTATAGGTAAATGGTTAAGTAACAAAGTCAGTTTCTTCAGAAACTATTGTATACCTGCTCCAGTAATTGGGGGCTTTGGTTTTGCGATTGCTGTTTGGATTTTAAACGGAGCGAATATTACGATAACCATTGATAAAACTTTAGGCGATCTGTTTATGTTTATCTTTTTTGTAACGATAGGTATTGGTGGCAGCTTTGCCCTTATTAAAAAGGGTGGTAAGCTATTATTCTATTATCTTTTAATCTGTTGGGGACTTGCTATTTTTCAAAATGGATTGGGTGTTGCTTTAGCATCATTACTAGGAATTGATCCACTTTTAGGAATTGCTTCAGGTGCGGCCGCTTTAGAAGGTGGCCATGGGATGGTTGCTGCAATGGCTCCATTTATCGAAGAATCTGGTGGAACGGGTGCATTAACAGTAGGTATGGCGGCTGCAACATACGGACTTGTTGCAGGAAGTCTAATTGGCGGACCTTTAGGTAACTGGTTAATAAAGCGAAATAACTTAAAAATTGAAACAGATGAAGGCTGGAATAGATCTTTAGATGCTTCAGAAGGAATTAAAATAGAGGACCAAATTACTGTAAGAAATGTATTCACTTTAATTGCGGTCATTATTATCGTTTTAGGAGTAGGGACGAATGTTGCAAGATGGATTACAGATGCAACAGGATTCACAGTTCCAGGACATGTATTTAGTTTATTCTTAGGATTGCTATTTGCATCAATAAATAGCAAAAAACAATTTGTTGAAATGAATAGAAAAGGCATTGAGATTATTTCTGTTATATCTCTAGAACTTTTCTTAACAATGGCAATGATGAATCTTAAGATTTGGGAATTGTACGACCTTGCTCTACCTTTAATTATCATATTATTAGTACAAACAGTGTGTATTATTCTAATTGCTTGGTTAGTTGTCTTTAGATTTACTGGTAAAAACTATGATGCTGCTTTATTATCGGCTGGATTTATTGGACATGGTTTAGGTGCAACGGCAAATGGATTAGCTGTAATGGATTCAATTACAAACAAATACGGAGTGATTTCACGAAAGGCGTTCTTTATCATCCCAGTTAGTGGATCAATGCTGATTGATTTAGTTGGGGTTCCGTCAATTGTAATTTTTACGAATATTTTTGCACCGTAATTAACTATTTAATTGATTCATAGGGAGTAACTGTAATTATTTACAATAAACTCTACTACATTTATCGAAATTGGAGGATTTATCATGAATAAAATTAACATGCCCATTACAGGAATTGCATCCTTTGCAAAGTATCCAATATGTGGTGATTTAGAAAACTTAGATGCAGACATTGCAGTATTAGGTGTTCCATATGATACAGGGGTAGGTTTTTTATCTGGATGTCGATTTGGACCTAGAAGAATCCGTGAAGTGTCTACTCATTATAGTCGTGGCGATGCTGGATTTTATGATCCAGAAAGAGATGAAGTGTTCTTAGCAGCACCGAATAAAATCGTTGATGTTGGAGACGCAGATGTCGTCCACGGAGATATCCAAGGTTCCTTTGACGCAATTGAATATGCAGTTAGAAAAATTAGGGAAAAAGGTGCAATTCCAGCAATTATGGGAGGCGACCACTCGATTTCCATTCCGATTGCGCGGGCTTTAAGTGACGAAGGTGATATAACAGTAATACAATTAGATGCACATCTTGACTGGTCTGACGCGCCAGGTGGACAACGTTTTGGAAATGGTAGTCCAATGAGAAGAATGTCTGAGATGGGCCATATTAAAGACATGATTCAAATCGGTTTGCGTGGTCTTGGAAGTAGTAGAAAAGAAGATTTCGAAGCAGCGAAGGAATTCAATAGTCATCTAATTTCTGCAAAAGAAGCACAGTCCATTGGTGTTGAAGGGGTACTTTCTCAAATTCCAAAAGCTGATAAATATTACGTTACTATTGATATTGACTGTTTTGATATTTCTTTAGCCACTGGAACAGGATCACCATCTCCAGGCGGATTCTCATATGACTTTTTGAATGATATATTAATTGGCATTGCGGAAAAGGGAAATGTAATTTGCTTTGATCTTGTTGAGGTTGCTCCACAATATGATCCTACTAATTCTACTACACGTGTAGCTGCTATGACCATGTTGAATTTTATGGGGCATATATTAAAGCAAAAAGAAAAAAATTAAACCTTCACATGTCTTGAAATTAAAATATAGTGTAAGAATAGGAAAAGTGAAATCGATAGTGAGATTTCACTTTTTTTAATTATATAGCGTAATTGTGATCATTAAAAGCTGTTTCCATGTGTAAAGAAGTGTGTTGAAATTGTAGAAAGCTCATATAAATCCTGTGAGTTTATAAAATGTAGAAAACTTTTTTAGCCGAAATTTTTGTAGAAACATAAATAAATTTCTTCTTTGCTGCATAAATAAATGTAAGGGTTTTCAACTTTGAAAAATTCCTATCATATTCTGTTATATTAATATATTAAATTTGTGATTGCTGTTATATAACATGATATGATACTATTATTTTTGTAAGTATCAGAATTTTCTAATAGGGGTGGGGATGAGAAAATGATTACGTTTTTAGTGTGTATTGCCCTTCTAATTGTGGGTTATTTCACGTATGGCAAGTTTGTCGAGAAAGTATTTGGTTCAAAACCAGCTCGACCAACACCGGCATTTGTTAATGCAGACGGAGTTGACTATGTGCCAATGTCAACGCCAAAAAACTCTCTAATTCAGTTATTAAATATTGCAGGGACTGGGCCAGTATTTGGACCAATTGCAGGAGCATTATATGGACCTGTAGCATTTGTATGGATAGTCGTTGGATGTATTTTTGCAGGAGCTGTTCACGATTATTTAACAGGAATGATTTCTATTCGTAACAAGGGAGCGCACCTTCCTGAACTGGCTGCAAAATTTTTAGGTAAGTTTATGAAACACGTTGTAAATGTTTTTGCACTTTTATTACTTATTTTAGTTGGTACTGTATTCGTTACTTCACCAGCGATGTTAATTAGTAATTTATTGAATGGACAGGTTGCACTTGCTGTGATTGTTGCAGTTATTTTTGCTTATTATATTCTTGCAACATTGCTTCCTGTTGATAAAATTATCGGTCGCCTTTACCCATGGTTCGGTGCGGTTTTAGTTATTTCTGCAGTTGGTATCGGTATTGGTTTGATTTTCACAGGAGCACCAATTCCTGAATTAACATTTGCTAACATGCATCCAAATAGTTTACCGATTTTCCCATTAATCTTCTTTACGATTACTTGTGGGGCATTATCTGGATTCCATGCGACTCAAACACCAATTATTTCTCGTACAACACAAAATGAAAATCAAGGTCGCAAAATTTTCTACGGTATGATGATTGCTGAAGGGATTATTGCGATGATTTGGGCTGCTGCTTCAATGAGTCTATTCGGCGGTTATGGTGGGTTAAATGAATTATTAGCAGCTGGTGGTCCTGCTGCTGTAGTTAGTCAAGTTTCATTACTAATGATGGGTACAATTGGCGGTACGCTTGCAGTAATTGGGGTTATCATCTTACCAATCACTTCTGGTGATACTGCGTTCCGTGCAGCACGTATGATTATTGCTGATTATTTCAAATTCGCTCAAGGTAAATTATTAAGTCGTTTATGGATTGCGATTCCTTTATTCGTTATTTCATTCTTATTAACAAGAATCGACTTTAATATTTTATGGCGCTACTTCTCATGGGCAAACGGTGTAACTGCTGTAATTGCACTTTGGGTCGGTGCAATGTATTTATTCTTATCTCACAAAAATCACTGGATCGCAACGGTTCCAGCAACATTTATGACATCTATGTGTTTTGTATATATCCTGTATGAATCAAAAATGGGCTTCGGTATTCCACTGACTGCTTCATACGTTGGTGGCGCAGTTCTAACAGCTGCGATTGTGGCAATCTTCTTCATCTCGGGATATAAACAACGTGGAAGCTCGTTCTTATTGGACGAAGATGTATCTGGGTTTAAGGTGAATTAGAGTTGAGCGGGACGAGGGGAGGTACCTCGTCCTATTTTTTTTGACTGTGATAATAAACTGTTGTTTTGTCCCATGAAAAAAGTCGATTTGATCACAGTATTTGTGATAAATCGACTTTTTCATTTTATGAAATGGGACATTGAACTGCCCCTAACTGCAGTCTAAATTTCTTCTAATAATTTTAGAACCTGGTAAAGCATTACTGCTGCTTCAGCACGTGTTGTGTCTTTTTTAGGTGCAAATTTGTTGTTACCGATATCTTTAATGATATTTAGAGCAGTTGCTTTTTGAATAGCATCTATCGCGTAAGTACTAATGTTGTTTTCATCAGCGAACTTATTAGATGTTGAAGTTGCTTCTAGTCTACTATCCTCTTTGTATTCAAGTGCTCTCATAAGCATTGCTGTCATATCTTCACGAGTAATTTTGTTATGTGGATTAAAGTTGCCCTCTAGATCTCCAAAGACAATTCCAGTACGTTTTGCTACTTCAATTTGTAGAACACTCTTAGTAGAGGTGATGAAGACTTTTGAGTAGATGAGCGGTCTGAAAAGGATCATCATAGGGTAGATGAAGACCTTTTAAGTTAGATAATCGGCAAGAAAAGGTCCTCATAGGCTCGATGAAGACCTTTTGAGCTGGATAATCGATCGGAAAAGGTCCTCATAGGGTAGATGAAGACCTTTTGAGCTGGATAATCGATCGGAAAAGGTCCTCATAGGGTAGATGAAGACCTTTTGAGCTAGATAATCGACCAGAAAAGGTCATCATAGGTTTGATGAAGACCTTTTGAGCTGGATAATCGACCGGAAAGGGTCTTCATAGGGTTAATGAAGACCTTTTGAGTTAGATAATTGCCCAGAAAAGGTCCTCATAGGGTAGATGAAGACCTTTTAAGTTAGATAATTGCCCAGAAAAGGTCCTCATAGGGTAGATGAAGACCTTTTAAGCTAGAAAATCGGCAAGAAAAGGTCCTCATAGGGTAGATGAAGACCTTTTGAGTTAGATAATTGCCCAGAAAAGGTCATCATAGGCTTGATGAAGACCTTTTGAGTTAGATAATCGGCCAGAAAAGGTCCTCATAGGCTTGAGAAAAGTACTACCATGGTAATGAGTGGAACAACAAAAACATATCCCTCTATATCGAAAGTAGATTTTTGTAACCCTTTACACAAAATTTACAAAATATATTTACTATTCAGAAAAAAGCATCTATAATTTAAGTACAAGGCAGAAATCTAAACGATTAGATTAGAAATTTCTTCCTTGGTAGTGTTCGTAGTAATTATTTATACTAGAGATAGTAGAAATAATACTAATAATAATCTGGAGTGAAAGTATTGAAAGGCACCGAGAAATTAACGATCAAAGATGTAGCAAAGAGGTCTGGCTTTTCTGTTGCGACAGTATCCGCAGTCATTAATGACGTACCTATCGTTAGTGAGAAATCAAAAAATAAGATTTTACAAGTCATTGAGGAAATGGGATATCGACCAAATACGATTGCTCGAAGTTTAAAAAAGTCAAAAACTTCAACATTAGCGATTATCGTTAAAGATATCACGAACCCCTTTTATCCGGAGTTAATCTCTGGGATTGAAGAAGTGGCTTGGAGTAAGAATTACGAAGTGTTTCTATGTAATACCGAAAATGATATAGAAAAAGAAAAAAAGTATATTGATAACTTAATAAGCAAACAAGTGGATGGTGTGTTTCTTTCAACATCTTCGCTAGATCGAATTGTTGACTACACTGTATTAAGTGATAGTAATATCCCTTATGTGTTTGTGAATCGTAAGCCAAATGTGTTATTTGATAATGAATGGTTTGTGGGAACAGACAACTATGCAGCAGTTCAAAAAGCGATTCGATATATCATTTCTAAAGGAATTAAGGATATTGCATTTTACGCAGGTCCACAAGAATACTGGACTTTTAATCAGCGACTTCTAGCTTTTAAAGAAACGATGGAAAAAGAAGGACTTGAAGTAAAGGATGAGTGGATCTTTACCCGCGAAGAATTCAACGAAGAAACTGGATATAACAATACGCTTAAATTAATAAAAGATAGTAAACTACCAGAGTGTATATTTTGCTCCTCAGATCCTTTAGCATTTGGTGCTTACAAAGCATTATCAGAAAATAATATTAAAGTTCCTGATGATATGTATTTAATGGGAACGGATAATAATAAATTTGGTGAACTCATTGGACTTAGTTCCATTGATATGAATAATAAACAACTCGGTAGGGAAGCAGCAGAAGTATTAATTGATGTATTAAAGAATAAAGAAACACAAAAGAAAAATGAAATCATTTTACCACCAGAGTTAATCATAAGAAGTAGTTGTTAATGTTATGTATGGCCGAAATAGATTACTATTTAGGCCTTCATTATAAAAAATCTAAACGATTAGATTGGAGTTGGATAATTTGGAAATTAGAAAAGTTGCTGTCGTTGGTGCAGGGTTAATGGGCTCAGGAATTACTCAAGTGATTGCAGAAGCAGGGTTTCCTGTTACTTGGGTGGATATTTCTACGGAACAATTGAACAAAGGAACTGAAAAAATTAAGTCTCTACTTGAAAAGAAAGTGAAAAAAGGTCTAGTCGATGCATCTTATGTTGATGCGACATTACAAAATATTACTATAACAAATGAGCTTCAAGATGCATACGATGTGGATTTAGTGATCGAAGCAGTTCCAGAAAACCTAGATTTGAAGAAGAAGGTATTTAAACAACTTGATGAGACTATTAATGAAAACGCTATTTTAGCTTCTAATACATCTGCATTATCAATTTCTGCAATTGGTTCAGTAACAAAACGACCACATAAAGTTGTTGGTACTCATTTCTTCTACCCAGTTCCAGTAATGGGCTTATTAGAAGTGATTCCAGGTTTAGCAACATCCGAAGAAATCACGAATCTTGCACTTGAATTTGGTGAAAAAATCGGGAAAAGACCTGTGCTTTGTAACGACTTCCCAGGGTTTATCGTGAATCGTTTATTAGTTCCTATGGTCAATGAAGCTGCTTACTTAGTCATGGAAGGTGTGAAACCTGAAGATGTTGACGCAGCTATGCAAATTGGTGCCAACCATAAAATGGGTCCATTAACTTTAGCTGATTTTGTTGGAATCGAGACATTGACGGCAACAATGGAAGGGCTTTATGAAGGATTCAGAGATTCCAAATATCGCCCATGTCCGTTACTTGTGAAAATGGTTGAAGCTGGAAAATTAGGGGTAAAATCAGGCTCAGGATTCTATGAATACGATGCGTCTGGTAAGAAAATTGCAAAAGGCGAGCTAGTTAAACAATAACGAATTTCGTTATTTTAGTATTGTTTTTTCTCGATATTTCAAAGTTTTGCTGTCATAGTCCAATCGTCCCGTTAGACAAATTTCGACAAAATAAGTCAGAATTTTTATTTAATTTTTATTGACTAAATTCTGAATATTCAATAACATGAATAACATGAAATGGAACTCAGTTCCAAAATATGATGCTCGAGGCGATTGGATCATGACAAACAACGTAAATGACAAAGTACTGTTAGTTCTAGAAGCAATTTGCGATGAAAAATCAGGTCTTACATACAGCGATATTGTAAATAGGCTCTCTTTACCAAAAAGTACCACTCATCGAATATTAGATTCACTCAAACGAATGAATTATATATCCTTTGATGCAAAAACGGAGCGTTATTCAACTGGTTTGAAGATCATTGAACTTGGAGTTAAAGGTTTACAACAACAAGAATTAGTAGATGTTTCAATTGATTTTTTGAAAAAACTTACTGAAATCACAAATGAAACTTCATTTTTATCAATCTTAATCGAACCAAATGAAATCATTCATATTTACAAAGTCGAAAGCTCCTATTCTATTCGCACAGGTGCTGACCTTGGAATCAGAAGACCGTTCTACGCAACGGCTGTTGGGAAGATTATCGTAGCACATCTAAATGATGATCAGATTCATGAAATTGTGAAAAGTACTCAATATAGCTCTTTTACAAAAAATACAATGACAGATCCTACATTCCTTATAGAAGAACTTCGTCGGGTTAAGAAAATGGGTTATTGCATGGATGATGAGGAGATTGAGTTAGGTTTAACTTGTTTTGCAGTACCTGTCTTTAACTGGACAGATAATGTAATAGCTGCAATTAGTGTGGGTGGCCCAACAGATCGTATGAAGTCAAAGGAACACCTAATCGTTAGTGAATTACAAAAGACATCCATAGAGATTTCAAAATGGTTAGGATATCACAGGGAAACTGTTCAATAAAGGAGGGATCACTTGGTAAAAGGAATTTGGCATTTTAGTTTTACAGTAAAAGACATTGAAAAATCTAAACGTTTCTATTCCGATCTTCTAGGCTTGGAAGTGGTTCATGAACAAGTTCAAAACAATGAATATACTTCAAAATTAGTAAATTATGAAAACGCTCACTTAAAGGTTGTAATGTTTGGGATTCCAAATGTAGATCATGGAGTTTCAGGTCATGTGATTGAACTTGTAGAGTATGTTAATCCAGTGGGAAATGATATCGAGCTTGAAACGAAGAATACAGGTGTAGGTCATATTGCTTTTGTCGTAGAGGATATACATCAAGAGTTTAATAGATTAGTAGCTGCAGGTGTAAAGTTTAAAGCCGAAGAACCAATCAGTATTGTTGCAGGGAGAAACAAAGGTGGTTATACGATTTACTTCTACGATCCTGATGGAATCACATTAGAATTGTTCCAACCACCAAAGCAAAGTGGGGTGTAGAGCTTGTTGCTACAAGGGAAAAATGCAATTGTTACTGGAAGCTATCAGGGGATAGGTAAAGAAGTTGCATCAAAGTTTGTATTAGAAGGTGCAAACGTTGTACTCATCGATCTTAATGAAAAGATTACCGAAACAGCTCTTGAGCTTCAAAACCTAAATGGTGAAGCTAAAATCGTTTCAATTCAAAAAGATCTTTCAAATGTAGGTTTAATACCTGAAATCATTGATGAGATTAAACAGCATTTCAATTCAGTAGACATTCTAGTTAACAACGCTGGGATATATAGAACAGAAAACATTTCAGATATTACTGAAGAATCATGGGACCAAGTGTTTAACATCAATCTTAAGACGACATTTTTCCTTTCGAAAGAAATTGTTAAATTGATGATGGAAAATGAAAGCGGTTGTATATTAAATCTTTCGTCAGTAGCAGGGAAAAAGGGAAGACCATATGGCGCACATTATGCCGCGAGTAAGGCAGCAGTAATTAGTGTTACGAAATCGTTTGCAGAAGCTTACGGCCAATATGGTATTCGAACAAATGCTTTATGCCCAGGAATTATTCGAACAAGTATGATCGAGTCAATTATAAATAATCGATCAGCTCTTGAAAACAAAACAACAGGTGAAATTGAACAACAATATTTAGATAAAATTCCTTTAAACAAATTAGGAACACCTGAAGATGTCGGACAGTTTGCAGCTGTTATCTGTTCGGATTATTCATCTTATATAAATGGACAAGCAATCAATGTTTGCGGTGGGTTTGAAACAGATTAAAAGATTAAAAAAAACAAGGGGGATATTCTAATGAAAAAAATTATTTTGTCAGTGTTATTGTTCACAGCGTTATTTGTGTTAGCGGCATGCGGATCAAGCTCTAATGGTGGGTCAGGTTCATCATCAGATAAAATCGTATTAAAATTCGGTCACCATTTATCTGAAAATCACACGTTAGGTAAGCAAGCTACATTATTTGCAGAAAAAATTGCAGAAAAAACTGATGGAAGAATTACAGTTGATGTATACGCAAATGGTCAAATCGGGGATCAACGCGACTTAATCGAAGGTTTAAAAATCGGTACAGTTGACATGTCTTTAGGGGATACAGCAGTAGTATCAAACTACTATACTCCACTTGGAATTCTAGATTTACCTCAAATGTTTGATTCGATGGAAGAAGGTATGGAAATCGTATCAGGTGAATTAGGGGATGTATTCAAAAAAGAAATTGAAGAACAAATTGGTATTAAAACATTAGTAATCGAACCAGTAGGATACAGATTTACAGTTTTAGGTAAAGATAAGAAAGTAAGCTCTTTAGATGATTTTAACGGGTTAAAGCTTCGTACACTTGAATCTCCACAAATCGTAGGAACATTTAAAGAGTTAGGTGTTCAAACAGTAGCGTTACCAACTGGAGAAGCATTATCAGCAATGGAAACAGGTGTAGTAGATGGATTAGAAAGTAACGCGGAATTTTTATCTACAATTAACATTTGGGATTTAGGTAAATATATCGTTGAAACAAACCACAACTTAACATTCGAAACAATTAATATTAGTACAGCAACTTGGGCGAAATTAAGTGCTGAAGATCAAAAGCTAGTTCTTGAAACGTTGGATGAATCAGTTGATGCATATTTCCAAGATTCTTTAGCTGCGAATGTATCTGCAAGAGAGTTGATGGAAGAAAAAGGAATGGAGACATTAGATATTGATGTATCAAGAATGGATCCAATTTCTGAAAAAGTTACTGAAGGATATGTAAAAGATAACAAATTAGAGAAGTACCACGAAATTATTAAAAAAGCTAAGGAGTGATTGTATTGAAACACTTAGCAAAAATAGCAGATACCTTAAGTGTAATATTATTTGCACTACTCGTAGCAGATGTATTTTTACAAGTACTTGCACGTTTGTTTAAAATATCGAATGTTACATGGACAGAAGAACTTTCAAGATTCTTGTTTGTTTGGTTAATATTTATCGGTGCGTTTACAATGATTCGCCGTGGTATGAATATTCGATTTGATTTAGTTGAAGATGTTCTGCCAACGAAGGTTTGGAAAATTACATTTACGATAGGAAATATTTGTAGTTTGTTATTCCTAGTTGTCATTGCATTTTACGGTTCACAATTAGCAATCATGAACATGACTCAGTTATCACCAGTTATGCAAATCCCAATGGGACTTGTTTATGCGGCATTGCCAGTAGGAGCAATTTTAATGATAGCTGCACAAATTGAACTTTACTTTAAATTAATGAAAAATCGAGGTGAGAATCTTGCTCATAGTTCTAGTGATTAGTTTTTTATTATTAATTACAATTGGGGTCCCTATCGCATTTGCGATGGGAGCCTCCTCACTCTTTAGTTTATTTGCAGACGGTGGGTTAGGACTAGCCCTCATACCTCAACGAATGTTTACAGGGATTAACTCGTTTGCACTACTTGCGATTCCGTTATTCGTTTTAGCTGGATCGATTATGGAACACGGCGGTATTTCGAGAAGGTTAGTGAACTTCTCGAATGCACTCGTCGGCTATATTAGTGGTGGTTTAGGATTATCAACAGTTTTAACAAGTATTGTTTTTGCCGGTGTATCTGGATCTGCTGCTGCTGATACTGCTGCAGTAGGAAGTGTAATGATGCCAGCCATGAAGAAAAAGGGTTACCCTACAGGACTTGCGGCAACGATTCTTGCCTGTGCGGGATCATTAGGACCGATTATTCCTCCAAGTTTAACGATGATTCTTTATGCGGTAATTACTAACGTTTCGATCGTTGGATTATTTATCTCTGGGATTATTCCTGGGTTACTTATGGGATTAGGTTTAATGTTACTTACTTATTATTTTGGTAGAAAATTAAACTTAAAAGAAGATGGTAAACCAAGCTTTAAAGAAATTAGTAAAGCTACAGTTGAAGCAGTTTGGGCATTAATTATGCCTTTAATCGTTTTAGGTGGAATTGTATTAGGTTACTTTACAGCAACTGAAGCTGGAGTTATCGCAGTAGTGTATGCATTAGTTATCAGTATGTTTGTCTATAAAGAGTTAGATATGAAAGGCCTTTACAAAGTTTTTGTTGAATCAGCTGCTACAACGTCAATGATCGCAGTTATTATTGCAGGTGCTGGTATTTTAGGTTGGTTAGTAGCGTTTGGAAAACTTCCATTAATGGTAGTAGGCTTCCTAACAAGCATTACAGATAATCCAACACTTCTATTATTATTAATTGTTGTGTTCATCGTATTCTTAGGAATGTTTATCGAAACAATTGCAGCAACAATTATCCTTGCTCCAATTTTAGCTCCATTAGTAGTAACGATTGGTTATGATCCAATTTACTTTGGATTTGTTATCGTAGCAAGTTTAGTATTTGCAGGTATTACACCACCAGTTGGAGCGATTTTAAATATTGCGGTCGGTATAGGAAAAGGAAAACTAAAAGAGACAATCCCTTATGTTATCCCTTACTTCTTAGTTATGTTAGCCGTCGTAGTTTTGGTTGTATTTGTACCACAAGTTGCTACTTATCTACCATCAATTTTATTACCTCAGTAAATTCTGATGTGTACACTCATTAATACAATTTGGGGGTCAAAATGGATTTTTTAGAAAAGGTTGTTGTTATTACAGGTGGTACAGGTGGAATTGGATCTAAAACGGCGGACTTATTCTATAACGCTGGGGCAAAGGTAGTAATTGCTGATGTCAACGAACAGAGACTACAAGAAATGAAAGAACAATACAACAATAATATTTTTACGATTAAGGTGGATTTGAACGAAGAATCTGAAATAGATTCAATGTTTCAGACAATCATAGAAACCTATGGAGCAGTGGATGTTTTTGTTAATAACGCTGGTACTGAAGGAAAGCTATGTGACTTTGAGGATATTCAACTTGAAGACTTACTAAGTGTTTATCGAATAAATGTATTTGCGCCACTGTTGTGCATGCAACATTGTATTCGACATATGAAAAACCGTGGTGGGTCGATTGTAAATCTTGCATCGGTTGCAGGTGTCGCTGGTTCTCCAGGATTAGGAGTCTATAGTTCTTCAAAGCACGCGTTAATAGGGCTTACAAAAACAGCCGCTCTTGAAAATGTAACGAATAATATTCGCGTGAATGCCATTTGCCCAAGTCCTGTAAAAACTCGAATGATCGATTCAATTGATAGCATGAGAACACCAGGTGATTTTTCGAAATCTAGAAAGGAATACGAGGCGAAAATACCAATGAATCGATATGCAGATCCGATAGAGATTGCTAACTTAATATACTTTTTAGCATCAGACAAAGCTTCTTATATAACAGGAGCTGCTTATCGTATCGATGGTGGTATGGGTGCAAGAGCTTAAAAATTTGGGGATATTGAAGATTCAAAAGTAGATAAATTACTTTTATCTTTAAATACCCCATTTTTATTTTTCCTAAAAACAAACAGGGGGTAAATGTATGCCATATATAGCTTTAAAACTTGTTGAAGGAAGAAGTATCGAGAAAAAAAGAGAGCTTGTCTCATCAGTAACAAAGGCAGTGTGCGACAGTTTAGAAATTACTCCAGACAATGTAAGAATCGAACTCATCGAACTAAAAGCAGACCTTTTTAGTATTGGTGGAGAGTTAGTATCTGACCGTGATCAAGTAAAAGCGAAATAAGGAAAGGATGACGACAATTGTTCAACCTCGAAGTATCAGATCCAGCAAACTTGCTATTTTCGAAAGAAGAAAGCTTACGAATTTTAGATCAATTAATTACGATACGGAAATTTGAAGAGAAATCGATTGAATTGTACAAATCAGGGCTAATGGGAGGCTCTTTGCACGGATATATTGGCCAAGAAGGCGTTGCTGTGGGCGTTTGCAGTCAGTTAAATAAAGATGATTATTTAACGGTAACTTATCGTTCAAGAGGTCAAGCAATTGCAAAGGGTGCCTCTATGGAGAAGTTATTTGCAGAAATGATGGGGAAAGTTGACGGGTATTGCAAAGGAAAAGGCGGACCAATGCACATTACTGACTTAGAGATTGGTTTTTTAGGTGCCAATGGAATCGTCGGTGCAGGGATTCCAATTGCAACTGGTGCAGCTTTTACCGCTAAAAAGAAAGGAACTTCCCAAGTTTCTGTTACATTCTTTGGCGATGGTGCAACAAATCAAGGTGTATTCCATGAAGCATTAAATTTAGCGTCCATTTGGAAATTACCTGTCGTATTTGTTTGTGAGAATAATTTATATTCTGAAATGTCACCAATTGCAGATATGGTGCCAAACGAACATCTTGCAGAAAGAGCATTAGCTTACCATATTCCAGCTGTTATCGTTGATGGAAACGATGTAGAAGCAGTAAGTAAAGTAACGCAAGAAGCAGTAGAAAGAGCGCGTAATAATGGTGGTCCGACATTTATCGAAGCGAAGACGTATAGACAACAAGGTCATATGTTTGGGGATGCTGAAACGTACCGTACGAAAGAAGAAGTCAATGAATGGAAAAAGAAAGATCCAATTCTACTCTTTACGAATAAGCTTATCGAGCTAGGGCTTGTTACAGACGAAATTGTTGAACAGCTCTCTCATGAAATTGAATTGAAAGTCGAAAAAGCCTATCAATTTGCTCTTAATAGCGAGCAACCAAACTATGATGAAATCTTCACAGATGTTTTTTAGGGGGATGTGTATATGACTAGACAGATTACTTACGCGGAAGCGATTAATGAGGCTTTGGATGAAATATTAAGAGAAGATGAATCGGTATTTTTGTTAGGTGAAGATATTGGTCATTACGGTGGTGTGTTTAAAGTAACAAAGGGACTTTACGACAAGTTTGGCGGGGAACGAGTAATTGATACACCAATTTCAGAGTCAGGTTTTATCGGTCTTGGAATCGGTGCAGCTATGACAGGTTTAAAACCAATCATTGAAATTATGTGGGTTGACTTTACTTTAGTAGCGATTGACCAAATTTTAAATCAGGCTGCAAAATTTAGTTATATGTCTGGCGGGCAAACGAAAGTTCCACTTGTTATCCGTACGCAAGGCGGTGGGGGACGAGGAAATGGGGCTCAACATTCTCAAAGTTTAGAAGGATTATTCGCCCAATTCCCAGGGATCAAAGTAGTTTGTCCATCAACACCTTATGATGTGAAAGGATTATTAAAGTCCTCGGTTGCAGAGAATGGTCCAGTCATTTTTATAGAACATAAAATGCTCTATAACACGAAGGGAGAAGTTCCTGAAGAAGACTATTCAATTCCTCTAGGTAAAGCAGATATTAAACGAAAAGGTTCTGATGTAACGATTGTCTCTCTTTCAAGAATGGTGCAATTCTCTTTAGATGCAGCAAAAGAGCTTGAAAAAGAAGGTATTGATGCAGAAATTATTGATCTTCGAAGTTTGGCTCCACTCGATACTGAAACAGTTATTGAGTCAGTTAAAAAGACGAACCGTTTAGTCGTTGTACACGAAGCACATACAACGTTTGGTTGGGGTGCAGAAATCGTGAGTCAAGTTCAACAAGATGCTTTTGACTATTTAGACGGACCAATTATTCGAGTTGGCGCGGAAGATGTTCCGATTCCATACAATCTTGAATTAGAAAAAGAAGTATTACCACAAGTAAAAGATATAGTAAAAGCGGTTAAAGAAGCGCTTTATATTGAAGTAAAATAATTGGCTGAGGGGAGGGAGAAAATTTGAAAATACCTGTTAACCTTCCGAAAATGGGTTTAACGATGGAAGAAGCAACAATTGTGAAGTGGTTAAAACAAGCTGGTGATGTTGTAAACAAGAACGATGTTTTACTTGAAGTTGAAACAGATAAATCTGTTCTTGAAATCGAAGCACCAACTGCAGGTACTGTAATTGAGCGTCTTTTTGATGAAGGTGATTCGATTAAAGTGTCAGAAACGATTTGTATTTTAGAAAATGGTGAAAAAGGTACTGATGAAAAAACTACTAATCCAGTGAATGTTCAGGACCCGCCTGTAGTTCAAGAAGAGTCGATAATAGTGGCGGCTACAAGTTCGAAAAATGCGCCAATGTATCCGCGTTTTCCAAACAAACCAGTATCACCTGCTGCAAGAAGAAAGGCTCACGAAATGGGACTGACAGCAGAAGAAATTCAGTCAATTAAAGGATCTGGCCCTAGAAATCGAGTGATTTTAAGGGATATAACTTCTTATTCAAAACAAGTGAATCCTGTAAGCCAAACGACGAATGTAGAACATAATGTAATAGATTCAAATGTCGAATTTGAAAAGTTAACTACTATTCGCTCACTAACTGCTAAGAAATTAACGGAAAGTTTCCGCGATGTTCCACAATTTATGATTAAGAAAAGTATTGATGTCACAAACATCAATGACATAAAAAATAAGCTAAGCGAGTTAAATATTAAAATCTCTTTAAATGATTTTATAATTCAAGGAGTTTCGCAGGCAATTCAGAAGAATAGAATTGTAAATAACTATTTCATAGAAACTGAAAATGAAATGCGTATTCAAAAGAATAATAAGATCAATGTAGGTTTAGCAGTGGCAATTGATGGTGGTTTAGTTGTACCTGTCGTTAAAGATGCAGATCAATTATCTTTAGTTGACATTGCGAGAAAAAGAGATGATCTAATTCAAAAAGCTCGAACAAATCGATTAACACCAAATGATATGAATGAAGGTACAATTACAATTTCAAATTTAGGGGCATTTGGGGTAGATGAATTTAACGCAATCATAAATAAGCCAGAAGCTGCAATACTAGCAGTTGGCTCAGTGGTGAAACAACCAGTTGTCAATGAAGCTGATGAAATTGTCGTAAAGCCTATTTTAACGATTACGGCATCTTTTGATCATAGAATCCTCGATGGTGCAGTTGCAGCTCAATTTATGAAGGACTTATCAGCTATTCTGGAATCAAAAGATTGGAAGATTGTTTAATTTTTGAAAGCAGGTGAGTGATAGTGGGAGGATATGTGACTGGTTTTTACCATGCAGGTGTGACAGTTCAATCGATGGAGAAATCTTTAGATTTTTACTGTGGATTATTAGGCTTGGAACTGTATTCACTAAGAGATGCGACAGAGGAATATATCATGAAGATTGTAAATGTTCCTGCTGAAAAAATCCGAGTAGCCTTTTTAAAGGTGCCAGGTAGTGATGCAATGGTAGAACTTTTAGAATATGTAGGAGTCGAACGTCATCCAAGTAGCGTCAGACCTTGCGATTATGGTTCAGGTCATTTCTGCTTATACGTAAGTGATCTAGATAAGGTCTATAGTGAACTGGCTTCAAAAGGTGTACAGTTCAGGTCAAATTTACCGATTGTTTCAACTGCTGGTTTAAACAAAGGTGCAAAAATTGTTTATTGTATCGATCCAGATGGGTATTTAATCGAGTTAATTGAACCTGTGAAAAAGTAAGGTTCGTTTATTGGACTTTTAAGATGAATGATGAGGAAGTGCCAGAATGGAGATTGTCAAAAATATTAAAGTATCTACTATAAATATTCCTCTAGATGATCCAGTTTGGCTAGGAAGTTATTCAGTTAATAGTAGAGAATATTGTTTGGTAGAGGTTATTACGAATCTTGACCGCATTGGAGTTGGACTTGCTTTCACGCGCGGTGGAGATTTAAGCACGGCTATTTTAAAAAATATTGCACCATTTGTTATTGGTGAAGATGTTAATAATATAGAAGCTATTTGGGAAAAAGCATATATTGGGAATCGTTTAAATGGACGTCAAGGTTTATTCATGCGAGCACTTTCCCTTGTAGATTTAGCCTTATGGGATTTAAAAGGGAAGAAAGCGAATATGCCTCTTTATGAATTATTAGGAGGCTATAAAAAATCTATTCCTGTCCTAATGGCTGGTGGGTACTACGCTCCAAACAAAGATATTACACAACTTTGTCAGGAATATGAGGAGTACGTCGAACATGGGTACAAACAGTTGAAGTTAATGGTCGGTGGGGCTTCGATGGAAGAAGACTATGAGCGCTTTGTCGCTCTTAGAAAATTCCTTCCAGATGATGTTTCATTAGCAATTGATACGAATGGTAGTTGGACAGATCTTCATGAAACTGCAAGATGGGTCAATAAAGCCGAGAAGGAAGGCTGTTATCTTTCATTTATCGAGGAACCTTTACCACCTGAAAATAAGGAAGGTTTGTCTCTTTTAAGAAATAAAATCGATACAAAAATTGCAATGGGTGAATTTATAGCAGGGCGTTGGGAGTTTCTCGACATCATGAACCGCCAAGTAGTCGATGTTGTAAGAGCTGATACAACGCTTTGTGGTGGAATAACTGAATGGAAAAGAATTGCTTCTTTAGCAGCAGCTCACAACCTGAAATTATTCCCACACTATTATGCATCGCTTCATTTAAATGTAGCATTAGCCTTTCCAAATGTTGAAATGATCGAGGTTGTGTCAACGAAAGGAAAAAATAGTAGCTTCTCATTAATCGCAGGTGAAAATTATACAATTCAAAATGGAGTTGCAACTCCAAAAGATTTACCTGGATTAGGGCTAACAATTGATGATGAACTGGTGAAATTTTATTTAACGACTGAAGCATCATTTATTTCATAAAAAGTAGGTGAAACAATGAAAGCATTATTGAAGGTGAACGAGGGTTACTCAGGTGTCGCTCTACAAGATATACAGGAACCTGCAATTGAATCTAACGAACAGATTAAGATAAAAGTACATGCTGCAGGGATTTGCGGTACGGATATGCATATTATTTACGATGAATATCCAGTAAATATGCCCGTTGTGATGGGTCACGAATTTTCTGGAACAATTGTTGAGCTTGGAAGTGACGTGAAAGATTTTTCTATTGGAGATCGAGTTGTTTCTTTAACGGCAGCTGTGACATGTGGAAAATGTATTTATTGTAAACAAGGGGTTTTGATGTTATGTAACTCAAGAAAATCGATAGGTTCTGGAGTGAACGGTGCTTTTGCGGAATATTTAATTGTTCCATCTAGAGCTGTCTATAAAATCCCAGAAAATATTAGTCTTGACGAAGCAGCATTATCTGAACCTTTAGCTTGTGTTGTGAGATGTTTGATCGAAAGAGGAACTGTTACATCAAACCATCATGTTGTCATATCCGGTGTCGGGGCAATGGGAATGCTTGCATTACAAGTAAGTGTTGCGAATGGTGCGAAAGTGGTTGTGGTTGGAACGTCAAGAGATAAGGATCGACTTGAAATTGCAAAAGAATTTGGTGCCTATGAAGCCATTAATATTGAAAATCCTGAAGCTTTTGAAAGATTACAAGAATTAGGTGGACCTTATGGATTTGATGTTGCCATTGAATGTGCTGGCCATGAATCTTCTTTAGATAATAGTATCCAATTATTAAGAAAACAAGGGGAACTTATACAAGTTGGCTTATTTGGGAAACCGATTCGATTTAACTCTGATTTACTATTAATGAAAGAGATTAAATATGTAAATGGTTTCGCATCAAATCCAACTTCATGGGACATCGCCTTAACATTAATGAAGGAAAACAAAGTTTCTTTAAGTAAATTAATCTCACATAAATTTGCTTTAGACGATTGGGAAGCGGCCATAAATTCTGTGAAACAGGGTCAAGGTTTTAAAACATTGTTTATGCCGAATGCTTAAAACGAATACTCTATAATTCTAACTAAGAGTTATAGAGTATTATTCTAATTTTATCGATTATAAAAAGAATGAGGGACAAAATATGAAAATTGTTATCGCACCGGATTCTTTTAAAGGAAGTTTAAATGCAATTGAAGTTTCAAAATCCATCGAAAAAGGCATAAAGAAGGCTGATCCTGAAGCAAATATTGTACTAATTCCAATGGCTGACGGTGGGGAAGGCACAATGGAAACATTGGTTGCCTCTACGAATGGATATCAAAAACAAGTTACTGTTACAGGGCCACTTGGTGCAAAAGTGGAAGCATCGTATGGTGTCCTTGGAGACTCTGAAACTTGTGTAATTGAAATGGCTAGTGCATCGGGTTTACATTTAATCGATTCAAGAGAGTTGAATCCATTTAAAACTACTACATATGGTGTCGGAGAGTTAATAAAAACAGCGCTGGATGACGGATTTAGAAAATTTGTGATCGGCCTTGGTGGTTCTGCTACAAATGACGGTGGAGCTGGTATGCTCCAAGCACTTGGTATGAAACTTCTTGACGTAAATGGCAGTGAGGTTGCCCATGGTGGTGGGGAATTAATTAATATTAAAGAAGTCGATTTAAGTAGTTTTGACAGTCGAATTAAGGATAGCGTATTTATTATTGCATCTGATGTACAAAATCCAATGATTGGGCCTCAAGGTGCTTCTCACGTTTTTGGTCCGCAAAAAGGTGCAACATCAACAATGGTGCGACTTTTGGATGAAGGAATGAAGAATTGGGCTGACCAAATTGAAAAAGTTACTGACGTTTCCCTTCATGACCGTCCAGGAGCTGGTGCAGCTGGTGGAATCGGGGGTGCTTTCCAAGCATTTTTCCCTTCAGAAACTAGAAGAGGCATTGATATCGTCATCGAGTATACAAAATTAGAAGAAGTGATTATAGATGCTGATTTTGTTATTACAGGTGAAGGGAAAATTGATGATCAAACTGTTTTTGGAAAAACACCAATGGGAGTCGCACAAATCGCTCAAAAACAAAACGTCCCTACAATTATCCTTGCAGGAACGGTAGGAAAAGGCATTGAGCAACTATATCAATATGGCGTTATAGCTGTCTTTAGTATTATCAATAGACCACTAACATTAAATGAAGCAATTCAAGGTGCACAGGAGCTGTTGGAAAATACAGCAGAACAAATTACACGGTTGTTGATGAAACACGGCAAATAAGTTTGTGTGAAGGGGGAGTTTCAAATGGAGGTAAATTTACTTTATGGCCGAGATGGTCTGTTGATTGATGTTCCAGAGGATACATTTATCGTTGAGCCGAAACATGTACCGAAATGTGATAATGAGGAAGAAGCTGTTATTGAAGCTTTACGAAACCCAATCGGAAGTTCACCTTTAAAGGAACGAGTAAAGTCTACAGATAAAGTCGCAATTGTAATTAGTGACATTACAAGACCAACTCCGAATCATATATTAGTTCCTTTGCTAATAAAGGAGTTAGATCATGTACCGTTGGAAAATTTTGTTATTATTAATGGAACAGGTACCCACCGCGATCAAACAAAAGAAGAATTTATTCAGATGTTAGGTGAATGGGTTGTTGAAAACGTTCGTATTATTAATAATCAATGTCACAATAACGAAGCACTCGTAAAAGTAGGGGAAAGTAGATTTGGTTGCGATGTTTATTTAAACAATGAATATGTAGAGGCCGATTTTAGAATCGTCACTGGGTTTATCGAACCTCATTTCTTTGCGGGATATTCAGGTGGTCCAAAAGGAATTATGCCGGGTATTGCGGGAATTGAAACGGTCATGACATTCCACAATGCGAAAATGATTGGCGACCCAAAAGCGACTTGGGGTAACATGCAAGGAAATCCAGTGCAAGACATGACAAGGGAAATCAATAGAATGTGTAAACCTGATTTCATGCTAAATGTTACGTTAAATAGAGAAAAAGAAATTACTGCAGTGTTTGCTGGAGAGCTATATGAAGCACACGATAAAGGTTGTGCCTATGTTGAAGAACATGCAATGGTAAAATGTGAACAACGTTTTGATGTGGTGATCACTTCAAATTCTGGTTATCCATTAGACCAAAATTTATATCAAGCGGTAAAAGGGATGAGTGCAGCACAAAAGATTGTGAAAAAGGGTGGCACAATCATTATTGCTTCTGAATGTTCAGATGGTATTCCAGACCATGGGAACTTTTATAAAATACTGCAATTAGCAAAAACACCACAAGAGTTGCTTGATATGATTAATAATCCTGAATTCAAAATGTTTGATCAATGGCAAGTGCAAAAACAAGCAGTGATCCAAACTTGGGCAGATGTCTATGTTTATTCGCAATTATCAGAAGAACAAGTGACAAATTCATTGTTGAAGCCGACAGATAACATTGAGAAGACTATAGAGGAATTAAGAGAACAATACGGTGAAAACATGTCCGTGGCGGTGTTGCCATTAGGTCCGCTAACGATTCCGTATGTGCACGAGTGATCCACAAGCGTGAGGAAGTTGGGGAAGTGTGTATGTGATGGGTTGTAATGGACAGTAGGAGTGAAAAAAGTAGGTGAGTTGTCCAATATCGTGGCGATATTGGACAGTAGGAGTGGAAAAAGCTGGTGAGTTGTCCAATATCGTGGCGATATTGGACATTAGGAGTGAAAGAAGTAGGTGAGTTGTCCAATATCGTGGCTATATTGGACATTAGGAGTGAAAGAAGTAGGTGAGTTGTCCAATATCGGAGCTATATTGGACAGTAGGAGTGAAAAAAGTAGGTGAGTTGTCCAATATCGTGGCGATATTGGACAGTAGGAGTGAAAAAAGTAGGTGAGTTGTCCAATATCGGAGCTATTTTGGACAGTAGGAGTGAAAAAAGTAAGAGAAGTGTCCAATATCCGGGCGATATTGGACAGTAGGAGTGAAATAAGTAAGTGAAGTGTCCAATAACGTGGCGATATTGGACAGTAGGAATGAAAAAAGTAGGTGAAGTGTCCAATATCAGGGCTCTCATGGACAAAAACGTAAGGAAAAGTGAAGGAACTGTCCATGAGAAGCTGTCTCATGGACAAAAGTGCGAGAAAAAGCGCAGGAACTGTCCATGAAGCGGCCTCCGCACAAAATCCTCATTAATTTGAATAATAATTAACAGATAATTCTAAAAGTATTTACAAATCAGAAAAATGATTTTATAATTAAGCTAGTTATCTAAATAACTATTATTTTTTTGAAATAAAATCTAAACGTTTAGATTCACGAAACTAGTGGATTTTCCAACATGGAAATCTCTAACTATATCAAAAAATCTAATCGTTTAGATTCTAAAATTGTAAACAAAACTTCAACCATTTGAAAGGGGATAATGAAATGAAAGAAGTAGTAATCGTAGGGGCAGCAAGAACGGCAATTGGAACTATGGGTGGAACAATTAAGGATCTACATCCTTCTGAATTAGGTGCAATTGCAATTAAAGAAGCATTACAAAGAGCGGGTGTAGCAGCGGAATCAGTTGAAGAAGTCATTGTTGGTAGTGTTGGGCAAGTTGCTGAAAACGCTTTTATCGCACGCATGTGTGCAATTGAAGCAGGAATTCCTACTCATTCAACAGCATTAACGGTGAATCGTCTATGTGGTTCAGGACTACAAGCTATTAATAGTGCAGTGCAAGCAATTCAAACAAACCAAGCGGATATTATCGTTGCAGCTGGAACAGAAAATATGGATTTACTTCCATACTACGTTCGAAAAGGCAGATACGGATATAAAATGGGTCATGACATTTTAGAAGATGGTTTATTAACTGCATTAACAGATCCATTTGGAAAATATGCAATGGGTGTTACAGCTGAAAAAGTAGCTGAACGTTTTAACGTTTCTCGTGAAGAACAAGACGCATTTGCATTAAAGAGCCAAGAAAAGGCTAAACAAGCAATTGAAAACGGTTACTTCGACGATGAAATTGTACCTGTTGAAGTAAAAGGCAGAAGAGGCGAAGTAACAATCTTTAATAAGGATGAGCATCCTCGCGACACTTCCCTTGAAAAGTTAGCAAAACTTAAACCAGCATTTGTTGAAAATGGAACTGTTACTCCAGGGAATGCATCTGGTATTAACCAAGGCGCAGGGGCAGTAGTCATTATGTCTAAAGAAAAAGCAGACGAATTAGGATTAAAACCTCTTGCTTATATTCGCGAACAAGCGGTAGCTGGTGTTGACCCAGAAATTATGGGATTTGCGCCATCACCTGCAGTGAAAAAAGTATTAGATAAAGCAGGATTAACATTAAATGATATCGATTTAATCGAATTAAATGAAGCATTTGCTGCACAATCTGTAGCAGTTATTAAAGATTTAGAAATTGATGAAGAAAAAGTTAACCCGAATGGTGGAGCAATTGCACTAGGACACCCAATTGGTGCGAGTGGAACAATCTTAACTGTGAAATCAATTTATGACATGAAACGTAGAGGTCTAAAACGTGCCATTATCACAATGTGTATTGGTGGAGGCCAAGGAATCGCTACTATTATCGAAAACGCTGAGTAATTTTTAATATAAGGAGAGAATTTCAATGATCGATTTAACAGGAAAAGTAGCCATTGTTACAGGTTCAGCCCGAGGTTTAGGACGCGGAATTGCCGAAAAGTTAGCAAGTCTGGGCTCACAAGTAATTATTTCAGATATTAACGCGGAAGGATTAGAAATTACAGCTTCTGAATTCCGTGACAAAGGTTATAAAGTAGATTCATATGTTGCGAATGTTGCAAAACGTGAAGATGCTGAAGCATTAGTACAATATGCAATTACTCAACATGGCAAATTAGATATTTTGGTAAATAACGCAGGTATTAACCGCGATGCGATGCTTCACAAAATGAACCAAGAACAATGGGATAGTGTGATTGGGGTAAATTTAACTGGTGTATTCAACGTTTTACAACCAGCAGCAATCCATATGCGTGAACAACAATCGGGTCGCATTATTAACATTTCATCTGCAAGTTGGTTAGGAAATATCGGGCAAGCAAACTACGCAGCAGCAAAAGCAGGTGTGGTTGGTTTAACAAAAACGGCAGCTCGTGAACTAGCTAAATTTAATGTGACATGTAATGCGATTTGTCCAGGATTTATCGAAACAGATATGACACGTGGTGTACCAGAAAAAGTTTGGGATACGATGATTTCAAAAATTCCGATGGGCAGAGCAGGTAAACCAGAAGATGTGGCTAACATGATTGCCTATTTAGCATCTGACCAAGCTTCTTATATTACATCTGAAGTTATTAATGTTGGTGGGGGCTTTATTCTCTAAAATAGGGGTGTACTTGATGGGAAATAAATTACTATCTGTCAAAGATGCAGTTGATTTAATAAAAAATGATTCAAGTATTGCGGTGGCTGGATTTGCGATTATGGGTTCCTGCGATACGATTTTGAAAGAAATTGAAAGAAGATATTTAGAGACAAAACAGCCATCCAATTTAACATTAATACACAGTGCAGGTTGCAGTGATCGTGTTGATGGAATTGAACACTTAGCATATAAAGGTCTTGTAAATAGAATCATCGGCGCACATTGGGGATTAGCTCCAAAATGGGGAGAACTTATTCACAAAAACGAAGTAGAGTGTCATTGCTTACCACAAGGGCAATTGACACATCTATTCCGTGCAATGGCCTCTGGTAAAAGTGGAAACCTTTCAAAAGTAGGTCTAGGTACGTTTGTTGACCCTCGAGTTGAAGGCGGGTTAATGAATAACAAAGCAAAAGAAACGACTAGTTTAGTAGACGTGATTGATATAAAGGGTGAAGAGTATTTATTTTACAATTCAGTTCATGTAGATGTAGCCATCATCCGCGGTACTACTGCAGATGAATTTGGAAACATCACTATGGAAGACGAAGCGATTAAACTTGAAGCACTTTCCGTTGCCCAAACAGCAAAAAGATTTGGTGGAAAGGTAATTGCTCAGGTGAAAAATATCGCTCGTAAAGGAACTCTTCATGCGAAAGACGTTGTTATTCCAGGCATTTTTGTCGATGCAATCGTTCTAGCAGAAGATCCAACAACTGAACATAAACAAACATCTTCTGCATTTTACGATCCAGTTTACTCTGGGGATATTAAAGTCCCTCAAAAAGCGCTTCAACCAATTCCTTTAGGTGTAAGGAAAATCATTGGTCGACGTGGAGTAATGGAATTATTCCCAAATGCAGTAGTGAATCTTGGAATTGGTATTCCAGGAGATACAATCGGACCAGTAGCTAGTGAAGAAGGTATTTTAAAAGATATTCACTTAACTGTTGAATCAGGAGTTATCGGTGGTGTTCCTTCTGGAGGAACTGATTTCGGTATTGGGAAAAATGCTGATGCAATCATTGAGCATCCATATTTGTTTGATTACTACAATGGTGCCGGCGTTGACCTTACCTTCATGGGAATGGCTGAAGTGGATTCAGCAGGAAATATCAATGTTAGTAAATTAGGAGATCGTGCCGTTGGCTGTGGTGGTTTTATCGATATTACTCAACCTGCTAAAAAGGTAGTATTTTTAGGAACTTTCACTGCAGGTGGACTTGATGTTGAAATCTCTAATGGCAAATTAAAAATAATAACTGAAGGTAAACACCGCAAATTCTTAAAAAATGTTAAACAAATCACATTTAGCGGTAATTATGCTCGGGAGCAAAAACAGCATGTGTATTACGTTACTGAACGTGCTGTCTTCAAACTAAGTCAAGAAGGTGTGGAGTTAATAGAATATGCACCTGGCATTGATATTGAAAGAGACATTTTAAGCAATATGGACTTTATGCCAATCATTTCTCCAAATTTAAAAGAAATGCCTAAAGAATTATTTAATCATTCTGTGATGAATATTAGTAATGCATTTAATGGACAAAAGTCTGCTGTAATGTCATAGGTTTACGATACCTCAATCATAAGTTGAGAACGAACATAAACAAGGGGGATCATATGGCAAATTTAATAGATGCAATGGAACTTGCGAAAAAAATTCCAGACAATAGTACCATTGGGCTAGTTGGTTTTGGGGGAATTGGTCAGTGTGATAAAATATTGCGTTCCATAGGGGAAAATTTCAAAGAAACTGGCCATCCAAAAAATTTGACTGTGTTCCATACTGCAGGGCAATCTGACACGACAAATGGGATTGAACATATCGCAGAGGAAGGTTTAATTGGCCGAATTATTGGCGGACATTGGGGGTTAGCTCCAAAGGCAAGAAAGTTAATTCAAGAAAATAAAGTAGATTGTTACTGCTGGCCACAAGGTCAACTAACACATCTATTGCGTGCAATGGCAAATAAATTGCCAGGACAAATTTCGCCTGTCGGATTAGGGACTTTCGTCGATCCACGAATTGAAGGCGGTAAATTTAATGAAAGAACTAAAGCTCTAGATGATCTTGTTCAAGTGATTCATATCAATGACGAGGAGTTTTTACTATATCCATCGATTCCATTAGATTATGTATTTATCCGTGGAACAAGTATCGATGAAGCTGGGAACCTTACAACAGATGAAGAACCACTCAAATTAGAAATTTTGTCTGCTGCACAGGCAGCTAAAGCTTATGGTGGAAAAGTGATTGCACAAGTAAAATATGTAGCGCAAAAAGAATCTTTCCATCCAAAGCAAGTAGTGGTTCCAAGTTATTTAATCGATGAGTATGTACTAGTAGAAGACCCTGCAAAGGACCATAGACAAACATTTAGTGAAGTCTTTTCACCAGTATTCGCTGGCGATATTCGTACACCAAAAGAATCAATCGATGCAATTCCACTCGATATTCGAAAAATTATTGGACGTCGAGCAATTAAAGAATTGCAGAAAAATAATGTCGTTAACTTAGGGATTGGGATTCCGGGAGATGTTATTGGAAACATTGCAAACGAAGAAGGCATTGGGCAAGATATCGTATTAACGATGGAATCTGGAGTCGTTGGTGGTAGTTCAGTAGGGAAAAATGAGTTTGGTGTAGCTAGGAATGCAGATGCAATCCTTGAGCACGAATACTTATTTGATTATTATCATGGAACTGGTATCGATGTCACTTTTATGGGTGGAGCAGAAGTCGATGAGTTCGGAAATGTGAATGTATCAAACTTTGGTGGAAGAGCTGTTGGTTGTGGTGGTTTTATCGATATAACGCAAACTGCTAAAAAGGTTGTTTTTCTAACGACATTCACAGCTGATGGGCTAAAAGTTGCCATTGATAATGGTCGATTACAAATCCTACAAGAAGGTAAAGTTTCTAAATTTACGAATCATGTTCAACAAATTACATTTAGCGGAAGATACGCATCTACCCATTCTAAAAATGTAATTTATGTAACTGAGCGAGCTGTCTTTACATTAACGAAGGATGGTTTAGAGCTTACTGAAATCGCACCAGGTATTGAACTTCAAAAGGATATATTGGATCATATGAAGTTTAAGCCAATCATTTCAAAAAATCTAAAAGTGATGGATATGGAAATTTTCAGCGATCAACTGTTAGGAATTGCAAATGAATGGAATAGACAAGTAGAAACAGTGAACTCATAAAGATAAGTCAACTTCATTACCAAATTGAGGGGAATCATTATCGATTCCCTTTTTTAAGTGGGGGATTGCAGAAATGAGTAGTAAATCAGCTAATCAGGATTTGAAAGAAATACAAACAGATGATTTTGGTGATCGATTCTTACCTTTAGTAGAAGTAATTCATGAAATAGTAGAGGGAAGTAAGGCCCCAATCATCATGGCTTTAGAAGGTCGATGCGGAAGTGGCAAAAGTACACTTTCAACATTTCTTAGAGGAAAGTTCGATTGTAATGTGATCCATATGGACGATTTTTTCCTACCACCAAATTTAAGGACTAATGAGCGATTAAATGAGCCTGGGGGAAATATTCACTACGAGAGATTTATAGAAGAAGTTATTCATCCTTTGAAGGAGAATAGCGCATTTTCTTATAATGCTTTTCAATGCTCAGATGGTTCGTCTAGTAGAAAAGAATTACAACCTGCGAGGCTTACGATCATAGAGGGAGTCTACAGTCTTCATCCGAAACTGCAATCAATTTACGATTATAAAGTTTTCCTTACGATGAGTCCAAAAGAACAAATTAGACGATTATCTAAAAGGAATGAAAAGATGTTAGATAAGTTTATAAACATATGGATACCACTTGAAGAAAAATACTACTCTACTTTTCAAGTAGAAAAGTACTGTGATTTTATTTTTAATACAGAAACATGCTCTCTGACCGTAAATTCAGAGACAAGCGTTTTTAAAGGAGATGAGTCTAATTGAATAATGTCATTCGAAATATAGTTTTTACCTCTCTATGTATTGCAATAGGACTTCTTTTACCTCAATTCATAAAGATTATTCCTGTGATGAATATTGGAGCCGTTTTATTACCAATGCATATTCCAGTATTAATTTGTGGAATTTTGTGTGGATGGAGATTTGGAGTCATTTGTGGCGCAACATTACCAATCTTAGCTTACGTTTTAACAGGAATGCCACCAATTTTCCCAATTGGTATTTCCATGATGTTTGAGCTTGCTACATATGGATTACTGACTGGACTATTATATGAACTTACAAAGGGGAAAATATATATTTCTCTAATAGGTGCCATGATTGGTGGACGCCTTGTTATGGGCATCGCAAATACCATCTTGTTTAACTTTGCGGGTAATGCATTTGGCTGGATGGCTTTCATTTCAAGCGCGTTCATCACAGCTTTACCAGGGATCATCATTCAATTAATCATCATTCCTGTTATTATTATGGCACTTCAAAGAAACCTTGTGTGGAAGCAAGCTACACAATACTAGTGGTACAAGTGGATAGAATTACCTATGTCGAAACTATATTAATATAAATAAATATCTCAATGGGACCACAATTTGATAGTAAATTGTGGTCTATTTTTTATTCTATTTATATAACAATAAAACTATCAATATAAGGAGGGGGGTATCTAGTCCTGGATTCTTTAGACTAATCTAGTACAGTAAACCTGTCCCGTACTCTCTAATTTCGTCCCAATTACACAGAAATTTGTCATAGTTTTTGAATCTCCGGTACTAGCAATTTCAAAAGGACAAACTCTTATATTAATAGAATATTAAGACTATGAATGGATTACTTCATTCATAGTGTGATTTGTCAGCGAAAGGGAGGAATTGTATTGGGGAAAAAGTTTGTAAGTAAGTTCTTTAGTTTGTTTGTGGTACTAGCAATGGTCATTTCATTGTTCGGTCCAGCAATGACTGTTTCAGCAAATGAGGCAAACGTGCCGTTCAAGTCAAACAGTCAAAGCGAAAGTACAATGCAATTAAAAGCTGCCATCGTAGAGCAATTGAATGTGATCGAAGGCGGTCCAAAGCTTCACAAAGATTTACAAGGGTTAACAGGCAATCAGGAAGTTGCAGTTATTATTCATTTATCTGAAAAACCTGTTGCGCTTGAAAAGGGAATGAGCCAATTAAAAGGCAAAGGATTCTCTGCAACACAAGAAAAACAAGTGAGAGCAAAAGTGAAAGCGCAGCAAGCTGCTGTGAAAAAAGAACTGAATGCTAAAAAGGTTAATTTTAAACAAGGATATGAATTTGATACAGTGTTAAATGGTTTTGCAGCAACAGTAAAAGCGGATGATCTTCCAACATTACTTACTGTTGATGGAATAACGTTAGTTGAACCGGACGTTATCGTACATGCGATGGAAGAACCGGTAAAATCCAAACCAATATATACAACGCCTATTAAAGACGGCCAATTAGAAGCACAAATGAATACAAGTATTTCATTTTTAGGAATTGAAAAGCTATGGAATGAAGGGTATGAGGGACAAGGTATTAAAGTTGCCGTTCTTGATACAGGAATAGATGCAGATCATCCAGAATTTGCTGGAATCTATAAAGGTGGAAAGAACTTTATTCCACATTCATCGACGTATACAGTACCACGTGCAGATGATGATGCGTCAGAAACATTACCATCAGAACGTCCAGTGGGAGTACCTGAGTTTAATACGAATGGTAGTTCGTTCTACACATCTCACGGGACACATGTTGCGGGTACAATTGCAGCAATTGGAGCAAATGATTTTGGGATTAAAGGGATCGCACCTAAAGTGGATCTTTACGCATATCGCGTACTTGGCGCGTATGGAAGTGGCGCAACTTCTGGAATCGTAAAAGCGATTGATACAGCGGTTATTGAAAAGATGGATGTTATTAATCTATCACTAGGTGGGGGTTCTAACACGGAAACAGATAGTGGATCATTTGCGATCAATAACGCTATGATGGCTGGAACAATTGCTGTTATTGCAACAGGAAATTCAGGCCCTAACCGTGGAACAATGGGGACTCCAGCTACATCACGTTTAGGAATTGCTGTTGGTAATACAACAAATCCAGAAACGAAGTACAACGGTGAAGTGAATATTACGGTTGGTTCCTATAACTTAACGAAACAATTGCAGTTAATGGGAACAACTTTTGGTAAAGATTTAGCGACACAACTTCAAGGGGAATATGAATTAGTTGCTGTTCCTGGCCTTGGAGAGGCTGAAGATTATGAAGGCCTTAATGTAAATGGAAAAGTTGCATTAATTTCTCGTGGTGAAATTCCATTTGTTGAAAAAATTGAGTATGCAAAAGCAAACGGTGCAGTAGCTACGATTATCCATAACTTTGCTGGTGGTTCAAATGCACCGAATGCATCAGGAACATTTTTAGGCGATGCGTTCGAATTTATTCCAACGTTTGATATGTCTCAAACTGATGGGGATGCGATTCGCGAGGCGTTAAGTGGTGGAGTAGGAACTGTTACATTTGGTAACTTTGGTTCGACGACTTCTACTGGAGATGAAGTAAATAGTTCAAGTTCACGTGGACCTTCTACTCCAAACTTTGATATTAAGCCGGATGTATCGGCACCTGGTACAAACATAATGTCGACTATTCCAATGTACAAAGCAGATTTCCCTGATGCTGTTTATGATGAAGCTTATGCTCGCAAAACGGGAACTTCAATGGCAACACCACATATTGCAGGGATTGCAGCACTTGTTAAACAAGCAAATCCAACTTGGAATGCTTTCGACGTAAAAGTTGCGCTTTCTAATACAGCAAAATTGCTTGATACGACTAAGTTTGATGTGTTCGCACAAGGTGCTGGTCGTGTAAACGCATATGCTGCAGCTCACCCAAGTGTTCTTGCATATGCACTTGATACTGCGGTATTAGATAACAGTGGCGTAATCGTTGATAACTTAAAAGGAACGGTTACTTTTGGTCCTCAGTCATTAAAAGAAGGTAATGTTTCTATTTCGAAACAAGTTCTTGTTAAAGATGTAGCGGAACTTGGTGGGAATTATACAGTAACAGTTAATACGACTAAAACATTTGGTGATGCAAAAGTTACTGTGGACAATCCTTCATTTACATTGGAAGGGGAACAATTGTTAAATGTTACTTTAACTGCTTCTCAAGCAGATGCACCAACGGGCTCTGAAATTCTTGGCTATATCCATATTATCGGTGAGGGTTCTGAGATTTCATTGCCATTTGCGGCAGACTTTAGTGGAGTTGCTCCAACAGAAATTCAAAATATGGCTATCACAGAAACAGACCTTTCCTTTGATGGAGATGGCGTGAAGGATTCAGCTGACCTTACATTCACACTGACTGGAGATGTAACAACAAACTATATCGAGCTTTGGGATATTATGAATCCAGATGGTGGTTACTATGGAGATGGCTATATTGGTTACTTACATGCAGGGTCTTCTTTAGGAAAAGGGTCTTGGAGATTAGTTGTTGGTGGACAGTACACTCCTTGGGGCAGTACAACTAGTACGAAGATCCCTGATGGATTATATACAATTGATTTTACAGCATTGACTGCTAGTGGAGTGATTGGTGACTATGTAGGGCCAATTGTCGTGAAAACGACGAAACCTGAAATTACAGGTTCATTAGCTGATGGTACTGTTACAGGCCAAGTAACTGACAAATATATTGAGTACAATGAAGAGTTAACTTTATATGGATTAGATTATAATTTAAATGATAAATTACATGCTTCATATGTTGCGACGATCAATGGGGTTAATGCGGATGCAGTGGCGTTAGAATTAGCACAAGACGGCTCATTCTCATTCCCAATGCCTGCTGGCGCAGAATTTGTAACAGTTGTCATTAATGATGAAGCTGGTAACGTTGGGGAATTTGTAATTGAAAATGAAATTGTTTTACCTGGAGTGAAACTGGTTGCCAATACAACTGAACTAGAGTTGGAATTAGGAAAAGAATCACAACTATCGATTAAAGAAGTGACAACAGCAGCAGATGGTAGTACAAGTGAAAAAGACGTAACAAAATCAGCGAAATATACTGTGGCAGATAAAAAAGTAGTTTCTGTAAAAAATGGGTTAGTGAAAGCTAATAAAGTAGGAAGTACAACAATTACTGTGAAAAACGGTAATAATGAATTAACAATCAATGTAACAGTAACGGATGGTGATGTGACAGAACCAGGTGAGCAACAGCCACAAGTAACACTAAGCGTGGACCAAACTCAACTAGAATTGAAAGCTAAAGAACAGGTGCAGCTGGTAGTGAAAGAAGTAACTACATTGGCAGATGGTACGGTAACAGAAAAAGACGTAACAAATGAAGCTGCCTATAGTGGAAATGGACCTATCATTAGCGTGAAAAGCGGCTTAGTTCAAGCGAAAAAAGCAGGATCTTAAACAATCATTATTCAATATGGTGGGAATAATGTGACTGTGGAAGTTACTGTTACAAAATAGAATTAAAACTATAGGAACAAACTGGGGGCAAGCGTAGTCTTGTCCCTTTTTATTTGGAAAATGTGGAGCGATTGTACCTGTGAAGATTAATTATTACATAATATGCCAATCCTTAGCATCGAGGAGTGGTGCTAATGGAGAATCGTTTTTTTATTGGATTGATCAATGGTTTTATATTAAGTGCTATATTATGGGTTTCGATATTCGGGTGGATAAAAATTATTATGAAATTACTTTAGGGAACGACTAAAGTAATATTTTTATGGAATGGTATGGGTGTATAAGACATAAATTGCTTTATAAATGGTGAGGAGGATGGAGCACTGAGTGAAGTGAATTTGAAGACAATGGATATGGTGCGAGTAGCAAAATTGTCTCGTGAGGATTATAAGGATCTCAATACAGTCGAAAAATGCTTGGAATTTTTTATAGATACAGTTCCTAATAATTCTTATTATTTTCCAATTCGTGGGGAAGGTCATAAACTTTCAACAAAATACGATCACACAGGAGCATTAATTTTATTTTCTTATTATAAAAATGTATATGCTCTTGGCTTTATTAAAGATGTGAAAGAAGAAGATAATCGGATTGTAGGCGTGTACTTAGAAGAATATAACTATAAGGTATTCGATGATGAAAAATTCTTTGAATTAGAAGAATTAGAAGGAGCTCTTGGATTTGAAATATTTGATTTTAATTTCAACAATCAAGGCTGGAATGTTCTCACAGGTGAGAATGCACAAATTGTATTTAACTACTTATCTGATGTTAAAGGAATTGATCTAAATTAATTTTTTGAATAAGTGATTAGTAGGACAGGGTGTAGGTACCTTGTCCTGCTTTTTTATTGGGACTACAAGCCTGAATCAACAATATATTCTTCTAAATAAGTAAATATTTAACAATATTATCATAGTATTATCTCTTTCCATATGATACCATTTTGTTGTAATGATAACAAATATTGGAGGTTATTATGATTAAAAGAATACTAGGATTTTTACTATCATTCTTATTAGCATTTAGTATAATATTCCCTCAAAATGCTGCAAAGGCAACAGGGGATATTTACATCACCCAAATTAACTTTATCGATTTGTCGAAAAATTATTGGGCAAATGATGCGATCAACAATATGGCGAAAAGTGGTATTATCAGTGGGTATAAAGATGAAACTTTTCGTCCTGAAAATCCTGTTTCAAGGGCAGAGTTTGCTACGTTGATCTCAAAGACATTTTATCTAGATTTGCCAACAGGGTCACAGGCAACTTTTTATGACGTTCAGCCAAGCCATTGGTCTTATCCATATGTCGAAGCTTCAAAAGATTTTTTAACTGGCTATTATCCTCCAAGTGGACGAGCATTTTTTAGTCCAGATATGAATGCAACACGTGAAGACGTTGCTGTAACACTTGTAAAAGCTTTAGGATACACAGTGGATGATTTGAAGAATCGTAGAATCCTAGAGCAAAACTTTAATGATGTCGATTCAATCTCTCCAAATTTAAGAGATTATGTTGCAATTGCGTATGAAAAGGAATTATTTAGTGGGTATCCTGATTATACATTTAGAGGCGATGCACCTATTAACCGTGCGGAAGTTGCGACTCTACTCTATAAAATTATTAAAAATGCAGCTACGGATGGTAATAGTGATATTGTCCTTGAGGTAAGTGCACCGGAAAAGGTGAATGAGCCAACAGTTTACATTTCAGGTACAACTTCCCGAGGTGCTACGGTAAAGATTGATGGGAAAGATGTAAATGTCGTTAACGGAAAATTCAATAATGGTTATACTCTGAAAGATGAAGGTCTTTATGAATTTGAAGTTACTGCTCGAATTGCAGGTGGGAAAACGAAAACGGTTGTAAAACAAGTATTATTTGAGCGATCTGGTCCTGTATTAATCATCAATGATATTCCTTCAACTACTCAATCACAAAAGATTACAGTCTCTGGTAGAGTAGAAAATAGTGATAAAAAGAACTATTCAACTCCAGATGTTTACTTAAATAATAAAGTGATTAACTACTGGTCAGGTAGATTTGAAACGAGTGTAACATTAGTAGAAGGTGAAAACGTTCTAACTTTCAAAGCAGTAGATAAACATGGGAAAGAAACGATTGTTACGAAAATTGTTTACTATACAGTTGGTAATCCAGTCATAAAGTTTGACTATATCCCAGACACTACTACTAGTAGTGAAATTACTTTATCTGGAACGATTGAAGATCCGAATGACAATTATCCTAAAATCTATATTAACGATCAATTAATCAACACATATTCAAAAAAATTCTCTAGAGTAGTAACATTAAAAGAAGGCGAAAATACATTCAAGTTTGTCGTTGTGAATTCCGCTGGTAAAACAACAACAGAAACAAGAACAGTTATCTTAACTAGTGATGGTCCTGAGTTAATTGTTGACTATATTCCTGAAACAACAACAAGCAGTACCCTAAGAGTTTCTTGGAACGTTAAAGATCCAAATGATTATTCTCCGAAAGTATATGTAAATGATAAACTCGTACAATATTACAGTTCTACAACTATTAATCTAGTACCTGGTGAAAATACAATTACTTTTAGAGCAACAAACAAATTAGGTAAAATGACGACCGTTACGAAAACGATTACGTTAAATATACCAGCACCTGTTTTAACAATTGGTTACTTACCTGAAACAACAACAAGTTCTTCAGTAACAGCTACATGGACTGTAAAAGATGAAAATGATTATTATCCAAAGGTCTATATTAACGATCAGCTTATTTCTTATAGTTCTTCTAAAACTTTGAATTTAGTAGACGGACCAAATGTATTTGTGTTTAGAGCTGTCAATAGTTCAGGTGTGAAGACTGAAGTGACAAAAACGATTGTGAAAATTAGTGAAGCTACTGAACCAATAGAATAATACTAATAGGCCAAGGGGAAAGTACCTTGGCCTATTTTATTTTCTGTTTCCGGTTTTCATAACCTGTTTGGGTTAATTACAATTATGCTTGTCTTAAACCGTTCGATGAAGATCTTTTTAGAGTAATTATCTGTCACAAAAGGTCTTCATCAACTCTATGAAGACCGTTTCTGTTGGAATATGAATATCTGTCACAAAAGGTCTTCATAACCCCTATGAAGACCGCTTCTGTTGGAATATCTGTCACAAAAGGTATTCATCAACTCTATGAAGACCGTTACTGTTGGAATATCTGTCACAAAAGGTCTTCATCAACTCTATGAAGACCGTTTCTGTTGGAATATCAGTCACAAAAGGTCTTCATAACCCCTATGAAGACCTTTTCTGTTCGATTATCAGTCAGAAAAGGTCTTCATAACCCCTATGAAGACCTTTTCTGATCAATTATCTGTCACAAAAGGTCCTCATAACCCCTATGAAGACCTTTTCTGATCAATTATCTGTGACAAAAGGTCTTCATCACTCCTATGAAGAACGTTCTGGTCGATTTTCTATCTAAAAGGTCTTCATCACCTGCACGAAGACCTAATCCTATTAACCTCTTGCTAATACTACCAATATTACCTCTATTACGTGCCGTTATTGTTATTGTTTAGTTTTTTTAAATTTAATTTTAGCTATGATCTAGGTTCTTCTTTTTTATTTGAAGTTTATTCTAACAATGTTAAAGTACCTATAATCAAAAAAAGGCCAAGGGGATGGTAACATTGGCCCTCATTATTTGATTGGGATAGTAGTAAACCGAGGTTTATGTGCGCTTTTGAACTGGTTCCGTGCGAGTTCCACATGGATACGTGCGAAATTCAACCTGTAACGTGCTATTTCTGAAATTTACGTGCGTTTTTCATATTATATTTAAGCCTCCGCCCCTCAAGACAATATCCCCCTACGAAACATCTCCGTAATAGCATGTACACGATTTTTTGCATTCAACTTTTTTACAGCTAATTTCACATATTGTTTTGCAGTTAGCTCGCTGATTCCGAGGTTATCGGCGATTTCTTTTGTTGTGTGTCCTTCGGCAATTCCGTACATGACTTCGAGCTCTCGTTTACTAAGCGCGGCATCTCCTCCTTCTCCCTCTGTATGGAGTGAGGAATGGATCATCTTTCCGACTCTGTTGCCAAAACTCGTCAACTCGATTAACAGATTTTCATCCATATTTGCAGTTTCTTGTATTCGTAAACTATAAATATAGCCATAGACCATGGAACCTTTGAATAGTGGTGTAATGAGAAAGCCTGATATATCGCGGTCAATGACATAATGACTACTTGTTTTCTCAAACAACTCTAATCCCTCATAAAACATCGCTTTCCGTTTTTGAATGGGGTCTAGAATGGTCGATAATGTTCGAACATCATAACGTTCATCGTGTATATATTGGATTTTCCCATCCATGAGGGTAATAACTCCTTCTGCTAGAAACCCGATTGGTGAATAACGAAATAAGTTGGCGTCGATTACTGGAAAGCTTTCTCTATATAGCTCCATCATTTTTACAATCTGTCTTTCTTGGGTAGGAAGGGACTCTAATTCTCGAATTTTATCTAAAAGGGTAGTTGAATGTGTCATTGTTATACTCCTTTCGAAGGTAGTCACTCATGCAAAAATGGTAATATACTAAATTTTAAGAATATTATACCATTAAACTATGAAAGCGCTAACTCTACTTGCGTAATTAATAGAAAAAAGGGGAGAAGAAATGATGAAAGCACTTGTAATTGAAGGGGTTAAGAAGGCTGTAGTAAAAGAGGTACCGGTACCTGAAATCGAAAAAGATGGTATTCTTATCAAAACAATGGCAAATGGTGTTTGCCGTAGTGACTGGCACGTATGGGTTGGCGATCACGGTATTGTACAACCGATTATTGGGCATGAGTTTTGTGGAATCGTTGAAGAAGTAGGGCCGGAAGTAAAGAACTTTAAGCGCGGAGATCGTGTAATTGTTCCTTTCTCTGGAAGTGATGGAACATGTCCACACTGTCAAGCGGGGAATACAAACCTTTGTGATTCATTTTTAGTCCCTGGAACTGCTTATCAAGGTGGTTATGGTGAATATGTTGCAATCCCTAAGGGAGATCGTAACGTTATGCATTTACCAGATGGACTTAGCTTTGCTGATGCTGCAGCATTAGGTTGCCGTTTTATGACTTCTTACCATGGAATCGTGGATCGTGTACAAGTTCTACCTGGTGAAAGCGTAGTTGTATATGGCTGTGGCGGTATTGGATTATCAGCGATTCATATTGCAGCTAATATGGGTGCAACGGTTATTGGTGTTGATATTAACGAAAATAATCTTGAATTAGCTAAAAAGTTAGGTGCAGATTATGTTATTAATAGTCTTAACACAAACCCTGTTGAAGCGGTGAAAGAGCTAACTAAAGGTGGAGCTGATGTTTCTGTAGATGCACTTGGTATTGCTGAAACTTGTTTAAATGGTATTAACAGTTTAAGAAAAGGTGGACGTCACTTACAAGTTGGTGTAACAACGAAAAAAGAAGGCGGCTTCATATCAATTCCTGTAGATGAAATGGTTATCGCTGAAAAATCCTTCATCACAACTCTTGGTATTCCAGCAGCTCGTTTCAATAAATTGCTAGACCAAGTAGCAAAAGGAAAATTAAACCCAGGTCAAATGGTAACTCGCGAAATCAGCCTTTCTGAAGTAGAAGGAATCTTTGAAGACATGAGTAACTTTAAAACAACGGGTACATTTGTAGTAACTGACTTTTCTTAATTAAGCAAAGTGGGGACAAGCTTAGGAAAGCTTGTCCTTTTTATCTGGTTACACGTCTTAAGGTCTCAAACTTTAAATTCTCAATAACTAGAACCAATATTTAACATATGCTAAACTAGTTTATGTAATATTTTCCTAATTTAATAGAGTTTGGGTTTTTTAAATCTATTTTGGAGATATTAACTAACACTTGAAGGGACCAGGTCAATGAAGAAAATAGCTAAACATTTGATGGCTTCTATCCTTGGAGTTACGTTGATGTTGACGACGATTGTTCCATCGATTCATGCTGAAGAAAACGCACCGGAAATTAGTTTTTGGGCAATTGAGACGCTAAATGAAGGTGAGAAATACGGAATCTTCCCAATGGATTGGTACTATGAGGGATTTAGATCTGAAGCTACTGTTGGAAATTTAGAAGAATTATTAGCTTTAACAGAGCAAAAAATTGCTGCTTTAGAGCTTCCTGAAAACAAACAATACAGTCCACAAACTTATGAAAATGATGCAACAAGAGGTTCAATTGTTACACGTTTATACGATATAGTTGCTCGCTATGATTTACCAGTTGGAAACGATGCGATCGATTATATGACTGAAAGAAATATTTTAGTAGGTGATGGTAAGGGATTAGCTTTAGAAAAGAAAGTAACAACTGAAGAAGCGGTTGTTTTTGCTGTTCGATTCATTAAAGATACTTACCATTTGGCTGGGCAAGGATCTAAAGGTGTGGCTTGGGTAGTGGAAGATGAAGATACATTAGTATACTTACTTGGTTCCATTCACTTAGGTACACCTGATTTATATCCGTTTAATGAAAAGTTACTATCTGCATTTGAAGAATCGGATGCATTGTTAGTAGAAGCAAATGTACTTGATCCATTAGGCATGCAATATTATGCCGAAAAAGCAATGTTTACAGATGGAACTACGATTGAAGACGTAGTATCTACAGAAACTTATGAAAAACTAAAAAAGGTTGCTGAACAATATCAACTTCCATTGGAGCAAATCGCACTTCAAAAGCCTTGGACGTTATCAAGTTCATTATCGATGCTAGCAATGGATGATTCTTTTGGATTAACACCGGAACAAATGTCGATGCATGGTATTGATATGTATTTCTTATTAAATGCGCTACTTCAAGGGAAACCAATTATTGAATTGGAAGGAACGGCAGCGCAAGTAGATATGTTAGCTGGATTATCAGCTGAAGCCCAAGAACAATCATTAGTTAAAGTGTTAGATAGCATTTTAGAACCAACTGGAGAAAGTGAAGCTGACTTTATGAAAGATTGGTTTAACAGTTGGAAAAATGAAGATATTAACGAATTTGAAAAGAGTTTGAAAGCTATGGAAGGGGAACCTTCAGAATTCAATAGCATGCTATTTGGTGAAAGAGATATACAAATGGCCAAAAAAATCCAAGCATTATTAAAAGATAAAGAAGGCACATTCTTTGTAGTTGTTGGTGCTGGTCATTTCTTAGTGGACAAGAATATAATTTATCATTTAGAGCAGAACGGAATTACGGTAAAACCATTTTATCAGTAAGTTCCAATTAGTTAAACCCTACTTTTTCGGAGGTAGGGTTTTTTTGGTGACTTCTGCTAATCTAAAAGTTAACAGTTGTGAAAAAACAAACCTGAGATATACTGTTTTTAAAGGAGGAGGTGATATGTAATGAGTAACGGAAAAATGGAAGAAATGCTTACGCAGTTAATCAAAATGGTTGGCAAAATCCAATCTGAGCAACAGGAGATGAAAGTTGAGATACTTGGGATTAAGGCGGAGCAACAAGGGATGAGAACTGAATTCCAGTGGATGAAAACGGAGTTACAGGAGATTAAAGCCGAACAACAAGGAATGAAAACTAAGTTACAAGAAATTAAGCTCGAACAACAAAGCATGAAAGAACAAATTAGTGAAATTAAGGCAAGCCAAGCCCAGTTTGAACAAAAAAGTGAGGATCGTCATCAAGAAATTTTAAGAACGTTACACTCTTTTAAAGCAGATCAAGACATATTTTTCAGAAAGTGGTCCGTAATGAAAGGGAAATTGAAAAGTTAAAAAGTTTATAACCCTCGATTATAATTGTATTTCGTAAATACCTCGAATACGGTCATGCCTCGTCATTATGTTTCCTTACGTAAATTATTGTGTACTTGGTACACAGAAACCACTATGTACCGAGTATCTTTTGATATTACGAGTTAGTTTATTATGAAGAATTACCATGTCGCATCTTTTTTAGGATGTGTGAAACAATACGTACTACGAAGAAAATTGTACATACTAAGCCAACGATTCCTATAACAAAAAATGCAATCCCAACACCTGTAAACAACATTCCAACAACAAACAAGATGAGAGAAAACAGAATTCCGATCAAATTTCCTGCAGACATAGATTATCATCCCAATATCATTTATTTATTCATCTTAATTAATATAGGCAAAATAGTGATAAAGTATAATCGTATAATTTTGTCAAAGGTGTGGGTAGAGCGTATTATTGTAAGTTACTATTTTATCAAGTTCGGTGGCACCTCGCCCAGCAATCCTGCAACCAAATTCCTCGCACCCAACATCGCCATTTTCATTCTAGTTTCATAAACAGCTGAGCCGATATGTGGCAATGTCACAACATTTTTCAATGCTAGTAAAGAGTGATCTGGTTGAACAGGTTCTTGAACAAAAACATCTAGACCAGCAGCTAATATTTCACCTGTTTTCAATGCATCTACCAACGCAACCTCATCTACCGTTTTACCTCTGGACCCATTGATGAAAATAGCAGTGTTTTTCATTAACTCAAACTCTCTTTTTCCAATTAAGTTTTCAGTAGCAGGAGTTAATGGAGTCATTAGGCAAACATAGTCTGATTTTTGTAGTAGTTCGTCAAGTGAGCAGTAAGTTGCCCCGTATTCAAATTCAGCGTGTTCATTTCTTGAACGATTATGGTAGAAAATTGGCATATCAAAGCCAAAGTGTGCTCTTTTTGCAATTGCGTTTCCGACACCACCCATTCCGATAATGCCTAATGTTTTATGATGGACATCCACTCCATAAAATTCTTCGCCAATCATTGATTTCCACTGGCCATTCTTGACCAGTTGATCCATTTCAGGGATTCTTCTAGCCGTTGCTAATAATAAGCCAAAGATTGTATCTGCAACGGTGTCATTCAAAACATCTGGTGTGTTGGTTGCCATAATCCCACGAGCTGAAAGTTCCTCAATATCCAGATTGTCGTAACCAACTGAAGTGTTGCAAACAATTTTTAACTGAGGTGCTTGGTCTAATAGCTCTTTATTCACTTTTAATCCTGAACCTAGTATTCCGTGAGCGTCTTTCAACTCCTTTAGGAATGTAGGGTACGTTTCAGAATCTAGTTTGTCGAAGGATACAACATCGCATGTTAGTTGGATAAACTCTAGTACCTTGGAATCTACTTTTTTATAAACAATTGCTTTTGGTTTCATTGTTGAATTCCTTTCACTTGTACTCGGGGAAAATTCTAAAATTCATTATCTAGAATTTTCTCAATATTAAACAGTTTACCATTAAGTGGGATAAGGGGACAGGTACTTTTCCTAGTAATTTCAAGGGAAGGGAACAAGTAATCCGTTATAAACGTTAGAGGTATAAAGGTTGCAATTCATAATGATGTATAGTAAAAAAGTAATAGAGAATCATGTGGATTTGTAAATAATCATTTGGAGTTGTGTTAATGAAGAAAAAGATTGCAATAATTGTAGTTGTGTTTTGGATGATAGTAATCTTTTGTTTATCACACCAACCTGCAAATGCGTCCAATGAATTGAGTAAATGGATTGCTCATATTTTAGCACAGAATGTGGATTTGGTTACAAGCAGAGAAGATTTCAATTTAACAAGCTTCAACAGTCTTATTCGAAATTATGCCCATTTTTTACTGTATTTTGTTCTAGGAATCATTGTGGTTACTACATTGAAAAAAATGGGGGTCACAGGAGTAAAAGGTATTTTGTTATCCCTTCTAATTTGTGTCGTTTTTGCAATTACGGATGAATGGCATCAACTTTACGTCCCTGGGCGAGGCACTGAGTTAAAAGATGTTTTAACTGATAGCGCGGGGGCAATTACAGGAATAACAGTTACAGTAGGTATTGCTTGGTTAGTAAGAAATATTAGAGTCGCAAGTGTCAAATAGTGTCCCATCAAGCTTTTCTGGACATATTTGGCGCTTATTTTTTTTGAAAGGCATCAACCATTAATCCTTGCTATTGAATTTCATGTTTGCCTACTAGGTGCACAAAATATCATGTACCTGGTATATAGTTTCCCTAGCAAACTTAGGAAGATGTTTTATCGTTTTTCTTCAAGACATAATTCACCGCAGTGAAAACACCTTTTAACCATATGTAAAAGTCCTCTAATTTATCGATTAAGCTATATAAAACTTCGATTTCTTGTTTTGCTTGGTATTGTGCAATGGCTCTATGAATTGTTTGAAAGGCTTGCAATTGTGTTTGGTCAAAGTAAGAATGTATTGAAAGCTCGCTTTGAGTTATCTCTTTTTCGATTAATGAATAAAGCTCTCTGGTTGAAAGTATGCTCGTGGCAAGGTAGTAAAGATGTTTTTTTGAGATCTTCGTTTCATCAAAGATGACTTCGTCTAATCCGTTAATGATTTGGCTCCGTTGTATTGAGTCCATCCATAATTCTAGTTTTGGAGTATACACGTCCTTAAACAGTTCCTCTAGTTGAACGGTCATGTTATAAGAATCCTTTGTAGTAACTTCATATCGCAAAACTAAATAATCATGCTGCATAGAAAGTTGCTCGTAAATGGGCATCCATGATTGTAAAAACTGTTTTAAGGTTTCTGCTGAAGCTTCATTTTTAACAATTTCAACATAATACAACTCGTAATCTATTCCATCGAAAAGCTCCTCATCCCATTGCCAAGTTAAATGTAACCCGAGATTTTTTTCTAATACTTTTGCAAAAACTTCCTTTAAATTAACTTTAGTTAACTGATTCATGATCTCCAACTGTAAAACCCTCCCAACTTTCTAATCTCATAAAATTTAGTATTACTACTATTTTAATAGATTGTAGATAAAAATTGAATATGTTGGTTTTGAAATTGGCATTCATATAAAACTAGAGAAAAGGTAAGGAGTTACTAGAAATTTTATCTAAATAATAATAGAAAATACTACTTAACGGCATTAGATCGTTAAGTAGTATTTTTATTTTCTACATATTTAACTCATTGGAAAGTTTCTATAACTTTGAGAATCAGAATCTTATCTTAAAAGGGTACAAAGATGGACATAGGATATCAAAATATACTCATTTAGTACTGTTCATTTTCAAATATTTGTCGAATAGTAGAGTTATTTGTATTAGGAAAATAGTTTTATTTTCTGTCATAATTTACTAAAATTAGGAAAAGGTGAAAAATGTGAAACTTATGTGAATTTGTATTAAATCAATATTTTCTTAATATTGTACTCGGATAGGAGGAGAAGTATGAATAGTAAAAGTAAGACGAAGGGTCCAACCAGTGGAAGAAAGTTAATTACTGTGACTAAGCCACAACACATTATTTCTGAGCAATTCCGAACAATCCGTACAAATCTTTCATTTTCAATGCCAGATCGGGATTTGAGAACGTTGCTAATTACATCCTCTGTTCCAGGAGAAGGAAAATCTACTAATGCAGCAAACATTGCTGTTGTTTTTGCCCAAGAGGGGAAGCGGGTATTATTAATTGACGCGGATATGCGTAAACCGACTCTCCATTATACATTCCCTATGCCGAATTCCCAGGGTCTATCAACGATTTTAACGAAGCAGCACGAATACATTGAGGCCATTGAAGTTACGTATGTGGAAGGGCTGTATATTATTCCAAGTGGTCCAATTCCTCCAAATCCAAGTGAATTATTGTCCTCAAGGAATATGGAATTATTTTTAGAAACGGTAATCCAAGAGTTTGATATTGTTATATTTGATGCACCACCTGTTTTATCTGTGTCTGATGCTCTTATTTTAGGGAATAAATGCGATGGTACTTTATTAATCGTTAACTCAGGAGCGGTTGATAAATCGGATGTCGTGAAAGCTAAAACCTCTTTACAATCTTCTCAGGCAAATATTCTTGGTGCTGTTTTAAATAACTTTAAGATACCAAATAGCAACTATTATTATGATAATTACGGATACGGGTATGGACATGGTGATAAAAAAGCTAAAAAAGTAAAGAAATTTTAGCGATAATCGTGTGAAAATAATATAAAACAATTAAATGTCGGTTTCTAAACGTATTTCCAATTGGATATGCGTTTTATTTTCTTTATGGCTAATATTTGAAATAATCTTCATTAGGGGTAATAGTAAAAAAATTTCATCATATTACTACAAACACAGTGACTTTTATACTTAAAGAATCGTATATTATTTTAGATTGATTTTAAGTGCATGTAAAAAGTAACAAACTTTGTTGTGAAATTTCTGTAAATTTAACCCAAATTACTTATTTTGTGGTATTATTATCATTGGTGTTTGTAATAATTATACAACATTCTAAGGGGAAATTTATTCATGCGAGACATACAGGAAGAATTTAAGAAAATTCTAGAATACGGTATTCGTCGTGGAAATGAAAACACCATCACAGTTCAGGAATTTGTGGATGAAATGGCGGATCAGTTGAGAGAATTAATGGAAAAGATGAATGGCCTAGATGAGGTACGATAATTTATTATTCTAATACATCTAAATCTAATCCGAGTATTATGCCCCACTTTGAAGGGGCTTTTTTTTATGGAAATAAATGAATTCTATTAATTGTATAAGACTGGTGAGAAATGGAAAAACTAGTCTAGTGAATATTGAATACAATTATAGATTTAGATCCAGAGAAAGGGTGGAATAATGGAACAACGTACAGTGACATTACAGGAAATTTTAGCGCTTCTTAAAAAGCGTTTTATATTGATTGTAAGTTTAACAGTTTTAGCGGGACTAGTAGTTGGAATGTTTAGTTATTTTTGGCTTACACCTGTTTACCAGGCACAAACGCAAATTCTAGTAAATCAGAAAAGTACGCCGCAGGATGCATTCAGATGGCGAGAGATGATTGAAACGGATATTCAATTGATCAATACGTATAATGTGATCATAAAAAGTCCAGTTATTTTAGAAAGAGTGATTGAAGAGTTAGATTTAAAGACAACTCCCGAAAAACTTACATCACAAATTATTGTTACTTCACAAAATCAATCGAGAGTGTTGAATGTAAGAGTACAAGATGCTAATCCTAGCCAAGCCGTAATAATTGTTAATACGATTGCAAACGTATTTAAAAAAGAAATCCCGAAGTTGTTACATGTAGATAATATAAATATACTTTCTGTTGCGGAATTATCGGCTAATCCAAATCCGTTGAAGCCAAATAAGACGTTGAATGTAGCTATTGGGGCGACTATTGGACTGATGGTAGCAATTTTTCTAGCATTTCTATTAGAATACTTGGATAATCGTGTGAAAGATGAGGATGATGTGGAAGAACTGTTGGAAATTCCGGTTATGGGAACAGTAGGTGTGATCGTATTGCCACGGGGGATTAGTAAAAAGAAAAGAAAGAGAAAGTTATAGAAGTGAAAGCGTCGGTTTAAAATTGTTATTAGAAAGTAAGCGAGAGTTATTGGAAAAATTGAAGCAGTTATTAGAAAAAACACGAGAGTTATTAGAAAAATTGAAGTAGTTATTAGAAAAAAGTCGATAGATATTAGAACGTTATATGAAAATGACCTGTTTTAAAAGAGTTATTAGAAAAAAACACGTGAGTTATTAGAAAAAATGAAGTAGTTATTAGAAAAAATGAAGCAGTTATTAGAAAAAGTCGATAGATATTAGAACGTTGTATGAAAATGGCCAGATTTCAAATAGTTATTAGAAAAACAAGAGAGTTATTAGAAATATTGAAGTAGTTATTAGAAAAAACACGAGAGTTATTAGAAAAATTGAAGTAGTTATTAGAAAAAGTCGAGAGATATTAGAACGCCGTATGAAAATGGCCAGATTTTAAAGAGTTATTAGAAAAAACACGAGAGTTATTAGAAAAATTGAAGTAGTTATTAGAAAAAAGTCGATAGATATTAGAACATTACTACAAAATGGCATGTTACAACAGCAAGTTTACCCCTATCCTCCAATCGCATTTCAAGTGCGATTTTTTCATTTTTCATCACAAATTACCTTTAAAAGAGTCTGTCATAAATATAAAACCTCTATCCTATGATGAACTAGGGCAAAATAATATTACTTACTCGGTAATTCTGTTTCTAAAGTTCTATGTAAACACCCATTTTTTTACATTAACTCTTACTAAATTCACCAAAATAGTTATAAGTCAAAAGAATACAGAAAACTTATCCGACATAGAATACAAAGAAATTTGAAATGCTATTTAGTGTAAACTTTTGGCAAAGTTGTTTAGTTGAGAAACGACTTAGTTTGATCTTATTTTCAAAAGGATGGGGAAATGTCCCCACCTATAATACTAAAATAGGAGAGTCGAATTTGAATGACATCTTAGTAAGTATCAACTGTATTACTTATAATCAAGAGCACTATATTCGGGATGCAATTGAGAGTTTCCTAATGCAGAAAACGAATTTTAAGTATGAGATCTTAATTCACGATGATGCCTCAACGGATCGAACGCCAGAGATTATTAGGGAGTATGAGCATAAGTACCCAGATATTATTAAGCCTATTTATCAGACGGAAAATCAGTATTCTAAAAAAGTTCAGGTAGACAAACTGAACATTGAACGTGCGAGAGGTAAGTATATTGCGGTTTGTGAGGGCGATGATTATTGGATAGATCCAACGAAATTGCAGAAACAAGTCGATTTCATGGAGAGTCATCCAGATTGTAGTTTATGTATTCATGCGGGGTACATAGTGTCTGCCAAAGAGAAAAAGATACTAAGAAAAAATCGCCCAAGCAAAACTAGTCGTTATATGAGTGTGGAGGAAATTATTAAACTAGGTGGGGACTTTTGCGTAACAAGTGCGATGTTCTATCGTACGGAGTTAGATCGTACAAGACCTGCATTCTTTCAGCACTTACCCGATATTACTGATTATCACCTTGGCATCAATCTAGCTTTACAAGGTTCAGTCTATTATATGGATGAATTTCTATCGGTTTACAGAAGAGGGGATCAAGGTTCTTGGACGATTCGAAATATGAGTACATTCAACAGAAAACGTCAGCATAATGAAAAGCTTGCAAGAATGCTAGATGACATCAATCAATATACCAATTTCACATACGATAAAGTCATCGAAAAGACGAAAAAAAATAATGAAGTTACCCTGCTGTTAGAAGAAAGAAAGTTTAATGAAGCGAAATCCGGTGTATATAAAGAGATCTATGCCAATTTTGGAATGAAAAAGAAGATCATTATTACTTTAGATAAATATGTGCCATCAATTGCTAACTACTTAAGATCTTCTAAAAGGGGATATTAGATGGGTTATCACTATGAAATAACAAAGTCTAAAGTTATTTCATCTCTCCTTTGGAAAATTGGAGAAAGATTAGGTACACAGGGGACGCAATTGCTCGTCATTATCATACTTGCGCGGCTACTGCTTCCAGAAGAATTTGGCTTGATTGTCATTGTTACGGTTTTTATTACTATTGGAGGATATGTTGTTGATAGCGGGTTTGCTGAAGCGCTCATCCAGAAAAAAGATGCAGATGAAATAGATTTTTCCTCTGTTTTCTATCTTAATCTATTTACTGCAAGTATCCTTTATCTCGTATTTTTCTTCAGTGCACCTTCCATTGCTGCGTTTTTCAATGAAAGTCAGTTAACGGTGATTTTGCGAGTTTTATCGATTTCCTTGTTTTTTAACGCTTTTAATTCAGTGCAATTGGCTGTGATCTCGCGTCATATGCAGCATAAGAAACTGTTCACTAGTAGTTTTACGGCCATTTTAACGGCTGGTACTATTGGAATCACATTAGCCATATTGGATTTTGAGATTTGGGCATTGGTAACACATACATTAGTCCATCGATTATTAGTGACGGTAATTTTATGGTTCACCGTAAAATGGCGACCGAAGTTTATATTTTCAATCAAGAAACTAAAGAAATTATTTTCCTATGGATGGAAACTACTATTTTCGACAGTTCTATACACGTTTTATCTTCAATTACATAATTTGCTCATTGGTAAAATTTTTAGCCCTTCAATATTAGGCTTTTATAACAGGGGTATGCAATTCCCAAACATAATCGTTGATAACATAAATGGTTCTATTCAGACTGTATTATTTCCAGCGTTATCTGCTGAACAAGAAAATTTAGCAAAAATGAAAGAAATGCTAAATCGATTGGTTGTATTAAGTTCTTTTATAATATTTCCAATGATGGTTGGATTAGCTGTGATCACTGAGCCGTTAGTATCATTTCTATTAACTGATAAGTGGTTACCCACGGTTCCGCTTATGCAATTGTTTTGTGCTTATTATGCATTATGGGCGATTGATATTTCGAATTTACAGGTCATTAAAGCGATGGGGAGAAGTGACTTATATTTAAAATTAGAAATCTTTAAATTTGTCATGGGTCTCATTTTATTATTGGTTGGGTTGCCGTTTGGTGTTTATGTCCTGGCCATGGGTATGTTCGCTACAGAACTGCTTGGAACAATAGCTAGTGGAGTTGTCGTATCTAAATTACTGAAGTTTAACATTTGGAAGCAATGGAAAAGTGTTATCCCTGTCCTACTTGTTTCCATTGGGATGGGATGCGTAGTGTACAGCGAAAAATTTCTCGGTTTGCCGAATAGCTTGACATTAGTTGTACAAGTAATTACAGGTGTTGTAGTGTACCTTGTACTTGCCAAGGTTTTCAAGTTAAGAAGTTTCACAGATTTAATGTCTATTCTAAGGAATCGTAAAGAGCCGGAGATTGCGATGGAAGGTCAATAAGTAGACCACTTTATATTAGAGGGGAGTCTGAAGTGAAAGGGATTATTTTAGCTGGTGGTTCTGGAACGCGTCTATATCCATTGACGAAATCTGTTTCAAAACAGATGTTGCCTGTTTACGATAAGCCGATGATTTACTATCCATTGTCAGCACTCATGTTAGCAGGAATTCGGGAAATTTTAATCATCTCAACACCGAGAGATTTAGATCGATTCGAAGAACTGTTGGGTAATGGGCATCGGCTTGGTCTTGACATTCACTATCAAGTGCAGGATGAACCAAACGGGCTAGCTGAGGCATTTCTAATTGGAGAGGAATTTATAGGGGACTCACCAGTGGCACTTATCTTAGGGGACAATATTTTTTACGGATCCAACTTTGGAAATCTGCTCGCAGATGCATCGAACCTAACGACAGGGGCTTTAGTTTTCGGGTGTTATGTAAAAAACCCAAAAGCCTATGGTGTCATTGAAGTAGATGATGATCTGAATCCTATTTCTATCGAAGAAAAACCTCTCCATCCGAAATCTACTCTTGCGATTCCAGGGCTTTATTTCTTTGATCATCAAGTGGTGGAAATTGCGAAAACTGTGAAACCATCTGAGCGAGGGGAAAAAGAAATTACCTCTATTATAAATGAATATTTGCATCGGGGAGAATTGAAGTTTGAGTTGCTTGGAAGAGGACTTGCTTGGTTTGATACGGGAACACATGAGTCGTTGCTGGAAGCATCACAGTTTGTCGAAACCATTCAAAAAAGACAAGGGTTGTATATTGCTTGTATTGAGGAAATTGCATTTAGAAGAGGTTATATAACAAAAGATCAGTTACTTGAAGTGGCGGAACCTCTTATGAAAACGGATTATGGAAAATATTTAGTTGATGTTACGAAAAGTCGAAACGAAAAAATTAGAGATAAAGGAGCTTTCATGAGTGATTCCATTTAATTCCCCAAAGGTAACAGGCAAAGAACTGGAGTATATTCAGGATGTCATTGAACATCGTAAGCTCTCTGGGGATGGGAAATATACTAGGCTATGTCACGAGTGGATTGAAAATACGACAAAAACGATGAAAGCATTCTTAACTACCAATTGTACACATGCCCTTGAAATGGCTGCATTGCTTATAGAAATCGAGCCAGGGGATGAGGTGATTATGCCTTCATTTACGTTTACATCGACTGCAAATGCCTTTGTACTTAGAGGGGCAAAAATAGTTTTTGTTGATATTCGACCTGACACGATGAATATTGACGAAACGAAAATTGAAGCAGCGATTACTGATCGAACGAAGGCGATTGTTCCAGTTCACTATGGTGGAGTGGCTTGTGAAATGGATTGCATTATGGACATTGCAGAACGATTCGGATTATTTGTAGTTGAGGATGCTGCCCAAGGGTTAATGGGGATGTATAAAGGGAGAATGTTAGGAACAATCGGGCATTTCGGGACACTCAGTTTCCATGAAACGAAGAATTTTGTTTCTGGAGAAGGTGGATCATTACTTATTAATGATGAACGGTTCATCGATCGAGCAGAGATTATTCGCGAGAAAGGGACGAATCGAACCCAATATATGAATGGAAGAGTAGATAAGTACAATTGGCAAGATCTTGGTTCGTCTTATTTACCTAGTGAACTAATAGCGGCTTATTTATATGCCCAGTTCGAACATATCGAGGACATTCTAGATGCACGATTCCGTCTTTGGAACGAATACTATGAGTCTCTTTCAAGTTTAGAAGATGCCGGACTAATAGAATTACCGAAAGTGCCAGATGGATGTGTTCATAATGCTCACGTATTTTTTATTAAAGTGAAAGATCAATTGGAACGTTCTGCCCTAGTAAGTTTTATGAAAAATCAAGGATATCAGCTAACCTCTCATTATGTTCCATTGCATTCATCAGCAGGTGGCTTGAAATTCGCAAGATTTCATGGGGAGGAACGATATACGACAATTGAGAGTGATCGATTAGTAAGGTTGCCTTTGTATTCAGATTTAGGTTCAGTAGAATCAATATGTCGAGCAATTAGTGTATTTTTTAATAAATAGAAATCTATGGAAATGTGAGGGTTGGTGAATTACCGTGGGAATGTCTTCTTTACGAAAGCCGCCACATGAACAGGATGATATTCCATTCCAACCAATTGTTTCAAATATGAGTAAGACATATTTAATAAGTAAACGATGTACAGATTTAGTACTTACAATCATCGGACTTTTGCTATTAACTCCAGTATTTATCATCGTTGCAACTTGCATCAAAATCGAAGACGTAGAATCACCAATATTTTTTAGACAGGTCAGAGTCGGTAGAAATGGAAAAGTATTTACTATGTATAAATTTAGGTCGATGGTGAGTAACGCAGAAGAACTAAAAGGTCAGTTAATCATTCAAAATGAAGTACAAGGGCCTATTTTTAAAATAAAAGATGATCCAAGGGTTACAAAAGTTGGCAAAATTATTCGGAAAACGAGCATTGATGAGTTACCACAATTATATAATGTGTTAAAGGGTGAGATGAGTTTAGTTGGACCAAGACCGCCACTTCCACAGGAGGTCGCAACTTATTCTAGTTATGACTATCAACGATTGTCAATCACACCAGGCCTTACGTGTTATTGGCAAGTGCGAGGAAGAAGTTCTCTTGGGTTTAAAGATATGGTTGAACTTGATTTAAAATATCTTCGTGAAAGAAATTATTACGTAGATTTGAAATTAATCATTAAAACGGTATTTGTTTTATTTGGCTCTAAAAATGCATTCTAACATTTTTTCCTGATTCGTAATAGTGACAAAGTATGGTGATTTCAATGTTCGATCGATTAAAAGTAGAATATATGGTTTTCTATTTGCTTTGGCCAATCATTATTGTTCCTAAGCAGATTCAGATTGTATTTATTGGGTTCATTTTATTTATTTTACTTCGTCGAGGGAAGATCTATCTTGATGCAATAAGCTATTTTCTCATTTTTTATATCGTCGTTTATTTAATTTCGATTGTTTATAATTTGGTCCAATACTCTTATGATACTGAACGAACGTTAGCAACTTTAAATATGTTATGTATTTGGGTAATCGCGCTATTTTTCTATTTGTTATATAAGAGTGTTCAACTGGAACTTCATGAATTTAATCGTATCGCCTTTTTAAATTATTCTGTTTTGATTGGATTATGGGTTATTAGTTTTTTGCTTTCTTATTTATTAGGCCAGGATGAATTGCGCATCTTTGGCAAAGTTTTGTTTTATACGGAATGGTTTAGTGGAACCGATGTTTTACGGTTTGTCGGACTAATGGATTATGCCAATCTCATCGTACTGTTTTTTATGTTTTTCTATCCATTCTTTTGTATGTATGCCAATGGGTTTGAAAATAAATGGCTTGGGCGACTTGTTATTGTGGTAGGAACTTTGCCGATCATCAGTACTTATTCAAGAAGCGGCTATTTCATCATTATGTTGGGGTTGTTATTATTTGCACTTGCACATGTGATGAGTCGGTTAAGTATAGTTGTTCGGGGATTCGTTTATTGTTTTGTGATCACTACAGCGATTCTATGTATTTTTTACACGAACACGATCGATTACATTTCTATGATTTTCTTAGAAGTATACAATGCTCGTGAAGGAAGTAATGATAGTCGAACCTATTTGATGGCTGAAAGTATAAGAGTTGCTATGGATAGGTCGCCCTTAATCGGGATGGGGATTAAGACTGTATCAGAGTTAGGGTATCCATTAGGCTCACATTCTACTTTTGTCGGGTTTATTTATAAAACTGGGATTGTTGGATTTATTATTGGTACGGCAATGTTTATCGTTATTAGTGTTAAACTGCTTTTCTTGAAAATTGGTGGTTTGGGGAATTTAGTGAAATATTTTATGTTTGTCTTGCCTATTATTTTTTTGTTTGAAGATTTGGACGGGTCTAACTGGCTAATCGTACTATATTTTGTATTTCTTGCGCTTTTGTACAACTAGAACAATACAATGGAACGTACCGTAAAGGATGGATGAATGAATACATTTATCGACAAAGAATTGTTTCTAGGAACGATGAGCGAGATGGTGGATCTTGTAGTTTCAAATACGATAGCCAAGAAGAAGATGGCTTATTATGCCATAAATTCCGACTGCATGTTGAACTACTGGCGAGATGACGTCTACCAAGATATCATCAACCAGAAAGATTCCATTGTTTATGTGGATGGAATGGGCGTAATTTATGCGCAGAAACTGTTGAAGCTACCAGTTGCTAAAGAACGTATTGCTACGACCGATTTATTCCCAGCTTTATGTAACTATTTGAATGAGACGAAAAGTCCACTGCGGATTTTTTTGATAGGTGGTAGCGATGGCACTGCAGAAAATGTGATGGATCGTTTTTTTATCCAATATCCTAACGTACACATTGTAGGAACACATCATGGATACTTTGATAAGCGGTCAAGTTCAAAAGTAATCAAATACATTAATTCGCATAAGGTGGATATTTTGTTTGTCGGGTTTGGTAATCCGATTCAGGAAAAGTGGGTTCATCAACATTTTCATCGATTGCGAGTTTGTACATTTATCACTTGCGGTGGATTATTTGACTATTATGCAAACAATGTAAAAAGGGCGCCGCTGTTTATGCAAAAGATTGGATTAGAGTGGCTTTATCGGCTGGTGCAAGAGCCAAGACGGTTATTTAAGCGATATATTTTCGGGAATATAAAATATGTTTGGAAAGTTATGCGGATGAAACTTTCTAAAGCGTTACGCTCGAGCAAAGAGGGGAATTTATGAAGATAGAAGATGTTCATATTGTGATATTATCGAGTATAAAATGGGATTTCCTCTGGCAAAGGCATCAGATCATTGCGGAATACTTTTCTCAGTTTACCGATGTGACTTTTGTTGAGACAACAGGGCTACGGAACCCCAACTTTTTGAAATCTGTAGAAAGATTGTATCGTGGATTCACATTTAAAGGAAAAAAGAAACTCCAAAGAAAAAAAATAAATATCTTACCTCCAATTGTTGCACCTCCTACATTCAAGCTTTTCCGAACGATTAACCAACATATATTTACTCCAACTTTAGCTTCAAAAATCATTACTTACTCCAACAAACCGATTTTAGTTATCTCCTATTTACCTACGACTACTGCACATTATTTAATTGATGAATTAAATCCTATGGCGACTATTTATGACTGTGTATTAAATTTTGAAAATTTCCCTGGAATTCCAAAGGATATAGTTGCAACAGAAGATGCTTTGATTAGGCGAGCGGATTTATTGATCGTAGATTCAGGCTTTCTGATGAGAAAGCATCAAGACAAGGGAGTGGCGATGAAACAGATTCCGTCTGCGGTTGATTTTGAGAGATTCTATCAGGTGAGTGAGGGGTATAGAGCTAGCAGTGGCGCCTTAAGAGCAACCTATTTTGGTGGTATAGACCATTATCGAATCGATTGGGGGATCATTGAGCAGTTGTTGGCAGCTGGCGTCACAGTCGAGTTAATCGGTCCAGCACCTGATGGTATTCCGATTGAGCACGAATCCTTAATTTACAAGGGAACAGTGCCACATGATGAGCTCCCTCATGCGTTGAGAGATTGTGATGTGTTGATTTTGCCCTATAAAATTACTGAATTTACGAAAGGAACATATCCCGCGAAATTATTTGAATGCTTCGCAACAGGGAAACCAATAATCTCTACACCATTGCCTGATTTAATTTCTTATAGGCATTTAATTGGGATTGCGGAAACCCCTTCGTTATTTACTGAAAAAGTGCTGGTGGCTGGTAGAGAAGATGATGAAAATCGAAGGAATCGTAGAATCGAACTTGCTAGAGAAAATTCTTGGGAAGTTCGTTGTCATTCTTATCTAGAGGCAGTTGAGCAGGTGCTTCTTGAGACTTCATTAAACCAGCTAGTACAAGCTGGTTCGAGATCGAGGTTAATAGATTGATAGTTGTGACGGTAATTTTGAAGAATTATTCACGAACGGAGTGAGTGATGTGAAGGGTCAAGTTGCCATAGTTGGGTTTGGTTATATCGGATCAGTGATAGGTGCTGTCTTGGCAGATTCGGGATTTATGGTTTATGGAATAGAGAAAAATCCAGTGATTGTGGAACGTATGAAAAATAAAAAAACTCCTTTTAGAGAACCGGGATTGGATGAACTCATTCAAAAAACCGTTTCGGAAGAAAAATTATTCGTAACAAGAGACACCTCGGTTGTTCAAGGTTGTGAGACGGTGATTGTTACTGTTGGTACTCCGCTAGCAGAAGATTTTAGCGCGGATACGACTCAGATTGAAGAAGCGATTACATCTATTAAACCTTATTTGCAAAAAAATGCCCTTGTCTTGATTAAAAGTACGGTTCCCCCTTTTACAACTTGCGATTTAATCGCTCCACTCTTGAGTGAAATTGAAGGGGTGAAGATTGCTTTTTGTCCTGAGCGATTGGCAGAAGGAAATGCAATAAGAGAGTTTAAATCCATTCCGATTGTTGTCGGGGGAGTTGATGAACAAAGCTTAGAGGCAGCCGTAGATTTTTGGAAACAAGCGTTAGATACGGAGGTTATTGAGGTTTCTAGTGCAACAACAGCAGAGATGGTAAAGCTCTCAGACAATCTTTGGATTGATGTAAATATTGCTCTCGCTGGTGAATTGGCAAAATTGTCGGATCGTTTAAATATCGATGTGTTAGAAGTCATTGGAGCTGCAAATACGTTAGCAAAGGGTGCTAAGGGGCAAAACGTGAATATTTTAACGCCTTCTGTTGGGGTTGGGGGTTATTGTTTAACGAAGGACCCATGGTTTGTGCAGCATCTTGGCTACCAATACGATCTCGATTTACAATTGCCAAAAACTGGACGTTTGGTTAACGATAGTATGCCAATTTATTCTGCAGCATTGATTCACAATCACTTGGCTAAGCAATTCAGTGACCCAAGTCAAGCCAAGATTGCAGTGCTAGGAATAGCGTTCAAAAATAATACAGGCGATTGTCGATTCACTCCAACAAAGCCAGTAATTGATGAGCTCATTGGGCATGGATATAAGCTTAAGATTTGTGATCCGTGGACAACTGAAGCTGATGAGAGATTGGTAACGGATTTGCCAGTGAGTAAAAATATTGAAGAAACGATTAACGGGGCAGATTGTATTGCGTTTTTAGCTGGTCATAATGAATTTCACGCCCTTTCGATTGAACGAATGGCTGAATTAGCTAATGATGAGGCATTAATTTTTGACGGACGAAGGTTCTTTAAAAGGGATGACATTATGAAAATGCACGAACTGGATTTATTTTATAAAGGTGTGGGGCGGTAAAAAGGGAAGGTGGTGTTAAGTTGGAAAATTCTGTTGTGATGGTCACGGGTGGAGCGGGTTTTGTTGGAAGTCATTTAGTAGAATCTTTGCTTAACAATGGAAATAAAGTATACGTTTTTGACGTTATCCCCCTCGAGCAAGCGAGAAATTTGCATGAAGTGCGTAACCATGAAAATTTGCATTATTTTGTTGGAGATTTGAGGAAGCAAGAGGATATCGAACAATTTTGGCAGAAAGATGCTTCTGTAATTTTCCACCTTGCTTCTGTTGTGGGGATACGGCATTACATAGCAGATCCGCTAAGTTTAGTAGACATTGTTGTTATTGGCACTCGTCATATTTTAACTGCTGCCGCCAAATATAATACGAAGGTTGTTTTTTCAAGCACTAGTGAAATTTACGGAAAGAACCCTGAAGTGCCTTGGTCAGAGGAAAGCGATCGGGTGTTAGGTCCAACTTATGTGGATCGTTGGAGTTATGCAACTAGTAAAGCGGTGTGTGAACATATGCTCTACGGGATGAAAAAACAATGTGGTTTGCCGTTTGTCATTGTTCGTTTCTTTAATGTGTATGGCCCAAGACAAAATCCTGATTTTGTTGTTTCGCAAAGTATCTATAAGGCGATGCGCGGCGAACAGCCATTATTGTACGACGATGGTAAAACGACAAGATGCTTTACATTTGTAGAAGATATTGTGAGAGGGTTAATGCTTGTAGCGGGGAGTCCTGAAGCGAATGGGCAAGCTTTTAATTTAGGGAATTCGGTCGAAGTGAATATGCGCTATGTTATTGAAACGATACTCGAAAAGACCTGTAGTAAGAGCGGCTATCAAGAATTCAATACTGGCAAGGAGTACGGGAAACAATATGAGGATATTATCCGTCGCATCCCAAAAGTTGAAAAAGCTGAGGAAAGATTAGGTTGGCGAGCAGAGATCCAGCTTGAGGAAGGTCTATTACGTACGATTGACTGGGTCCGGGAAAATCAATGGTGGTTGGAGCAGGGAGAATCTGTCAAAGGGTAGGTTTGATTCGGTAGAAAAATGCTTTAATCGGCGCCTGGTTGGTAATCTGAATTGATTCAGTCACAATGAAAATCTATTCCAAACATAAAGGAGATGCCAATGATCCTCGTTGCGGGTGGTGCAGGATATATAGGAAGTCATCTTGTGAAAGAATTGGTGAAGAAAGAGAAAGTCATTGTTATAGATAATCTTTCAACAGGTCATCAAAAAATGGTTGATGAGAATGCGGTTTTTGTTAAGGGGGATATTGGAGATAAATCTTTTCTGGAAGAAATATTTGCTTCATTTCCTATTAAAGCAGTTATGCATTTTGCAGCAAATAGTTTAGTAGGCGAATCTGTTCTCCATCCGAAAAAATACTACGAAAATAACGTAGGTTCCACTATGACACTCTTACACGTTATGTTGAAATATGGAGTGAAACATCTAATTTTTTCATCCACTGCAGCTACTTATGGCATACCTACCGCGGGAATCATTGATGAAACTCATCCAACCCTACCAATTACCCCTTATGGACAATCGAAGCTAATGGTTGAACAAATTATACAGGATTATGCAAAAGCCTATGATCTTCGGTTTGTGAGTTTTCGATATTTTAATGCAGCTGGTGCTCATGATTCGGGCGAAATTGGGGAACTTCATTCACCTGAGACGCATTTAATTCCAATTGTGTTACAGCATTTAGCAGGGGTAAGAAAGAAGGTATCAATTTTTGGAGATGACTACGACACCCCTGATGGTACCTGCATGCGTGATTATATACATGTGACAGATATCGCTAATGCTCATATTCTAGCATTAGAATCTCTATTAGAAGGAAACCGAGCTACAGCAATTTATAATTTAGGAAATGGACAGGGGTATTCTGTGAAAGAAATTATTGAGACATGTGAAAGGCTCACGGGAGTTAAAGCGAATGTAGATGTTTTTGAACGACGTAATGGAGATCCTGCTAGATTAGTTGCATCGTCAAAAAAGATAGAGCAAGAGTTAGGATGGGTTCCAAAAAGAAATATAGAGCAAATCATAGTAAGTGCTTGGAAATGGCACCAACATCATAAAAGTTTAGGTACTACGATTCTATAATCGTATTCTCATAAAGGAATTTACTATCACATATATTAGGACATACATATTCTAAGAGTGTTTGTGTGTCAAATGTAGTAGGGGAGGGATAGTTTGGAAGTATATGAACTACTAAAGATTATTAAGAAACGACTGTTATTGATAATCAGTATTTTTATACTCATCGTCAGTGGAACAGCCGTTACTAATTTATTGATTCTCCCTGAAATCTTTGAAGCTCAAACACAAATTTTAGTGAATCAAAAACAACAAGTAATCGTTCCTGGTTATTTTGAAAATGATATTCAACTTATTGAAACATACAATGAAATTATAAAAAGTCCGGCCATTTTAGATATAGTTATAGCTAAATTAAATTTAAAAACAACAACGGAAGAACTTTCTGAGCAGGTAACGGTATTGAATAATGAGCGCTCGAAAGTTGTTACAATTATTTTGGAAGATCCTTCACCAAAACAAGCCGTGACGCTTGTGAATACGATTACAGAGACGTTTAAAGAAGAAACACCCTCACTGATGAATTTAGATAATGTCAATATTTTAGCAAGCGCTAAATTCTCAGAAGCGATGAAACCTGTGAAACCGAAGAAAGCTCTCAATATTGGAATATCAGCAGTTATTAGCATTTTCTTAGGGATTGGGTTTGCTTTATTGCTTGAGTATTTTGACTCAAGGGTGAGGAATGAAAGGGATATTGAAAAAGTAATCAATGCCCCAATTATTGGGTATGTCAGTCCTTTTTCTACTGGAATCCGAAAGAAACCGCGGGGAGGCAGGAAGAAGGTTGCTAAGGAGAAAAGAAGTCGATCCGTTACGAAGAAAACCTAAAAACTTGATCACATTATCGGAGAAAAATTCCTATATAGCAGAGCAATTTCGGACGATTCGAGCAAATATTAAATTTATTCAAGAAGAACAAAAATTTAAAACTGCTGTCATTACTTCCTCCATTCCAGGTGAAGGAAAGTCAACAAATGCTGCCAATATTGCAGTCGTGTTTGCGCAAGAAGGGAAAAAAGTACTTCTAATTGATGCTGATTTACGAAAACCAACAATGCATTATACATTTCGTTTACAAAATGAATTCGGGTTATCTAACATATTATCGGGACTTTCAAAGAGTAACTTCGGAATACAAGAAACATTAATTGATGGCCTTGACATATTAACTAGCGGTCCTATCCCCCATAATCCTGCAGAACTATTAGCATCAACTTATTTAGACATATTGCTTGAAGAAGTTCGCTCAAACTATCATATTATTATCTTTGACACACCGCCGATTTTAGCTGCCTCAGATGCCCAAATTCTTGCAAATAAATGCGATGGTACAATCCTCATTGCAAACATAGGATATGTGAAAAAGTGGGAACTTGAAAAAACAAATGCCAGTATTCATGCCTCAAAAGCAAATTTGCTCGGAATTATTTTGAATAACTACAAGCTCGCAAAGTCGAGCTATTATTATTATGAGTAAATGGTGAACCTGAATGTTGGATCCCACCTGAAAGTATGGGATCAAGATAAAGGTTTCATTGAGTGATGAGGACCTTTGATAGAGAAAATCGAGCAGAAAAGGTCTTCATAGGGTTGATGAAGACCTTTTGCGTCGGAAAATCGCCCAGAAAAGGTCTTCATAGGGTAGATGAAGACCTTTTGCGCTGGAGAATCG
>NZ_JPVN01000002.1 GCF_000772945.1 Ureibacillus manganicus DSM 26584
TGGACTTCCACCACCTAGATAGTTGCCATGCCTGGCACACATAAAAAACCTCTGTCAAATAAACAGAGGCATAGTTATAAAAATATTATAATTGCAGTAAAATCAAAAACTAGTTCTTTGACACCCAAGCCAATCCAAGTGAACCTTCACCTAAATGCGTTCCAATGACTGGGCCAAAATAACTTAGACTAAAACTTACATTTGGATATCTATCCGCAAGCTCGTTCATCCACTCTTTTCCTTCTGCCTCGCAGTTGGCATGGATGACGACACCTTCTAAACGCTTATACTTTACAGCGTCTTCACCTAATAGTTCCTCTACACGCTTCAAAGCCTTTTTCTTCGTACGGATTTTTTCAAAAGGTACGATGACTTTATTTTCGAAGTGAAGAACCGGTTTAATTTGCAATAGTCCACCAACAATTGCAGCTGCAGAAGATAGTCTTCCACCACGTTGGAGGTGTGCTAAATCATCAACGACAAAGTACGCTTTCATTTTTGTTTTTAAGTTTTCAAGCTTTGCAAAAATTTCTTCGACAGTGGCTCCATTGCTTGCCAATTCACTAGCAGTTTTTGCATAAATACCTTGTGGAGCACATGAAATTTCACTATCAAACGTGTGTACTTTAATGCCCTCTACCATATCAGCAGCTTGTACAGCTCCTTGGTAAGTTCCGCTGATGCCACTAGATAAATGAATAGAGATCACTTCATCATAGTCTTTTGAAAGTTCTTCTAACAGTTCTGTATATTTTCCTACAGAAGGTTGTGTTGTTTTTGGAAAAACTTTTGCCCCGCGCACTTTATCATAAAACTCTGTTGTTGTAATCTCTACTTCTTCTTCAAAAACACCGTCTTCTAACGTTACACTCAAAGGAATCATATGAATGTTGTAACGTTCTCTTTCCTCAGGTGTTAAATAGGCTGTACTATCTGTTACGACCGCAATTCTCATCGAATTCACCACTCCCCCTAGGTAATAGTTTACATGACAAGTGTCATATTGTGAACTTCTAAAATCAAAATGTAATATCAATTTTCAGATAATTATTTTTTAAGCTATAAAAACCATATGAAAACTTAAATTTCATTTAGTAGGATTTAATTTTGATATTCTAACTCAGTTACTTGCGGTTTTCGCTTGTTTATTTGAAAAATTAGGTAGCTTAATTACACAATCTGGAATACTTGCGGTTTCCAATGTTTTATTTGCGATTCAAAACTAAGTGTTTGCGATATCGATATATATTTGCGAATTCAACACTTATTTGCGCATTCAAAAATATTTGCGTTTTCATGAATTTCATTTGCGATTCTATAGCAAATATTTGCGGTTTCTACAAATTTATTTGCGGTTTACATTTTTAATAAAAAAAGCAATACGCAATTACCGTAATTGCGTATTGCCTTTTATATCAATATTGGTTACCAATGTAATAAATACTTGTTACTTTCCAGCCATTATTTTCTTTAACAAAAACAGTTACTTGGCGGCCTTCATCTTGCAGTTCAGTACCAGAAGCAATCTCAGTCATATCTGTTACAATATTTGAAAAAACTTGCGCTTCGTTTTCGTTATATTTCACAATTGTGATGTCTGAAGCAGTTTTTGTTATATCATATTGTTCAAAGATCATTTTGGCTGCTGCCTGATCTTCTTCAATCGAAAAGCCTTGTGGATTTTTAGAAAGTGTATTTACATATCGATCAAGATCTTTTGAGTTAAATGATGCAATATATTCTTCAAAAGATGAAATAATTGATTCCTTTTCTTCTACAGGAACTCCAGCTGCTTCCTCAATACTTTCACCCATTACCTCAAATCCAACTGTACCTTCTTCTATAATTTGTTCGTTTTCTGCTAAATTAACTTGTTGCTCTTTATTACCACAAGCTGCAAGCAAAAATACTGCAACTACAGCTATTAAAAATTTACTCATTTGCCTAATCCTCCCGATGCACAATTGTAACATAATTTTCAAACTATGCCTATTTACTTACTTTTTTCAGATTGAAATAGTGAATTATTCTTAGATATTCAATAATAAATATGATTTGTAATAAAAGTTACAAATTATTAATACAGCAATTAAAGACGAAATACCAATTGAATATGTTGCCTATTTAGGATAAGAAATTACTTATTCTCATTTAGATTGATTTATCTTTGCCTAAATTATCCTCAATTCGATTAAATGTTTAAATAGTATGTAAATACATGGCATTAAAAAAATTCCAACCTGTGACAGATTGGAATGGTAGCTATTATGTAATTGAAATAATTTCAAAAATACTAAGAGGTTGATAGATATACTATCGAACCTCTACCCAGCCATTTTTAATTGCAGTAACAACAGCTTGTGTACGGTCATTGACATTCATTTTTTGAAGAATGCTTGAAACATGGTTTTTTACTGTTTTTTCAGAAATATATAATGTTTCACCAATTGTACGGTTTGACTGCCCATCTGTTAACAATTGAAGTACCTCACACTCACGTTTCGTTAATAAGTGGAAAGGACGACGAATTTCTGTTTGGTGGAAATTCCCCTTATTCTCATGTTCACTTAGACGACGGAATTCTGACACTAGATTTTTTGTTACTTTTGGATGTAAGTATGAACCGCCATTTGCTACAATTTTAATAGCATCGACAATTTCGTCGGCATCCATTTCTTTTAACATATAACCCAATGCGCCAGACTTTAATGCATGAGACACATAAGTTTCATCATCATGGATAGATAGCATAATTACTTTTGCTTCTGGAAACTCTCCGATTAACTCTGAAGTTGCATCTACTCCATTTTTCCCCGGCATATTAATATCCATTAAAACCACATCTGGTAATTGTTCACGATATAAGCGAAGGATATCTGATCCATCGTCACCTTCAGCAACAACTTCAAATGTATCTTCAAAGTCTAAAATTCGCTTGACCCCTTCACGGAATAATTGGTGGTCATCAATAATAATAATTTTTGTCATACGTGTTACCCCCTAGACTAACATTTCCGAATACATTCAATATATAGACGTTCTAAATTACTTTAAGTTTCCTAATTTGTTGCGAGATCCTTTAGTGGAATTTTAAACAAAATGACAGTTCCTTCGCCAATGTTGCTTTTCATTTCCATTGTTCCTTTTAATAAATCAATTCTCTCCTTCATACCAACTAAACCAAATGTTTTTTCTTTTACTTGATTTATATCGAATCCAGAGCCATTATCTTTAACTATAATATTAATTTGATTTTTTAACCATTCTATTTTAACCCAAATATCAGAAGCTTGACCATGTTTTATTGCATTGTTTACTGATTCTTGTACTAATCGAAAAATTGAAACTTCATAATCTGATGGAAGGCGTTCTTCAACATTATTCGATTGGAAGTGAATTTGTACATGTCTGTTATATTCCATCATAGTAGACAAATACTTTCTTAAGGTTGGAATAATCCCTAAATCATCTAATGCCATTGGTCGTAAGTCATAAATGATTCGACGTACTTCAGACAATGCATCTCGAACTGTACCTTTTAACTCTTTTATTTCTCTAATTGCTGAGTCAATTCCTTTATCTCTGTACGTTCTTTCAATGAGGTCAGATCGCATTAATACATTTGCCATCATTTGTGCAGGACCATCATGAATTTCTCTTGAAATTCTTTTTCTTTCTTTTTCCTGAGAAGCGATAATTTTAATGCCAAAATTTTGTCTTAATTTCGCTTTTTCAAGTGCTCTGCCAACATTTTTTAAATCAGATGTTAAATAGTTAATAACTACGTTAACTTGTTCAACAATATGCTCTGCTCTTTCTATTGTATCATTCAATTCTTTTAAACGTCGTTCAATATCATCTCTTTTTTCTCGAAGCTGTTTTTCGTTTGCACGTGTAAGAGATAGCTTAATTTGCAAATCATTAGCTGTCTCATATGCTTCTCTAACTTGTTCTTCGGTATATTTATCAAAATATTTACTAACTTCTACCAATCGAGTTTTTGCTAATTTTAGCTTTTTTTCTAATATATCACTCTCATTAATTGTAATGATAATCTTTTGTTTAATTAATTCGAGCTCGGTTTTCATTTGTTCGAAGTTTCTTCTACTTTGTTCACTTATAATAAATATATCATTTTTAGAATGTGTAATTGTATCAATCATACGGTTAAATATGACATCGAGTGATGCGATGTCAATTTTATCATTTGAAAACATATCGGATCTCCATTCAAGTCAAAAATCAAATTAATCATATCAATTGATTTTACAACGAACCTCTTTTTATACAATACTATTATAGCACTATTTATAACCATGTTAAAAATTTCAAACTTTTGTAATATAAATTATACATAATATTAACTTTGAGGGAGAAGAAAAATATGCTAAAAAACTACAAAACAGTAAAAGGCTTTGGTGAACAGGAAATAATTATATCAAAGTCAAGATTTATAGCTTATGTTAATCGTGCAGAAACTGAAGAAGATGCATTAAGTTTTATAGATAAAATAAAAAAAATGCACCCTACTGCTACACACAATTGTTCCTGCTATATGGTTGGTGAACACGACCAAATTCAAAAAGCCAATGATGACGGGGAACCAAGTGGGACTGCAGGCGTTCCTATGTTAGAAGTACTCAAAAAACAAGGCCTGAAAGATACGGTCGTAGTTGTAACTCGATACTTTGGCGGTATAAAGCTTGGTGGTGGCGGTCTAATACGTGCTTACGGAAAAGCAACAACAGAAGGAATAACTGCTGCGCAAGTTGTCGAAAGAAAATTACATCATTTTATGAAGATATCCATAGACTATACATGGTTAGGTAAAGTCGAAAATGAAATTCGCTCTTCTCATTATAAATTAGACAATATACAATACACTGATTTAGTTGATATATATGTTTATGTATTATGCGACGAAGAAGATGCATTCATTAATTGGATGACTGAACTAACAAATGGTCAAGCAATTGTTACTCTTGAAAATTCTGCCTATCTAGAATTTATTTTGTAATAAAATTTCATTTACTGTATTTTATCAACATAGTATAATCAAGTTTATGAGAATTTTAAACATGACATTTTTTGACTTATATTTTCATGTTTCAACAAGCGTCAAACTACGATTTCATTTCCATTTATAAGGAGTAATTTTAATGAATAGAGCAAATAACAACAAGGGAAAAAAAGGCGCTTTTGTTTATGGACTTAAAATTGCTGTTCTCCTATGTGCTTCCCTTTTAATATGTTTAACTACATATGCAGTCTATCTAACAAAGAAAGCTGAAACAGCTGCAAATAAAGCTTATGAAGAAGTAGAAAATCGAGAAGTATCAGATAAGCGTGAAGCGAAAGTAGAACCGACCCATGATAATGTGTCTATCTTATTTATTGGTGTTGATGATAGTGAAATTCGTCAAGAAAAAGGTTCCGGGAACCCGCGTTCAGATGCATTATTATTGGCAACGTTAAATAATAAAGATCGAACTGTAAAATTAGTAAGTATTCCTCGTGATTCTTACGTTTATGTTCCTTACTTAGATTATAAAGACAAAATTACACATGCCCATGCATTTGGGGGAACACTTGCTACAATTGAAACAGTGGAAGAACTTTTTGATATCCCTGTAGATTATTATGTAAAAATGAATTTCAACGCATTCATTGATGTTGTTGATGCAGTTGGTGGAATTGAAGTAGAGGTTCCTTACGATCGTCTAGAACTTGATGAAAATGACAAATATACAATTCAATTAAAAGAAGGCTTACAAACATTAGATGGGCGAGAAGCTTTAGCTCTAGCACGTACAAGAAAACAAGATAGTGATATCGAACGCGGAAAACGTCAACAAGAGATTTTGAAAGCCATTGCCAATAAAGCAGCAAACATCACATCGATTGGAAGTTACGGCGCGATTATTGATGCAGTCGGCGATAACATGAAAACAGATATGACATTTGACGAAATGAAGGCTTTCTTCTCCTATCTTCTAGGTGGAATTCCTCAAATTGATGCATTGACCCTTCTTGGTGAAAATGGCTCAAACCCATACACAGGGGCTTACATTTATGTTTTAGATGAACAAAACCTATATGAAACACAAACGATATTAAAAAGTCACTTAGGATTAATTGAAGACACTTCAAATATATCTGGAACATTAGATACGGATGAAAACACAACGAATCGTTCAACGATTTCTAAAACAAGCGAATAAAATTGCAAACCACCCTCGGGCGTAAAATTCCGAGGGTGGTTTTTTTGATTCTATTTTTAATCCGCGCATGCGAGACGTAATTAAAGAGATGTTATACAATCTCGGCCAGCAATTTAAGATATATTTGAAATACCTCGAAATCAGACCTCAAGTGAGCCAATATTAGAAAATATCATTGAGTTATTAGAAAATCCAAGGTACTTATTAGAAAAAATCAAGACTTATTAGAATATCCCTCTGATTCAGACCTCACGTGAGCCAATATTAGAAAATATCACAGAGTTATTAGAAAATCCAAGGTACTTATTAGAAAAAATCAAAACTTATTAGAATTTCCTTCTCATTCAGACCTCACGTGAGCCAATATTAGAAAATATCACAGAGTTATTAGAAAATCCAAGGTACTTATTAGAAAAAAATTAAGACTTATTAGAATTTCCTTCTGATTCAGACCTTACGTGAGCCAATATTAGAAAAAATCACAGAGTTATTAGAAAATCCAAGGTACTTATTAGAAAAAATCCACACTTATTAGAAATCACCGCAAGTTAGAAAATTCTCACCATTTTCTTGTCATTTCTTGTATAAATTTGTTCATATAGTTTAATATCCTCTGTTCTGAAAACGATCCCCATTAAATAAGCTATTAGTCGAACCATCTCTAATTTGAGGTATGGATTAATTTAGTGTACGAATCTGGAGAAAGGAGGTGTGAGGATATGGTATTGCAAATTGGAGATCAGACAGTGTTACTTGATTATGCAACAATATTAAGCTATATCTTAGGATTTATTGTGTTCTTTTTAATTATTGCACTCATTGCATATATTCTTTCTGCCATTATTTATTCTAATACTGCGAAAACGAACGGATTCCAAGAAATTGCCGTAATAAGTTGGATTCCTATTATTAATATTTACGTACTGTTTGCACTCGGATCAAAAAAAACTACAATTGAAGAAGTTAAATCAGATGCACTCATATATACATTAGTTTACTTTGGTCTTGGTATCGTGGCGATAATTCCATTTATCGGATTCCTAGCAGGGATCGCTATGGTTATTTTATCTGCCTTTTATTTCTATCGATTGTACTACCGATGGACAGGAGACCAAGCAAAAGCGATTCTATTCGTCGTATTAATGTACCTAACAGGTGGGATTTTCTTCTACGTATATGGACTTATGAAAATGAAAGACCGCTTTATGGCTTGGTAAGTTGAGTCTAAAAAAAGTTTGAGCGCCCAGGCACTCAAACTTTTTATTTTCTTCTTTTGTAATCTGCTTCAATCTCCTTTTTCCAGTCCTTTTCAATTTTCCCCTCTTTGCGATAATTGAGCACAGTTTCAGTCACTACAGAGAAGTTCATTTGCACGCCCTCTTCATCTGCATGAAATTCTACTGCGTGGTCACTATCAATTCCTAATTCACTTGCAGTTCCAATGGCATCAATATTTGCACCAAGGAAGATAAATTCCCACCCGTTCTCCTTTTGCTGTCCAATCATTTGTTTTATCTTCTTATAATTAAATTCGTGGCTAGAATTCTCTAACCCATCCGTTGTTATTACAAACAACACTTTATCTGCTTGATGTTCTTTCAATGTAGCATTCTGGGCTTTTTTAATTTTATTGATTGTGTGACCTATTGCATCCAACAGAGCTGTTGTACCACTTACATCATAATCTTTTTGTGATAACGGAGCTACACCTTTTACATTTATACGATCATGTAACAATTCATAGTCATGATTAAACAGGACTGTTGTAACAATCGCTTCCCCTTCTGCATCCTTTTGTTTTGTAAGCATCGCATTATAGCCACCAATAGTGTCAGACTCAAGCCCCGACATAGAGCCACTACGATCTAAAATAAATACAATCTCAGTTACATTTGTTTTCATAAAAAATATCCTCCAATTTGTTTTGTTAATTGAAGGATATCAAATACGAGTTCATCAATGGTCGCTTCACAGGCGACAAATTTATGCGCCTAAAAGTTCTTGCTCAAAACTAAATAGGGCTTCATTGATTTCAAAAATATTATAGTTTTTCTGTTCGATAAAATATTTAATAATTACATCAAACTTGCTGCTATTCGATAAGGTGTATCCTGCCGTACGTAACAAATCTATTGTCTCATCAATGTTTAATTCCAAAGCAATGGCAAAGGCAAGAACCGTTTTCTTTTGAGGCGTATAGTCCGGCTTATTTCTTATTTTTGAAAACAATCTTCTATCAATATTCGCCCTCTTGTACGTTTCAACATCCGTTCTTCCTTTTTCATCAATCAAACGGAGAAGCCTTTCAGAGAACGTTTCATCCAATTGATCCAACACATCTTCGAGTGAACGTTCGCTTATGTTATATAAAGCTGGTGCTTCTTCTTCAGCATACTTTTCATTTGAAAAAATTTGATATTCTTCAATATCGTTTCTTCTAAGTTGGTTAAATTCGAATTCTTCCTCATAATGGTCATCGATAAACTGTTGAATTGAATGAAATAACTTTTCACTTATTTGAACCGCCTGTTTATCAAAAACAACAATTGTGACATCCATTTCATTATTCAATAAAAAAGAACTTATCGTGGAAACGGCAATTTGCAAAGCTTCTCGTTTCGGATACCCATAGATTCCCGAAGATATTAGAGGAAATGCGATTGATTGACATTGATATTTTGCTGCTAGTTGTAATGAATTTTCATAGGAAGAAGCTAAATATTGAGCTTCATTTTTGGATCCACCTCGCCAAACCGGGCCAACTGTATGTATTATATATTTTGCATTTAAATCAAAGGCTTCAGTCACCACTGCTTGCCCAACCGCGCAACTCCCTATTTCATTACATGCTTTTTGAAGTTTTTCTGCTCCAGCCGCACGAAAAATCGCTCCACAAACCCCCCCACCCTTTTGTAGTGATGAGTTTGCCGCATTCACAATTGCATCAACTTTCATTTTCGTAATATCATTTCGAACAATGTTTAATGGCATTTCATAGCCTCCAGTTTTTAGTACTACGAGCTTACTTTATTTATTCTCCAATTAGTCTTCGTCCCCGAGTTTTGCCACATAATCAATTAAAAAGTGCAATACGATGATTGGTAAAATTGAACCTATTCCAATATAAAGGATGGAGAAAAAATAACCAATTATTGTTGTTCTTACGACGTTGCCCAACCCTTGGTACGTATGAGCTAACCCGAACAAAATGGATGCACCTAGCATAACAATCCAAATCGATAAATTTGGAAATAAATATGCAATGGCAAAAATTAAGAATCCCCTATAGATGATTTCTTCCGTAATACCTGCAGTTAAGGAAACATAAATCCAAGTTTTCTTCTCCTTTAGAGTAACAGGTAGTAAAGATGCAAAACTCAAATCCCCCATCTGGCTATTCTTTGATTGAATGAACTTTGTTCTGAACTTCTCACTAACATGATAGGTAATTATGTAATACAACATCAAGAAAAAATAAATCGTCGCCAAACCTAGTACAATATATGTAATAATCGGTCCTAACGTTTTCGTATCAAGCGTTCGTAATGTTAGTCCTACATTTTGAAAAGTTAGGTCCGTTAATAGAATAATAAAGATTATGAAAATTGTAGGAACCCACAGCCCTAACATAATATTATAGTAATACTTTAAACGGACATTGCTATTATGTGCTAGACGTCTTTCAAATTTTTGAAAACCATAATAACCAACAATCGGCTCGTAAACTAGCGTGAAAAGTATAATTACCCAAAATAGTATTTCCATATTAATTCCCCCTGTTCATTTCCAATTTACGAATTATTATGTGAAAAGGTTTCAGTTTGTGGGAGCCATCACCATTCAATTGTTACTGTTTCTAATGCATAACAATAGCCAAGTTCAGTATTATTTATCTGAACTTGGCTATATTCGCTAACTTATACTATCCTAACTTGCCCATTTACTAAAACGAAGTTAACTCCCAATGTTAGTGTATCTATAGCATTATATGAAACTGTTCCCTCGTTATCTGATGCATCTTCATCAATCGGTGGAATAACTTCATCGTCCTCATTACCTGGGTCTTCTCCGTCAGATTCACCTTCTTCAGGTACATCTGGCTCAGTAGAACCTTCATCCCCTTCATTTTCTGATGGTTCACCTGCCTCACCATCTGTTGGTGTTTCACTTTCTGTTTCTTCAATTACATTCTGTTCCGCCTCAGCAATATCATATTCTATTTGACTAACATAGTAACCCCAAGCAACAGCAGAGTCCTTTATTTTAGCTATGATTGATTTGTAGTCACTTGTATCCACACCCGCGAAATCGATCGAAGAATTATTTAACAAAAATACTTCAATTACCATATCGTGATATCTAGCGACTCCATTTTCAAAATCTGGAGCTTGATAGTCTACTAGTACTTCTCCTGCTACACTTGATGCATTTTCACCAATTTCATTTGTAAATCTAGGAATATCCTTAACAGCCCAATGTACTTTATCTGTCGTACTGTCGTACATTACTACTAAATAAGAGTAGCCTAGTAGTCCAATTTCTGGCTCAATATACCATGTAAGTTCTGGATTTTGTTTTTGATCCCAAATATAATACCAATCTTCTATTGCATCTGTATAAATATCGATATATCCATAAAATTGATTTTCAAAGACACTGATGACTTCAGCACTGCCATTCCTATTAGAAATGATAAAACTAACAGACTGTGATAATTCATTCACTTCATCATAAACTTCTAATTCATAGAAACCATTAAGTGAACCATTATCATCCGAATCTTCTACTTCAATTGTGATGATACCGTCGCTACTTTCTTTAACACGGATAATATCATCCTCTTCCACATTGGAACTTAAATTCCATAAATAATATGAAAACGAGCTATCCTCATTTACCTTAAAATAATCACCCGAATATGTTGGATCAATAATATTCTCAATTGCACCTTCTATAAAACTCGCTTCAAAATTATGAGGAACGATTTTAAATTGTCCTTTTCCACTCTCTACTTTCTCAAGAGTCATAAATGTCGAAAACTCTGGGTTGATTTCTCCATATAATTGAATTGCTTTATAAAACTTCTCTCTAACATTAGGAAAATTACTTACATTTAAGAGATACGTGATATCAAGGTTATATTCAATAAGGTAGTCAATTAAATAGTTTAACTCTTCTTTTATCTCATCTAAATCTTCGTAATCTTCAATCCCTAACTCTTTTAATAACGCAGTTAGGTCAATAATATCGTCAATACTATCTATTAACTGTAAATCATTCACATTAGCATTAGGGTTTTTAAACACTCTGTTCACCATTAATGTTGTAAAGAAATCGTTGTATAAATAATTTTTCAAACTTTCAATAATTCTTCGCTGAGTATCTTTATCGAACTCAAATCCATAGTATGTCTCGATACCTTCTAAGCTTACTTCACTTAATGGTACACCTAATCCCCCATAATCACCTTCCCCATATCCATTGTTGAACTGTGTATCAATGACTGTAAGATACAAATAAGGAACTGCATAATTAATGAGATGAACAATTTCGGAATGAAATTGTGTTAATACTGTTTTTTCTTCATTTATATACTTTATAAAACCATTAAATAATTTTAAAGTTGAGTCTAATTTTGCTGCATATTGTTCAGGACTTAAGCTATTATCTTCTAATGCAAAAAGAGATGGTGTTTCATTGACATAGGTTTCAAAGGAAGATGGAGTGAGGTGGTTATATGGTACAATGTATTCAAACATATTAAATTCTATAAGATTCGTAAACTGAATACGCATTAAAACATCAAATAGATTCTCTAGTAACAACTCTATATCCATGGATGGATTTTCATTGTTAGGAGTTTCTTCAATAAGAGCTTCTAATGCTTCAATGGACTCAATATTATTAAGTACTTGAGGAGGTACAGGCATTCCTACTTGAGTTAAATCGCCGTAATTTATCATCGCCATAAGGATTACATAGGTTTTTTTCATAATCTCAAGTGATTTTTCGTCATCTGAAATTTGAATAAAATCCTCGTCGCCCAGTTCAGTTTTACCAAACGTGTACATAGCAAGTTCATCAATTAACGCATTTATATATGCTTCTGGATTATCAAATAGTTGTAATGTTGTTGAATTCGAAATATTACCTGCTTGATCGACTGCATACAAATAATAAGTTCCAGCTGTCAGTCCTTCTGTTTCAATTTCCTCATTATTGTTTGCAGCCGAAACTGACTTTTTCCGTACATCTATTTGTTCTAACTGAGTAACAGATGTAGGTTTTGTTGCACTGTTAGTAACATAAACTGTTCCTACCTCATTACTACTCACTGAAATTTTCTGGCCTATAAGCACAATATTTGTAAGCATTGATAGGGTTGGCGCAACGCTATCTCCAGGTGTTGCCGGTGTATATGATATGGATGGAGGATTATTTGCCTTTTCTGCATCTAATAAAAACTTTACAAATTGACCTCTTGTAAGGTGTTCATCTCCTCCAAAAGTAGTTGCGGAGATGCCTACAGTAATTCCATTGTCAAAAAGAGCAGCAACAAATTCTTTATAACGTGGATCTACATCATCAAATGGCAGTACTGTTGAACTGTTTGATTTAAAATTAAAAGCTTTTGATAACATTACTGAAGTATGATAACGGCTTATTGGTTCATCTGGTTTAAATGTTTTATCTGCATAGCCCGTAATATAGCCCTTATTGTATAGGGCAGCAATTACACTATAATAAGGATGGGTTTTTGGTACATCATGAAAACCTGGATCTATAACATTTGTCGTATCAAGTTTTAATAGCTTTACCAATAAAACAGCTATTTGGCCACGTGTAATATTTTCATAAGGTTTAAATGTACCGTCAGGAAATCCAGAAATCACTTTTCGCTCCGTTAATACTTTTACAGCTTCATAAAAAAAGTCTTGTTCTTTTACATCAGGAAAACTCTTTTCAGCAGCGAGTACAACTGATGATGTTCCGACTACGCTACTAGCTACAACGGCCGTTGCAATCGTTGCATTCAAATATTTTTTATATGACTTTTTAACCACAAAACGCCCCCTCTTTATTACTAATATTGTTCCAAAAATACAATATGTTAAGGGGCGTAGATTTTATTCCAGATAGTAAGGTTATGTTAAGGAATTTTTTTTGAACTATATTGTGTTGATATTGCTACATTTGATAATGCCAGCCCTAAGGTTAGGGGGCACCTCTAATGAAACGATTAAATGCTTGAACTACCGTTTTATAACGTCAGTTTCCATGTAGATACCGTTTTACTGCTTCGTTTTTTCTTCCCTTGAAAATTAGCCAAAAAAGAAAGCACCCCAAATTTCGTGTTAAAATTTGAGGTGCAGTCCACAATGGGACCCTTCTTCTCTAAACTTAATTAACAAATTTTATCGAATCTTTTGATGCGCCTTTTTTAAATTTGATTTTTTTAATATTTTCAGCGTTGCGAATTTCAATTACATTTTTACCCTCAATAGTAACTTCCTTAATTTCTGTCCCTTTAAAGTCGAGGATAGCCCCAGGATTTTCTGGTTTTATCGTTACTTTTGTTCTCTTAAATCCACCACCATAAAATTCTACATAATTACTAGTTACTAGCATATTATTCATTTTTGTATGGTCAGCTAAATGGATTTCAATACTAGGTTCAGTAATTGTTATTTTGTTCGCATGATATCTCGGCTCATCTAAAACAATCACTTTCTCCGCTTTATCATCTTTATCTGTTTTCTTTAAATTAATTTGTACCATTACAGGATCATGGTCACTTGCACGACCTGCCATATCCGTAAAGTCCGCATTGATATGAAGAATGTCAATCTCCGTGTTGTTCACTAGATTATTAGATACTAAAATGTGATCTAGTACTTGAGAGTTCCCTTGGAATAAATACGTATAACGATCAGCAGCTTCTACTTTATTGATCATATTCGTCATTAGTGTACCCTCATGAATTTTAAGCGCATCTGAAAATTGGAAATCATTAAAATCACCTACAGATACAATGTTCGCATCTGGGTTTTCCGTTTTAATGTTTTCAACAAAGTCATACACAATCTTTGCAATTTCCTTACGTTGCGCTTCACTACCGTAAACAGGTGGCTGTGTTGAACCAAATAAAGGCGTATCTCCTGACTTAGAGTTCCAGTGGTTTACGATTACAATCACTTCTTCACCTTGGAAGTTAAATTGTGCCGCTAAAGGTTTACGACTACTATTAAATGCTGGATTTGTTGGGTCAATTCGACCTGGATTCAATGTTAATGAACCATCTTCATAATCAACAGCTGTTGTCGCATCACCAACAGGAATCACTTGTCCGTTTTCATCCTTCGATAGACTTACACGTTCTGGATTATACAATATACCTACACGAATATTCGCATTCGGTGCTCCACCATCTTTATTTACTTCCGGATCAATATTTACATACTCATAACGAGGACCACCAGCATCGACAATTGCCTGAATCAAGCGCTCATAACTTTCATTTGCAGCTGAATTTCCTGTGGCTTGACCGTTATTATCTTGTACTTCTGTTACACCGATAATATCTGGGCTTTGCATATCTTTTACAAATGCTCTTGCTAGTTTTTGAGCTTTGTCAATCGACGTTTCTTTTGTATTATTTGAGAAGTTTTCTAGGTTATAAGATGCAATTGTTAGTTTACCTTCCTCTTTTACGATTGTAGTCGTTTCAGGTTCTGCATCACCTTTCACGAGTGCAGCTTCCATTACTTCTAAATCAACATAGATTTTATAGTTTTGGAACCCATAATTGACTACACCTTGGATAGGACCAATGAATTTATCACCTGTTGCAACTTCAAATTCTCTAGCCTCGTAATTATCGTACATTTTAAATTGAATACGATCTGCATTTGCATTATTTTCTTCTAATAAAACGCCGCCGTGAATCGTGTTTGTTTCTCGATTTTCAAGAACTGTTATTAAATCTCCGTGTTCCTGAGGTGCTACTGCTTTCACTGACCCCACTTCCACTAACATACCTTCAAGGCTTTCCCAGAAATCAATCGCATCTTCTTGTGGGTCAAATTGTGAGAATCCATCATTATCAATCACTTCGCTTGGTAAATTCGAGCTAGTAATTACGAACGGAGTTGGAAGTGCTACTTTCTCCGTTAGAACTATTACCACTCCACCACGATCATCCCGCGCATTAATTTGAGTCACCGGTAGATCTGTATCTCGCTTCGTATCATTGTAACCATCAATGTGATACTCATCTACCGTTCCAGTTACACTTACTAGATTACCAACTTGGGCAGTTGCTTTATTTCCTGTATAGACAACGATACCTTCTGAAGTTTTTGCATTACCATCCGTTTTATCGTCTGGTGTTTGCATTGTGAAATAGTTACCACTACCGATTTTGTAAGTGTACGTTACAATACCTTCCACGCTTTCAACGACTGTTCCATTTAATGGTGAATTATGGCTCTCCCCTTGAATATCATGAATTCGAATGTCTTCTACTTCATAAACAGTGTATTGGAATTCGTTCAATTCACTATTTGAAAGGCCATCCTTCACCGCAATCGCTTTAATTGTCATATCATCATTAATCGTAATTGGTGCTTTGTATAATTGACCAGTCTCAACAGTTGGCTCTGTACCATCAGTTGTATAGTAAATTTGAGCACCTATTGTAGATGTTGATAAAGTTACTTCTGTTCCAACTGGAAGCATTCCTGTTGGATGGGAAGCGTAGACTTTTTGCACTGTTGTCGCATCTTCAATTATATCTGCTTGTCCACGTGGAATAATTTGATAGTCTTGATCGAATTGCTGAACAATCCCTGTGATAGAATCATACGTTGTTCCAACAGTTAAATTTAATGTACCTGTTTCGTCACGAATTAAAAATGTCGCTCCATCTTCTGTTTTCACTGTGTAATTAGCCCAACCATTGCCCTTATTAACATCAATAAGCTCAACATTTTTCACAAGTGCTAATTTAGATTCATTGACTTCATTTACATCTGTACCATTTAGTTGAACTGGCGCAGGTACAGTTGCTACAGTTTTTTCATCAACAGTAGCAGAGTCTAATTGTAATAGACCTCTATATTCTTGTAATGACCCACTTACAATAATTTCATCACCTAATTCAACATCTAAAGAAGCTGGGCGAACAGCAATTGCTGCTGTTTCGTCTTGAATGTGAATTGTATTTTTTAGTTTTGCAGTTACAATCCCTTTTATAGTCGCATTACCCGATGCTAGTGCACGAGCATCTGCAATCGAGATAACTTCTGGTGTTTCCGGATCACCTGGAGTCCCATTGTTTAAATGTTTTCCTAAATCTGTAAAGTTATCTTTTCCTAAGCTAGTCCACTCCGCCTCGGGAACAAATGCATCGTATGGATTTGTATCCCCAGTAAGAATCGTATTATTTCTAATTAGGGTAGAATCAATAGTTTTTACAGTTGTTCCCCAACTAGTTCCCGGGTCTACACCTACTTGTCCAATTGAATCAATGACAGTACCAGCATTTTTTAAAACAAGGGCATCGTCACCGTTAAAATTAATAACAGTTGAATTCTCTAAATCTCCAACTGCTTTAATAGCTTCAATTGCATCTTTGTGATATAGAACGTAAACCTCACCATTGTCCAAAGTTCCTGATAACTTTAAAGTATTGCTTGCAGTAGTCGATCCGTTTGAATAGAGTTCTAATGTGTAATTACTTAAATCAATGGTTTTCCCAGTTCCATTATAAATTTCTATTGCTTTGTTAAAACTACTACCCTCAATATACTCAGAAATAATTAAATCAGTTGCGATTGTTTCTGCATTTGCTGTACTAGGTACGACTGGAACGGCAATACTTGCAACTAGACTAGTTGCTAATAAGGCATTTACGGATTTCTTCCATATTCGTTTACTCATTCTATTATTCTCCTTATCAATTGGGATTTTTCTTTTTCTTCACCTAACTTACAACTCAGTTTTAAAAGAAATATTTTCTTATAAAGAAACTCCCTCCTATTAGGAAATTTATAGGTTTAATTCCAATTTAATGGTACTAAACATTTGTTAAATCCCTATTACTTAATGTGAATCTTTTGTAAAACACCTTATTCTTTGGAGAACTGTTTAAACCTTCTTTTTAAATCAAAAATATGAGTTAAATTCAAATTTTGATTCATATTAATTAATTTTGAAAATGAATACTAGGAGTATTTTCTCGCCTGTAAATTACAAAGTCCTATACCAGCTTATTATCTGATTGGATAAAAAGGCCTTTGAAATTTTAACAATTCTTTACAAAGAGTCTTTTAAAATTTCTTGCGATTCCGGGAGTTTTATTTGAAGATTTCTAGGAGTTATTTGCGGTTCTGGTTTTACTTGCGAATTTATGTGATTTACTTGCGAATTGCTATATGTTATTTGCGGTTTCCACCACTTTATTTGCGATTCCGGGAGTGTTATTTGCGGTCCTGTTATTACTTGCGGATTGCCGTATATTACTTGCAGTTTCTGACACTATATTTGCGATTCCGGGAGTGTTATTTGCGGTTCTGATTTTACTTGCGGATTTATGTGATTTACTTGCGAATTGCCGTATGTTACTTGCGGTTTCCGACATTTTATTTGCGATTCCAGGAGTGTTATTTGCGGTTCTGATTTTACTTGCGGATTTACATGACTTACTTGCGGTATCTTGCACTTTATTTGCGAATTACCAATGCTAAACTAATATAAAAAAGCCGAACTCATCTCGAGTTCAGCCCCACCACCAAAACTAAAAATAATCAATAAACGTAGGAATTCCTACTGGCAAAATATCTTCTAGAACAGTAATAATCTTGTCATTACCCTGCAATCGTTCAATTTTTTCTAAATATTTTGGGCGCTTATAACCAAGCAGCATCGTAACAAGTGTTTGAATGGATAGATGCACTGTGATTTCTTCATTTACATCCTCCACTTTCTTTATAGTCACTTTCCCATCCACCGATTGAATTTCATAAGTACCATTATTCCACTCAACCACTCTGTCCGTAACAACAAAACGTATAAGGAAATTAGGTTCATCAAATGGATAGCGTTCTAGAAACTTCTCCACATCTACAATACGAGCCATAAAATACGGAGAGACTTCCTGAATAATCTCGCTATCTTCCAGTAAAAAAGCAACTGGTTCATTTCCTTGCATCTTTCCATATGCGTTATAGACCATAGACGTATGGGCAGATACGAAATTCCATATCCCTTTGCGCCCTTCTTCTGTTAAATATACAACCTCATCAATATAAAAATTTTCTTCCATAATCCGATAGTACATATATGCTTGAGGTACGTCATCTTCATCATAATAAACCGCTGCTTGCAGCTCGACATCTGAATCCACAAACTTTTCTTCCCAATAATCCTCATGGAATTTTTCATTCCAAGCAATGGTATTACGGATCATTGCACCATGTGTACGCTCGGCGAATCGATCATACACACTAATTAGGTGTTCACTTTTCGTATTCACACGCCGAATTTTTCCGGGTACTTCTTTATAGTTTGGAAATTGAGTATCTTTCACTTGAAATTCCACAATATCACACATAATTTCCCAACCCTTTTTACGATAATAAGGAATCGAAAACGGGAACAAATAAGAAATATAACGCCCTTCATCACGCATAATCTTTAACGTTTCTTTGATCAATGTATCCATGAGTCCTTGCTTTGAATATTCAGGGTATGTTCCAATTGCTGTGATTCCTCCCATTTCGTAAGGAACACCGTAGACATTTACTTGAAATGGCAGGCTTAATATTTGTGAAACAAGTTGGCCCCCATCAAACCATCCAAGAGCGTGCCCCTCATTAAATTGACGACTTTTTTCACTAACAAACCTTCGATCTCTTTTAATAGACATTGACATTTGGAAGACATAGTTGAGTAAATCAATGGATTGCGACATTTCTTCCATACGAATTTCTCTCATTACTAGTCCTTTTCGTTGACTCATCTTTTCACCCCGTATCATGAACAATGTACAAATACCGTTTATTTTCCTAGTATGCCTCAATAGTTATTTTCCTATCTAGGAATAATAAGTTATTTTTAAAATAATGCTCTTGCTTTAAAAGAAAAAAGCCTTTTCACATTAAATGTGTAAGACTTTAAATTCAATCGCACTTTCGTCTTCAGTATTTTATTTATAATACCTTCTTCATTGAAATATACATGATTGTTTTGTTTTGAATTGATCTTCGAAGTACTCTTTCTAAAAATAACTGTAATTGTTTATTTTCATCGTCCATATTCAATATCAAGTTTTGCCATCCGGGCAGTTTTAAACATTGCATTAAACCAATAATTAGTAACTGCCTACTATTCTGTGCACTTCGGTATTCTTCCTTTATAGAAATTGACTTCACAAGAAGTGTTTGACTGTCAAATCTTTCGATTAAGAACCATCCAATAACTTCTCCATTAAATTTTACACCAAGGCTAGACTTTTCTATCATTTCAGTATCAAGAAATGAATCATGTGTTTTGGGATACCATTTTTCGTAACCTTGAATAATTTCAAAGCGTTGATCTGAAGGAAATAGTCCCCATTCAAAAAATATAAGTTCTTGGTTACTATTAAAATGTCTGTTATACTTTAGGTCCCTTGAGATTGCATTTCTAAATAGCAAGTAATTAAAAGATTTTGGTTTTAACGATGACCAATTATTCTTCCGCAAAAGCCCATCTATATAGTAAAAATACTCATTTCGATCACCGCTATATTCAAAGTGAATTTGATGAATCTTTTCACTACTAGCAATATCTTCCAATAAGTAGAAAAACATTTCTTCTAGGCCAGTATTCCTATTCCATTCACTGACAGATAAATAGATGATTTTCATTACGGACGCTTCTTTATATTTCTTAGCAACTACAATTCCAGCATAATCGTCTTTGCACCTAGCGCCAAGAATAGTAAATTCTTCTTTTGATTCCTCAATCATTTTTAGTAAATGAAATGGGATAAAGTTACGGTAGAAAGTATGGTTCGACATTGCATTCTCAATTGTGATTTTCAAACACTTATCACCCCTATGATGAAACCAAATAACCTTGAAAATCGGCTCAACCTTTAGAACAACCAACTAGATAGATTTAACAAACGACACAATCTTCCAAATTAGACTTTTCTTATTTATGTATCGTATGATTCATGATTCGAAAATACGACTAAAGGATAAAAATTACACACCCACGCAAAAAGCCAGTACTCAAATTTAATTGAGCACTAGCTTAAAGCAATAATATAATAGGGAAAATTTATAAAATTATTTCAATAAACTAGCGAAAACTACTGCCGTTTCTCCACGTGTAATCAAACTATTTGGATCAAATTTATTGTCAAATCCAACCATGATTCCTTTTGATTGAAGGGCATAAATTGCTTGTTTCGCTTCATCACTGATTTTCGTGTCGTCATTATATTGTTGAACTGAATCTACGTTAAAAGTTTCTCCAGTTGAAACTAAGTAATTATAAATTGTTTGAGCAAATTCTTCACGTGTTAATGGATTCGCAGAGTTATTTACTTTAATTGTTAATTCTTTACCATTAGCTTCTGAAACCTTATCTAATACGATTAAAGCTTGCATTTCAGTAAAATATTCATTTGGTGCAAATTGTGCTTTACTCATTCCTGAGAATAACTTTGCTTTCGTCACTTTGATGATCGAATCTTTTGCAAAGTGTTTTTCAATATCATTGTAAGACACTTTCACATCTTCGTATTTTTCAAGTAAGTCAAACACAGTAACTGTTCCGCTTACTTCATGGCCTACTAGTAACATTGGCTTCTCGCCACCAACAAATGCAAGTCCCTCAGGAGAAACGTCACCAGCAATATCTTCACTAAAGTCACGTGTATTAATATAATCAACAAAATCAACCTTTGATGGATCTGTAATATTGTACATTGCAATACCACCAATTCGTTCTAAACCAACGAATGCAAAGACTTGATCGCCAATTTTTCCAACTTTCACATCTTCAGGTTCCGGCCCTTTTTTACCACTACGGTTGTCCAACTTCACTGCATCATTTGTTGTGTTAAAGTATTTTGGAAATAGCTCTGCAGTAATACGTTCGAAATCACTTCCGCTGTCATATACAACTTCCATTGTATCTGCATCAACGATTGCAAATGAACGTCCACCAAAGATATAATCTTTTCCTTCTTCAAAGCCTTCGTAGTCAGTCGTATCGAAGAACACGATTTCATTTCCATCAACTTCAACTTCTTTTTCATTTAAATGGAAAGCTTCCGTATCTTCTTCTCCCCACTCACGTGCGTCACCTTCATTTGCAATCACAATATAGTTTTTTCCGTTAGCACTATAAGTTGCAATTCCATCTGGCATGTAAATTCCGAAGACATCTTCGTTTTGAAGTTTTACTTCTTTATTTTTGCGCAGGTCAAGTTCATTGCCAGGTGCGCTAAAATCTTTAAACCCTAAGCCATCTACAGAAATTGCTTCATTTGTCGTTAAGTCTATTTTCGCTATTGCATTGTTTTCTTGTAAAGCAACATAGGCAAATTTACTATCCTCACTTACTACAACGTATTCAGGCTCTAAATCTACTGACGGATTTGAACCTTTCTTTAAAATGACTTGTTTTTTTACTAAATCCGCGCGTTTTTCTGCACTGTCAAATGCTTCAAAAGTAATGTTGTTTGCTTTTAAGTTCTCAAATCCTTTTGATACATCAATAACTGAAACTGTTCCTTGTGGGTCAATAATGTCTTTACTATAACCACCACGAGGTTCGCCTTCATTTGCCGTTAATACCTTTGTACCATCTGGAGTGAAGGTAATGTTATCTGGTTGAACTCCAGTTTTTACCAAGCTAATCAATTTTCCTTCTCCAGTTAAAAATACAGCGTAACCTTCTTTTGTATAATCATCTGCTTGTACTGCTGCGACAATGACATTTTCATTTGGGTGAACTGCAATACTTGATAGATCACCGTATACAAAATCAGGATCTTGTTCTTTGATTAGGTCGGCAATATTTACTGACATGAAAGGTTTTAATTTCATTGCATTGGTTTCGTTATATGTTAACGAAACAGCCTCAACTAATTTTGTCTCACCATTTACAAGATATACTGAATGATTATGTTTGTTATAAGCAATAATCTCAGTAGTTCCACCATCTGGATTTTGCACACCTGAATCATAGCGAGCATCAACAGACAATTTATATTTCACTTCTGCTGCTTCTGCCTGAATTGAAGGAGCTACTAATACAGCCCCGGCTGCTGATAGTGCAAAGAGAGTTTTTGAAGAAAGATATTTAGTCATTATTTTACCACCTTATCTAGTTTCTTCTATTTTAAAGATAAAATGTTAATAGAATATTAAAACTATTAGGGGAATTGTAAATATGTACTAAGTTTGTATTCTAACAAACAAAAAAGCTATTACGTAGAATCGATAGATTTCAATTCAGCCGTAATAGCTTAAAGTTTTAGTTAATTGATTTATTAAAAATTCTTGCCAATTTAATGAGCGGTCTGTAATTCTTACCTGCAAGACCGATAATTTCCACAAACAATTCAAGTGCAACTAATATTACAGTTACTAATAAAATTGCGCCCCAGATCTTTGCCATCGAGAAGATAATTGCAAACAAACCGAACATCGCTGCAATTCCATAAATGATTAAGACAGTTTGTTTATGTGAAAATCCAATGTCAAGTAAGCGGTGATGTAAGTGAGACTTATCTGGATCTGACCATTTTTGTCCATTGCGTAAACGACGAACAATTGCAAAGAATGTATCTGAAATTGGAACACCTAACATAATTACAGGAATGATGAATGATACGACTGTAATATTTTTAAATCCTAGTAACGAGAATACAGCAATCATGAAGCCAAGGAATAAAGCTCCTGTATCTCCCATAAAGATTTTTGCTGGATGAAAATTAAAGAATAAAAATCCAAGAGTGCTACAAGCTAGTAGTGCTGCCAAGGCAAGAACAAATGGATTGTTCCCCATAATGAAAGCCATTGTTGCAAGAGTTATTAACGCAATCGTTGAAACACCAGCAGCAAGACCATCTAAACCATCAATTAAATTAATAGCATTCGTTATACCCACAATCCAAATAATTGTAAGTGGAATACTTAACATCCCAAAATCCATTTCTCCACCGAATGGTAAGTTAATCACTTCGATTTTAATACCACCGTAGAACACAATTATAACAGCAGCCGCTAATTGGCCAATCATTTTCGCTTTCGCAGAAATTTCGTACATATCATCTAATATGCCAGTTACAATAATGACAGTAGCAGCAAGAACAATAGCTAAAGTATATTCATTATCCGGTCTGAGAATGACTAGCCCAATTAAAAACGAAAGATAAATTGCTAATCCACCTAGACGTGGCATTATTCGCGAATGAACTTTTCTATAGTTTGGAGCATCAACAGCCCCTATTTTAAACGCTAATCGCTTTACTAGTGGAGTGAGTAAAATTGACGATAAGAACGCCACAATCAAAGACACATAAATCATGTCTGTCCTCCTTAAATCATTTTCTATGTACGATCAAACCTTGCTCATTATAGCATGATTAATGTGGAAAAAATAGCTTTTCTCTATAATTAACATAAAACTGTAAATATATTCTAGAATCTTATTATTTAATGCAATATGTTGGTAATAATATTTACATAACCGTTACTTTCTTCTATTTAGTTTTCCCGTGCGTCTTGTAGTCATACCAACAAAAGTTTGATAGAATAACTAAGTGTCTACCATTTATTAGTTAGACGTTAGAAAAACACGATTTGTTGCATAATGGCGAAAATCGATGTATTTTCCTATACTGATATCCTGATAATTTAAATATCGATCAGTAAAATAAAGGAGCGTAAGCAAAAATGTTTTCATTATTTAATCGTAATAAAGAAAAAACATCCTATCGCGAATTAAAACGATACTATAAAATCGTAAATCAAATAAATGAATTAGAAACAAACTACACTAAACTGTCTGATGATGAATTAAAAAGCATGACAGACACATTTAAAAATCGTATACAAAATGGTGAAAACCTTTCTAATATTATCCCTGAAGCCTTTGCTGTTGTACGTGAAGCATCAAAACGTGTATTAAATATGCGTCATTTTGATGTTCAATTAATCGGTGGGCTTGTCCTTACTGAAGGAAACATATCTGAAATGGCTACAGGAGAAGGTAAAACATTAGTTGCATCACTTCCTACATACGTACGTGCACTAGAAGGTAAAGGTGTGCATGTTATTACAGTAAACGATTATTTAGCAAAACGCGATTTTGATTTAATCGGTCAAATTCATCGTTTTCTTGGCCTTACAGTTGGTTTAAATCTTCCTATGATGCAGCAGGACGAGAAAAAAGAAGCCTATAATGCTGATATAACTTACGGAGTCGGGACAGAATTTGGATTCGACTATTTACGTGATAATATGGCACGTTCTATAGAAGATAAAGTTCAAAGACCATATCATTTTGCAATTATTGATGAAGTGGATTCAGTACTTATTGACGAGGCGAAAACTCCGTTAATAATCGCAGGTAAAATGGAAGCAAATGAAGAACTCCACCGTATTGCTGCTAGACTAGCAAAACGGTTCAAAAAAGATGAAGACTATGACTTCGATGACGAAACGAAGGCAACATCTCTAACTGATCAAGGGATTGAAAAAGTTGAAGCTGCTTTTGGTGTTGATAATCTTTATGATTTAGATCACCAAACTTTATATCATTATGTTATTCAAGCTGTACGAGCACATGTTATGTTCGAACGCGATGTCGACTACATTGTAAAAGATGATAAAATCTTCCTTGTCGATATGTTTACAGGAAGAATTATGGAAGGTCGCACATTATCTGATGGTTTACACCAAGCAATTGAAGCAAAAGAAGGCGTACCAATTACAGAAGAAAATAAATCTCAAGCACAAATAACAATTCAAAACTACTTCCGTATGTATCCAAAATTAGCTGGAATGACAGGGACTGCGAAAACACAAGAGAAAGAATTCCTTGAAGTATATGGGATGAATGTTATTCAGATTCCTACAAATAAACCAAAAATTCGAATGGATGAACCTGACATTATCTTTGAAACTATCCATGCAAAATATCAATTCGTTGCTGAGGAAGCAAAGCGTAGACATGAAAAAGGTCAGCCTGTTTTGATAGGAACTACTTCAATACTTCAATCTGAAAAAGTGGTTAAATACCTCGATAAGTACAAGCTTCAATACCAACTTCTAAATGCCAAAACTGTAGAACAAGAAGTCGAGTTAATATCAGAAGCTGGTCAAAAAGGGCGAATAACTGTAGCTACGAACATGGCTGGCCGTGGTACTGATATTGTTCTTGGTGAAGGTGTTGCAGAATTAGGTGGTCTTTATGTAATTGGGACAGAAAAACACGAAAGCCGTCGTATTGACAACCAATTACGAGGACGATCTGGTCGTCAGGGTGATCCAGGAGAAAGTCGTTTCATCTTATCAATTGAAGATGATATGTTCCGTCGATTTGCAAAAGATGAACTAGAAAAGTTTAAAAAGAAAATGGTAGTTGATAAGACAAAACGCATTACAAACAAAGATGTACAAGAACTTATTGACCGTACACAACGAATTGTAGAAGGTGCTCACTTCTCTATGCGTGAGTATAATCTAAAATTAGATGATGTTATTAATGATCAAAGACGAGTAATCTATAATTTACGTGACAGTATTTTAAAGGAAAAACGTTTCATAGAGCAATTACTTAAAATGCTGAGTGAGACTGTTGATTTTGCAATACGAGATAACGCTCCAGAGGAACTTAGTCCATTGGATTGGAATTTTGAAAAAATGGAACAGAATGTTAATTCCCTATTCCTTACTCCTGTAAGTATTAATAATGAAGAATCTAAAGTAAATCGTATTATAGATTCATTAGAACCATCGATAGAAGAATTGTCGAACTTTATCGAGAGTTTTAAAGATAATGATGAAATTATGGAACTTATTCCAAATGTCATGTTAAGCTTTATTGATAGTATGTGGGTTAAACATCTAGAGCAAATGGCACATTTAAAAGAGGGAATTGGTTTACGTCAATATCAACAAGAAGATCCAATGCGAATTTATCAACGAGAAGGATTAGAACTTTTCGGTAAAAACTACCAGGAACTTCGCCGAAGTATCGTAGTTGAAATTGTTAAATTCATGAAAAGAATTAAAAGCATTCAGGAGGAGCAATAATGGGATTATTCGATCTATTTAAAAAGACAGACAAGGTAGGAAAAGACAGCACAGTTGAATCAAAAGAATTACTTAATGAAGTAGAAGAATCTAAAAATACAGTTGAGGTAAATACAAAACTTTCTTTCCATCCTGATTGGGACGTACCTCAAGAGCAAAAATACATTTTCAACTTTCTATCAAATGAATTAGAGCCCTTAAAACCAAACCAACTATCTTTAGCTGCTATCGCTATTGATGTAAATCAAGCGAATGGTTCATGGGATGTAAAAGCATTTTTACGAAGCTCCCTACCAAAAGCGATTGAGCTAGGGGAAGTCGGTCTATTCCTACTTGATAAAGATGGGAAAGTAATCGCTTCAAAGACATTTGACTTAAAAGAACTAGGTTCTATCCCTGCAGAAAGTGCTCGACCGTGGGTGTTCACTTTCGAAAAAAATACAATTCAAGCAAGTGAGCTACCAGAAGAAGGTTGGAAAATTGCCTTCAATTTGGTTTCACTACGAGGTCATCAGCTAGACCTAGACGAAACATGGAAAAATAAACTTTCAGAAGAACAGATTAATCAATTAGAAAAAATCATAAAAGATTTACCGAGTCTTGGTAAAACAGAAGTAAACTTCACTGGCTTCCAGATAAAATTACTCGAAGATAAAGGACTAGCTGTGTCCATTCTACTTCGAAATGGCAATGAAAAAGCTATCAATTTAGAGCAATTACCATTAGAAATTTTAGATGCCAACAAAAAGCAAATTGCTAAAGGCTACTTTAAGTTAGATCCTGTACTGACAGTTCAAGCTAATTCGACAAAACCATGGACTTTTGTTTTCCCGAAAGAAATGGTTGATGCTGAAGGTGCTGATTTTAGCAGTTGGACACCACGTGTTGCACAATAGTTATAAATAGAAGCATAAAAAGTGAGAGTTGACATTTAAGTCAACTCTCACTACAGACTGTAGACAAACTCAAAATTTGAGTTTGCCTACAGTCTTTTTTCTTTTAAAATAAACTTATAAGAATTAGAAACTACTAGAGGTGATAGATATGATGACGAAAAACCACAATCATGAACGTGATCAAATTGAGATGATAACTATTGATCAACTTGTACCGCAAGATCATCTGGTCAGAAAACTTGAATCGGCGATTGATTTTTCTTTCATCTATCCACTGGTGGAACCATTGTATTCTACATTAGGTCGACCTAGTGTTGACCCGGTTGTATTAATCAAAATGACTTTTGTTCAATATGTATTTGGGATTCGTTCAATGCGTCAAACAATAAAAGAAATTGAAACAAATATGGCTTATCGTTGGTTTTTAGGATTTGGATTTCATTCAGAAGTACCTCACTTTTCTACCTTCGGTAAAAATTATGAACGTCGATTTCAAGATACTGATATCTTTGAACAGATTTTTTATCGCATACTCAAAGAAATTGCTGATAAAGGTTTACTAAGTGCTGAGCATGTTTTCATTGATTCAACTCATGTCAAAGCGAGTGCGAATAAACGTAAATTCGAAAAGAAAATGGTACGTAAAGAGACTCGTGCATATGAAGCTAAACTACAAGAGGAATTAAATCAAGACAGAATTAACCGTGGAAAGAAACCATTCTCACCAGATAAATTTGAAAAAGATGAAATGAAGGAAATTAAAGAAAGTACGACAGACCCTGAAAGTGGCTACTATGTAAAAGATGAAAGAACTAAGCAGTTTGCATATTCATTTCATGCAGCGGCCGATCGATATGGATTTATACTCGGTACCATTGTGACACCTGGTAATGTTCATGATAGCCATATACTTCAGCCTCTTGTTGAAAAGGTAATAAAAAAAGTGAAAAAGCCACTTGCTGTTGCTGCCGATGCTGCTTATAAAACACCTGCGATAACTAAATTCTTATTCGACCAAGATATTCAACCGGCACTTCCTTATACACGTCCCAAAACTAAGGACGGATTTTTACGTAAACATGACTATGTATATGACGAGTACTATGACTGCTACCTTTGCCCTGAAGGGCAAGAACTTAAATACTCGACAACGACCAAAGAAGGTAAACGCCAATATAAATCAAACCCAACTCAATGTACAACTTGTCCTTTACTTGCCCAATGTACCAATAGTAAGGATCATCGAAAAATAATTGAACGTCATATTTGGGAACATCATGTAGAGGAAGCGGATCATCTTCGTCATCAAAACGATATCAAACAAATATATGCGAGACGTAAAGAAACGATTGAACGTGTCTTTGCAGATGCAAAAGAAAAGCATGGTATGCGATGGACAACCCTACGGGGAATTAAAAAATTGTCTATGCAGGCGATGCTTACTTTTGCTGCCATGAATTTAAAGAAGCTTGCCAATTGGACATGGCAAGCTCCAAAAATGGCCTGAAAAAGGTTACTCCAAGAGTGACTTTGGTAAGAGTATCCGTAGGATACTAATGAAAATATCTCAAAATGACAAAAGGTCTTCAAAATGAAGGCATTTTGAAGACCTTTTGTCGACAATCTGAAGTGAGAGTTGACATTTAAGTCAACTCTCACTATATCGTCTCTTTACCCTACGATGCGGATTCACCTGTGGCACCAGTGGTTGTTTGCAACAGTTCTCCAACATTTGCAACTCGTTTTGCACCAACGAAGCGTGCCCCCCAATATTTTGGATCATTAATATCAGTAATACTAACCCCTTTAAAACTTTGGGAATTAATAAACTTTCCATCTCCGTAGTAAATTCCAACATGAGATACACCGTTACCTAATGTATTAAAGAAAACTAAATCTCCTGGCTGTAAGTCTTCCTTTTTAACATCTACACCGACTCCGTACTGAGTTCTTGAAGTCCTAGGTAGTTCAATCCCTAAATCAGAAAATACTTTAAATACATAACCGGAACAGTCGAAGCCACTCGTTGTTGTACCACCCCAACGATAAGGTATATTTAGATATTGTTTAGCAGTTTCCTGAAATTTATCGGAAGTAAAATCATATTCATTTGCACTTGCTACAGCTTTATTTTCAAAGTCTACACAGAAAAATATCGTTATACTGGTGATGGCAGTTATTATGATTTTTCGAATTGAAATATGTTGCTTCATGAAAACCTCCAAATACCATTATCAAATTTGACTATTGATATCTTGGGTAAAATTGTGTAAAACTAACGTTACAGTTTTGTAACAACTTTATTACAAGAAGTGACAAGAATCTCGCCTTTCATTCAATAATTGAAAAACTGACAATTCTTTTAGAGCAAAACTAAAAGCAATTTAAAAATACCAATTCTAGTATTCATAGGTAATAAATAGGTAAATTCTATTTAAATATTTCGAATTTTCGTAACAATATACCCTCTTTTTCGACTTTTCTTGCAAAAAAACTATTAAAACTATTTTAATTATACAAAAACTATGCTAGAATCCTAACTTATACACAACTATTAGGAATATTATTTTCAGAAAGTTTCAACAATTCCAACAAAGAGAGGTTTTACACATGGTGAAATTTTTAAAAGAAAACCTTGCCGTAGGATTTATGCTATTTGCATTATTCTTAGGAGCAGGAAATATTATATTCCCACCTTCATTGGGACAACAAGCAGGATCAGAATATATCCCAGCGATGATTGGATTTTTAATTACTGGAGTAGGATTACCTTTAATGGGGATCGTTGCTGTAGCTTTAAACGGAGGAGATTTACAAGAAGTATCAAAACGAGTTCACCCAGTATTTGGGATCATTTTCACATCAGTTGTCTATTTATCCATTGGGCCACTATTTGCGATTCCTCGTACAGGTGCAACAACTTACTCAATTGGTGTTGCACCATTCCTATCCGCTGAAGCGCAGAGTGGATGGATGCCATTGTTCTTCACTACACTAATTTTCTTTGCCTTGGTTCTTTTCTTAGCATTAAACCCAAGCAAATTAATAGACCGTGTAGGTAAAGTATTAACGCCATTATTGTTATTAGTTATCGTACTTCTTGCAGTGAAAAGCTTTATTACACCAATTGGGCCAATTGGTGATGCACAAGGTCCATACGTAACTCAAGCATTTTCTAAAGGATTTACTGAAGGTTACTTAACATTAGACGTATTAGCTTCACTTGTATTCGGTATATTAATCGTTCAATCGTTAGCAGCAAATGGTATAAAAAATCGTATTAAACAAGTTAAAATGACGATTAATGCAGGTATTATTGCTGCACTTGGACTAGCGTTCGTTTATATTTCATTAGCATACATTGGTGTTACTAGCCCGAGTGTTACAGGTTACCTTAGCGACGGCGGAAGTATTATCGCTGAATCGTCACGAGTACTTTACGGCAGTGCTGGTAACATAATTTTATCAGCTGTTATTATATTAGCTTGTTTAACAACAGCAATTGGACTTGTTGCAGCTAACGCAACATTTTTCAATAAATTATTCCCGAAACTTTCTTATCAATTATTAGTTGTTGTATTCACAGTATTTTCATTCTTAATTTCTAACTTTGGTTTAGCAAACCTAATCAAAATTACGCTTCCTGTATTAATGTTCATCTACCCAATTACAATCGTTTTAATGTTATTAGTAATGTTCGACAAATTGTTTGACCGTAGACCAATTGTATATGCTTTAGCATTGATTCCAACTGCTTTTATCGGACTTTATGACGGTCTATCAACAGCAGGAATTAAAATTGGGTGGTATTCAAAATTAATTAATTCATTACCACTTGCAGAGCAAAGCTTAGGTTGGTTATTACCAGCAGTTATTGGTCTTGTTATAGGATGGATTATTCACTTATTAACAAAATCTAGCTATCAACTTAAAATGAGTACGAAATAGTCATCTTGAATTTCCTCTATTTTGCATATACTGCAAAATAGAGGATTTTTATTATGGGGGAATTTTTTCGATGAAAAGATGGAAGGTAGTTTTAAGTTTACTAGGTGCAATTCTATTTATTTTCCTTAGCTATTCAATTTATCTATACATTGAAATTCGTAGCACTTTTGATACCATTCACGAGCCTTTATGGATTACACCTAAGGCTACTGACAATGGACAGCAAACTAGTGTGAATTATTCAGCAAATAGTAATGCCCCATCAAACGAAGTCCCAATTCAACCACAGCTTCACAATAATACACCATCTTCACCAATTACCGTTCTTCTTCTAGGAATAGATAACTGGGAATCAACCACTGGCCGTGCAGATACAATCCTTCTACTTACCTTAAATCCTAATGATAGTACAATGAAAATATTAAGTATTCCAAGGGATACTTACACCGAAATTGTTGGATTTGATTTTGAGGATAAGATTAACCATTCCTATGCATTTGGTGGCGTAGAAACTACACTATCCACTGTAGAGACCCTAATGGATATCCCAATCGATTATGTTGTTACAGTTAATATGGAAGGTTTTATAGAAATGGTAGATATCGTTGGTGGAGTAGATGTCTATAATGATATGTCATTCTCTAATAACTCATTTGAATATCCAGAAGGAAATTTAACTCTATCAGGTGACGAGGCACTTAGTTATGTACGAATGAGGAAGGAAGATCCTCGTGGAGATTTTGGAAGGCAGATGAGGCAAAGACAAGTGCTTGAAAGCATCTTTAACAAAGTAGCTTCAATTAATCTAATCTGGCAGGCTCCTAGCATCCTTAAAACAATTAGAGAACATGTTCAAACAAATCTAACTTTTGATGAGATGATTGAGTTTCAAAGTGTTTATAAATCAACGTTAAATGATATTGAACATCTTCATTTTTCAAAAGGTGAAGGCGGATTGCAAAATGGAATATGGTATTATTTTTTAAATGATGAGGAACTTCAAGAAATGCGTGAAACTCTACAGCATTCACTTCTATAAAATACTAAAAACCCCAGACAGATCACTCTTTTAAACGATGTGACTATAACTGGGGTTTTTATAAGATATTTTATTCTACCTTACTCAATCGTCTCGGCTCTCTCTACAAATAAACCTAAATGATCTAATCTAACATGATCCTTAACACCATATAATCCATCACCAATACCAATTGTTACTTTATTAGATGATAAGATTGATACCGAGTTGTATGCCCAATGTGTTGTTGGAACATCAATAAATTGCTCCACATTTTCTTGCGCCTTCATATTAAAAGCAACTATTAACACTTGTGCTAATTCTCCACGAGTAATTGGCGATGCAGGATTGAATTTTCCTTCTTCATCCCCTACAAATGCTCCTATCTTATTTAACGCTACCGTAGCACCTGCATATTCAGATGAAGCTTTCACATCCGGGAAAGGAGAATTTGTATCAGATGTGTCTAATCCAAGTGATTCAGCTAATTGAAGGGCTACTTCTCCTCTTGATGCATATACGTTAAAATCAACTGCTGCAGCCTTTACTGATGCAACTTCTACATTTGAAAAGTTGGCTACACGTTTTGCACCAACATATCGTTTACCCCAATAATATGGGTCATTTATGTGATCGATTGCTACACCACCACTTGTTGTAGCAGAAACAAATTTTCCACTTCCTATGTATATTCCCACATGGGAAATTCCTCTACCTGATGTGTTGAAGAACACTAAATCTCCTGTTTCAAGATTATTTTTTGCAACCTTTGTTCCTTGTTGATATTGATCCTTTGACGTTCGATCAAGATGTATACCTAGTTTCGAAAACACAAGTTGCGTATATGCTGAACAATCTATTCCAGAAGTAATTGAAGTACCTCCATATTTATAAGGTGCTCCTATGTATGATAAAGCTGTACTTGTTAAGTGGGAAGGGCTGGCAGCTTCAGTTTCATTTATGCCAATGCCAGAAAAAATCATGAATGATGCAAAAATTGGTAATAACCATTTCTTCTTTTTCAAAACTTCTCTCTCCTTTCTATCAAATATCTATCATTTAACTACTACTAGACTATCATAGAAAAGAGTGTTGTAATTTTTCATTTACGTTAAGAGTTGATGTACTGGATATGAAGTAAATACTTGCTAAATTAAGCGTATTCCTGCATAAATAACCATTTTGGCGATTCTTCGAATATATTTGTAATTATTGCGTAATAATATGTGCATAATTTTCCTCTTTTACCAACGGGCATATAACTGGATTTGCTTCATTTAACAATCATTTCACATGGTATTTTTTTGCTATCTCCACATAAATATAAAAAAGAAGGTATGAATTATACCTTCTTTTTTGACCGTTCATTTATATTAGAGTACTGAAAGGATATTTTATTTGCTACAAAAATCAATCGTGCAGGAATTAATTTTTGTATTAAATCTTGTTTTGGATAGTAATTTTCGAATATTACATTTCTTGCAATTTCGTAATAAATGTACTTAATTGATCTTTTGTTACATTATCGTTAATACCGAATAAGCCGTCGCCAATTCCCAATGTCACTTTATTAGAAGCAAGAGTTGTAACGAATTTATGTGCCCAGTGAGTAGAAGGAACATCTTTAAACTCAACTGCTTCACCTGTTTGTGTTAATCCGTAAGCGTTTACTAATACTAATGATAATTCGCCACGAGTAATCGGTGAACCTGGGTTAAACTTCTTATTTTCGTCACCAACAAAAATTCCCATTTTATAAAGAGCATTAGCCGCACCAGCATATGCATCTGTCGGTTTAATATCAACAAATGGGCTATTAGGATCAGATGTATCTAAACCAAGTGCTTCAGCAAGTTTAAGTGCCACTTCGCCTCTTGAAGTATAGATGCTAAAGTCAACACTTACACTTTTCACTTCTTCCTTAGCAACTGCTACTACTTCCTGCTTAACTTCTTCTTCAGACGTAAAGCTAGCTACACGTTTTGCACCGATATACTTTGAACCCCAGTAATACGGGTCATTAATACTGTCAATCGCAACACCACCACTTGTTGTCGCAGATATGAACTTTCCATTACCGATATAAATCCCAACGTGAGAGACACTTCTACCATTTGTATTAAAGAATACTAAATCTCCAGTTTGTAAATCACTTTTCGCAACTTTCGTACCAGTACTATATTGTTCTGATGAAGAACGCGGTAGTGAGATTCCTAACTTTGAAAATATATATTGTGTATATGCGGAACAATCGATTCCGTTCTGTATTGAAGTTCCACCATATCTATAAGGAGCTTTTAAGTATTGTTTCGCTGTTGAAACTAACTCTGTTTCCGAAGCTGCTGCATCTGCGCTGTTTACACCTAATCCTGAAAATAACATAAAAGATGCAAATACGGGAATTAACCATTTTTTCTGCACTGTAACTACCCCTTCCAGTAAGCTCTTTTTAGCTATTAATAGATTAACATAAAAATTAGATATGTAATTTTTCATTTATGTAACGTTTTTACTATAAAATAGAAAGTGCCGAATTTCTTGGTAATACTAGAAATTCGGCACTTTCATATGAAATTTCATGAAATTATATTCCCCACTTGTAATACTCTTGTAACATAAAACATATTGATAATACATTAATTTACTTTTTAGTTTAAGAAATCTCTAGTCAATATAGGAAAACAAATTTCAGGTTCACAGTAACGTTCATCAGTTACATTCTTGAAAACATTTGAACCCAATAGTAATTCCCATCGTCGTCTTCTCTCACACCGACGCCAATATTTGTGTAGTTATTCCTTAATATATTCTCTTTATGAGAAGGTGATGCCATCCATGCCTCTACCACATCTTTAGGAGAATGATAGTTTCTCGCAATATTTTCCCCAAAATTAGTATATCCGTAGTCGAATAACGTTGCTAAATCCCAAGGGTATCCGTAGAAAGGTGATCTATGTTCAAAATAATCCCTATCTATCATATCTTGGGCCTTTATAATGGCTAATTGATTTAATAATTTATCTTGGATTAAAGGCTTCATTCCAGCTTTTTCTCTTTCAAAATTGACAAAAGAAATTACTTCATCTGTTAGATTCGTATAATAATTTTTCGTATAAATATAATCTTTAGCTAGGTAATCATAAACGATTTCTAAATTATTTACTTGTTCTTCAAACTCCTGCCCTCGACTGATTAAAGCTGCCAATTGAGAAGTTGTTACGTTTTGATTTGGTGAAAATGTTGTTGCTGAAGTTCCAAAGATAATATATACATCAGCCAGTGATTCAATAAAATCTTTCGCCCAAAATTTAGCATCATAATCTGTAAATTTTTTCTGATTTTGTTGGTCAATTTGCACATCAAAACTACGTGCAATCATTACTGAAGCCTCTGACCTTTTTAATGGTTCATCAGGACGTATGTATTCTACATTTTGTATGATGCCAAGTTCTGCAAGTTTTCTTATTTCTTTATAATATTTATGTGTCATTGGCACATCAATTGCTTTTAATTGATAATCCGAATCTAAAGAGATACTCAATGCCATTGTTATGATTTTTGCTGCCTCTCCTCTTTGTACAATACCGTCTTTCCCATGTTCATGGGATGATTCCCAGCTTCCATGATTGACTATACGCAAAATGGAACTCATGTCTAACATTGTATGGGGTGAATCCTTTATTTTTTCAATTTTAATGGACATTGTATCTTGAGATCCATAAGGAACTGTTTCCATTTTTGCAAAAGCACTGATAGTAGAAGTTTGTATAACAATGAACAATAAAATTAATAATACTAAACCCATTTTATTCAACATTCAACTTCCTCTCGGGTCCTATTTAATAAGATAAGCTTACCTACTAAAAATGTAATCTCTTAAGCTATAAATCTATTTATCTTTAGCTTATACAAGAATTATTAAATTTATACTCTTTTATCCTAGATTATGAAATTATGCATAGTATATTTCCATATTTTAGCTCCAATGTCTATTTAATCAAATATTTCAGTAAATTAATATATAAATCTATTCTTCTATTAAAAAAATTTTGAAAAAGTTATAATAAGGTGGATTAGATAATTAGTGAGGTGTTCTCTTATGAAGAAGGTCTTTCCTTCATTTTTACTAGCTATTTTAGTTCTTTTGTTGCCGTTTCAAGCTTATGCAGCACCAATAGATGAGGTAAGAACAATCATCGATCAGGATTATGTAGGTGAAATTACTGGTGACTTAGACAACGCAACATCAATCGAAGATATGATGAAGATGCTAGATTCATACTCTACCTATTATACAAAAGAGGAATATGAGTCTTTTGTAAATTCAATTGATCATACAACTGTTGGAGTTGGTGTGGTTATTGAAAAGCATCCACAAGGAATTCTCATTCTTGACGTGATTGAAAATGGAAGTGCTTATCAATCGGATATTAACATTGGTGACATTATTACTGCGGTGAATGGAAAATCAACAAAAGATATGACCGTTGAAGAAGCATCATCCATGATTACTGGAACAGAAGGTACACTTGTATCCATTACACTATTGAAGACAGATGGTTCAAAAATAACATTAACAATCCAAAGAAAGCCTTTTTCAGTTGAGAATGTTAATAGTAAATTATTATATGGAAATGTAGGCTATATCCAACTCAAATCATTTAGTACTAACGGAGCGAAAGAGGTAAAGGAAGCTTACCAAGCTTTAGTTTCTCAAGGTGCTACTTCATTCATTTTAGATTTACAAAATAACGGCGGCGGTTACGTAACAACAGCTGAAGATATTATTGGTTTATTTCCAGGAGCAAAAAATGCCTATAAATTAAGAATTTCTGAGGGCATATATATGGCACCTTCGTCCTATCAACCTATTCAATTCCCTAGTGATACTCGGGTTTTAGTCAACCGTTATAGTGCAAGTGCATCTGAAATGACAGCTGCAGCACTACTCGATCAAGATGCCGCTATTCTATACGGTGAAAAAACCTATGGTAAGGGGACAATGCAGTCTTTTTATGAACTTAGTAATGGTAGCTACTTGAAGTTAACAGTTGGTGAATTTTATGGGCCAAATAATACTGTTGTAAATAAAACTGGCGTATCCCCCTATATAAAAACATTATCGAATGCAATTTATGAAGCACATTTTGACAGTATTGTTGAAAAAAATAAAGATTATGAAAAACTAAATGATCTCTTAGAAGTTCCAACTACTAAAAAATTTACTATTAATTTTAATAAGCCTATTCAATTGCCTACTCAACCAGATTCCATTGAATTAGTTGAATTAGGTGGGAATACTATAAAAATCTCAACTGAACTTGGTAAAGATTCTAAACAAATTATTGTGAAACCAAATGCTCCATTAAAAAACGATGCGCAATATATTTTGTTAATACATCCAAAAATTACAGATCTAAGTGGAAAGAAAATTAAAAACGGTTACTATTTAAAGGTTACAGTCCAATCGGCAAAAGAATAATTTAACTGAAGTGTAAAATTCATTATCACTATGACAATAGTAAAAACCTGCTAGAAAAATATTTACCACAAATGGTAAATCTGATTCCAGCAGGTTTTTTTAGATGCTAACAGTAGCTTCTTCTCGTGAAAAATAAATATTTACTATTTCTTCAGCCAGTTTTTCTGGTTTCATGTTTTCTTCTAACAAAGCAGATAATGACACTCTTTCAACAGAACCAATTAAACTTTGAACAAAAATATGGCTTGCGATTTCGTTATTTAAGAAATTACTTACAAACTTCTCACAGATGTTTTTAAACTTTTGACTCAATATCCCATTCAGAGACATATCTGATTCAGTTAAACCGATTTTTGTAAGATGTGGGTTCAATGCAAAATAGTTAAAAATTCTAGTTAGTAACACTTGAATCGTTACTTTACTATCTTGGTGATGTTCATATTCATTAACTGTATCATCAAAAATTTCTTCCAAATTGAATTTAAATTCAGTTATGATTTCCTTATACAAGGTTTCTTTACTTTCAAAATATAAATAGAATGTTGGTTGTGTTACATTTGCGGCTTTAACAATATCACTAATTTTCGTTTGGAAATATCCATACTCAGAAAAAATCTCAATTGCCTTTTCCCGCAAAAGTTTCATACTTTTTTCCCCATTGGAATTTACTTTTCTTCCTCTAGCCATTATTCTCCACCTTATCACTATATGTGTATCTTAATTATAAAGTCTATTATACCTTATATTCATTTAAAATCTAAAAATTTGACTAGAAATAGGGATTATTTTACACATTTCAATATTTTATCGCATAAAAATAGCATTTTTGACATAAAATCGTTAATTATAAATTATAGAATCTATAACTTTTATGAATTTCGTAGTAGGAATTATTTGAGATTCAAATTTTTATAATTCAATAATAGGTGTTAAAACCTAAAAGAAATACAGCATAATTTCTACAGCGTACTATATTTTAGATAACTCCACCGACCTAAATAAAAAGACTACTATTCATTAGTATCTGAATAGTAGTCTTCTTATATTACTTCAACCGCGCATCACTTTTGATAATATTCTACAATCCCTTTATAAATCGAGTCCGCGAAGATTTCTTGATACTCAGGACTAGTTAGCTTTGCACGATCATTTTGGTTTGATAAGAATGCAAGTTCAACTAATACAGACGGGAACACAGAGTGACGAATTACATAAAAATCCTTTCTCTTTACACCGCGATTTACAGTATTTGCATTTTTTACAATTTGAGAGTTGATGCTTGATGCTAATGCATTATCTTCTTTTTCGTTATCATTAGCAGTGACACTATAAAAAGTTTCTGTGCCTAATGCTGCAGGATCTTCTGCTGAATTCGTATGAATACTGACGAAAATTTCAGCATAATGATCTTGTGCGAATTTAACTCGATTTTCTAATGATTGGTACGTATCACTTGTTCGAGTTAAGTGAACGATTGCGCCATCCTTTTCAAGCTTTTGTTTTAATATATTTGTGATACTAAATACAATCGTTTTCTCCATATAAGGTAAACGCACTGCACCTGGATCACTTCCACCATGTCCAGGATCTAAAACGATAATTCTACCATTTAGCGGTGAACCTGATTGATTTAATAGTTTTAGATACGTTTTATGCACGTATCCTTCTTTATCATTGTAAAGTACTTTTGCCCAAAAACCATTAATGGATAAAACAGATACTTCATCCCCACGATTTAACTCTCCAATAATTTCACCGGAAGTCGTTGGTGCAGTTCTTACTCGTACAGAATTTGCTGTCGCACGCCCTATTAAATCCGTAGGCTCAGTAACTTGTTGTGAAGAAGTTTGTGAGATTTTAATATAACCAGGTTGATTATTTACCTTTGTTAAATACCAATCACCAGTTACTCCGTAAACATCGATTATTGCTCCGTTTACAAACGCTCCTAGAATATTTGAGTTTTCATCATTTTTTACATACACAGATACATTATCTGCTGCAACTACAGAATACAATTTAGAGCCAAGTGGATTTCCATTTTGGTCAACAAATTTTAGATATTGCGCAGAGACATAAGCATAGCGATTGTTATAGGTTACTTTAATCCAATCTCCTTCAATGCTATATGCATCAAAGACATGACCTTTATTTACTTGTCCAACAATATTTGCCTTATTTGCTGTTGATGGAGTAGAACGGACATATAGATAGTTATCAGTAGCCGCTACTTTCCCAATATATTTGCTCTCATCTGGAAAATGAACACCAGCAACATCAACTGGTAAACGAAATGCTTCATTTATTGCTCTGGCAACAAACATGGAGAAATGCTCTCTTGTTAGCTGATCATTTGGACTATACTTTCCATAAGCACCCACTGTTAAGCCGTTATAGTAAAGGGCGTTTATGTATTTGTGATATTTGTTATCCGTGTTGATATCGCTAAAAGGAGACTCAAATGAGGCATATTGATCTATATTTAATTTGAGTGCAGTGGCTAAAACTTTACTCATTTCCCCACGTGTTAATGGTTGGTCTGGATTAAATTTGCGATTCGTAATAGAGTCGAAAAATCCTAAACTAACTGCTCTCTCAACATAACCTGACAAATCAGGCTTTCTTTTTATATCGATATCGTCAAAAGAAGATGTTGAGACTACTAATGGCTCATATCCACCTGCAAGAATAACCATAATAGCTGCTTGGCCTCGAGTTACAAGATTTTTAGGCTTAAAAACGCCCTCAGGGAATCCGTGAATAACACCTTTTTCTACTAAGTAGTAAATTTCATCATAACCATCTAACGAATTTGGAACATCAGGAAATGTTACTTTTGAGTTCGCTGAAGCTTCAGTATTCGACAGAATTGTGAGTGTGAACATTGCGATGATGAATAGAATACCTACTCTCTTCATTGTCACTGTCTCAAATCCTCCTTTTCTTCTAGTTGGTTCCTATTCTATCAAAAATCTACTAATTTCACATCATACTTTTTACCTTTCTGACCAGATTTAACGTATTTCCCTATTATGTTAGATTTCTTACCAAAATGTAACAATGTAATGATTTACATGATTCTACATATCCTACCGTAACGAAAATATTATCATGTTGAAATGAATAGTAGATTAATTGAAAAATATTGTTGAACTTGTTACTAAATTTACAAAACAACTAATATAAGTTAATATGTACTTATTATTTTTTACACAAAGTTAACAATCGATTGAGGTGAAGGTGTTTTGCAATTACTTAATCATTTAAAGAAACATCACCTTTTTTTTATTTTTACAGGTATCATTCTATTAAAACTATTTTTTACAAGGCTACTACTGTTCGATAGCTATAATATTTTCCAAACTATTTTCGTAGAGATTGGTTACTTTCTAATTATTTTTGCTTTAATTGAGCTTATTAATTCTCAAAAATTCAAAGCCATTATCTATGTATTAGTAGACCTTTTGTTAACTATTTTGTTTATAGCAGTGTTAATTTACAAAGGTTACTATGGCTACATTGCCAACATATACGCCTTTGCACTTCTAGACCAAGTTGGAACAGTACAAGAAAGTGTTGTTTCATTATTTGATCCTGTTTATTTGCTATTATTTGTCGATTTTATAATTCTAGTTATATACGCCATTTTTAGAAGAAAAACAGAGGAACTTGGTAACTTAAATAAAAACTATAAATTTCTAAGTGGAGTATTAGTTATTGGCGTAGTTTTGATTAGTTTGAACATCTTTTCACACAAAGGTGAACAAATTGCAGATTCAGTTCTAGCCGCCCAAAAGCAAGGGATGTTCACTTATCAAATTTTCTCTATTTCCAATAAAGCAGCAGCTGAAAGTGCATTAACACAAAATGAATTTGCACATCTACCTCAAAAAATACAAAAATTAAAAGAGTTAAATACCATTCCTCAAGAAGAACTTAAGTTCTTAGGTATTGCTGAGGGGAAAAATGTCATAGCGATTCAAGTAGAAGCACTTCAGGACTTCACTATTGGCTTAAAGGTAGATGGGCAAGAAGTTACCCCATTTCTAAATGAGTTATTAAAAAGCAGCCTTTACTTCTCTAATGTTTACCAGCAAATTGCTCCTGGTAATACATCTGATGCGGAATTTATTTTTAATACTTCATTGTATCCTAGCCCATGGGAGGCTACAGCTAAAACCTTTGCAGATCGGGATATACCGAGTTTAGCAAAATTGCTAAAAGAACAAGAGTATACTTCAATTACATCTCATGCGAACGATGTTACGTTTTGGAATCGCAATGAATTATACCCAGCATTGGGCTTTGATCGATATTATGATATTGAATTCTTCGGTAAAGAAGATGTTATAGGAATTGGCCCTTCTGATGAAGTGCTTTACTCCAAGGTAATGCCGGAATTGAAGAAAATGTATGAGAATAATGAAAAGTTTTACGCTCAATTTGTCTCGCTATCAAGTCATCATCCATTTAAAATTCCTGCTACAAAAGAAGTAATTGAACTTCCTACAGAATTCGATTCTAGTATAGTTGGGAATTATTTAAAATCAGTTCATTATGCAGATTTTGCATTAGGGAAATTTGTGCAAGAGCTGAAGGATTCTGGTATGTGGGAGGATACAGTTCTAATCATTTATGGGGATCATTTTGGATTACAGCCTAGCGCAATTGCTGAAGGTGACTTTGCTTTACTAAAAGAGTTAATAGGTCATGATTACCACTACTTAGATCAGTTCAATATTCCATTTATCGTTACTGTTGGTGACCAAACAATAGGTGAGATCATTGATACTATAGGTGGACAAGTCGATATTATGCCAACGATTGCAAATTTACTGAATCTATCTTTAGATGATAGTGTCTACTTTGGGCAGGACTTAGTGAACTATCCTGATAATTTAATTGGTATGAGATATTACATGCCAGTGGGATCATTTTATAATAGTGAGATTACATTTAAACCAAAAGAAGCTTTTGAAGATGGTGATGCGTTTAATGTTTATACAAACGAAGTCATCTCAGACTATTCTGACTACGAAAATGATTACAATCGTATTCTAGAGCTAATGCGTCTTTCTGATATGTATTTAAATAGTTTACCGATAAGATAAAGTGTGAAGTGCTTGCTTATAGCGAGCACTTTTTACATATATGAAAATTAGTGATAGAGGCTGAGACAGTCTAGAAAAACCCGGTTTCTGGACAACTTTTTCTAAAATCACCGAATTCTGTCTATTAAAACCCGGTTACTAGTCAACTTTTTTAAATTCACCGAATTCTGTCTAGTAAAACCCGGTTACTAGTCAACTTTTTAAATTCAGCGATTGCTCTCCAGAAAAACCCCTTTACTGATACATTTCACAAAAATAAATCAAGACAATCAAAAACCGACCTATTTAGAAACACTATATGAGTGTCCATTAAATAGATCGGTTTTAAAGTTTGTTTTACTGTTTTACATACTCAATAACTTCTGCACTAATTGCATAAAGTTCCTTAAATGTTAGTTCATGATTTACTGGTGAAATATTAGCTGCAATGTCTGCTCCGATAATATTATTATCAATCAAACCTTGCCAACTTGGTGCACCAGACTCACTAATAAATAATTGTGTTAAAACATTCGTTACATCTTCGAGCATTAGAGGGCCGTTTTCTTTTGCATATTCATTGGCATGAACAGTATTCAATTTCTTACGGAACGCCTCATCAATGTATGGGTTAGCTCTTTCGATTGCGCCTTTAAGCATGTTCATGAAACTATGTCTTGTCGTCGCTTCATCAACTCTAAGATCATTCGTATATCCACCGACTACTAATCCGTAATTAATTAATGTCTGAATGGATTCGTCATACCATTCACCTTGGTATGGATAGTCTGTTACTTTATGTTCCACAAAAGCACCTTGTTCTGTTAATAAAGTACGTAAATATTCAATTTGTCCCTCGTCTTGACTCATTTCTCTAAATGACATGTCATGGCTGATTGCAATGGATGCGGCAACACCTGCTGCTTCACCAATTACCATTCCAGTTGGAACTACTCGAACACTACCTGCTGCAAGGGATGAAAATCCAGCTGATCGACCAACAACAAGTAAACCATCAATCTCTTTCGGTACTATCGATCTAAATGGAATCGCATATTGTTTTGGATCAGATAGAACATAACCATAATCTTGAGGAGTTTGAGCTTGCACATCAACAGGGTAAGCACCAAAACCTATGCTATCCCAGTGGTCGCGATTCGTCCAAACGTCAGCCATTGATAGCTGATATTCTGCCCAAATATGTCTAGTTTCTCTGACATAAAGTTCTGTTGGAAAGCTTGCAATCATAGCATCTTCAAAGCCAGGGAATTCTTTTTGTAAGTAAGCTAGAATATGTTCTGTTTCACGCTTTCCTTTTTCAATCGCTTCTTTTTTCGATTCTTCATCTAATCCATTAATTCCAAAAATCTGTAACGCGTTAATATAATAATCGTTATCAATTTTTACTAAGTTTAAGCCGCGCAAACGTGTGTTTTCTTCAACTGGTGGATAATCATAATGTAAATCAGAGAATCCCCAAGCAACAGTGTTTGTCACTTCAGCTGGACCAAATTTTTCTGACTTCGCTGTTTCTCTCACTTTGTCCCAGTTAACATTGTTCAAATGAATCATTAGTGTAACGGCCATTTTTTTATCCGCTATACCAATGTCTTCTCCACCGACAAAATATGGTACATTTGACATTGCTGCAAATTCAGCATCTTGTGTCGCATCAATAAATGCTTTCCCACTAATTTTGAATTCTCCGTGTTCATTTTTCACTTTAACACCAATGACTGTATTTCCTTCTAAGATAGGCTCAACTACTTCTGTATTCGCAGATAATGTAATGTTTTTTTCTTCATCGACTAGCTTTTTAAAAGCGGCCTTTGCTTGTTCAATTCCAAAAGCGTTTCCACCTCCGACAAGACTATGCCACTCCTGATAAATACCGCGACTTACAGATTTCCCGTCTTCACCTTGGAGTATATCTAAGAAACTTAACATTCCATAAGTAAATACTCCACCTAGTTCTTCTCGATTTTCAATTAATAGCGTTTTTGCACCATTTCTAGCTGCAGAAACTGCCGCAGCTACTCCTTCTGGTTCTCCGCCAATAACAATTACATCATATTCTTCATCAAATTCACTTACTGCATCGGGTATATCATATGGAATTGGTTCTGCTGCTAACTCAGGATCTTTTAAATTATTGTATAGATTGATACCAATCAAACCTGCTGCAATCATAATTACCAATGCTACTATTATTAATAGTAATTTCTTTTTCGACATACTCTCCTCCAAAATATTACATTTGACGCAAACTATCTTCTATTCTACCATGTATTTCGATATAATATAACCGAGGCGGGCTATTTGAAAAAAGCACAAATCAATAAATTATATATTACAAGGGCTTTAGCTATTAGGAGTTTTGATTGTTCACGCAACATCCTTTACGATTGGTGAACTAAACAGTAATTCATCCTTATATGGCTTTTATAATTTTGGTAATACATTTTTCAGAATTGGCACAACTACATTTATATTCTTAAGTAGATTTGTTCTGTTTTACTCTTACTATCATAGTCCAATTTCAGCTGGTTTAATCGGTAAGCTTCCATTTAAACAAAGGAAATATTGCACTTTCTTATTTTAGTTTCTATTTCCTTGGAATTTTCTTTGGTGTCTATTTTGATAGAATAAAAGATTTCCTTAATATTAAACTTTCACAACTATTTAAGTCAAAATTAGGCTTGTACACAATTCTATTATGGATGTCATGGGGAATTGTTTCTAGTATTCATGTAACAGCAATGTATTTTAGTAGAACTCAAGTAGGTTTTACCCTTCATTCTTTAATGAATGAGTTCATTTGGAATGTTCATACGGTATTATCTGCAATCGTCTTATTACAAATATCCTTTGTCATTTACCGAGCGTGCTCGACAAAAGTTGTAAATACACTTATGCATCTAGGTGTTGTTTCATTTGGTGTATACTTAATTCATTTACTTATTTTAAACTTAGCGCACAAGTTCATTCCATATTACGGAAACTCTTTTTTGTATCATTTATACATTCTAGCAGGATTCCTATTAAGCTTATTTGTTTCTTGGATCCTTGTTCACATTGTATTGAAATACTTTAAATTCTCTTGGATGATTTTTGGAGCAGCTCCGTAAAAGATGCCTGTAAAATGTTCTTCTGAAATGGTTCTTACGGAAGAATCAAGTCCAGAAAGCTCTAAAGCATTAATTTATAAGTAAAATAAAATGGGTGCCCAAAAGTAATTTCCGCTTTTGAGCACCCTTATTTATTTTACTGATTCCATTGAATTACGGCAACAGCAATTGCATATACTTCCTGCAATTTCAGCTCTCTATCTTCTAAAACTCTTTGTGCCAATTCCTCATCAATGATTCCTTCGTCAATTAGATCTTGCCAACTAATATTCTCAGTACTCAACAATAGCATCCGCGATAATATGGTCGCAGCATCATCTCTAACAAGTGGAACATCTTCTAAATTTAATATTTCATCATGTACTTGAATAATACTTTCCTGATACGTTTCGAACACTTCAGGATTTCCTCGTAATATTGAATCATGGATTAGCTTAACATAATATTGTTGCGTTGTACTTTCATCTACCTTCAAATCATTTGTATAAGAACCTAAGATTAAACCATAATCCATTAATGTTTGAATAGAAGAATCATACCATTCTCCTTCATATGGATAGCTTGTCTCTATATGGTCAACAAAAGCACCTTGCGCTTTAAGTTTGCTTCGTAGTTGTTCAATTAGTTCTTGATCTTTACTTAACTCTCTAAATGATAGGTTTTCGTTTATGGCAATTGTTGCAGCTACTCCTGCTGCTTCACCCGTTACCATTCCTGTTGGAACAATTCTTGCACTACCTGCAGCAATTGAAGAATAACCAGCTGCTCGCCCAACAACAAGCAATCCATCTACTTCCTTTGGAACAAGGGATCTAAATGGAATCGCATATTGCTTCGGTGCAGCAACGACAAATCCATAATCTTGAGGTGTTTGTGCTTGAATATCTACTGGGTATGCACCAAAGCCAATGCTATCCCAATGATCACTGTTTGTCCACAGGTCTGACATTGGTAGTTGATATTCTGCGAGAATGTGTCTTGTCTCTCTCACATATAGCTCTGTTGGGAAACTAGCAATTTCAGCGTTCTCAAATCCAGGAAACTCTTTTTGCAAATATGCGAGAATGTTTTCTGTCTCTTGTTTTCCTCTTTCAATTCCATCTTTTTTTGATTCTTCAGAGAGTCCATCTGCACCAAAGATTTGTAGGGCGTTGATATAGTAGTCGTCTCCTACTTTTCCTAAATTTAGGCCACGTAATCTTGTATTTTCAACTTTTGCTGGATAGGCACGGTGAAGACTAGCAAACCCCCAAGCAGCTGTGTTAGTCACCACAGCTTCCCCGAATTTTTCGGATTTTGCCGCTTCCCTAATCCCTTCCCAATCTACATTTTTAAGATGGATCATTAATGTAACAGCCATTTTTTTATCAGCAATATTAATATCTTGCCCACCAACAAAATACGGTGCATCTGCCATTACAGCAAAATCCGCATCTTGTGTAGCATCGATAAATGCTTTACCTTTTATCGTATATTGACCAGTTTCATTTTCTATGTCAATCGCCACAACTTTGTTTCCAGCTTTAATAGAATTCAAAACATTCGTTTCTGTTAATAACGTAATGTTAGGTTCATCTTCAACCATTTTACGAAAAGTTGACTTAGCTAGTTCAATATCGAAAACACTTGTATTTCCAACAAGGTTATGCCACTCTTCGAAAATCCCTTTACTAACTGAATGTCCATCCTCACCTTGAGGGATATCTAAAAAGTTTAACATTCCATATGTAAATAACCCGCCAAGTTCTTCTCTATTTTCAATCAGAAGGGTTTTGGCCCCATTTCGTGCTGCAGAAACTGCAGCTGCAACCCCTTCTGGTTCACCACCAACTACAATAACATCGTATTCATCAAGTAATTGCTGTGATGATTCAACATTATTAATAATGGCGTATACACTTACTCCAACAATAATGATTAGCAAAATAAAAATGATACCTAATATTTTTTTATTCATAAGATCCTCCAATAATAGTTCCACAAACTATCTATTATTCTATCATAGTTAGTATGTGAATTAAGAGGATGCATATTAAAATTAACTTACCTGTAAAATACAGAAAAACCTTGTGTGATGCTGATGATCACACAAGGCCACGTTCTTGATGATAATTTTTATTTTTCATTTACTCGATCAACAAACGCTGCAAATTCAGCACGCGTAATATTTCCATTTGGTCTAAATGTATTATCATCGTAACCTGATGTTAAATTGTTAGCGATTAATGTTTGAATGAATGGATATCCCCAGTGCTTATTTGTAACATCCTTGAATGTTACTTCACTTGTTCCTGTAAGTTTATAAGCTTTTGTTAAAATCGTAGCCATTTCAGCTCTAGTTAAGTTTTCATTCGGACTAAACTTACCTGGCGCTCTTCCTGTAATAATTCCAGCTTCTTGAACGGCAGTAATTTGTTTATAGGCAAAGTGAGTATTACTTACATCTGTAAAAGTAGGTGCTTTTGATGCAGTAAGATTTAAGGCTTTTGCAATAATTACAGCTGCTTCAGCACGTGTAATGGAATGGTCTGCTTTAAAGGTTCCATTTGGATAGCCTGCAATAAGACCTTGGATGTTCAAATTTTTAATGGATGAATATGCCCAATGAGATTGTGCTACATCTAAATATATTGGTTCTTCATAATTCTCTACATATACTGCTTGTAGTTGATCAAAGTATATATTCCCTTTGTTTTGTAATGAACTATTTGGTTGTGCAATGTAGATTTGTTCAAATTTTATCGGTAAAACGACATTTTCTGGTATTGCTGCTGTGACATATTTCCATCCAGTCCAATTCAGGCCGCCTTCAGCTGTAAAATCAATAGTATGTTTTGTTCCTGCAACATCTCTGATTGTCCCTCTTAACCAATGTTTTCCACCATCACCATATACCCAAACACCTAAATTCAGTGGTTTCCCAGATATAGGGATAGGCGTCTTACTAACAACATAAGCTGCTTTTGTTCCGGTGTCTTGTGTTGTGAAATCATAACTTAATTTTAAACTTCCAGCACCTTGTCGAGTCGGCTCAGAGGTAGTGCTAGTAGTTATTAGAGCATCAGCTTTTGCTGTATCTTTACTCCAATTAGAAATTGTATCAAAATTATCTAACAATATTGGTAATTTTGGAATTTCTAAAACCGTAACGGAAAACTCTTTACGTACTCCTTGATACTCACCAATAATTTTACCACTTCCAACTGTTGTTGCTTTAAAGGTACCACCTTCTATCACACCAACATTCCCTTCAACAGACCATATCACATCAGAAGGGTGAATTGTTAAAGGATTGAAGTATTCATCATAAACTTTTATTATATTTAAATTCGCTGACGTCCCTACCATCATTTGGCTTGGAATACCATTTATATTAAATGATTTTACCGTGCCTTTCGGTGCTGTATTTACAACTTGTAAAATGGTAGACACTTTCCGTTCATATCCATCAGATGGCTTGTTTACAATTGTTGGGTAAATATCTCCAGGATTTCGTACTACCATCGTTGTTGAACCTCCGCCATCTAGATTGATCGCAGAAGTTGCACCTAATGAGATAAGGTGATTTGCTAAATCTGTTAAACTAGTTCCATTACTATGCCCTGTACTTCTACCATCAACAGTAACAAAGAATACCTTTTTACCGGTAGCATCAACAGCAACAGCCGTTCTTGGTTGTCGACTTTTTGCGAAGGTAGTAGTTGTTGGCATTGAAATATTAACTTGCCCATTTTTCACTAAAAGTGGTCCTGCAGCAAGTATAAACTCAGCATCCATCCATTTTTCATCGATTGATAGACTAACATCAATTGTTGAGCCAATCGCAACTGAATTTTTAAGTGACTGTGCAAGTTCTTTATTTTGAATAGAAATGACTAATCCATCTGCAGGAATTTGAGAATTTCCCGTTTCACCATAGCCTGTTACGTGAGAAACAACTCCTGAAATTTGGTCACCAAAATGCAATTCATTTGTATTTTGAGTAGCTGAAGTTACGACAATTTCAGCTCCATAAATATTTGTCCCAGTTGTTCCAGAGACTGGAGTATATAAAACATTTTTATTTTGCGCTCTCTCACTGTTAATATTATCAATCTTGTATTCTTGTCCATTAACTTTAAACGTTAAATTCGTTTTAAATTCATCTGCAATGGCAGTACCATCTTTCGATACTCCAAATGCAACTGGATTTTGTGTTGGACTTTCTGTATTTTCACCTAAAATACCATAGTTGATGATTTCGTTATTTTGTGCAAGTAAGTTCGCTGGTAAACCATTTGCCAAAAAGTAAGAAGCATTCACTGCCCCAACCACTTGATGACCTTCATAACTATGTGCTTTCGCCAAATTTGATGTCGTATTTCGCAATTTTAGAGGATCAGACATGCCAATTTCTAATTTTGTATATGTATTTGAAAGATTAATATCTAATACATTCACAAACTCATTGATAGAATCGGTTTTAAATTTCTGTTGTTTGTGTATTACTTGTGGTGCAACTACTTTTTCTGTTTCACTTACCTTATTAGTAAACACAGATGCATCTGCAACAGTTCCACCAAAAACAAATATTACTAAGAAGTATGCAATAACTATTTTCCTTAACTTTCTAGCCAAATCTCTCACTCCATTATGTAGAAAAATATATTGATAACTAGAATATAGCATACTTTTCGCCTGGTTTGGTAGATTCATAGAAAGATGGGAGGGAATTACTAGGGATTAGGAAAATATGGGGAGAGGATGGAAATGGTTATGCCAGGTACTTACATAATAATTATAATTGAATTTAATTCTGTCTGTAGTAAACAGTGAGTCTAATAGTGATTTCTCCCTAAACAGATTTCATCATGTTGTTTAATAAAAATAAGTAGTTACATACACTTCGCCTTATAGAAGATTATTACTGTCAACAAAGTTGTTTCAATTTTAGATATGTTGGGAATTCTGCAACTCTAAGATAACCCATATTTCATAAATAGAAAAGCCTATCACCCTGAAGTGATAGGCTTATATTAGTATTATTTTTACTTAGTTACTACTCCGTTTTTAACTTTATTACCGTTAGCATCTACTAAGTTTGTATCTTTAAATTCAACAGAAATGCTATCAGTTAATGTAAAGTCAGCAGTTGTTGTAACAGTAAGTTTACCATTAGCTACAGAAGCAGATACAGGAGTCACAGTAGTACCGGCAATCTTAACAGTTAGACCTGTTGCAGATGCTTGGTTAGCAATTGCTTCTGTGAAATCTACAGTGAATGTTTTGCTGTTAACAACTGTTACTTTAGTAGCTGTTGGAGCAATATTTTCATTCAATGCGATTGTTGCAGTAGCTTTTCCATCTTTTAAAGTGTTTCCGTTAGTATCAACAACGTTTTTAACTTCAAATACATAGTTACCATTTGCAGTGATAGATGATTCAGGTAAAGTAAATCTTACTTTATTAGTACCATCAACGAACTGTAATTGTGTTCCAGCTGGTAGAGCTTTACCACCTAACGTATAGTTAGAAGCTGTTAATGCAGAAGTTGTCACATCTGCAGCATATTCTACTGTAAATACGTTGTTATCAACAACTACTATAGGATTAGAAGCAGCTAATTGTAACGAATCAGTTACTGTTCCAGGTGCAACTACAAATTTACCAGAAGTAAATGATACAGATAAAGCATCAGCAATTTTGTTGCCAGCTGCATCAGCAACAGCGTTAGCACCTAATTCAAATGTATAAGTTGCATTTTCGTCTAAATCTACATCAACTTTAACAGTATATTTTTCAGCACCTTCAACTTTTCCATTACCATCAACGTCTTCTCCAGAAGCAACATTACTTAATGAAATAGGTGTAGCTGAAGTGTAAACAATACCGTTTTTAGTTTTTAATGTAAAGTCACCAGTTACAGTTACTTCTTCATCAAATGTTAAGTAAATTGCATCTACGTCAGTTGAGCCAGAGTCGTTAGCAGCTAGCATTTTAGATGAAACACTAACAAACTTCGGTGCAGAAGTATCTTTTTGTAATGTAGCAGCGAATTCAAATGCATCACCAGCATTGTTAGCAACATCTTTAAATCCTTCAACTTTTACATTAGTATTAATGAATTTTTCAGAACCTAATACTGATAATGCATCAAAAGTGAATTTAGTTTTATCATCAGCATGTTGTTGAGCGTCTTTTAGGAAGAATTCAGTTGATCCTACAGTAACTTTCGCGTACTCATCGTCACCAGCTGTAACATCAAGATTTTGCTTCACTAATTCTTCAGAGAAATCTAAAGTAATTTTAGTTCCGTTAACTGAAGATGTAACAGTTGGTTTTGTATTATCAACAACAGGTTTAGCAACTGTGAAGTTAACTGCAATTGGGTTTGCAATGTTATCAGCAAAGTCAGTTGCACCTACAATATCAACTTTGTAAGATTTTTCCGCTTCTAAGTTTTTAACTGTTAAAGTTTTTCCATCAGCACTCAACTCATAATCAGTAGTTGAAGTGATAACAGATCCATTTAAGCTAACAGTTCCTTCTTCTTTAACTGGTTCAGTGAAAGTAATAACAGAAGTTGTGCCTTTAGCTTCAACTTTTGCAACAGCTGGAGCAGTTGTATCTTCAAAAGTTAATAAAGAAGTGTATTGAGCAGTTTTAATAGCTACACCATTAGAATCCTTTTTAGCAGTATCTAATGCAGCCACAGTAACTTTTGCATTTGTTACTTCTGTAGTATCAAGAGTCAATGTTACTGATTTTCTATCTTGAGAAAGAACAGCTGAGTCAGCAACTAAGTTTGCACCCTCTAATGCAAAAGCAGCTTCTAATTGTGCTTTAGTAGTGCCTTCAGCAAGTGCTGTATTAAATTTAACTACAACTTCTTTAGCATTAATTGCACTTACAGAAGTTACTTTTGCTTCAGTAGTTTCAACTTCAAGACGTACGCTTTCAACTTCTGTACGGTGGAAGAATGCTGCTGCTTGTTCACGAGTGACAATTGCATTTGGTGCAAATGTTGTTTTAGAAGTACCAGCAACGATACCAAGGCTTGCAAGAGTGTTTACTGCATCTTTGCTCCAAGCTGCAGTGTTATCAGTGAAGTTTAATACTGCGCTATCATCTTGTTTTAAGTTGTAAGCTTTAGTAATAATTAAAGCTAATTGTGCACGAGTAATTTTTTCATTTGGTCTGAATGATCCATCTTCAAAACCTTTAATTATGTCGTTGTTATATGCTTGTAATGCTGCGATTTCTTCAGTTGCCCAGTGATCTTTAGCATCTTCAAAATTAGTTTTTGTTCCTTCTTTAACATCAATGTTTAAAGCATTAACTAAGATTGTTACTGCTTGAGCACGAGTAAGTTCGCCTTGTGGATTGAAGCTTCCGTCTTCAAAACCAGTAATAGCACCTTTACCTACTAAATAGTCAACAGCTGGCTTTGCATACTCAGCAATTTTTCCTGCATCTGTGAAAGTTTTAGTTTCAGCTGCTAATGATGCTGCTGGCATGATTGCAGATGCTACTAAAGCTGCAGTTGCTGTTGTTGCGAAGAATTTGTTCTTTGACATTTTGGTGATTCCTCCAGTGAATGTTTTAATGTTAAATACTATTCTATGATGAAATAGTTATGTATTAAAGTTTCATAGAATCATATCGACTAGTAATCGTTTTGTAACTCTTTGTTACAAATCTATCATAATACTATTTAAATGATAAATAAATAAAAAAATATTGGTATAGAAATATAATATTGGTAGATACGGTGTTATTTTCCACACCTAGACTTACAATTATAAAATAGCATTTATTTCAAAATACCTAAATATTCTATCTAGGGTCCATCTTCTTCCCTGTATCGTTCAGCCATAATGAGAAATAGAATCTAATAAAATTTATTCTATTTATTTTCAACCTGGAGCAAGCATGTTATTTGTAATAATACACGGAATTAAATTTCGTTACCTACACATTACTATGTACTTTAATAAATTGATCAAAATGATATTGCCTGTTCTTTAAAATTTCCTTAATTTTTATTTTATGTATTTGGGATTTTTTTATAAAGTGTATAATTTAAAAACCTTTTAGTCCTGTTAGAGAGTTTGTTGTGTGTAATATATGAAGAAGAACAAGTCAAAATTAGTCATAAGTTATTACTTAGTAAATGAATAAGTTGATTTCATGGTTTAAAATAGTTTATTAAATAGTAGATATATCTTATTTACTATTCACATATGTAATGTTTTTTCTTTCGCATGTACAAGATTAATTAACTTAAAATATATTTTGACTTAACTTAAGTGTTAAAAATTTGGGTATGATAATTCTACTATATATAACAAATATATTTTCTTTTCTCTAAAATATCGATCTACAAAATTAAAAGCTCTATAGAGAATGTTCTCTATAGAGCTATTTAAACTCATGCAAAATACTTTTATCTATTTTGCTTATTGAGCAGGATTGTCAGCTAACGCTGTTTTTGTTTGTTTTGTTTCAAATACTTTAACTTTGTTACCAGCAGCATCATCTAAGTAGTTTACTGTAGTTTTTGTAGCAACTGAGAACTTAGTATTGTTTAGTTTATCAAGTGTTGCTTCATCAGCAAATGTAATTACGATTTCTAATTTAGAATCATCTCCAGCATTTAGAGCAACAGAATAGTTAGTACCAGCAACATACTCTTTACCGTTAGCATCTTTAACTACTAAATCTGTTGCAGCTAATGCATCTAGAGTATCTAAAGCTTCATCGAAATCAACTGTAATTGTTGCAACAGTAGCAGATGTACGAGCTAATGTAACTGGGTCAGTTGATTCAAGCTCTGGAGCAATTCCATCTGCTACATTAGTTTTAGTCACAGCAGCAACGTTTGTTAATTTTTGGCCAGTGATAGTTTCTAGTTTATTATCTACAACTTTAACTTGAATCTTATTGCGTTCTATAGCTGATTTATTTACAGAAGCTTCAGCAGCTTTTGTAGTTACAGTTACATATGTTTTTCCATCTTTAATTTCAACATTATCGATAGCAGCAGCAGTTGCATAAGTATCGTCACCGTTACCATCAATTTCAATACCATCAGCAACTACAGTTTTAAGTTCACCATTAAATACTAATTGTAACTTGTTTAAACCGATTGCTTTAGCAGTAAATGTTGTTGGTGCTGTTTCGTCTGTAATGTTGATAGTAGTTGATAATGCTGTTGGTAAGTTACCAGAAGCATCTGCAATACGACCAAATGTTAAATCATCAGTAGCTACGTCTGTACCTGGAACAACAACAGCAGCTGGTGTTGCACCACGGTATTTAACTGTGATTTTCACACGTTTGTTATTAGTTCCAAACAGTTCAATTTTATCGTTAGAAGCTAATGCAGTACCATTTACAAGGTAAAGATCTTTGTTTAATGCTGTTTTAGCATCAATAGCTTCTGGGAATGTCACATAAATATACTGTTCTTTAGCAGTAGCATTGTCTACAACAGTAGCAGTTGCTTCTGAAAGATTCATAGGTGTTTTATCAGTTACTGACACTGAAAGTGTAACTGGTAAAATTTTGTTAGCTGATAAAGATGTATCTGTTACATCTTTAACTTCAACTGTATAGTTACCACCAGCAAGTTTTGCACTTAAGTCAATTGTTGCAGTAAGTTTATCATTATCAAATGCTACGTTAGAGATTGTTGGAGAAACAACTTTCCCATCAACATCTTTAATTGTAAAGTTGTTAGCAGCTACATTAACTTTTTCAGAGAAAGTTACTACTAATTGATTTTCAGCCTTAGCTTCAACTTTTGTAACAGTTGGTGCTACTTTGTCTGCAGTAATTGTTGCAGTAAGTTTAGCATCTGCAGCTAACTCGTTACCCCATAAATCAACTACTGGTACATCTCCCACTGATTTAAGAACCGTAACAGGTACATTACCTTCTGGTAAGATGAAATCTTGTGTAGCTGGGTCATTATCAGAGAATTTTAATGTGAACTTTTTGTTATCTGTTGTTGTAACAGCAACTGGTTTCCAAGCTGAATAAGTTTGGTAGAAGTAGTTTACATCAAGTGCTGCTCCACCTTTTTTAGTTACAGCTTTGTCAAACTCAACAACTACTTCGTTTTGTGAAGCAGAAACTAATTTAACTGTAGGTGCAGTTTTATCTTTAACATATACTAAATCAAATGTTTTAGCCATTGCAGCAAAAGGTGCAAAGTCAGAGTATCCTTCAACTTTAACTTTGTAAGTTGCTTCAGCAATTGAACCAGCACTTAGTTGAACAGTTAATGTACGTCCATCTGTTGATAATGTTTTTTGAGCTATGCCATATACACCATTATTAACCGATACATCTGCACTAGCTCCAGCTTGAACAGGCTCACTGAATTTAATTTCAAATGTATTAGGACCAGTAAGTGTAATAGACTCAGCAACAGGGATGATTACATCAGTTACTGTAAGTGATTTCACTACATCTTCTGCTAATGCAGATTCATCCGCAAATGCAACTGTAGTTTTAGCAGTTACTTCGACAGTTGCTTGTTGTGCAACAGCTGTTCCTAAAGTTAATGTTACTGATTTTTTGTCATCTGATAACGTTACTGCTGCAACAGTGTTATCTTTAACAGAGAATTGGTCAGCTTTAATTTTTGCATCTGATAATTCTTTGTTAAAAGAAATAACTACTTCTTTAAGATTAGTTGCGCTAACTGAAGTTACTACTGGTACAGATGTTTTGACTGCAATACGTTCTTCTTTAACTTCTGTACGGTGGAAGAATGCTGCTGCTTGTTCGCGAGTAACAACTGCAGTTGGATCGAATTTCGTTTCTGATACACCAGCCACGATACCAAGACTTGCTAGTGTGTTTACAGCGTCTTTACTCCATGTAGCTGTGTTATCAGTGAAGTTTAGGATAGCACTTGTGTCTTGTTTTAAATCATAAGCTTTAACAATAATTAAAGCTAATTGAGCACGAGTAATTTTATCATCTGGTCTGAATGTTCCATCTTCGAAACCTGCGATGATATCTTTGTTGTGTGCTTGTAGAGCAGCGATTTCTTCTGAAGCCCAGTGATCTTTAGCATCAGCGAAATCAGTTTTTTTGTTCTCGTCAATAGCAATACCTTTAGCTTTAACTAAAATTGTTACAGCTTCAGCACGAGTAAGCTCACCTTTTGGATTAAATTTACCATCAAAACCAGCAATAGCTCCTTTACCTACTAGGTAGTCTACTGATTTTTTAGCATAATCAGAAATTTTGCTTGCATCAGTAAATTCTTTTGTATCAGCTGCAAATGCTGCTGCTGGTACTAATGCAGATGCAACTAATGCTGCTGTTGCAGTTGTCGCGAATAATTTACGACCTTTGTTTTGCTTTGCCATTAATGTATTCCTCCCTAAAGTTCCTAAATTTATATTATTCTTTAGAAACTATAATACTAGTTTTAAGATTGACTATGACCCCATTGCGGTATGTATCATAGTTTCTCTGAATAATAAATAAATCAGTGAAAGATTTTCTAAGTAAATTTACTAGTCTTTCACCAGATTAATTTACTTACTACAAAACTATAACATTTACATTTTTGATTTTCAATACCACTTTATCCAAAAAAATGTTATTGTTCCGTTAAATAGATTACAATATTATTACAGGAATTCTAAATTCCCATAATAATACATTACATTACCTTAACTTCCTTATAGATTAATAGAATCTTAAAATCGTCAGGAAATTTGGGTTGAAATAAAGTATTTACAACACCTTACATTTCATATTATACATTAAATTTCCAATCAATCTAGTAATAAGTGATTGAATCATGGATTTCTTTTTTATTACTCTAGCTCTATTAACCTATAATCAGTAACCACAATATATAGACGGATAAATTACAAAAGAGTTACACTTTTTTTAATTTTTTTCAAAAATCTCCATTTGTTACTACATCATTGGATCCTTACTAAGATTTTTTCCTCAATCCCCATCTATTTACTAAATACCCAAAAGACCCAAATCAAATCCCCTTTAAAGTTATATTCTATTAAAATCAAAATATGCCTTTTCATTTCATAAAAATTCAATCGAATCCGTTTTATCTTCTTATTAAATAAGAAGAAACACATAAATCTTCTACCTCTTAATCATTTCACAGCATTTTGGCGTTGTAACTTCTTATTATAAAATTATTGTTTTTTTACTTAATTCCCAAAGGTTATCAAAAAAATAATAGATTTTACTTAAATACCTATTTTTTTATTACGGAGTTTGATAGAGTAATAGAGAAAGATTGATTCCATAAACAACTGACCTAGGAAATTAAGAAAAGGAGAACATCGAAGAAATGAAACGTAGATTAATTGCAGCACTAGTTGTGCTATTTGCTGTTGTTCAATTCACAGCACCTCCTGCTTCTGCAGAAGATATTTCAAAGCACTGGGCTTATGAAAAGATGAGTTATCTTATTGGAAATGAAATAATGAATGGAGATCCAAGTGGAAAGTATCGTCCGGATGATTCGATTACTCGTGCGGAGTTCGCTACTTTACTAGTTAAAGTATTACAGTTACCAGAAGTAGATGGGGTTGTTAGCTTTCACGATGTTAAAGAAGGCGATTGGTACTATCACTCTGTAAAACGTGCATCTTATTATGGATTGGTTGCTGGGGACGAGAAAGGTAACTTTAATCCCGATTCAAAGATTACACGTCAAGAAATGGCCGTTATGTTGAATAATGCATTAAATTACAATGGTGTTTCTGTTTCACCTGCTACATTATCATTTATTGATAACAACAAAATTGCGAGCTGGGCTTACGATGATGTTCAAATTGTTGTTTCATTTAAATTAATAAATGGCTATCCAGACAGTACGTTTAAACCATTAGGTAATACAACTCGAGCTGAAGCTTCAACTGTATTGTATTTTTACTTGAAGCCTGAAGAAAAACCAGTAGATAAACCTATTGAAATCGGAAAAGAATACAATAAAGTTCTTTATAACCTGAATTTTGCAGACGTTGTATCACTTCAAGCAAATCACAGTCCGAAAGAAGATGGTGGTGGAATCTTTACAGCTTCGGCAGCATTAGTAGAATTCTATTTGAATCCAAATAACTTCAAAAAGGATACGCTGGAATATTATCAATTCCTAAAGTTATCTACACCTGTTGAAAATCTTGATGCTGCAGTGATTAATGAAAAAGTCTTAAAAGGACAAGGAATCCTAGAAAATACTGCCGCTTCCTTTATACAAGCTGGGATAGATCATAACGTAAATGCCATTTATTTGATTTCTCATGCTTTACATGAAACTGGTAAAGGGGTTTCTAAGTTAGCAAGTGGGATTGAAGTAGGATTAGATGCTAGCGGAGTTGCCAAAATGGTGACGGATGAAAACCGTAATGATTTAGTTGATATTAAAACAACTTATAACTTCTACGGAATCGGTGCAAAAGATGCTGACCCAATAAAGCTTGGTTCAGAAAGAGCATATAAAGAGGGTTGGTTTACAACTCATGATGCAATCGTTGGTGGAGCTAAATTTGTAAAAGTAGATTATATTGACCAAGGTCAAGATACATTATACAAAATGAAATGGGATCCAGATCAACCTACAAACCATCAATATGCAACACATGTTGTGTGGGCTGTAGCACAAGCAAAATATATCTATGACATTTACAAAGTAACGAATTCAGATGAAACAACAAAGGTTGTTTTTGAAGTTCCGGAATATAACTTCCAACCAGCATCTTCACCGATGCCAACAAAAGAGAATCGATATGCAATCCTTCCAACTTATAGTGGTGGTATTGGTCAACTTACTGCTGATAATGTGAATGTGCGTACTTATCCAGTAGTAATGAATTCACCATCAAATAGTATTTTAAAATTACCTTTAAATACACAAGTCAACATTATCGGTAATAATGGTAATTGGTATCGTGTAAAAACTGAGCTTGGCCAAGAAGGCTGGATCAGAAATGATAACGTAAAAGTACTCAATGGACTATATGTCATCGATATGAATACAAAACTTAGAGTTCGTAGTGAACCTAACACATCAAGTAAGATTCTTAAAGAATTACCAGCAAAATCATTAGTGATTGGAGTATTTGATGAAAATAAGAATTTCGTCAAAAACGGCGACTGGTATCAAGTGCTTGTAGATGGCAAAACGGGTTGGGCTCATGGGGATTATATCGTACCACCTGCTAAATAAGTAAATAATTTTAAACGGTGAAAAAAACTAAATTGTTTTTTCACCGTTTTTTTATTGATTATTGTGTTATTTGCGAATTAGGATAGTTTACTTGCGAAACTGGGAAGTTTATTTGCGATTTTCTTAAGTTTATTTGCGGATTTAGTAATCTTTTTTGCAATCTCAGGTTTATTTGCGTATTCCAAGATTTATTTCCGCATTTAGTATTCATATTTGCGAATCACCTAACTTTATTTGCAAATGCTAATAATACATTCAAATTTAGGTTATTTACTTCACTTCCCAACAATAGAAATCTACTCCATCGTAGGCTTTTATGTTATGATAATTTGCAGTAAATAGCTTGGTAGAAAGGTTTGAGCAATAAATGAAATATGTAAATATTATGGGGGTTCCCTTTTTAAATATTACCCAACAAGGGTTTGTAGAATTGTTGGACAAGCGTGTAGAACAAAAAGAAAAAACGTTCGTTATTACAGCTAATCCTGAAATTGTTATGAAGGCCTATGAAGAACCAGAGTTTATGAGTATCGTCCAAAAGGCTACTTATGTTTGCGCTGATGGGATTGGTGTCGTAAAAGCGGCGAAAATGCTTGGTGAATACCTTCCGGAGCGCGTAACAGGCTACGACTCGATGGTAAAACTTCTTGAAATAGGAAATAAAAAACGCTATAAAATTTTCCTTTTAGGTGCTCAAAAAGAAACAATTGAGAAGGCAGTTGCAAATATTAATGCAACCTACCCTAATGTTGATATCGTCGGTTATCAGGATGGGTATTTTGATTGGAATAATAATACGATTGCTGAAACGGTTGCTAATTTAAAACCTGATCTTGTTTTTGTTGCATTAGGTGTACCAAGACAGGAAAAATGGATTGTCGAAAATTACGATAAGTTTTCACATGGTGTCTTTATCGGAGTTGGTGGTTCATTTGATGTTATTGCTGGAACGGTGAAACGTGCACCACTTATTTGGCAAAAGCTAAACATTGAATGGCTCTATCGTTTATTAAAACAACCTAGTCGATTTGGCCGAATGCTCGTACTACCGCGCTTCGCCCTGAAAGTCCGTCAATTAAAACGTAAAGGTTCTGGGTCTACCAAATGAGTCAATCTACATTTGTCAAAAGTACAATTATTTTAACAGTTGCAACATTACTATCAAAAATATTAGGAAGTATTTTTAGAATTCCTTTACAAAACATTGCTGGTGACGAAGTTCTTGGAATCTTTAACCTTGTGTATCCCATTTATATGGTTGCACTATACTTGTCTGTTGCTGGAATTCCTGTAGCAATTTCAAAACTGATAGCAGGAGTTAATGCAAACGGCGAGCCACACAAGGTGAAAGAAATTTACATAACAGCAAGTATCCTCGCCCTATCTTTTGGTGTGCTTAGCTTTACGATTATCTATGGATTTTCCCATGAGATTGCCAACGCTCTTGGCGGGCCATCAAATCGTTTTGCATTAATTATTGTTGCATTAACTTTGCTAGTTGCACCTTATATGGCCGTTTATAGAGGCTATTTCCAAGGTTATGGGAATATGCAACCTACAGCAGTTTCGCAAGTACTAGAGCAATTTATTCGTGTAGCTATAATTTTGATTATCGCTTATGTCTTGGTTTCAATGAATTATTCTATTGAAATCGTAGCAGGTGGTGTCACAATAGGATCTGTTTTTGGTGCATTAGCATCCCTAGTGTACTTACGTGTCAAATATGCACGTTCTTCTATAAAAGTAGCATCTTCTAAGAAGTTTACATTTGGGGAATTCTCCAATTGGAGTAAAATTATTTTAAAATTGTCCATACCAATTGCAATTGGTTCTGTAATGATGGCCTTATTTAACTTCGTGGATTCATTTACAATTACTGCTGGTTTGCGAAATACAGGAACTCCTGCAGATCAAATCAATTATTTATACGGAATATATGGTCGTGGCCTTACGCTTGTGCAAATCGCAACTGTTTTTGCAACATCCATCATCCTACCATTAATTCCTTTAATTACGAAAAAGCTTGCCGAAAAGGATTTACTTGGGACTCGTGCAGTTATTGAACGTACGCACAGAATGACCCATCTTATTTCATGGCCAGCTGCCTTCGGTTTACTAGCTTTAACTTTGCCTTTGAATTTAGCATTATTTACAAACTTAGAAGGAAGTTCAATGCTCGCCATTATTAACTTTAGTTCTGTTTTTACATCATTAACTATTTTAGGAACGGGAATCTTACAAGGGATGAATGTTGAAAGAATTGCTGCTCTCGTTATCCTTGGTGGCGTTGTATTAAAAATAGTTTCAAACATCCTCTTTATCCAATTGTACGGGTTAGATGGAGCAGCGATTGCTACATTATTTGTATATGCAGTGTTATTTATTGTAAATTCTCTTTTTATTTTCAAGCGAATTCGATATTCTATAATAAATCGCCAGATAGTAATGATTATTATTTCTTCTATTGTAATGGGATGTATAATAGGGCTTCCAACTTTACTATTTGATCTAACAAATTGGTCAAGAATTATTGCGTTAGCTTATGTGTTCATAGCAATAGTTGTTGGTGGGTTGATTTACTTTGCCCTTTTATATGTGACGAAAACCATTACGAAGCAAGATTTAAAGCAACTTCCGATTATCGGGAAAAAACTCTGAAAACAGGAGAGGATGAACAGTATATGTTAAAACAGAAGTGGTTATGGTTAGTAGTCGTACTATTACTAATCGGCTCCATTCCAGGTCTCATTAGTAGATGGAATGTAGAAACAGCAAGCAATAATTATGAAATTATTATTCCTTATCACGAAATTGTTGGAGTTGCTGATAATAGTGACCTTTCGATTGATGATGTCCTTGCTACTCTTAAGGAAGCAGGACTTACAACTGTAAGTTTAGAGGTTTCCTCTCTAAAGGATATGGAGAAGCAAGGTACGATTGCAGTTTATGAGGAACATGAGCTTGCAAGTTTGTTACGATTTACACCTTATATTGACGACTTTGATAAGGATAAGTTAGGTTTGTATATTAGCCTCCCTGAAGATCCTGAAACAGATCAATTCCTAAAGGAAACGATCCAACCAGAAGAAGTTGAAATTGGTGGCGAACGTTTCTATTTCCTACCGAAAGATAATGGAGAATACTTCTTCGAAACACCAATTGGTTATAACGGGTCAGCTACAAAGAAAATAAATAAACACGGTCTTTTACATGTTTTCCGTGTTGGAAATGACGAAGAACATGTAAATGAAACGATTGTAAATCAGTTAGTCGAGCTAAAAAATGATTCCGTTTCAGGTATTCTAGGCTCGGGAGAACAAGTAATTGGAAATGGTCAAGAAAAACAAGTTGAACTCATCCAAAAACTACAAAATGCAGGCTATTTCTTTTATTCTATTGAGGGTAACACTCAAAAAGGTGAAGATAAGTTAGCTAGTATGACGAATTTTGACATGATCAGATTATTAAGTATGGATGTCAATAGAGAAACTACACTAAAAGTTGGTGATAGTGTTGACAGAACAGTCCGTGCCTTAAAAGAACGTAATATTAAATCGTTCTTCTACCACATAAAAACAAAGGGCGATGCAGAAGAAAATTTAAATGAAGCAGTTACTTATTTAAATGATGTTAAGGAAAAAGTACCTTCAGCATTTACTGCAGGAACACCTATATTGTTTGATAAGTTTGCAATTCCTGCTTGGGTAACAGCTCTTGTGTTACTATCAGGTATAATTTTCACGTATTTAATGTCTGAAATAGTAAAAAATTTGAAATTACGTTTAGCGATTACTGGATTTATGGGTTTAATAGCCATTGCTTACTTTGCGTTGGATTCAATTAAATTTACTCAAGCATTTGCATTAATTATCGCTTGCCTCGTGCCAATTTATGCTGTAATTAAGGCATCACATGGATCTACCCGTATTCGTGATATTTTAGTGCAGTACGCTAAAGCAATTGGGATTAGCTTAATCGGGATTGCCATTGTTATTGGATTATTGAATGGTAATGGATTTATTACAGGCTATTTTGAATTTAGAGGTGTAAAACTAGTTTATATCATTCCAATTGCAGGAATTTTATTATATGTTTTATCAAAATGGACGGGCATTGGTTCTGGTGGTATTAAATCGAGTTTAAATCATACGTTTACTTTGTTGAATAAAGAAGTTAGATATTGGCATTTAGTGTTATTTATCATTGTTGCTGTGATCGGATTGTTCTATATAAGCAGAACTGGAAACACTGGTCCAGTTAGTAATTTAGAATTATCCTTTAGACAGCTTCAAGAAGACTTATTATATGTACGACCAAGAACGAAGGAGTTTTTAATCGGCTTCCCATTCTTCATATTAGCATTGTATGCGATGGGAGTTAGTCGTAAGTGGGGTATGATTTTCTTAGTCCCTGGAGTCATTGGATTCTTATCGATTGTAAATACATTCACACATTTACACATACCAATTGGCATTTCCCTACTACGTACATTATATAGTGTAGTTATTGGATTTATCGTAGGTTTACTATTTATATTGATTTTCAAAATTTTACGCCACTATTGGCAAAAAGCTAAAGTTAAGTGGGATTCCACACCATAATTTCAAAATAGTAATGATATTAAAAAATTAATTAGAACGGAGGTGGCTATTGTGCATATCGTTTTATCCGGTTATTACGGATTTGACAATGTTGGAGATGAAGCCATTCTATACTCTATTATTCAAGCATTTAGAAGGTTGAAACCAGAAATTAAAATTACCGTGTTATCCAATAATCCGGAAGCTACTGCAAAAACCTATCAAGTGAATGCAGTAAATAGATGGAAGTTTACAGAAGTAGGTGCTGTTTTAAAAAACGCTGATGGATTAGTCAGTGGTGGTGGTAGTTTGCTTCAAGATAAAACAGGTTTAAAATCAATTCCCTATTATACAGAAATTATGCGCATAGCAAAAAGGCTTAAAAAGCCTATCTTTATTTACGCACAAGGTATGGGACCGATTGATAAATGGATTAGTAAGTTCATTACGAAGCAAATATTAAATAAAGTTGATGCGATTACTGTCAGAGATGAAGCATCACGCAAACTACTGCAAACGATTGGTGTTAAGAAGCAAATTAAAATCGTCCCTGATCCAGTAATTGGACTAGGCGGAAATGACTTTGAGAGTAATTGGTTGAATTCCCAAGTGTTTAAAGCTAGTTCTTATGTTACCGTGAGTGTACGTGACTGGCCGTCACCTGTACAGTTTATGGAGAAAATAGCAGCGGGCTTAGATTTACTTGTGAGAAATGGACAGACTGTTGTTTTTATCCCAATGCACGGTGAACATGATGATAAAGCATCTCAAACTGTTGCAAGCCTTATGAAAGAAAAAAGTGTCATTGCACCTTTCGATTTGTCGATAGAAGAAAAAATTGCTGTGATTGGAAAGTCCGAATTATTAATTGGATTAAGACTTCATTCTCTAATATTTGGTGCGATCCAATATACACCTTTTATTGCGTTATCTTATGATCCAAAAATTGATGCTTTTGCACAAATAGTTTCGCAACCAATACTTGGTCATGTGGAAAAGGATGATTGGAACGCGCAACAGTTGTTTGAGTTATCCTCGGAGATCTTATCAAATCGCACCGAGATTGTAGCAGGAATTCGCTCTAAAGTTGAGAAACTACAAGGTGAAGCAGTTGAAACTGCAAAACTTGCTTTGGATGTTTTTGAAGGAAAATTACAAAAAGCTTAACGATAGTTCAGTTGAGATGTCTTGAAAGTTTATCTTTCAGGGCATTTTTTTTATTGTCCAAAGGTATGCACTACTGTAATTTGCCTTTCCATTTTTTTATAAGTCTGATTTAAAATGTATATTCTTAAATACTATTGGTAATAATAGGGATAATCAAAGAAGGTGGTACACGCATGAAAGATTCAAGATTTTACTCATTAAGTAAAGAAGATTGGCTATTCGGGGTAGTTGGTTCTGGTATAGTTGTTATCATTATCCATCTTTTTATCATTTAACGAACTTTAAAATTTGTTTTTTGCCATCGAATTTTTTGTTTGCTTTCCCCTCCCTTAATAGAAACCGATTAGCCAATCCCACTTGAGAATCTTTACCACTCTCCATTGAAATAACAAAAGGGTTCGACTTTTTAAGGAGAACTCTTTTGTTTTTTTGATAAGATTTTGAAATGACTATATAATCCTATTTTAGCGATTTTGATTCAATTAAACTCAAAAGCAAAAGCACCTACGATTTTGATAAATCGAGGTGCTTTCTATTTTTGCAGAATCATGCTGTTTGTTCCTCCGTTAAATGCCAGTCATGAATAGATAAATCGTTTTTCAAGTATCTCTTGTTCAGCTTTAGTAATTGAACCAATCAACTACTTTTCTGTTTATATTTCTCTCTCTTTTCAACTAAATCATAAAATAGTGCCTCATTACGTTCCTCTAATGCCTCGTCTATCAGCCTCTCAAGATTTGTCACTTCAAGCAATGAGATAATATCTTCGATTTCGGATTCTTCCTTGCACGTAACAAGATTCACCGTTTCTTTTTGAGTGATAGCCTCATCGATAATAGACATTAAATGATCGTGAACATCGGATTGTACTAGCAGTTGATACAGTGGGTAACGAACAAAACGGTTTCCCCGCTGGAACACGAAAATCTCAGAAAGATTTTCAATTTGCATAGTGTTCAGGTTGATAATCATTTCTTTTCCATCCACTGGAATAAAGTGATATAACTCATCATCCTTCGTAATTGAGAAATATTGATAAGCAAACACTAAACGCAAAGTGTTATCTGTCACTTTCGTGTAGAAAGGTTTCATATATTGAACATTAATCATCGTTCCCCTCCTAAATGTAAATTCTAACAATTTTTTAATCGGACCTGATGTAAGCGATTGCACTTTAAAATTCCCTTTGCTTACAGCAACAGCTATTATCAAGTAAAAATTATCTGTATGTTTATTTATACGATTGTTCGGTGGCGATAATGATAGGTTCTCCACACTTTTCATCTTTCAAACTTCAACAGAAGTTCGAATTTTGTATTATTATGGATTATCCCGGCATCTTACCGAATAATTTTAGTTTTTCATAGGTGATGTGTATTTTTAAACATAGCGTTTACATTGCGGTCGTCTTTTGTAGTCATTACATTCATTGAGGAAAGTCATACAACTAATTTATAGAACTCCATCGATTTTTTTAGAGTTGATAAAATATGTACGATTTGTAGATGATATGTTAATTGTAAAGAAGTTTAAAATTTTTAAAACTTTGTGCTTGTCCTTTTCTTTCGTTTCAATAATTAGTTTTCCTTGAATAAAGTCAAAAATAATACATTCGTACATTACGTCATCTACTCTAATCTCATTAAATTTTTTGTATGTTTCCATAGATGAGTACTGTGCTCGATATTCGTCTACAAGATTCTCGTGAATCGTAAAAGTCCAATGAAATTTAGAATCTCGTAATTGGCCAAGAGTTGTCTGGGGTATTGTTATTTCATATCTCCTCAATTGCGTTTCCTCCATTTCATAATAGGTCTATTTAATTATATATTATTAGAAATTTATCAAATTTTGTAAATCCCCTCGTTGTGAATTTTTTTCGCTATGGGGGGATTTCATTTTTCTCATGGGCATTTCGCTAAATTTAAAGAAAATATTAGAAGTGGGTGAGAGAAATGAAGAACGATATTTTGAAATTTGGGAAGCACCTTAAAGAATACCGTGAAGAATTGAATATCAATCAAAATGAAGCTGCATATATGCTAGGGATTGTTCCAAATACGTATTCAAATTATGAGCGCTGTGAACGGCCTATTCCAATGGTATACCTCCCAAAAATTAAAGAAGTATTTAAAATACCCGATGACCGTTTCTTGGACATGCTTCTAGATCGCCCTCGCAATAAAAAACGTGAATCTGTAGAAGATGCTGCTGTTAGGCTAAAAGACATGCGTGAAAAATATATTACAGGTGTAACGGACTCACTATACGAAGTAATTAACAATTCTGCAGAGTTACGCCAACTTTTAGGCTTTATACAAATGATGGATACAAAAAAACAACGACTCTACTTAAACGGATTAAGACAAATTTTAGTTGTATATGATGATTTACATCATGCACAATCTAAAGATAATAGGTACGAAGATGTTGATTTTGAGAAAGAGTAAATATAATTATGAAACTTCGCACTATCTAGATGCGGGGTTTTTTCTTTAGGTCAAAGGTATTAGTTTTATTTGCGATAGATGATCATTTGTATCCGAATTCTGTGTGCTTATTTACGAGTTTCCTTACTTTATTTGAGTTTTCAAATTTTTATATCCTCACCTTACTCATACCATCGTTTTACTTATCATTGCTTATTTTTCAAGGTATAATGAAAGGAAGGACTTTTTCAGACAATAATTTTTTAGGAGCGATTAAATGAGTTTGTCGGTTTCAGAAATTGCGCGAGAGTATTCGCCATTTATTTATGATCAAATTGACAAGATTGAACGAACTTTCCATCCTTCTGTAACAGAGGATGAGGAGCTTGTTCGTCGTGCCCTTTTCGCGGTGCGCAATCAATCTGTATTGTTTCAACGATATATACCATTGAAAAAGCGCCTTTACATATCAGTACAGGATGTACGTTCAACAGATGTAATGATTGATTTTTATAACAAATTATTAGTATGTAGTTGTCCACAAGAAGGACTGTGTCGTCACAAAGTTAGCGTTATGCTATCGCTATATCAATACTTAGATTCTGTACAGGATTGGGCTACTAAATGGCGTGAGAAAAAAAACGTGTCCCTGCATGTTTTGGCAAGTGATCGAAGCCCAGAAAGCTGGCAAGCTATGGTCGATGAAGTTATGTCCCATATATTAAAAGACAACACAACTATGGACACCTACTTAATATCAACAATGGCCGACAATGCGCTGACCAAATTGAAAAAGCATCTTCCTTTTGAACGTGAATGGCAGCCACTTTACAATATCTTCATGGAGCTTTCCGTATTAAATAAAATATGGGAATATCTATCAACAACAAATTCAAGGGTACATAGTGACTATTTCGAGTATTTCTTTGATCGACGCTTTAATTCGCTACAGGATCAAATTCAAGAAATTACAGCAAAGTCTCGCCTATTTGCAATGGATCCTTTTTATAATGCCCTTCAACTATTAGTGCGTGAGCTATTAACAGAGCGCGAAGGTCATATTAATCGCCGCATGAACCTTTATTTACTCTTTTGGGATACAATGTTTATCGAACGAAGCCGCGCAATTCAGGAACTCGAAATACTAGAGAATACATTGGCCGATCAAGAAGATGTAACAGGGGAAATCATTAAAAACATGTTTTATATTATCTTAAAGAATTATGATGCAATAAGAACGAATTTGAAGACCATTTATGAAGAACATCTATTATTATATTTTGGTTTAGCAAAGTTTGCTGTTTCAAAAAATGATTCCATCGCCACTGAATTACTATTAAAAGCAATCTTACCTTATTTAAACAAGTTCCTAAACAACTATTTACAGCCTGGCTATCGACAAACGTATGTGAAAAAAGTGAATAAATTATATGAAAATCTTTCCCTTACTGAACAAGAAGAACAGACTTTATATTCAGCATTTGGAGTTTATGGAATTCAGCCGTTTTCAATGTACTTATTAAAAAATAAGCGCTATGAAGAATGGGCTGCGCTACATCAATTGCATCCTTCTTCAATTTCTTATTTAGAGTCATGTGGTTTGCGTGAAGTACTGGAAGAAGCCCCACAAACAACTCTACCCCTCTATCACTTTTATGCGATGGAAGAAGTTAGTCAAAAATCTAGGCTAAATTATAAACAGGCCGTTCGCATTTGGAAGATGATGAAATCTGCCGCTAAAAAAAGTGGCAAGCTTGGGTTTTGGGCAGACTATATTCAGTCAGTCAGTGAGCAATATAAACGTTTGCGCGCACTTCAAGAAGAGTTAGAGAAAGGAAATCTACTAGTATGATACAAAGTGGTCCATTAACTTCTCCTTTTACAAAAGCCATACAACTACAGTTAGTTGAACATCAGCCTGGAATATTAACTGTAGAGGCTGTTTCACAGGATAGAAACACTACGCTTCCAGTAGTCACTTGGGGACATCTTTTATTTTATAAATACGAAACAAACTTTTATGGTCTCCGTTCAACAATAGAGAATGACTCAATTATTTTAACTATGAGTGAATTTTTAGATGTATTATCACCAAAGTTTTCACACCCTTTTGTACATTTCCAAGGTGCAAATGATGAATCAGAAAAGCTAATTTGTGCAGCAAGAGCAGTTCAGCAACTTTGGAACAACACAGCACTTTGGGATTATGCTGTATTTTCGGAAAAAGGCTTAGAATTCGATTTACCATCTTCGTTTAGTAAAGATGACCATGTAATCACTAGCTTCCAGCCTTTCACAGTCGACCTGCCAAAATGTGTAGAACTTTTAAATACAGCGACTAAACAAAAGTTACTATTTGCTGGTTTACCAAGTGAAGAAATTCCAAATTTAATTCCCTTCTTCAAAAACGGCGGTTGGCCATTAAACAATGAGCGCACAATTGGGGATGTGAGGGTTTCACTGAGATTAAGTGAACCAGAGGATGGTCGTGAGATTTGGTTACTTGAAACAGTGATTAGCTCGGTAAAATCTGCGAAACTATGGACACCACCTGTACGTAAACGACATTTATCCATTAAGCAGGTACTTCCTACTAAATGGGAAGCCTATTCAGAGGAAATCGAATTAATACAAAAACAAATATTTGAATTGATTAAATTAGATCACCCTGGCCTTTCTACAGATGTCTTATTACATGTTGAGCTGGAAGATCCTGAAGTGCGAGAACTATTACGAAACGATTTCGTAAAATTACAAGCTCTAGGATTTGATGTTATTTTACCTGGTTGGTTAAAAGAACTTAAGCAAGCTAGAATGCGTGTACGTGTCAGTGCAACGAATCAATCAACGAGAAAAGTTGCTGGACTTGACGATATTTTAACTTTCAAATGGAATTTATCACTTGGAGGTTCTGAGATTTCTGAAGAACAATTCCGACAAATGGTAAATGAAAATCGCGAATTTATCCGGGTTGGGTCTGAATGGTTCCGCATAGACGCCGAGTGGATGAACAGCATTCGTGAACTTATGGATAAAGCAGAAGAAGAAAATTGGACTGTTAAGGAACTATTATTCCGAGAGTTACCTGAAGAACTAGTCGCACCTGTTCAAGACGATGAGGACTTAGAAGATGCGGAACGGGACGATCCATTGTTTGCCTTTGAAATGCAGAGATCATTGAAAACATATGTGGAACAATTGCAGGATAAACAAGGTTTACCGCAAGTAACAGTTCCAGTTTCTTTACAGACTGAGTTACGACCATATCAACAAGAAGGTTTTGAATGGCTCGTATTCATGAGAGAGCAACGATTTGGAGCCATTTTAGCAGACGATATGGGACTAGGAAAAACAGTGCAATTAATTAGTTATGTATTGCATACAGTAGAAACATTAGGTGATCCTGCTCCAACAATTATTGTCTGTCCAACATCCGTGTTAGGTAATTGGCAAAAAGAATTATCACGATTTGCTCCGATTTTACGAGTTCATACGCATTACAGTTCATCCCGTTTGAAAGATGAAACTTTTAGAAATTATTTAGAAAATGAAAAACCCCATGTTGTGTTAACGACTTATGGTACAATTTCGCAGGATGTTGACTTTTTAGAGCATATTCACTGGTCTACCATTGTATTAGATGAGGCTCAAAATATAAAAAATATGCAAACCTTACAGTCAAAAGCAATTCGTAAATTGGATGGGACACATAATATAGCTTTAACTGGTACACCAATTGAAAATCGATTATCTGAATTATGGGCTATTTTTGATTTTATCCATAAAGGTTATTTAGGTAGCTTTGGAAAATTCCAAGAACAATTTATTTTGCCCATTGAACGAGATGAATCTGAGCAGCATAAAGAAATATTACGTTCGAAGATCCGCCCATTCTTACTACGTAGAACAAAAAATGATCCAAATTTAAATTTGGATTTACCAGATAAATTGGAAACAAAGAAATTCTGCCCACTAACGAATGAACAAGCAGCACTTTATGAGGGGTATATACAAGACACCTTATCTCAAATTGAAACAATGAATGGATTTGAAAAAAAGGGACGAGTCTTACAAATGTTAAGTAAGTTGAAGCAACTTTGTAATCATCCCGCTCTTTACTTAAAAGAATCCTTCGAAGATGCTCAATCAATGATGGAACGATCTGTTAAGTTAAAAAGTATAGTGGAGCTGGCAACTGAAATTGTTGAAAATGGTGAACAATGTTTAATATTTACCCAATACATTGGAATGGGTAATTTGTTACAACATTGCTTCAGTGAAATTCTTGATGTGGATGTACCGTTTTTAACAGGGAGTATGCCAAAAAGTCAACGGGATTCGTTAGTTGATGCATTTCAAATGGGGGAATTCCCTATTTTCTTACTTTCCTTAAAAGCAGGTGGAACGGGCTTAAATTTAACTGCTGCTACTCACGTTTTACACGCTGATCGTTGGTGGAATCCCGCGGTGGAAAACCAAGCAACTGATCGGGCTTATCGAATCGGGCAAACTCAATTTGTGCAAGTTCATAAATTTATAACGATTGGTACAATTGAAGAAAAAGTTGATAAAATGATTGAATTAAAATCCGCACTTTCAGAAGAATTAATTCAATCGAGTAACTGGTTAACAGAATTGCAGGATGAGGAACTAATGGATTTGTTAACACTTGATACAACTATGATAAGGTCTTAAGTAAAACGTAGTAAATAGAGTCGAAGTTGAAGCTGCTTCGACTCTACATTTTGCCTTGTCATTATATACTCTTACCTATTATTCAGTTGTCATATACTCAATACAAGTTCATTCTTTAGGATGAAATCTTGTAGAGTTAGGAAGAATGCCATCACTACTGTGCGGTCAGTCAGTAATGATTCTACTCTCACCTCCCTTATTTTCGAGGAAATATATTTAGAGGGTTTTTTATGTAGCCCGAAAGCTAATTTGACTACTAATACTAAAAGGGTCATAAAACGTGGTTGATCATAAAAAATTATTTACATTTTGAATACACTAAAGATTAACTCATTTTTGTTATGTTTCTTACCAAGTGAACAATTATTTTTAATGTTAGGGCTTAATTTACATTCTGTTTTGTATGGATTTAGTTGTGCTATCCTTCATTTCCTTCAACATTTACATCAGACATTACCTTATTGGTAATACATTTTCTGTATGCGGTAATTCAAAATCGCTTAAAATTTCCTTCGAGCCAATCGATTTTTCATTAGCAGCCGATTGATTTTCCCCAAAATCAAAAGTTGCTGTTGTTTCTGCTACATGAGCACCTTCACTAAGAACCTTTTCACTGGAACCTTTATTTCCAGGAGTTTTTAGTACGTAGAATCGGACATCATCAATCAATACCTCGGTTGAATACACTCTATTATTTTCCTTATTCGTATAAGATCTTGTTTGTAATCTGCCATTCACACCTACAAGTGATCCCTTTCCGCAATACGCAGCGATTCGTTCTGCAAGTTTTCCCCATGCACTACATAGAACGAAATCTGCTTCTACCGTACCTTCGTTATTACGGTAGTTCCTATTGATAGCCAGTGTAAAGCTAGTTAGTATTCGACCTTCTGATAACTTTTTTAACATTGGATCTTTTGTTATTCGACCTACTAGTCCGACTTGATTCATTATTAGCACCTCCTTTCGATACTATCTTACTTTGTGAGATGCAATATTAGCAAAACGCGAAAAATCACATATGGCTTAATATTTACATTTAAATATTGTTTTTATAAAGGGATAGATTTACTGAGAATTGGGGAGATTGTGATGATATATAAGGTTGTGTTCGTTTATTTTAAACATCCAAATAAAAAGTTTGGCAATTTTCTATGTTATACTTAATTTATCTATTTTTTGAAGGGAGAATGCGCAATGAAGACATTTAAAATGCTCTCTTTTGATCTAATTAAAGAAGATGGTAAGCTAAACTTTCCTTTAATCGATGGCATTGTCATTAATCAAGAAAATAGTCATAAATCATGGGTTTTAGAGCTATTTATTTCAAAAGAACATATAAAAACCTTTCATCAATTACATAATTCCGGAGAAGTATTTGACGTACATGTTGTTATTTCTTTCCCTGATAATGAACCTGCACCATTTTCTGTTGTGGTGAACGAAATTCGTGAAATTCGGGGAAATTACTCAGTCTTGCTAAAAGGGGCTGTAAAACAATTAAGAAAAAAATATGCAGAACAACTTCTAAAGTTATTGCTTGAAGAAAATTTGCCTAAAGAAGAACTGATTACTCGTTTTGAACAAGGTATGAGAGAACGACCAAAGTTGAAGGAAATTTAAACTAGAAAGTAAATAATAAAGAAAGTTGCAGGTCTATACCACGACTTAACATTTCATAAAGAAAATCAGAAACGCGTTCTAGAGCCCTCTAGAAAATGCGTTTCTGATTTTTGTCCTGTCTTCGTGCTATTCAAATGATGGCATAACTAATGGTTATTTGTTGTCATCTACTATACGCTCGTCGTTATTATTGATAACTCCAGAATTACCATTTTGGCCAGCACCGTTACTATTTTGTACCCCATCGCTAGTAGTTGTTCCGTCCATACCATTACCACCGTTGACAGTACCGTTTAGACCGTTATTTGTAGTTCCTTCTAGCCCGCCGTTGTTAACTTCTGGGGTCATCCCATTGTTATCATTAACAGTGCCGTTGTTGTTGTTGTCCAACAAACCGTCGTTGTTGTTGTTGCCATTGTTGTCTAACAAACCGTCATTATTGTTGTTCCCATCAAGAACATCATTAACGCCGTTCTCGACATCATTTGCTCCCTCTCGGACATCCTCTCCAAGATCGTTTGCTGCATTATCTGCAGTATTACACCCCACTAATAGAGCTGATCCTAAGATAAATGCGTACAATGGCTTTTTCATATAAAAAAGCTCCCTCCTCTCAAGTCAATCTAATTTACATCACACACTTCTGATGTGACTGTTCATAGATTGCCCGGTAAGAGTGGGAACTATCCTTGACTATTTTAATGCAACTTTCCAGTTTTTTTAAATTAGTTAAACAATAAAGGCTTTAACATTCTGATTACATTGAGTATGAAAGCCATTACTCTATAGTTAAGGCTTTTATTGATTTAACTGATTTTTTAACAACTGTTCTATATAGGCAGCTTCTGCTTTACAACTATAAGTATAATCAGTTCCAAGTTGTTTTTGCATTTCATCAATTGATTCAATTTGCTTTTCCGTTGGTTCTTCGTTTAGAATTTTTGCAATTACTTCATCAATTTTTTGCGCAATTTCTTCATGGAATTGTGAGTTTGTTAAAATTTCATTAGGTATTTTTTCATACCAAGCAGCGTTTTCAGTAAAATATTCTTGCCAGTTTTTTATAAAATCTTCCATGGAAAATTTATCTTCATCCCAGCCTATACTTGCTAAATATGCTTCAAACGATTTCGAGATCGAACGCGTAATACTGATTTTTACGCCAGAAGACAAATCTTTATACATTATTTTATAACCTCCTACGTTTAAAAAAGCAAATTTTGACCGGATTTTCCTAGCCTTTAATAATTCACTCTTTCTATTGTATCTTTTATAAAATTTGATTTCAATTAATTCATCTGTTTTCTAATATAAGAAGCCACATAGGAGAACATCAAATTTAGTCGCTAATTATTTTGGTTGTGCTGGTCCGATAGCAAATAATATGTCAGCTTCACAAACTAACTCTCCATCTACTGTAGCAATAGCATGACCTTTTCCCATTTGCCCTCTCATTCTGACAAATTCAACTTCTAATCTTAATTGGTCACCAGGAACAACTTGACGTTTAAAACGCGCGTTATCAATTCCTGTTAAAAAAGCTAGTCTACCTTTAAATTGCTCTGATTTAAGTAATGCTACTCCACCTACTTGAGCTAGTGCTTCTATAATTAATACACCAGGCATTACTGGATAACCAGGGAAATGTCCATTGAAAAAGTCTTCATTTATGGAAACATTTTTCAGACCAACTGCTCGCTTCCCTTCTTCAACTTCAATAATGCGGTCCACTAATAAGAATGGATAACGGTGTGGTAAAATTTCTTGAATTTGATCAGCATGTAACATTATATATCCTCCTATTTTCAATTAATATGTATTAGTTTTTGTATATAAATAAACAAACTAAATATTTCCACTTAATTTATCATATCATAAAATTCAACATATTTTTCCTTTGATGGATAACTTTCCATATTTTTACGACTTACATAACAAATGAGTACAAAGATAGTATGTCTCTAAAGTAGCTTTTATAGAAGAAAAAAGTGGGAAGAATATGTTTCAAAAATAAATGCAAAAAAGCATTTATTATGAATGCATTATTCTATCCCATTAATGATGTCTAACATATGTTGCCATGTAGCCCAGTTTAAAGCATCCATTGGATTTCCGTCGCCGATTACACCATAACCAATCATTAGACCAAGTATTGCAACAAAAAGAAGTACAGTAAAGAAAATTATTACTTTAATACTTGTTGCAAGAAGTCTAGATAAGAAAATCTCTTTTGTTGTTTGTGGTTGTTTTACTTCATTCTTTTTCTTTTGTTCTTCTTTTCGCATACGTCTTCGACTAGTTTTCTTTAGCCCTGATGTATCTTCGTTTGAGTTTGGTCTCTCACTTATTAATTCGTTCGTCATTTATTTGTACTCCTTTAAAATCACATAACACATGGTATCAGGAGTTGATACCATGTGAAGTTAGTTTTTTATTATTATTAACGATTTCTTTATCTACTAAACATACTAGATTTAATAGTACTTTAAATTATCTAATGCCATTTATCAGTCCAAGCATTTGATCTGCTAAAGTAATAGCACGAGATTGAAATTGATAAGATCTTTGGGCTGTAATAAGATTTGTCATTTCTTTAGAGATGTCTACATTGGACTGTTCTAGTGCGCCATTTCGAATCCCTATTTCAGAACGAGCCGGGCCCTGTAAGTTGATTAATATTACTTCTTCTAACTCAGCAAAGTTTTCCGGAATTCCAATATATGTATCTGAAATATGTTCCATTGCTTGTGGTTTTTGAAGTTCAGTAATACCAAGTTCAACGGAAAGTGTCTCGCCATTTGGGTAATTAACACCTAGAATTCCATCTTCAGTTAAGCTGAAATTACTAAAATCTGATGGGAATAAAATTGCATTACCAGTTGAATCAGCAACAGCATACCCATCACCATTCACTAGCATAACTTGGCCATTTTCAACAGGGGAAACATAGAAGTTACCTTGTCTTGAATAGGCAACGTTTACTTCATTTTCACCATTTGGCCTTAATATATTAAAATATTGCTTTTCTTTTGTAAGTGCAATATCTAAGTCACGATCAGTCTGTTGAATGTTCCCTTGTGAATGAATTGTTTGTATTTGGCTAATCCTCGCACCAACACCATATCGAATACCAGCTGGTGATTGTCGTTGTGCAGAGTCTAATTTATCGTTATTAAACTGTTGGTATAAAAGCTCTGAAAACTTTGCTTCTTTTGCTTTATAACCAGCTGTGGTACTGTTTGAAAGATTATTACTTATTGTGTCAATTTGTTGTTGCAACTGATTAAGAGTGTTTGTCGCTGTAATCATTGTACGAAGCATGTCAAAACTCCTCCATTCATTCGGATTAGATTAATACAAAAAGTTGCACATACAGAACCTGAATTTTTGTATTAGACTCGTCCAATTTCATTTACTGCTTTTTCCATGCTTTTATCATAAGCTTGAAGTACTTTTTGGTTTGCTTCAAAGGCACGATATGCTGTCAGTAAATCTGTCATAGATTTTGCTGAGTCCACATTGGATCCTTCCAAAAAGTTTTGTTTAAACCCGAATGTAACGCCTTCTTGGTTAAAAGCAGATGCTAAATTCGTACCGTCTACTGTTTGAAATAAGCCGTTATCTTGTTTAACTAAAAGAGCAGGATTTAGTGAAAATGATACTCCTAATGTTGCTACTTCAACGTCATCCACAGATACCGTTCCATCTCCTGAAACAACAAAATTATCATTTGGCACAATAATACGTTCCCCAGTATCTGATAGAACATAATAACCATTTCCATTAACAAGATAACCTTCTGGATCTAATGTGAAGTTCCCGTTACGAGTATAGGCCTCTCCACCATCTGGATGCTCTAATCTAAAGAAGATTGCGCCACTATTTCCTGATTCTTCATCTATAGGGAATAATCCATCGATTAGAGCAATATCTGTCGTCTTATTCGTTTCTATTAATGACCCTTGCGCATGATTTGCAAGTGTTTCTTGTAAGTATATACCCGTGTTTACAGCGCCGATTTCTTGTATAAATGGAGCGTTGATTTTCTTATCTACTGGTATATTTGTATTTCCAACTGCAGATAGTAACATATCTGGGAACGAGCGAATCGTTGACTGATCAGCTTTAAATCCAGGTGTGTTTGCATTTGCCATATTATTAGTAATTATTTCTGTTTTTCTTTGTTGAGCGATCATTCCTGTTGCTACAGTATAAAGTCCTTTAAACAATGCGATTCACCTCTTTTTAATACTTAGATGATGCTGCCTTATCGATATTATTTAACATCATTCCAGTACCAATTGCTACGCAATCAATAGGGTTTTCTGCAATAAACACCGGTACTTTTAACTCATCTATAAGTAACTGATCCATGCCGTGAAGTAATGCTCCGCCACCTGTTATAATAATTCCTCGATCGATAATATCTGCTGATAATTCTGGTGGTGTTCTTTCCAAAACATTTTTCGCTGCCTGTACAATCATATAAACAGATTCATGAAGTGCTTTTTCAACTTCATTAGAGTGAATGGTAATTGTACGAGGTAATCCAGAAACTAGATCACGTCCACGAATTTCCATCTCGTCATTACGTCCGCCTGAAAATACTGTACCAATGTTAATTTTTATTTGTTCTGCAGTACGTTCTCCGATTAACAACTTATACTGTTTCTTTATGTATTGTAATATATCGTTATCAAAGACGTCTCCAGCTACTTTTATTGATTCGCTTGTTACGATATCACCCATTGATAGAACTGCAACATCTGTTGTACCGCCACCTATATCAATGACCATATTTCCACTTGGTTGAAAAATATCCATACCTGCACCAATTGCAGCTACTTTTGGTTCTTCTTCTAAATAGACTTTCTTACCGCCTGATTTTTCGGCAGCTTCACGTATTGCTTTTTGTTCCACGCTAGTAATATTTGTTGGACAGCAAATTAGGATGCGTGGTTTAGATAAAAAGCCTTTAACGTTCAGTTTTGATAAAAAGTGTTTTAACATAGCCTCTGTGACATCAAAGTCAGCAATTACGCCATCTCTCATTGGACGAATGGCTACAATATTACCCGGAGTACGCCCTACCATTTGTCTTGCTTCTTCACCTACAGCAAGTACACGGTTTGTATTCTTGTCAATTGCTACAACAGATGGCTCGTTTAAAACGACTCCTTTTCCTCTCACATAGATTAGGACATTTGCAGTTCCTAAATCGATACCAATATCTTTGGAAAACATCTATGAAATATCTCCTTCCCGCCATTTCCAACATTTTTGTAACATTTTTCTAACATTTCTATATCATTATCTAGAATATTTTATCATATTCAAATTATAAATACATCTTTAATTTAGTGCATAGTAGTCTAACATATGGTATTATGCATTTATTTATGAAAAAAAGCATTTAGTTGGCCTTTGTGATAAGCCAAACTAAATGCTTTTTCATTGATTTTGTCGGGACTGCCACTTCTGGCGTGTAGCTTCGCCCCCTCGCAAATGACGAATTGATTTATGGTAAGCTAATACTTCTTTTACTTCATTAGCAAGTGTTTCATTTACAAGATATAATCTTTCCGTCAAGTCTTTATGAACAGTGCTTTTAGAATAGCCTGTCATTTTTGCAAGAACGCGGACCGTTTCACCAGTTTCAAGGAGCAGTTCACCTAGTCGAACGCAGCGATGTCGAATGTGCTCGTGCACGTTCTCTTCCTTTCTATCGGATATAAGAATGTGCCGTTTTGCTAACGATAAGCGTAAATTTGACGTGTTCATATTGCGATCATTTCATAGACGTTTGCAACTAGCGATTTTAACGTTTATTCACAATATGATAATTCGACTGCATTCAGAACATCATTAGGTAAATAGTCTATGCCTTGTTGTGTTTGCTTGTGCGAGGCACCAATACAATTCTAATAGGAAGAATTGCTTGAGTGCCCGGCTCTGCCACTATACTATTTCATTTCGGAATTCTCCGAATTGAAGGAGTACCTAGTACCCAGTGTGTGACATTAGAAAGCAAGGAAGTTTCTTGGGTTTACGTGTTCACCATCTTGCAACACTTCAAAGAATAAATGAACTCCTGCGTTTGGATTGTAGGAATTTTCCATTGTCGTTGCAAGTGATTGTCCTTGAACAACCTTGTCGCCTTCTTTAACAAGGATGTCCGTTACAGAACTATAACGTGTTTCCATTCCGTTTGGATGTGTAATGATAATTTGATTACCTGTAAATGCATCCAATTTCACTTTTGTGACTTCACCACTCATTGCTGCTCTTACTTCGAATGGTTCGCTGTTCATTGAAATTGACACACCTGAAGATGTTGAGAATGTTTGATTAAATACTAATAATGCTTTTTCTCTTGTAGCTTCATCAGCACTTAAATCATAGAAATCCTGAAGTATTGCCACTTGATCTTTTTTAGTTTCATCGAATGGATACTTCACTGTCTCAACTTGAGCGTTAGTTTCTATTACTGTTTCCTCATTATTAGTTTGATTTTGCACAGTAACATTTTGCTCGTCTTCATTATTGCCAATTAATGCGTTATAACTAAAAATTAGACCGATTAGCGCAACGGCAATAGCAGCATATACAGTTGGCCAAAACCAAGGTTTATTTTGTAAACCGTCTTTTTTGTTAGTTGGAGAAGGAATTTTAGATTTGTTATCTTCTCTCATGTTCATCACCTCTAAAAGCAGTGTGAACAGTTTATTCCATTTTTAATCATAAATTTTCCAAATTTATTTCCACAAACAACTTTTTTTCTCAATTTTTGTATTTTTGTAATAGTGATTAAGGATTTGATGTGCTGTTGAACCCTGTTTTGCCATTGCATCTGCACCGTATTGACTCATACCAACACCATGTCCAAAACCTTCTGTTGTCACAATAATCGTTTCTCCACTTACATCAATATTAAAGTCAGTTGAACGCAAATCTAATAATGTACGAAACTCGCGTCCTGTCCAAACTTTATTTTGTAATGAAACTGTATCTACCCTCCCCGTATTATTTCTAGTCAGTTTTAGCTGATCCACCTGTTTAAGTGTCCAATTAACACCTAGTCTTTCATTCCATTCATTGATAGTAAACGTTTTTGTCACTTCATAATTTGTTGCATATTGGAAATCTGTACTTGCAACAGGTTGTAAATATGGTAAGTCATTTCCGCTGTAGTTTTTTGCACTTTCTGTCATACCGTTACTCATTGAATGGAACATAGCCGTGATCAACTCATCATTGTAAACAATTACTTCGCCTTCTGTATTTTTCACTGCTTCTCGTATTTTTTGTTCATTTTCTAAATAAGCACTTTGCCAATTGTTTTGACGTACTGTTTGATCGTAGTAAACTTGTCTAGCTACTGTAGGCTCTATTTCACTTTCTCCATAATTCGTCGTCTGTAACACATACGTTCTTGCAGCAATAGCTTGGGCTTTTAATGCCTCTGGGTGGAAATTGGCAGGCATTTCTGCAGCCACTACCCCTACCACGTATTCTTCAAGTGAAATTGGTGCATCTGCATCCGCAACTTTAATAGTAATTTCACATACTTTTTCACTGCTAGGTATTTCTACAGTAGTTGACGTTTGAACGGGTGATCGAAACAATAATGGCATAATAAATAATACAAGGATAAAAGCACCTATTAGTATGAATGGAATCCATTTACTCATATAGTTTATATTTTTCATACTACTATTCATATGTATGAAGTTAGCAATTTAGTAGTAACAAAAGGTAAGAAAAAACGACAACTAGCTTTTTTGAGCAAATTGTCGTTTTTCACTGGATTTTATTAAATTATCGTTCAGTTGTGGGATATTAAAAATTCAGTATCTCAGTAATTATTTCGAATTATTTCCAAAAAAAATTTATAAGAAAATTACTTTTAACTGTACATAATTATATATTGGTTTACATACTTTAAAAATAGGAATCAAGGATTAGACTAATTGATTTAAAGTTGAATGATTCGTATTGATTTCCTTTTTAAGTTGATCATCGTTAACACGTTCAATGTTAGCGCCTAATGATTTAAGTTTTTCATGGAAATTCACATAACCACGATCTAAATGATGTAAATTTGTAACTCGAGTAATACCTTCTGAAACTAATCCAGCCAAGATTAAAGCAGCCGTAGCCCTTAAATCTGTACCTGCAACCTCAGCACCTTGAAGTTTTGTTGGACCATCAATAAACACAGTTCTTCCTTCAATTTTAATCTCCGCGTTCATACGACGGAATTCCTCAACATGCATAAAGCGATTTTCAAATACTGTTTCTGTAATGATACTTGCGCCATTGGCTGTTAGCAATAATGCCATCATTTGCGCTTGCATATCAGTTGGGAAACCAGGGTGAGGCATCGTTTTAATATCTATCGCTTTTAGTGGGTCTATTGCACGTACACGAACACCATTGTCTTCTTCAATTATTTCAACACCCATTTCACGAAGTTTTGCAATTAAAGCTGACATGTGTTCTGGAACTGCATTTTCTATCAATACATCGCCACGTGTAATCGCCGCTGCAACCATAAACGTTCCAGACTCAATTCGGTCTGGAATTACATGATGAGTTGTTCCATGTAGTTCTTCCACACCTTCAATCCGAATTGTGTCTGTTCCAGCACCTTTTACACGTCCACCCATACTATTGATAAAATTCGCTAAATCAACAATTTCTGGTTCTTTAGCCGCATTTTCGATAATTGTTGTACCTCTAGCAAGTGCTGCTGCAGACATAATATTTTCTGTTGCCCCTACACTTGGGAAATCCAAATAAATATCTGCGCCTTTTAATCGATCTTCAACAATTGCTTCAACATAGCCATGGCCAAAAGTTATTTTTGCTCCCATAGCCTCGAAGCCTTTTAAATGTAGTTCTATTGGTCGTGAACCAATTGCACACCCACCTGGAAGTGCAACTCTAGCATAGCCATTACGTCCTAATAATGAACCCATTACTAAAATCGAAGCACGCATTTTACTAACAAACTCAAATTGAGCTTCACTATTTAATGTATTTGTAGCATTTATATTAATTTCATTTTTATCTACGTCATATTGTACATCCACATTTAAACTTTTAAGTACTTCGTTGATAATGTGAACATCTGCTAAATTTGGAACATCCTTTATTGTTGTACGATCTTTGGATGCTAATAAAGATGCCGTAAGGATTGGCAACACTGCATTCTTTGCACCTTCTACTTTTACGGACCCTCTTAATTTTTGGCCTCCCGTAACAATAATTTTCTCCACAATTCGTCCCTCCGAATTCAATTGTCCGTAACTACTAATCTAATTTCTAGTATTAATCTATTTAAAAATAACTAACAATCAATATGTTACAGTTTTTAAGCTATATAAACAAGCTCTCAACTAACTATTTTACGTTATTTTTAAATATTAATCTACAATTTATATTACGCAAAACAATACACTTTGGTGAATTTTCAGATGCTTTTACCAATAATACAAATAATGTTAATTTGTGGTTCAACAAAATTCGGAAAATTTCCCAGGGAATATCGACTTTTTATGTATTATGACGACAAACAAGTCGTCTTATTTTACATTTCCATATATATATAGAAATAAAACATCAGATTTGTTTCATTTATTATTGAAAGTTATCATTTTTGTTACAAGGTTAAAAAAGTAATAGTTTATGTTTTTATGCTATTTTTATTGAATTTATTGCAATAATTAAGACATTTTACATATTTGAGGACTAGTAAAACATAGTTTTAATTCTCTATTATTAATTATGTAAATATGTATGGTAATTGCTTTGACCAATTAGATATATCAAGAATAAAGTTAGATACGCTTGAACCTATTGCAATACTTAATAGTATATAAATAAGCTGTATTTGGATAGTACGACCTTTCTTGAACAATTGATCTAATCGAAACGCTTGTAAAGCATAGAATGTAATCCCAATAAAAAATATATGAGAAAAAATACTAATCCCAGCTTGGATTCCTAATGAACTGTATATTTCCATAGAGTATTTCCTCCTGATTTTTTTACTTGCGAATTTATTATATTTATCTGCGTTAGTAAGATGGTTATTTGCGAATCCAGGTGTCTTATTTGCGTTGGAATATAATATTTGCGATTTCATAATACTTATTTGCGATAGTAAGTGAATATTTGCGAATTCCAGAACGATATTTGTGAATTCAAGCAAGATATTTGCGAGATCTCGTTTACTTGTGAATTCAGATTGTTTAGTTGCGATATTTAAGTAAATATTTGCGTTTTCTCGTTTTTACTTGCAATTTAAGACTATTTACTTGCGGGTTAATTTTAACGTTCTATTTTACGTTGATTAACCTGCTCAATAATGTAAATTCTTCCGCAAAATCTCAAGCAATTCAACTCAACAGCACTCATTCTTCGAAAGAATACCTTAAATCGAAAAAACTTACTAACAAAAAAGCGGACAGGCTGTCTGTCCGCTTCTTACTTTTTTATTACATATTACCCTCATGAACGTTGATACGATTGATGGCACGTTTTAACGCTAATTCAGCACGTTGGAAATCGACTTCATCCTTTTTTGCTTTCAAACGTTCTTCGGCACGAGCTTTTGCTTCTTGAGCACGAGCTACATCGATTGAAGAAGCTAGTTCAGCAGAAGGAGCTAAAATCGAGATTTTATCAGGACGTACTTCGATGAAACCACCGCTTACCGCTACAAAATCACTTTTGCCGCTTGCGTTTTTTAATTGAACCCCGCCAATTGTTAACGGAGCAACTAAAGGAATGTGGCCAGGAAGAACCCCAATTTCCCCCGAAACTGTTTTAGCAATGACCATTGCAACTTCAGAATCGTATACTGGGCCGTCGGGAGTGACAATATTGACTTGTACTGTCTTCATATTTTTTCCTCCTCGTCCCTAATATTATACCTCTACGCCCATAGCTTTTGCTTTTTCAACAACTTCTTCAATGCTACCAACTAAACGGAATGCATCTTCTGGTAAGTGATCATATTTACCTTCAAGAATTTCCTTGAAGCTACGTACAGTATCTTTTACTTGTACGAATGAACCCTTTTGACCAGTAAATTGTTCCGCAACGTGGAAGTTTTGAGATAAGAAGAATTGAATACGACGAGCACGTTCAACTGTTTTCTTATCGTCATCAGATAACTCATCCATACCTAAGATAGCGATGATATCTTGTAATTCACGGTAACGTTGTAATGTAGATTGTACACCACGAGCTACTGAATAGTGTTCTTCGCCAACGATTTCAGGTGATAATGCACGAGAAGTTGATGCTAGTGGATCCACCGCAGGGTAGATACCCATCTCAGACAATTTACGCTCTAAGTTAGTTGTTGCATCTAAGTGAGCAAAAGTTGTTGCTGGTGCTGGGTCAGTATAGTCATCGGCTGGTACGTAGATCGCTTGGATCGATGTAACAGAACCTTTGTTTGTAGATGTGATACGTTCTTGTAAGTTACCCATTTCTGTAGCAAGAGTTGGTTGGTAACCAACGGCAGAAGGCATACGACCTAATAACGCTGATACCTCAGAACCTGCTTGAGTGAAACGGAAGATGTTATCGATGAATAAAAGAACGTCTTGACCTTGTTCATCACGGAAGAATTCAGCCATTGTTAAACCAGTTAAGGCAACACGCATACGTGCACCAGGTGGCTCGTTCATTTGACCGAATACCATTGATGTTTTGCTAATAACGCCTGAGTCACTCATTTCGTGGAATAAGTCGTTACCCTCACGAGTACGTTCACCTACACCAGCGAATACGGAGATACCACCGTGTCCTTGAGCGATGTTGTTGATTAACTCTTGAATTAATACAGTTTTACCTACACCGGCACCACCGAATAAACCTACTTTACCACCTTTAATGTATGGGGCTAATAGGTCTACTACTTTAATACCTGTTTCAAGGATTTGTACTTCTGTAGTTAATTCTTCATATTTTGGAGCTTCGCGGTGAATTGGATCACGGCGAGCTGCTGTTGGAATTTCTTCACCAAGGTCAATGATTTCACCTAGTACGTTGAATACACGTCCTAAAGTTACGTCACCAACTGGTACAGAAATTGGATTTCCTAAATCAGTAACTTCTGCTCCACGTTTTAAACCGTCAGTAGATGACATGGCAATTGTGCGGACAGAGTCGTCACCTAAATGAATAGCTACTTCTAACGTTAAAGTTACAGCTTCTTCGTTTGGACGTTCAATCTTAACTGTTAACGCGTTATAGATTGCTGGTAATTGGCCGTTGCTGAATTTTACGTCAACAACTGGACCCATTACTTGGCTAACGTGTCCTATGTTCATTTCTGTGTGCCCTCCTATCGAGTTTGGTAATTTAGCGAAATCTATGTAATGAATATAAAGTAATTCGATTAAGTTTCGCTTTCACCTTATACGGACATTGGGAAGCGAGCCTATTCTAAGGCTGCCGCTCCACCAACAATTTCTGTAATTTCTTGTGTAATCGCCGCTTGACGCGCACGGTTATATAAAAGATCTAATGATTTAATTAATTCGTCTGCATTGTCTGTTGCAGCTTTCATCGCTGTCATACGAGCAGCATGTTCACTTGCTTTACCATCTAAAATTGCACCGAAAACTAAGCTTTCTGCATATTGTGGTAATAACACTTCTAAAATTGCCTCCGCACTTGGATCGAATTCATAAGAAGCAGTTACCCCTTCAGAAGCTGGTGCTAAATCAGTAATTGGTAACACCTTTTTCTCAGTAACTTCTTGTTGAATAACACTGATATAGTGGTTGTAGTACATATACAATTCATCGAATGTACCTTCAGCGAACATACCAACAGCTTTACGAGCGATTGCTTTTACGTCTGAGAATGAAGGTTGGTCAGGAAGTCCTACTACACTGTCAACAACGTTGTAATCACGTTTTGCAAAGTAATCTTTACCTACACGACCAATCGCTAAAATGACATACTCATCTTTTGACTTATGACGTTGATTTAACGTATTAACTAATCCACGAATAACACTTGAGTTATATGCCCCTGCTAAACCACGGTCAGAAGTAATAATGATATAGCCCGTTTTCTTTACAGGACGTGATACTAACATTGGATGTGAAGCATCAGTTGTACCTGAAGCAATTGCAGCTACAACATCTTGTACTTTCTCCATGTAAGGAACATAACTTTTCGCATTTTGCTCTGCACGTGCTTTCTTAGAAGCAGAAACCATTTGCATCGCTTTTGTCATTGCTTTTGTTTTCTTCGTAGAGTTAATACGATTTTTGACCTCACGTAAACTTGCCACCGGTATTTCACCACCTTTTCGTTTTTATTCACATTGACTTACGACTGGAATTATTCTGATTTTGCAAAAGTCTTTTTGAATTCGTTAAGAGCAGTTGCCATTTCTTGATCAGATGGAAGTTCTTTTGTCGTACGGATATGATCTAAAACGTTTGTGTGGTTAACATCTAACCAGCTGTATAATTCAGCTTCAAAACGAGTGATATCTTGTACTGGAATATCATCTAAGAAACCTTTTGTTAATGCATAAAGAATTGTTACTTGCTTTTCAACTTTAATTGGTTTGTTTAGATCTTGTTTAAGAACTTCAACCGTACGTTTACCACGTTCAAGTTTTGCAAGAGTTTGTTTATCTAAATCTGAACCGAATTGAGCGAACGCTTCAAGTTCACGGTAAGCAGCTAAGTCAAGACGTAGTGTACCAGCAACTTTTTTCATCGCTTTAATTTGAGCAGATCCACCAACACGTGATACAGATAATCCCGCGTTAATCGCTGGACGTACACCTGAGTGGAATAAGTCAGATTGTAAGAAGATTTGTCCATCAGTGATTGAGATTACGTTAGTTGGGATGTATGCAGAGATATCCCCAGCTTGTGTCTCAACGAATGGAAGAGCTGTAATCGAACCATTTTTGTATGTTTCGTTTAATTTTGCAGCACGTTCTAATAAACGACTGTGTAAGTAGAATACGTCACCTGGGTAAGCTTCACGACCTGGAGGACGACGTAATAATAATGAAAGCTCACGGTAAGCTGCTGCTTGTTTAGATAAATCATCGTATACGATTAATACGTGTTTACCTTGTAACATGAACTCTTCAGCCATAGATACACCAGCATAAGGTGCTAAGTATAATAATGGAGCTGGTTGAGATGCAGATGCAGTTACAACGATTGAGTAATCTAGAGCACCGTGTTTACGTAGTGTTTCAACTACGCCACGAACTGTAGATTCTTTTTGACCAATAGCAACGTAGATACAAATCATATCTTGGTCTGCTTGGTTAAGGATTGTATCGATTGCGATCGAAGTTTTACCAACTTGACGGTCACCGATGATTAACTCACGTTGACCACGTCCGATTGGAACAAGTGCGTCAATCGCTTTAATACCTGTTTGTAATGGTTCATGTACTGATTTACGAGCCATAACTCCGAAAGCTGGGCTTTCGATAGGACGAGTTTTTGTAGTATTGATAGGACCTTGTCCATCCACTGGTTGACCTAGTGGGTTTACTACACGACCAATTAGTTCTTCACCAACTGGAACTTCCATAATACGACCTGTACGACGAACTTCATCGCCTTCTTTGATGCCTAGGTAATTACCTAGAATAATGATACCAACGTTACCATCTTCTAAGTTTTGAGCCATACCCATAACACCATTTGAGAACTCAAGTAGCTCTCCAGCCATGACGTTGTCGAGGCCATGAGCACGAGCGATACCGTCACCAACAGTGATTACCGTACCAACTTCGCTTACTTCTAATTCAGATTGATAATTTTCAATCTGCTTTTTTATCAGCACGCTGATTTCTTCAGCCTTGATGCCCATGAATGTCACCTCTCACATTTCTTTTATTAACCAACTAACGTACGTTTTAATCCCGCAAGCTTACTAGCTACAGTGTTATCAAAAATGTAGTTGCCGATTTGAACGCGAACTCCACCTAAAAGTGATGGATCGATTTCGTTTGTTATGTTTAATTTTTGTTTTCCAACACGAACTGCAAATGCAGATGAGATTTCGTTTAATTCTGCATCTGTAAGTGCACGAGTTGAGAATACTTTTGCATCAGCTGCACCTTCTGCAGCCGCAGCTAATACTGAAAATTCTTCAGCTAAATTTGTTAGTTCATTAACTCTTTTCTTATCAATTAAAAGTTCAAGAGTATTAACTACAATTTTATTAGCATTTGAGAAAATTTCAGATACGATTTGCTTCTTACGTTCAATAGAGAACTTTGGATTAGATAGTAATGAAAGTAACTCTGGGTTAGCTATAATTACTTTTACTAATTCCTTTAAGTCACTACTTACTTCAGCAAGAGCCTTTTTTTCTTGAGCTAGTTGAAAAAGAGCTTCTGCATAACGTTTTGCTACTTGCGATCTACTCATTTCGCTTCGCCCGCCTTCGCAATCGTTTCTTTAATTAATGCGCTATTGTCCTCTTCTGAAATTTCTTTACCAAGAACTTTAGATGCCGCAAGAACTGATAGTGAAACGACTTCTTCACGAACAGCAAGAATTGCTTTTTCTTTTTCTGTTTCGATTTCACGAACAGCAGATTCTTTCAAGCGGTTTGCTTCCGCACGAGCTGCTGAGATAATTTCTTCACGTTGAATATCGCCTTGTTTTTTCGCACTTTCAACAATTGTTTGAGCTTCTGTGCGAGCTTCTTTTAATAATGCTTTTTGTTCTTCTAATGTTTTCGCTGCTTCTTTGCGAGCGTTTTCAGCTGCATCGATTTCACTAGCTACTAATTCTTCACGTTGTCTCATGATGCCCATTAATGGACCCCAAGCGAATTTTTTAAGAAGTATCATTAATACTAAGAAAATAATCAGTGTAGCTAATACGTCACCGCCGTTAAAGCTGACTTCCGCATTCAGTACAAAATTATCTAAAAACACGATTGTTTCACTCCCTTCAAGAGCTTGAATTCACTTTACGCCAATAGTAACTTTTAAGGGTATATAGGACTATCTAGAATCATAGAATAACCTTATTAACCAAACTGCATGATGGCGCTAATTCTATTTAAAAAAATCACATTTCATTCATTTTCATATGAATAGACAGTTGCCTATTCTCAATAAAATGAATGGCGAAGTTTCTTTATGGAAATACTCTTCGCCATTCTTAGTAAGTAAAGAACAACAATTATTGGTTCATTACGATAAATGCTACTACTACCCCGATGATCGGTAATGCTTCTACTAACGCAACCCCGATGAACATTGTAGTTGTAAGAGTACCTTTTGCTTCTGGTTGACGAGCGATACCTTCTACTGTACGTGATACGATCATACCGTTACCAATACCTGCACCTAGTGCTGCTAAACCGATAGCAATTGCTGCTGCTAATAAACCTATTGAACCTGTCATTTGTAAATTTCCTCCTTGGAATTGTGTTTGTGTTTAATTTTTTAAGCATCTTAATGTGATACACTAAAAGCTTTTATTATTAATGGTCTGTACTCACTTTGTGTGAAATATAAACCATTGTTAACATAGTGAAGATGAACGCCTGGATAAATCCAATGAAAATCGAGAATCCAAGCCATGCCATCGTTGGAATGATAGCACCGAAGAAACCTAAAATACTTGAACCAGCTAGTCCAGCTAGTAAACCAAGTAAGATCTCACCGGCATAAATGTTACCGTAAAGACGTAGACCTAATGTTAATGTGTTTGCAAATTCTTCAATAATTTTAAGTGGGAACATAAAAGACATTGGTTGAACAAATGTTTTTAAATAATGACCTGTTCCACGCATACGAATACTGTAATACGTTGCAAGCACCATTACCATAGATGCTAATGTCATTGTAACAACTGGGTCAGCTGTTGGTGATTTCCACCAAAGATCGCCGTTAATGTATAAACCTCCGAGTGGTAAACCTATAAGGTTTGCAATTGCGATAAACATGATAAGTGTAATCCCTAAAATATGGAATCGCCCACCTGTTTTCCAATCCATGTTACTATTAATAATTCCTTTAACAAAATCCATTACCCACTCAAAGAAGTTCTGCATACCAGTTGGTTTCAATTTTAAATTACGAGTAGCTATAACTGCGATAATAAATACAATAGCAGCTGTAATTAATAACATTAAAACTGTTGATAAGTTAAATGTTAAAAAACCAAATAGTGTAATCTCTGGAGCTCCATGACTCATTACTGCATTTCACCTCACTTTCCATTGCTACTTTTTTTAACTAAAGATACGAAAGCTCCTACAAAGAGGAATACGTATGGAATCATTAGCCCAACAATTGTGCTAATCAAGTGAAAATATTGTGGCAACGTAAGAGCGACAGCTGCTGCTGCAACACCTGATCCAAAGCGTAATGCTGTTCCAAGAGAAGCAGTTTTCTTCCCCACTTCAAGGTTCCGATCAAACCTGTCCATACGTCGAGTAAGTATCCAAAAGTTATATGTACCAAAGAATGCACCTAAACCTAATCCCAGGAAAATGGATCCATACGGTGTAATTCCCCAACCTAATACACAGAGAGCTAGCAAAAAAAATAGCGCTTTCTTCTGCATAATAAAAATCTGATGCAAATCTAGCATTGGACTATATCTCCTGAACATTTTTTCGAGTAAACATGGTATCGGCTATCACATAATAAGTGATATCAAGTGAACGTTTACATTAGGATACAAATAGTGTAGGAATTAGAAAATATTTGCTCTTTTGTATCGAAATTTCTCGAATAAACAAACATCCTAATTCTCTTTGTAAACTTTGAACAATACACATAGCAATTTTACGCTAGATGACGTTGCAAATTGACATTAAAAAGTTTTTACTGTCAATCTAGTAGAAACTTGATATAACAAGTGTTCAGAGGCTGTATAACCTGTCAAAACCCTTATCATACTTACCCTTTGTAAGCATACAATAGTGAAAAAATGATGTCAATTGGTTAAAGTGAAAAACTTCACAACTTCAAAAAGATTGTCAATTTGTTGACAAAAACAATGATACGTTGACATTTTCATTCTTTGTCACTTTTGTCCATTGGATTGGTTAGTATTATTTACTTCTATTCAAAAAATTAATCAATGCTTCTACAATTCTACGGGATGCGAATCCATCACCATATGGATTCGAGGCTTTTGCCATATTTTCGTAAGCATTTGAATCTTCTATTAATTCTTTTGCCAAAGTATAAATCGTTTCTTCATCTGTTCCTGCAAGCTTTAATGTTCCAGCAGCAATTCCTTCTGGACGTTCTGTTGTATCTCGTAATACAAGTACAGGCTTTCCTAAAGACGGCGCTTCTTCTTGCACACCACCTGAGTCTGTTAGAATCATGTATGATCTTGCAGCAAAGTTATGGAAGTCTAAAACTTCTAAAGGTTCGATTAAATGAATTCTTTCGTCATTTCCTAGTATTTCATCTGCAACTTCACGGACAGCAGGGTTTAAATGAACAGGATAGACTACTTGTAAATCATCATGTTCCGATAGTAATCTTTTAATCGCACGGAACATATTGCGCATAGGTTCACCTAAATTTTCACGTCGGTGAGCAGTTAATAAAATCATACGATCATCACCTATTTTATCTAAAACCGGATGACTATATTGATCACGAACCGTTGTTTTCAAGGCGTCGATTGCTGTATTACCCGTTACAAAAATCGTTTCAGGATTTTTATTTTCAATTAAAAGATTTTCTTTTGATTGTTCTGTAGGTGAAAAATGAAGGTCGGCAAGAACTCCTGTTAACTGGCGATTCATTTCTTCAGGATATGGTGAATATTTATTGCCTGTGCGAAGTCCTGCCTCAACATGTCCAATCGCAATTTGGTTATAGAAAGCAGCTAAACTTCCTACAAATGTCGTAGATGTATCTCCATGTACAAGGACAATATCTGGTTTTGCTTCTTTCATTACTTCATCAAGGCCTTTTAACGCATTTGTTGTTACATCAATAAGCGTTTGACGATCCTTCATTATATTTAGATCGTAATCTGGAGTAATTTCAAACGTTTCTAGTACCTGGTCAAGCATTTGACGATGTTGCGCCGTAACAGCAACTATGGATTCGATTGTATCCGTATTCTTTTGAAGTTCTAATACAAGAGGAGCCATTTTAATAGCTTCTGGTCTTGTACCAAAAATGGTCATGACTTTCCACTTTTTACTCATGACACTTGCACCACCTTTTTATTTTCATAGAGAAACGCCCTTTTCAAAAAAGGACGCTTTACACTATGTTTTTTCAAACTTTTTCTAAACATCAGATATATCTTAACATAAAATACAAGTTACTTTTATTTCGTTCCAAATAAACGATCCCCAGCATCTCCTAATCCTGGAACAATATATCCATGGTCATTTAGTTTTTCGTCTAATGCTGCAATGTAAATATCTACATCAGGATGTGCCTCTTGCATTGCTTCTACCCCAACAGGAGCAGCAACTAAACACATGAACTTAATATTCTTCGCACCACGTTTTTTCAGTGCATTTATAGCTTCAACAGCAGATCCCCCAGTGGCAAGCATTGGGTCAACTACAATAAATTCACGTTCTTCCACATCAGCAGGTAATTTCACGTAATATTCAACCGGTTTTAAAGTTTGCGGATCTCGGTATAAACCAACGTGTCCTACTTTCGCAGCTGGAATTAGTTTTAAAACACCTTCTACCATTCCAAGACCTGCTCTTAATATAGGAACAATTGCTAATTTCTTTCCTGATAACACTTTTGTTTTCGCTTTTTGAATCGGTGTGTCAATTTCTATTTCTTCTAGCGGCATATCACGTGTAATTTCGAATGCCATTAATGTGCCGACTTCATCTACCAATTCTCTAAATTCTTTAGTTCCAGTATTTTTATCGCGAATATACGTTAACTTATGCTGGATTAATGGATGATCAAATACATAAACTTTGCCCATTTTGGGATCTCTCCTATCTGTTGTTAAATCTTACTTAGTATAACAAAAATGTATTCATCTCTAAAGTACAGAATCCGACACATTTTTTACAACATATTGAGTTTTATTTCATTTGCTATTTTTTTGCAAATTAGAAAAACACAACTCGACCCAAATAGGTCGAGTTGATGTCTTTTCTTATGCGGATTTCCGAAAAACTTATACTTTCCTATCCGCTAAAAAAGATGTGACCAATTCTAATATGCCACACCTTTTTATAATCATTCGAATTTGCGATTAAATTCCTCAACTGGTATCGGTTTATCAAACAAATACCCTTGACCTGTGTTACATCCAAGTTCTTTTAAAATTCTTGCCTGTTCTTCTGTTTCCACACCTTCAGCAACTGTTTCAATATTTAACGCATCGGCAATCTGTAAAATTGCTTTGACAATCGCATAAGTTCCTGAATCATGAAGTTTCATTGTAAAATTACGATCTATTTTCAGTTCAGAAATAGGTAGCTCTTGCAAATAATTTAGAGACGAATAACCCATTCCAAAGTCATCAACACTAGAACTAAATCCCTTAGCATTTAGTTCATTGATAATTTGTCTAGCTTTCGGCAAATCAACAAGACTCATGTTTTCTGTAATTTCTATAATTATATTTGTTGGGTCTGCATCATATTTTTTTACTAAATCTGAAAGTTGATCTATAAATCTAGGATGATAGAAATGCTCTGGTGATATGTTAACTGCCACTGGTATAACTTTCTTTGAATCTTTTTTTCTATTTTGAAACCACTGTAATACTAATTCGATTACTTGTAAGTCAATATCTCTTACTAGTCCCGTTTTCTCGGCTACCGCCATAAAATCTTGGGGTGAAATAAATCCAAGAGTTGGAGAATTCCATCTTGCTAGAGCCTCTATACTACTAACTGTTCTATTCTTCAAATTAATTTTTGGTTGAAAATAGACTTGGATTTCCTTATTTTTAACTGCCTCTGTTAAATGACTACTAATTAATAAATTTTGTTTTAAGTTCCTATCCATCTCATTTTTATATTCCATAACTACGTTTCCAGCTTTACTTTTCGCCTTTCTAAATGCATTTTCAGCAAAACGGATTGAGTCATTATATGAAACTTTTTCATTAAATGGGGATGTCCCATTTTTTAAGGTTATATAGACTTGGTTGTTTTGAACGATAAATGGTGTTTCCACTAAAATTTCCATGATCGCTTCAAAATCCGGAATTTTTTCACCAACAATGCAATTAGTAAATGCGATGATTTTCGAACTAGAAAACCTTCCAATAAAATCTTCTTCTTTTCTGCGCATCATATTCATTTTTCTGCAAAGTTGTTTAAGTAATTCATCCCCCGCATCTCGACCATATAACTCTACAATTTCCGAGAACTCTGTTGGCTCAATTATATGAATAAAACCAAATATTTGTCGTTGTTCTAATTCTCTTAATTTCTCGGTAAAGCCTAATCGATTAGGGATTCCTGTTGGCACATCATTATATGCAAGGTAAGAAATTTCCCTTAACTTTTGATCATATATATAGGCTAATGAAATTAAATCATTGATTTTATGTATAAATTCTTTGTATACAAAATCTTCTTGAGAAATGTTTCCGCTAAAGTGCATAAAAATAACGCCTATTCGATCATTTGCATGATTTTTTATAGGTACTATTAAGCTCTTTAATAATTGTTTTCCTTCAACTATCTTTTTATGGTAAGCGTGTACTCTAATGTCTTTTGTGTCTTTAATCTCATAGGACTCCGACTGTAATATGTATTGTTTGTAATATTCAATTTCGGCCTTTCTTTCGATAATTATTGGTTCACTCAGCTCATTATTGTGTGACATAACCATTTGTAAACTATTAATATCATTATCATTTTTTATAATTATGGTAGATACTGTATTAAAATGGAACGCTTCATTTAAACCATTACATATCATTTGTAACTTTTTAAATAATGAACTTTCCTTTTCGATGGCTGTATAAATTTGTTCTTCTATAAAATGCAATGTATGGTCAAGGTGAAATTTTGAAAATTCTTCAAAAAGTAATAAGACTAAAATATTATTATCATTCTCAACGTGAAAGGGAATAGATGTAACATCAACTAAAGAAGGTAATCCTCTTTTATGATTTAATAATATATCCACCTTTATAAGTTTACCGCTATGTATCATTTCTTCAAAAGTTTTTAATTTTTTATTATTCTCATAAGAAAATAGTAAATTATATGTTTGATTTAACAATTCATTTTTTTCAAAGCCTGTCATATGGCAAAACGAGTCATTGACAAATAGTATTGAGAATTTGTCATTATTAACCTCTAAAAGTACATAACTTTTTTTGGACTGATCTCCTAGTAACTTAATTGATTGAAAGAGGGCCATTCTGTTTTTATCAATTAGTTGTAGCACACATTTCCCTCCCTAAAATAAACATATTCATGAATATTTTACCTTCTTTAGTTCATATAAGTAAATACGTATTATGTAATAGAGCAAATGATACTTTTATATCTAGTAAAATAATAAAAGGGTGTTCTCATAACGTTATTTATAATAACAATTTGAGTCACCCTTTTATTAATCTAGCAGAATGTTCAATTAAGTTTTTAATAGATTTAAAAATATCTAGCTAAATAAATAGCTGTATATTTATTGATTAAGCATATAATGGGTATTTATCAGTTAGTGCTTTAACACGTTCTGCGGCTTCTTGTTTTGTTGCTTCATCTTCAGGATTTTTAAGAAGTTTTGCAATAATTAATCCAACTTCTTTTAATTCTTCTTCTTTGAAACCACGGCTCGTAACAGCAGCTGTACCTAAACGGATACCAGAAGTTACAAATGGTTTTTCCTCATCATAAGGAATTGTGTTTTTGTTACATGTAATTCCAACTTCGTCCAGAACATGTTCTGCCACTTTTCCTGTTAAGCCAACTGATTTAACGTTTACTAGTAATAAGTGATTATCTGTTCCGTCTGAAACAATTTTTAAACCTTCAGCAATTAACGTTTCAGCTAAAGCTTTTGCATTTTTCTTCAATTGAATTGTATATTCTTTGAATTCAGGTTGTAATGCTTCGCCAAATGCTACAGCTTTTGCAGCGATTACGTGCATTAATGGACCACCTTGAATTCCAGGGAATACAGACTTATCAATTTTCTTCGCTAATTCTTCGTCATTAGTTAAAATTAATCCACCACGTGGTCCACGTAATGTTTTATGTGTTGTTGATGTAGTAAAATGTGCGTAAGGTACTGGAGATGGATGTTCACCAGTTGCTACAAGTCCAGCAATGTGAGCCATATCAACCATAAAGTAAGCACCAATTTCATCAGCAATTTCGCGGAATTTTGCAAAGTCAATTTCACGTGGGTAAGCTGATGCACCTGCAACGATTAACTTTGGTTTATGTTCTAATGCTTTCGCACGAACATCCTCGTAATCTATTACATTCGTATCTTTAGTTACACCATACTCTACAAAATTATATAGAACACCTGAGAAGTTTACAGGTGAACCGTGTGTTAAGTGACCACCATGAGAAAGATTCATCCCTAGAACTGTATCCCCTGGTTGTAAAAGTGTGTGGTATACAGCCATATTTGCTTGTGCACCTGAGTGAGCTTGCACGTTTGCAAATTTTGCACCAAATAATTCTTTTACACGATCACGAGCGATATTTTCTACAACGTCAACGTGTTCACAACCACCATAGTAGCGTCTACCTGGATAACCTTCAGCGTATTTGTTTGTTAGAACTGATCCTTGTGCTTCCATTACTGCTTCTGAAACAAAGTTTTCAGATGCGATCAATTCGATGTTTGCTTGTTGGCGTTTTTTCTCTGCTAAAATTCCTTCAAGTACAGCTTTGTCTTGCACCGCTAATTTTTCATAAGCCATTTTCACAATTTCCCCCTTTTTTGTATGTGCCTGGCACTCAAACAATTCGGAATTTTCCAAATCGCTTGAGTGCCAGGCAGCTATTCATAAATAGCTCTTGGCCCACCAATAAGTTTCGGGCGAGTTTTCGCAACCGTTACAATTGCTTCACCAATCTGTTTCACCGAAGTTCTTAGTGGAATAGCAACCTCTTTTAAATGCATACCAATCAGTGTTTGTCCAATATCAATACCTGCATGAGCACGAATATGTTCAACCACGACAGGTTGATGCAATTGTGTATATGCATAGGCAGACATTGAACCACCAGCCTTTTTAACTGGAACCACTGTTACTGGTTCATAGCCATATTTCTCTGCAGCTTCATATTCTAATGTTAATGCTCGATTTATGTGCTCGCACCCTTGAAATGCTAAGTAGATGTTATGTTTTTTTGCAAATTGTTGAAGTTCTTTATATAGAATTTCTGCAACTTCCATTGCACCTGCAGTCCCAATTTTTGAACCTAGCACTTCAGAAGTAGAACAACCAACGATAAAAAGCTGTTTTGGTTTAAGCTCCACTTGTTGTTCTAGTTCAGTTAATAGAAGTGCTATTTCATTTTGAATTACATCTAACGTTGCCAATTTAACACTTCCTCCTTATGTGGTGCCAGGCACTCGAAGAATTCGCAATATCTGTAATTGTTTAAGTGCCTAGCAATATAATTAATCTTCTAGTTTTGAAATTTTCTCTACTCGGCGTGTATGACGTCCACCTTCAAAGTCTGTGTTTAGCCAAGTGGAAACAATTTCACGGGCTAATCCAGGGCCGATTACTCGTTCACCCATTGCTAGAATGTTGGAATCATTATGATTTCTCGTTGCTTTCGCACTAAAAACATCATGAACTAAAGCACAACGAATTCCTTTTACTTTGTTTGCAGCTATGGACATTCCAATTCCTGTACCACAAATTAAAATTCCACGTTCAAATTCTCCACTTGCAACTCCTTCTGCAACTGGTTTAGCAAAATCTGGATAGTCAACAGAATCTGTCGTTTGCGGACCGAAGTCTTCATATTGTATTTGAAGCTCGTCTAAAAGCTCCATAATTTCTCTTCTTAAATTATTTCCACCATGATCCGATGAAATGGCTATTTTCACAAAGATTACCTCTTTTCATTCTATTTCTTCCTATAAGACTAATTCTTACATAAATAGAACTGTCTAAACATGAATTATTATATTCTAACGATGAAATAGATAAAAATTTTATACTATTATCAACAACAGTGTACCACTTTTTAAATAAGATTAACATGAAATTCCGTTCTTTTTCTGAAAATATTTGAACAAAATCCGAATGTTATTTAACAACCTATATTAATCGTTCACTTTTTAGGCGAATAATACTGCCTAACTGTACTGTTAATTCGGTTTTTACCCTTTTCAATCCTTTTTATATACATTGTTGAATTTAGGATTTGATTTAGAATCGCCTTCGAAAGCAGTACTTACTTTTATCTTAATTATAACATGTGATTTTTGTGAAATTGGATAAATTGAGATTTCACAAGGTTATCCGTATGCATTTACTGCCTGAATACTCAATATTATTTGAGTCCCTGGCACCAAATAAAAAAGCACCCAAGCTTAAAGTCGGGTGCCATGCATTTCTTTAGTTATTTCGGTCAAATTGTTGAATTACTTTGTAAAGTTGTTCTGATTGTAGTTTTAAATCACGTGATAGTGTTTCTATTTGTTCAATTGCATAAGCTTGTTCTTCTGTGGAACTGCGCACTTCTTGTGCACCTGCTGATGTTTCTTCTGCTATTGCTGCAACTTCTTGAGATTGATGGGCAGTTGTTTGAATATTTTCCATTTGCTTTTCGATTAGTCCTGAGATATCAACAACTGCATCCGCCATACCGTGAACATTTGTTGCCATACTTTCTACTAATCTCGTAGTCTCAGATACTTTAGCAGATTCTTTTACAGCAAACGAAACTTGCTCATTCATTTGTCTTACTACAATATTAACATTCTCTTGCATTGTCTTAATTAATGAAGTGATTCCCTGCACAGCTTTTGCACTTTCATCTGCCAAGCTACGAACTTCTTCTGCAACTACAGCAAAACCTTTACCATGTTCACCAGCACGAGCTGCTTCGATTGACGCATTTAAAGCTAAAAGGTTTGTTTGGGCTGCAATATCACCTACTAAACCAATAATTCTCTCAATCTGCTCTGCATTTTTCTCTAATTGATGTATATTTTTCAATGCTTCTTCATTGCCTGTTACGATTTGACGAATACTATTGACTAAACCTTGAATCGATCCTATTGTTGTCTCTAACTCTTGAATAATTTGTTTAGATTGTGTCGCAGAGTTTAATGCTCGGGAATTTACCTCACTAGCTAATTCCCGCACATCCTCAATTGCTTCTACTGTTTCTTGCACTGCGTCAGCTGACTGTTCAGCACCCAGTGAAATTTGACTAACTGTTGTTGCAATACCCTCTGCTTGTCTAGATGCTGCTTCAGTTTGTTCAGATAGATCAATAATTGTTGCATTTGTCTTTTGGAAATTTGTATCAATACTTTCTACCATTTGACGCAAGTTTACTAGCATTAATTGAAATGCCTCGGCTACAGATTGAATCTCATCGCGTGTTTTAGGCATCTCAACATCTTGTCCAATTTTACCTTCAGCAACACTTTTGGCAGTAGCTTCTAATCGTTGTAATGGTTTCGTTATTACCACAGCTAAAATTGCAGCTAAGATACCAGACCATGCAATTCCCAATACATATGTAAGAATTTCAAATATTATCTTATTGGATAGAAAATCAAATTGAGCAAAAATATATGGATGTAAATAATGTATAAATACAAAACTAGTTGAGTACGTTATTAGAGCTAATAGTGTTACAAATAAAACAAGTTTTTTCCTTAAACTAAATGTTTTATTACTATTGTGATTCATTCGTTTAGCCTCCAGTGATTTTCGTTTCTAGTTCATCGATTAACTTCTTTAATTCTTGATAGGTTTGTGTGTACGTGTAAATATCTCCACCGAAAGGATCTGATACATCTTTTGAACTGTATGGAGTAACGTATTCTTTCAATGTAAATGTTTTTCCTACTGCAATTGGAAAACTACGTAGAATCATCTCTTTATGAGCTAATGTCATTGTTAAAATTAGGTCCGCCCATTCAATATCTTCAGGATTAACTTGACTAGTTTTATGATTAGTAAAGATACCTTCGTTAGCCAAAACTGCTCCTGAATTTTCTGAGATTTCCCCTCCCTCTAATGCGTATATTCCCGCAGATTTCACTTCGATTCCCTCAATATTTTTATGTTTTAAAATTGCTTCTGCCATCGGGCTTCGACAAGTATTTCCAGTGCAAACAAAATAAATGTTCATGCTGCTATCTCACTCTTTCTCTCTTGTATATTTTGTTTATTGATAGTTAAGTAAGGCATAAATACTAAAAGCCATTAATGATATCCCCGCGACCCACTTTAAGGATTTCCCTTTATATTTACGATGACCTTTTCTTGCTAGGGTTAAAGATATATAAGATAAGAAGAATGTCCAAATCCCTGCACTTACAATAAATAAATATTTTTGTAAATTAAGCATACCAAAAGAAATGCTTACTGAAAAGGTATCTAAACTAGCAGAAATAGCCAAAATTGAGACAGGAATTGGATTTATTTGTCTATTTTGTGTAGAAAGAATTAAGTGTAATCCAATAAAAAACAATAGAATGCTCGAAATAATATTCGACCATTGCGTTAAAAATGCAACCATCATATTCCCTATTGTAAAACCAATAATCGGGAATATCATATGTAATAGGGCTGTCCAAAGTGCTAATAAAAATCGTTGCTTTACAGATGGAAGCAATAAGTATAGTGCTACCACATCAAGTGCTACTATGAGGCCAATTAGTATCTCCTGCAAACTCGTCCTCTTTCCTTTGGTTTTATTATTACCATATTATGCGAAAAGGACATGCAATATCAGTAATTGAACTTAGAAAAACACAACTCGACCCGAATATTAATGAACAGAGCCTAAGTGCGCCACGTCGTGTGGCAACGGCTCTGTGACCAACGTCGTGTTGGCCTGAGTTGATGTCTTTTCTTATGCGGATTTCTGATAAACCTATACTTTCCTATCCGCCAAAGAAAAACCCCACCAGATTAATTATGGTGGAGTTAAAAATTTTTAACACATTATTCATGAATTTGAAACCATTTTTGTCCAGCGGCTTTTTCTAGACGATTCATAATGGCTGCTCCAACACCATCAGTTGATGTTGCAGTTGCTAATATTATTGTAGCGTTCGTTTTATCACAAGCACGTAAATCATCATAAAGCTTCGCACCAATTTCTTCCATAATCAAATTACTTCCAAGAGAAAAGAAAAAGTTAGCTTTTAAATCTTCAAACTTACTTGGCGCTATTAAAGCAACAATCTCACCATCTAGTTGTAATTGTCTAATTGCTTTTTTCACAGTTTCTCTATCTTGTTGAATTAAAAATACAGGTGCATTTGGTGCATAATGAGTATATTTCATCCCCGGTGCTTTAGGTGTTTCTTTCTGATTTAGTTCGGACAATGATGGTTGGAGTACTTCGCCAATTACATTTTCTAGCATTTCTCTTGTTACACCCCCTGGTCTTAATATCGCGGGTGGTGTAACCGTTACATCCAATACAGTTGATTCTAAACCAATTCCTGTTGTTCCTCCATCAAGTATTAATGGAATTCTTCCTTGTAAATCTTCTTCTACATGGTTTGCTTTAGTAGGACTTGGCTTTCCACTTTTGTTTGCACTTGGCGCTGCAACAGGTTTTTTTAATTCTTTTAAGAGATTTAATGCTACTGGATGATCGGGCATTCGTAAACCAACCGTTGAAAGTCCTGCAGTAACACTTGGTGCTAAAATACCCTTTTTTGCTTTCATGACAATTGTTAATGGACCTGGCCAAAATTTTTCCATGCATAGTTTTGCAGTTTCTGGAACTTCTTCAATATAATATGATACTTCTTCAATCGAACCAATATGTACGATGAGTGGATTATCTGAAGGACGGCCTTTTGCAGCAAAAATTTTTTTTACAGCCTCATCATCTGTTGCGACTGCCCCCAACCCATAAACAGTTTCGGTTGGAAATGCGACAACTTCTCCTTCATTTAACAAATCCACAGCTTGTGAATAAATTTCTGAATTATCCACCGAATTGCGCACAGAAATACAAGACGTTTTCATACTGACACTTCCTTATTTCAATCGAGTTCACTCATACTTATTCACAACTTGTGGATAGATTATTCTGAAATGTGAATAAGTTTTTAATTCTTTGAATTTTCCAACTATTTAGATTTAGAATCCAAACAAACTTAAGATCCATTCCCAAATAACAAATACAACTTCTTTTTCTTCTTTTTCTTCTACAGTTTTATTGTCATTTTGTGCACTACTTGGCCCTTCGCAAACATCTGGAAATATACTGCACCAGAAATTATCCCCACGTCCGCTTCCGATTGTCACAACTAATGAATTATACAAGCTTTGTGGATAGAAATAATTCACATCTACTTTTGCAGGGATGACATGCTTGCCTAATGTGATTTTCACATCATGCTGTGCGTAGTTTTGTTCAATCGCTGTAGACAATTTGGATAACGCTTCTTCATTACTAAGAGATAGCAATTCATTTTGTTTTATTTCATGAAAAAGTGGAGATAAGTCTTCAACCATTGTTTCTTTTAACTTTTGATCTGCAACTGTATTACTGTTCGCAACTACACGAATTTTCAAAGAATCATCTACAAAGCTTCCACGAGTTTCATAGATTTGTTCCATTACTTGTGGAGCCATTAAAATCACACAATATACTGCAATAGCACTAGCTATTAATCTTAAAACACTAATGATTGGATGGTACTTTATAGGATTTTCTTCTCTTGTAATCTCGTAATCATTTAACATAGTTTCATTCCTCCCTGACACCATGATTGTCAGAAAGGAATGTTTTTATTCATTTATTTCACAAAAAATCATTCTATTTTTTTTGTTAATATCTTTTACAATGTCAATTTTCGCTTGGGGGAAACTATTTTTAAAGAAACTCGCAACCGCTTCTCCCTGTGTATAACCTATTTCCACCCCAATTATTGCAGGTTTGTTTACTAGTTTTGGAAGGTTTTCTGCTAGTTTACGATAGAGAATCAGTCCGTTTTCTTCAGCAAAAAGAGCTGTATGCGGTTCGTGGTCCAAAACAACATCAGACATGTCAGTTGCTTCATCAAAAGCTATATACGGTGGGTTGGATAATATAACATCCCACTTTTCATTTTGAATTGGTTCCGTTAAGTCACCTTGCCTAAAATTAATGTCAGCATTTAATATCTTTGCATTTTGCCTAGCAGTTTGTAGGGCATCTGCCGAAATATCTGTTGCAGTAACACTTGCAGAAGGATGTTCAAGTTTCATAGTAATCGCTATTGCCCCACTACCAGTTCCGATATCAGCTAAGTTAATGCTCTTAGTAGTTCCAAACATACGGTAAATTCGTTCTAACATTCCATGTACTAATTCTTCTGTTTCAGGACGAGGAATTAGTACAGTCTCGTCAACAAGGAACTTCCTTCCATAAAACTCCTCAACCCCAGTAATATATTGTACTGGGCGACCTTTTGCATGCTCATAAACATATTGTTCAAATTGCAGACCATGGTTTTGTGATATTTCATCGTGCATTCGCATCATTAATCCAGAATAGTTTGTTTCGAGAACGTGTTGCATTAATAGTCTTGCTGCATTCTCATCACGACCCTTTTCTACTAAAAAAGAAGAAGCCCAATTAAGGGCCTCGAAAATCGTTCTATGCTTAATCATTTAGGTGAGCTAGTTTTGCAGATTGGTCTTCTAATATTAATGCATCAAAGACTTCATCAAGCTTACCTTCCATAATTTGGTCTAACTTTTGGATTGTTAAGCCAATGCGATGGTCTGTAACACGGTTTTGTGGGTAATTATATGTGCGAATACGTTCAGAGCGATCACCTGTACCAACAGCAGATTTACGCGTTGCGTCGATTTCTTTCTGTGCTTCTTGCATATACATATCAGCAACACGAGCACGTAAGATTTTCATCGCTTTTTCACGGTTTTTAATTTGCGAACGTTCATCTTGCATGGAAACAACAACACCTGTTGGAAGATGGGTCATACGTACCGCGGACATTGTTGTATTTACAGATTGACCACCTGCACCTGATGATGCAAATGTATCGACACGAATATCTTTTTCATGAATATCTACATCTACTTCTTCTACTTCTGGTAAACAAGCAACAGTTGCTGTAGAAGTATGAATTCGACCTTGAGATTCTGTAGCTGGAACTCGTTGTACACGGTGTGCACCATTTTCATATTTGAATCGAGAGTATGCTCCTTGACCATTAATCATAAAGATTACTTCTTTATAACCACCTGCTGGGTTTGGTGATGCTTCCATAATGTCAATTTTCCACCCTTGTGCTTCTGCGTACCGAGTGTACATACGGAATAAGTCACCTGCGAAAATATTCGCCTCATCCCCGCCTGCTGCTCCACGTATTTCCATAATAACGTTTTTATCATCGTTAGGATCTTTTGGAATTAAAAGGATTTTTAAACGTTCTTCTAATTCTGGAATTCGATCGTTCAACTCATTAAATTCTTCTTTTACAAGTTCATGCATTTCTGGATCTTTTTCGATATCAAGCATTTCCCTTGCATCAGCTAATTGTTGTTTTACTTGTTTATATTCACGATAAACCTCAACCATATCTTGAATATCTGATTGTTCTTTTGAATATTCACGAAGTTTTTTACTATCGCTAACGATGTCTGGATCGCTTAATAATTCGTTCAGTCGTTCATAACGATCTTCAACCGCCTGCAGTCGATCAAACATGTACTTCACCTCTATTGTTCTCTCTAGTTTTGTTTATTTTATAATCGGCATAATACCGTGTATCTATTGAAAAACCACTACATTAGTATATAGAAAAATGTGCTATACCGCTAGTGTTATGGTAAAAATGTGTATTATGGAATGGCACTTTTCGGGGCCTTTTTTTAAAAATCTGCACTTAGTTTACAGTGGCGGGTTCCCATGACATCTTCTACAAACAGGATAATATGTATCATTGCCACCGATTTGAATTTGTTCACCTGTATAAACAGGTTTGTTATTTTCATCTACTCTTAAATTCATAGTTGCTTTTTTATGACAGAACCAACAAATTGTTTTCATTTCTTCAATTTTATCTGCATAAATAAGCATGTAACGGCTACCTTCAAAAAGTTCATTTTGGAAATCGTTTTTTAATCCAAAGCCCATTACGGGGATATTTAGTTCATCAACGATATTTGTTAATTGTAAAACTTGTTCTTTCTTTAAAAATTGAACTTCGTCGATGAGAACACAATAGAGTTGTTCATTTTGTTCGTGATGATGCTTTACATACTCAAAGATGTTTGTATGGTCAAAAACTGGAATTACCTTACGTCTAAGTCCAATTCGACTTGAAACATAACCAACCTCATCACGATCATCAATACCAGAAGTGAAGAGTAATACTGGTTTATTCTGTTCTTCATAATTATGTGCAACTTTAAGAATTTCAATTGATTTTCCACTATTCATTGCACCATGTTTGAAAAATAATTGTGCCATTAAAACTACCTCTTTCCCTATCATGAACTTTCTCTATCTATTTTATCCTGTAATAATTTTGTCTTTTGTTAACCATTTTCGGAATGGAAAATTATATTAACATTATGTGTTATATGACTCAAATTCGATCGAGTCAGTTTAGTTTATAAAATTTTAAGTGTTTTAAGCTAAAAAATGCCTGCCATTAGTATGGCAGGCACTTTAAACTTCATCTTATTTAATACCGTATTTTTTGTTGAAACGATCAACACGTCCGTCAGCAGACGCGAATTTTTGACGGCCAGTATAGAATGGGTGACATTCATTGCAAAACTCAATTGCAATTTTTTCTTTTACTGAACCAGTTTCAAAAGTGTTACCGCAAGAGCAAGTTACTGTTGCAGTTTTGTAATCTGGATGAATTCCTTGTTTCATATTCGTTTTCTCCTCTCGCCCTGAACCATCCGGAACAGAGTTTATTATTCCAACTGTGCCTTACATAACCCGAATATGCCAGTTACATATGCACACGTTACATACTTGAAAGATTATAGCAAGAATTATTTATTAATGCAAGATTAAATCCAATTGTAGATTTAACCAATTTCAATAGTTCTTAGATTAGACCTTTTCCTTTAGTAGCTTTTTTCATTTCTTCATTTAGCTTTTCAAAAAATTCTTCATTTGTTTTTGAAACGCGAAGCTTCCTTAAGAAACGCTCAGTAAAGTCAGGTGCATCAGTAAATGTTTTACGAATTGCCCATAACTTTTCTAACTGTTCACTTGGGATTAATAACTCTTCTTTTCGCGTTCCAGAGCGACGAATATCTAACGCTGGGAATACTCGACGTTCTGATAAATGGCGGTCTAAATGCAGTTCAAGGTTACCTGTACCTTTAAATTCTTCGTAAATAACCTCATCCATTCGCGAGCCAGTGTCGACTAATGCAGTTGCTAATATTGTTAAACTTCCACCGTCTTCAATATTTCTTGCGGAACCGAAGAAACGTTTTGGTCTATGGAATGCAGCAGGGTCAATACCACCCGAAAGCGTTCTTCCACTTGGTGGAATAACAAGGTTATATGCACGTGCAAGACGTGTAATAGAATCCATTAAAATAATAACATCTCTTTTATGCTCAACTAAGCGGCGTGCACGTTCTAAAACTAGCTCAGCTACTTTAACATGGTTTTCAGGTAATTCATCAAACGTTGAACTTACTACATCTGCATTTACAGAACGTTCAATATCTGTAACTTCCTCAGGTCGTTCATCGATTAATAGAACAATTAGTTCAGCTTCCGGGTAATTTGTTGTAATTGCATTTGCAATCTCTTTTAATAATGACGTTTTCCCTGCTTTTGGTGGTGCTACGATTAATCCACGTTGTCCAAATCCTACAGGAGCAATTAAATCCATTATACGAGTAGATAATTTGGTTGGTACTGTTTCAAGTTTAATATGACGGTCAGGATAAAGTGGAGTTAATGCAGGAAAATGCACTCGTTCTTTAGCTATTTCTGGATCCTCACCATTGACAGCATCCACTTGTAATAAACCAAAATAACGTTCATTTTCTTTTGGCGGTCTTACTTTTCCAGATACCTTGTCCCCATTTCGAAGATCGAAACGACGGATTTGTGAAGCAGAAATATAAATATCCTCTTTTGATGGAGAATAGTTAATCGGACGGAGGAAACCAAAACCTTCGCTTGATACAATTTCTAGAACACCTTCCATAAAGAAAAAGCCTTCTTGTTCCGAACGAGATTTTAAAATAGCAAATATTAATTCTTTTTTTGTTAATTTACTATAATATGAAATTTTATAATCGCGAGCTAAAGAATATAATTCTTTTAAGGTCATATTCTCTAGTTGAGCTATTGTTAGTGCTGACATTGCATGACTCCAGTCTTTTATTTTTTTGTTTTCTACACATTGGAATGTTCTAATTGTAGGGTTAAATGAAAGTTTTGTAGGAAGGATGTCTGATAACTATATATATTACCAGACATCATATTTTAGAAGTTATTTGTCATATCTAGGTTTCTTATCGATATTGTGACGACCTTCGATAAAACGAACTGTGCCCGTTTTTGCACGCATAACTAAGGAATTAGTTAAACAATATGCACCTTTATATTGAACACCTTTAAGTAATTCGCTATCAGTTACTGCAGTAGCAGCAAAAATAGCATCATCACCTTTTACTAAGTCTTCTAAGTAAAGAACTTTAGATACATCAATACCCATTTTTACGCAACGTTCAAGTTGTGCATCATCTTCTGGAACTAATTTCGCTTGGAAATCGCCACCTAAACATTTTAAGGCAACCGCTGAAATGACTCCTTCTGGGGCTCCACCCATACCAAACATAATATCAATTCCTGTTTCATCAAAGGCTGTATTAATCGCGGCACTTACGTCACCATCTTGAATGAATTTGATACGTGCACCAGCTGCTCGTATTTCATCAACAATTTTTTGGTGACGAGGGCGATCAAGAAGAACAGCTACTACGTCTGAAATGTTTTTATTTTTTGCTTTAGCTACTGCATGCAAATTCTCTGTAACTGAATTGTTAATATCTACTTTTCCAGCTGCTTCAGGTCCAACTGCTAACTTATCCATATACATATCAGGTGCATTTAATAAGTTTCCACTGTCAGCAATTGCAAGTACTGTCATCGCGCCATTTGTACCTTTTGCAACGATATTCGTCCCTTCAAGCGGATCTACTGCAATATCAACATGTGGGCCACCATTACGAAGACCTAATTCTTCACCGATGTAAAGCATCGGAGCTTCGTCCATTTCACCTTCACCAATTACAACTGTCCCGTGCATTGGTATAGTATCAAATAATGCACGCATCGCTGCGGTTGCTGCTTCGTCTGCTTCGTCTTTCAATCCACGTCCCATCCATTTTGCAGATGCAATTGCTGCTGCTTCAGTGACGCGGACAACTTCCATTGTTAAACTGCGTTCCATGCTATATTTCCTCCCGATTCGGTGACCCGAATGTTTATGTCACACTCTATTGTAACATAAAACATTTTTAGAGATTATACAATTTTATTCCTGTAATTCAAGGGAGCTAACCGCAATCGTTTCACGTCTAATGTTAGCACCTAAAGAATTTAACTTTTCGATTAAAGAGCTATATCCACGTTCGATATGATGAATGTCGTGAATTACTGTCTCTCCTTCTGCAAGCAATCCAGCTAAAACTAGTGCAGCACCAGCTCTTAAATCAGTTGCAGTAACAGACGAACCATGTAGTATTGCTGGTCCTTGAATAATGGCAGTATTACCTTCTACTCTCGCATTTGCATTCATACGACGTAATTCATCGATATGTTTAAATCTTGCTGAATAGATTGTATCTGTAACTTTTGATGTTCCGACTGCTTGAGTCATTAAAACGGAAAGTGGTTGTTGAATGTCTGTGGGGATTCCTGGATATACTAGTGTTTTTACATCAACGGCCTGCAAAGAATCTGCTTTTGGAATGAAGACACTTTCTTCACCTTCAATTACCTTTACACCCATTTCTCGAAGTTTTGCAATTACTGCTTCTAAATGTAAAGGAATAATATTATCAATCGTAATACCATCTCCAATTGCAGCAGCCATAATCATAAATGTAGCAGCTTCAATACGGTCAGGAATGATCGTATGTTTTGTCCCGTGAAGTTCATCTACTCCATCGATTCGAATGACACTCGTACCAGCACCTTTAATGTTCGCTCCCATATTTGTAAGGAGGGTTGCAACATCAATAATCTCTGGTTCCTTTGCTGCATTTTCAATAACTGTACGACCTTTTGCTCGAACTGCTGCGAGCATAATATTAATCGTAGCACCAACACTTGCCACGTCCAAATAAATTTTAGCACCTTTTAACTCTTCTGCACGCAAATAGATGGCACCGTGTTCATTCGTCACTTTTGCACCTAACGCCTCAAAGCCCTTAATATGTTGATCAATTGGGCGTGGTCCTAAGAAACATCCACCCGGTAATCCTACAACTGCTTTTTTGAAACGCCCAAGCATTGCTCCCATTAAGTAATAAGAAGCTCGCAGCTTCTTAACGTTACCGTTTGGTAAAGGAATTGCAAGCATATTAGTTGGATCAACAATCATTTGTCCATTTTCAAATGTTACCTCTCCACCTATTTCTTCCAATAATGCCTTCAACGTCCATGCATCAGCAATTTCAGGTATTCCCCCAATAGTAACTGAGGAATTTGCCAGAATTGATGCTGGAATTAACGCTACCGCACTATTTTTGGCACCGCTGACTTTGATTGTACCCTTTAGACGATTTTCGCCAATGATTTTATATACATCCATAACGCGTTCTCCCTCGTAATTGGAAAGTTTCCCTTATTATAGTCAACTTCGGCAATTTTTGTATGTGTACCTACTAGTGAAAATTAGTGAATTGCCACAAAAATTTAGGTACGAAACGAGATTTCCTTACAATAGAAATACGAAATACATTTTCCAACTAAATTAGCTTGAAAGATGTGTCCCTTGACTATTTTCTTAGAGAATGTTACGACTAATCACCGGAGTTTGGTGATTAGTCTACTTCTCACTTATGCAGGTTAGAAAGTTGTAAACTTTTTAATCTACAATTAAATCCTCCTCATATCAGCTAAAAAATATGAGCATAATCATTTTAACATTATTATTGACCTTCGCGCTTTTTCCAATCCGCTAAAAAGCCTTCAATACCTTTGTCAGTTAGTGGATGATGGAATAATTGTTTCAATACCTTATATGGTGTAGTAGCGATGTCAGCTCCTGCTAAAGCAACATCAGTAATGTGTGCTGGATGACGAATTGAAGCGGCAATAATCTCTGTTTGGATATCATGAATCGCAAAAATGTCGGCAATAGTAGAAATTAGTTCAACTCCACTTTGACCTAAGTCATCTAAACGACCAACAAATGGTGAAACATACGTTGCTCCAGCACGAGCTGCCATTAAAGCTTGGTTTGCACTAAAAATTAACGTAACATTTGTTTTGATACCTTTTTCAGCAAAAAACTTACATGCTTTTAATCCATCCGGAGTCATTGGTAATTTCACTGTAATATTAGGGGAAATAGCCGCAAGTTCAAGTCCTTCTTTAATCATCCCTTCTGCATCTAGCGAGATTACTTCACCACTTACAGAACCATTTACAAGTTCTGCAATTTCACGCAGACGATCATGAAAAGAGATATTTTGTTCTTTTGCAACCAATGATGGATTTGTTGTTACTCCAGAAATAATCCCCCATGAGTGTGCTTCTTGTATTTCTTCAAAATTTGCTGTATCAATAAAAAATTTCATTTCGTATTTCCTCCTGCATATTATTGGAAAACCTTACCTAAAAGAATAGAGAAGGCTGATTATTCTACCAGACACTTCTCCTCCAGAACATTCACCTTGATAAAAATGAATTTAGAAAAGCAGTGTATACGTATCACATATTATTTACTTAATTGGATAAAATTATTAAGATAATTCGGCTTCTTTTTTCAGTTTAACCATTTTTATGGTTATACGTACATATGTGTGCAAGATTTATATTAATACTGCTACTTGTATTTTAAATATAACATATGCTTACTAGGCCCTTTGTGTCAAAAGCCCACCGATTGTATTCCTTTTTATCAATTAAGCTTTTTGAGAGCTTCCAAATTCACGCATTTTGCCAATAACTGTTGCTTTTATTGCATCACGTGCAGGAGCTAAATATTTACGTGGATCGTATACTTTTTTGTCACTCTCTAATACTTCACGAATGACTTTTGTTGCTGCAATTTGGTTTTCTGTATTTACGTTAATTTTAGCTGTACCTAAAGAAATTGAACGTTGAATATCTTTTGTTGGGATTCCTGTACCACCATGAAGTACTAGTGGAATATCAGTTAAATTTGAGATTTCTTCCATTTCAGCAAAACCTAAATTAGGTTCACCTTTGTATGGCCCATGAACAGACCCTAATGCTGGTGCTAAGCAATCAATTCCTGTTTGTTCCACAAGCGCTTTACATTCGTTAGGATTTGCATAGATAATACCACCAATTACTCCGTCTTCTTCTCCGCCAACAGTACCTAATTCTGCTTCTACAGAAACGCCATTTGCATGTGCATATTCAACAACTTCTTTAGTAATTTTTACATTTTCCTCAAATGAGTGGTGAGAAGCATCAATCATTACTGAAGTAAAACCTGCATCAACTGCTTCTTTACATTTATCAAAACTTGAACCGTGGTCTAAATGAATCGCAACAGGAACTGTAATTTTATAGCTTTCCATTAAACCTTTAACCATATGAACTACAGATATAAATCCGCCCATATATTTTCCTGCGCCTTCAGAGACACCAAGAATCACCGGAGACTTTTCTTCTTCTGCCGCTTGTAAAATTGCTTGAGTAAATTCTAAATTATTAATATTGAATTGACCAACCGCATATCCTTCATTTTTTGCTTTAATTAACATTTCTTTCATTGATACTAATGGCATTATGAAAATCCTCCTGAAGATTGTTTTTTTTATTAAATATTCCATTTAATATTAGCAAAATCCCTCCACACTCACAAGTGTGGAGGGATTTCTGTGGCGAAAGCTTGCGACAGCCACAAAAAGAACCTTGTTAGTATTTTCAAAGAATTAGAACGATTATGTTTTGTCAGTCTCACAAGCCAAGAGACAACAGCCTTTCCTGTGGCGAAAGCATGCGACAGCCACAAAAAAAACTTTATTAGATTTTCCCAATATTTAGTATCATTTATCCTTTATCACACTCACAAGTGTGGAGGGATTTCTGCACCGAAAGTTTGCGACAGGTGCAAAAATACTTTTCAATATTACTTATTTGCAATAATTAGGTCATATCACTTTTTATCAAAACATTGTTCCTCACACTATCTATTAAATCATGTATATTAAATGGTTTTGTAAAAAAACATGAAGCGCCACGTTCAATAGCTTCTCGAATTACAGTCTGCTCAGAAAAACCAGACATCATAATAACAGGTATGTCACACTTTATAGCCTTTATTTTTCTTATAATTTCTAGACCATCCATATCTGGAATTTTCATATCAAGTATCACACAATCAATTTCTTTACTTTCAGCTATACTGATTGCTTCAGCCCCATTAGTTGCAAGATGAACTAGATATCCCTCTTTATTAAAAATTTCTTTTAATAAAATTCTTATACCTTGATGGTCATCTACAATTAATAGTTCTTTCATTACAATCATCACCTATTCCCATTAATTATCAAGTTATTTATCTATTCACTTCCCTCAAAATTTGCATTTGAAACATTTATTTGTATATTTATAAATCTAGTTGTATTTCTTGTAGGTATTTGCACCCTATTTAATATTCTTTAATAGAATTACGATAGTACCGTAATACTTAATATGTTGATAGCCAAAATATATTGTTACTACAAATTGGTCAATTATATCTAAACAATTTTCCATTTTACTAATATATCTTTATAATACGGTTTAGAGGTGACGGAATTGAAAATACTTACAACACAATTATCAGGTTTACTACAGAGAATAGCTCAAAGTGAAGAAGAAGCAATTGAAGAAACAGCACGATTACTAGCTCAAGCATCAGTTGGTGAAGGAAAAGTTTACCTTGCTTGCTTTGATGAGTTAGAAGGTGTTGAGTTAAATGCGTTAAATGGTTCTGAACCATTTCATAAATTAGCAAAATGGACACCTGAAACCGTTATAAGCGACGTTGATCGAGTTTGTATTTTCACAAAAAGTTGTGAAAATGAGGCCGCACTTGCATTTGCAAAAAAGTTATCTGAAGAATTCATTCCTTTTGCAGCTGTTGCAAGTGAAAAAGCAGATGAAAATAATCCATTAAGTGAATTAGCATACACTTATATTTCTATGAAAATAAGAGGTGGTATTTTACCACATCCTACAAAATTAGGTGAACGAACATTAATACCTCATTTACTTGGTGCGCTTTTTGTTTACGAAGCGATTAAATTGAACTATGATGAAATCATTTTTGATGATGACGAATTGTAAGTTCGATTCAATCATTCAATCTAGTAACAAGTATGAAGGACATTTGAATTCGTTTCTCGGATTTGAATGTCTTTCATTGCGGAAATGTAGACTTTTTTTTAACAAGATCTTCATCCCGAAAAGGTCTTCATAAAGGCGATGAAGACCTTTTGAGCAGGAAAATCCACTAGAAATGGTCTTCATAACGGCGATGAAGACCTTTTAAGCCGGAATATCCACTAGAAAAGGTCTTCATAACGGCGATGAAGACCTTTTAAGCCGGAAACTTCACTAGAAAATGTCCTCATACGGATGATGAAGACATTTTGAGCAAAAAAATCCACTAGAAAAGGTCTTCATAAAGGCGATGAAGACCTTTTGAGCGGGAAATTTCACTATAACAGGTCTGCATATTGATGATGAAGACCTTTTGAGCTGGAAATTCTACTAGAAAACGCCTTCATTAATATGCCTTTAAAATACATTGTGTCCGTAACCATAACCCTTCGCACTTGTTCTTTAGAATGTCGTTCATCACTTTATCCAACCATATTTGATAAATTTCTTACCACTTAATCAAGTGATCAATATAAAAAACCTCCAAGCACAGTACACTTGGAGGTTCTCTCGTATAACTAAATTATTGCTTATTATTAAATGCAGCACCTACGAACTCACGGAATAATGGTTGTGGACGTTGTGGGCGAGATACAAGTTCTGGATGGAATTGACATGCTATAAAGAACTTTTTCTCAGGTAATTCAATAATTTCTACTAAACGATTATCTGGGCTTGTACCAGAGAATACTAGTCCTTCTGCTTCCATAGCTTCACGGAATTCATTATTGAACTCGTAACGGTGACGGTGACGCTCGTAAACTAACTCATCATTATAAGCTTCCATCGCGCGAGAACCGTCTTTTAATTTACATGGATATAACCCTAAACGCAATGTTCCACCTAGGTCTATCTCATCGCTTTGATCTGGTAAGAAGTCAATAATTGGGTAAGGTGTTTCTTTGTTTAACTCTGTTGAATGTGCTCCTTGTAGCCCAAGTACATTACGTGCAAATTCAATTGTTGCTAATTGCATACCTAAACAAATACCAAGGAACGGGATGTCGTTTTCACGAGCATATTGGATTGCAGAAATCTTCCCTTCTATTCCACGATCACCGAAGCCACCAGGAACTAAAATTCCATCTGCTCCTTGCAATAACTCACTCACGTTTTCCGCATTCACATGTTCTGCATTAATCCAATCTACTTCAATATCAGAATCATATACATAACCAGCATGTTTTAATGCTTCTACTACTGAGATGTATGCATCTTGAAGTTCAACGTATTTTCCAACAAGTGCAATACGAGTTTTATTTGAAAGATTTTTCACCTTATGAACAAGTTCTTTCCAATCTGACATATCCGCTTCAGGTGCTTCAATCCCAAAATGTTCTAAAACAATATCATCAAAATCTTGAGCATGTAAGTTCAATGGAATTTCATATAAATGTTCAGCATCAGCAGATTCAATAATATCGCGAGCTGTTACGTCACAGAATAATGCTAATTTTTCTCTCATTTCTTCTGAAACTGGTTGTTCAGTGCGCACTACTAATATATTTGGTTGAATTCCTAAAGAACGTAATTCTTTAACAGAATGTTGTGTTGGTTTAGTTTTTAATTCACCTGCAGCTGCGATATATGGAATTAACGTACAGTGAATGTACATTACATTTTTATGTCCTAAATCTGATCTCATTTGACGAATTGCTTCAAGGAAAGGTAGTGACTCGATATCACCAACAGTACCGCCAACCTCTGTAATTACGATATCTGCATTTGTTTCACGACCTGCTCGTTGAATGCGGTCTTTAATTTCGTTTGTTACGTGTGGAATTACTTGAACTGTTTTTCCGTTGTAATCGCCACGACGTTCTTTTGCAAGTACTGATTGATATACACGTCCAGAAGTAACCGTAGAATGTTTCCCTAAGTTAATGTCAATAAAGCGTTCATAGTGACCTAAGTCTAAATCCGCTTCAGCACCATCATCTGTTACGAAAACTTCACCATGTTGATATGGACTCATTGTACCTGGGTCAATATTTAAATATGGATCGAATTTTTGAATTGTTACCTGTAAACCACGATTTTTTAGCAATCTCCCTAATGAAGATGCGACAATTCCCTTCCCTAATGATGAAACTACTCCACCTGTAACAAAAATATACTTTGTCATTTATTTTTTCCTCCTCTTATACGAATAAACTAGAAAGACACAACTCGACCCAAATTAATGAACAAAGCCAAAAAGCGCCACTTGTCGCTGAGAACGCTACTTATCCCCGAAAACGCCACGTCCTGTGGCATCGGTGATATGACCAACTTCCTGTTGGCCTCTGTAGCATCAGCGACATGACCAACTTCCTGTTGGCCTCTGTGGCAATGGCTTTGTGACCAACATCCTGTTGGCCTGAGTTGATGTCTTTCTTATGCGGATTTCCAAAACCGATACAATAGAATCCGCGAAGAAAAGCCTTGAGATTCTCGTTCAAATTTCACCTTATATGCAACTTTCCACGAGTTCTTCATAGCTATACATAAATATTTCTATTTACTTTTCTTTTTATTTTTCTTTGATGTGAATGGAAGGGTATTTGGCAAATCGTACACATCTGATTTATGTAGGATTATCTATAGCACACCGAATCTTTAAAAAAGAGTGTCAATGTTATAAAAAACAAAAAAGCCCCACCTGCATATCATTTGCAGGGGGAGCAATTAATAATCACGGCCATTCTCCTTTTTCAAGGAGCCCAAGTAAAAGATTAAACGGAACGATAATAGAAGTCAAGATGTTTTCTAATACAATTTTCCGAAGAACTCCTACTTTTCAGTCGCGAAATTTAATAAATACAATGATTCATCTGTAGCTTTTAGATGTTTTTATTTTTCTTCGTCATCTTCTTCTAAAGCTTCATCTTCATCTTCATCAATTATGAACGCATCTTCTTCGTCGATGAGATCTTCATCAATTTCTGTATCGACATCAACATCAACGTCAACGTCTACATCTACGTCTGCATCCACATCATCGATATCTTCATCAAAATCAAGATCTTCATCTACATCTAAATCTTCTTCATCTTCGTCAACAAATTCATCTAGGTCTTCTTCAAATACTAAATCGTCTTCATCAATTTCGATTTCTTCTTCATCTTCATCAAGAAGAGCAGATTTAGTTTTTCTTTTACGAGATTTAACAGTAGGTGCTGTTTCTTCTTCAATTGTTTCAATTTTGTACCACTCGCGAAGACCCCAAGTGTTGTCATTGTTTAGTAAAAAACGTCCATCAACGTTCATATCTGTATAAAACTGAACTAAGCGCTTTTGGATTTCTTCGTCTGAAAAACCATTCAGGTTTTGGATTTCTTTTAAAAGATCTAAAAATGCTAGAGGAGATTTTCTTTCTTCAAGTAGTGCGTACGCTAGATCTATTAATGATTCTTCCACTAATTGATCTTTTGTTAATTCACGAAGGTTCAATTCGTGCACGTCCTTTCCTTAATACATTACTCACACGGCAAACAAGTTTGCAATAATAACCATTATATACAAAGTACTATAATCTATGCTAGTTTGATTTACTGTTTTTTATATTATTAACTTCAATCGATGCTAGAAAGAAAAAATATGCAGATAAAACCAATAACGGAATCGCACCTTTTCCAAAATTATACAAAAGAAAAGTTGTAATCACACAAGAAATAATAATGAAATAGTGTACGAATCGCCCCATCGATGTAACCTTCCTTCAAGTCATGTTCATAAACGCCTAATGAGTTCTTTCATTTCATCAATAAACATACCACTGAAAACAATCTTTTGCTTGATTTTTTTTTAATTCTTCTATTACATTTTCATTACATATTTCTTCGATATTGTCCTCCCACTTCGTAAAGGGCACTTGTTATTTGACCTAAGCTTGCAAACCTTACAGTTTCCATTAGTTGGGCGAAGATATTTCCACCAGAAAGGGCAACTTGTTTTAGTTTTTCAAGTTCTAAATCAATGTGATCTTCATTACGTTTTTGGAATTCTCTTAAATTATAGATTTGAAGTTCTTTTTCTTCTTTTGTCGCTCGAGCAACTTGTAAATTATCAATATCGAGAGTATTTTGTGCGTTTGGATTTAAATAAGTATTTACTCCGATAATTGGCAGCTGGCCTGAATGTTTTAGGTGCTCATAATACATGGATTCTTCTTGAATTTTCCCTCGTTGATATTGGGTTTCCATCGCTCCAAGAACTCCACCACGATCATTGATTCGTTCAAATTCTTCTAGAATGGCATCTTCTACTAAATCCGTTAACTCCTCAATAATAAAAGAACCTTGCAGCGGGTTTTCATTTTTTGATAGTCCGTGTTCTTTTGTAATAATGAGTTGTATCGCCATTGCTCTACGAACTGATTCTTCTGTTGGTGTTGTAATAGCTTCATCATAAGCATTTGTGTGTAATGAATTACAATTATCTTGCAATGCCATCAATGCTTGAAGTGTTGTTCGAATATCATTGAAATCTATTTCTTGTGCATGAAGGGATCTGCCAGATGTTTGTACATGATATTTCAATTTTTGTGAACGCTCATTTGCTCCGTATTTATCTCTCATAACAATGGACCAAATTCTTCGCGCAACACGACCAATTACTGTGTACTCAGGATCCAAACCATTAGAGAAGAAGAATGATAAATTTGGCGCAAAATCATCAATATGCATTCCTCTGCTTAAATAATACTCAACATAAGTAAACCCATTTGCTAGTGTAAATGCAAGTTGTGAGATTGGATTTGCACCAGCTTCTGCAATATGGTAACCAGAAATTGATACAGAATAATAATTTCGCACTTTTTGATCGATGAAATATTGTTGGATATCACCCATCATTCTCAGAGCAAATTCTGTTGAGAAAACACAAGTATTTTGCCCCTGGTCTTCTTTTAAAATATCCGCCTGTACAGTTCCGCGCACTACTTGTAAGGTTTTTTCCCTCACCTCTGTAAATTCCTCTAATGTTAAAGTACGGCCAAGTTCTTCTTCTTTTTTCTTCACTTGCTGATCAATCGCTGTATTTAAGAACATAGCCAATATAATAGGTGCAGGTCCATTGATTGTCATGGATACAGATGTACTTGGAGCACATAAGTCAAAACCTGCATATAACTTTTTCATGTCATCTAATGTACAAACATTCACACCTGACTCTCCTACTTTTCCGAAGATATCTGGTCGATAGTCTGGGTCTTCTCCATAAAGTGTTACTGAGTCGAAGGCAGTGGAAAGTCGTTTCGCATCATCATCCTTAGATAAATAATGGAATCGTTTATTTGTGCGTTCTGGTGTTCCTTCTCCAGCAAACTGACGTTTAGGGTCTTCTCCTTCTCGCTTGAATGGGAATACACCAGCTGTATATGGAAACTCACCAGGTACGTTTTCTGTGTATACCCAGCGTAGGATTTCTCCATAATCTTTGAACTTTGGTAATGCAATTTTTGGAATTTTCGTTCCCGATAGTGATGTTGTTTTTAATATAGTCCGAATTTCTTTATCTCGAACTTTTGTAATGAATTCATCCCCAGAATAAGCTTCCTTAAGTTTCTCCCAATTTTCAATAATGCGAATGGATTCGTTGGTTAATTGCCCTTTAATACCATCTGCTAGTGATGTAAGAGAGGCAATTAAGGCATCCGCATCTGTATTTTGTGTTCGAACTGTTTCAATTGTACCTTCAAGCTGATATAACTTTCGAGCAAGTTCTACTTGCTGCTGTGCATGTTTGTGATAATGACGTACTGTATCAACAATTTCTCTTAAGTAATATCTACGATTAGAAGGAATGATAATATCTTGTTTTTGTGTTTTAACGAATTGCTCATAAGAAGTTTGCCAATTGAAACCAAATTTCTCATTTACTTTCGCTACTAACGCCGCGAACAGCGAGTTTGTACCTTTATCATTAAATTGACTTGCTATTGTCCCGAAAACTGGCATATTGTCAAGATTTTCTGACCATAATCCATGGGATCTTTGGTATTGCTTTTGTACTTGTTTTAACGCATCTTCAGAGCCTTTTCGTTCGAATTTGTTGATAACGATTAAATCTGCATAGTCAATCATGTCTATCTTTTCAAGTTGTGTTGGAGCTCCGAATTCACTTGTCATTACATACATTGATAAATCGGTATATTTTGTAATTTCAGCATCACCTTGACCAATTCCACTTGTTTCAACAATGATTAAGTCAAAACCTGCCGCTTTTACAACTGAAAGCACATCCCCAATTGATGCTGATAGTTCGGTTCTAGATCCACGTGTTGCTAAACTACGCATATATACTCTTTTATCAAAAATTGCGTTCATTCGGATGCGATCACCTAATAGTGCTCCACCTGTCTTTTGTTTTGTCGGATCCACAGATAGGATTGCAACAGTTTTTTCTGGGAACTCTCTAAGGTATCTGCGGATTAATTCATCGGTTAGTGAGGATTTTCCTGCCCCACCAGTTCCAGTAATACCAAGGACTGGTGTATTTTTATTTTTCTTTTTGGCTTGTTGTATTAGTTCATTTATTTCTTGTGTTCCACCAATTTCCGCTGCGGTAATTAAATTCGCTAGTACCTCTGGCTTATCTGTTGATAATTGGTTAAGTAATTCTATATAGTTTCCTTTTAGTGTCGAGAAGTCTGAACCTTCAAGCTGTTTATTAATCATTCCTTGAAGTCCCAGCTTCATACCATCTTCCGGAGAGAAGATTCCAGCAATCCCGTATTCATGAAGCTCTTTAATTTCACGAGGGAGAATAACCCCCCCACCCCCACCATAAATTTTGATGTGAGGAGCACCTTTTTCGTGAAGTAGGTCATACATATATTTGAAGTACTCCAAATGCCCACCTTGGTAAGAAGAAACCGCAATCGCCTGAGCATCTTCCTGTATCGCAGCAGTGACCACTTCCTCTACAGAACGATTATGTCCGAGATGAATGACCTCCGCGCCACTTGCTTGTAATATTCTTCTCATTATATTTACTGAAACATCATGACCATCAAATAAACTAGATGCTGTCACAAATCGTACGTGATGCTTCGCTTTATATACCCCATTTTCCACTTGATTTTCAAGTTTCACCATACGACTAACCCCTTTCTAGAACATAAACTGCTTTTCTTATAAATAAACACCGCTAATGCACAATCGTTAAACGTATGCTACTTAGCGGTGTCAATTTTTGAACTTCTAAAAGTGTGTTCTTCTAAACTAGCTATATTTCATTTCACTTTTCATGAAAATTTAGAATACCAGAGAGAAATAGTTTCGTTTGGTCTTCTACATATTCTTCAATTGTGTATCGCTTTTTTAATGCCCATTTTCTAAAAGCCCATGCTTGCCCTTGGACAACGATATGATTGGCAGCTAAAAAGACCTCTTTATCCGTTAATCTATTTTCCAAAGAAGGTAAACAGTTTTTAATAATCCCCTCGAATATTCGAACCATTTCTAGTTCTTTATCAAATATATAGTGCATGGCTTCTTTGGAAAGTGACTTTGTTTCTTGATACATAATGGTAAATTCATCAATCATGCGATCTATTAAGTAAAAATATTGCTTAATGGCTTCTTTTAACTCCTTAACTGTTCCAGTATCTGAAAGTATCATGCTAAGTTGTTGTTTCACTTTGTCGTAAATGTGATCACATACTAAATAGAGGACATCTTCTTTCGTCCGGATGTATTCATACAATGTCCCTATACTAAATCCAGCAGCTTTTGCGATTTCTCTTGTCGTAGCCCGATGAAATCCTTTTTCTTTAAAAAGGTTGACTGCTCCATTTATAATTTGGAGTCGTCTAATTTCAATAAGGCTTTCATCCTTGACAGATGTTTTAACAACAATTTTCTCTTTTTCTGTCATACATTATTTCGTTATCATTCGAGAAATCACAAGACGTTGAATTTCTTGTGTACCCTCGTAAATTTGAGTAATTTTTGCATCGCGCATAAAACGTTCTACTGGATATTCTTTTGTATAGCCGTAGCCTCCAAAAATTTGAACAGCATCTGTTGTTACTGACATCGCAGTATCTCCAGCCATTAATTTTGCCATTGCAGAAGCTTTACCATAAGGAAGGTTATTTGTTTCTAACCATGCAGCTTGATATGTCAATAGTCTAGATGCTTCAACTGCTGTTGCCATATCTGCTAATTTGAAGGATACCCCTTGATTTGCAACAATTGGCTTCCCAAATTGGACACGTTCCTTAGCATAGCCTATCGCCGCATCTAACGCACCTTGTGCAATTCCAACTGCTTGAGCTGCAATTCCATTTCGTCCACCATCTAATGTTTTCATCGCAATGATGAATCCATCACCTTCATTACCTAGTAGGTTTTCTTTTGGTACTCGGCAATTTTCAAAGATGATTTCTGTTGTTGGAGATGAACGAATACCCATTTTCTTTTCTTTTTTCCCAACTTTAAATCCTGGGAAGTTAGATTCAACAATAAAAGCACTTGTTCCTTTATGTTTTGAAGTTGGATCCGTTACAGCGAAAACAACGTAAATTTCAGCTTCTCCACCGTTTGTAATGAAAATTTTCGATCCGTTAAGGACATATTCATCACCTTCAAGTTTTGCTGTTGTTCTCATACCACCAGCATCACTACCAGAACCTGATTCCGTTAAACAATAAGCACCCATTTTTTTACCTTCTGCCATTGGACGTAGATATTGTTGCTTTTGTTCTTCCGTTCCAAACTTATAAACTGGCCATCCAGCAAGTGAGGTATGGGCAGATAAAGTTACACCAGTAGAAGCGCAGACACGTGAAAGTTCTTCGACAGCAATACAATAAGCTAAATAGTCAAAACCAGCTCCGCCATATTCTTCTGGCCAAGGAATCCCCGTTAAACCTAGTTCTGCCATTTTATCCCATATCGAACGATCAAAAGATTCATTTTCATCGCGTTCTGCTGCTGAAGGTGCTACTTCATTTACCGCAAAATCTCTTATCATTTCTCGTAATTGCTCATGTTCTTCAGAAAGTTGAAAGTTCATCATTTTCCCCCCGATTGTTTAAATGCCTAGTACTATTAAAGATTTTTGCTTATAACAATTCTTTGAATCTCACTTGTACCTTCATATATTTCGGTTATTTTGGCATCTCTGAAGTATCGTTCTACTGGATAGTCTTTTGTGTAACCGTAACCTCCGAATACTTGTATTGCTTCTGTCGTCACCTGTACTGCAGCTCTAGAAGCTAACAGTTTCGCCATTGATGCTTCTTTACTACAATCTTTACCCCTATTATTTAAATCAGTCGCCTTATAAACTAGTAATTTAGCAGCCTCGACCATCGTAGCCATATCTGCTAATTTAAAGCCTACACCTTGTTGTTGTGCAATTGGCTTTCCAAACTGGACGCGCTGTTTAGCATATTCGATTGAAGCATCTAAAGCCGCCTCTGCAATGCCAAGCGCTTGAGCAGCAATACCGATCCGTCCAACGTCAAGGTTAGCCATTGCAATTTTAAATCCGTGGTTTTCCTCACCTAACAATTGACTAGCTGGTATTTTCATATTTTCAAAGGTAATTTGCACCGTTTTTGAGCCGTGAAGTCCCATCTTTTCTTCATTCTTACCTACAATAAAACCAGGTGTATCCTTTTCTACGATAAAAGCGGAAATGCCACGTGCGCCTTTTTCAGGATTCGTGGAAGCAAACACGATATTAACCTCAGCCTCACCACCATTAGTAATAAATACTTTTGAACCATTTAATACATAATTGTCTGCTGATTTTACAGCTCGTGTTCTAATAGATGCTGCATCTGACCCAGCTTCTGCCTCCGTTAAACAAAATGCACCTAAATACTCCCCACGAGCTAACTTAGGAATATATTTTTTCTTTTGCTCATCCGTTCCAAAATAGAGTATGGGATTAGTTCCAACAGAGGTGTGAACAGCTAAAATGACAGCCACAACTGGGCTTACTTTTGAAAGCTCATTGATCGCTAATATATAGGATGTAAAATCCATTCCGGCACCACCTAATTCTTCTGGTGTCGTCATCCCCATTAGACCTAAATCTCCCATTTTCTTTAAGATTTCTCTTGGAAATTCGCCTTCTTCCATCTTTTCGATGAATGGTGTAATTTCAGATTGAGCAAAGTCTCTAACCATGTCTTGAACCATCAGTTGTTCTTCAGTAAATTGCAAGTTCATCGGAAATCTCCCCTTTTAGTCATACACATAGAAGCCGCGACCTGATTTCTTTCCTAACCAACCTGCCGCTACATACTTACGAAGCAAAGGACATGGACGGTATTTACTATCTCCAAATCCTTCATATAAAATTTCCATTATAGATAAACAAGTATCTAGACCGATAAAATCGGCTAAAGTTAAAGGACCCATTGGATGATTCATTCCTAGCTTCATCACACTATCAATGGCTTCCTTAGAGGCAACCCCTTCATACAATGTATAGATTGCTTCGTTAATCATTGGCATTAATATTCTGTTTGATACAAATCCTGGAAAGTCATTTACTTCAACTGGTGTTTTTGCTAATGTAACTGTCATATCTTCAACTGCTTTATATACTTCATCAGTTGTGGCAAGGCCTCGAATAATTTCTACAAGCTTCATTACAGGAACCGGATTCATAAAGTGCATACCTATAACTTGTTCCGGTCTTTCTGTCACAGCTGCAATCTCAGTAATAGGTAATGAAGAAGTATTCGTTGCTAGAATTGCATCTTTTGGCGCGATTGCATCAATTTCTCTAAATATAGATTGTTTAATATCCATATTTTCAGTAGCAGCTTCGATAATTATATCAACGTCAACTGCATCCTTTATATCAAGTGATTGAGTAATTCTGCTTAGTGTAGCAACTTTTTCTTCCTCTGATTTTCTACCTTTCTCAACATCTCTTGAAAGATTTTGAGTGATTACCTGTATCCCTCGATCTAAAAATTCTTGTTTAATATCATTTAAAATGACATCATATCCTGACTGGGCACACACTTGGGCAATACCCGATCCCATCTGTCCTGCACCAATTACCATTACTTTTTGGATTGCCATAATATTTTCCTCCTATATTTTGCTATTCATTAGTAAATAGTTGGATTCTACAGCTCTTTTATTGTTTTGGTACTTCAATCATGATTGCATCTCCTTGGCCACCACCAGAACAGATTGCAGCAATACCTATGCCACCACCACGGCGTTTTAACTCGTAAGCAAGTGTTAAAATAATTCTTGCACCTGAAGCTCCAATCGGATGACCTAAAGCGACTGCACCACCGTTAACGTTAACTTTTTCAGGATTTATGCCAGCGATTTTGTTACTAACTAAAGCAACAGTAGCAAATGCTTCATTGATCTCCACTAAATCGATTTCTTCTGCTGATTTACCAGTTTTATTTAACAATTCATTGATAACTAATCCAGGAGTTTGCGGGAAATCCTTTGGCTCTACTCCAATTTCTGCATGCCCTAAAATATAAGCAAGTGGTTTGCGTCCTTCTCTATCTGCACGTTCTTCACTCATTAATACCATTGCACAAGCTCCATCATTGACACCTGGTGCATTTCCGGCTGTAATAGTGCCGTCCTTATCGAAGGCTGGTTTTAATTTTGATAACGCTTCCAATGAAGTTTCTTTTCGAGGAGCTTCATCTTGATCTACTACCGTGATATCTCCTTTTCGGCCTTTAATTTCTACAGGTACTATTTCTTCTGAAAACTTTCCTGCTTCGATTGCTTGTAAAGCTAGTTGGTGACTGCGTAGGGACCATTCATCTTGTGCTTCTCTGGAGATTTCGAACTCACTTGAAGTACTATTTCCGTACGTTCCCATGTGTACATGATTCGGATCAAAGGCACAAGATAACCCGTCAAAAATCATTCCATCAATTAGTTGTGCATCTCCCATACGAAGACCCCATCGTCCTTTTGGTAAAAGGTAAGGTGCGTTCGACATAGACTCCATACCACCTGCTACAATCACTTCTTCGTCCCCTAATCGAATTAATTGATCTGCAAGAGTAACACTTCTCATACCAGAAGCACATACTTTATTGATTGTTTCTGTTTTTACGTTAAATGGAATAGCAGCTTTAGTTGCTGCTTGACGAGAAGGTATTTGGCCTTGGCCAGCTTGTAGGACTGTCCCCATAATGACTTCGTTTACATCTTCTGGTTTAATATTAGCTTTTTCTAACGCCCCTTTTATAGCTATACCTCCAAGGTCGCTAGCTGATAGTGAAGATAAACCCCCACCAAATTTCCCAAATGCTGTTCTTGCTCCATCTAAAATAACCGTTTTTCTCATTTTCCCACCCCTATTGTTTTTGTTTAAAACTATTAAACTCTTAAGATTTCTAAAGTTAATTAATTATTAATGTTCCCCTTTGATGAATTAATTCGTACGGCGTCGCTTCGCTATCCTCGGCGCAAATTTATGTGCTTCTGCGGTGGTCACAACGAGTTGTCACCATCCTCGAAGCAAACATGTCGTCTCATTGTTGCTGAGCAAACGTCACTTCAGTACAATTATCCATTTCTAGATTTTTGCTTCTGCGTCGCTTCGCTATCCTCGGCGCAAATTATTGTGTTTCTGCGGTGGTCACAACGAGTTGTCACCATCCTCGAAGCAAACATGTCGTCTCATTTTTTCTTAGCAAATGTCACTAAGTACAATTATCCATTTCTAGATTTTTGCTTCTGCGTCGCTTCGCTATCCTCGGCGCAAATTTAATGAAACAACAAAGTTGTTTCATTAAATTGACTGAACGCTCGCTCGGTTTATTCATATGAAAAGAGGGAGTCGCTTAGAACTCCCTTATCTTCATTCATTTTACTCCATAATCACATTTCATTCAATTCTGATATTTCTATCAAATAAATATTTTCTCTATTACTCTTATATTTTCTGCTTTTAGTCAATTATTCAGCAACGACAGCTACTTCTTCTTTCACACTTTCTCCGAAGACAGATTGTTCTAGTAACTCAACAACATCATACGTGCCGACCTTATCTTCTACTTCTTTTGCTTTTGTTCCGTCTGAAAGCATTGTTAAGCAGAATGGGCAGCCTGAAGAAATGACGGATGCATTTGTTGCTAATGCTTGTTCTGTTCGAGCTACGTTAATGCGATTTCCTACATGTTCTTCCATCCACATTAACCCTCCACCAGCACCACAGCACATAGCTTCTTCACGGTTACGTTCCATCTCTACAAGTTTCACACCAGGAATGGCTTTTAATATTTCACGTGGTGGATCGTAGACATCATTGTATCGACCTAAGTAACATGAATCATGGAATACAATCGTTTCATCTACACGGTGATTTAATGTTAATCGTCCTTCATTCACTAAATCATAAAGAAGCTCTGTATGGTGATACACTTCGCCTTCCCAACCAAAATCTTTATATTCATTTTTAAAGATATTGTATGCATGTGGGTCGATTGTGACGATTTTCTTTACATCATTTTTCTCAAATTCTTCAATATTTGCTGTCGCTAATTCTTGGAATAAAAACTCATTACCTAAACGACGAGGCGTATCCCCCGAGTTCTTTTCTTTATTTCCTAAAATTGCAAATTTGACACCAGCCTCATTCATTAAACGAGCAAAGGATAGAGCAATTTTTTGTGAGCGACTGTCAAATGCCCCCATAGATCCTACCCAGAGTAAGTATTCGAAGCCTTCACCAGATTTAGTTGCCTCTTTCACAGTAGGAATTTTCACTGTTGGATCAAGATCACGCCAGTTTTCCTTTTCTTTACGGTTAATTCCCCATGGATTTCCTTGTCGTTCGATATTGTTCATCGCACGTTGCGCATCTGGGTTTACTTTCCCTTCAGTCATCGTTAAATAACGACGAAGATCGATAATTTTATCAACATGTTCATTCATAACTGGACATTGGTCTTCACAGTTACGGCAAGTTGTACAAGCCCAAATTTCTTCTTCTGTAATGATGTCTCCAATTAAGGAAGGATTATAGATATTTTCAATAACAGCACCTTCTGCTCCAGCAGCGAGAGCCAATTGATTGCCTTTTGAATTATTAAAGAAATAAGCTGGTACCCACGGTTTTTTCTTTGTTACAACAGCACCTGTATTTGTTAAGTGGTCTCTTAACTTTACGATTAAATCCATTGGAGACAACATTTTTCCTGTTCCAGTTGCCGGACACATATTTGTACAGCGACCACACTCTACACATGCATATAAGTCTATTAACTGTTTCTGTGTAAAGTCTTGAATCTTCCCTACACCGAATGTTGGCATTTCATCTTCATCTTCTGCTTCTTCCATTGCCGAAAAATCAATTGGACGAGGTGTTCCAGCACGATCAAGGCGATGGAAATAGACGTTGACAGGTCCGGAAATTAAATGGAAGTGCTTCGATTGTGGAACGTATACTAAGAATGTTAATAAAATCAGTAAGTGTACCCACCACATAACATAAAAGACTACTGCTGCAATAGTAGGAGATAAAAAACCTAAAATTGCTGCTATGCTTGATGCGATTGGCTCACTAGCAGTAAATTCATGACCTTGCCAAATTAAGCTCATTCCATTTCCTATTAAAGTGGAAACCATTAATCCACCAATAAAAATAAGAACAAGTCCATTTTTCCAGCCGCGTTTTAAGCGGACAAGCTTTTCTATATAACGACGATAAAATGCCCAAACTACGGCAAATAAAATAACTAGTGCAACAACTTCTTCAAAAAGTGTAAAAATCGAATATACCGGACCTAATGGCATATGTGATCCCGGAGCTAGTCCCTTCCATATAAAATCAATCGCTCCAAGTTGGACAAGTATAAAGCCATAGAAAAATAAAACATGAATTAATCCACTTTTTGGATCTTTTAAAAGCTTCGATTGGCCGAATACATTCACCCAAATTTTCTCTAGTCGTTCTTTTACACTGTCATTAAATTCTTCCTTTTTACCGAGTTTCACATATGCGTATCTTGTTTTTAAAAGATAGACAAATAATCCAACCCCGTAGAGCACTACCGCAATGAAGAATATCCAATTGGCAATTAACAATGGACTCATACCGTTTCCCCCTAGTCTCCCTGTAATACGTTCTTATTCCTACTAAACCTTAAATATGTTACGAGATTTAAGCGTTTACATCCAAAATTCTTCGTTTATGCATTTATTTTAATTTATGAATGAGCATTCAGTCAATGAGTAGTTTACAATTTTCTAAATATTATAAAGAATGCTATTGAAATTATAGTATATTACTAATTTAGCAATCTGATGTGCATTCTTTTAATAAAAATTTTGATCCTTTATATTAGACTCTTACTTGGCGTTTCACTAAATATTGTCTAGTAAATCGCTTTTACTAGACACTTTCATGGTATTTCGCCAAATTTTGTCCAGTAAACCGCTTCAAATATACACTTGCCATCTCCCACCCTGCTTCAATCCTTAAAAATAAAAAAGCCTAGATATCTTCAGTAAGATACTAGGCTCATTACATTATTTAAACACATCTCCGCCACGAACATATTCAACGTCTTTCACATTAAGACGGTGGTTCACTGCTCTTGCTGCTGCAAAGAAATAGTCTGATAAGCGGTTCAAATATTTTTGTACAATGGTTGGTACATCTTCAGTTGAGTTCATTAGCGTAACGACACGTCGTTCTGCACGTCGACACACTGTTCTTGCTATATGCAGGGTTGCGGAGGCTTCTGATCCCCCAGGTAAAATAAAACGTTTCAAAGGTGGAACCTCATCTGACAATACATCAATGCGTTTTTCTAACACTTCAATCGATGCCTCTTGCAGTTTGTACTTTCTCTCCTTCATCACATTTGCTAAGTCACCACCACAATCAAACAACTCATGTTGAATTGCCTCTAAGTCCTCTATCAGATCTTTAAACACCTTTTGATCGAGTTCCGTCACTGCTTTTCCGATAAATGAATTTAGTTCATCAATCGTACCATACGCTTCAACACGTAGATCATCTTTACTCACCCGACCACCTAATAAACCAGTTTTCCCTTTATCCCCTGTTTTTGTATATAATTTCATTTTTCTTCTCCCCTTAATAATTACTTCATACTTTAACGTAAAAACCTAACCCATTATTTATAATATATAGCAAATGATCAGTAATTACATAAAAAGCTGTTTCAAAAAAGATTTCCTCTCTGATCGTGAAAGTTTAATATTAAGGGATCCGCGAATTCACCTCGCCACCTACATTTACTATTACATATAAAAAAACACCAGCCCTTTTAAGGACTGGTTAAATTTGAAAATCATATTCTCCTGGCAGTACTCGACGTAAAAATCTACGTGTTCGTTCTTCCTTAGGGGTAACAAAGATTTCATGAGGTGTTCCTTCCTCTACAATGTTACCACCATCCATAAAGATCACTTTTTTTGCTACATCCTTAGCAAATTGCATCTCGTGTGTTACAACAATCATGGTTGTTCCTTCACGTGCAATTTCTTTCATTACTTCAAGCACTTCACCAACTAGCTCAGGGTCTAGGGCTGAAGTTGGCTCATCGAAAAGTATGACATCTGGATTTAGAGCCACCGCACGCGCAATCCCGACACGTTGCTGTTGACCACCTGATAATTGGCTTGGATAAGAATCATATTTTTCAGATAACCCTACTTTATCTAGAGCTTCACGTGCAATTTTGTATGCTTCTACTTTCGGGATTTTTCGACCAACAATCAATCCCTCTGCTACATTTTCTATTGCAGTTTTATTGTTAAATAGATTGTAGTTTTGGAATACAAATGCTGACCTTTTGCGAACATCTAACACTTCTTTTTTGGAAGCGGAATGTAAATCAACAGTCAGCTCCCCAAATTTTGCTGTCCCCTGATCTGCTCTTTCTAAAAAGTTAATGCATCGTAAGAGTGTCGTTTTCCCTGATCCACTTGGCCCAAGAATGACAACTACATCGCCTTTATCTACGGTAAGATTTACGCCTTTTAATATTTCATTTTTCCCAAAAGATTTATGGACATTTTGGATATCTAACATTATACAACCCCCTATGCAGTAGCTACAGCCTTATATCGACTTAACCGTTTTTCAAACACTTTAAATAAGTATTCAACTGTAATACACAAAATTAAGTAAACTATAAAAATATCAATATATGCTTCCAAATAGTTGTACCCTACATTTGCCGCTACTTTCGCTTTTAACGTAATTTCTTGCAATGATATTGCATACCCCAATGATGTTGCTTTGATCAAATTTATCGTTGCGGTACAAAGGTTTGGCATGGCAGATACTAGCATTTGCGGTATAACAATACGGCGATAAGCCTGGGCAGTTGTTAAGCCGACCGAATAGGCCGCTTCTAATTGGCCAGCATGAACCGTTTTAAGTGCCGAGCGAAAAACTTCAACTAAAACTGCTGCTGTATTAAATGAAAAGATAATAAATGCATACCATAATGGATTTACATCGTAAATTGGGAAATCAATATTATATCGTTCAAAGATCCCCGCTAATATTAACGGTAAAATACTGTATAAAACAAAAATTTGGATAATAATTGGCGTTCCTCGCACAAAGGAAACATACACCTTCGTAAAACCATTCACAATTGGCACTTCAGTGATGCGTGATAATGCTAGAAAAAACCCAATAGGCATAGCTATCAAAAGAGCAACAACTGTTACTAGAAGCGCAATTGGAACGCCACTTAGAGCGACGAAAAATGTATCAATGAGAAATTCCATATTAATAAAACTAGAATCCATCTTAAATGCGCCTCCTTAACTAGTTTTTAACGTGCGTTGCCCTTTACTAAATACTTTTTCCAGTTTCCCAAAGATTTTTGCTATAGCAACGGATAATACCCAATAAAAAACTGCTAGAGCAATATAAATTTCTAGAGCATGTGTGTTGTAGTTATTAGCAATTATGAGATTTGCTTTTCCAACAATATCGATAAATCCAATTGTATAAGCAAGTGCTCCTTCTTGTAGAACAGAAATTAACCCGTTACCGAAGTTTGGTAAAGCAACGACTACTGCTTGTGGGAATATGATACGGGCATAAGATTGGAATGGAGTTAACCCAACGCTAACTGCTGCCTCATATTGACCTTTATCTATTGATAAATAAGCTGATCTAATCACTTCTGCCATCATTGCAGCAAATTGTAAACTAAATGTGATGACTACGAACACTCCTGTATGAACATCTTGTAAATAGATACCAAAAAAGCGTTCCGAAAAAGCTGGAATACCATAATAAACTAGGAATAATAGTACGATGGATGGAGTACAACGCATTATAGTAATATAGCTATTTGCTAAGAAACTTAAAAACTTATTCTTTGATAACTTGAAGACGGCAATTATTAAACCTAACAAAGAACCAAAGATGACGGCTAATGCAGCAACAAACAATGTAATCCAAAGATATGGTAATAATTGAGGGAGTGCCGTCCAAAGGTAGTTTATATCAAAATATTTCTCCATTTACTCACCACTTTCTTTATCAAGAATCCTTCGACAAAGATCATTTTCCGAAACAAAAGCATTTTCATAGATTTTATTAAAGTGACAAAAGGGCTCTAAATAACTGACTACTAAGAGCCCTTCGATTGACATATTAACGTTTTACTTGATCTAAAACTTCAAATAAATCTCTGCCATAAAATTCAACGCTTAATTCACGTAATTTCCCTTCTTCTTTTAATTGCGCTACAGCTTTATCATAAGCATCTGCAAATTCTTGTTCTTTTTTGTTAAATAATGGCCATGTTTTAATTACCGCGAATTCGCTATAAACGACTTCATCTTTTAAGTTGTAATATGGACCACCTTCTGTAAGTACTTGCCCTTTGAATGAGCCCTCGATGATTACTCCTCCATCAACACGACCTTCATTTACCCATTGAACTACGTCAACAGTGAATTCTTCACCAGCTTTTAATTTCACTGGGTTATCTGGATTAGCCTCATTGTATTCTGCAATTACTGTATACTGTGCATTGTTAGCCGCAATCGGAGCAAGCGTCATACCAGCTGAAGCAAAATCACTCAAATTTTTAATATGTTCATTTTCTTTTTTCAAAACAAGTCCCGCACTACTTAGACCTAAGAATTCTTGAGGGAAGACGAATTTCTCTGAACGTTCTTGTGTCCAGAATGCGTTTTTAACACCTGCATGATATTTTCCTTGTTCAATTCCAATTAATAAATCGTCACTTGTTGTTCCAACATATTGAAATTCGTATTCTGGTAACAGTTCATCTACTAGTTTCATAACTTCTACATCGTAGCCAGTTGGATTACCATTTTCATCGTTATAGGACATCGGTTTACTCGCTTGATCGTAAGCTACTTTAACAACACGAACTTCAGTACCATCCTCAGTTGTTTTTGTTCCGCCCGATTGTTCTCCATTTCCACAAGCAGCTAAAATTGAAATCGATGCAAAACCTACAGCAGCAAATTTAAGTAATTTAGTGAATTTCATAATTATTGATCCCCTTTGTTTTCATCTTGTTTTAATGCAAATTCCGCTAACTTTTTTATCGTTAAATCATCCATCGGCGGGTTATGAAGTCCAGCACGAACATCTCGATAATAACGTTGTAATGGGTTTTGTCTTTGTAAACTTTTCGCTCCCACCACTCGCATTGCTTTGTCGACCACATTAATCGCTGCATTTGTGACAACATGCTTAGCAGTATTTACAGCGTTCACAATCATCGTTCCTTCATCTTCCGATAATTCGTGGCCATCGTTTTCTTTTCGTTTTAACTCAACATAAGTTTGTGCTGCACCATATAATGAGAATCTTGCAGTTGAAAGTTCTAATTCAATTTCGCCTAGTAAACTTTGAACGTTTGGTAAACTCCCAATCGTTCCTTGAATACTATTTGGTGAATGAGTATTGGCAAACCTTAACGCATAGTCACGTGCAGCCTGTGCAATCCCTAAATAGGTGGCAGGAACTAATAATAACCAACCGTTTAATTTAAAACCTGTATTATAATTAGGCAGTTCAACTAAATCGAACTCATCTACTACCACATTTTCAAGTACTAAATCATGACTACCTGTTCCACGCATCGAAACCACATCCCAAGTCTCGTCTATCGATAAACCAGGTGTATCTTTGTGAATTAAGAAAAATCCTACTTTCTCTTTTTCTTCAATCCACGCAGATGTGAGGAAATAATCTAACTCTGGTGAGCCCGTTGTGTAGCTTTTACGACCATTGATAACCCACTTTTGTCCTTCGCGTACAGCTTGCGTTCCAGGACGCCCGCCTCTTATAGGACTGCCCGTTGCAACTTCACTAACCGCACGATTAATAATTGCTCCCTGTTTAACTGCCTTTGCAAAGGATTCTAATTTCGCCGGTTCCCAGTATTTATTTTCAAATAGCTCACCCACCGTTAGAAGTGTCCAAGTAGTGGCAAGTGCTGTACTTCCGTCATAGCTACCTAGTGTTTCTTGTAATGCGATTGCCTCATATACATTAAATCCTTCTCCCCCAAGTTCTTTTGGCAATGTTAATTTTGTGTAGCCAATATCCCGTAATGCTTGTATGTGCTCTCGTGGAAAACTTGAGTCTTCATCGATTTGTCTAGCATTCTTCTTAAACGTTTGTTCTAAAGTCGAAAGCTTATCAATCCAAAGTTTTTGTTGTTCTGTTTTTATAAATAGATCTTTCATACAGATCTAAGCCCCCCCTAGTTAATCAAACTACTTTTATAGGTTAATCCCTACTTCACCACTTAGTTAAGTCGGTTAAATGTTAAAATTGATTTTACTTCCAGTTTATTCTTTCGTCAATAGGTAATTCTGAGTTTTCTTGTAGGAATTGTAAAAATAAGCATATAACGCTGAAATATTAACTATTTGCAGAAAAAATTTACTTTCTAAGTATTGCAATGTAACTTTAGGGACCTTTATACCATTTGTATATGTAAATGGTATAATTTAATAGATTCTCTGCTTCTTTAAGGGGAACTTATTTCCCTATACATTTTTCTTTTATCTAGTAAAACAGTACCAACAATTATAAAAGGGGTTTTTGAAAATGACAGAATTTACTTATATGTATCCAACAAAAAAAATTGAAGGAATTTCAATAGCTGAAGGCGTCTCATTTTTTCAGTTTGACATTGAATATGACCTCTTGTTTAAAGAATTATCAACTGTCGAACTCGCCATTTTCTCTCACTTTATAGATCTGTTTGAGGAACAACACGAAGATTTTTTCACAACATTAAATGACCAGAAAAAGTTCGAAGCGTTAGTGAAAAATTTTGCGGTTCTTTATAAAAAGAGTTCAATCTCCCAACAGCAAGATCTACTTGCAAAGGTCACACAATTCTACTCTAAGATTAAGAGTAGTGAGTTAACTTTTGAATTATCTAACTTTTTTGACTACTCTACTTACAAATACCTTCAAAGTTCTTATTTTTTTACCTTTGAAGGTTATGAACAAGAGCTAGTACCTTTTACAAAAGAGCGACTACTAAAAGATAAAATTGTATTCCAACAAAATGAGGAAACCTATACTATTTCACCGCAATCATTAATGGTCATTCGCGTTTTAGAATTCCGATTAAAAATGCGCCTAGATCCGTTAAAATTAAACTGCAAGTACAATGAAGATTTCCAAGACTATCCACACATTCAGCTACTTTTAGCTTTACTAACTAACGAAACAACATTTGTTAAAATATTTATGAAAAACACTGCCCCTCTAACTTCAATGTTAGAAAGTGTTATTCTTTATAGTCAATTACGGAGATTCTTATTTGATATTTCAGGCAGTTTAGAAGATAAGGATTTTGAATTAATAATTGAAAATCAACGTTCTATAACATCAAATAAATTTATTCATGTTTTATATCTTTGCTACACAGAACACTTAAAATCTAATGCAAAAAAAGATAAAACAACCATACAAACATTAAAGAAAAAGAATGATGAGAACAATGTGAAGTTAGAAAAACAGAAGGAAAAATTCAACGAACAAAAAACTAAATTAAACGAGCTAAAGGAACAATTGAAAGAATCTAAACAGTCGGCAACTACAACGATTGTAAAAGATATACATCTTGAAGACAGTGTAAAAAAGCTGACCGCCGAGCGTGACCAACTATTAATACAAATTCAATCGTTAACATCTGAAAGTGAACGTAAAGTTTTTGCGAGGGATGCCCAAATTGATCATCTAAAAAATGAAAATAGTCAACTACAGAGGAAATTACAACCTTTACTAAAAGCCGCTGCTATACCAAAAGTAGAAACAGTTACAGATTGGCTAGAGATTGGTCATAAAATAATTCAAAATGTTTCGGATGAAGATGAAGCTAATATAAAGCAATTTTTTGAAATGTTTTTAATTGCTTGTGATGAGAAAAATGCAAAAAGGCCTAAGAGCGAGTTACCTACAAACTTATTCGGTTACTGTACAATTACTTCTAACGGGCATTATCTAAACCTACCAAATGGAGATAAACATAAAATAATTGCAATACCAGAAAATATATATTTAGGTGAGGGGCAATTCGTACAAGTAACGAAAGATTACGAGTTTGTGCAGGTGTATAACAATTTTTTTGACGAATCTCCAATCGACCATAACATTCGGTTTTTCTGTACAGTAAAATTTTCAGATGGAAAACCTCATGTGAACGTGAATGGAATACTTGAACAAGTAACTCACGATCAAAACATTACATTAATAGATGGACAAATAATATCAGTTACATCCCAGTTAGAGCTTGTAAGGTTTTATAAGCAAAAGCGGATGACTTTAGATTATTTTGATGAATCTATGAAGTTGAAAGGCCATACACCTTATTTCATTCAGAAATTAGTAGCAAATGGTGCAATTGTTGAAAACGTATTTACAAATGAGGAAAAATACATTGTGTTTGAACAGAATGAGGATGGTTTATATGAAAATAGTTTAGTAACAGCCATAGAAAATAGAATGATTCGTACTTTTCGTAATCCACTATTTTATAAACTATCAAAATATTATAAACATACGCAATTCGCTACAATTTACGAGATTGATGGAGATTGCTTTGCAAAGAAAGCAAATCGTGAAATAGTAATTATTAAAAATATTTCTGATAGCTATGAACCACAAGTAGATGATGTAATTATTATAGATGAACATCATTCGTTTCTAGATGTGATAGATAATAAACAAATTTCAGAGGAAGAAACATTGGAACAAAGATTGGCAAGAAGACCGGTACAAAAATCACAAACAGTGTTTACGTACTCTACTCCAAAAGATTTAACACCGATATTAATTGTTGGAAATATTGCTCTTTCTGAAAACTATAAACAACAACTTGGCCGTAATGGCTATGATGTAACAACTGTTGACGGCTTTGGTCCAATAGCAAAAATTAAACAAAATGCAAAAGATAAAGACTTCATTGTTGTATGTCTAGAAAGACTGTCCCATGGGAATATGTATGCTATCAAAGATGAGTTCCCTGAAAACAAAGTAATTTATGCAGAGCGTGATGGCGTTACCCAAATTAAAATGAAGTTATTGGAGTTGAGCATGAGTAATTCTCACTAATAATGTGTTAACTCATATTTTGGAACGAAAAAGCTCCCTACGAGGCATGATGATTTTTTCATCTACCTAATAGGGAGCTATTTTTTAAGTAATGCCCTTTACAGGAAAGTTTAAATTGATCTTTTTACATTTTCTCTGGAGCACTAACTCCGATTAGTTGTAATGCATTAGCAAGTGTAACGCGAACAGCGTTTATTAGAGCTAAACGAGCTTCTGTTAACTCTTTATTTTCAGGGTTTAATACTTTTTCTGCATTGTAGAAGCTGTGGAAGCTTGCTGCTAGTTCTTGGATGTAGTTCGCCACTCTATGCGGTGTGCGGTGTTTTGCTGCGTCTGCCACAACTTGTGGGAATGAACCAACTTTCTTTAATACTTCTTCTTCTTTTTCAGCAGTTAGTAAATTTAAGTTCTCTAGTGATGCTGCAAAGCCTTGTTCTTGGGCTGATCGTAAAATCGAACTAATACGAGCATGAGCATATTGTGCATAGTAAACTGGATTTTCATTCGATTGTGATACAGCTAAGTCTAAATCGAAGTCCATGTGCGAATCACATGCAGTTTTCACAAAGTAGTATCGAACAGCATCTAATCCAACTTCTTCTACAAGATCACGCATTGTTACTGCGTTCCCTGTACGCTTACTCATTTTGTACTTCTCACCATTTTTATATAGCTGAACCATTTGAATGACTTCTACTTCTAATTTTTCACGGTCATAACCAAGTGCTTGAATTGCCGCTTTCATACGAGGTATGTAACCATGGTGGTCAGCACCCCAGATGTTGATTAATTTATCAAAGCCACGTTGAATTTTATCTTCGTGGTATGCGATATCTGGTGTTAAGTATGTGAAAGAACCATCTGATTTTTTTAATACACGGTCCTTATCGTCACCGAACGTTGTGGAACGGAACCATGTTGCACCTTCTTCTTCAAACACATGACCATTTGCCTTCAATTTATCTAAAGCAACATCAATTTTTCCATTTTGGTATAAAGAAGTTTCTGAGTACCAAACATCAAAGTTTACACGGAAGTTTGCTAAGTCATTTTTTAATTTATCTAACTCAAGTTTTAAGCCGTTTTCACGGAAGAAATTAAAACGTTCTTCATCAGATTTTTCTAAAATGGAGTTACCGTATTGCTCTACAATTTTACCTGCAATATCAATGATATCTTGGCCGTGGTAACCATCTTCCGGCATTTCTGCTTCCATTCCTAGTGCTTGTTTATAGCGTGCTTCTAAAGAATACGCAAGGTTATTGATTTGATTACCCGCATCGTTAATGTAATATTCACGAGATACAGCATAGCCCGCAAAATCTAAAACATTACATAATGAATCTCCAAATGCCGCTCCACGAGCATGACCTAGGTGAAGATCTCCTGTTGGGTTCGCCGATACAAACTCAACCTGAACTTTTTCACCGCCACCAGCTGTTGAACGCCCGTAGTTTTCGCCTTGATCTATTACAGCTTTAATAACTTGTGCTAAGAAGTCTTTACGTACAGTTATATTAATAAATCCAGGTCCAGCAATTTCTAGTTTTTCAATGTCTGTTCCTTCTGTTTCAAGATTCTCTAGTATGCTTTCTGCAATAGCACGAGGCGGCTTTTTTGCTAGTTTCGTTAATTGCATAGCAAGGTTTGTTGCATAGTCACCATTTGCTTTATCTTTTGGTGTTTCTAAATGAATGTTAAGTTCAGTCGCATTATCAATTAAGCCAGCTTTTGTTACAGCTTGTGCTAACGCATTTTTAATCGATTGTTGTAATTGTTCTACTGCGTTCATGCTTATCCCTCCGAATATTTTATCTCTAAATTATATTCTCCAACGGCTTGGCCACCAACCATTAAATCATAGGTTACATGAAACCTTCCTTTTATAGAGGCTTCTTCATTATTTTTATGAGTTAATGATTTTGTATTTGTTAGTATTGGTAGTGTACCGTACTGCGTTTCATAATGTCCGTTTTCTTGTTGATCCAAATTCAATGGAAGCCTCATGTTCACGCCACCACTTCGTAAGATAAGAGCATTTTCCGTATTCATCCTTACTGTTGTACGAATACGCTGTCCATCTAACACTTCTTCATAACGTAAATACATTTTATCTGTTTTTTGAATAAAGGATCCTTGTAACCAAAGCTCATATGATTCGCTTTCTCCGCCCTCTGGAACTATTGTTGATTTAAGTTTAATTTTTACTTGTTTTTCAACATTGCTCATATGTGGTCACTTCCTTCCTTTTATAACCTTTTTATTATAGGACGATTGAATGATATTAATCAAGAAGTAACTTGGCAACTCGAATTTTTAGATAGTTTTGTTAATTCATCATTCTTTGCTGTTATTAGGGACCTCTTTTGTGAAAATTTCAGCCTCTTTTGTGAAAATATCAGCCTCTTTTGTGTCAGTATCGCCAACCTTTTTGACAATATCGCACTACCACTAAAAAAAGCACGAGGCAGATTCAGCCCCGTGCAGATTTTCTATTATTTTATCCAACCTAAATTCATTTCACGAATAAACTTGGCAGCTGCATTTGCACCTGTCGCTTCTCTTTCGGTGCAGAATAGATGATTTTTTATGCTTTAAGTTATTACTTTACCCAACCTAATATCATTTCACGAATAAACTTGGCAGCTGCATTTGCAGTCATCTCTGAATGATCATAAATTGGTGCAACTTCAACTAAGTCAAATCCTACGACATTTACACCACTACCAGCAATTGCATGAATTGATGCTAATAATTCTTTAGAAGTAATCCCACCAGCATCTACAGTACCTGTTCCCGGAGCATGTGCTGGATCAAGTACGTCAATATCAATTGTGACATAAACATTTCGGCCAGATAGTGTTGGTAATACCTCTTTTAACGGTTCTAACACTTCAAATGGTGAAATGTGCATACCATTTTCTTTTGCCCATTCAAATTCTTCTTTTAACCCTGAACGGATACCAAACGAATACACATTATTTGGCCCAATGTGTTCAGCGATTTTACGGATTGGTGTTGCATGTGAGTATGGTTCACCTTCATAATCTGTACGTAAATCTGTATGAGCATCAAAGTGAATAACGGCTAAGTCATTATATTTTTCATAAACAGCTTCCATAACTGGTAGAGAAACTAAGTGCTCTCCTCCCATTCCAATCGGAACTTTTCCATCCGCTAATACTTTTCTCACGAAATCTTTTATTTCCTTTAGTGATTTTTCTGGATTTCCGAATGGAAGTGGAATATCACCCGCATCAAAGAATTTCACATCATCTAATTCACGGTCTAAATATAAGCTATATTCCTCTAATCCGATTGATACTTCACGGATACGGCCAGGACCAAAACGTGAACCTGGACGATAGCTTACTGTCCAGTCCATTGGCATCCCGTAAAGAACTGCTTTTGATTCCTCGTAATTTGGATGACTTTTAATAAATACATTTCCTGAATATGTTTCATCAAATCTCATTTTTCATCACCTGCTAATAAGTTTTTAATTGAATATAATCTACAACAAATAACTTTTTAATAAAGCTCACATTTAAAAATGCACTCTAACCTATCTACCAATGCTAATCTTCCCATTTTTCAACGCTTCTATATTAGTGAAAACTATCTCCACTAAAAAAATTTGCCGAAAATTATGAATAAATCTTGCTTTGAAACTTTTTTTAATCATATTCGTATTAAATTGTATACAAAGTTACCATTATTTCTTTAAGACGGTCACATTTGTAATCTTTACCTAAAACACTAATAACATGAAACTATTATCCATCAAAAAAGTATAGAGCTTTTCTGTCATAGTGCAATACTTTTTTCAAAAAAGAACAGATTAAACGAAACATTTCACGTCTATACTATAGTAAATTGGAAAGAATGGGGTGAATATGGTTGAAAAGACGAAGCTATTTTCGTAAAAAGAGACGACAAAAATGGTTAAAGATTGCAGTTTTAACAGTTGTCGGGTTTGTTTGTGCCATGGCTGTAGGGCTTTTGTCATTACGTATTTACGCCCAAATTGCAGGAGCACCTCCACTAATCATACCTAAAGCATCAGTGTTTTTAGACAATAATGGAAATAAAATTGGTGATTATTATACCGAGGAAAGACGATATTGGATCGAGCTTGAAGAAATATCACCATATTTACTAGATGCAACTATTGCTGTTGAAGATAAGGATTTTTATTCACATAATGGATTCGATTTTTCTCGAATTGCTAGTGCCATTCTTATTGATATAAAAACTCAAAGTATGGCGGAAGGTGCAAGTACACTTACACAACAACTAGCACGTAACCTTTACTTAACACTAGATAAAAATTGGTCGCGAAAAATTAATGAGGCGCTCTATGCTTATCGATTAGAAATTTTCTATTCAAAAGACGAAATCCTTGAAGGCTATTTAAATACTGTCAACTACGGACATGGTATGTATGGGGTTGAAGCAGCCAGTCAGTATTACTTTAGTAAATCCGCAAGTGAGTTAACTTTAGCCGAGGCTGCTATGTTAGCAGGTATTCCAAAAGGTCCTAGCATTTATTCGCCATTAAATAATTTTGAAAAGGCATCAAACCGTCAAAAACTAATCTTAAGTTTAATGGAAGATCAACAAATGATTAGTGTAACAGAAAAAGAGCGTGCACTTTCTCAACAGATTGTATTAAAAAATGATGAGTGGATTGCTTCTCATAAGATTGCGCCATACTTTTTAGATACAGTTTGGCAAGAAGTTACACAAATCCTAGAACAAAAAGGGTTAAATATTCGAGAAGGCGGTTGGACAATTCGAACAACACTGAATCAGGCACATCAACAAGCCGCAGAAGCTGCCATTGAGAAAAATATGCCAGAGAACGAATTACAAGTTGGTTTTGTGAGCATGGATGTAGAAAATGGATTTGTGACAGCATTGGTTGGTGGACGAGACTACCGATCTAGTTCGTTTAACCGTGTAACACAAGCAGCAAGACAACCCGGTTCAACAATTAAGCCTATTCTCTATACCGCTGCATTAGAAAATGATTTTTCACCTTTAACTTATTTAGATGTTAGCGAAACGATTTTTACTTATGACGATGGCAGGTCCACATATCAACCAAAAAACGTCAATGGGCAATTTGCTGATAGCGCTATGTCTCTAGCACAAGCGATTGCTATTTCAGATAACATTTATGCGGTAAAAACGTTACAAGAAATTGGCCATAATGATTTCCGAGATATGCTTAAGCGTTTTAATTTATCCTATTCATCAGGTGATAACCCATCAGCTGCTCTAGGAACAATTGAAACATCTTTATATGATATGACGAATGCTTATAATATGATTGCAGCATATGGTCAAAAACGTAACCCAACAACAATCATTTCAATTCACAATGCTAAGGGCGAAGTTATATACGAATATAGTCCACCTGCAGCAGAACAAGTAGTATCTGAACAGGATGCTTTTATAATGACTCAGTTAATGACTGGGATATTTGACCCAGTATTCAATGACTACTCACCTGCGACAGGAGTATCCTTAAGAGCTCGTATGACGCATACTTATGCGGCAAAATCAGGCTCAACAGTTAGTGATAACTGGTTAATTGGTTATACTCCAAGTTTGACTGCTGGTGTATGGAATGGATATGACCAAGGGAAAACATTAACTAATTCAGAAGATAAAGGTGCAACAAAACTAATTTGGATTGAATTTATGGAGGCAATTCATAAAGGTACTGAAAACGAATCGTTTAAAGTTCCAAGTGGGGTTGAAAGTGTCGTAGTGGACATTGAATCAGGAAAGATTGCTACAGATGCATGTCCAAAACAACGTCTTGTCTATGTAAAAACAGAAGATGTACCTACAGAAAAATGTTCACTCTTTGAAAATGACGATTGGAATCAATTCTTTAACTTATTTGATATAGAAGGCTTTACAGATATTTTTGGTTTCTAAACGGTAAATAATTTAAAAAAGCTCTCTCTTATATGGAAATAATACTTTCCAATACAAGAGAGAGCTTTTTTGGGCCTTCGAAAGCATGAAAATTATGGGGCATTCGGCTTGGGAATGTTACAAATGCCGCATAGTTTTCATAGCCTTCTATTGCCACTGTGTCCTAGCTCATTATTTGAACTATAATGTTAATGTACCTTTTTTCACCAGTAGTTTCAATAAAGGATTAATTGGTAACCTCAACTGTCACACTTTGTTCATAAATACAATGCAATCCATTCCATTATCATTGACAAAAGCGCTTACAACAGTTAGCGAATTATTGTAAAATAATTTCATTAATTGGAATTTAAATCCACTTTTAGCTGTCCATCACTTCGTTCCCACATTTCTTTATTATGAGTTTGTAAGAAATCGACTAATACTTCTTTAGATGCATCATCCATATAATCAACCATAATTTTTCGCTTTAAGGATTTATCCATTCTATTTACATGGTCAGCTAAAATCTTATACCCGCGCCTCTTTTCACGGTTAACTACCATTTCGCATGCTGTCACACCAGCATAATAAGGGCCATCTTCTTTAAAATCAATGGTTACCCACACAAGCCAATAAGGTTTACCACCTTCTGAATCAGCGCGATCTGTTGTGAATTTAATTCCCTTTTCTACTGCACTTTTCGCATGCATTGCTCCAATATCAATAAATGCACTTTTTTCCTCAATATCGATAAATAATGGTGTTACATTTTCTAAAGACAAAGATCCAATACCAAAGCCTTTATGTCCATCAATTGGGTCGTCTTTTATAATCGTGAATCCTATTTTTTGTTTTGGTTTTTCTCCACTAGTCATTGTAAATCCCTCCATCTACAACTATTATAATGAATATACACTAATTATATCCACTAAGGAGGATGCAACATGCCAATTGTAACTGTAAAAATGATTGAAGGTCGTACAGATGAACAAAAGAAAGCTCTAGTTGAAAGAGTAACTGAAGCCGTTGTAGAAACTGTAAATGCGCCACCAGAAGCAGTAACTATTGTGATTGAAGAAATGTCTAAAAATCATTATGCAACTGCTGGTGTACGAGCTAGCGATAAATAAGCTCCATTTAAAAGAGAATCCCGGAGGGTTCTCTTTTTTTAACTCAAAAACCTACAAACTCATAACTTATGCTTAGAGTTTGTAGGTTCGCTTTAAATTATATAAATAATATTTCCTTTGGATAATACACTTTATAATCTACTTTAATATTATTTGCCATAGCTGAAACAATATGAGACTGTTCGGATAGTTCTCTTATTTCACCGCTCGGCATTTCAAGGTAGATTGGTTTTTTCGTTGATTTATCACCAGGGCGATAAAAATCATAAGGTAAATCTGATGTTGAATCTGGTTTCACATAATACTCTGGGTCTAAGCCTTGTGCTCTCACCTGCTCAATTAACCACGCATAACGTTCCGGTTCTTCTTCAGGATTTAAATCTACATGGGCAAATAGATCTCGGTTTAAAAATCTTCTACATAAATCTTTTAATATGGCATCTTCTTCACCCATCCAAAATTGGAAGTACGCAAGTAAAATATTCTCATCAAGAGCTAAATAGTCTTCTAGCGAAACAACATTGTTAAAGAACGCATGGAAATGAACTGGCTCAAACTTAAACTGATACCCTTCTTCATATAACTTTTTGGCCCTCTTTAAAATATGATTGAGAACGGCTTCAGCACTTCTTGAGACAGGGTGAAAATAGATTTGTAGATACATTTGGTATCTCGACATAATATAATCTTCAATGGCATGCATTCCTGACGCTTTAAAGACAATTTGACCTTGTCTTGGACGTATTACTCTTAAAATTCTTTCCATATCAAAATGACCATAGCTTACACCTGTAAAATAAGCATCACGTTGTAAATAATCCATTCGATCTGCATCAATTTGACTTGAAATAAGACTGACTACGATATTATTTGTGTAATTTTTTTCAATAACTAATGCAACTCTTTCTGCAAAATCTCCAGACACTTTCCTCAAAATCGCGTTGACTTCTGTGTTTCCTAATAATATTTGTCTTGTATAATATTCGTGATCTGTATGAAAAACATTTTCAAATGCATGGGAAAATGGTCCATGGCCAAGATCATGAAGTAAAGCCGCACAAAGTACTACTAAACGTTCACTATCATCCCACTCTGGACGACCACGAAACACATCATCTACAATTCGACGTACTATTTCATAGACACCTAAGGAATGGTTAAAACGGCTGTGTTCTGCACCATGAAATACCAAATAGGCAGTACCTAGCTGTTTAATACGACGTAAACGTTGAAATTCCTTTGTTCCAATTAAATCCCAAATCACTTGATCGCGCACATGAACATAGCGGTGCACAGGATCCTTAAATACTTTTTCTTCTACTAACTTAGAATTAGCGTAATTACTCACTGTTCACACCTCACTCCCACAATCTTACTTTCTATTATATGTGAGTTTCAAACAATTTACATTAAACTCTACTGATTTCATTGTACAATAGAAAAACACATCTCGAACCAAATAGGTCGAGATGATGTCTTTTCTTATGCGGATTTCCTTAAAAACTTATAATTTCTTATCCGCAAATAAAAAGCTATCTCTATTTTGAGATAGCTTCATCATTATTTTCCTTTTAACTTTACTTTTACTTTTTCCATTAACTCATCTTCAGTTAATGCATTAAGGGGTCTTCCATTTACAAATGTAAATGTTTTTTTACGACCTGGTCCACAATATGAATGACAGCCTATTTCAATCGTTGCTTCTGGATCTAGTTCTTTTAACTTTGGAATTAACGTTTTTAAATTAACGGCCTGACATTCATCGCAAACTTTAAATTCGTTTGCCATATTGTCTACAACCCTTTCTATTTGTATATTTTCTTTTAATCATTAGTTTAATTATTACGAGTCTAAAAGCTATTTTAAACTAAAAAAGATGTAGCATTCAAGCAAAAGCAGACATTTCCGTCAAAGGTCTGAATGTATATATTAAATCAACACATTTTTTTTACTATTAAGTTAATAATTATGAATATTATTCTAAAATTTTGGCGATGATTCATATTGAACAAATAAAACTATTAACATCACAGGAGGTTAAACAATGGTCAAAATTAGACAAGATGCTTGGCTAAAAGAAAACGATGAATTATTAGCTGAAGCGGTTTTGCGTCACGTTAAAGAAGGTAGTACTCAATTAAATGCTTTTGAGGAAGCAGGAGATGCACTAAATCGTACGGCAGCTGCATGTGGTTTTCGTTGGAATGCCGTTGTCCGTCGTTTATATGAAAAAGAATTAGCAGAAGCAAAAAAAGAGCGAAAAGAGAGAATGAGAGTATTAGGAATGAACGGTAGACGTCGTAGCCAAGGTGTATATTTACTACCTACTACAACTACTGCCTCTCAGACTACTGAAGAAGTAAAATCTATTCCTCTTTCAGCTCTTAATCTAGATATAGTGATTGCTTACTTACTACGTTTGCAACATAACGGCGGTTCTGACAATGAAGCTACTAAATGGCGTCAAGTTGCAAATGCAGCAACAGAGAAAATGAAAGAGCTAGAGAAAAAGATTACTTTACTTGAGTCAGAGAACCGTGCGATTCGTGAAGATTATGAGCAATTTGTACAAATTATGAATCGTGCTCGAAGACTCGTAACATTAGAAGAAGATGAACAACGTATTGCACCCGTATTTAAGATGGAGAAAAACGGGAACCTAGTTGCCAACTATGCTACTAATAGTAGCGAGATTGGAAAAGAAAACGCGGATGTGTCTCACTAAGCACATCCGTGCTTTTATTTTCTAGTCATTTGAGTTAAGCATTTTTTTATTTCTCTCGAATACTCTATTTAAATAATATGAATAGTATTCTGTTTCTTCACTACTGAGATTTTGCAGTTTCATATCACCATTGAATTTTATAAGTTTTTGTAAGTTTAACACAGTTTCATAAACTGTTATCTCTCTATTCAATATCTCACTTAAACTTGCCATAACAGTTGGATTAATGTCTGGATATACGAATTTTGTTTTCTCACCTTTTAAACTTAATTGATAAAACTCTCTAATTAGCTCTGCCCTCTCACTGCCACTACCTTCAATACAAAGATAGATTTGCACAGCGATCCCTTGTCTAATTCGACGTTGTGATATCCCTGCAAATTTCTTACCTTCAACACTTAAATCATATGAGCCTGGACAATATGAACCAACTATTTCATAGGCTTTTATATCATCTTGAATTTCTGGATATAGTGATTTAACTAAATCTACCATTGCATCATAGCCAGCATTAATACTAATGGCATTGTCTTTTTCAGGTAATACTAACGAAATATTTAATACACCTGAATCTAGTACAACTGCTAACCCACCTGAGTTACGTACGATTGCTTGATAGCCACGTTGTTCTAAAAAGTTAATACCTTCTTGAACGTATGGTAATCTATGGTCTTGAATGCCTAAGACGATTGTTTCATTATGCACCCATGTTCGAATGGTTGGATCACTCATACCTTGACCAACTAAATGACAAAGGGTATCGTCCATTGCGAAGGATTCTAATGGTGTTCGATTTAATGCAACTATTGATTGATCGATAAAGCGCCAACTTTTTTGATTTAGTAAATGATTCATTATTAAAAACTCCTAAATATCCATTTTAACATTTGCTTCACTTTTTAAGCATACACGTTTTAGTTTTTGAAGAAAAGTGGGCACACTAGTGACGAAATCATGAATTTCAACATTCTAAAGCATTCATTTCAAGGAAAAATTTTTGTTTTTATGCTAATATTGTAATTGATAATGTTAATCAATTAAGGGAGTGTTCAACCAATGAATGAAGCAGCTATTACATTAGACGGCTGGTACTGTTTACACGATTTCCGTGCAATTGACTGGACTTCTTGGAAATTAGTTTCTGAAGAAGAACGTACAAAAGCGACAGAAGAATTTCTTCAATACTTAGAAAAAATAAACGAAGCACATGTGGCTAAAACAGGTTCCCATGCTTTTTACTCTATTCTTGGTCAAAAAGCTGACTTTATGTTAATGATTCTTCGTGAAACTCCAGAAGAACTACAAGAACTTGAAGCAGAGTTCAATAAACTTGCGATTGCTGATTTTACTGTCCCAACATATTCATACGTTTCAGTAGTAGAACTTTCAAACTATCTATCAAAAGAATCAAATGAAGATCCATACCAAAACCCACATGTTCGTGCACGTCTATATCCAGAACTACCAAGCACGAAATATGTTTGCTTCTATCCAATGGACAAGCGCCGTGAAGGTAATGACAACTGGTATATGCTTTCTATGGATGAGCGTCGTAAATTAATGCATTCTCACGGATTAATTGGGCGATCATATGCTGGTAAAATAAAACAAATTATTACAGGCTCTGTCGGTTTAGATGATCATGAATGGGGCGTTACTTTATTCTCAGACGATATGCTACAATTCAAAAAAATCGTTTATGAAATGCGTTTTGATGAAGTATCAGCACGTTACGGAGAATTCGGTGAGTTTTTAGTTGGTAACCTGCTTGATCAAGAACGTTTACTAAAATTCTTATCTGTATCTAAATAAAAGAGGCTGGACAAAAGATAAATTTTACAGAAAGTCAGTTCTATTTATAATAAAAATCTGCTAACTTAATTTTAGAAAATCGTTCGTTGGAGAGGCATGCGAAGACTCCTGCAGGACGTAGAAGCAGTCATGAGACCCCGGAGAGCTTTAGCTCCCGGAGGCTCATGGCTTCCCTGCGGAAAGCGAAGCATGCATCGGAAACGAACGTCACTATATCAAAAAGGTACAATCCATTTGAATGAACTGCACCCCAATTGTTAGACACGTCTAACAATGGAGGTGCAGCTTTTTTATGGCGAAATATACATCTGAAGGAAAATTACAAGCAGCTCTACGCTACTTAGATGGAAAAGAAAGTTCAACTGAAATCGCTGAATCAATGGGAACTAATCACGCAGCGATTCTAAAGTGGGCGAGACTATATGAACATCATGGTGTAGAAGCTTTTATTAAACGGTATACAAATTATACTGTACAGTTTAAACTAGACGTACTAAATTACATGATTGAACACGGTACGTCCTCACGTGAAACAGCAGCTATCTTTAACATACCTACTCCCTCTACACTTGATAGCTGGAAAAAACAATTTGAAACAAAAGGACCTGATGCCCTTCAATCAAGGAAAAAGGGGCGTCTATCCATGAAAAAAGAAACGAAAAGACAACTAAAACAAGCACCAGTAGAAGGTTCATCTGAAGCACTCCAAGCACGCATCAAACAACTTGAAATGGAAAATGAGTATTTAAAAAAGTTGAACGCCTTAGTTCAAGACAAGGAAATATCACCAAAAAAGACAAGGTAAGAGTCATCTTTGAATTAAGGCATAAATACTCGGTGAAGGCGCTTGTGGCATTCGCAGGAATCAAACGTAGCTCATATTACGATTTAGTAAAAAAGATGAATCGACCAGATCCAGATGCCGAGTTAAAGGCTGAAATTCAAGCCATTTATAACGAACACGAAGGCCGTTATGGATACCGTCGCATTCGAGATGAGCTAGCGAATCGTGGGAAAAAAGTTAATCATAAGAAAGTGCAACGTATCATGAAAGCCCTAGGCTTAAAGTGCTTAGTTCGAATGAAAAAGTATAAATCTTATAAAGGAACAGTTGGTAAAATTGCCCCGAATATTTTAAATCGCAATTTTAAAGCTGAAGCGCCAAATGAGAAGTGGGTAACGGATATTACGGAGTTTAAGTTATTTGGAGAAAAGCTGTATTTATCACCGATTTTAGATTTATTTAACGGAGAAATTATTACATATACAATTGGTTCAAGACCTACATATTCTTTAGTTTCTGAAATGGTAGAGAAGGCTTTAATGAGATTACCAGAAGAACACAAGCTACTGATGCACTCTGATCAAGGCTGGCATTATCAAATGAAGCAATATCGTCATGCCCTTGAATCAAGAGGTATTGTTCAAAGTATGTCCCGTAAGGGAAACTGTTACGACAACTCGGTAATGGAGAATTTTTTCGGTATCATGAAGTCAGAATTCCTCTATTTAAAAGAATTTCAAAGTGTCGAACATTTTAAATTGGAACTTGAAAACTATATAAATTATTACAACACGAAACGCTTGAAGGCAAAATTAAAAATGAGTCCGGTTCAATACCGAACTCATTTTATCCTAGTTGCTTAAATGAAATAACCGTGTCTAACTTTTAGGGGTCACTTCAATTGAATGGATTGTACCTTTTCACGTATGTCCTAGCCTGTTATTTACTTTCATCATTTGCCTTTAATATTAATATGATTGTATTAATGAAAAATCCAATAAATATAATCAATATAAACAAATACCAATGCAAAGGTTGATCATATAAGGAACCAACGATAAATGCGATTACTGCACTAATGACAATAGCGATCCAAGGTCCTAATTGCATTTTACCAACCCCTTAAGTTAAGTTATAATCCACTCTTCTTACTCTTTAGTTATTCCGAAAACATTTCCTAGTATTTTACACACCCTTTTTACTAGTATATTTACGAACTGATTAAATTCTTACTCATTTTGTTACTTGGATTAAAATTCTTGCCATTGTAATACAATTTTCTACATTTTTATCATTTTTTATTCTGAAATGATTACAGATGCATACATTGTTTAGAGGAGGTATGGATGATCGAAAATATTTGCAATGAATAAACCTTATTGGCAAAAGATTTGTTAATGTTCACTTCGGTTTTCATACCTGCAGTTGTAGCGCTCAATTCGATTGGAGATCATGGGGTGCTATAATTCCCATTGTGGTTTAGCGCCAAGTCCAGGAATTACCCCTGGAATTAAAATTTAAATTGAAAGGATGTTTTTGATTGGCTTATTATTATTGGAACCCTAGCAATCAGCAACAACCCTATTCACCCTACACACAATTCCAATCCCAAAATCAATCACCTACTCAATCACAACAAATGATGCCTCCAACATACTCTGGTGGAGCATTATTCACACCAGCAGGAGGAGCTGGCATTCCAGCTGCCGCAATTCGCGGTGAAGAATCTTACATCGAAAATATACTTAGATTAAATCGTGGAAAAGAAGCTGTATTTTCCTTCACAATTCCATCAGCTACAGGAACTGAAGAAGCTGGTAATACAATACTAGTTCGAGGTGCTGTTGTAGAAGCAGGACGTGACCATGCTGTTATTCACGAGTTTGGAACGGATCATTATTTCTTATTCCCAATGATTTACTTTGACTATGCAAGATTTGAAGAACCAATTACTTATTTACGTGGCGGTTCAGTTGTTAACTCAAACCCAAGACAGTAAAAATAGAAACCCACTACATTTCCAATTTTGGTAAATGAAGTGGGTTTCTTTGTTTAAAGTTTAAATTGTTGAACTTCCGTTTTTAAGGATAGCGCTTTATCACTTAAATCGACAGCAATGGTATTTACTTGTTCCATTGTTGCAGCTTGTTCTTCAATGGCAGCTGCAATTATATCTACATCTGTTGATGATTTAGACGAACTGTTTGAAATTTCGGTAACAGATGCTGAAACTTCTTCAGCACTTGCAGAAATTTGCTCTGCTGTTGCGGAGATTTCTGCAATTTGAACATTCATTTTTTCAACTGCTTGTACGATATTTGAAAATGCTACTCCTGCATTCCCAATAATATTCACACCATCTGTTACACATGAGATGGAGTTTGTTACTGCATGAGTAACATTTTCTGTATCTTTTTTTATTTCTACTGTTAAGCCTACGATTTGACCAGCTGATTCTTTTGATTGTTCTGCAAGTTTACGAACCTCATCTGCTACAACCGCAAAGCCTTTACCATGCTCGCCTGCCCGTGCAGCCTCAATCGCCGCATTTAACGCAAGTAAATTGGTTTGTTCTGTAATTTCGGTAATGACTCTCGAAATTTTTTCAATTTCATTTGTTTGTTGACTTAGTTTTTGCACAAGGTCATTCACCAAGTTGGTTGAATGATTAATTTCATCCATTTGTTGTTTTGCGGTAAGTATAATAGCACCACCATTTTTTGCAGTTTCACTTGCTTCTACAGAACTTGAATGTAAGTTTTGTGTCGATTCTGCAATACGCGAAACTCCAGCAGCCGTTTCATCCATTGCCACAGCACTATCAATGGCCGCCTTGGCACTAACTCCCGAGCTTTTTGCTGTATCGCTTACCCGAGCTGTAATATCTTCAGTTGTTGCGGTAATTTCTTCTGTACTAGCTGACAGTTCTTCTGAAGCTGCACTAAGATGTTCCGCATTTTCTTGAACTCTGTTAATAAGGGATTTCAAGTTGTTTTTCATCATGTTAAATGAATTTGCAAGTTGACCAATTTCATCTTTTGAATGATGCTTTATATCCTCTAAAGTTAAATCTCCAGAAGCAATTGTTTCTAAATTTTCAACAGATTTTTTCAGTGGTAGAGAAATAGTCTTCCTTACATAAAGAACAAAGAAGACACTGATTATTAAACTGATGATTAGAATGACAATCGATGTAGATTTTGAATTGACCATGGCTGCATCTGAGTCTTCATTTATTTGTGTGAGTTGTCCATTTTGATAGACATGTATTTGATCGATTGTTTCTGTTAAACCTTCAAATGCGACTGATAAGTCTGTAGACATAATTCTTTTAGATTCTTCTACTTGACCTTTACGATAAGTTGATAAAACTAGATTGAGATTTGTTTCATAATCATTCTTATATTGTTCGATTTGTGAAAGGTAGGTTTTCATCGTATCACTATCGGATAAGCTATCTAGTTCTACAAGCTTGTTAGTTAAATTATCGCTATCAGATCTTAATTCTTCTTGGGCTTTTGTAGAACCTGTTAACATAACTTGACGTAAATTTAGCCCTAACATAGAAGCATAATATCGAATATCTTCCGTTAATTGAATTTGTACAATTCTATCATCTAATGCTTCTTCTAACTTACTTTCAATATTATTTAAGTTGTAGAAATTAACACCAATAATAATACATATTAGCGCAATAAATGTATAAAACGCTGTATTGAGTTTTTTCCCAATGCTCATAGAATCACTCTTTCTCTTTTATCGTAGATGTATACTCTATTATACATGTAATTTACTCATAAGATTATCATACTAGTTTTGTATTTAGTTGCTGTTATTCAAATACTCTAATGCTGCTAAACCTAAAGTCTTTGCTGCTATCAGCATAGCTCTTTCGTCAAAATTGAACTGCGCGTGGTGATGTGGATATGCTGTTTCCCAAGATGGATCTTTTGCCCCTGTGATGAAAAATGTTCCCGGAACCTTTTCAAGATAATAAGCAAAATCTTCTCCTATCATGAATGGATCGCATTCTATCACCTGCTTCACTTCATGAATTTGACTAGATATATTAGACAAAAACTTTGTTTCATTAGGATGATTAACAACTGGTGGATATCCTCTCACATACTTATATTCATAGGTTGCATGAGAACCCTCACAAACAGTTTTTAACAGTAATTCGAGTTCATTTTCAATGAGTGTACGTAAATCTTCATCAAATGTTCTAACTGTCCCTTTTAATTCAACTTTACCGGCAATCACGTTAAATGGATTAATGGCTTCAAAATGTCCCACTGAAATAACCGCAGATTTTAACGGATTTACTCTTCTTGAAATTATTGATTGGAGTTGTGTTACAAACTGGGAAGCAGTTAGTATGGCATCTACGGAATGATGTGGTTCGGCACCGTGTCCCCCCATCCCGTGAATCGTTATTTCAAATCGATCAGCGGCAGCCATAATCGGACCGTTTCGGACCCAAATTTCACCTAAAGGTGTAGGAGCCCATAAATGTGTACCAAAGATTACATCTACGCCATCTAAGCAGCCGTCTTCTATCATCGGTTTAGCCCCACCTGGTGCAACTTCTTCAGCAAATTGGTGAATAAAGACAATATTTCCCGCAATTTCATCCTTTTTATCATTTAATACCTTTGCAAGAACTAGTAATGTTGCTGTATGGCCATCATGACCACAAGCATGCATGACACCATCTACTTTTGATTTGTATGGAATATCGTTTAATTCTTGTATAGCTAGCGCATCAAAATCTGCCCGTAATGCAACCGTTTTACCAGGTCTTGCACCACGGAGAGTAGCTACCACACCTCTACCACCTACTCCTTCGCGAACCTCGAGTCCAAGTTCCCGATGATAGCTTGCAATATATGCAGGCGTATGAACCTCTTGAAAAGAAAGTTCAGGATTCGCATGTAAGAAGCGTCTGATTGACACCATTTCTTCAAACTCTTTATCTAACGTAGTTAATAAATGTTCCATATAAAAGCCCCCCTCTAGTTATATTTCTATCTATTCAAATGCGCCTTGGCGTATTTGCGCCCAGATTTTATCGAGCTCGCTCGATAATTACCTCTAAAAATCTGTGGCATCCGCCGGAGGCTTTTACTTCATTCAGTTGGATTATGAACCTTACTGAAGCATAAACTGATTGCATTCATCACACCACTTATAGAAGTGGGAGACCTCTGCTGAATGAAGTAAATAAGTTCTTAAAGTTATACTTCCATATTATGATACTCTATTTTATTTACTTTCTGTGAGAATTGAATGATTTTTTTCCAAATTGGGTTCATTATGGAAAAGATAAAAGAGGTTATCTAGAAATTTTTGCTTTCTAGATAACCTCTTTTTTGGAACCTAATTCATTTATTTTGCATGTTTTAAAACAGAAACTATTACTAAAATCCATGCTGTGAGGAACAGTACCCCGCCAATCGGTGTGATTGCACCTAAGATTTTTATCCCTGAAATTGCAAGTACGTATAAACTACCTGCGAAAATTATAATTCCTAGGTTCATTAAAATAGCAGCCCATTTTAATGTAGCAACATTTCCCATTAATCTTGTACTCATTAAGACTCCAATAATTAGAATAGCTGTTGCGTGAAACATTTGATATTGGACTGCAGTGTCCCAAATTCCTACTCCATAATCATCGAGGACTGCCTTTAATGCATGAGCACCAAATGCGCCAAGTGCAACTGCAAGAAACCCGTGAATACTACCTGATATAATTGAACCTTTCATCGTCATTCCTCAATTTCTTTAAATTTATTTTATCAAACTAATCAAACTATTAAAAATCAAATAACGAGCTCCCATTTGCTCCATCTTGTTCTTTCAGTGGATTAGATGACAATGAGCTTTGTGTTGTGCTATTTAATTGTACTGTTTGGGGGATAATTTGTTGTTCAAATTGTTGCTTTGTCACAGAAATGTTAGAACCTTGTTCCGTTAGAGCGAGTTCACAAATTGTCCGAATGGCTATGAATTGCTCGCGAATTTCTTGTTCATTTTCTGTATTTTGAGCTAGTTTAGTATGTTTTTCGATTGTTTGTAACAGTGTTTGAAAAGTGATCATTATTTTCCCTCCTGCTTTTTTGGTTTGAAATGCAAACAATCCATACCAGAGGATTGCTTTACGACTACTGAAGGAAGTTTTTTAGTTTTAAATCCGTAAGCAGCACAGCCTCTTGGGTTGTTTTGATCCCATGTAACTTTAAAATACTGACATTGAAAACAATTGATTCTCAAAGTGACTCCCTTTCTTTCTATAACAAAAGATTGTGCTATTAAAATTGTACTGTTTTTTCAAATTCTCTATGTAGATTAATTGAGACACCAGTTGATAGGCTGTTTCTCCCACTGTCTAAGCTGGTCATTTATTTTTGAAAATGGTTTGCTTCCAAAAAAACCTCGATGGGCACTTAATGGGCTTGGATGTGGTGCTTTAATAATTGCATGGTGTGAACCAAGTTTATGGATAATTGATTCCTTTGTTTGAGCAGGCCTTCCCCATAGGACAAAAATTATTGGGTCTTGTCTTTGTGCAAGTTTTTCAATTACTACATCGGTAAACAGTTCCCACCCTATACCTTTATGGGAATTAGCTTCTCCTTTACGAACAGTTAGTACCGTATTAAGTAAAAATACTCCTTGCTCTGCCCATTTCATTAAAGAGCCATCTGTTGGCGCAGAACACCCTAAGTCATTGTGCAATTCTAAAAAAATATTACGGAGACTCGGAGGATGGGGCACTCCTTTTCTAACAGAAAAACTCATTCCGTGGGCTTGTCCCGGTCCATGGTATGGGTCCTGTCCTAATATTACTACTTTCACATCTTTATAGGAAACGCTATTGAAGGCATTCATGACATCCTCTAACTGTGGATAAATTGTAGCTATCTTAAATTCTTGTGCAACTTTCTTTCTTAGTTGCTCGTAATATGGTTTGTCAAATTCTTCAGCGAGTATTTGTTGCCAGTCGTTGTTGAACACATTTTTCATCTATTAACACCTCATATTATTTACGGTACTTGATTGGGCGATGATTTTCAATGTAATTTGTGCGGAAGATATCCTCATATATTAGGTTGTATATGTTAAAAGGAGAAACATTCTTGTGCAGTTGCTATACATCTAACAGTTCCATGCTGCTTTTTCAATTTGAATTGCATTTTAATATCATTAAATAGAAATTTTTACTATACTATTAACTACATATACGTGGAAAGGAGAATTAGGATGAAGGAAATAAACGTGAATGAACTCCAAACATTGCTAAATTCTTTTGCGAACAAAGACGTCTTTATTCACCTCGAAACCACTAATGGTTCCTATGCTTCTCATTATGATGAAAAGTTTTTTAATGCTGGTGCTTTCATTCGAAATGTTAAAATTCGTTATGAATTAGGTAAAGTTGTTGGTGAATCCCCTCACCGGGTTGGATTGAAAATGGAACACGGATGGGTTTATGCTCAAGGAATTACCCATTATCAGTCAGATGAACAAGGGCGCCTATTGATGGCGGGACTAGACTATACTGGAAAACTTGCTGTTGCACTAGAAATTAGTGAAACGCCATTTTCTTATTAAGGAGAGATGAACCAATGACATTACAACCTGAACGTCATGTACTAGTTATTTTTCCTCATCCAGATGACGAGGCCTTCTCCTCTGCAGGAACAATACGACTTTATCGAAACATGGGAGTTCCAGTTACATATGCATGTTTAACATTAGGAGAAATGGGACGAAATCTTGGAAATCCACCATTTGCAACTCGTGAATCGCTCCCTGAAATTCGTCGTAAAGAATTAATTGCCGCTTGTGAAGCTATGGGGATTGAAGATCTCCGTATGATGGGATTACGCGATAAAACCGTTGAATTTGAAGATGATGAGAAAATGGTTAACCTTGTAACAGACTTAATTAGTGAATTAAATCCTTCCTTAATCATCACCTTCTATCCTGGTTTTGCAGTCCATCCAGATCACGAGGCAACGGGTCGAGCTGTTATGGAAGCAGTTCGCCGTATTCCAAAAGAAGCTAGACCAAGAATTTATGCAGTAGGTTTTGCTAATAACACAATGGCGAAGCTAGGTGTTCCAACAATCGTTCACGATGTAAGTAGCGTGAGAAAAGAGAAAGAAGCAGCACTCCGAGCACATAGTTCTCAAACTGGTTGGATGATGCAAGAAACAAAGCATCGTACTGAAGAAGAAACTACAAAGCTTGATAGTTGGTTTAATGTAGAATCGTATTACCTTTATTCATTCGAAGATTAATAAATATGCAATGGCAGGAAAACACTTCCTGTCATTTTTCTTTTTTCGACAACTAGATTTCGCTGCCTTACCCACTTTAATTTTCTTGAGTATGATTTCCTAATTTCCCCACAAAATAGAGAACGAACACTATTTTAATAAGTTCAAAAGTTTCAGAATAATATTACTTTTTATATACATATAGACAAATGAATATTCAGCTATTATAGTGTATAAATATTCAATCATACATTTTACATCTGAGAGGGAAAGAACATGACTACAAAATTCACACCTTATACATGGTTCTTATTTATCGTTTTATCTGTAGTAGGTGTTTTCTTATTTATTACACCAATTGATACAGGGGACGGTTTAAAAGTACCAATCGCTATATTAGCAAATATTTTATCGGCTAATGTCGTTTCATTTATACATTGGTTTGCATTTATAGTATTTATTATTGCAGCTGTAGGATCGATCATTATGCACTTTGTTCCAGAGAAAAAAGAGCGTACGCTAGTAGATTCACTGTTCCGTGTTCACTGGTTTTGGACAATCATGCGTATTCTAGCTGTTATTTTCGCAGCGATGTATTTATTCCAAATTGGACCTGAAGCTTTCACTAGTGACTACACATCTGGATTATTAATTACACCAGATGGCGGATTAGTAACGATGATGTTCTCATTATTCTTATTTGCAGGCTTACTTTTACCTTTATTAACAGACTTTGGTTTACTAGAATTTTTCGGATCAATGATGGTTAAAATTATGCGACCATTATTTAAAATTCCCGGTCGCGCTGCCATTGACTGTTTAGCATCATTTGTAGGTGACGGTACAATCGGGGTTTTACTAACAAATAGACAATATGAAGAAGGCAACTATACTGCACGTGAGGCAGCAACAATCGCCACTACATTCTCAGTAGTATCAATTACTTTCTGTTTCGTAGTTCTTGAAACAATTGATATAAGTAATTATTTTGTACCATTTTATGTATCTGTAATTTTAGTAAGTATTATTTTAGCAGTAATTATGCCACGTATATTCCCATTAAGTCGTATTGATGATACAAATATCGATGGGACAACACCACCTGCTAATCGTGAAGATGTACCAGAGGGCTTTAGCGTAGTTTCATTCGGATTAAAAAATGCTTTAACTAAAGCTGAAAGCAATAAAAATTTAGGACAAGTAATTGGTTCAGGTTTTAAAAACGTTCTTGAAATGTGGTTTGCTATTACACCAATAATTATGGCATTCGGTACAATCGCCCTTGTTCTTGCAGAATACACAAGCTTCTTTAAAATTTTAGGTATGCCTTTTGAGCCAATCTTAGCTCTACTTCAAATTCCTGAAGCTAGTGCAGCTGCACAAACAATGATCGTTGGTTTTGCTGACATGCTTTTACCTGCAGTATTAGGTGCTGGCATAGAATCAGAATTAACGCGTTTCTTTATTGCAACAGTTTCAGTTACGCAATTAATTTACATGTCTGAAGTTGGGGGATTAATCTTAGGTACGAAGCTTCCATTAAATATTTGGAAATTATTCTCTATCTTCTTAATCCGTACTATTATCTCAATCCCAATTGTTGCAGCAATTGCTCATATTTTATTCTAATAATTTTCAGAGAAGCTAGCTTAAATGCTAGCTTCTTTTTTTGAATCACGTCAATTAGAGAGGTTGAAAAAATGGGAAAAATTTATTTTCATTTAAAAGCGTTTTCATTTTGAAAATTTCGAAAAAACCATTAGTTTTTATGTTAAAATGATAAAATGTTCTAACAATAACGGAGGTACATAACGATGGAAGTTACTGGTGCTAAATCATATGCAGTAGAAAATATATTAAAAGCCTATCATCTTTTGAAAGATGTTGTTGTACATACACCACTTCAAAAAAATGACTATTTATCTGAAAAATATGGTGCGAATATTTATTTAAAACGTGAAGATTTACAATCGGTTCGTTCGTTTAAGTTACGTGGCGCGTACTATAAAATTAAGAAAATTGAGACTGAAGCACGTAATAGCGGAGTTGTTTGCGCAAGTGCGGGCAATCACGCACAAGGCGTAGCATATTCCTGTGCCCATTTAGGAATTAAAGGTGCTATTTTCATGCCTTTAACGACTCCAAAACAAAAGGTTGACCAAGTTCGTATGTTCGGTCGCAACCAAGTTGAAATCATATTAACAGGCGACACATTCGATGATTCTGTTGTGGCTGCTCAAGAATATTGTAAAGAGCATGAGATGATCTTCATCCACCCATTTGATGATTTAGATATCGTTGCTGGTCAAGGTACTGTAGCGGTTGAAGTATTAAATGATATCGATGAACCACTAGATTTTATTTTTGGTGGAATCGGCGGTGGTGGCCTAATGTCCGGAGTTTCTGCTTATGTGAAAAGCATCTCACCTAGCACTAAGGTTATCGGTGTCGAACCAACAGGTGCTGCCAGTATGAAAGCCGCATTCGAAAACGGAGGCCCTACTCACCTTCCTAAAATTGATAAATTCTGTGATGGTACCGCAGTTCAACTTGTAGGCAATACAACTTACGAAGTTTGTCATCAGTATTTAGATGATATTGTTGTTGTACCTGAAGGAAAAGTAAGTACTACAATTCTTGATTTGTACAACAAACATGCCATTGTAGCTGAGCCATCTGGAGCCCTTCCTGTATCTGCACTTGATCTTTATGCAGATCAAATTAAAGGAAAATCTGCAGTTGTGATCATTACTGGTGGGAACAATGACATTAGTCGCATGGCAGAAATTCGAGAGAAATCTTTGCTGTTTGAAGGATTGTTATATTACTTCATTGTCAACTTCCCTCAACGTGCGGGTGCGTTACGCCAATTCTTAACTGTGGTTCTTGGACCAAATGATGATATTACTCATTTCGAATATACAAAGAAAAACAATAAAGAAAGCGGCCCAGCTTTAGTTGGAATCGAAGTTAGTAAGCCTGAAGACTACCAAGGTTTAATCGATCGTATGCGTGTCAATGGCTTTGAGTTCACAGAGGTTAATAAGGATAGCCAGCTGTTTGGGTTGTTGGTGTAGCTGGTGTAGTGATTTTGATAGGCCCCCCGCACTTTTATGAGGTGCGGGGGTTTTGTATGTGTTGTTGTTGTTGATATAGATCTATTTTGTGTCAGAGTTGCCCTACTTTGTTGCAGATTCGCCCTACTTTGTGACAAAATCGATCAACTTTTTGGCAGTATCGCCCCCTTGCTTAGCAATAGTTCTACTTTGTGACAGATTCGCCCTACTTTGTGACAAAATCGATCAACTTTATGGCAGTATCGCTCTCTTGCTTAGCAATAGATCTACTTTGTGACAGATTCACCCTACTTTGTGTCTTAATCGATCTTCTTTTTGGCAGTTTCTCCCCTCACATTTACCTTCACCTACTTTATTTTTATATTATTAGGAATATAGTAAATTCTTGAACGATCGTTCCCTTTAGAATCTAGATTCAATGATTTTAATAATTTATAGGATGTTTTAACTGAAGAAATAGAGAAGAATTGTTTAAATTCATTATTTGATATCCAGGGGTTAAAGAGAACCCGATAATCAAGTAAACTTTCTAACAAGATGTCCTTACTCATTGATTTACATTTTTGGCAAATAAACCTTCCATAGTAGTATTTCATCGGCGAATGATCATTGCAATTTTCGCATATAGCACCTTTTTTCAATTTACTTTTATCTATATTAGGTTTCCAGTTATCTCTTTCTAATATTTCTAACAAATAATCTTTTAGTAGATTCAATTCATTGAGAGTTATTACTTGTTTAGAATATTTGTGAAATAAGGAGTTTACATGAGAGTTCAACCCACTTAAATGAAATGCTGGAATCCTTTTCGGTGGTTCTCCGATAATAGTAGAGGTATTGCTAAATACTATTGCTCCTAAAATTGGTAGATGGATATTAAGCATTTTCATGATTTTATAAATCATTCGCATGTGTCTTTCAATTTGATCTTCTGGATTCGTGTAAACTTCTATATTATTATCACCTTTAAAATTGGTGAACTGTCTTTTTTCATCATCGAAATCAATTTTTCCTGTAATATTTTTTACCTCCATTATGAAAAGAAAATAACGACTTAGCATAAGGGTGTCAATCTGATTAATATTTCCTACTTCATTCACAGTTTCATAATTGAAGAGTAAATAATGATCATCGGGCATTCGAATTTCATTCCATTCACGATCACTTCGCAGCTCCCCTAAGTATCCTTTCCTTAATTGGAAAAAGCTTTTTTGAAATTTAGGATAATCACAATCTTCAACTGGTAATCTGCGCAATAGCGCTTCTAAAACTTGTAATCTATTTGACTTTACACGCTTAAGAACAATCAAAGTTTAGCTCCTCCTTTTTTGACAATTTTAATTTGTTTTGTTTCATAAAACGAATTCTTAAAAGTATAATTTCACTTGATTTTTGAAACAGAAATCTTGTTTTCAAGCTGTAAGAAAGGCAAATAAAAAGGAAGAAACCCCTGAGGTAGGAGGTTTCTTCCTGAATCACAACAATTATGAAATGATTATTTTCGTATATTCATATCTTTTTCATTAACTTCCCAACAACGCCTTATCAGACGCCATTTTTTCGCCGCGGATGTGTTCGAATTCGGTCATCAAATCGGGAATTGTTAAGGTTGGTTTCTTCGATTCATCAACTTCTAAAATGATTTGGCCTTTATCCATCATAATCAGTCGGTTCCCTAAATCGATGGCTTGTTGCATGTTGTGCGTTACCATCAAAGTCGTTAAGTTATTTTCTTCAACGAGTTGTTTCGTTAAGTTTGTTATTAACTCAGCACGGGATGGATCAAGGGCAGCTGTATGTTCATCCAACAAAAGAATTGCAGGACGAGTAAAAGTCGCCATTAATAAAGATAATGCCTGGCGTTCCCCACCTGACAACAATCCAACTTTTGCATTTAAACGATTTTCTAAATTTAAACCCAATTTCTCTAACGATGTTCTGAAAAAATCTTTTCGCTCACGGTTTACGCCGAATCGTAAACCGCGTTTTTTATTGCGCGAATAAGCAATCGCCAAATTTTCTTCTATCGTCATCGTTGGTGCTGTTCCAGCCATTGGATCTTGGAACACACGGCCTATATATTGTGACCGTTTGAACTCAGGTAATTTTGTAACTTCTTTCCCATCAATTGTAATGGCTCCGAAGTCGGGTGTTAATGCACCTGAAATCATATTTAGCATTGTCGATTTCCCTGCACCATTACTCCCAATTACAGTAACAAAATCGCCAGGTGCTAAATGTAAATTGATATTGTTTAAAGCTACTTTTTCATCCATAGTACCTTCGTTAAAAATCTTATTGATTCCTTCTAATTTAAGCAAGGTTATTCCCCTCCCTGCGTCACTAATTCTCGTTGCTGTGCTAGTCGTTCTAAACGTCTCTTTTCTTTACGCTTTTTATCACGTTGTTTGCTCACTAGCTGAGGAATTACAAGAGCTAATACGACAATAATAGCCGTAATTAGTTTCATATCACTAGAATCTAACCAAGGAACACGTAATGCTAGTGCGTAAATGATGCGGTAAATTATCGCACCAAAAACTACTGCTAGTGTTGCTCTAAAGATTGTTTTCGTACCGAAAATAGCTTCACCGATAATTACGGAAGCAAGACCAATTACAATCATCCCGATTCCCATATTTACATCGGAGAATTTAGAGTATTGTGCGATTAATGCTCCAGAAAATGCAACTAAAGCGTTGGATATCCCAAGACCTAATATAGTATAACGGTCTGTATTTGCCGAAAAGCTTCGAATCATTCTTTTGTTATCACCAGTTGCACGAATGGCTAAACCAACCTCTGTTTTTAAGAACCAATCAGCAACGAACTTAATAATTACAGTAATGATTAGTACGATCAAAACAGTTCCCCAAGTATTTGGAGCTACAGCAGCTCCTAAAGATTTCACAAAATTTGATAACGTATCATCAATGCCTAAAGGACTCCAAAAACTTTGAAACTGTGAAAAAATTGTTTCATTACTTTGTAATTGTATATTTGGTTTTACAATTGCATTTTCTGCAGATAACCCCATGATTCTTAAATTGATTGAGTACAATGCAATCATCATTAAGATTCCTGATAATAACGGGTTTATTTTTCCTTTTGTGTGTAATAGACCAGTCATACATCCTGCAACGAATCCAGCAACGATTGCTATCAATGTAGCTATAATCGGGTGATAGCCTAAAACAATCATCATTGCTGCTGTTGCTGCTCCCGTTACAAAGCTCCCGTCAACCGTTAAATCTGGAAAATCCAACACTCGGAATGTTAAATACACTCCGAGTGCCATAATTGCATAGATGATTCCTTGCTCGACTGAACCAAAGATTGATAAAAACATATTGAATCATCTCCTAGCTTCTTAATTATTCTAAGTTGTTATAAAAACTCACTTTGCCACTTCACATTGGCAAAGTGAGAAGTTTATAAAAAAATGACTTTTTCTATTATTCTACTAATTCTGCATTCCAAGAATCTTTAATTTCAACACCGATTGTATCAGCAGTGTTTTTATTTACTACTAATTTTAAGTTCGCTGGGTATGCTGAAGGAATATCAGATGGAGTTGCTTCACCTTTTAAAATTTTAACAGCCATTTCACCAGCTTCATACCCGATATCATAGTAAGAGAATCCAAATGCAGCTAAACCGCCACCAGCTACAGAATCTAATTCACCTACGATTAGTGGTAATTTGTTTGAATTTGCAACATCCACTACTGTAGGAAGTGCTGATACAACTGTATTGTCAGTAATAATGTAAATTGCATCTACTTTACCTAATAATGATTCTGTTGCTTGTTTTACTTCTGCTGAAGTTGTTACAGCAGCTTCTTCTAATTGGCCGCCTTTTGCTTCTAATTGCGCTCTCACTTGATCCACTTGAACAACTGAGTTTTGTTCACCAGTGTTATATACCGTACCAACTTTTTTAATACCTAGTTCATCGACAATAAAGTTAACAGTGTTTGCAATTGTCTCTGGATGTAAATCAACTGTACCAGTTACGTTTGCTCCAGGAGCTTCCATAGAACTTACTAACTCAGCACTTACAGGATCTGTTACAGATGTAAAGATGATTGGAATATCACCTGTTGCATTTTTAGCAGCTTGTGCTGATGGTGTAGAGTTTGCAAAAATTAAATCTACGTTTTGACTTACTAAATCTTGGGCAATTGTTACGTTCATACTTTGATCGTTTTGTGCATTGTTTTTCACGAACTCAACATTTAAGCCAGAATCTTTAACTGCAGCAATAAATCCTTCTGTTGCAGCATCTAATGATGGATGTTCTACGATTTGTGTAATCCCAACTTTATAAGACTTTGTTTCCTCAGATGTTTCTCCTGCATTTGAACCACTTGTATTTTCTTTAGGTTCGTTAGACGCATTATTGTTTCCGCCGCCACAAGCAGCAAGAAGTAAAATTAGTCCAATTAATAAAAATGACAATTTTTTCATATTTTCTTCCTCCGTTTTTATCTTTCACACTCCACGATAATAGATGGTGTGTTTTGAATATTCTGAATCTAGTGAGATTATGCTATTCTACAATCAGAACATTTGTTAGTCAATAAGATTTAGATGCGGGTAATTTCACTAGTAATTCTACTATTCATTCTAGCATATTAATTTAGCGCTTTAAAGTGCTAAATTTAGTTAAAATTTTGACTTTTCACACGAAAAGTTCGTTCTTTAGTTTCTTCTCCTTAATTATATTGACCTATTTCTATGGTTCTGTTAATATACTTTATTGTGCGTTTTCCTTTTACAGCATGAAATGAATTTTCATATAATACTATTTTGCACTTAAAATAACAATATAGATGCGACATTTGACTACGCGCACCGTGGTTCGTAACCATCCCACGAAAAAAAACTAAGGAGAAATGAATATGAAAGCAAAATTTATTGCAACTACAGGGATTATTGCAGCTCTTTATGTTGCTGTTACCTTACTTGTTGCACCGTTTGGATTTACAGAAATTCAATTTAGAGTTTCTGAAATGTTTAACCATCTAGTTGCATTTAGCCCCAGCTTTATGCCTGGGGTTGTCATTGGTGTATTTATTGCAAATTTATTTTCACCACTTGGCATGTATGATTTAGTATTTGGTGTTGCCCACTCAATTATTACCCTTACACTTTTCATCATCATTTGTAAGTTTGTGAAAAATATTTGGGCACGCTTGATCATTAACTCATTTTTATTCACTTTTACAATGTTCATCATCGCATTTGAGTTACACTTAGCATTCGAGATTCCGTGGTCATTGTTCTTATGGACATGGTTTACTTGTGCAGTTGGTGAATTTGTCGTATTAACCGTAGGTGCACCAATAATGTACCTTTTAAATAAACGTTTGAATTTTAAAGATTTAATTTAATCGTTATAACCGGTAGGATCTAAGCCTACCGGTTTTTTTATTTCTAAAGGTATCGACCGACTTTTCTGAAAACATTGACAAGTAATAAAATTAAGACTACAATACTAGTTAACTAATTGTTCGGATACGGAGAAAGGTTGCGGTAGCGCGACCACCGTCAGAGCAGAGCCTAGATTAGAGTTTAGATGAGAATAGCCGAGTAAAATTGATGAATAAGAATAGTAACGAAAATCGTATGGTTTAGAGAGCTAGTGGTTGGTGTGAACTAGTGCATACCTTTCGTGAATGGGTCTTATGAGAGCAGCTGGCGTTAGTCTGCTGACGTTTTTCCTACGTTATAAGGAAGTGTTTATTTCGTTTTTAGTTAAATAAACACGCCAAGTGGAAGTAATTCGTATACTTCAACAGAGGTGGCAACGCGGTATTTATCGTCCTCTACAAAAGGGTTTTCTCTTTTGTAGAGGGCTTTTTTATTTTCCATCTAAACCTCCATTAAAACATTAGGAGGAATATAAATATGTCTATTTTGGAATTTACAAAACGAGTTAGAAACGACCAAGATCTACCTTTTGAAGAAATGATTCAAGCTGTTGAACTTGTATTTAATGAAGAAACACCTAAAGACGATATTGCGGACTTCCTGATTGCACTTAGCAAGAAGGGTGAAACGGCACAAGAGATAGCTGCACTTGCAACGGTTATGAAATCAAATGCTATCACTGTCCCTGTTCCAGAGGGTTCGTATATCGATAACTGTGGGACTGGTGGAGATGGTCTAAAGAGCTTTAACATCAGTACAACATCTGCATTCGTGTTAGCTTCTGCAGGTGTTCAAGTAACTAAACATGGAAACCGTAAAATCTCAAGTGCATCTGGTAGCACAGATGTTTTACAGGCATTAGGCATTCACACTGATTTTTCAATTAAAGATTCTGTTGACATGTTAAAGCAAGAAGGAATCACATTTCTTTACGCTCCAAATGTTCATCCAAAATTAAAACGTATCGGTGAAGTGCGACGTGCTATTGGAAAGCCTACTATTTTCAATATGACCGGACCCTTAACAAACCCTGTTAATTTAAAAACTCAAATTATCGGTATTAACCGTCCTGAATTTGTTACGGAATATGCAGAAGTACTTAAAATTTTAGGACGTAAACGTGCCATTGTTGTCTCTGGAACACAAGGGATGGATGAGGCATCCCTTTCAAACGATAACACATTTGCATTGTTAGAAAATGGTGAAATTACTCCATTTGAACTTCGTATAGAAGACTTAGGACTATCCCCTGTACCTGTAACTGCCTTACGTGGTGGTACACCTGATGAGAATGCAATTATCCTATTGGACTTATTAAAAGGTAAGCAAAGTGCTTATTTTGATGCAGTGTTATTAAATTCAGCAATTGGCTTTTATGCTTCCGGTTCTGTCGGTTCGATTAAAGACGGTGTGGAATTAGCACGTGAATCAATCCTATCTGGCCGTGCTTTAGCAAAAGTAGAATCCATAGTTGAGTTTAGCGAAAGTATCCTAAAGGAGCGAGTAATACAATGACCATCCTACAAAAAATTATTGATTACAAAGAAACACTAATTCCAACTTTACTTGCAAATAAACCACAGTTTGACGTAGTGGAAAAGGTTCGTCCCTCTTTATATAACGAATTGCGTAAGTCTGATACAATGCAGGTTATTTCTGAAATGAAGCGCGCTTCCCCTTCAAAAGGTTTAATTAACGAAGGCGCAGATCCAGTTGAACAAGCGAAAAAATATGAATCTGCCGGTGCCGTTTGTATTTCCGTTTTAACTGAAGACAAATATTTCAAAGGTTCTTACCAAGATTTAACGGATATTGCAAATAACGTAGATATCCCTATTTTGAATAAAGACTTTATTATTCATGAAGTTCAAATTGATTATGCAAAAGCTGCTGGCGCTTCAGTGATCCTCTTAATCGTTGCAGCCCTTTCTGATGAAAATCTAAAAGCATTCTACAATTATGCAACTGATTTAGGACTTGATGTTTTAGTCGAAGTTCACAACGATGAAGAACTTGATCGCGCATTAGCGATTAATCCTAAAATTCTTGGTGTGAATAACCGTGATCTAAAAACGTTTAATCTTGATTTAGTACAAACAGAAAAACTCGCTGAAAAAATAAATGCGATTCCTGATATTGCATTTATTAGTGAAAGTGGGATTTGGACTAGTGAAGATGCAGAACGTGTAGCAAATGCTGGCGCTCGTGGCGTTTTAGTTGGTGAATCATTAATGAGAAGTGGAAATGTAGAAGATGCACTAAAATCATTGCAAGTTTCCCTTCCAACGAAGGTTGTGAAGTAAATGGTAAAAGTAAAAATTTGTGGGCTGAAAGAAATTGAACATGTTCAAGTAGCTGCCGAAGCAGGTGCAAGTTTTATTGGGTTTATGTTTGCACCAAGTAAACGTCGGATCACAATTGAACACGCTGCAAAACTTGCAAAAATCGTTCCCCCTCATGTTAAAAAAGTCGGAGTTTTCGTTAACCCAACTGAAGATGATGTACGTGAAGCCGTTGAAACAGTTGGTCTTGATTACGTTCAATATCATGGGAATGAAAGTGCCGATTTCATTAAGACGCTTGGCTACCCTTCCATTAAAGCTTTTTCGATTCGTGGGTATGAAGATGTAGAGAAAGCTAGCAAATATCATGTAGATTACTATTTATTTGACGCACCAGGAACTGATTTTGCCGGTGGGAGTGGGCGTGTATTTGACTGGTCATTGCTTGACCAACTTTCAATCTCAAAAGATCGAGTCATTTTAGCAGGTGGACTAAATAGCGGCAACGTTCAACAAGCCATTAAACAATTATCCCCCTTTGGTGTAGATGTTTCTAGTGGTGTTGAACGCGACGGTGTAAAAGATTCAAATTTAATAAAAGAATTCATTAAAATAGCAACTCAAAATAAGGGAGTGTATTCAATATGACAACGACAGAAGTTAAAGGTCGCTTTGGCCGTTTTGGAGGACAATTCGTCCCTGAAACATTAATGACAGCCTTACAAGAGCTTGAGGAAGCTTATGACAAATATAAAATTGATGAAGATTTTCAAAACGAACTTAGCTATTACTTAAAAAATTATGTTGGACGTGAAACTCCTCTTTATTTCGCTGAACGACTAACAGCCCATGTAGGTGGAGCAAAAATTTATCTAAAACGTGAAGATTTAAACCATACGGGTGCTCATAAAATTAATAATGCTTTAGGTCAGGCGCTTCTTGCAAAACGTATGGGTAAAAAGAAAATCGTTGCAGAAACTGGTGCTGGTCAACACGGTGTCGCGACGGCTACTGCATGTGCTCTACTTGGTTTAGAATGTATCGTTTATATGGGTGCTGAAGACGTAAAGCGTCAAGCATTAAACGTATTCCGTATGGAGCTACTTGGCACAAAAGTAGTTGGGGTTGAAAAAGGTTCAGCTACATTAAAAGATGCCGTGAATGAAGCACTTCGCCACTGGGTTACAAATATTGAAGACACACATTATATTTTAGGTTCAGCTATGGGTCCTCACCCATTCCCTACAATTGTACGTGACTTTCAACGTGTTATTGGGGATGAAACACGTAAGCAAATAATAGAAGTAGAAAACCGCCTTCCAAATGCTGTTGTTGCATGTATTGGCGGAGGTAGTAATTCCATTGGGATGTTCTATCCATTCGTGGAAGATCAAGATGTTGCATTATATGGTGTAGAAGCCGCTGGTCTGGGCATTGAAACAGGTAAACATGCTGCTGCCATTAATGGTGGGCAAACAGGTGTATTACACGGTGCCTTTATGTATCTATTACAAGATGAAAATGGCTTTGTTCAAGAAGCACATTCTATTTCAGCTGGCCTAGATTATCCAGGGGTTGGTCCTGAACATTGCTATCTAAATGACATCGGCCGCGCAACTTACGTCAATGCAACAGATGCAGAAGCCCTTGAAGGTGTTCAACTACTTTGCCGTACAGAAGGAATCCTACCTGCTCTAGAAAGTGCTCATGCTATTGCCTATGCTTCAAAGCTTGCAAAAACGATGTCTCCAGATGAAATTCTTGTAATTTGTCTATCTGGACGTGGCGATAAAGACGTTCATACCATTTCTTCTGCACTTGGAGGTGATTTAGCATGAGTCAATTAAAAGAAACGATTTTAAAAACAACTGCCAATGGAGATAAAGCTTTTGTTCCCTACATCATGGCTGGTGATGGTGGATTAGATAAACTACAATCGACTATTTTAAAATTGCAAGAACTTGGGGTTACAGCGATTGAAGTTGGGATTCCATTCACTGATCCAGTTGCAGATGGTCCAACGATTGAGCGTGCAGGTGAACGCGCTTTAGCTAATGGTGCTACGTTACGTAAAATTATTGAAACACTACGCAGTTTTGCAGAGCAAATTACGGTTCCACTTGTGGCTATGACTTACTTAAATCCAATTTTAGCTTACGGTGTGGAGGAATTTGCACGTGACGCAAAGGCAGCTGGGATTCGTGGTGTAATTATTCCTGATATGCCATTAGAAGAAAGTAGCGTTGTACACCCTCCATTGAAAGATGAAGGCATTGCGCTCGTCCAATTGGTTTCACTAGCAAGTTCACCAGAACGAATCGAACGTCTGACGAAAGCAAGTGAAGGTTTTATTTATGCTGTAACGGTGAACGGTATTACCGGTGCCCGTCAAAGCTTTGCTGATGAATTAGGTGAACATTTTAAAATGCTCCAATCTTCTACAGATACTCCTGTATTAGCAGGTTTCGGGATTTCAACTCCAGATCACGTAAGAAACTTCGGTGCGATTTGTGATGGTGTGATTGTTGGTAGTAAAATTGTTGATAGTTTAGCTAACGATGATTGGGCTACGATTGAGGATTTAGTGAAGGTTTCTAAAGTAGCTCCTGTGAAATAAAAATAATCTTTCAAATTAATCTATTCTGAAATTCGAAAAGTTGCTTCAAGGACACTTTTTTGAAGATTTTATTTTTTGTCCTTGAGAAGCGCTCTCGAGAACACTTTTCTGGAAAATCTGCTTTTCTTGTCCTTGAGAAGCGCTCTCGAGGATATTTTTCCAAAAACTATAATCTCCTTTATATTAAAGAACCTAAATTTCTAGTGAATTTAGGTTCCTTTCAGATTCTGCTATTTTTACATTCTTAATTTTACTCTTAATTTCTCCAACATATCCACCGTCATCTTTTCCAAATCATACTCCACTTTAAAGCCCCACTCTTCAATCGCTGCAGTTGAATCAATAGAATTCGGCCAACTATTCGCTATTGATTGTCGTATTGGATCCACATCATAGGTCATTTCAAATGTAGGTATATGCTTTTTAATTTCCCCGGCAATTTGTGAAGGTTCAAAGCTCATAGCTGATATGTTAAATGCATTACGATGTTTTAACTTCGCGGGATCTGCTTCCATTAAATCTACAATTGCCTGTAGTGCGTCTGGCATATACATCATATCCATAAAGGTTCCTTCTGCTATATATGAAGAATATTGTCCTTCTTCGATTGCCTTATAATAGATTTCCACTGCATAATCGGTGGTCCCTCCGCCTGGGGGTGTTACATACGAGATTAGGCCTGGAAATCGAACGCTACGCGTATCCAAACCGAAACGTGTAAAGTAGTAATCACACAATAATTCCCCTGCTACTTTATTCACTCCGTACATTGTTGTCGGCCTTTGCAATGTATCTTGTGGCGTGTTGTCTTTTGGTGTTGTAGGACCAAAAGCACCAATTGAACTTGGTGTAAAAAATTGCATATTTAATTCCCTTGAGACTTCAAGGGCATTAATCAGTCCACCCATATTTAAGTTCCATGCAAAGTACGGATTTTTCTCAGCCGTAGCAGAAAGTAATGCAGCTAAATGAATAAATGTATCTGCCTCAAACTCTTTAGCAAGTTCATACATTCTCTTTGAGTCCATTACGTCTAGTACTTCAAAAGGACCTTCAATTTCATTAGGTTCTCTTATATCTGTTGATAAAACGTTGTCTTTTCCATAAAGATTGCCTAATTTTTCAACTAATTCTGAGCCAATTTGCCCAAGGGCTCCCGTAACAATTATTTTTTTCACACCGTCGCCTCCTAGATTGAGAATGATGGAAATTATAAGTAAATTTCACGTTCATAAAAACTCAATCTATCTTATGCGACTAACTTGTAGATGTACTACAATTGCAGTACATCGAAAACATTATTCCATCGTTTTAAATAATAGAATTTCTTATTTAGGCTAGGCGATTGTTTCGTTTTATTCAGCGATTATGAAGGAAATTCCGAAGATAGACTGAAATGGAAATGCCCGGCCGTCTTCAAAATAGAGCGTTGCATTCTTTTCGTTTAATTTCTCAATCGTACCTGTTGCTTTATAAATCTGTTTTTCTTCCCAGACTTTTAGTTCCACTTCTCTTTTTTGATCGTATGCGAGTTGTAGTTGTTCACTTAACTCCTGGAGTGCCCATTCATCCAACTCCGGTTTTTTCACGTACTGATCTTGTTCTTGCCATTCCCGTAGTAGCTTCACATGTTCAGGAAGCATCATCGCGGTCCATTTAATATTTCCCCGGTCTCGAATCAATTTAATCACCTCCTTTTAGTAAGATGATCTAAAACATTACTTTTTGTGCCCTCCTAATAATTGTGCACGTTTAACCGCTGTCCCAGCTGCCGTATAAGATACTGCGCGCAATACCGATGTCGTTCCATATTTTGAACGTAATCTGTCCATCGTTGCACCTAGTTTTCGTTTTCTCCACCTAGATTTATCAAACAAACTAAGCTGCATAGAGCGCTCTGATTCTAACTTTGTGAGGCTAATATCAATATGTCTTACAGGCCGTTCTGCATAAAACTCATCTAATAGCTGGGTACATACTTTAAAAATCTTCATCGTGTCATTGGTTGGCTCATCGATAGTCCGTGCACGGTGAAAGCCGCCACCAAAGGCATCTTTACTATAAGTCACACCAAGGGTAATCGTTCTTCCTACTTGATATGTCTCTCTTGCTCGTCTTGCCACATCTTCACACATTTCTAACATTACTGTCAGAATCTCATCGCGATTGCGATAGTCGCGCATAAGCATCTGACCTTTTCCAAAGCTAATTTGTCCTTGTACAAGCAGGGCACCAAGAGGTGATAAATCTATTCCCCATGCATGGTGATAAAGCTGATTGCCCATAATACCGAACCGTTTTTCAAGCATTGGCAAACTAGCATGTGCTAAATCCCCTATTTTAAAAATCCCCATATTGTTTAACGTTCGTTCTGTTCGTCTACCAATCCCCCACATTTCGGATAACGGTGCAATCGGCCACAACTTCTTCGGAACGTCTTCATAAGTCCATTTAGCAAACCCATCTTTCTTTGCTTCTAAATCAAGGGCTAGTTTTGCCATTAACATATTCGGCCCCATTCCAACCGCACTTGGAATTTGAAACTGATTATAAATACTTTCTTGAATATATTTCGCTGTTTCTTCTGGCGGTCCCCAAAGATTTTCAGTACCTGTTAAATCTACAAAGCTTTCATCCACGCTATATACATGAATCGCTTCTTTTGGGACAAACTGATTAATTAAATTTGTTATTTCCATCGAAGTACGAACGAAGAATTCCATTTTTGGCTCAAATAATTTAATATCCGGGTGCTTCGGTATTTCATAAAGTCGTGATCCTGTTTTAATGCCAAAACGCTTTTTCATCGGCGGCGATGCAGCAAGCACAACACTTCCTTTTTGCTGAAAGTTCCCAACCACAGCAATGGGCACTTCCATTGGATCCAGATTTTCAAGCATTGCCATACAGCTTGCATAAAAGCATCGCATATCGATACAAATAATCGAACGGTTTGGCAAATCTTTGTATATAGAAGACATTTCTGTTCGGTTTAGTTCAACATCATATTCACTTAGGCTACTTGCTAGCATCTCAAAACACCTCCAAAGAGACATCAATTCACCAATTAGTATATGCGAACATTTGTTCTTTAATTCATTTTAGAATGAGACGTTTTGAGACGCAAGTGGGATTTTTTGGGGATTATAATAAATTGACATTTCTCTAAGCCTTCACTTACAATAGGAACATAAGTTCTTTTTGTTTTATTATTCCTTTGAAATGTACAAATTATTATTTTGAACAGGAGTGGTGAAGAAAATGGAACAACATGAATTAAATGCAGTGTTAAGTGCATTAGAAGTGCATTCTAAAAGGATTGATGAAAGGTTTGACTCTTTAGAAAAGCGATTTGATAGTCGAATGGACGGATTAGAAAATCGTATGGTTGGATTGGAAACTCGTATGGTTGGATTGGAAACTCGTATGGACAAACTCGAAACACGAGTAGAAAGTTTAGAAAACAAGATGGACGAGCGTTTCGAACGTCTAGAAAAAAAGCTAGATGGTTTACGAGTTGAATTAATTGAAACTCAAGAAACGGTTGACTATCTCGCAAGTAAAAACCTACAACATGAAAAGAAGTTACGATCTATTGTAATAAAAGAAGATTAAAATATATATTACGGCTGGCATAAAATCAGCCGCTTTTTTATGGTTAAGAAAATGTTTACAAAAAAAAGAAAGAGGACGCCATAGAAACGTCATAGAAAAGGACCTCCATTTTGAAGGTCCTTCTCATTTCATTTATTCAATAATTTCCGTATAGAAACATCTTTTCATTTGGTTGATAAATGTTTCTCCTAGATCTGTAAATGTTGCTGATCCTCGTTTGTGGATAGCTGTTTTAAATCCTTCAGCATCAGCACCTGCAATTGTTAAGTAGTTACAAATGTCCGTACATACTCCCGCAACATGCACTTTTTCTACACCCATTTCACGGAGCTTCTCTGCTAAGCCTGTTTTAAAGAAAGCATTGTAATTCTCTTTTGGCTGCATGATCACATTTGGATTTGCCTCATTTTCTCTATACCAATTCATTAAATCACCGTATAGCTCTTGACCTTTTGTTCCAGCAACATTATGTGCTGGCCAAAGCTCAAAATGTGGGTCATTTTCTTGGTGGGCATCCATTCCCACAACAACCACTTGATCGCGGTTAATAAAGTCCTTTGCCAGATCAACAATATAAGGGACAATTTCTTGCGCAGGTTTTCCTGCAGTTAAAGTACCTTCATCTGCTACAAAATCATTACTCATATCAACGATAATTAAAGCTTCTTTCGTCATTAAAATCTCCCCCTTCACTCCTTATATATTTATTTTAAATCAAAAAATGAGCAAGGGTAAATAAAACCCTCACTCATTTGTTTTTACTATATATATCGCATGATCAGGTCCTTCACCATTTACTACTAAAGTACCTTAACTAGCAAAAATAAAAACCCCCCGAAGCGCCAGCCCCAAGAGGTAATTTTATATTATGTGAAGATATTAATTTGTTGCGGGATACTATGAGGATTTTGATAAAATATTGTTCCCCATCCATCTTAATCCTTTAGGATAGTGGTTCTTCATGCAGTTTCCAGCTAGTTTCCCCCAGCCGATTGAATGCCCATCAACTTCAATTAAATACCAACCTTTTTCACCAGATGCTTGTATCGTTTCACCTCTCAAGTAAGAGATAATCTCCTCAGAACCTACAGACAGGTTCCAACTTTTTTTAGCGTCGGCACTTTTTAGTGATACTGCAAGGGCGTGGGATGGCTCAAAGCGATTTTTTTTGCAAGTACCCAAATGCCAGCCTGGGCGAACGACTTTCAGCTTTTCCAATGACAACATTTCATCAGGTAAAAGATAGAGCTGGTCGTTAAAGGAAACGAACTTGCCTGTTGGAACGATATTTAATGATTGCATTGCAAATTCTTTATAATGCTTTAAAATGATCGAATCAACTTTTGCTTGAGGTTGCTTCAAACAAGGCGTAATGTCACCTTCTAGCTTTTTTAAAACAGCGATAAAATGCCCCTCACCTTTCATTTTATGTGGCCATAATCTGATTGACTTTTCTATATCATCTGCCGAATTCGTTACCCACTCTTTTCTACCATGGCTGAAATCTTTATAAGTTTGTACTTCTTCAATTTCAAAATATGGATGCTGCTCTAGGAAACTACTAATTGTGCCTTCGTTTTCTTCAGGTGAAAACGTACATGTAGAATATACTAGGCGTCCGCCAGGTTTTAGCATCGCCGCAGCCGATTTCAATATATTCACTTGACGCACATGGCAAATTTCTACATTACCTAAACTCCAATGTTCTCTTGCTTCCTCATCCTTTCGGAACATGCCTTCACCCGAACACGGAGCATCGACCAATATTCGGTCAAAAAAGCTTGGAAATCTTTCGGCTAGACGGTCTGGCGTTTCATTTGTCACGACTGCATTTTTTATGCCCATTCGCTCCACATTTTGCGATAAGATCTTTGCCCGCGCAGGTTGAATTTCATTAGACAACAAAAAACCTTCGCCATTCATCTTTGAAGCAAGATGAGTCGTTTTTCCACCAGGTGCCGCGCATAAATCTAGCACCTTCTCACCGGGTTTTGGATCCACAAATTCTCCTACCACCATCGCACTTGGTTCCTGAATATAATACAATCCCGCCTCATGAAAGGGATGCTTTCCAGGTCGGTCCTTTCCATGAAAAAAGAATCCTGTTTCAACCCAAGGTATTTGTTCTAAGCAAAATGGACTCTTTTGCAAAAAATCGTCCGTTTCGATTTTCAAATTATTTACACGTAGTGCCTGACTTTTTTCTTCACCAAAACTACGAATAAATACATCATATTCTTCGTGTAGTAGTTGTTTCATTTTCGTTAAAAATTGTTCTGGAAGATTCAAGTTGGTTCACCTCTTAAAAATATAAATAGTTTCTAACTAATTAACATAAAAATCCTTTTTCATAGAATAATAGTTTTTTTTTATGAAAAAAAGACTTTTTAGCAACCCGCTAAAAAGTCTTTATGTTTAAAAAATTCGATACAAAATTTGTCCCATACTTTTTAGATACTAAAAGTCCCAACGACTGGATATCATATACGACTTAATCAAAATTATGCGCAAACCGCACATAATTCCAGTTATGTCGTATCTCATTTCCTCTAATGGAAGAAATGCCGTATTTTAATACACTGATAAAATTTTATTTATTCTTTTACCACACGTGCATACAAACTAGGTCTACGATCATCGTAAACTGGTATTCTTGTACGCACTTCATCTACTTTTGAGAAATCTACATCTATAATAGCAAGTTCTTCATCCTCAGCACCTGTCCACAATACTTCACCCCAAGGTTCAATGATCATAGATTGACCATTGAAGTTTTCAGGCCTTTTTGAAATTCGATTGACTGCGACGATATAGCATTGATTTTCGATGGCACGAGCTTGCAATAATGTTTTCCAATGGTCAATTCGTGGTGTTGGCCATTGGGCAGAAACGAATAATACTTTCGCACCCGCTAATGCATGTGCACGTAGCCATTCTGGGAATCGAATATCATAACAAATTACAGCGCCAGCTTCGAGATCATCAAATGCAAAGCGGTTCATTTGATCTCCAGCTTCTAAATATTTTTCTTCATCCATTAATCTAAATAAATGAACTTTGCTATATTCGCTTAATAGTTCGCCTTCTTTACCCACTATATACATTGTGTTATAGTATTTTCCTTCACGTTCTATAGCGACTGAACCGCCCACGATATGTATACTGAGTTCATTTGCTAGTTTTTGAAGAAACACTTTCGTGCGTTCTCCTTCTTTATCTGCTAAATCAGGTAGTTTTTCTAAAGCGAACCCTGTGTTCCACAATTCAGGTAGAACAACGATATCAGCACCTTTACTTGCTGCTTCACGAATGAAATGCTCCGCTCGTTCGTAGTTTTCATCTACTTTTCCATATCTCACATTTAACTGAACACACCCAATTTTCAAAACATCATCTCCCCTGTATTTCTATTAAAAAGTTAAAAAGATTGCTATACTAATTTTAATTATATTCTGAATAGTATGCAAAAGAGACGATTAAAAAGTTATTTAGCAGGATCCTTTTAATCCTAGAATTAGCCATATTTATTTAAACCAACTATTCTTATAGAAAAGAGGTATGTATATGGAAATATCAAAAAAACTTCAAAACCTTCCAACTCAATTTTTTGCTTCTCTAGTACAAAAGGTAAATGCTGCGATTGCCCAAGGTCGTGATGTTATCAATTTAGGTCAAGGAAATCCAGACCAACCCACACCTGAGTATATTGTAAAAGCCCTCCAAACAGCAGTAACTGATCCTAAAACACATAGATACTCACCTTTCAGAGGATTACCAGAGTTAAAAAATGCAATTTCACACTTTTATCAACGTGAATATGGTGTTGCTATTGACCCAGAGACAGAAGTAGCAGTAATGGGTGGAGCAAAAATTGGTTTAGTCGAACTACCAATGGCGATTCTGAACCCTGGAGATTATGTGTTACTACCCGATCCAGGATACCCTGATTATTTGTCAGGTATCGTTTTAGGGGATGTACATTTTGATACAATGCCTTTGCTTAGCGAAAACTCATTTTTACCTGACTACAATGCTCTTTCCAATGAAGTTAAGACTAGAGCAAAATTGATGTACTTAAATTACCCAAACAATCCAACAGGCGCTACAGCAAACTTAGATTTTTTCAACGAAACTGTGGATTTTGCTAAGAAAAACAATATCGCAGTCGTGCATGATTTTGCTTATGGTGCATTTGGCTTCGATAATGAAAAACCTGTTAGTTTCTTGAAAGCTAAAGGGGCAAAAGAAATTGGCGTTGAACTTTATACACTTTCAAAAACTTACAATATGGCTGGATGGCGAATTGGCTTTGCAGTTGGTAATGCAACAATTATTGAAGCCATTAATTTGATTCAAGATCATTTATTCGTAAGTCAGTTCTCTGCTATTCAACTAGCAGCGACTGAAGCTTTAAAAGGAGATCAGCAATGTGTTGAAGAACAAGGTGCTATTTACGAAAGCCGCCGTAATGCATTGATTGATGAAGCTCATCGTATTGGTTGGGATGTGACTGCTCCAAAAGGCTCCTTTTTCGCATGGTTGAAAGTTCCTGAAGGTTTTACAAGTGAGGAATTTGCAGACTTACTCTTGCATAAAGCTGATGTAGCCGTAGCAGCTGGAAATGGATTTGGAGAATACGGTGAAGGTTATATTCGAGTTGGTTTATTAGTTAGTGAAGACCGATTAAGAGAAGCAATTCAACGTGTGGAGAAGCTTGGGATTTTTAAAGAACCGGTGAAAATTTAATTTCTAGCGGAATTGTCCGATAAACTTCAAAAAATGTCCGATAAATCACCGAAACTGTCCGATAAAACTAAGGATCTGTCCGATAAATAAAAATTCGCAGCAATAAATCAAAGAGAATTTATCCCAATTAATATTTCTAAAATTCTAAACCTGTAAGTGTATGTAACTTTTCTCCATTGAACATCTTTAAATAAGAAAGGATGTGACGAAATAATGGAGGAATTGAAATTTGCGGAATTGGATGTAGAACAATTAGAAAGAATTAATATGTTACAAGAAGAACTAGGCGTGGTCTTAATTGCTTACGATAAGCGAATGAGTACTTTGCCAGACGAAGAATTAGCTAATCATGATGATCAATTATCATAAGTACAAAAAAGCTTGAGAAGTAGGTGATTCCAACTTCTCAAGCTTTCATTCATTACGGAAATAATTTAGTTATACGCTCATTCCACTTTTCCTCAACAATACTACTATCCATTAACTGTCTTAACTCTCTTTCCGCTTCAGCATAAAGATTAACAAAAGCTACAGCATCATACATCGCTGAGCGGTATTTAGAGACAATCACCTTAATGTTTTCTTCCTCTAGTTCCGTTGGATGACAATGTTGTGCTATATCAAAGATTTGATCTCCACTTCGAGCTGGGTCTGGGAAGTATACATGTGGTTCAGTACTATCAAATATACAGAAATTCAATTCCGGAATAATGACCATATCGATGGAAGTGGCGTCAAGACCGCACCATACCTTTTGAACGTCATACCCTCGGTTCAATGCTTCTCCTGCTAATCTTTTCATCATGGAAGACTTTCCTGTTCCTGGATAGCCTTTAATGAAGAAGCGATTTTCTACGTTTTGTGTAATGCTTTGAAGAGTATCCCTAGCTCCAGCTGGTGTTAATGTTCCTAAAAGGCGATGGGTTTCATTTCCCCTTTTATTTAACTGGTTTTTACCAAATAGATTTTGAATAAGCTGTTCAATTTGCTGATTTAAACCAGACCAGTCCATATGTCTTCTCGTTTCAATTTCCCAATCATCATGTATTTTTATCGCTCTTGCGAGTGCATGGAAGCATTTATCATGCCATTTTTCCTTATCCTTTGTTAGCTGAATAATTTTCTCGCTATGAGCCTTTAATTTTTCATCATCGATACATTCATATAATGAGATTACTTTGTCACGACTTCCATAAAATTGTGGTTCAAATGATGGGCTTGTTGCTTGAAGAAATAAAATATTGTGAGGTTCTTTAACAAAAAGAGCTTCAAAAGTATTTTCAAACAAAGGATCATGGAAATACTCAATATCAACGTTTTGGCTATAATAATGCTTTCCAAGGTTTTGAAGTACTTCTGAAAGTTTAAACCCTTGGGCTCCTTTTAGAAAATATACGATTTTTGCTTCGCTCATAACGTCTTTATATACATTTTTCATGCCTTGCCCAGTTAACGCTTTTCCAAAGAAATGTAAGATCGTGCTGTTCAAGATGTCATCCTTCCTAGAGTTTCTTACCTTATTTTTATGTGAACAAATGAAAAAAAGTGCCTAGGACAAATTAATTGCCATAAACACTTCTCCATTTTTATTTGGAGATTTAAAATCTCTTAAACTACTTTCTGTAAATGGCGCACTAATTGGCCATAATGCCCCTCTACATGTTGAATGATTAATTGGTCAATTATAAATGATAGTGGTTTTCCGTCAAAATTCACATTATAGCTCGGAGCCGTCTTTTCTAAATCCTCAACGGACACTTTCGATAATGTTTTTTCAAATCTTTGAGCAAGCTGTTTTAGTTTAGCGATGACTTCATCCTTCTTAAGGTTTGCTACGACCCCTTCATCAACAGCAGCTAATCGACGAACATGCTCGTGATTGCGCCCCCATCTTGTACCTGGAACAATAAGTAACCCTTCCAAATCAGTTAACCAAAAATCAACTGCTTCAAGTACGTGTGAAACAATTTGCATACCAGACCATTCTTCTGCAGAAGGTTTAACATATAGGGTAAGTTCCTCTGTTTCTTCTAATACCTTTACAATATCTTCAATACTTTTATGAAAGCGGACCACTCGTTCACTAATTACTTTTGTTAACACATAAACCCCTCCTCTTGATTAAAGCCTGTATATCCTTATGATTATCTTAAATTACACCTAATTCCTTACCTATCTTTTCATATATCGCAATGCAAGAGTCTAACATTTCTTTTGTATGGGCTGCAGTTGGCATATTACGAATGCGGCCAGTTCCTTTTGGTACTGTTGGGAACACAATTGATTTTGCATATACACCTTCTTCTATAAGTCTTTTTGAAAATTGTTGAGTTAATTTTTCATCCCCTATGATACATGGTGTAATAGGAGTCTCTGAATTACCAATGTTGAACCCAAGATCTTTAAGACCAGCTTTTAAGTAATCGCCATTTGCCCAAAGCTTCTCAACAAGTTCTGAAGAATTTGCGATTAGTTCGATAGCTGCTGATGTTGCGGCAACATCAGCAGGAGTTAAAGCAGTTGAAAATAAGAATGGTCGTGAGCGTACCTTTAGCCAATCGATTAAATTTCTTTTCCCTGCAACATAACCGCCCACAACACCTACTGCTTTTGACAATGTACCAATTTGGAAATCCACTTCACTTTCAAGACTAAAATGTTTTACAGTTCCTTTACCCTTCCCTGTCACTCCAGAACCATGAGCATCATCTACATAAGTGATTAGATCAAATTGTTTAGCAATCTCAATGATTTCAGGAAGTTTGGCGATATCCCCATCCATTGAAAATACACCATCTGTAATAACCATAACTTTTTTATATTGTCCTGAATTTACTGCATCCTCTGCTTTTCTTTTCAAGTCGTCCATATCTGAATGATTGTAGGCAATAATTTTAGCCTTTGACAATCGGCATCCGTCAATAATCGAAGCATGGTTCAACTGATCTGACAAAATGGCATCATGTTTGTCCATAACCGCTGAAATTGCAGCCATATTACAGTTAAATCCTGACTGATAGGAAATGGCTGCTTCCGTTCCTTTAAATTCAGCAAGTTTTCTTTCAAGCTCTACATGCAAATCTAGCGTTCCATTGATCGTACGTACTGCTCCTGCCCCAACTCCATATTCATGAACTGCATCGACAGCTACTCTCTTAAGCTTTTCATTTGTTGCTAATCCTAAATAATTATTAGAAGATAAGTTAATTAATTCTTTCCCTTTTATTTGAATGATTGTCCCATTCGCACCTTCGACAACATCTATTTCGTTATACAACCCCTGATCACGTAAAGCTTGCAAGTTTTCTTCTAAAAACCTATCTAAAATTTTCTCCAACATAACCCCTCCTCATATAATGCGTGTACCTTAGTACTTAATTTAAAAATGATTCAAGTGTGTTTTTATCCATTGGACCGACGATTTTTTGATAGATTTGCCCCTTCTCATCTATAATATATGTGGTCGGTATCGAGAAAATTTCATATGCATCGCCATACTCTCCATTTACATCTAGTGGAATGGTGAATGTTAACCCGTTGTCGCCTACAAACTTCTCTACGGCTTCAACACCATTGTCCCTACTAGTTAAATTCACCGCAATTACCTCAATTTCATCCCCATGTTCTTCGTAGAATTTCTGCATATGTGGCATTTCTGCTTTACACGGCGGACACCAAGTAGCCCAAAAATTTAATATTACTTTTTTGCCACGGTAATCTGATAATCTAACTGTTTCCCCAGAGATTGTCTGCAACTCAAAATCAGTTGCCTCTCCTATTACAATAGTTTTCTTGTCCTTCTCAAAATTTAATGCAACAGAGGCGGCTAATATGACAATGAACACCCAAGATAAAATATTTTTTAGAAGGTGTCGTTCTTTCAATACAATTAATAACAAAGCAATCGTACTTATACTAATGAACAGCCATCCTTCTAATGCAAAAAGTTTTTGATTATAAGCTAAAAAGATAGAATTTAATAGAATTAAAATAAAAAGCTTGGTTGAATTTTCCTTATTATTATTTCTAATTGCAACGTAAACATAAGCTATTATAATAACGGCTCCAGCAACCCATTCACTTGTAAGAAGGAATTCACTCCCTTGGAATAATAGATAAAACTCTAAAAACGAATAGAGCCAGCCGTACCAATCTAAAATTTTCGACTGTATTTTAGTTCTATAAATTAGAATCATTGAAACTACTATTACTGCTAAAATATGTCCCCATACACCACCACTAAAATAAAGAGCAGATATTGGATTTTTAATAAACATCGGCCACTCAATGAGGATATAGCTTAGTTTCCACACAATTATGTAATAAAACAACGCATCTTGAAAAAAAGACTCCGATTTTTTATAAAATAATTTCTCCGCTAACATAAATAAAACAAGTGCTAATAGGAATGCAGCCCATTCAGTTTTAACAGAAATATTACCAACCTCAATATACGACAATTGTTTTCGCCTCCTTTAACTGACACCAACCTAAGTTGTTCCCAATTATACTTTAAATATTTTTTTGAAAATAATAAAAAAACTCGTAAAAGACTACGAATCTTTTACGAGAATGAAAAGTGATTAAAAAAATGGTTTCATTTCTTCCACATCACCAATTGCTTTTAGTAGCATTTTGCGGCAATATGGTAGTGAAAATTGTATAACATATCCTGAAAATACTGCGATAATAACTGTCCCTACCCCTAGTGGACCACCTAAAATCCAACCTATAAGGGCAACAGCTAACTCAACACTCATCCTAGCTACCCTGATTGAACCGCCAAATCTTTCGACAATCCACATCATAAGTGAATCTCTCGGTCCAGCCCCTAAGTTCGGCGCAATGTACATTGCACATCCAAATCCTAAAACGAGTAATCCTAATAAATAATAAATGATTGATGTTGTCAATGAAGTGGATGCTGGCAAAATCCAATAAAATAAGTCTATAAAAAATCCACATACTACCATATTAATCCAAGTTCCAATTTTCGGGAATTGACGTTTCATTATTGAAGTAAATCCTATTACAAGTAGACCTGTAATAATATTCCACGTGCCGATTGTTAATCCAAAGTTTTCAAATAGCGCAATATGAAGAACATCCCAAGCACTCGTTCCTAATTCTGCACCTTTGATCACCATTGAAACCCCTAATGATAAAATGACGATTCCTACAAAAAAGAACGCCCATCGCCACGAATATACTTTTCTCATTCCCTCTCATTTGCCTTCTTTCTATATATCTACCTATATGTAATCCTATGAATACTATTTTAATTAATGGTAATTGACTAGCTATTATTTTATTATATCAGCAAATTGTCCTTTAGTAGTTTTCAGTAGATCATTTGGCGCTAGTTTAATTTGCATGCCTCTTTTTCCAGCACTTACGATAAAGTAATCAAGGTCGCTTGCACCATCATGAACAAATGTAGGAAAGAGCTTCTTCATTCCAATAGGTGAACAACCTCCACGAATGTAACCAGTCGTTTTAAGCAAATCGTTAACGTGAATCATTTCAAGTTTCTTTTCACCAGCAACCTTTGCACATTTTTTCAGGTCAAGTTCATTTGAAACTGGAATGACAAATACAAAATATTTACCTGCTCCAGCCTCTGTAACAAGTGTTTTATAAACGTGAGAAACGGGTTGGCCTATTTTAGCAGCTGCAGAAACTCCGTCAATATGTTCATCTACTTCATATTCAAACAAATCATAAGGAATTTTTCCTTGGTCTAACAATCGAACAGCATTTGTTTTTGATGTTTTCTGTTTTGCCACGTGTTGACTTCCCCTTTGTTCATTACGAAATTTTGTATTGAATAAATGTATTCTATTATAAGATATACATCTTTCCAACTAAATTTTTTAACTGTATTTCAATTTATTTCCTCTAATAGGGATTTTAGAAATTAAAATAAACCCTCAGTATTACTGAGAGTTCAAATTTCTATGCAGTTATAATGTACTGTGATTTACCATTAACAAAAGTGTTGTGAGCCAAATTCATGTGAAATTTATAGGAAGAAATGGCTTTCTGAAATTTTCTGTACTTTAAATCATTTCTAAATATATTTTCTTTTATAGCTGTTTCATATGTTGTTGCAAGGTAATCTGTTTTTGTTTTTTCGTAACGATGTAATATATCATTTTTCAAATGATGAAATCGATTTAGTTCAAATTCTCCATCATCAAAATGGCTTGAACTTGCTACTTCTAACTCCGCAAGACTTATTTCAGTGTTTATGATTGGTTTTAACAATTGTTTTGGTAAGTCGATTTCAGATTTTAGTAAGTCATTGATTAAATTATTTACTGGATTTTTACTTGCTTCTATAAAAGTAGATGATCTTTTATAAGCTTTTGCCATCTCTTTACGTTGAGATTCAAATTTTCGTTCTTCTAATTTATAGTTATCATTTAATGAACTTAAAATCTTCAAATTCCTCACCACTCTTTAAGAATTTTAATATCGATTATTTTACCACTTTATTACAGTATGTCTACAAGTTTCTTCATTTAATCAGCTACCAAAAAAATACCTGTGTAAAGATTGATTACTTTACACAGGTAAATTTTACAAGTTTTCTTCTAGTATAGTTCCAGCGATATTTACTGCATGGTCCCCAACACGTTCTAAATTACTAATAATGTCAGCAAAAACAATACCAGCTGAACCAGAACATTCTCCATTATTTAAACGATAAATATGTCGCTTCCTTAATACACGCTCTAATTCGTCAATACGATTTTCATCTTCTAAAACTTTTCTTGCTAATTCCTTACTTTGTTTATCTAATGCTAGTATTGCAACACTCACTGTATCCAGAACAAGATTAAACATTTCTTTTAGTTCTTCTTCAGCTTCAACGCTAAATTTCACACGATTTGTAACACTATATTGAGTCAGTTCTACTAAGTTTTCTACATGGTCACCAACTCGTTCAATATCTCGTATATTTTGCAATAGGCTATGGTGAAGTTTTGAATCATTTCCTGACAAAGATTCTTTTGATAATTCTACTAAATAGTCTGTAATTACACGATCTAAATTATTGATGGCTTCTTCTATTTGCTCAGTAATACCTATATGTTTAGAATCTAAAGTAAATAGAAATTCTTGTGACTCTTGAAGACCTCTAATAGCAAAGTCTCCCATACGGACTACTTCCTCCTTTGCTTGTCCTAAAGCAATTGAAGGTGAAGTTTCAATTAACGACCGGTCGATATATTTAGGTGAATATTCAATTGTTTTATCTTCTCCAGGAACAATTTTTGTAACAATATAAGCAATTGCTGCAACAAATGGAAGTTGAATAATCGTATTTAAAACGTTGAATGTACCGTGAGCAAATGCGATTTGCATTTTTTCATCTAAATTTAGAACTCCAGATATCCACTCTACATAATTAACAAACAACGGTAATATAAGCATGAAAATTACAGTTCCTATAACGTTGAACATCACATGGGCAGCTGCAGCACGACGAGCTACAACTGATGCTCCTAAAGAGGCTAATATTGCAGTAATAGTTGTCCCAATGTTATCACCAAATAATACTGGCAATGCTCCTCCAAGTGGAATTAGACCTCCACCATATAATTCTTGCAAAATACCTACTGTTGCAGATGAAGATTGAACAATTAAAGTAAAGATTGTACCTGCTACTACACCTAAGATTGGAAATTCACTAAAACTTACAGTTAAATCTATAAATGCTTCAGCGCCTCGTAATGGTTTCATCCCATCACCCATCATTTCAAGACCGATGAATAGGCCAGCAAAACCAAATAATATTTGACCGATATTTTGAATGCTGTTCTTTTTAAAGAAGAAAAGTAAAACCGCGCCTAGTGCCATAATAGGGTAGGCATAAGTTCCAACATCAAATCCAATGATAAACGCAGTTATTGTAGTACCAATATTAGCACCCATAATAACGCCAATTGCCTGTCTTAGATTCATAAACCCAGCACTAACTAGTCCTACTGTAATGACTGTTGTACCTGAACTGGATTGTATCAATACTGTAACGAGTATACCTACCAACACACCCATTAATGGATTTGTCGTAAATCTATCTAAAATCTCGCGTAGTCGATCTCCTGCTGCTTTTTGCAGACCATCACCCATAAATTTTATAGCAAATAAAAATAGCCCTAGTCCTCCTAGGAATTGGAATAACATCGTCTGCCAATCCATTAAGTAGTTTCCACCCTTCCAATGTCTTCGACACTATTATTCATATTTCGCCCTCTAGTGTAAATGATTTTACAATTTTGAAATATAAAATTTACAATACCTTTACAATACCTTAATACAATATTCACATTTCATAGATTTAACAAAAAAAATTTATAATACAATTAAAGTTTATTTCATTTATACAAGGCTATAATTACCTTTTAAATATTGAGATTAATTGTTAATACTTCAATCATTTAATTTCTAATACTTTTTGCATATTGCATTACAATCATACGCTTTCACTGAAACAACTCTTATCATATGCTATATTAATTTCTATGGTAGTTAGAAAGGATGTTTGGCAATGGCAAAAAGTTTAGTACTTGCAGAAAAACCTTCTGTCGCACGTGATATAGCTAACGTTTTGAAATGTACAAAAAAAGGAAATGGTTTTCTTGAAGGTGACCAATATATAGTTACTTGGGCATTAGGCCATCTCGTCACATTAGCAGATCCAGAAAGTTACGATGTGAAATATAAAACGTGGAATTTAGAAGATTTACCGATGTTACCAGATCGCTTAAAACTAACAGTCATTAAACAATCTGGTAAGCAATTTAATAGCGTAAAATCACAATTATTACGTGCCGATGTATCAGATATTATCATTGCTACTGATGCTGGTCGCGAAGGTGAACTTGTAGCACGATGGATTATTGAAAAAGCAAAAGTTCGTAAACCGATAAAACGCTTATGGATTTCATCAGTGACAGATAAAGCAATTAAAGACGGATTCAAAAACTTAAAGCCTGGGAAAGCCTATGAAAACTTATATGAATCCGCAGTTGCCCGTTCAGAAGCAGATTGGTATATCGGTTTAAATGCTACCCGCGCTTTAACGACACGATTCAACGCTCAATTAAATTGTGGCCGTGTTCAAACGCCAACTGTTGCAATTATTGCAGCTCGAGAAGATGAAATTAAAAACTTCAAATCACAAACCTACTACGGAATTGAAGCAAATACAACAGACAATTTGCGCTTAACTTGGCAAGATGCGAATGGAAACAATCGTAGTTTTAACAAAGAAAAAATCGATGCAACTGTTCAAAAACTTGGCTCTAAAGATGCTGTTGTAACTGATATTGAGCGTAAAGCCAAAAAATCCTTCGCACCGGGATTATACGATTTAACTGAACTTCAACGTGATGCCAATAAAATCTTTGGTTATTCTGCAAAAGAAACATTAAATATAATGCAGAAATTATATGAACAACATAAAGTGTTAACTTATCCACGTACAGATTCTCGTTATTTATCTAGTGACATTGTCGCAACAATTCCTGAACGTTTGAAAGCATGTGGAATTGGCGAATACCGATCTTTAACTAATAAGATTTTAACTAAACCTATTAAAGCAACGAAAGCTTTTGTAGATGATAGTAAAGTAAGTGACCATCATGCAATCATCCCCACAGAGGGCATTGTACAAATGGCAAAATTTACCGACAAAGAACGTAAGATTTATGATTTAGTAGTGAAACGCTTTTTAGCTGTTTTGTTTCCTCCATTTGAATACGAACAACTAACGTTACATGCAAAAATCGGAGATGAGACGTTTATCGCAAGAGGAAAAACGATTCTTTCAAATGGTTGGAAGGAAGTTTATGGACATCATTTCGATGATGAGGATTCAAATGATGATGTAAAAGAACAAATTTTGCCACGCATTGAAAAAGGGCAAAACTTATCAATTAAATTGGTAGTTCAAACCTCTGGCCAAACTAAACCACCAGCAAGATTTACAGAAGCTAGTCTCTTATCTGCAATGGAGAACCCGGTAAAATACATGGAAACGCAAGATAAAAAACTTGCCGATACGTTAAAATCAACTGGCGGACTTGGAACTGTAGCAACTCGTGCAGATATTATTGATAAGCTATTCAATTCATTCTTAATTGAAAAACGTGGTGGCAAAGATATTTATTTAACGTCTAAAGGGCGACAACTTCTTGACTTAGTCCCTGAAGAGTTAAAATCCCCTGCCCTAACTGCAGAATGGGAAATGAAACTCGAAAAGATCGCAAAAGGTCAATTGAAGAAAGACGTTTTTATCAACGAAATGAAAACTTATACAAAAGAAATCGTTTCAGAAATAAAATCGAGCGATAAAAAATATAAACATGATAATATCTCCACAAAATCCTGTCCTGACTGTGGAAAACCAATGCTTGAAGTGAACGGCAAAAAAGGAAAAATGCTCGTTTGCCAAGATCGCGATTGTGGACATCGTAAAAACGTGTCCCGCGTGACAAATGCTCGCTGTCCGAATTGCCACAAGAAGCTTGAATTACGTGGTGAAGGCGACGGCCAAATATTCGTATGTCAATGTGGACACCGTGAAAAACTATCTGCTTTTGAAGCACGACGCAAAAAAGATGGTGGAGGCAAAGTTGATAAGCGTTCTGTACAAAAATATTTAAAACAGCAACAAAAAGAAGATGAACCTGTAAACAATGCTCTTGCAGAAGCATTAAAGGGACTGAAATTCGATTAGACACCACTTTATTTTCTGCACCGAGCAACTATGTAGCGCAGGTGCAAAAAGAAGAAGAACCTGTAAACAATGCGCTCGCTGAAGCTTTAAAGGGACTTAAATTTGATTAGATAACAATTTTAATTTTCTGCACCGAGCAACTACGTAGCGCAGGTGCAAAAAGAGGAAGAACCTGTAAACAATGCACTTGCAGAAGCTTTAAAGGGACTTAAATTTGATTAAGAATTACCTAAGTACAAACTGAAAACAAAGCTGGGACAATAATTTGTCCCAGCTTTTATTCATTAATATTCAATACTATAATATCGAAAAGCTCCTCGTTCACATATAATAACAGCGCCCATTCACCCGGTTCTGTAAATTTTACCGATGATGGTGTATGTGCATCTGCTCCATTGTTTTCTCCAGCTAGAGTTACTGACCAACTATCATTGCTACTCGTTAGGATGGGATGAATCGTTTCAGTCTCTTTATGATACCCTACAACCGTAAGCTCCTTACCTAATACCTCGTCAATCCCCCATAAATGCCACATCCACTTTTGACCATTTAGACTGGGCATATCTGCTCCAATTACTCCAACCATATTTTGATTTCCTACCATTCCATCAAATTCACCTGCTTGACGTTCCCAGTCAATAATGTCAAAGTCACTTTCCAACACAAACTCAGGCAGGTCGTCAGGAAATGCAAACTTCTTTTCCCCTGCTTCTGCACAACCAACACCAATAAGTCCTGTTAATACTAACAACATGAATAGCTTTACATATTTCACTATACTCACCGCACTCCCTTATACTAACCTCTAGATAAGTTATAGCAGACAACTTGTAAATATTACTAAAATACTCTAAAAAATAGTAGAAAGAAAGAAACTTCATATATAGTAATATATTTAGGCAATTCACTATCTCCCTCTCATTTTAATGAATAAATTAGTAATAAAAAGCGAGAGGAGGTAGTTTGATTGGAGGTGGATTTTTTAGCAGCATTCATTGACCCTAAGTCTTATGTGCTAATTCCTGTACTATATATCATCTTGCTACTCCTAAGACAGACACCACGCCTTGCGCCTTGGACACATGCATGGATTATTATTGGTATTAGCGTCATTTCCTGTTTTTTATATTACGGCTTTATCATACAATCATTTGTTGAGGGTGTACTTGTTGCAGGAGTATCCATCCTACTTAAAGATTTAATCCATGTTAGAATACGTACTGATGATAAAAATAGATAATTCAATTACCAAAAGAAAAGCTGATTCATACACACCAGACTGGTATGTATAAATTAGCTTTACATTTATACTAATTCTTTTGCAGTTACTTCATATAATATTTTTCCTAAACGTTTGATCCCTTCTTCAATAACTTCTGGCGATGAATTCGTATAGTTTAAACGTAAAGTATTAACGTTTTCTTTACATGTATAAAATGGATCACCAGGCACAAAGGCAACTTTTGCATCCATTGCTTTATGGAATAATTCTAGAGCAGAAAGGCCTTCATCTAAAGTTACCCACATAAACATCCCGCCATCAGGTTTCGTATATTTTACAGTTGGTGGAAAATATTTATCCATCGCTTCTTGCATTGCACTAGCTTGTGCTTGATATAAATCTGTAATTTTAGCAATATGTGTGACTAGATCATTTTTAGCTAAATAGTCGTGTATTACAATTTGAGAGAAAATATTTGTATGTAAATCTGTTGCTTGTTTTGCAGTGTTTACATGATTCAATAATTCTTTATTTTTCGTAACCAAATAGCCTATACGAAAACCAGGTGTAACTATCTTAGAAAATGAACCTAGTATTACTGAATTTTCAAGTCGGCCTGCTCCAATGTATGGTAGCTTTTCACCTCTCCAGCGAAGGTCACCGTATGGATCATCTTCTATTAAAACAACATCAAAATTCTTCACAACTTCATAGATTGCCTCACGATTTTCTCGTGTATAAGTTATACCTGTAGGATTTTGAAAGTTTGGAACGGTATAAATAAATTTAATGTGCGGATTCTCTAATAGTGTTTGAGTTAGTTGTTCAACATTTAACCCTTCTTCTGTTAACGGTACAGGATAAAAAGTTGGTTCAGTTAAGCTGAACGCTTGCAGTGCACCTAAATAGCCAGGTTCTTCTACAATAATTCCTTCACCCTTATTAATAAGTACTTGGGAAATCATTTCTAAAGCTTGTTGTGAACCAGTTGTAATTAAGATATCCTCTGGCTCAATGGATATTCCGAAATTATTGTTATATTTATTTGCTATATATTGTCGAAGTGGTAAGTATCCTTCTGTCGTTGAATATTGGAATAATTTTGGGCCATGTTCTTCAATTGCATCATTAATTGTCTTTTGTAATTCAACTATTGGAAATGATATTGGATTAGGTAATCCCCCTGCAAATGAAATTACATCCTCGCTACTTGCAACCTTTAATATATTGCGAATAAATGAGGATGGTGTATTAATAATTTTATCTGAGTACTTCATAACTATTTCCTTCTTCCTGCGCTAATGATCGCTGAAAGGATTCTCTATATCCAAATCAGTGTTATATGATTTTATCAGACTATTACGAAAACTTCAAAGGGATATTTATCCAAATTTTTAGACAAAAAATAAGGCTGGGACATAAGTAAAAAAGGTACAATCCATCATTCAATTGGTATTGTACCTTTTTGATATAGCGACGTTCGTTTCCGATGCATGCTTCGCTTTCCGCAGGGAAGCCATGAGCCTCCGGGAGCTAAAGCTCTCCGGGGTCTCATGACTGCTTCTACGTCCTGCAGGACAAGGAATGCTTCATTGAATCATCATCGCAACGAGAAAATGCTTTAGCATTTTCGAGAGAGTCTTCGCATGCCTCGGAAGCGACGACTTTCTAATATGGCGTTAGCAGATTTTTATTATACGTAATACTGACTTTTGGTTGAAAATTATCTTTTGTCCCAGCCTCATATAAATATTATTTGGCTGACTATTTATTTAGCTGACAATTCACTTTCTTTAAACCACTTTTTGTGGGAAGTCCCTTGTGTAGAAATGTATTCAACCATATAAACAATGGTTTTTTCAGCTGTATCGATTTCACCTTCAGCTCCAAACATTCCTTCTTCTTGGTTTGTTTCAATAATAACTTCAGAACCAGGCACTAACATCTCCTCATCTATTCCCTGTAATTCCTCTTGAACGACCCACTTATGATTTTCTTCCCGGAAATCATCGTGGGTAGGTTGGTAGGATACGGAGTAGACGATTGTGTCAAAGGCACCTGTAATTGTCCCGTTGGATCCCTTCATGTCTTCTTCATGTTCTGCATTTATAGTCACTTCATCGCCAACTTTAAACTTTGAATTTTCTGCTACCTTCATACCTTCAGGAATTTCAGAAAGTGTCGCATTATTAGTTAATTCAGAATCCATCGTTTGATCCGTTTGATTTGATTGAGCTTCTTCGCTTGCCATATTTGCATCTTTGTTCGTCACATCAGCACCAGAATTTGCTGTGTTGTTTGTGTTATTTGTATCCCCACTTTTTGCATTATCGTTTCCACACGCAGCTAATAGTAATAATAATAAAAGAGACACTGCTCCGAAAATTAGTCTATTTTTCATGATGACCCTCCTAGAAGTTTTACGTTTCTATATTAAAAGGATTCAACATTTACTAACTTTCTATGCATGAGGATTCGTTAAAAAAGATGTTCAAAACGTTTTTGAACATCTTAATTTTTGACTTATTGTCTAATCATTACAGCATGTACCGTCTTCACTTATGTGGCCAGAACGTTGAATTTTAGTTTCTAAATAATTTCGATTATATTCAGAAACATCACCCCAAATAGGTTTTCTGCTCAAAAGTTCAAGTCCTGCATCCTTTAATGCTTCTAATTTTTTAGGATTGTTCGTTACAAGTGAAACTGGTTTTGTACGAAGTGCCTTTAACACATGGATAGCGTCATCATAATTTCTAGAATCATTTACAAAACCTAATGCATAATTTGCATCAACTGTGTCATACCCATTCTCTTGAAGTATGTACGCCATTGCCTTGCTAAATAAGCCGATTCCCCTACCTTCATGATTTGCTAGATAAAAGAGTGCGCCTGTACCATGCTCCACAATTCGTTTCATCGATTCTTTTAACTGATAACCACAATCACATCGTTTACTACCAAAAATATCACCAGTATGGCAAATTGAATGCATTCTAATGATTGCATCATCCTCATGTTCAAAATCTCCATAAACGAGTACGCTAGACTGTTGCATTTCAGCCAAATTCAAATCTGTTAATTTATCGATGATCTTTTCAAAATCCTCTGTCACTTCTTTACAATTTAACCAGCAATACCATTTCATCTTAATTGTTTCACCGTATAAATTGACTGGCAAGTTGACTGGACCTACTAAGTAAATACCGCCTTCATCTGTACGAATTAAAGTAATTTTTTCTTCTAATATCGGTAATACCTTCGCATCTAATTTGGTGTTTTTCACGGACAATTCCTCCCTTACATTAGTGTGGATTATTCGATTATTTTTATGTTTGTTTTGAAAATACACAGGCTTTTGTTTAAAAGTTTTCTCAAAAGGAGAACCCAATTCGTTTTATAAAAATAAAATAGTATATGTTTTTCATTAATCATTTGGGGTGTTTCTTATGGGAGCAATCAATGGCAAAGAATTTATCGATCGTATAAATAAATTGAAACCTGAAATTTGGCTTAATGGTGAAAAGATTGATGAATTAATCTCCGAACACCACGCTTTTAAAGGATTTATGCAATCAAAGGCGTCTCTTTATGATTTACAACATGATGACAAGGTAAAAGATGAAATGACTTTTCCTTCACCATTGACTGGTGATGCAGTTGGACTTTCTTATTTGCAACCAAAAACAATTGAGGATTTAAGAAAAAAAAGAAAGATGATGGAGCATTGGGCGAAAGCCACAAACGGTATTATGGGAAGAACTCCCGATTATTTGAATTCCGTTTTAATGAGCTTTGCATGCTGTGCAAATTATTTAGAAGGCAAAGAAAATTGTTTTCCAAATAACCTTCGTTCCTTTTTTGAGTATGCGAGAGAAAATGACATATCATTAACTCATACTTTCATTAGTCCTCAAGTAAATCGATCGCAAATATATATTGAAAATTCTAAAGAACCAATCGCAGCAAAGGTAGTCGGAGAAAATGAGCAAGGAATTATTATTAAAGGTGCACGTTTATTAGCAACACAAGGCGGATTAACTGATGAGGTTCTAGTATTTAGTGTAGGGCGTTTTCTTTTTAATGAAGATGAGGCTTTTGCCTTTGCTATTCCATCAAACACACAAGGATTGAAGTTCATTTTTAGGGACACCTTTTTAGGTGGAGAGTCTAATTTCGACCATCCACTAAGTTCAAGGTACGAAGAAATGGATTCCGTTGTCGTATTTGATAATGTACTCGTTCCTTGGGATCGGGTGTTTTATTATAACAATGCAGAGGTTGCCGAAGAATTCACACAACAAAGTGCATTTCATCATTATGCAAAACACCAGGTTCTTACAAGACAAATTGTAAAAACAGAGTTTCTGTTGGGAATTGCTGAACTAATAGTCGACACGATTAACATTAGCGAATTTCAACATGTACAAGAAAAATTATCCGAAATGATCATTGGGTTAGAAACAATGAAGGCATTGTTAGAAAAGGCAGAAAATGACGCTACTTTAGATGAATGGGGTTTTATTCGACCGAATATTATTCCACTGAAAGTAGCAAGTAACGTATTCCCTAAGATTTATCCGCGCTTTACAGAAATTATACAGTTGATTAGTGCAAGTGGAATCATAACATTGCCAACAGAAAAAGCATTCACTTCAGAAATAAGTAGAGATTTAAGTCTTTACCTTCAAGGTGCAAATCGCTCTGCATTAGATCGTGTAAAAATTTTTCGCTTAGCATGGGATTTGACGATGAGTTCTTTTGGAACACGACAAACTCAATATGAACGATACTTTTTCGGCGATCCGATTCGCATTGCAAGTGATTTATATAAGAGTTATCCAAAAGAAAAATATGTAAATACAGTGAGTCAGTTCTTGATCTTGAATATTGAAGATAAATAGAGGTTGTTACGGCGGGTTAGGGTATAGCTCTGCATTAAAATCTGTAGCGGGGGTTTCTTATGAATGGATTTCGGGACATCTCACCTTGTAAAAGATGTGCAGGTGTCACGAAAAACTTCTTTTCGCGACAACTCCTCTCAAAAACAAAAAACCGAACTACTATGAATCTCTAAATCTTAGAGCTTCATTGTAATAGTTCGGTTTTTATAATGTTGACTTTGCCAACTTTTTTTTAGATTACTTTCCCAATTGTATTTTCCATACACCGAAAAGTTCTACCCGATAATTAGTTACGGATTGTTTTTAAAGCTGTTGCCCAAGGAATAACTTGGTCTAACATATCGTTTACTGATTGTACTTGGTGTTCAGATGGTTTGAACTCATTACCATTTACAAAGTCAGTGAATAAAGATAAAGCTGGGTGTACACGTACGTCAGCAACTGATAATTCACCTAAAATTCCACGTAAATGTTCAGCTGCACGAGCTCCACCTACTGAACCGTAAGAAACGATACCAGCAGCTTTGTTGTTCCATTCTTCACGTAGGAAGTCTAATGCGTTTTTAAGAGCACCTGTAATTGAGTGGTTATATTCTTGAGTGATGAATACGAAACCGTCTTGTTTTGCAACTGCTTGTGACCAAGCTGCTACTCCAGAAGTGTCTCCGCCTGCTTCACCTAAAAATGGTAATTTGAAATCTGCGATATCGATGATTTCATATTCTGCATCTCCGCGTTTGTCAGCGATTTCTTTAACCCATGCACCTACTTGTGGACTTACGCGTCCGTCACGTGTTGAACCTAAGATAATACCAATTTTAACCAATGTATGTTCCTCCAATATTGTTGTAATTGTTTAGCATTGTGTGGTAAAAATATAATGCCTTGAATTCTAATATAATGAATTCGAGATAATATTATCACCTTAAATTTAGTCAGTCAACACATCTGCTTTTACAAACTTGCAAATAATCTTCTATTCTTTCATACACTTGTGTTAAAGAATGCTAAATTACATATTATTATTTTTGACTTATGTATAGAGGAAGCTTACTATTTCCTAAAAGATGTATTGTGACAACATTAATAATTTGTGTCCGAATGAGGTGCATGTAGAAAATGATTGATTACTTTCTTGAGCTAACAACTTTTCAACAAGTAATTTTCGCTACTATTTTTACTTGGGGTATGACCGCTTTGGGGGCTGCTTTAGTATTCACCACGAGAAAGTTTAGCCAACGCTATTTGGATTTTATGCTTGGATTTGCGGGGGGCGTTATGATTGCAGCAAGCTTTTGGTCACTACTTTCCCCTGCCCTAGAAATGGCTGAAGGTGGGAGATTTCCTGCTTGGGTTCCTGTTGCTATTGGATTTTTACTCGGAGGCTTGTTCTTATTTTCAGTAGACAAGCTACTACCACACCTTCATCCAAATGCACATATTAAAACTGCAGAAGGGATCTTACCTAAAAAAAGAAAAAGAAGCACACTACTTGTACTTGCCATTACACTTCATAATATACCTGAAGGTTTAGCAATTGGTGTATCCTTTGGTGCAGTTGCAATTGGTTCCCCTTCTGCTTCATTGGCTGGAGCTCTAGCACTCGCAATTGGAATAGGTATTCAGAATATTCCCGAGGGCGTCGCTGTATCAATGCCCCTACTAAGGGATGGAATGTCAAAAAGGAAAAGCTTTATGTTTGGACAGTTTTCTGGAATGGTCGAACCAATTTCAGCTGTCATTGGATTTTTAGCTGTGGCTTTTATTGCACCATTATTACCACTCGCATTAGCCTTTGCAGCTGGTGCAATGATTTTTGTTGTTGCCGAAGAAGTTATTCCTAGCTCACAGGAAAATGGCAATGAGGATTTAGCTGTTATTAGTTTAATGCTTGGATTTACAATCATGATGATTTTAGATGTTGCCTTAGGATGAACCAAAGAAAGGGTGTACAAAAAATATTGCATTTTCCGTACACCCTTTTAAATTATTGATAATTGTTGTTTTTGTTAAAATCTTTAGTGAAAAAATCAACTGTTTCCTTGTCCGTTGCGGTAGGATACTGAAATTTTTCTTTATACGTTTCGTGTCCTTTTCCAGTAATACAAACCCAATCTCCCTCATTTGCCAATTCTAATACTTGCTTAATTGCAATTGTTCGATCAAGAATTACAGCACCATGTAATTCATGGAGTGTTTGCTCCATTGACTCTTTAGTAGTTCCATTTAAATCATCCAGTGTTAAAAGCGTTAAATCACATAATTCCTTAGATATCTCCACCATAGGTTGTCTTTTCGTTTGATCTCGGTTTCCTCTAAATCCGAAAATATGAAAAATACGTTTAGCACCTTGTTCTTTAATCGTTTGTAAACACTGCGAAAAGGCATCATGTGTATGTGCATAATCAATGACAATTTTTGCACCTTTCGGGTGTGTGAGAATTTCAAATCTACCTGGAACTCCCGAGAATTGAAGTAGTGATTGAACAATACTCTCCTTTGTAATCCCTAATTCTCGCGCAGTTAATAGGGCCATAGAAGCATTAAGAATATTGTGTTTACCTAATACTTGCAAATGCAAATCAATGTCGTCTCCATCAAAACTTGTAAGTTTGCCAAAGCACGAATGCCATTCCTTCAATTGAACATTCTGCCCTAAAAGAATAACTTGCTTATTGTCTGCAATAAGTTGTTTTGATAACTTCGTCCCCCATAGGTCAAATCCATTAATAATTGCTTTTCCAGTAGGTTTTAGCTGTTCAAAAAGGGTTGTTTTTACATTAAAATAATCTTCCATATCATGATGGTAATCTAGATGTTCATGGTCTAGATTTGTAAACAAACAATAATCAAATTCAATCCCTTCAATTCTGTGTTGGGATATCCCATGGGAGGAGACTTCAAGTATTACAAAATCATCATTTGACTGGGCTAGTCGATTTTGTAATTCCAGTGCATCAGGTGTTGTATTAATAGAAGGTGTAACTTGTCCATTTACCTCATTATGTATGGACCCAAACAACGTACAAGTATTTCCCGCATCTTCGAGTATTTTCTTCAACATAAAAGATGTAGTTGTTTTACCATTTGTTCCTGTAATTCCAATTACAGTTTTATTCTTTGTTGGATTTCCATAAAACTGACATGCAATTTTGGCAAGGGCCTTTCTACTATTTTCAACTTGTATGTAAGGGATTGAATATTCACTAAGTTCGTTAGGTCCTATCTTCCCCTTCATAAACGTAGCGTCCTCTAATCTTTCTATTCCTAACTCATCAAGATTCTTTTCCCCAACAATTGCTACTGCACCGTTTCGAATTGCCTCCTCAATAAATTCATGACCATTCACACTTTCACCCGAAATTGCAATGAAAAGAGTGTTCTGTTCTACTCCTTTTGAATTTATCGATATTCCTTCAATTTTAAAAGAATGTAGTTTATCATCAATCTTTATTAAAGGTTCTAGTAATTTTGCTAAGTTCACTTTGTGGTTCACTCCTAAGATGCAAATCAAAAAAACAATCGACCTTTTCATAACTTATCTTTTTATTCTTTCCAAAAGATTTCATATTTTTCAAAGAAAACTGTCTTCAATAGAAATCTTTAAAAAATTTATCCTAACAGTACTTTTTTATGGTAATATATTTTTATTTTTAAAAATGAAATTAACCATTTGGAAAGAGGTTAAGTATGACAGAAACAATTCAGCGTCCTAAGGAAAAACTTGGACTATTTCAATTAACTTGGCCAATTTTCTTAGAGATTTTCTTATTCATGTTAATGGGGGTAGCTGACACATTCATGCTAGCGTCAGTATCTGATGATGCTGTCTCTGGTGTGGGAACGGCTAACCAATATATTCAGATTGCTATTTTAATTTTAGGGGTTGTTGGCAGTGGCGCTTCAATTGTCGTTTCTCAATATCTTGGATCACGTCAATATCATGAAGCTACAAAGATTTCAGCACTAGCGGTTACACTAAATATTTGTGTTGGGTTAATTATCTCCATTGTCTTCATTTTAACGTCAGATTATTTAATGAAGATGATGAATCTTCAAGGCGATGTACTTGAATATGCAAGTAGCTACTTAATTATCGTTGGTGGCTGCATCTTTTTACAGGCTATCATGACATCACTAGCTGCTATTATTCGTGTTCATGGATGGACACAGCAAACGATGTATGTATCACTTGGTATGAACATACTTCACGTCGTAGGTAACTACATATTAATATTCGGTAACTTTGGTGCACCAGAACTTGGCGTTCAAGGAGCCGCTATTTCAACAGTAGTTAGTCGCCTGCTTGCAGTATTCGTATTCATTTGGTTATTTTACCAAGTGTTAGAAGTAAAGGTACAGCTCAAAACATTCTTTACCTTTTCTAAAGACTATGTACGAAAAATTTTGTCTATTGGAATCCCAAGTGCTTTAGAGCAAATTATGTACCAGGTATGTCAAATTGTTTTCTTATACTATGTTACTTACCTTGGAACAGAAGCTCTTGCTGCTCGCCAATATGCAGTAAATATTTCAATGTTTACTTATCTTTTTGCAATGGCTATCGGTATGGGGACAGCCATTATTGTAGGACGTTATGTAGGTGCAGGTGAGCAAGATGCTGCTTATAAACAACTTTGGGGCAGTGTAAAGGCCGCAATGATTTTCACCTTAGTGATGGTAGCTATTGTAATGATTTTCCGGGAGCCTTTAATGGATGTATTTACTGATAATCCAGAAGTTATTCGTATTGGGGTTTCTGTATTATTATTAAGCATCTTACTTGAAACAGGACGTACAATGAATATAACGATCATCAATACACTTCGTGCAACGGGTGATGCACGTTTCCCTGTAAAAATTGGTTTTTTCTCGATGATCTGTATGAGTTTACCTCTAGGCTATTTACTTGTCTTTGTATTTGATTTGGGGTTAGTTGGAGTTTGGTTAGCGATCGCTGCTGATGAATGGTGCCGCGCAATTATCGTTTTCTTTAGATGGAAGAGTCGTAAATGGGAGCGTTATGCGTTAGTACCAGCAACATCTAAAAAATAATTACTAAATCTAAAAAAGCGCATTTCTGCGCTTTTTTGTTATAGCAAAATAAAACCTATAAACCGATTAATTGGTTTATAGGTTTATACATCTTTCTTTTCTTCAACTTCACCTTTACTTACGTCAATCGTTGATGTAGGAATCACATTATTCTTTATTTTTGAGATATAATTTACTGCTTGCTCATAAACTTTTTCCATTTTTTCTTCTAGGTAATTTGTACGTTCAAATAATACAAATCGTACATGATCGATTTGATGAATAATTTTATCGATAATCCCTTCCTGACCATCCACTCTAGTAAGTACTTCTTGTTGTGTGTCTTCCAGTTTTGTAAGTTTATCGGCAACTTGATGCTGCTGAACTATTTGTTCATCTATTTTATTTAGAATTTGTTCATTTGTCGAATTGACTAATTGGAATTGGCTCATAATCTCATCTTTAATTGATGAGATTATTTCTAATCTTTCTTGGATTCCCTCTTTTGCCTTAACAAGTTCATTTAATTCGTTTAGAACTTCCACTTGAGTGTTAGAAATTGTTTGTAACTGTGTTGTTAGTTCTTTTTTGTCCCTTTGTTCATTTTGAATAAGTGTTAGTAGATTTGATTGTTTATTCTCAAGTCTTTGTAACCATGACAGGATTTGTTTTTCTAATTTTTCATGCTCTCTATGAAGGTTTCTAAGCTCAAAGATTCGTTCTTCCATACCAGACATTTTTCTATTTTGTTGAAGATGAAATTTATCTTGGTTAATGTGTACCTTATCAATTGCTTTACTTATGGAATTATTAGAAGCCTTTTGCTCCTTAACGAATTCAGTAAATGCATTTATACAATATTCAACTTGGTTCGGCTCAATGAGCGCACCTTTGTTTTTAAAGACATCTGGGTGCTGTTTTTTATTTATAAACAATCCCACTTAAAAACACCCCCTATTTTCTTTTCTATAGTATGCAAATTCTCTAGGTTATGGCACAAAGGTTAAGATATATACAACAAACTCGGGTAAAAAGAAAAAAACACGACACATTATTTGTGCCATGTTTTTAATGGTTATCTACTGGTTGCTTCGGTAACGTTTGACTTAGTTTACAGTACTGTACAAATACTCTAGCCAATTCTCGAAGTCGATTTTGAATATCTTCATCAATTATTTCATCGTTTTTATCGAAATGGGATGAATGTGTATATACATAATTTGGAGTAACTAAACAGCGGAAGTAATCAAGTATTGGTTTAAATTGATTTTCAACGACAAGATGGTGTTGGTATGTGCCACCAGTTGCAACAATTGATGCTGGTTTATAACGTAATGCTTTAGGTGAAATCATATCTAACGCATTTTTCAATACACCAGGAATTGAAGCTTGATATATTGGTGTAGCAAAAATATATCCATCTGCATCTTCTATTTTTTGAATCATCATTTGCATATCCTCATTGAGTGGACTGCCATCTAAAATCTGATGTTTTAATTTTGAAAAGTATAATATTTCAAGTTGGAGACTACGATCATATTCCTGAATATATTGCTCAACTTGACGTAGTACTGCACCTGTTTTTGTACCAAACACTGTGCCGTCTACAAGTAGAATCTTCATGTTGTATTTCCCCTTCTATCTCTATTCCATTTTACTTCATTCAACTACTTATGTTGTTACTCGCGAGAGACTTATTATCACGCGCTTCTAATAGTAGTAAGAAGCACAAAGTGAATTCCCTTAAAGGATGCCACTTTTATTTCCATTTTAACAGATGAAACAAGTAAGGAATAGGAAACAAGATTGGAAAGAAAGAAAGTTCAGTCTTTTGTCTTAAATTTTAGCTTGTTATTCTTCCCTCATAATCCTACTTCTCACTATATTATTCCAAGATTTCTCTAAATTCTTCCCAACTTTGTTCACAATTTTTTTAAATTTTTCATTTTCTTTAGGCAAACTGCATACATTTTTAAAATCCAAAACTAATTTTTGAAAAGTAACATTTTCGTCAACGAGGAATGTTAAAAACAATTTCCCAAGGTAATTTACTATTTTTTACACATACTTTAGCAGTTTACACCATAACTTAGTATGGATTGGAAAGGATGGGATTCTCTTGAACAATAATACAGTGAAACTATCAGAAAAAAAGAAGATTGCTTTTATTGTAGAATATTGCCAAACGAAAGGACTTTACCCTCTTGAACGTGCTGCAACCCTTGCAAAATTATTGGACAAGGTAGAAACGGTTTCAGTATTCCTAAAAACTTCTAGTAATGATGGGGTTCAAATATTTGCAAATGAGCAAATTTCACCGATTTTATTTAACCATTACAGTGAGTTATCAAAGCATATCCGAAATCTACAACCAGACTTAATTGTTCAAGATGGGAAAGATACACTGATTGAACATGTAGAACAATTAAAACCTTATTGTAAAACACTTGTGCATTTTGATGACTTCGGAGAAGGTGCACAATTTGCAGATTGTAATATACTTGCTTTATTTGAAGAAGCAAAAGAAAATATGGCACAAAACATACTGGCTGGGCCATATGCTTTTGCTGTTACAGAAACAATTCGGAATATTTCTGAGTCACGAGCGTCAAACGAATTATCCAGCCCTCCCCACATCGTAGTTGCTTATGAAGATGGGGATGAAAATAATCTAACGTATCGCACTTTACGACATTTAACTCAATTAAACATTCCGTTAAAAGTAACGGTTGCGATTGACCGTGATTATAAGCATTCTGTAGAAGATTTACAAATGATGGTACTAACAAGACGTAATACGAAAATCTTTAAACATGAACGGGCATTAGAACAATTATTAACTGAGGCGGATATTGTTATTTGCAACGCTAGCTATTCTCCTTATAAAGTGGCTGCAGTTGGAGTTCCATGTATTACTGCGGCACAAAATGACCTAGAATTAAATAATACGTTCCCTAGAGAAAACCATGGATTTATTCATTTAGGTCTTGGTAGAAAAATGAAACAATCCAATATTCAAAATGCCGTAATGGAACTGTTATTACATGAGTCAAGACGCGAACGAGCAGTTCGTAAACAATTAGAATTAGAGATTGTTGATAACAATGAAGTATTAAAATCACTGTTATTAGACTTTGCATACGAACGTCATAATATGGTTTCTTTATAGTTTTCTAGTACAAAAGAATTACAATGTTTGTCAAACAGTCGACACCATCATTTTGTGTCGGCTTTTTTTATTACTAAATATTCAAAATTGAAATAATTTTTAGTACTATAGTAATTGAAGGAATATATTTACAAGGAGCTGGCGGAATATGGTAAACAACTTATCGGTATTAATCTGCGATGATTCGATGCTTATACGTAAAAAATTAAGATCTACACTTGAAAAATGTAAATGCGAAACAATTTATGAAGCTGAAAATGGTGTACAAGCAGTAGAAAAAGCGAAAGAATTAAATCCTGATGTTATTTTCTTAGATATTGTCATGCCTGACAAAGATGGTATCACTGCATTAAAAGAGATTAAAGCGATTAATCCAGATGTAAAAGTAATAATGGCATCTTCAGTCGGCACAAGCGATCACTTAAAAGAGGCACTTTCAAACGGCGCATATGACTTTATTCAAAAGCCAATTTCCCTAGACTCTGTTGCTCATATTATTGAGAAGGTTTTAAAGGAGGGAAATGAAAATGTTTAGCCAATACTTTGGTCATTACCTATTAAATCGTGGGTTAATTACACTTGATCAACTAGCAGATGCATTAGAATACCAAAAATCAGTTCATGTAAAATTTGGTGTCATCGCAGTTGATGAAGGATTCATGACAACTGGTCAAGTTGAGGAAGTTCATGAAAAACAAAAGCAAGTGGACAAACGTTTCGGTGAGATTGCTGTTGAATTAGGTTATTTAACAGAAGCACAAGTAGAAGCACTTATTTCAAATCAAAAACAAGGCCATCTATATCTTGCACAAGCCCTTGTTGATCGCAAGTATATGACAATCGATGAATTTGGAACTGCTCTTTCTGAATATAAAAAAGGTTTTAGCCTATCGGATGATCAGTTTGAAGCCATTCGAAATGGCAACATTGATACTTTAGTAGAAAACATTTTAAGCTCGGAAGATGTTAGCTTACAAGAAAAGTATGGCAAGTACATCTCTTTATTTGCCAAAAATATGATTCGATTTATCGATAGCCAAGTCTATTTAGAGGTTGCAGATAATAGTAGCTTAGAAAGTACTAATTGGTTCATTAGCCAAGATATCGTTGGAGAAGCATCTTTAAAAACTGGCTTCAGTATGAATGAAGATGCACTTTTAGCTGTAGCTTCAGTATATGCAGAAGAAGATTTAACTGTAGTGGATGCACTTGCAAAAGATGCAGTCAGTGAATTCCTAAATTTACATAACGGTATTTACTTAGTTAATATGTCTAATTGGGGTATTGAGTTAACGATGAACCCTCAACAAATACAGGAAAGCACACCACTTTACGAAGGTTCTCTAATCGTTAACGTTCATTCGTCTAAAGGGTCTTTCCAACTAGTACTTTCGTAATTTAAACTAGCTCTGTGTGAGGTTCACTCATACGGAGTTTTTTTATTTATGAAATCCTAATGTGTACACCTATCCCCTCTCCTATAATTGGGATTCATTTAATAATGAAATAGTTATCTATCCTATGTTAGAATAGAGTGATAAAATTCGTGATAAAGGGGTAACAAGTCATGATTACCAAAAAAGAACTTGAACAACAAATTCTTGAATTGAAAATGGACTATATGAATTTACAAGGTGATATGGAAAAGCTTGAACAAACAGGTCATGCTGGATCAGTAGCACAGGCTCAACAGCGCCTTGAATGTATGGAAAAACAACTTGCAGAACTAAATAAGCAACTAGCGGAGTTGTCATAACCCGCGTTTTTTTCTGTTTAAATTCGTTAGCCTATTAAAAAGTGTTACTTATGATTACTAATAGATTTATGCATAATGCATTCATTAATAAATTTAGAATATTTGGAGGAACAAATTGTTATGGCAATATTAACAGTTGAAAACTTAGGCCATTCTTTTGGGGATCGTACCCTATTTAAAGATGTATCTTTTCGTCTTGTAGAAGGCGACCATATCGGCCTAGTAGGGGCAAATGGAGTTGGAAAATCGACTCTAATGGGCATTATTACAGGTCAAACAATCCATGATACTGGTAAGGTTGAATGGTTACCAGGTACACATTATGGATATTTAGATCAACATACGGTATTAACAGCTGGACGTACTATGCGTGACATATTACGAGATGCTTTTCTACCTCTTTATAAAAAAGAAGAAGAAATGAACGAAATTACTGCAAAGATGGCCGACGCTACACCAGAAGAATTGGAAACATTACTTGAACAAATGGCTGATATTCAAGATGCTTTAGATGCTGGTGATTTTTACACTTTAGATATTAAAATTGAAGAAGTTGCTCGAGGTTTAGGTTTAGATGCAATTGGACTTGAACGCGATGTTGCTGCACTATCAGGTGGTCAACGTACAAAGGTTTTACTCGCAAAACTATTACTCGAAAAGCCGAAAGTATTATTGCTAGATGAACCTACAAACTATCTTGATGAGGAACATGTTACTTGGCTTTCAAACTATTTAAAGAACTACCCTCATGCATTTTTATTAATCTCGCATGACACAGAGTTTATGAACGGTGTTGTAGATGTTATTTTCCAATTAGAATTTACGAAGATGACTCGTTATACAGCAACTTATGAAAAGTTTTTAGAGTTAGCAGAAATTAATAAACGCCAACATATTGATGCTTATGAAAAACAACAAGAGTTTATTAAGAAGCAAGAACAGTTTATCGCAAAGAATAAAGCACGTTACTCAACTACTGGTCGTGCAAAATCTCGTGAAAAACAATTAGATCGTTTAGAAAGAATCGATCGTCCAGAGACGGCTGTCAAACCTGAATTTAGTTTTAAAGAAGCACGCACACCTGGCCGATTTATCGTAGAAGCTGAGAACTTAAGTATTGGATACAATAAAGATAAACCATTATTACCACCACTTACATTTACCATTGAACGTGGAGAGAAAATTGCCTTAGTCGGTATGAACGGTGTAGGGAAATCAACTTTACTTAAAACGATGTTAGGTAAAATACAACCACTAAGTGGAAAAGTAATACTAGGTGATTTTTTGAAGCCTTCTTATTTTGAACAAGAAGTAAAAGCAGACAAAATCACACCGATCGATGATGTGTGGAATGCTTTCCCAAGTTTGCAGCAAGCTCAAGTTCGAGGCGCACTAGCAAAAGCGGGCCTTAAAACGGACCATATTACGCGCCCACTAAACTCATTATCTGGTGGAGAACAAGCAAAAGTACGTTTATGTAAATTAATGATGGAAGATTCCAACTGGCTAGTATTTGACGAACCTACAAATCACTTAGACGTTGATGCGAAAGCTGAATTAAAACGTGCAATGCAAGAATTTAAAGGGACGATTGTATTGGTATCCCATGAACCTGAATTTTACGAAGGACTTGCAACGAAAGTTTGGAATGTACAGGATTGGTTCACGACTGGGAAAACAGATTTATAAGAATAGATTAAAAAACGCGGTAGTTCTGTGGGCTCTCCGCGTTTTTTTTATTTTTACATGCGGATTTTGGGGATTTATCGGACAGTTTCTCGGATTTATCGGACAGTTTAGAAGATTTACCGGACACTTTCGTAAAGTTATCGGACATTTAGTAAAACACAGCATCTGGAATGATATATATATGACATTCATGTTAAAAATAACACATGTAAGTAAGTATCCAAAAAATAATTTTGGGACATTTTCATTTCAAGTCAATTCGTTCTCTAATATCTCGCGGAATTATATACTTTTTATTTTTACTTGCCCCTTCTGATTTAAAGTTTAAAATTTTTAAAATGCGATAAGCAGTCTTCTGTGACGCTAAACCAATAAACTCTCTGAATTCTCTATTAGAAATACGATCCCCCCACAATAGTCGATAATCATCTAGCGCTTCTAACACTTCTTTATGAGCTCTGTTGTCACAACGTGGACATTTCCAACCTCCATGATGATAATTCATTACAACACAATAGTTACACTCACTACAAAGGACTCCTTTTTGAAGTTTTTCCCTATCAATATTGAATTCCCAGGGCTTATTGTTATGCATTGACTTAACAAGTTGTCCAATTGACATCATCTGCTCAACAGTAATCCTTTCATCTGTATGCTTTTCAATTAACTGATGTATTTTATACCGAAGTCCTACTACGTGAAATACTAGTACATCATTAAAGGGTAATTTCCCTAAAATTGATTTAGGATTTGCAAAAATCAATGCACTCTCAATGGGCATATCAATTCCTTTTTCTCTAATTTTATAAGTAACAAAATTTCTATGCCTTCTAACTTGATCAACCGGATTACTAAATCCTACAATATCGCCATCAAAGTTCTTCTTAATACACTGATGTGTCTTTTCATCAAACTCTATGAATCCCGAATAGTTCTTAATTTCAATCACAAGTACAAAATGCTGACATATAAAGATTGAATCTATTTCATGCTGAAATCCTGCTTCATTTTCAGTCATTAATCCGTACAAATAAACATGAGGTATTTGAATATTCATATCTAAATATTCTTTATCAACACGTTGTTCTCCAAATAACCCCGATTTAGCCCAAGCTAACTGTGTTTTATATTTATCATATTGGATATCATCTTTAGGAAAACGCCTTACAATTGCTTCTAATGCTTGCAATTTTGCTGACTCTGTTCTTTTTTTTTCACTCATTATCCTTCCCCCCTCACTTGTACATAGTATAAATTGTCTCGCTATTATCTATCAAACTCTGAAAATTCACTTTCAACCACATACTCTCACTTAAAAATCATTTTTCTAAATTCACAAATCTATCAACTTTAATTCATAATTTACTAACTTTTCCTTAGTTTTTGAAACTTTTTTTTAGAGACAACGTATATATTGTTATAGAAAAGGTTATAAAAAAAGTATGAAGTACTTTATTATGAATGATTAGTGAACACTATTGACTTACTTTTATCTTACCAGTAAGATATATGTATAACAGATTTATTTTACTTGTAAGCTTTTATAAACTTATGAAAGCGAGGAGTTATTATGACAGTTACAATTTACACACAATCAAGTTGTTCTTCATCTAGAAAAGCAATTAAATGGTTAAAAGAAAACAAAATCGATTTTGTTGAAAAACGCATTACTTCTCATCCACTTTCTTTAGCTGAATTTAAAAATATTTTGCGTATGACAGAAGATGGTACAGACGAAATAATTGCTACTAACTCAAATGATTTTAAAAATCTTAATATTGATATCGACCAACTTTCAATACAAGAGCTTTATGACTTAATTCAAAAATATCCACGTATGTTACGAAGCCCGATTCTATTGGATGCAAAACGTATTCAAGTTGGCTACAATGAAATGGATATTCGTCGATTTATTCCACGTAAAGTTCGCGCTTATGAACTTGTTGCAATGCAAAAGCTTGCAAGTCAAATGTAAAACATGATTAGCTTAGTGAAGAGACTTCCTTTGGATTTCTCTTTACTAAGCTATTTAATCGATGGGGGCTTCGCGTGTATGGATCACCAAAGATATGAAAATCTTACTTCTCTATTTGAAGTAGTTTCTTCTTTAGAGCGGAAATGGGCAAATGAATGGAACCAAAAAAATCACTTGGGCTTTTCAAAATCTCATATACTCTTGTTAGAATTATTATCTAAGGAAGGCCCGAAGCGTCCGTCTGTTATTGCAGAGCGCCTAAAAGTAACTACTGGTGGCGTTACGGTTTTAACTACAAAACTCATTAATTCAGGCTTTATAGAAAAAACACAAAGTAGTTCAGATCGCCGTTCTTCTCAAATTGCTATTACTCCAGAAGGCGAAAAGATTTTAGATGAATCGAGATCTCATGTAAGTGAAATGGTGAACTCCATGTTCGGTATGCTTACAAATGAAGAAATAAAAACATTACATACTATTTTTGAAAAATGTTTACTAAATAATAAGTGAAAAGGATAGTCATGAAGTGACACTTCATGGACTATCCCTTTTTTCTACTTTCCTCTCTCCCCTGCTGCTTCTAATGAAAAAAAAGAATTGCTCTTAGAGAACAATTCTTTCTAATTAAGCTGTAATTAAGCTGTTAAAACTCCATCAACCACTGAATCATCAGCTAACAATATTTCTTTCAATCTTGCTTTCGCACGGAATAAACGTGACTTTACTGTTCCAATTGACACTTTCATAAGATTTGAAATCTCAACTAATGAATATTGGTCAACATAGAAATACCATAACGTTTTTTGATAAATTCCATCGAGCATTTTCATCTTTTCCTGAACAATTTTTGTTACGGCTTCTTTTTCAACTTGTTCCTCAGTTGAAAGATCGTTATTAGGAACCAAATCTAAGATTGGAACGTCTAATGTTTCAGGTTGATGCATTAAGTACTTGCTACGACGAACATTTTTGCGATAGCGGTCACGGAAAGTGTTCATTGTAATAGTAGTAAGCCAAGCTTTCACATGTTCTACTTGGTAAACTTGTTCTTCGTTACGAACTACTTTTACCCATACTTCTTGCATCAGGTCCTCTGCTTCCTGTGCGTTACGTGTTAATTTTAAACATAAATGATATATATATCGGTTATATTCTTCATATACCCCAGCTAAATTTTTACTCATTTTTCGTACCTCCATATAAATTGACGTAATTTATATATCTTTCTACAGTTTCTATTTTGCCAAATAATTGTATTACATCCCATCGCATTAGCTTTCAATTTCATTACATTGATGTAAGAATTCAGTATCTTAGTACTAACAATATATTACAAATGAAGGAATCTTCAGAATTCTACATGCAATCGGCACTCTGAAAAATGCCGTACAACTACGTTTCTGTTATACTGTTTTTACTATGGAAATTTGGAAATGAGGGAATTTAATGAGTCATTTACAATTGTTGGATGAATATTTCACACAACATCGAGAAAAACATTTAGAAGAACTTAAGGAGTTTTTACGTATCCCAAGCATTAGTTCACTATCCGAACATAAAGAAGATATGTTAACAGCTGCTAACTGGTTAGCTGAAGCTTTGAAAAAGTTAGGAATCGAAAACGTTTCAGTTGATGAAACAAAAGGCCACCCTGTTGTTTACGGCGACTGGCTTCATGCTGAAGGAAAGCCGACAATTCTATTTTACGGACACTATGATGTGCAACCAGTAGATCCATTACACTTATGGGAATCAGAACCTTTCAATCCTGAAATCCGTGATAATAAATTGTTTGCACGTGGTTCTTCAGATGATAAAGGACAAGTATTCATGCATTTAAAAATGATTGAAGCACTTTTTGCAACCGAAGGCACACTTCCTGTAAATGTTAAATTTATCTATGAAGGCGAAGAAGAAGTTGGTAGTCCTAATCTTCCTGCCTATGTTGAGGAAAATAAAGAAAAGCTTGCTGCTAATCTTATTGTAATTTCTGATACTGGGCTATACGCACCTGGAAAACCAGCAGTGTGCTATGGACTTCGTGGTCTAACTGGCGTTCAAATTGATGTTCGTGGTGCAAAAGGAGATCTTCACTCAGGCCTTTACGGCGGTGGTGTTCAAAACGCAATTCATGCCTTAGCTGAAATATTAGCATCATTCCGTAATGAGGATGGACAAATTTTAGTAGATGGTTTTTATGATAAAGTTCTCCCTCTTACAGACGAAGAACGACAAGCTTATCAAGAACTAAACTTTGACGAGGATGCATTAAAAGCAGAAATTGGTGTAAATGAATTATTCGGGGAAAAAGGATATTCATACTTAGAACAAACTTGGGCTCGTCCTACTCTTGAAATAAATGGTGTTTTTGGTGGGTTTTCTGGTGAAGGAATTAAAACCGTATTACCTGCTGAAGCTGGTGCAAAAATTACTTGTCGCTTAGTACCTAATCAAGATCCAGAAGAAATTGTTGAGTTACTTCGCAAGCATATTCAAAAACATCAGCCTGCTGGCGTAGAAATTACTGTATCTGAATTTGACAAAGGTGCTCCTTATATTACACCATTTGATCACCCTGTAATCCAAGCAGCTGGTCGTTCATATGAAAAAGTTTACAATGTCCCAACTGCGTATACTCGTGGTGGTGGTTCAATTCCAATTGTGGCTGCTTTCGATCAGATTTTAGAGTTGCCGGTGGTGTTAATGGGCTTTGGACTAAATAGTGAAAATTTCCATGCGCCAAATGAACATTTCCACTTAGAGAATTTTGATAAAGGTCTTCGTGTTCTCGGAGATTATGTACATGAGGTTTCAAAACTATCTTTATAATATTTCTCTAAAAATTAAATACATTAACGCAAAAAGTCGACCCTGTTACCAGAGTCGACTTTTTGAACTAACCTTTTTAAAGCAATATATAATTATAGGGGAGGTTATATATCTTGTCGAACAAGCTTTACTAAGGTTTATTGAGCTTAACTAATCACTTTTACTAAAGAGCGATCATTTCATATCAGTTACATTTGTAACCTTTATGATGATATTAGTTTATCATTGATACTTATGACTAGGAATAGTTTTTTCTTATATGTCACATTTTTATCATATTTTTGTTCACAATTTCGAAATAAATTGTTATATAACATATCAATCAAAGTATCTTTTCCCTAGAATAATTTCTTAAATGCCGAAAAAATGCACTTTATAAGAAATCCTGTCCCACAAACTGTTATAATTGTTAATTACTCACCAATTGTTTATCATAAAATTTTGACTTTTCATTAAATTAATTATCCTATCTGATTCTTTTTTGCACAAAAAATGAGCATAAAACATAAATGTTTTACACTCATAAGTTTTTTTAACTAATAATCATAGCTACTATTGAATAAATAATGACAGTAGCAAATTCAATTGTCATAAATAGTAAAGAATACACAAACATTTTAGTTGCCCATGTTTTCCCTTCCATTTTATGATAGCCTACAAAACTCAACCACAACCAAATTACCGCTAAAAGTAAGGAAACAAGTGTCAGTCCCCAACTAATTGGTACAAATAAGAAACTTGTTAATGTTAGGATCACTAAATAGATGTTCGTTTGAATGTAAGTTCTGCGAATTCCTTTAACAACCGGTAACATTGGGACGTCTGCTGCAGAATAATCATCTTTCTTACGAATCGCAATTGCATAAAAATGTGGCATTTGCCAAATGACCATTATAAAAAATAGTGCCCACGCTGCTGGATGCCATATGTCTGGAGCAACAGCTGCCCATCCGATTAATGGCGGCATTGCACCAGAAATACTACCAACTTCAGTATTCCAAATCGTTCTCCGCTTTGTCCACATTGTATAAGGAACAACATAGAAAAACACTCCAAGAAATCCTAAAAGAGCAGCAAGCAATGTTGTAAACGACAAAATTACAAGACCTGCTATCAACAAGATCGTTGCAACAATCATTACGAATTTCGCGTCTAATTCACCGGTAACAGTCGGACGAGTTTTAGTACGCGCCATTTTCAAATCGATATCACGATCATAAAGATTATTAAATGCTCCAGCAGCACCTATGATGAATGCACTTCCGATAATTGCAAAAATGATATTTGGGATGTTTTCAACAAAATCTAAATTATAAGTATATAAAGCAAGCATTAAGGCGGCAATCATTGGAATTAAATTGGACTTAATAATTCCGGTCTTAACTGTTTTTGCCCACAAATCCATATAGTTCTGCATAATCAATCATATTCCCTTCACTAACAAACACAAATCGTCAAAATAGCACATGATTCTATCATAACATTGATTTATGGTATACAACAATTATATAACTCTTAGGATTTTGCGATTTTTGTAGATATATTGTCGTTTTTAGATTTTTTTCTCAACATTTACCATTTACCATGTTAGTACTTCTTCTGCAACAACTAATCCAACTAGTTTATTTTTATTCCAAATATCATCCCAGTACTTTAATGGAACAAATGATTCCTTTATGTGTGGAGCAATTTCCATAGTAATACCTGGCAATTTGTACGTCATTATAAACCAGTCAGCAGAAGCACCTGACCCTGTATCTCCTGTAGGTTTCATAATCCGATAGCCTGTTACTTTACTCAATTTTTTCGCAAGAGTTAGATCTCTTTTTAATTGCTCTCCCACTTGGTGGTGGTAGTAATAAATTACTGACCCAGAGCTATGATAAGTAATATACGATTTAATGATTCGTTGTGCGATAAAATCCCTTAAAGCTCTTGCTTCAGGTTCTGTAAAGGGACCTTCTCCTTTATAATCTTTATAGGCTGGAAACTTCACTGTTTTCTTAGTTACCCACCCACCATCAAAGTTCCGATTTAAGTCCACACCGTGTATATTTGCTTTCCATCGATTAAAGTTTACACTCCCATAGTTCATAATGATTTGTTCTGGTAGTACACTAAGACCCGTTTGTACAAGTGTGACACCATCTGGATTCATCATTGGCACAAACCAAATACTTACCTTGTTCAATAATTCTTTTACATCAAATTCACCAATTTTTGAACTCTCATCATAAGCCTTTATATATTCATCCATCATTTCAAGTAACACATTTGTCGTCATATGTTCCCTTCCATGCATGGAGGCATCCATTAAAATTTCTAAATCACCTTTTCCTATTTTGAGCGCGTATAAATTTCTCCCTTGAACTGATGTTCCAATTTTCATCAACTCAGTAAAATCTGGATAGAGCAAAGATATTACCTGTAGAATGTATTCCATTTCATTGTAACTAATATTCTTTTTTGGATTTACTAGATTTATATGACGAAAATCTGCCAAATCTATAAACATTTTCTTTCCAAACAGTTGTATAACACCAAGATTTTCTTCAACAGAGTGTAAAGTAACATCGTTTCCTATTTCAATAGTTGCTACGACATCACCACTTTCACTTCGAACTTGCGCATCCCTTTTTGCAGTAAGGATTGAACTATTCCCTGTTGAATCAAATGGAAGCTCAAGCGTTGGTTTCTCATTTGTTGATTTCATTGCAAACTTAGGAATATTGTACTGAATATTTCCAACTTCAACGGTAAAAAATATATCTGAGATAGTTGTTGGTGTTAAAACTAATCCAGATTCTAATGTCCCCATTTTCTTTAAACCCGTTGCTTCGGCTATATAAAATGGTGTCGGTTCAATCACTTTACCATTCCCCCCTGAATAGAAAGGAATCATATTATCAGTCGTAATGCCAATATCTTCAGTAGCTACTACAAAATTATTTTTCCAAAGGACAAATACTAAAACTAGCCAGACAAACAAAATTTTTTTGATCATTAAATACACTCCAAAAAATAAAAAATAAAAGAGAACTGCCTTTAAGACAATTCTCAATTATTATTTTCTATAAATAATCACTTATTCGCTACTTTAGGATTTACTAATATTTACTTCATTTTTTTGATAGTGATCATGCTTCTTATCAATCCATACACATGCAGCTTTTAGCAATGGGATAATAATGATGAAGACAAAAAGTAATCTAAACATTTGGAATACAGTTACCACTGATATATCTGCTCCGACCGCAGTAGCAAGTAAACTCATCTGATCTAATCCACCTGCTGCTGTACTTAAAAAGCTAGTTGGTAAAGAGTATTTAAATAAATAGGTTACCAATAGTCCTTGTAAGTACGTGATAAGTATTAATACGAGTGCACTTGATATTCCTAACATAAGTACCCTCGAACCAAGTTTTAGCATATGCGGTTTTAATAGAAGGCCAATATATGCTCCAATACAAATTTGTGCAATATGCAATAACCAAATGGGTATCTCAGGAGTAGATACACTCGTTAGTTGAAGCATTATAGTTAACAATACTGGGCCTAAAAAGAATGAAACAGGCAATTTAACTTTTTTGCCAACTATCGCACAGAAATAGGCAACGGTTATAAGAACGATTACTGGTAATAATGTTTGTATAGTAAACCCTACATTCTCACCCGTATCACTGATTACATGTCCTGAAACAATAAATGGAACAATTAAAACAATACATATTATCCTAATCACATGAAAATATGTGACTATGGCAAGGTTAATTTCTTTTTCTTCTTCTGCAAAGGCTACAATTTGAGATAGGCCCCCAGGAACTGTGCAAGTAAGAGCTGTTTTGAAAGATATCTTCCCTAGTTTTTCAAGCGCATATGCTAGTACTACCGAAAGCAATGCAAGTGAAATGTTAAGAGCAAACATAAACCCAATAATCCAGCCCATTCCAGTAAACAGATCGAATTGAAAGGATTGTCCAATTGCTACCCCTACAACAACTAGGCCAAAATTTCGAAAGGACGCTGACCACACTAAGTCTATTTTTTTTATTATGAATTGACTAAGCAATACAGCAACTAACGGTCCTAACATCCAAGGTAATGGCAAATTTAAGCTTTTAAAAATGAATACCCCAATTAAACTAATGGTCATGACTAAACCCATTGAAATAATTTGCAAAATGAAACCCCTTCTTACTCAGTCTTCGATTCGTTTTTTCTTCTACCTCCAATAATACAGAAAATGGGTTTATTAATCTATGAATACAATTCACTTTATATCTACTTTTAGTTTCTATATAGGCATTTACCCTAGTACATTTGTGCACTTCATTGCATTTAATACTACAAGACCTTTACTTTTGCATCGTGTCAAAATTGAAAAGGAGCGAAGTATTGTGGAAGATGAACACAAAAAACAATCAGAAGATATTGCTTGTATTTCAATCATTCATCAAAACCTTGAGATAGAAGCAATTGTTCAAATTAAGCCAAGAGTAATTATTGGGGATGATTTTTCATTAGAGTGTGGAGATTATATAATTTGTAGAATCGACGAAGATCCTAAGCAAAAAGTTCGTAATAAAAATGTCCATAATTATAAATATGGGAAAACACCACATCTTGAAAAAGACGATGACTGTACATTTTTAATTAAACAAGAACTTTGTTTAAGAATTCCATTAATATTCTCAGCTAAGGCTGTGGTCAAATCAGAGAAAGCGGTGTGTTTAGATACGCATGTAGAACCTTCTACAGATTGTGAAGAAGATTAAAAACAGACAGCTCATCGCTGTCTGTTTTTGCATGCTATATTATAACTTTTCGTTATGGTGTACAAGGTTGGAATGAAAGATTTGGACCAGTTAGTGTAATTGTTGCAGTGAAAGTATCAGTAGGATCTGCTGCATTAACAGCTAAAACTACGAGATTAACTGTCCCATTTGCATTTGGTGTAAATGTGAATGTAAAGTTTGTAAGCTCTCCACCGAAATTATCTTGAGCAGTTACAGTTACAACTCTAGTTGGACCTTCACCTGCGCAAGTCATTGAAGTGATTTCCCCTTGGTTAAGATTGATATTAGGAGTAGCGCCAGGGAAGACAATATTGATGTGGTTACCTTGTGGTGAACATTGATTTTCAGGGCCACAAAGTTGGATTGATAAGCTGTTTAAAGGTCTTCCGTTAAATTCACCTTGTTGCGCTTGAATAAATTGGCAGCAAACGAAAGTATCCGGAACACATGGTCCTTCCATCGGTATACCACAAACTATACCTGTTGGAACTGCTTCTGGAGTTACAGAGAATGTTAAAGGAATTTCGACGCAGATGTTCTGACTTACAGTGAAAGTACAAAAACGTTGAGGTGTACCGACACATGGTTGATTGATTCTTGCTGGGCCACGACAAAATGAACGAATAGGTAGTATTTGAACATCTGGTCTAATTGTAACTGTAGCCTGCACACAAACTTCCTCATGAACCGTTACTGGACATGGAGTTAATGGATCTTGTTGCACTTGTTGCACTTGATTTGTATTCTGTGTGGAAACTGGATTAGAATCTCCACAGCCGCATGGATTTGCCAATAATAACACTCCTTTTTTATTTTTCTATATATATCTATTCAACTTACAATTTTAGATTTAGTTGAATTAACTAGATAAACAAATTATTTTATAGATTATTGTAGTAGATTCATTTGCCTATCAAGTATAAACACCCATTAAATATTAGGTTGATGCCAAGCAATAATGAAAAATAATAAAAGTCGATCCCCTATAAATAGGGATCGACTTTTTTATGTCATTGCTTGCGAGCAATGATAACTATTATAAAAAAGGACTATGCCTTAACTTCTAACTTTTCTTGTAATTTTTCCTGGTTTTCTTGTAGAACTTTTACTTCTTTTTCTAACGAATCAAGTTTCATCAGTATTGGTTTAAGTGCTTCTTCTAACATTACTTGTAAACGTGTAGCTTTTCATTTTGATCCATCATTTGAATTCACTCCAATTCTAAAGATGCATTCGTTTTACATCTTTTATTCTACTCCTCGAATAGTATTAATTCATTAATTTATTTGTAATGTAGAAATTTTGTCAAACTTAAACAAACAAAAAGAGATTGCAAGGTTGCCCTTTACAATCCCTTAAATAGTAACTAATCTTTTTTGCATAAATTGCTCAAATGCTTCAATTTTTAGCGGTCGACTATAGTAATATCCTTGGCCAAATCTACAACCTTCAATAGAAAGTTCTGTTGCTTGGTCTTGTAATTCGATTCCTTCAGCGATTACCTTCAATCCAATTGAATTTGCAATATGAATAATTGCACGAACAATGGCTCTACTTTCTTCATTGACATGGATGTCACGCACAAAAGATGCATCAATTTTTAACGTATCAATTGGGAGATGTTTAATATAGCTTAAAGAGCTATAACCCGTACCAAAATCATCAACAGATACTTGAACACCAATTGCACGGATCTCTTGTAAAATAGAAATAGTATTTTGTATGTCTGCAAAAACACTTTCTGTTAACTCAATTTCTAAAAATTCAGGAGCAAGTTTTGTCTCCTCAAGTATTTGAGTTAATTTTTTAGCAAATTCCGGGTCCTCTAATTGTCGAACGGAAACGTTGATAGAGATAACTAAATTGTCTAGACCCTTGTCTTGCCATTCTTTCGCTTGGCGACAACCTTCATACAAAATCCATTCTCCTAATGGAATGATTAAACCTGTTTCTTCCGCTAAAGAAATGAATTTTCCGGGTGGTATCGTTCCTAAATCAGGGTGATTCCAGCGAACCAATGCTTCCATACCAATAATCTGATCACTTTTTAAATTAATTTTAGGTTGATATTCTAAATAAAATTGTTTTTCTTTCAACGCAATACGAAAAGCACTTTCTAACAGTCTTCGTTCAATCGACTGATACTCAATTGTTTTATTGAAAAACAGATAATCGTTTTTAGTTCCTGTTTTTACTAAAGTTAATGCATTTGCTGCATTTTTAATAAGTTCTTCTGCTGATTGACCGTGTTCAGGATAATTTGCAACGCCAATACTACATGTAACAACTTGTTCTTCACCATCTACACTAAAGCCCGCACGGAAATTTGTCATTATACGATTGATAATTTCGCTGGTTTCTTCATTATTTTTCACGTTTTTCAACATGACAATAAATTCGTCGCCACCCATTCTTGCAGCTACATCTGTTGGACGTATCGTGTTACGAATCGTATCTGCTGCTTTCTTTAAGATACTATCACCAATATCGTGACCAAGTTGATCATTAATATTTTTAAAATTATCTAAGTCAATAAACAAAATAGACATGTTATATTTCGAATTATTACGATCTAGCAAAACATTACGTAACTGATTCATAAAAGATCTCCTATTTGGAAAATCAGTTAAACTATCATGATAGGCTAGATGATGTATTTTCTTTTCAATCGCTTTTTTTGTACTAATATCGCGCATAACAACTAATATTAACTCTTTTGTAGAACCATATTGACTTTTTTCTATTTTACTAATTACAACTTCAACCTCAATATAGTCGCCCTGTTTAGTAAGAAGGCGACATTCACAATCAATAGTTTTCTTTTTAGCTATGAATGACTCTAAATCACGTTTAAAAGACTTTATATCATTTGGATGTATCAATTCAAATAGATTCGATTTCTCTAATTTCGAAAGATTAAATTGTAATATTTTTTCAAAGGATGGTGAAACATAATCTAAGTTACCATCCACATCGATTAAAGATATAAGGTTTACTGAATTCTCCGCTATGAGTCGATATTTCTCATTACTTTTAATGACTTCTTCTTTTAATAATTTTTCCTTTGTAATATCTGTACGAATGGATATATATTGGTACGGTATACCATTTTCATTTAAAAAAGGGACGATGGTTGCATGCACCCAATAATACGAACCATCTTTTCGTTTATTTTTTATTTCACCTGTCCATATATGTCCTTGTCCAATGGTTTTCCACATTTCTTTAAAAAACTCTTTTGGATGATAACCTGAGTTAATAATATTGTGCCTTTTTCCTATTAGTTCTTCCCTACTAAATTGGGATAGCTCGCAAAATAAATCATTTACATATGTAATAATCCCTTGTCTGTCAGTCACCCCAACAATGGCTGATTTATCTAATGCGTATTCTTTATCAAGTAGTACTTTGAGTTGTTCATTGATTTCTTCTATATTGTTTAAAGGAATTGGATGTTTCGTAAGCATAACAATAGTCTCCTCGGTAAAGAGATACTTTTTTAAAACAAATATATTAAATCTTTGTTTTCTTCGTGCTTCTATTTTAACAAAAACTTTACAATCGAAACGGGGATAGTTTTAAAATTGCTAAAATTTTTATGGAAGATGTCAAAAATATGTAACAAATGTTTGTCGCTTGATAGTCTGTTCCTATGTAATTTTAATGAATTGTAAATAAATTATAAATTATGGGTATTTTTCCCTAAAATGTTCTACAAATAGAAAAAGAATAAAACCTCCAGATTTACGCACATTAAAAGTCTAGGAGGTGATTTAACCATGGGTAACAAAAACAATAAGAGAACATTGAATGTGCGAACTCATAATCCTTTCGAGACATATAAACACTTGCATACGAACACAACAAGTCACACAGATAATCCAGAAGATAATACAGCAGAGTTTTCAGAGGAATTTGACTCAAAATTAAAAAACAAAAATAATGCGACAAACCACGATAAAAACTCGAAGTCAAATAAAAAACATAGTAAATAAATAAAGAGCCCCTGGGATACACTAGGGGCTCGAAAAAGTTTGTTATTAAACAATATGATTAAAGGTTATTCAATAACCATTCGTGCAATATGTTTGTTAGTTCTGTTCTTTTATCTAAGTAATTATGATCTGTATCAAAAATAGCAGTTTCAAATTTAGCTCCAGTACCTTCAAGAATCTGTACGAATGGATCATGGAAATACTCTTTTGGTAATTCTTCATCACTAGTAGCAGCTGTTATAAGGAGTTTTCGATTTGCCAAATCACCTGCGAACAAAAATGTATTCCACTCATCTTCATGATCACGGACTTCCTGAATCAGCTTTTCTCCAGAACTATTTTTTAGGAAAAATGTAGCATCTTCTAACATCTGAACGATTTGATTCTCCAATTGAGGATTTTGTTCAATCATTTTTATAAATAACGAAAAGTTAGCACCTGATAATGAAGCAACTACTCGAATCGTTGGATCCACAGATGCTGTTTTTAATGCCAAAAATCCTCCAAAACTATGGCCAACTAATCCAATTCTTTCTATATCTATTCGATGTTCTTTTGCCACATCAGCTTGTCTAATATATTTTAATGTTATTTGAACATCTTCAATTGCATTTGCGAAGGAATAGTTTCCCGAACTCCCCCACGAGCCGCGGTAATTGATTACTAGGACATTCCATCCTTTATCCTGAAGACTAGCAGCAATATCAAGATTTAGTACTACACCAGGAAATCCATGAAGTAAAACGATTGTTGGTTTTGCTTCTTCCCCATCTGCAATATATAGTCTTCCCACTATATAATCATTCCCACTTGGAATTTTTAATAACGAAAGCTTTCTGGCACCCGGTTGCTGTACACGAAACATCATAATCCCTCATTTCCGATTAGATTACTTTGAATTAATTATATAAGTAAACAACTGGGATTTGCAACAACTAAAAATGTTTACTAGTCCTCTAATATATCCTTTAAGAACTTCTCTCTATGTTGGAGAAAATATTTTGTGATTTGATAATGATCTGTCATTTCATAATCGATTTCATGAATATCACCATCATCAAAAGAATATATCGTTGCACCTGGATAACCTAAAATAATCGGTGAGTGAGTCGTAATTATAAATTGGACATTTACTTGTGAAACTAAGTCATGGATGATTTTCAAAAATGCGAGCTGTCTTTGAGGTGAAAGTGCCGCTTCTGGTTCATCCAATAGGTAAATTGATTTTCCATTAAAACGATTAGTGAACAAAGATAAGAAGGATTCACCATGAGATTGCTCATGTAAAGACCTTCCACCATATGAGTCATAAATTTTTGTCGATCTTTCTTCTTCTGCAATTTCATCAATATGGGAGGCAAATTGATAAAATGATTCTGCTCTTAAAAAGAACCCATTTGATACTTTTGGTAGCCAAGAAAGTCTAATGTAATCAGAAAGAGCAGATTCTGATGCATGTACACTGTAAACATTATTCCTTCCCCCACCTGCACTGTTGAAGCCGCATTTATCGGCAATAGCTTCTAGAAGTGTGGACTTTCCTGTTCCATTTTCACCAACAAAAAATGTTACGGGATTATAGAGATCTAGTTGATGTAAGTTACGAATGGCGGGAATTGAAAAAGGATAGTTTCTAAATGATTGGATGTCATCACGAAGTAGTTCAACTCTTTTTAAAAACATGGAATCACCATCTTTTCTATTTTCTAGCGCTTCTAAGTGAGAAGTTCCTTGTACATAAACAAAAGTAGATATTCTCATATTAACAAAAGAGAGGTGATGACGATATGACAGAAAGAAATGATTTTAATATGTATTCAAAATTCGACGACAAAGTTCCTTTAAGAAAAAAAGGTGAAAGAGCATTTCGTCAAAGGAAAGAAGAATTTGGCTCTGAAGAAAACTTTCAAAAGGATATTTCGAGGAACAAAGAGTCATTTCGCGACTGGGTAGAGAAAATGACTAAGGAACTTGAAAAGTAAAATAGAAATTTAAGAAAGATTCCCAAAAGAAAGTGACACTTCCTAGTGGGAATCTTTTTTACATTATTTTGTTCCGCTTGAGCCGAAGCCGCCCTCACCTCTAGCTGTTTTGGTTAATTCATCAACTTCTACTAAATGCACTTGTGGAACAGTTTGAATAACCATTTGAGCAATTCGCATCGCCTTTTCAACAAGAAATTCGGATTTACCGTGATTAATTAGAATTACAGCTATTTCACCACGATACCCTTCATCAATTGTTCCAGGACTATTTAGAACAGTAATACTGTGTTTTAAAGCAAGTCCACTTCGAGGACGTACTTGGGCTTCCGTACCTTTTGGTAATTCTAATTGAATACCGGTTTTTATGAGCCTAGCTTCACCTGGTGGAATCTCCACATCTTCTATGGAATAAAGATCCATCCCAGCATCCCCTGGGTTTGCTTGAAGCGGTATTTTTGCATCTTCGTGGATTCGTTTAATTTTTACTTCGTAGTTCATTATTGTCATCCTTATCGATTAAAATGGAAGGTTTCATCTGTTATTGGAGCTACTTTAGCTTTTGCGTACGATGATCCTTTTTGACTGAAAAAATCATAAGTTGACCCTTCATTACGAATCCCGTTCATAACGATTGGGTTTACTTCTTCTTCAGGGAACATGGCATCAAACCCCACATTCATTAATGCCTTATTCGCATTATAACGTATATAAGCTATTACATCAGTGGATAAACCTGTTTTTGCATATACGTCATTAGTATAGTTTAATTCATTTTGATATAAATCAAGTAATACCTCATAGCTCCAAACTTTTAACTCATCTTGCTTTTCTAGTGAGAATTGCTTGAATAGGTTTTGAGCGAAAAATCCTACTGCTACTCCGTGAATTGATTCGTCTCTCAAAATCAAGCTAATAACTTCCGCGCTGTTTCGTAATATGCCTTGTCCACCTAAGTAAAGTGGGTAGAAGAATCCTGAGTAAAATAAGAAAGATTCCAGCATTACTGATGCATACATCGCTTTCCATAAGCTTTCAGCATTTCCAACTTCAATATTGTTATAAATTTCGCTAATTTTATTTGCTTTATATTGTAAGAACTCATTGTTCTTTACCCATTCAAACAGTTCGTCAATTTCAGAGTTTGTACAAAGGGTTGTGAAAATATAAGAATACGATTTTGCATGAATAGCTTCAAAGGATCCAAATACAGTTAAAACAGCTTTTTCCTGCATATCGGATACATGGGCTACAATTTGGTTCATCCCGATATTTGTTTGAACTGTATCTAGTAAGGTTAGCCCAGCTAAAACTTTTTTGTACGTTTCTTGATGATCAAAGTCTTGCCATTGTTTTATGTCTTTGGAAACAGCGATTTCTTCAGGAAACCAGATTTGTTTCCATTGTTGGTCCCAAAATACTTGAGCAAGTTCACTCGTCGGTTTATTCCAATTAACAGCTTCATAGGTTAAATTTGACATGCTACACACTCCTCCAAGGTTTGTAATCGTTGACGAACATAGTAAACGGACTTAATGCCGCGCATCCAAGCATAAATATAAATTTTTGCGAGTTGCTCTGTTGTCCACTGATCCGTTACATAAAGCGTCATTGATATTCCTTGATCTACATGCTTTTGTGCAGCCGCATACAAATCAATCATGTCATAGGGATTCACATCGTATGCCTCAACATAGAGATGCGCATTATCATTTGATAAGTGTGGCATTGGATATATTGTACGGCTATCCGCATAATCACGGATCTCCACGCGTTCAGTGCACGGTGCGATGGATGCTGTACATGATCTTATATAACTTATTGAGCCAGTTGGAGCGGTCGCAAGCCGATAGCTGTTAAACACTCCGTACCGCATAACATCTTTTTTTAGCGCCTGCCACATATGTTTCGTGATAATTGGAATGTTTCCTAGTGCTTTTAGTACTGTCGGCGAGACTTCTTCATCTTCCCTATTCACATATTGATCAAAGTAAACACCTGAAGCATAATCGCTATCTTCGTATCGATAGAACGTTTCGCCGCGCTCTTTTGCTATCTCCATAGATGATTTAAGCGAGTAGTAGTTCATTGCTTCCATAAAGCAATCTATAAAATCGATTGAATCCTTGGAGCCATAAAGAATTCCTTGCGTGACAAGATGACCATGTAAGTTCATGGCACCTAGCCCAACAGAATGCATTAGCTGATTTGCTTTTGAGACTGATGGGACGTTTTTAATATTCGTCATTGTTGAAACATTCGTAAGAAGTCGCATCGACGTATCGACTAACTTTCCGAAATCTTGTACTTTACTTGCCGCATGAATATCAATTGACCCTAAATTACACGAAACGTCTAAGCCGTATTCATTCGGTTGATCTTGGTCAGTAATGTTGCTCGTTTCCTGTACTTGCAATATTTCTGTGCATAGATTTGACATCTTTACTCGTCCAATATTTTTCAGAGGATGTACTTCATTCACATTGTCATCAAAGATTTCAAATGGATAGCCTGATTCAAATTGTGCTTTTTTTACTTCTGTATAAAGCTTCCGCGCATTAAGGCTCTTAATCTGACGAATATTTGAATTGCGTAAAAGCTCTTGGTACATTTCAGTCATTGAAATTTCAGACATACGTTTTCCGTATTCGTTATAAATATCGTATGGACTGAATAACACAATATCTTCATCTCTTTTCATTAGCTCGAAGAAGATGCTTGGAATAATAATGCCTGTCGAAAGTGTTGCAAGTCTTATTTTATCGTCGGCGTTTGGTTTTTTTGCGGAAATAAAGTTCTCGATATCCGCGTGGAAGATGTTCAAGTATGCTACACCTGAGCCATTACGCTGCCCAAGTTGATTTGAATATGAGAAAGAGTTCTCTAGTAATTTAGCAACAGGAATAACACCACTCGCACGATTTAATATTCCTTTAATTGGATCACCTAATGGTCGCAAATCTGTTAGGTTAACACCTACTCCTCCGCCAAGGCGGGATAGCTCTAGACAGTACCCAATATTCTCAGCAATGCTGTTCATTGAATCATCCATCGTTAGTTTGAAACAGCTCACTAATTCTCCGCGCGCATTCTTTCCGCTATTTAAGGCAGTAGGTGTGGCTGGCTGATACGCTTCCATCATGGCTTCCACTGCACGCTCGGCAAGTTCTTTATCCCCTTGCGCTAAGTACAATGCAATGATAACAATTCGATCTTCATATTTTTCTAGAATCTCTTGCCCATCTCGACTTTTCATTGCATAGCTATCATAGAATTTACTTGCACTCATGAAAGAAGGGAATCGGAAATTGTATCTGTTAGCCTTGTCGTACATTTTTTTTATGAATTCCATTTCATAGAGTTCGATAAATTCCTTTTCGTAATATCCTTCTTCTACTAGATTACGAATCTTTTCTTCTATAGTATTAAAATTTCTTAATTTTGGATTTACATATTCCAAAAAATAATGACTTGTCGCATCATGATCCTTGTCTAATTCTAATTCCCCAGTTAAGCTATAACGGTTTAAAACTTCATTATTTAATTTTAAGTAAGTTTTCATCCTTCACCCTCGTTTCGTAAAACTTTTGAATTGCATCGTAATCTGCTTGGAAGCCTCTTAATTCTAGTTTTCGCACTAATGGTACTTGATAGATTTTTGCAATTTTGTCACCTGCTCCACCAAACACATTATGGCCAAAGTTACTATTACCACTTACTACAACCCCTTTGCAAAGGTGACCATTAAACTCCAAAAACTCCGAAACTTTGGCAGGTACATCTCCCAAACGGTCTGTATATGTTATTAATAGGTATGGCTTGTCCATAATTAAATTGTCTGTAATTTCAATGGATTCAACTTCCAGTTTAGAAACAATGTATCTCACGTTTCCTGTTCGACTTGCAAAGACAATCATTGTGCTACCAATTCGATTTTAGAAATGATCTCCTTTACATCTCCTAGTAATTTTCCCTCGAATTCAAGAACTGGTACTGAAAGAAATCCATTGTTTAATACCTTTTGTTTTGCTTCTTCGTTGTGGTCGATATTGATCATTTCAACTTCTAGCCCTGCACGTTGCAATTCTGATTTTACCCACATACATTTTGGGCAGACTGTTTTTGTATAAAGTTTCATTTAGATTCCTTCTTTCTTTTGATAATAAAAGTACCAGCAGTCCCAAATTCCCATCATATCTGAAAGGATCGCTCTACTTTGTGTCAATATGGATTCCTTTTGTGACCAAATCGACCTACTTTGTGGCAGTATCGCCCCTTTGTGAAAGTATCGCTCTACTTTGTGACAATACGGATCCCTTTTGTGACTAAATCGACCTACTTTGTGGCAGTATCGCCCCTTATGAACGATATTTCGCACAGTTTTCTTCTATCAAATTCCTTCATTAAAAAGAGCACAAAAAAAAGGCTATCTCTTCGAAAAGAGATAGCCTGGAAACGTTCGCAATTGAAAAATGGATAAACTACGTCTACGTCTCCATTCCTCAATCCCCGAAGAAATGATGGATCGGTTTTATAAGGCAGGTCTCCTGGCTTTGCTTCATTCTCTGGTTCCCTTCCCATGTATTCACACAGTGGACATCGAACCTTCGTCAGCTTTACAGTTGCGGGGACAGCGTCGGATTCTCACCGAACTTCCCTTTTAAACTACATATAGTAGTACCTTTACAAAACTAATACAATATATTGTTTTTTAGTTACATTGGTTAGTGTACCATATACTAACAATAGAGTAAATCTATAATTCTAAATGGGGACTTTTGTTATAGTAAAAGACTCATATCTATTAAACCCTTATAAAGGGTACAAACCCTAACTAGCTTTTAAAATAGATTAAGGGTGGCCATTTCTGACCACCCTCATCTGAGAACAAACTTAATATTTAAATTGCTGAATTGTTTGCTTTAATCTTTCTGCCATGATTGACAGCTCATCTGCTGATGCAGCAATTTCCTCCATGGAAGCTAATTGTTCTTCTGTTGATGCGGAGATATTTTGAACACCAGCTAGATTAATTTGTGTTAATTGTTGTACTGCATCAATAGAATCTGCAACTAGGTTAGAGTGATGCTTCATTTCTCTAGCTGCGAAAGAAACCTCTTCCACCTCATTTGAGACTTCAATTACATTGTCTCGAATGCTTGAAAACTTCTGACCAGCTTCGTTCATAACAACTATCCCTTTAGCCACTTCTTCGTTACCCGCTGCCATTGTATTTACTGCTTGTTCAGTTTCAATTTGAATTTGTCCAATGATGCCCGCAATTTGAGTCGTTGCTTTTGCTGATTGTTCTGCAAGTTTACGGACTTCATCAGCAACAACAGCAAAGCCTTTCCCAGCTTCACCAGCTCTTGCTGCTTCAATCGCTGCATTTAGTGACAATAGATTCGTTTGGTCTGCAATCTGTTTAATAGTTTGTACAATATTTCCGATGTCTGTAGACCGTTTTCCTAAGTTTGTAACTGCTCCTTCAATTGACTTTACAGTTAAGTTAATCGAATGCATTTGTTCAACCGCTTTACGAATGGTTTGGTCACCAATTTGCACTTCTTCAAGTGCTTGCTTCGTTTTATTCGTAGCATTATCTGCTTTTTTAGCGATCATACTAATGTTATCTTGCATCTCTTGTGTTGCCTTTGTACTATTTCCCGCAGCATCTGACTGCTGTTCTGCACCACTTGCGAACTGTTGAATGGATTCTACAATTTGACCAGTAGCTTTTTGATTCTCAACTGTACTTGCAGTTAATTCTTCAGAAGATGCTGCTAGCGCATTGGACTGATCACTTACTTGTCGAATGACTGTTTGTAATGAGTCGACCATCTTATTGAAGATTTCTGCTAATTTACCAAATTCATCTTTACTAGAAATATCGATCTTCTCACGTAAATCGCCTTCACCAATTTTTGCAGCTGATTCGCCTAGTAATCTTAAAGGTCTTAGTATTGAACGAATGATTGGATATCCTATTAATACACCTACAATTATTGAAATTACAAGTACGAATAAGGTCACATCTAAAATACTGTTTGTTGATGAGGTTATATCATCTATTAGTAATGTCCCAACCACATACCAGCCAGTTAATTTATTTTGTTTATAGAAGATGTGTTTTTTCACACCGTCTTCTGTTACTAGAAAATCACCAAACTCTTTACCAGACATATTCGCACTATATTGTTCATGTGCTTTCGTTCCGTTTTCAATTGTTGAATCTGCTAAGTAAGTTTGATTGCCATCCATTAATGATGCATAGCCATTCTCCCCAACCTTAATGGATTTTGTTAAGCCAGTAATTGTTTCTAGGTTAATATCAATTGAAATAACACCTGATCCGTCATTTAATACAGATGACACAGACATCATCATATTTCTATTGGTAGATGAAATATATGGATCAATAATTACAGGGCTTCCTGGATTTTCTATTGCACCTTTATACCATGGACTTGAAAATGGATCGAAGTCATCCTCAAACTTAAAAGAGGGATTCCTCATTAATTCTCGACCTGTTTGTAAAACTGTTACTGACTCGACTCTTTCTTCAATACTATTATATTTATCTAGCTCTCTTAGAATCTCTCGCTCGCTCCAATTACCTGAGATAATCGTACTGTAGTATTTTGCTTGGTCGATTATTGGTCGTATTTCTCTAGTTATGAGAGTATCTAATTGTTCTACTTGTTGTAATGCACTACCTTTTAATTCTCCTTGAAACTCTTTACTTGCGTTTATGTATGAAATTGAACCAATCGTTACACTCGGTAATAGTAAAATTAAAATAAATGCAACTATAAGACGAACTTTTACTGATACCCTTCTTTTACTTTTTTGTTTTTTCATGTTGTCTTCCCCCGAATTTATGAAGCTATACTTTACAAATTGCGCAAAGTATACAAATAGTATATTCTTTAAGTTTCTTCCAATAAAACTATATTACTATAAACAAATGATAAAATAACACTATTCTCCAAAAAATTATATTAATGATCATTAGCATTTATATAGAACTTCCTCACTCTAAGGTTACATAACTCCACCAAGTATATGACTATATTCTAGATTTCTTTCTAATAAAATAGAGCATTTCTTCCTAGATTTAGAAAGAAACGCCCTTACTGAAATTATTCTTCACTATGATCTTCTGCTGCTTTTGCATCAGCTTTCGTTCTTTGGACAGTGCCGCGGGGATGATGTGGTGGTGCATAAATTGAATAGATTTTTAATGGTTTATCGCCTGTATTAATGATATTGTGCCATTTCCCAGCAGGTACTAAAATAGCGTAGTCGTCATACACATCTTCTTCAAAATCAAATTGCTTGTCGTTCCTACCCATTCGGACGATACCTTCGCCTTCTTCGACACGTAAAAATTGATCAGTATCTGGGTGCATCTCAACACCAATTTCTCCACCTACATCAATACTCATTAATGTAAGTTGTAAATGTTCTCCAGTCCATAGAGCGGTACGGAATGTGTCGTTACGTTTTGTAATTTCATTAATATCAACAACAAATGGTTCTGGCCCATAGTCTTTAATCTCATTTTTAAGTGGTGGAATGTCGGTGTTTGTTAAATTTTTCTCCTGCGCGGATCTGATTGCACTTAATCTTGTTGCGTGTTTGATTTCATCTGAAAAAGCACGTAAAAATATATCACGAATTACCTGATTTTTGGAGTTTAAGTATTGGTTACGATAGGTTTCATAGTCCTTTAATTCATCATCAAACGCTTCTTTTAACCCTTCTTCAAAACTAGCAATTGCAATTCTCTCTACCTCATACTGTGGATGTCTATTTGTTAACGTATAATACAAATTAACAAAATTTTGTAAATGCGTCCTTTCATCCTCAGCAATTTTCAAAATATGATCCTGATCCTCTATATTTGGAGCTAATTCAGCTAACCTGATATAGAAATCAACTCCTGCCGCTTCACCTTTCATTGCATTCAACAGCGTTTGAAGAAGTCCATCATCATTGTACATTGGGGTATATTGGTTTTGGCTCCCATTAAAATACGGATACTTATTGTTCAGCGAACTCATCCTTTCGTAAAACATTCAAATTAGCATATGCCTATATTTCGAAAAAAGTTATCTGAAAACAGAAAAAGCTAAGCTCTTTTTTCAAGAACTTAGCTTATTTTCATCTTCAATTACTCTTGCTCACCAACAACAGTAAATCTTTCATTGATATGATTTGCCTGTTCAATCTCATCTACAACAGCAATTGCAAAGTCAGCATAACTAATATAGCTATCACCTTGCGAGTTAACTAATAGATGATCTTTTCCAGCAGTGTAAGATCCTGTACGTTTTCCTTCTGCATCGAAAAAGGCTGAAGGACTGATGAATGTCCATTTCAGGTCAGCTGTTTGTTGTAATTCTTCTAAGTTGCGACCTTGTCCTTTTGCTGTTGGCTTTACAAAATCAGGGAACTCCGGTGTATCAATTAATTTTACTGTTTTCGCTTCGTCTACATAAAGGCTGCCAGCTCCACCAACTACAATAATTCTAGTTTCAGTACCTTTTGCTGCCTCGATTAGCGCATGTCCTGCATCAACATGCGCCTGTTCTTCACCAAGTGGAGCACCAAATGCATTGACCACAACGTCAAATTGTTTTACATGTTCAGTTGTCAGGTCAAAAATACTTTTCTCAATAACTGGAACACTTTTGTCAGTTAACTTAGTTGCATCGCGAACAATTGCAGTTACTTCGTGCCCACGTTGTTTCGCTTCTTTTAATACAAGACTTCCCACTTTACCAGTTGCTGCAATAATACCAACTTTCATAATTCCATCCTCCAATATTAAATGTAATCGCTATAGTTACCTGTAACCATAATAGTTACATTAAATCACAATGTCAAATAACTTATACTGAATTTATAATAATTAGGTATAATAAGTTGTAATCGATCTAATTACATGCAATTAAGTTCTATACAAAGGATGGTGATCAATATGTCAATCAGTAGTCGTTTTTCTGTTGGAATTCATATTTTAGCATTACTTGAGTTGAATAAAGATGGTGTTAATACATCTGAATTTTTAGCAAGTAGTGTTAATACGAACCCAGCTGTTATAAGAAAGATTATGGGTATGTTAAAAAAAGCCGAGTTAGTCGAGATTCACGCTGGAATTGCAGGTGCAAAACTTGCAAAAAGCTTATCAATTATTACATTACTTGATGTCTATCGAGCTGTTGATGTAGTAAGTGAAAACGAATTATTCAGTGTTCATGAAAATCCTAATCCAGATTGTAGTGTAGGAAGGAATATTCAAGAATCCATTATCCCTATTTTTTCAAATGCACAAATTGCTTTGGAAAACACATTATCTAAAGTTACAATCGAAGATGTAGTAAAGGATATTGTTCAAAAAGAACAAGCAAATTCTACGAAATAAATGCGAAAGAAGGTTTCCCCTCTCTCGCATTTTTTAAGTTCCACAGAATGTTCTGTATGGAATAGTGGATGGTTTCGGTAAGGAACAATATTCTTCTTGAATTGAATCATAATTGTACGGATCGGCTAGTGCATTTAACAGATTTTCCATCACACTGAGATCTCCATTTTCTACAGCAGCCTCTAACGCTTCTTCAACTCGGTGATTACGTGGTATGACTGCAGGGTTACTTACTCTCATTAAATCTCGACATTCATCTCTAGATTGTTCTTGTCGATCAAGTCGAGCTTGCCATTTTTCATACCACACTTGGAACTGTTTTGTGGTAAATAACAATAAATTTTCAAGTTTATTCATTGTTAAGCTGCTGAATGTGTTTGTGTAATCCGCCTTGTGTTGGTACATAAGCTCTAGAAGTTCATTAATAAGATGAATGTCTGCCGTTTCTTCATTAAACAACCCTAGTTTTGCGCGCATACCAGCTAGCCAATTTTCTTCGTATCGTTTTGGAAATTCCCCCAAGATATTTTGTGCAATTTCAATTGCTTTATCTTCATCTTGGTCGATCAAGGGTAGAAGTGATTCTGCGAAACGGGCTAAGTTCCACATACCAATCTTCGGTTGATTTTCATAGGCATAGCGCCCATGCCTATCAATTGAACTAAAAACTGTTTTCGTATCGTACGTGTCCATAAACGCACACGGTCCATAATCAATCGTTTCCCCACTTATTGTCATATTATCTGTATTCATCACACCGTGAATAAACCCTACAAGCATCCACTTTGAAATAAGATTCGCTTGTAGTTTTACAACTTCATGAAGAAAATTACCATAACGCATTTCATCATTTTCAATATCAGGGTAGTGTCTAACAATGGCATATTCAGCTAATGTTTGTAAATCTTCAATATCTAAAAAGCCAGCAGCATACTGGAATGTTCCTACACGTAAATGACTTGCCGCAACTCTTGTTAGAATTGCACCTGGTAGATCAGTTTCTCGGATTACAGGATCACCTGTAGTGACAACTGCTAAACTTCGAGTTGTTGGGATGCCTAACGCTTCCATTGCTTCACTTATAATATATTCACGTAACATTGGCCCAAGTGCTGCGCGTCCATCTCCACCTCTTGAGAAATGGGTTCTTCCTGCCCCTTTCAACTGAACATCAAAACGGTTTCCCTCTGGTGTTACTTGCTCCCCTAGTAACACTGCACGGCCGTCACCTAGCATCGCAAAATGACCAAATTGATGACCAGCATAAGCTTGCGCTAATGGTTCTGAACCATTAGGCAGCTTATTCCCTGCAAAAATCGCCGCCCCATCTTCACTATTCAAAAGTTTTGGATTTAGTCCAAGCGATTCTGCTAATGACTCGTTTAGAATAACTAATTTCGGAGAGCTCACAGGTTGTGGTGCATTCTTTTTATAAAAAGATTCCGGCAGACGGGCATAACTATTATCAAACTTCCATCCAGTATGTTGGGTCATTTCAATCCTCCTTTTTTACTTCTTCAATAATCCATTCACTAGCTGCATACAAATCTGGGAAAATGGCATCAGCAATTGGGTCACTATCACCAATATAAACCGTTTTAGTTCCGGCTTTTTTCCCCGCAATAATATCCGTATCAGTATCGCCCACCATAAATGATTTAGAAAGATCAACCTCATAACGATTGGCTAGATCTTCTATAAGCTTTGCATTCGGTTTTCGACATTCACAACCTGCTTTAGGCTTGTGTGGACAATATACTGCTTCATGAATGGTTGCACCTTCTTTCTCCAGTTCAGAGATCATATACTCATGTATTTTGTGAAGTTGCTGTTCTTTCATGTAACCTAACCCTACTCCACCTTGGTTTGTAACAACAAATATATAATCAAAAAATTCATTTAAGTTTCTAACTGCCTCGGCAACACGTGGCAAGAAATATAAATCTCGTGGCTTATTCACAAATTTTACTCTATTAGTTAGTACCTCATTAATGACCCCATCTCGATCTAAAAAAACTGCAGTCTTCATAATTTTTACTCTCCTTAGTTTGCAAGTACTAAAGTAGAAAAATGCATTCATATTATGTTTCCAATCAACATCTATTCGTATTCATACAATAACAGATACTAATTGAAACTCGAATAAAAGGGCTCAATAAAAACAAAAAAGTTGGCTGCTACATTAGTAGAACCAACTTTTCGTTATTTCAATAGTTCACCTTATTCGTCTTCTAAAATCTCATCAAAAGCTTTTGATACTTTATCGAATTCATCGTCGCTCTCGATCGCTTCAAAGTCACCTTCGCTATCAACTCTTAAGAAGAAAACGTCAATATCTTCATCAGTTTCTTCTGCTAAATCTTCTACAAATCCTACTGCTACATATTGTGTTCCCTCAATGTTAATAGCTGCTAGGACTTCAACTTCTTGTTCTTCATCATCTTCTTCACCAATCGTGAATATTTCTCCAACTTTAATTTCTTCCATGAATAAGTCCCTCTCTTTTTTCGAAGTTACCTTTATTTTGTTTCTTTTTCTGTATTTAATCAAGCAAACATATATATTATTTCATTATTGTGGGTTTGTGATTGATCCCATGAAAAGAATTGTTCCGGATGTTTCATCTACTATAGCGATAAAGAATGGTCGGTTCACTTCCATATAAAACGGTTTGTCAATTGGTTCTATTGCAGTTTCCCCCATTTCTACTTTAGTGACCGCTGCAGCTTCTGTTCCTTCTTCATTGACGTCTATAAATGTTTTTTGTTTTACACTAGTAATAACAAGATTGGAGTTACCTTCAATCATTTTTGAGAAGTTTGCATTTTTAAATGCAGAAGGCATACCAAGTGCTTCAAGCGTTTCAATTAACCCAACTTCATACTCTAGAGAGAATTTTGGTAATAAAATAGTACCCTCTAATTTATAAAAACTATCTATCCAATTTTCCCATTGTTCTGTAGATAGCATTTCTTCAAACTCTTTTAAACCCACATTCTCATGTGGTAAAAATACTTTCATTGACATATTTTCTTTCCCATATGGAAGTGAAACTGCTTGGAATACGTTGTTTTTAGTATATAACAATTCTTCTTTGAGCTTCATTAATGGGATTTTAATTGTAGAGCCGTTAGTTAATGTAAAATCTTTATCTTCAGTTAGTGAAGCTTTAAATGGATAAGTCCAGTTCCCTTTAAAATAGATAGCATTTAACAACATCGCCACTAATCCTGGATCTGGTGTATCATCTACAATTTTGTCGATAGTACCATTCGTTTTACGATTTACCCAATCATTAATCATTTTTGGTGATTGTGGATTTTGAACGTCAATCGTCTTAATTTCAGCATTAAAATAATCTTTATTAGTTGTTGCAAATTCCTCTTGGAAGCTATATTTATCATTTAACCAAATAGAATTGGCTATATTTAGTTGGATTTGCTCTGTACTTTGGGCAAACAATGTCATCAGGGAAGCATTCGCTCTGTTCAGTTCATCTGGGTCAAGTCCATTAGCATAAAGTACCTTTTCCATTTCTTCTTTCGTTACCCCATCAGCACCATTGTAGACCATTGAAAGTGCCATATATAAACTTGTTGGTGAAATGAAGATATTTCCATTGTCATCTCTAGGTGCTTTTACTAATAAATCAAATCCTAACTCATTATTTGAAGATACAATTTTTTGATAATCATCTTCGCCAAATTCCACATGATCTGCAATTTTTAAGGTTTGAGTTGTTGTAGTTGTAAAACTAGAATCCGATCCACATCCTACTAGAACTATACTTAGTGATACTAACAAGATAAAAACTCGTTTCATCACAACACCACCTCAAGATTAATACAGAATACAAATACGAAGAACAAAGTCTATTGCGGGTTAGTAATAGATCCCATGAAAAGAATAGATCCTGATGTCTCATCCACTATTGCGATAAAAAACGGTCGGTTCACTTCCATAAAGAACGGATTATCACTTGGTTGCATGGAAGTAGCATTCATTTCGACAGAAGTAACTGCAGCTGCCTCTGTCCCTTCTTCATTGACATCAATGTACGTTTTTTGTTTTACACTTGATATAGAAATACCCACATCTTCTTCAACCATTTTTGAAAAATTAGAATTGTTAAATGCAGAAGACATTCCTAATGCTTTAAGTGTTTCTTTTAATTCTACTTCGTATTCTAAAGTGAATTTAGGAAATAGAACGGTACCCTCCAATTTATAAAAACTATCTTGCCAATCCTGCCATTGATCTACCGTAAGCATTTCTTCGAATTCCTTTAGACTAACATTTTCATTTGGTAAAAATACTTTCATTGACATACTAGCATCACCATATGGAAGTGATACAGCTTGGAAGATGTTATTTCTTGTATAGAATAAATTCTCATGCAGTTCCATTAGAGGAACTTGAATGGTAGATCCGTTCTCTAATGTAAATGTTTTTTCTTCGGTAGATGATTTCCCAAAAGGATAAGTCCAACTGCCATTAAAATAGATGGCATTAATGAGTATTGTTATTAATTCTGGGTTTAACTCATCTGCAACAATTTTATCTATTTTTCCATTCGTTTTACTCTTTACCCAATCGTTAATCGTCTTTGGAGACTGTGGATTGTGTATGTCAATTTCCTTAATTTCTGCGTTAAAGTAATCTTTGTTTGTTGTAGAAAACTGTTCTTGAAAATGATATTTATTATTTAACCAAATGGAATTAGCAATGTTTAATTGTATTTTTTCTGATTTTTGGTCTAGTAATGTCATGAACGAAGCGTTGGCTTTATTCAAATCATTTGGTGTAAGTCCTTTTGCATAAAGAACCTTTTCCATTTCCTCTTTCGTTATGCCATCAGCACCGTTATAAACCATGGAGAGTGCCATAAATAAACTAGTTGGAGAAATAAAAATATTCCCTTTATCATCTCTAGTAGCTGTAGAAAGTAAATCGAATCCTAGTGCGTTATTTGAGGACACTATATCTTGATAATCTTCTTCTCCAAATTCTACATGGCTTGCAACTTTTAAGCTATTTGTATTATTCGTTAGTGTTGGAAGAGTACCACATCCCGTTAAAACAAGACAAAGCGAAAACAGCCAAATAAAACTTTTTTTCATCACGACACCACCTTAGTAAATATGACTCATTAAATTCTTAAAAGTTACAACCTACCAAATCTAAAAAACGACTCAAAATATCAAATTAAATAATTGCAATTAACCATAACTCAGTATTTTCATACTACAAAGACCTCTAAAGTATTGCCTACTTTAGAAGCCTTTATAAAGAGAAATGACTTTTTATGTTACTTATTCTCAAATGTTGAATTTTGTAAAAATATGTTATGCATATATCAGCATATGTTAATCCTGATGAAAAAGCACTAAGTGACAAAATAACTTTAGACCTTTGACTTATTCTTCCTGAACAAACTTTACTTCATTAGAGCCACATTCTTTACAAGTAAACAAGTGCGGACAAATCTCGTCTCGGGCTGTATTAGGATACCCGTCTCCCATTTTGACTGTTTCTTCATCATTGTAATGACCATAAGGATCTAAAAAGTCCGATACTTTCCCCGAATCTTCCATTGAAATATTACAATTTGAACAGTACACTTTTAGTTCTTTCAAAGAATTGCATAAAGGACATACCGCCATATCAACTAACTCCATTTCTTATTTAATATGGAATTCATTATTAAGTATTTCTTTTATTTGTTGCTTTTAATACTTAGATTTATTGTTTGAAATAAAAATTGAGCATTTCATGCTAAATGAAAATGCTCAATTCTTATCCATTTTGATCTTTTGAAAATTTTGACTGAAATCTTTTAAACATCGATTTTTCTTGTGGGTTTTGTTTACTATTACTATTTTGATTCTCTTGGGAATTTTGATTGCCATTACCGTTTTGATTCCCTTGGGAATTTTGATTGCCATTGCCGTTTTGATTCCCTTGGGAATTTTGATTGCCATTGCCGTTTTGATTCCCTTGGGAATTTTGATTGCCATTGCCGTTTTGATTCCCTTGGGAATTTTGATTGCCATTGCCGTTTTGATTCCCTTGGGAATTTTGATTGCCATTGCCGTTTTGATTCCCTTGGGAATTTTGATTGCCATTGCTATTACTGTTTTGATTCCCTTGGGAATTTTTATTGCCATTGCCGTTTTGATTCCCTTGAGAATTTTGATTGCCATTGCCGTTTTGATTCCCTTGGGAATTTTGATTGCCATTGCCGTTTTGATTCCCTTGAGAATTTTGATTGCCATTGCTATTACTGTTTTGATTCCCTTGGGAATTTTGATTGCTATTGCCGTTTTGATTCCCTTGAGAATTTTGATTGCCATTGCCGTTCTGATTGCCATTGGCGTTCTGATTGCCTTGCGAATTTGAATTACCATTGGCATTCTGGTTGCCTTGCGTATTTTGATTACCATTGGCGTTTTGATTACCTTGAATCTTCCAAGGCGGGTCCACACTTGCATGAATTTTTTGATTTATTTTATAGGTAGCGTAAGGAATGACAAATGCAAGTAATGTACAAAAGAATGTAAATAGACTTGGAATCCTTTCCATGATTGTTTTCATTGTCTATTTTCATTCCTATCTGAAGTCTTATTAATAGTACCTGGTCTTTCAATCATTACATGTATATCGAAATTGATTTTACTTTTAGAAAAGTTGTTCTCACCAAATTCCCAATTGTCTTTCGTTTGCTCCCAAACTTTTGGATGGTAATGATGTAAATATGGACCCAATTCTAAAACATCCGTCTTATAGTCTTTTTGTAATTTTTCCACAGCTTTCGTCGTTATTTCATGAATTTTTTGCTCTAGTCCAAGTTGAAATTTGTCATGTACTTCTGCATTCATCACATCCTGATTTCCAAATTGTTCAGCAATTGTACCTATTATTTTAAGTGAGATTTTAAACTCAAAGTTATTAGGATTATTATTCACTAAAGTAATCTTATGGTTTATTTTTAGTAATTCGACTGTCGAACTTTTTCCCTCTACATTAATATTGAGCGTACCAGTATTTTTTTCTTCTATTAAAACACTTAATCCTTTTGCTTCATCCCCTTTTAACAAACCGACCATTTGGTCTTTTTTTCCGTTATAAATAGCAATTCCAACGTAATTAACGCTTTTAGAATCTAACTTCTCTATCACTGGAAGAGGAAAACTTTCTCTTTCTAATAGTTTTTCTTGAATATCCCCTACCCTTATTGATTCTATTGTTTCTAGATTCCCTTTTGTTTCCAATAACCTACCAATATATTGAGTAGGGATTTTCTCATGTTGTGGTTCAACGGATAATAGCTCCCCTGCTTCCCCACTGGCAACGGCAATCAGAATTCCTCTTCGCATATCCTTTTCACGGAGGAATAAATCTATATATTCTTTAAATAAGGTCGGTTGTTTGACGATATCTTCCGAAAAGAGAATGACTTTTATATGTGTTGGATCTGGCACACGACTAGTTTGTTTAATCATTTCTCGGTTCGTATCTATAATTGTTTCCCCAGTTACAGATAAATTCCTAAAGGCAGGACCGCTCCCACCACCACCACCCAAAGTTGAAAGCTGACTTGGAACGATAAGTTGTGAAGTTAACTTAATTTCCGATTGTTTTTCGGCAGTATCAATTGCAATTCCATAAACAAATGCCCTATCTTCTAGTTCTACCTTGTCCCAGCAACCAGTTAGCAATAATAACAGGATTACCATAAAAAATACTTTTTTCAAACATTTCAATTTTGATTTCCACCTTTCACTTTATAGGTAATTCCTAAAAGGATGGTGACGATAAGTAAGAAAATAAACAAGGAATTAGTTAAAAATCTTCCGACATTAGTTATCTCTATATAATTAACTGGCAACATGCTAAGTAAGAAAATTAAAGGTGAAATACCTAAGATGATATTCATTTTTTTTGCATTTTTAAATAACATCATCATTAGCAAAACAATTAGATCAAAGAATATTAATGTTGTTGTAAATATAATTATAGTCCAAATGACAAATAGAATGACATCAGACCGCTCAAAAAATCCTCCGGGTAATTCCACAGTTTTAGATATATCAAAAGCAGGAAAAAATAAATTTCTTGTTGTAGCATTTCCAAATGTACCTATACAAATTAAGAATATTAAGAAAGAAAAAAGAACTGCTATCATAACACCTTTTACCGCCATTTTTGGCGTGTTTTTTGGTTCTTTTACAAGTTCAATATAAAAAAGAAGCATGCTAAACCCTAAAAATGTTCCTACTGTCGATAAGCTAGCTTTCATATGCCCTTGAAAGTCAGTCTGAAAAGTAGGTAACAAATTCTCTGTTTTAAACAAACCAAGCGGCATTACAACAAGAATTAGTAATCCTACAATGACAGTAGGGAAAAATATAACAATTAAACGAAAAATTCCAGCTCGTGATCCAGATACACCATAAACGACAACCAAAAGGAATAATAATGAAACTACTTCAATCGGAGTTTTATCAAATAAGTATTGATGTGCCAATACAGTGACTTCTCGAACTTGATATGCTGTAACCAAAATAAAATGTATTATAAAGAGAGTAGTTATAATCACAGCCATTGGTTTTGTAAGTAAGTAGGAGGCATAAGTGATAAAGGATTGATTGGGAAAAGAAGAAGCTATTTTAGCAATTACCCAACTCCAAATGCATGCAACAATCCCACCAATCAAAATTGCAATCCAACCATCTCCAGCACTTGTATATTGTGCAATAACTCTTGGGAAAATTAAAGTTGTGATCCCAATGATATTAGAAGTGACTGCAATCATGATGTCTCGGTCACTAATAAACCCATGAGTTTGCGTAGGTTTCATTTACTACTTGGACCTCCATCATTGATTTTTTTTATATCCTCTGGCTTTATATATGGTGGACGTTTAATAAGAGTTGTTATAGGCGCTCGAATAAATATGTTTTTTAAATCACCTAAAAAATATGGTGCAAATGGAGCCGAATAAGGAACCCCCATACTTTTTAAATTTACAATATGAATCAAAAGCATGATTAATAAGAGAGTGATGCCGTAAAGGCCAAATATAGAAGCTGCCAAAAGTAATACAAATCGAATGACTCTCAGGCCAACCGCCATACTATAGTTAGGGATTGCAAAAGCAGCAATACCAGTCAGAGATGTAACGATTACTGTTGCAGGTCCAACAATACCAGCACTTACTGCAACATCTCCTATTACAATTCCCCCTACAATTCCAACAGTCTGCCCAACCGCCTTTGGTAGCCGAACCCCAGCTTCATGTAACAACTCAAAAGTGATTGCCATTAATAATGCCTCAACAATCGAGGGAAACGGTACATTTGCTCTCGTTGCAGCAATTGAAAAAGTAAGTTGGGTAGGAATCATTCCCGGATGGTATGAGATAAGCGCTACATAAATTGCTGGCAGAAATACTGCAATGAAAATAGCAAAAAATCTTAATAATCTCAAAACAGACCCTATAATCCATCTCTGGTTGTAATCTTCAATTGACAATATTGCATCTCCAAATGTGATGGGGGTAATTAAAGCAAACGGACTTCCGTCAACTAAAATTCCAATTCTTCCTTGGAGCACGTTATAGGTTAATTTATCAGGTCTTTCTGTATCTAAAATTTGCGGAAATGGTGAAAGAAAACTATCTTCAATCCATTGCTCAACAAATCCTGAATCAGGTGCAAAATCAATGTCAATTGTTTTTAATCTACGATTTACTTCATCTAGAATATCTTGATTAACAATACCCGCTACATAACATACTGCAAGCTTTTGTTTAGATCGTCTACCAATTTCATGCACATCGAAACGTAAGTTAGGATCCTTTACTTCCCTACGGATTAAAGAAATATTCGTATTAATGTTCTCAACAAATCCTGTTCTAGATCCTCTAATTACCGATTCTGATTGTGGTTCTTGTATAGCCCGATTTTCACTTCCGGCAGCATCCATCACTAAAATAGTTTGTTCACCATCTAACAAAAACAATGAATTACCTGATAATAGTGCAAGAGAAACTTCGTCTAATGTTGTCACTTTCTTAACATCCGTAATTGCAATTACTTCGTTGTAAATTTGATCTAATAAGTTGGGGTTAGATTGTGTAGATTTACCTGACTGTCCGTTGTTCGACTGACTGTTTTTGGATTGATTGTTGTTATTTGATTCACTATTGTTTGTCCCTTGATTATTTGGTTGGTTATTACTAGTTTGATTGTCACTTGATTGGGTATTATTTGACTGTTTGTTATTCTGATCATTGCTTGATTGGTTGTTATTGTTATTGGACTGATCTTTACTTAATTGAATATTACTTGATTGAATTGCTTTTAAAATATTGTTATTTACTAAATCAGAATTAGTGATTCCACTGATGTATAAAATTGCACATTTGATGTCTGTGCTACCAACTTTAGTTTCCCTAACTACTAAATCGCTTGGATTACCAAGCATTGTTTTAATAGTTTCAAGGTTTTTAGCCAAGTCCTTTTCAATCGAAAGACTAAATTCCCCTTGATTGTTAGAACTATTGTTGTTGTTATCTGAACTGCTATTTTTAGTTTTTTTATCATTTCCTGTGAATACATACCTCATATATATAACTCCAATAATAGGATTTGTTACTTATTGTGCTTTAAATTTGAATTTATATACTACATAGGAAAAGGTTATAGGATTTTTTCATACTTACCAGTTATTGATTTTTCAAACAAGGTAAAATTGGCCAAATATTAACTTCTGCCCTTTTGGAATAGTGAAAAATGGCATTTTCATTGGATGGAAAAATGTTAAACTCCGGTAAAATAGAGCGATGCTGTGATTCTACTTCTGCATCATGTATCAACCATGAATGATGTATAATATCGCTCCGAAATGGCTCCCCCTTTTGGTTAATCGTATAGAGACAGTATCTTTCAACTAACCACTCCTCAAGCGACCCTTTTTGTGCAAGTCTAGGTTCAGAAATTGGTCGGTAAATCCACTTTAATTTCTCATCATTTTTTCTGTATGGATCACTCTCAAATTGTATGTAGTTTCCGTTTCTTTGGAAATTCATGTTCAAGTAAATATAAGGAAGTTTAAAAAATCGCTTTGCCATTTTCGCTGTGAACCAGTTTGCTGCAGCAAGGTTAAAAAAATATACTCCTGGTTTTCCATTCAGATGGACATACGTACGAACATTAAATCCCGGAAATCGGTTCATTCCTGGGATAGGGGGAAGGCCGCGCATTCTTACAGATGTTGTCAAATATGGAACGATTGAAATCCAGGCCATCTTTTCAAATGTGTCTATCGGTAAATGTTTTGGTACTAATTTAGCAAGCTCATCTGCCTTAACTGGATAATGAATGAACAAAGTATCCAACCATGTTTGTTTCATAATCCAAGGTACTTGTCTTGGATGATTTAATCTTTGATGTTCGTATGAATTCAAGTAGTTTCACCCCTATCACTGTTGATGAATTTCAAATTGACGTTTTGGATGGTTCATTTACTTCATTTTTAACTATTAGGTCCAATATTAGACAATGTTCAGATTTGATTTTTGGGGAAGAATATTTTTTATGAAGAACTGTTAATAATGAAGATGGAAACAATTTTACAATTACGAGGAGGATTTGGAATTGAATATTCAAAGAGCCCAAGAAATAGCAGAGTCAGGCCATTTAGCAAAAGTATTTTATAACGGAGAACGTGTTTATATCCAACACGTTGATGAACAAAAGGAAACAGCAAGAATTTATCCTTTAGACGATCCACAAAAGGAACAAGAGGTTGCGTTATCTAGTTTAAAAGAGAAATTAAATTAGAGTCATAAATGTGAGGCTCTATTGCGATATGAGGGTGAAGGACATTTTGATGGGAATTCCTGTTTGAATGTCCTTCATTGTTCTGATGAACACTTTTTTGAGGGGATTTTACTGCTGAAATGTCCTTCATCCGCCTTATGAAGACCTTTTTGAGAGGATTTTACCGCTGAAATGTCCTTCATCCGCCTTATGAAGACCTTTTTGATTGGGTTTTACCGATGAAATGTCCTTCATCGGACTTATGAAGACCTTTTTGATTGGGTTTTACCGATGAAATGTCCTTCATCTGCCTTATGAAGACCTTTTTGAGAAGATTTTATTGCTGAAATGTCCTTCATCGGACTTATGAAGACCTTTTTGATTGGGTTTTACCGATGAATTGTCCTTCATCAGCCTTATGAAGACCTTTTTGATTGGGTTTTACCGATGAAATGTCCTTCATCGGACTTATGAAGACCTTTTTGAGAGGATTTTATTGCTGAAATGTCCTTCATCAGCCTTATGAAGACCTTTTTGAGAGGATTCTACCGCTGAAATCTCCTTCATCACCTTTATGAAAGACATTTCTATTAAAATCCCACTCTCATTTGTCCTTTACAATCAATCTTAAAGACATTCCTAACAAATTCCCCCCACAAATGTACTTAATAGACTTTACATATTCTAAAAATTAATTAATTACCTCAATTGCAACCAATGCCCATGCCACAAGAAATAGAAGTCCACCAATTGGTGTGATCGCGCCTAGTTTCTTAACCCCAGTTACAGACAGAACATATAAACTTCCACTAAAGAAGATAACTCCTGTGAACATTAAATAACACGCCCATGTTAGTAGCGATGATTCCCCTACTAACGCATCCATTGATAAGATGCCAATCGCTATAAGGCCTAACGCGTGGTAGATGTGATATTGCACAGCGGTATTCCAATGTTGTTCGTATTTTGGTTCCGGGAACTTGTCCTTTAAAGCATGTGCACCAAATGCACCTAGTACTACACCAAGGAATGCTAAGCCAACACCTAACAATAAACTAATATTCATAATATATTCCTCCAACTATGTATGTTCTATTTTAAAGATATGTCTAACCATCATTGCCTAGGTGCTAACAGCATTACTGACACACCAATTATGCAAATCACTGCACCTATCCAATCATAGAGATCTGGGGTTTTCTTATCGATTCCCCACCCCCATAAAACAGATAACACGACAAATACCCCTCCATAGGCTGCGTAAACACGTCCAAAGGAAGGAAATGCTTGCCATGTAGCAATAATGCCATATAATACTAGGGCAATTCCCCCAAATAATCCTAACCATGCCGACTTATCCTCGCGTAACCATTGCCAAATTAGATATCCTCCACCGATTTCTGCAAGGCCAGCAAGGACAAATATAGCAGCTGCTTTAATCAAGATGTCACCCCCTATCTCATCATTTAACATACACTATTATTCCATTTAATGATGAAAAGAGAAACTTTTAACGACACATTTCTCCGAAAATCAAAACGCCAATCCCTAAGAATCGGCGTTAGAAAGCATTTTGATAATTAATGCTTATCCTCCAAAGAATAAGTCTAATATATTTGAGCCTGTAGAGGATTTTTTATTATAAAACTCTGAGTATCCACAGTTTTTACAGAACACAACTATGAACTGATTATGTTGGATATCAAACATCTTCGATAAACCAGTCCCTGTCATTGCAACTTCTTTTGTATCAGCGTTTTTGCTCCCACATTTAATACACCCTTTTTCATTCATGCTGACAACCCCCTTTGTATAATTGTTTTACGGATGAGTAGAGGTTGTGGTTTCATAATTCTCAAAATTCAATCAGTATTAAGAAAATAGAGTAGGGTGACCATTTTCATGGCCACCCCCTCATCAAACCGT
>NZ_JPVN01000018.1 GCF_000772945.1 Ureibacillus manganicus DSM 26584
TTTATCCTGTGCTGTTATTGCACATGGTGCAACTGCCCGTCGCACACAATAAAAGGTCGGCATGTGCCGACCTTCATTTTCAAATAACATCCCAACTCCGTAAGATAGTTTCCAATTGCTCACGCGTTTCTTCCACAGTTCCGTTATTATCAATCACAGCATCTGCCCCTTTTTCTTTTTCAGATAAAGGGAGTTGCGAGCTTATACGAGCAAGCGCTTCTTCTTCGCTTAACCCGTTTCTTTCCATCAACCGTTGTAACTGAGTTTCTTCAGAAACAGTTACTACTAAAATTTTCTCCACATAATGTTGAAGTTTGCTCTCAAACAATAATGGGATATCCATAATAACTGTTTTGGCACCATTGGCTAAGTGCTCATCACGTTGTCGTAACATTTCTGCCCGAATGGCTGGATGAATTATGTCATTTAAAACTTTTCTTTTAGACACATCATGGAAAATGATTGAACCAACTTTAGCCCGATCCATCTCGCCAGTTTCAGTAATCACTTCATTCCCAAAAGCTTCAGCAATTTTAGTTAAAGTCGGTGTTCCTGGTTCTACAACAATACGCGCAACTAAATCTGCATCTACAATTGGTAGTCCATATTCTTTTAACATATTTGCTACTGTACTTTTGCCACTAGCAATACTTCCTGTTAAACCAATAATCATTACAAACACACCTTCTAATGTTGACATTGTGGGCAATAAACGGAAGTACGTCCGCCAATTACAAGAGATTTTGTATTAGAACCACATACCCCGCATTGTTTTTTCCCATACATTTTCAAACGATGCTGCATACCTCCAGCTTCACCGTTAATATTTCGATAGTCCGAGATGGTTGATCCACCGTTTTCAATACTTTCACGCAAAATGTCACGGATTGTTTCAAATAACTGTACTTTTCGTTCTTTGCTTATTCGATTTACTTTCCGCGCAGGATGAATACCCATCTTAAACAAGGCTTCTGTTGCATAGATGTTGCCACATCCTGAAATAACTTGTCCATCCATGATGACTTCTTTGATTGGCTTTTGATGATATTTAGGTAATGAACATTTTTCTAGAAAATATTCACAGGCTGACGTTTCAAAAGGCTCAGGTGCCATTTCAAGTAATGGTGGATGATCTTCCAAGTTTGTCAATAATCGCATCTCACCAAATCGTCTAATATCCGAAAAGACTAGTAATTCACCCGTATCCAAAGTAAAAACCGCATGTACATGCCTACGGAACTTTTCTTCATGAATTTCCTCTAATTTCGCTACCACGAACCATGCACCTGTCATTCCTAAATGGTTCACAAATTTGAACAGTTGATGATTCTTTTCAACGTCAAAAAAGATATATTTCGATCTTCGAGTCACTTTTTTTATAAGCATGTCCTGCATAGCTTCTTCAAAATAAGATGGCTCTAAATTCTTCACAATACATTGCTTTCCAGCTGCACAGGATTCGTAGACTGTATTAGAAAATTCCACTTTCTTTATCGTCTTTCCTTCAACAGCTGGTGCCAATTCACGGACGACACCTTCTACTTCTGGTAATTCAGGCATCTTTTCACTTCCTTATCCCGGTGTAACGTCCGTAAAACTTCCACCTTTAAACATAAGTCATAACAATGTTGTTTTAATGGAAGTTAAAGGACGCTAACACCCCGATTGGCTTAACTAACAATCATTAGGAAAAGGACTCCCAATGATTGAAGTTTCACCCTATTTCGCATCGTACCAAGTATCACCGTATGAATATTCTACTTTCAATGGTACTAGTAACTCGATTGCATTTTCCATCACTTCAGGAACAATTCGTTCTAAAATTTCAATTTCATCTTTTGGTGCCTCAAAGATTAATTCATCGTGTACTTGCAGTAACATCGTCGTTTTAAGTCCTTCAGCTTTTAACCTTGCGTCCATGTCAATCATCGCTTTTTTAATAATATCTGCAGCACTACCCTGAATTGGCGTGTTCATCGCAGTACGTTCTGCGAAGCTTCGTAAGTTAAAGTTAGAACTTGTAATATCAGGTAAATAACGACGACGATTTAAAATCGTTGTAACAAACCCATTTAATTTTGCTTCTTGCACAATAGAATCCATATATTCTTTTACGCCCGGGAAGCTCGTTAAATATTTATCGATAAATTCGCCAGCTTCTTTACGGGTAATATCAAGGTTTTGTGATAGTCCGTAGTCACTAATACCGTACACAATTCCGAAGTTAACCGCTTTTGCAGTACGACGCATATTAGATGTTACTTCATCTGCTGAAACATGGAATACATCCATTGCAGTTCGAGTATGAATGTCCATACCTTGTTTAAATGCATCAATTAAGCTTTCATCTTTCGAAAAATGAGCAAGCACACGTAGTTCAATTTGCGAGTAGTCAGCTGCAAACAGCACCCATCCTTTTTGAGATGGTGTAAAGGCTTGTCTGATGCGACGTCCTTCTTCTAAACGGATTGGGATATTTTGCAGGTTCGGATCTGTTGAACTAAGTCTTCCAGTTGCAGTTAATGCTTGTTGGTATCTTGTATGCACCTTACTGTCATCTTTGTGCACTTCTTTCATTAACCCTTCAATATATGTTGACTGTAATTTTGCAAGGGTACGGTAATCTAAGATGCTCGCTACGATTTGATGTTTTGATTTTAATTTTTCTAGCACATCAGCTGCAGTCGAGTAACCTGTTTTTGTTTTCTTCACAGCTGGTAGCTCAAGTTTCTCAAATAATATAACACCTAATTGTTTTGGTGAATTGATGTTGAACTTTTCACCTGCAAGTTCATAGATTTCGTTTTCAAGTTGAGTTATTTTTTGTGTTAGTTCCTCTCCCATTTTTTCTAGTGTTGAAAAGTCAACTTTGATTCCTTCGCTTTCCATACTCCCTAAAATAGTAGCAAGAGGTAATTCTAAATCGTAATACAGGTTGAATTGTTCGTTTTCTTTTAATTTTTCTTCAACAATAGGTTGTAATGACCAAATTGCAAATGCTTTGCGACTTACGTGTTCAGCAAGCACTTTTTCTTCTGGTATTGACCATTTTGCACCTTTGCCGTAGATTGTTTCATTTGCTTGAACATCTGTGAAATTAAATTCTCTCGCCAGTGTTGCAACGTCATCACCTGAAATGGAAGGATTAACGATGTATGATGCTAATAGTAAGTCGAATTCAACTCCGCGCAATTTGATTCCTAGACGATTTAACATTGCTTGTGCCGCTTTACTGTCAGACATATATTTCTTCTTTGTTTCATCTTCTAACCAGTTTTTTACGGCTTCATTTTGCTCCATTGCTTCAAATGGTACATAGAAAGTGATCGCGCCATCTGTAAAGGCTAGACCAAATAGACGACAAGAATGGTAATGTTCATTTTCTAATTCTAGATGTACAGCCATCGTGTCTTTTAATAGATCTGTTGTTACGTTAGTTACGATATTAAAATCAAGTGCGGCTGTTTCCTTTTCTTCAACTTGGAAGTTACTTTTTTCAATAAGGGATTTGAAGGATAATTCCTGCCATACGTCCAAAACTTGTTGTTCATCTGGACCTGGGTATTCTATATCTGCAAGTGTAATTTCAATCGGCGCTTCAGTGAAGATTGTTGCAAGCTTTTTTGACATTTTTGCTTGGTCTTCGTTAGCAACAAGCTTTTCCTTCATTTTCGAAGCTTTCATACCCTCAATATTTTCGTATAGATTTTCAACTGTTCCATATTCTTTTAACAGCTTAATCGCAGTTTTTTCTCCCACACCAGGCACACCAGGAATATTATCTGAAGTATCACCCATAAGGCCTTTCATATCGATGATTTGTTCAGGTGTTAGACCATACTTTTCTTCAATATGAGCTGGTGTATATTGTTCAATGTCCGTCATACCTTTTCTTGTAATATAAACTGTAACTTTTTCTGTCGCCAGTTGTGTTAAGTCTTTATCTCCAGATACAATGATAACTTCCATATCCTCGTTTGAAGCTTGTGTTGCAATAGTTCCGATAATATCATCTGCTTCATACATCGGTAACTCATAGCGTTTAATTTGATAAGCGTCAATTAATTTTCTTAAGTATGGAAATTGCTCTGATAATTCAGGTGGCGTTTTTTGGCGACCACCTTTATATTCGCCAAACGACTCGTGTCTGAATGTTGTTTTCCCTGCATCGAATGCAACAAGCATTTTCGTAGGTTTTTCCTCTTCTAATATTTTCTGAAGCATCGTAGTAAATCCATAAACAGCATTTGTATGAATACCGCTATCATTTGTAAGTAGAGGTAATGCAAAAAACGCACGATAAGCTAAACTATTTCCGTCTAGTAATAGTAATTTTTCTTTCGCCATTAGTAATCTCCTTTATGTCACGTATGTACCTATTCATTTATATTTTAACTTTAACGTGAAAACATATTTAATTCTATTATAAAACACGTATCCATCTTATTCGATGAATACGTGTTTATTAGATCATTATTTATTTTACAGGATGGTGATTTCTTTGTTTGAGTAGTGAAGGATAAAAGATTTCTTCATAAATAACTGTTGCTAAAAAGGCATTCATAAATGAGAAGACAATATATAATGGCATTCCACCAAGATCAGGTACCATTAACGAACGGAAAAATACTTCAACTAAACCAATTTGAACAAAGAAAAAGATCATACCAACCCCAACTTCCCAAATTGGTCGTTTATCCTCTCTTTTTTCAAATCTCAATACTTTTTTAAAGCTAGTTCGGACATCTTCAGAGATCATTAGTGATCCTACTAAACTAATAATGAAAAATATGGGAATATGTAATAATTCAATTTTTACCCATGAGAAAGATGTTGAACTTAATAAAGCCGTGACAGAACATGCCATTATAATTGCAACTAAACCATTTTGTATAAATTTATTGGCTGTTTTCAACATAATCCCCTCTTATCTAATAATTATTTGATAACTATTAAATTATATAAGAGATTTATATTATTATACAGTAGTAAATTATGTAATTGTTTGGTGAGTTTCTAGATTGATGTACATCTTCTATAAGAGATTTATTTTCCATTCCGCGGAGATTTGTCTTTTATAGCCCTTCTATAAGACATTTTCATCCTGATTCTACGAGTTTTGTCTTTTAGAGTTAACACAACACCAAATTATACGTTCTACAAGTACAAATAAAAAAACTGGTAGCGAAAACTCTGTCGTTTTCTACTACCAGTCATAATATTATTCTAAATAGCCTGATAAAATTCGTGCATATGGTGAGTTTGATGGAATGATAATCATTGTATCTTCACCAATTGTTTGTTTATATGTTTCTAACGTACGGAAAAGCTCGTAGAATTCAGGGTCTTTTGAGAATGCTTGGTTATAAATTTTTGCTGCTTCTGCTTCCCCTTGAGCACGGATTAATGCCGCTTCTTTTTCAGCAGTGGAAACCATTTCTGTTACTGTTCTATCTGTATTTGCTTCAATACTTCTTTTTTGTGCATCCCCTTCAGATAAATATTTCTGAGCCATCGATTCACGCTCTGAAATCATACGAGTAAATACGGATTGTTCGTTTTCAGCTGGTAAATCAGTACGGCGAATACGAACGTCCACAACTTCAATACCATATTTGTCATTTGTTAATAGTAAATTTACTCTCTCGGTAACAGTTTTATTTAAATCACCACGGGATGATTTATCTTCATTAATAATTGATTCATAAGTTAATGTACCAAGCTCAGTACGTAAAGTGGAATATATAAATTCTTCCATCCTAGCTTCCGCATTCGCAATTGTTCTTGCATTAGAAATTAATAGTTTTGGATCTGTAACTTTCCATACAGCATAGTTATCAACAATAATTCGTTTTTTATCAGCCGTCATAATTTCTTCTTCTGTGGCCATGTCATAGATCATGACATTTTTAGGCAATGTTGTCACGGTTTGAATGAACGGGATTTTAAAATTTAAACCTGGTTCATTTTTATAACCAATTACTTCACCAAATTGACGAATGACCTTATACTCATTTTCTTTTACAACATATAAGTTAGAAATAATGATTAGAATGATTGCAAACACAGCTACTAAAGAACCAACGATTGCTCCAATTTTTTTCCCATTCACCGGTTTTTTATTCATGTCCACAACTTTTGCTTCTTTAGCTGGCTCCGTGTCATTAGGTTCCGAAGTTTTTTTCTTATTATTGTTATTCCCAAATAACGAATTTACAAATTTATCTAAGTCGTTCTCGAATTTGTCTTTACTCATTAGTTATTGCTCCCTTCTGTTACAGGTGGGTTTGTAGCAGAGTTTGGTACTAACGGTAAGTACTTCAATGTCTCACCATCATCATTCATAATATACAGTTTAGCATTTGGTAATACTTGCTCTAATGTTTCTAAAATTAAACGTGATCTAGTAATTTCTTTATTTTGGACATACTGTTCATAGAGACTGTTAAATACTGCCACGTCCCCTTCAGCTTGTTGAATACGCGCAATCTTATCACCTTCTGCCTTTGATTTAATTGCAGCGACTGTACCTTTTGCTTCACTTTCTTTTTCGTTTTTATATTTTTCAGCTTGGTTTTCTTTTGTGTTTTGTGTTTCACGCGCATCGGTTACCGCTGTAAATGCTTGGCGAACTTCAGCGTTTGGTACTTCAACGTCTTGTAATTGAACAGCTAAAATGTTAACTCCAATATCATAATTATTAACCAAAGTAGTTAACAGTTCTCTAGTGTCAATTTCAATTTGAGCTTTTCCATCTGTTAACGCCTCATCAATAGTAGAACTACCAATTACAGAACGGATAGCTGCTGAAGTTGCATTATGTAGAATAGATTTTGGATCATCAGAGTTAAATAAATATTTTTCTGGATCAGCGATTTTCCATTGCACAACTAAATCGGTTAAGACGATGTTTTCGTCTCCAGTAATCATTTTCGTTTCACTCTCATTTGAGATGATTTCTCCGTTTGCATCTTGTTTATAACCAAATGTTAAACTAAATGTTTCTCTCGATAATAACTCTACTTGTTGAATTGGCCAAGGCATTTTAAAATGTAGACCAGGTTCAGATACGGTATCATCTGCATGACCGAAAGTAATAACTACTGCTTGTTCAGACTCATCTACCATATACCATGATGTCAGTGCAGCAACGATTACTAAAATAGCAAATATACCTGAAAAAATTAATGTTAACGCTCTTTTCACGCTCAACAAAATTACCTCCTTTAAGTAAATCAAAATCATTCTGTAAATCGAACTAACTTATTTACGGATAAAAAGCCCAATAAGTTTCAAAAAAAATTAGAAAAACACAACTTACCCCCAAAATAGGGGAAGTTGATGTTTTTCTTATGCGGATTTCCTTTTGAATCCAATTATTATCCGCGTAGAAAAACACAACTTGCCCCCAAAATAGGGGAAGTTGATGTTTTTCTTATGCGGATTACCTTTTAAATTCAATTATTATCCGCGTAGAAAAACACAATTCGCCCCACAATAGGGCGTATTGATGTTTTTCTTATGCGGATTTCCTTCTGAATCCAATTATTATCCGCGTAGAAAAACACAATTCGCCTTCAAAATAGGGGAAGTTGATGTTTTTCTTATGCGGATTTCCTTTTGAATCCAATTATTATCCGCGTAGAAAAACACAATACGACCCAAAATAGGGCGTATTGATGTTTTTCTTATACGGGTTTCCTTTATTATATCAATCAAACCATCGTAATAAGTACAACACAATCCAAACAATAAAAAATAGTGAGCGATATTTCGCTCACCATTTTCAAAGCAAAGTACATTGCATTGCTATCTACTAAATCTGAAACAGGGGGGTTTCTAGTTATGAATATATCGTTCTAGTATTGAGAACATATAAACCTTTTGTAAACGAATTGTTAAATTCGCTTTTTTAGTGGAATCATAATCTTAATGCATGTACCTTTACCCACTTCACTCACAATATCAAGCTTCCCGTGGTGCGCTTCCACTAAATGCTTAACAATTGCCAAACCTAACCCTGTACCACCTGAGTTTCGACTTCTCGCTTTATCCACTCGATAAAATCTTTCGAAGATACGTGGCAATTCATTTTTATCAATACCAATTCCTTGGTCCTCTACTTCAACTATTCCGTATTCTTTGTTCTCTTTAATACGCAGTGTAATCGTTGTATCTTCTGGCGAATAGGTAATTGCATTAGCAATTAAATTCGTAAAGATTTGTATTAATCTATTCGAGTCCCCCATAACAACAACATCACGAACAATATCTACACTAAACTGCATATTTTTTTCATCTAATCGAGGACTTGTGACATCTACTGCCCGAATTAATACATCTTGTAAACTCGTTGGAACGTTACTTACTGTATAGCCATGTTGTTCAATTTTTGAAAGCTCAAGTAAATCATTGATAAGCATTTGAAGACGATTACTTTCTTGATGAATGATATCTAAAAACGAAAGCAACATTTTTTCATCTTTAAATGCACCATCTAGTAATGTCTCAGAGAAACCTTTTATGGATGTGATAGGTGTTCTGAGTTCGTGTGAAACATTCGCAACAAAGTCTTTTCGAATTTGTTCAAGACGAATTAGTTCAGTAATATCATGCATTACGATAACGACACCAAGCCAACGACCATGTTCTCCTACTACAGGAGCACCATATACTTGCTTATAAAGAATCTCATGATGTAACTCGATTTCAATCTGTTTTCGATAAGGTTCCTCTGTTAAAAATACGTGATCGATAAATTGCTCAATGTTTTTTGGTAAGCCTAACGTATTAAAGTTTTTTCCTCGAACTTCATCTAAAGATAAGTCGAATCCATGTAAAAACTGCCCATTTACGATTGAAACATTGCCTTCACGACCAATCATAATTAATGCACTACCCATGTTTTCGATTAGTGTTTTTAATCTTTCTTCTTCTACTTCTCTAGTCTTTTCAATTTCTTGTAAGGTACGTGCTAAATTATTTATAGAACTCCTTAATTCTAATATCGTAGAAGGACCCATTGCATAGGCTCTAGCTCGATAATTTCCTTTTGACAATTCTTTTGCTGTTTTCGTAATATTCTCGAGAGGGTCAATCATATTTCTCACTAAACGATATGCCCCAAAACTTATTAATAATAAAGCGATCGCCATTAATATAAATAGCACAAAAAAGTATTGTGAGTTTATATGTCGAAATGTCTCTGCATCATACGGTATTTTGTTTCGGTCAAAATAATTTTTTAAAAAGAATGGAAAAAGCTGACCTAAGATAATTCCAAGGACAGCAAAAATTGAACCCGTTATGATCATGAAAAATAAATAGAGTTGATTACTGAAGGATTTCATACATTTTTTGGCTCCTCAAATTTATATCCTATCCCACGTATCGTTTTAATAAATTTTGGTTTGCGACTATTTTCCTCTATTTTTTCTCGTAGATGACTAATATGTACATCGACAATTCGTGTGTCACCTGCAAAATCATAGTTCCATACTGCACTTAATAATTGGTCACGAGTGAGAACACGATTTTTGTTTTCTAGAAGATAAACAAGTAATTCAAATTCTTTTGGTGTAAACTCCAATGGTTGTTCATCTAAAAACGCCTCAAAACGTTCTGGATAGACAACTAAATTTCCGAAATTTAATGACTTATTATCAGATTCTTCTTGCTCTGTTTCTAAAGACGTAGTGAAACGTCTAAGAACGGCCTTCACACGAGCTGTCACTTCTCGAGGACTAAATGGTTTCGTCATGTAATCATCTGCACCAAGTTCTAATCCAAGTACTTTATCAAACTCATCATCTCTTGCAGTTAACATGATAATTGGGATGTTTTTCTTTTGGCTTCGTAATTCTTTACATACTTCCATTCCATCCATTGTTGGTAACATTAAATCAAGAAGCATTAGATCTGGAGATTTTGCAATTGCTAAATCGAAACCTTCTTTTCCATCATGAGCTAATAACACTTCATATCCTGCTTTTTCAAGATTGTACTTCAATAAAGTAGCTATTGATACTTCATCTTCAACTACTAAAATTACTTTTGACATTATGTTTCCTCCAAAAATTGATTTGAAACCCCCATTTCAAATCGAAACTACACGGGAGGCATAACCTTTATTATGCCTTCTAAAACTGATTGTTCTTCTTCATTTGTAGCATAGACATGTATATCAACTATATTTTGAGAAATATTGATATGTTGCACTTCTAGTACGATATTAATTGTTTCATAATGATAAACAGGTTCAGTATACATTAAGCTTTGCTCGATAATTCTAGAACCAGGGCCAGGTATATGTTTTGAAATCGCTGATGTGATAATCCCATTAAGCATAATTACTGGAACAATAGGTTTTTTATATGGCGTTTCGGCTGCATAATCATGTTGAATATACAGTGGATTACTGTCATTTGTTAAACCTAAATATAATAGCAGGTCCTTATCCTCAATTTTTTCGATAAGATGTAACCTTTCGCCAGTTGATAATTCATCAACCTTTTTTCCGAGTTTTATACCTTTTTGTATCAACAAAGAAGCAACTCCTTTATCCTCACTTTATTCAATAGTATCAATTTTTTCTGAAAATAACAATCAAAGAAAGGTTATGAAGGTTTTTCTTAGATGGTTTAAATTTTTAGAGAAGGATAAAAAGAGTAAGAATCTCAACTTGATTCTTACTCTTTTTTGTTTAAACTAATACACTCATAACATCTCGTACACTTTGGGCTGATACATTTAAAGCAGCTCGTTCTTCTTCAGTTAAATCGAGTTCGAATATTTTTTCGATTCCATTAGCACCGAGTATCGTAGGAACTCCCAAATAGATCCCATCATATCCATATTCACCTTCTAAATATGCAATTGAAGGTAAAATACGCTTTTGGTCTTTCATAATTGCCTCAGCCATTTCAACAAGCGCTGCTGCTGGTGCATAGTATGCAGAACCATTTCCAAGTAAGTTGACGATTTCTCCACCACCAACTCGAGTTCGTTCAACAATGGCTTGTAGTCGATCGGATGAAATCAGTTTTTCTAGGGGAATACCACCTGCATATGAATAGCGAACAAGTGGAACCATTGTATCTCCATGTCCGCCTAATACAAAACCTTTAATATCTTTAACAGAAACATTTAACTCTTCTGCAACAAATGCACAAAAACGTGCTGTGTCTAGGACACCAGATTGCCCTATAACTCTTGTTTTAGGGAAGCCAGTTTCTTTAAACACTGTATAAGTCATTGCATCAACTGGATTTGTTAATACAAGAATAATTGAATTTGGGGAATATTGTTTGATTTGAGCGGAAACTGATTTCATGACCTTTTGATTGATTTGTACTAAATCATCTCTGCTCATTCCTGGTTTTCTCGCGACACCTGCAGTAATAATAACAAGATCAGAGTCTTTTGTATCTTCATAGTTTGAGGTTCCTTTTACATATGAATCATACCCTTGTACAGGAGCGGCTTCCCACATATCTAACGCTTTACCCTTTGTTGGATTTTCAGCTTCGGGTATATCAACTAACACAACATCACCTAGTTCTTTTTGAGCCAATAGAAATGCCGCAGTCGCTCCAGTAAAACCAGCACCGATGACAGTAATTTTTTTACGTTTCATACTCACCTTTATACTCACTCCCTTAAATTTGCTTATTCAAAAAGGAAGCATAATGATATGCTTCCTTTTGGTTTTGTATTTAATTACAGTATAGACAATGGTTTTGACAAAAAATTCATGTAATAATGAAATAATTAAAGATTTTTAATTAATTCGTTAGCGAATTCAGAACATTTAACTTCAGTTGCACCATCCATTAAACGAGCGAAGTCGTAAGTAACAACTTTAGAAGAAATAGTTTGTTCTACAGATTTAGTAATTAAATCTGCAGCTTCTTGCCAGCCTAAGTGTTCAAGCATTAACACACCAGAAAGTAATACTGATGATGGGTTTACTTTATCTTGACCAGCATATTTTGGAGCAGTACCGTGAGTAGCTTCAAAGATAGCATGTCCAGTTACGTAGTTAATGTTAGCTCCAGGAGCGATACCGATACCACCAACTTGTGCAGCTAATGCGTCAGAAATATAGTCACCATTTAAGTTCATTGTAGCTACTACATCGAACTCAGTTGGACGAGTTAAAATTTGTTGTAAGAAGATATCAGCGATTGAATCTTTTACGATGATTTTGCCTTCTGCAACAGCTTTTGATTGTGCTTCGTTAGCAGCAGCTTCACCTTGTTCAGCTTTAATTGCATCGTATTGGTTCCAAGTGAATACTTTGTCTGCAAATTCTTTTTCAGCTAATTCATAACCCCAAGTTTTGAAGCCACCTTCTGTGAACTTCATGATGTTACCTTTGTGTACTAATGTAACAGTTGGTTTGTTATGTTTAATTGCGTATTCGATAGCTGCACGAACTAGACGTTCAGTACCTTCTTGAGATACTGGTTTAATCCCTAAACCAGAAGTTTCTGGGAAGCGAATTTTATTAACACCAAGTTCTGTTTGTAAGAAGTTTAATAATTTCTTTTGTTCGTCTGAACCAGCTTTGTATTCAATACCAGCATAAATATCTTCTGTATTTTCACGGAAGATAACCATATCAACATCTTCTGGACGTTTAACTGGTGAAGGAACACCGTCAAAGTGACGTACTGGACGTAAACATACATATAAATCTAATTGTTGACGTAGTGCTACGTTTAAAGAACGAATTCCGCCTCCGATTGGAGTTGTAAGAGGACCTTTAATAGCAATTAGATATTCGTTAATTTTATCTAAAGTTTCTTGTGGTAACCATTCACCAGTTTGGTTGAATGCTTTTTCACCAGCTAAAACTTCTAACCATTCGATTTTCTTTTCACCGTTGTAAGCTTTTTCAACCGCTGCATCGATCACACGAGATGCTGCTGCCCAAATATCTGGTCCAATTCCGTCACCTTCGATGAATGGAATAACTGGGTTGTTTGGTACGTTAAGTACTCCGTTTTCTACTTCAATTTTACCGTTAGTCATGAATGTTGCCTCCCTATAATCATAAGTCAAGGACTGTGCAGTTGTAATAAACACAGTCCTAGACAATTTTAGCATATTTTAATAATTAACGCTCTTCGATTGGAATATAATTTTGCATTCCAGGTCCAACGTAGTCAGCACGTGGACGGATTAAGCGGTTATTTGCATATTGTTCTAGAATATGTGCTAACCAACCTGATGTACGAGATACAGCGAAGATTGGTGTAAATAAGTCATGTTCGATATTTAGAGAATCATATACAGACGCTGAGAAGAAGTCAACGTTAGCAGGAAGATTCTTTTGACTAACGATCATATCATGAATTTTCACAGACATATCAAATAGTTCTGGTTTACCAGTTAATTTTGTTAATTTTTCGCTCATTACACGTAGGTGTTTTGCACGTGGATCACCTTTACGATATACGCGGTGACCAAAGCCCATAATTTTTTCTTTGTTGTTTAATTTTGTTTGAATGTATTCTTCAACGTTATCAATTGAACCGATTTCAGATAACATTTTCATTACTTGCTCGTTCGCACCACCGTGAAGTGGTCCTTTTAATGCGCCAATTGCAGAAGTAATACCAGAGTATACATCTGATAATGTAGCTACACATACGCGAGCAGTGAATGTAGATGCATTTAACTCATGGTCAGCATGTAATACTAACGCTTTATCAAATGCTTCGATTTCGATTGCTTCTGGATCTTTACCATGTAGCATATATAAGAAGTTTGCAGCATAACCTAATTCAGGTTTTGGTGCGATTGGTTCTAAACCTTTACGGATACGTGAAAACGCAGTAACAACTGTTGAAATTTTCGCTTGCAAACGGATTGCTTTACGATAATTTGCTTCTGGAGTCATTACATCAGCTTCTTCATCATATACACCTAATAATGAAACCGCAGTACGTAATGCAGCCATTGGGTGCACAGTGTTTAATGGATAAGCCTTGAATTGATCAATAATCGCTTGTGGAATTTCAGCATTCTCAGCTAATTGTTGTTTTAATTCAGCTAGCTCGTCTGCTTTTGGTAAACGTGTATGCCATAGTAAAAATACAACCTCTTCAAATGTAGCATTATCTGCTAAATCATCAATGTTGTAGCCTACATATGTAAGTGTGTCGTCGATGATTGAACTGATTTTTGACTCAGCCGCTACGATACCTTCTAAACCGCGTGTTGCTGTCATAAATAATCTCTCCCCTTATTTAGATTTTGTAAGTGCTTTCTTTTTTTAAAGATAGACACTCAAAAGTTAGTTCTGCTCAATGAACCTATAAGTAAATCGCTTACAAGATTATTATAATCAATTTTGACGTCTTTGTGAATGAAATTACTAGAATAAAAGTAAAAAATGTAAATAGAACAAGATTTGCGACCAAAAGAGAATTTTTGTTACAGATAGAGATAATACGTGTAAAAACAAGAGGTGAAACGATTGAACATGCAAAAATTTAGTGAATTTCCATTTAAAAAAATTACAAAATTTATTGTATTAACTGTATATTTATTAATTTTATGGTTTATTTTTCCGATTTCGATTGCTATTTTTTTCGCATATTTAATTTATCCAGTTGTTGAATTTTGTCATAAGCGATTAAAACTTCCATACGTTCTAAGTGCCATCTCTATATCAATATTAATATTTCTGTTAATTTATTCATTGCTTTATATTACTGTACAAAGTTTGATTAGTATTTATCCAGAAATACAGCAACATGTAGCAAAGATTCCAATAATAGATACGGCTAGTTTTAAGATATTTGAAACTATTTATGAACAATCAATGTCCTTAATAGACTCTTTAGTTCTATCAATGATCAATTCACTGCAATTAGTTTTTAGTTATATTTTAGAGTTTTTCATTTTTGTACTAGCATTCTTCTTTTCATTATTTGAATCACGGAAAGATAGAGCATGGTTCTTTATATATGTGCCTAAATCTTATCGTTTCGAGTGGAAACAATACTTTACAAGAGCAATCGATTTATTTGGCTATTTTTTATTTGTTGGTTTTCAATTGTTTATGATTACTTTCTTTTTATTAAGTTGTGGTTTTAGTCTATTAAAATTTGAACAACCAATTAGTAAAGCATTTATAATAGCGATGGCTGATTTTTTACCATTCTTTGGAATAGGGATATTCCTTGTCCCTGTAGCAATTTATTTTATTGTTATTGGACAAAGTACCTTAGGGATTGCAGTGCTAGTGCTGTTTTTATTTATAATGATAACAAGACAAATTACTGAATCAATGTTGTGGGCTAAAACCTTCCAACTACGAGCAATACATTCATTTTTCATTAGTGCAGCATCTATTTTGCTATTCGGAATATATGGTGTTTTACTAAGTCCATTCATAATTCTCATTGCACTTAAAATGAGACAAAAATCTACTTATTAAGAATTATGACACGCCCATTTTCCATTTTCTTTCGTAACCATTTGTATATTAACGGTTTATATAACGTGCGAGTGAAACTAAACACAAACGTAATACCAATTAAGTCAGTTAAAAACCCAGGTAAAGCTAACAATATTCCACCAACGAATATCATAAATGTGTCAACCATTACAGGTCCAGGGGGGTCACCGCGACGCATACTTTCTTGCATACTCTGAATAGAATTCATACCCTGTTTTTTTGAAACAATTATTCCCAAAATAGATGTAAGGATTATTAATAATAGAGTATTAAATACACCTAAAACATTACCCACTACAATAAATAAAGCTATTTCAATTAATACGATTGCTAAAAGGCTAATCATAATTTTTTTCATAGTATTCCCCCAACAATATATTATTAAAACTGTATATCAAATCTTAAATTCGTTCAATTTGAAAGTTCCGATTTTAAGAAATACTTTAGATATGAAAATAAAAAAGTAGACAAAACTTATTCGTTTTTGTCTACTTTTATTTTATATTAACTTGAAATTATAAAACACTCGCATGTCCTTTATATATAACGCCCGTTTCTGCATCCATCGTAATTTCTTGCCCATGTCTAATAATCGTAGTTGCATCTTTTACACCTACAATGACTGGGATTCCTAGACTTAAACCAACAACGGCAGCATGGCTAGTTAAACCGCCTTCCTCTGTAATAATGCCTACACAGTTCTCAATAGCTGGCATCATTTCTCGGTCAGTTCCAATTGTAACTAAAATGCATCCTTCTGTACCATAAGCCTGTGCTTCACTTGCGTTGTTCACTACAACTGCTTTTGCAATTACAGACGCTTTGCCGATTCCTTGCCCACGTGCAAGAAGATCACCAATTACGTGTACTTTCATTAAGTTTGTTGTACCTGCTTCACCAACTGGTACACCGGCAGTAATAACAACGACATCTCCGTGGTCAACGTATTTATATTTTAAAGATTCATCAACAGCTAGTTCTAAAATTTCATCTGTTGTATTTACTTTTGGGGTAACAATTGATGTTACGCCCCATACAAGCGTTAATTTTTGAGCAGTTGTTACTTCATTTGTTATTGCAATAATTGGCACGCCAGGACGATATTTTGCAATCATTTTTGCTGTTGTACCACTCGAAGTTGGCGCTAATACTGCTTTAACACCTAAATTAATGGAAGTATAAGAAACCGCTTGTGAAATTGCTTCTGTCATAGATGTTCCTTTTTCACGGCTACGCATAGATACTATCGCTCGATAATCCAAAGAATTTTCTGTATACTCAGCAATCTTATTCATCGTTTTCACTGAATCAATTGGATATTGACCAGCTGCAGTTTCTCCAGATAGCATGATAGCATCTGTCCCATCGATGATCGCGTTTGCTACATCACTTGCTTCAGCTCGAGTTGGACGTGGATTTCTTTGCATGGAATCTAACATTTGTGTAGCAGTAATTACTGGTTTCCCTACTTGATTACACTTTTTAATTAATGTTTTTTGTACTAATGGTACTTCCTCTGCAGGAATTTCAACACCTAAATCACCACGGGCAACCATTAAACCATCAGACACTTCGATAATTTCATCGATATTATCCACACCTTCTTGGTTTTCGATTTTAGGTATAATTTGGATATGACTCCCACCATTTTGTTCTAACAATTCACGGATTTCTAGTACATCTTTTGCAGTACGAACAAACGACGCTGCGATAAAGTCAACACCTTGTTCAATTCCAAATAAAATATCTTGTGCGTCTTTTTCAGTTATACCAGGTAATTTAACAGACACTCCTGGTACATTAACACCTTTTTTATTCTTTAATATACCTGCATTTTCAACGATTGTATGGATTAATCCCTTTTCTTTATCTTTTGCAAGCACACGTAGTTCGACTAACCCATCGTCTAGTAAAATCTTATCGTTTTGGTTTACATCATCGATCAACTGATCATAAGTGACGGAGAATACATTTTCGTCCCCTTCAACTTCTTCCATTGAAATATCAATTACTTGTCCACGAGAAAGGTGTACTTCTCCATTTTTCATGTTGTGTGTTCTAATTTCAGGACCTTTTGTATCAAGAAGAATCCCGATCGTTTTATTTAACTTCGCAGCAACATCACGGATTGTAGCAACTCTTACCGCATGTTCTTCATGCGTTCCGTGGGAAAAGTTTAATCGTGCTACATTCATACCTGCTAATATTAATTGTTCTAATGTCTCTGCTGACTCACTCGCCGGCCCTATTGTACATACTATTTTAGTTTTTCTCATTTATAAATCGCTCCGTTTTTCACTAAAATTTATCCCGGTGAACCGTCTGAAAGACTCCCACCCCAAGATTTTAATAAACAAAATAATTTATGGGAGTTAACGGACGCTAACACCCCGATTGGTTGCAGACTAGAAGCGCTACTTATCGCTAAAAACGCTACTTATCCCCGAAAACGCCACATCCTGTGGCATCGGTGATATGACCAACATCGTGTTGGCCTCTGTAGCATCAGCGATATGACCAACATCATGTTGGTCTCTGTGGCAACGTCTGCATGACCCACGTCCTGTGGGCCTCAACTAACCATCAGTGGGGGATGAGGCAATCCCCACTGATGGAAGTTTCACTTTATATTGATAATTCTTTAGATAATGTATATAAACTTAATTCAGCTTTATGTTTCAGCTTAAATGCTTCATCAAGGTCATAATCGATTACTTGGTGATTTTTTATACCAACAGCTCGTCCACTTGAGCCATTTAATAATATTTCCACAGCTCTTGCCCCTAATCGACCAGCTAACACGCGATCACGTGCAGACGGCGAGCCACCTCGTTGAATATGTCCTAATACAGACACCCTAGTGTGTATATCTGCCTTTTCTTTTAAAATTTTTGCAAGCTCAGATCCAGACATGACACCTTCAGCAACGATGATAATACTATGTTTTTTCCCCCTTGCTTCACCGCGTTTTATTCGCTCAATAATTTCATCAAGGTTAAACGGTTCTTCTGGGATTAAAACGGACTCCGCACCAGCTGCAAGACCAGCCCATAAAGCCAAATCTCCAGCATCTCTACCCATTACTTCAACAATAAATGAATTTTCGTGCGATGTGGCGGTGTCTCTAATTTTATCGATTGATTCAACAACAGTGTTTAAGGCTGTGTCAAATCCAATCGTATATTCTGTTCCTGGAATATCGTTATCAATTGTTCCAGGGATACCAACACAAGGAAAGCCTAACTTTGTTAATGCATTGGCACCACGGTAAGAACCATCGCCACCTATGACAACTAGTCCCTCTACACTTGCTTGTTTCATTTTTTCGATGCCTTGCAATTGATATTTTTCTTCTTTGAATTCTGGACAGCGCGATGAAAATAATTTAGTACCACCCCGTTGGATGATTCCTCCAACCGAACCTAATTCTAATAACTCCATATTCCCTTCTATAAAACCTTCAAAGCCACGGTAGATTCCCATTACTTCAACACCATGATACTTTGCTTTACGAACGACCGCCCGAATCGCTGCGTTCATCCCAGGAGCATCTCCACCACTCGTTAAGACTGCAATTTTTCTCAAGTGCCCCTACCTCCTAATTTTTCCTCATATAAAACACATTATCATAAAATGTAAATAATGTAATGATTCTGAGAAGTTAAAATTGTTACTTTTACAAAAAAAATATAAAATTTAAGCATTTTTTTCTTAAATGCTGCTCTTTTAAGCAAGTTTGATTAAATAATTCATTTCCAAGTTTCCACATACTTAAAAAATTATATTCTGTTTTATATGAAGGATTTAGATTAAAATAATTCAACCTGAGCAAATAAAGATGAGTCGTTATTACAACTGATGATTATAGAAAACCTAACACATTCTTTCCACTAAAAAAACGACAAAATCTTTTTACAGATTTTGCCGAGTAAAATTACTGTTCAATAAATTCACCAATGACTCTGAATTTATTATAACGATCTTCTATAAGTTCACTTGTTGATAGTAATCTTAGTTTTGTTAATTCGTCTAGTAAGCATTCTTTAATTGCTAAAGCTTGTGCAATTACATTTCTATGTGCTCCACCAGAAATTTCAGGAATAATTCCATCTATAATACCCATTTGTTTCAAATCTTGTGCTGTAATTTTCATTGCCTCAGCTGCTTGTTTCGCTAAACTAGCATCCTTCCATAGGATAGATGCTGCACCCTCTGGTGAAATAACAGAATATGTTGAGTTTTCAAGCATGAAGATACGATTTGCAACTCCAAGTGCAAGGGCTCCACCACTTCCACCTTCACCAATTACTATACTAATTACAGGCACTTTTAAACCAGCCATTTCAAATAAATTCTTTGCAATAGCTTCACTTTGCCCTCTTTGTTCTGCAGCTTTACCAGGATAAGCTCCCTTAGTGTCTATAAAGCAAAGAATAGGTCTACCAAACTTTTCAGCTTGTTTCATAAGTCTTAAAGCTTTACGATAGCCTTCAGGATGCGGCATACCAAAGTTTCTTCGGATATTTTCTTTTGTTGTTTTTCCTCTTTGATGTCCAATGATTGTAATTGGTGTATCCTCAAAGAAAGCTATGCCTCCAATAATTGCTTCGTCATCACCAAAATTGCGATCTCCATGAAATTCTATAAAGTCAGTAAAGATCTCTTTTATATAATCTAATGTCGTTGGTCGTTCAGGATGTCTAGCAACTTGAACACGATCCCAAGGCTCCATATTCGAATACACTTTAATTTCTAATTGTTTAAGTCTTGTTTCGAGGGTTTCAATTTCTTCACGCATATCTACATCTGCTTTACTAGCAATGTCTTTAAGTTCGTCAATTTTTTCACGTAGTTTTATAACGGGTTCTTCAAAAGCCATATTTTTAGCCATTTGAAACGCCTCCTTTACGATGAAGTTTTACAATAGTAGCAACCTTTTCCTTCATCTCTTTACGATGGAAAATTGCATCTAATTGTCCATGTGCAAGTAAAAACTCAGCAGTTTGGAAATCATCTGGCAATTTCTCACGTACGGTTTGCTCAATTACACGACGTCCAGCGAAGCCGATTAACGCTTTTGGTTCTGCAAGATTAATATCACCAAGTGATGCAAAACTAGCAGAAACTCCGCCTGTTGTAGGATGTGTCATAATAGAAATAAATAGTAAACCTTGGTCACTATGACGCTTTAAGGCAACACTTGTTTTTGCCATTTGCATTAGGGAGATTACCCCTTCTTGCATTCGTGCTCCACCACTGGCAGTGAATATGATAAATGGTGTTTTTAACTCAGTCGCTTTTTCGATTGCTCTTGTAATTTTCTCTCCAACTACAGAACCCATTGAACCCATACGGAAATGAGAGTCCATAATAGCAACAACTACTTGCTCACCATCTAGTAAACCGACGCCAGTAAGGACAGCTTCATTTAAACCTGTCTTTTTCACATCAACTTCAACTTTTTCCACATATGCTGGGAAATTCAATGGATTTGAAGTTTTTAAATGATCATCTAAAGATTCGAAAGTACCTTGATCTAAAAAGCAACCTACTCTTTCCCAAGCAGTTAATTTATAATGATGATCGCAATTTGGACAAACTTTAAAGTTATTATCTAGTTCTTTCGTTAAATATATTTTTTTACATTCAGGACATTTTGTCATTAAATCAGCGGGAAATTCCTTTTCTTTCTTGCGTTCGATGACTACCCCGCCTTTCGATTTCTTACGATTTAACGATATAAAGTTTCTTATCGCCATCATAATCCCCCTTATTAATTAGATTGATTCTCGTTAATTAAATTATTTTTTATAGTAAACATCCACTGTTCGTATGCTTCTAGCGCTTCTTTTTTAAAGCCTAATTGGATGGATTTTAAGAGTACTAGAAGTATTGGTTTTTCTTTCTTAGTGGTTATCTTTTTTAACGGTGTTGCACTATAGGCAGCAAGTTGCATCCATATTTTTAAAGATAGACGATTACCAGAAGCAATAATTAACTCTCTTAAAATATGGTCTCTTACTACTTCACTTTCAACCTCAATTTTATAAAATAAACTTTCCCAAACAGGCAAGGCAGTTAAATTTTTATCTGAACAAATGACCCTAATTGCTTCTTTTTCATGCATTCTTCTAGTAGTGTGTACTTCATCTACTGATGGACTTACCCTTAAAATAAAAGAAGATAAAATCTCTACTAATTGAATATTTTGACCTGAGGAGAGAAAAGTTCCTCCACCCTGTCTTGTTTCAATTAGTCCAAGTAATTCTAAACTCCTTAATGCTTCTCTAACAGAAGACCTACCAACAGCAAGTCTTTCTGATAGCACTCTTTCAGAAGGCAATTTATCTCCAGGCTTAATATGTTCTTTATCGATTAATTCTTTTAATTGTTTTACAATCTCTAAAAATACTTTTTTGTTCTCCTGTTTAGTTTCCATAAACACCTCACTAAGGGCCATTGTACAAGTTTATATACGATTTAAGATTAGCTTTTATTACAAATGTAATAATAAAGCGTAAAGTGGTCTGACCACTTTTAGTTATAAGAATACAGAATACTTTTTTGTTTGTAAAGAAAAAACTGTACAAAATGTACAGTTTTTTCTAGAAAATTAGTTATTCTTAATTTAAATTGCTTTTAACGAGTAATTTAACAATCACTTGAGGCTTGTCATTTCGGTACTCTAAAACACCCTCTACATAGACAATCGATTCTTCTTTAATCCATCCGATTACCTCGTTATATTCTTTCGGAAACATTGTTAACGATATACTTCCAAATTCATCTGATAATTGGACAAATGCCATAAGCTCGCCTTTTTTCGTCCTAATTTGACGCACAAGGTCGATCATACCAACCAATTTTACAAAAGTAGATGGTCGTAAATTTCTTAAAGTTTTTGTATTTTGATTTAAATCCTTTAGTTTGTTCCGTTCGATTGTTACAGGATGCAATGACAAATAAAATCCAAGTACTTCTTTTTCAAATTGAAGTTGTAATTTTTGAGGAATTGGATCTACCTCTATATATTTTGGTTTGCCAAAAATGGTAGGGTTAGAAGAAAACAAATCATCTTCTTCTGTAGGTCGTACAATTTTCGCATGTTTAATAGCTGCATCTATCGTTGCTAATAAGCTTGCTCGATCCTTCCCAAAATCATCTAGTGCTCCTGCTTTAATTAATGGTTCTATTTCCTTACGAGTAAAAAATGATGCACTTAATGTTGTAGCCATATCAAAGATGTCTTCGAAGGGTCTTCCAAGGTTCGCCCTGACCTCAAGTAACTTTTTAAAAAAGTTTTGGGAGATACCTCTAATTACCGAAAGACTAAATCTTATTTTCCCATTCTCTACAGCAAAATGACGATAGCTTTTTTGTATTGAAGGTCTTTCAATTTCAATCCCTTTATTTTTGGCTTCAAGTATATATTGAAAAAGCTTATCGGGATTACCTATAGAATTTGTCATTAATGCTGCATAAAATTGAGCTGGAAAATTGGCTTTTAAAAAAGCCATTTGATATGAAATAATACTATAGGCTACTGCGTGGCTTTTCGCAAAACCATAATTTGCAAATCTTACAATTAACTCGTATACTTCCTCTGCAACTTGTTTAGAAAATCCTTTTCGGATTGACCCTGCAACAAAGGATTCCTTCTGTTCATTCAATATATCTAGATTTTTTTTACTTACTGCTCTACGTAATAAATCCGCTTGACCAAAAGTGAATCCAGCCATTACATTTGCAATTTGCATAATCTGTTCTTGGTAAACTATAATCCCATAAGTTTCTTTTAAAATCGGCTCAAGTACCTGATGAGGCATAATAACAGGCTCCTTATTCGCCTTTCTGCGAGAATATGTTGATATAAACTCCATCGGTCCAGGACGATATAATGCGTTAACTGCCACAATATCTAAAAGTTGTGTAGGCTTAATTTCTCTTAATGCATTTTGCATACCTTCTGATTCTAACTGGAAGATTCCTGATGTATCGCCTTGCTGCAGCAATTCATAGGTCTTTTGGTCATTCAAGGGGATTTGGTGTAAATCGATTTCTATATGTTTTGAATAATATATTGATTTTCTAATTTGCTCGATAATTGTTAGATTGCGTAGACCAAGAAAGTCCATTTTTAATAGACCTTGCTTTTCAACCTCTTGCATCGGCCATTGAGTTAAATAGACTTCATCATGACCTTTTTCTATAGGTATCAATTCAACTAAAGGAACTGGACTTAATATGACACCTGCAGCATGAGTAGAAGCGTTTCTTGGGAGACCTTCTAATTTTAATGCAACTTCAAACCATCTTTTACGAATAGATTCTCCCTCAATCCAAATTCTAAGCTTTTCAGAATGAGCGTATGCTTCCTTTAGAGTAATACCTAGTTTGTTTGGGATTAGCCTTGAAATCATTTCAAGAGTTTCACTTTCAAAATTAAACATTCTAGCTACATCTCGAGCTACTGCTTTTGCAGATAACGTGCCAAAAGTAATGATTTGCGCAACATGCTTGGCGCCGTACTTTTTTACCACATACTCAATTACTTCATGTCTTCGTGTATCTATAAAATCTATATCAATATCAGGTAATGATATTCTTTCTGGGTTTAAAAATCGTTCAAATAGTAATCCATATTTAATAGGATCCACTTGTGTTATTTGAAGAACATAGGCTACTAATGAGCTGGCTGAAGAACCTCGTCCAGGCCCTGTTAAAATTTTCGATGAATGAGCAAATTTCATAAAATCAGATACGATTAAAAAGTAGTCAGCATAGCCCATTGAATTAATAATACTTAACTCAAACTTAAGTCGATCCAAGTAATTTTCATTAGGTACGTTTGTTTGTAATCGTTCTTTCAAACCTTCTATAGACATTTCATACAACACATCTTCTGCCGATACTCCCTCAGGTAATGGAAATTTTGGCATATAGATATGTTCATTCGTAATATCAACCTGACAACTTAGTAATAGGTTTTCGCTCATGCTAAGCCAATCAGGATGATCATAAAACCATTTTTCCCAGTCTTCTGCGGTTGGTACAAACTGGTCCTCTTTGCGATTTGATTCGATTTTTTCACTTAACTTCACACCTGATTTAATAGCTTGTGCTACTTCATATGAAAAATGGTCATCATTCTTCATAAAGAGACATTCGTGGATTGCTATGATTTTACAACCAAAATGCATACTCAATTGAATTGCCTTTTCTTCATGTGGTGATTTATAGCCACCTGCACGAGATATCCCTAAAAATAGATGTGTAGTAAAAGCTTCTCTCAATTGTTTTATATACTCAGCAGAATTATCCTGCAACCAAATTTCTTTGTGCTCAAGCATTGGTAGGACTATAACTAATCCTTTAGAATACCCAAGCAACCATCGATATGGTAATGTTTCATCTTCTCTTATTGATATGCTACTACTAATCTTCAGTAAATTTTTATAGCCTAAATTTGTGTGAGCATAGATAATAGCGGGATATAATTGGTCACCCTGGAATTGAATTTGAACTTTTAAACCAACAACCGGGTGTATGTCGGCTTTTTTAACTTCTTGCCAAAAAGGCAAAAGCCCGTACAATTTCGTATTTACGATTGCACATGCTTTTGCCTTCTGTTGGCGTAAAAATGGGATGAGCTCATCAATACGAATCGTACTGTTTAACATATCTGCACTTGTTCGTATTTGTGGATAACTTGTCAAACTCACTCCACTCCTCACATTATTTAAATTTTCGACAGATTTCCTTTAATTCTGCTACGACTCTGTCAGCTTCTTCCCAAGAGTATACGGTTGCGCCTGAGGCTAATGGATGACCACCACCGTTATATTTTTTCGCTAATTCATTAATAATCGGTCCCTTTGAGCGTAAACGTACTCGAATTTGATCTTCTTCTTCAACAAAAATTACCCATGCACAAATTCCTTTGATGTCGCCATAGGAGCCAACAAGTAAAGAAGTATCCGATGGTGTCGCATCAAATTGTTGTAATATTTCTTTTGTTAGCTTTATATATACAGCACCATTTTCATCAATCGTATAATTTTGATATAAATACCCTTGTAGCTTTAATAGTTTATGGTCTTTTTCATACATTCCATCAAATAACTCATTACGGTCAAATTGGTATCGTATTAAATGACCTGCAATTTCAAATGTTCTTTCAGTAGCACTTGGAAATAAAAAACGTCCCGTATCGCCTACAATTCCAGCAAATAGTAAGCGAGCTGCTTCATCAGATAACTCCCATTTCTTATAATTACGACCTTGCTCAAATAGCTCATAAATCATTTCACTAACTGAACTTGCATTCGTATTTACCCATAGTAAATCACCATATTGATCATCATTTGGATGATGATCAATTTTAATTAAAAAATCACCTTGTGTATAACGTTCATCATCAATTCTCTCAGTATTAGCGGTGTCAGTGATAATGACTAAGGCACCTGTAAATACTTCATCATCGATTGTGTCTGGTTTTGCTAAAAATGAAAGTGATTCATCATGTTCACCCACTGCATAAACTTTTTTATCTGGGTAATTTGTAGAGATAATTGTTTTAAGGCCAATTTGCGACCCATATGCATCTGGATCAGGTCTTACATGACGATGAATAATAATTGTCTCATATTTTTCAATAGTATCGATGATTTCTCGTATCACACTAGTTCCTCCCGGAGAATTAAAGTTTTATGAAATGTTCATAGCAATTTCCTTTAAAAATCGTTACAATAGTGACAGCTTGTCTTTTGGCGTATACTGGATTAAAGAGATTTGCATAAAAAGACATCGAGTTGTCGCATTTTTGGTTTTTAAGGAGGTCGCTAAATTGAATTTTAACTATCTATTTCTCGCAATTATTGTAATTGCTTTTGCGGTTTATTTTTACTTTAAAACAAGGCAATTTAGAGCCACTTTGCCTATTAGAAAAAAGTGGTATAAAGCAAAAGCGGGCATTGCATTAGGAATCTTTATCATTGCATTTGGTGTAAATGCTGTAATTATTCACCAATCAATGGTAAGTTACATAATTTGCGCACTTTTTGTTATCGTAGGAATAATGCTTGTTTATAGTAATTATCCACGTATGCGCCATGAAGGTAAATATGTTCAAGAAGAATTCGAATTAAATCGTTAATCTTGAAGGACCAGGCTGGGACATAAGTGGAAAGGTACAATCCATCATTCAATTTGGATTGTACTTTTTTGATATAGTGACGTTCGTTTCCGATGCATGCTTCGCTTTCCGCAGGGAAGCCATGAGCCTCCGTGAGCTAAAGCTCTCCGGGGTCTCATGACTGCTTCTACGTCCTGCAGGAGTCTTCGCATGCCTCTCCAACGAACGACTTTCTAATATAGTGTTTGCAGATTTTTATTATACGCAATACTGACTTTTGGTTGAAAGTTATCTTTTGTCCCAGCCTCTTTTTTATTTTCCTTATCTCTCTAATAGTTGGAACATCATCATAGCTTTTCCAACTAAAGTATGTTCATTAAACACATCAAAATCCATTTTTACAAACTTACGACTCATGTCTAAAATATGCGGTACAATCGTTAGTACAGTTTCCATTTGAATCGGTTTAATAAAATAAATTGTCATATTTTCAGCTACAGCATCTCCACGTTTTTTTCTTTTTAAAGCGAGTGAACCCACTTCCGAAAGCAATGTTGTGAAAGCGCCATATGAAATTGAACCAAATTGATTTGTCATTTGTGGTGTAACTATAAATTCAACCATTATATCTTCTTCACTTATCAGTTTTATCTCTTTTTTCACAAGATCGTCGATAGTTTCTCCGTGGTGAGGTTGACGTTGAGCGTGTTGTAATGCTTTTAATACGTCTTGTCGACTAATTACCCCTTGTAGCTCACCATCTTCATCAACAATTGGTAACAAATCTATTCCTTCCCAAATCATTCGGTGTCCCGCAGATGCTACACTTGTTTTCATAGATGTAGAGATTGGATGCTTCGTCATTACTTTATCAATAGGTTCTGTTGGTTCTCTTCCAATGACATCTCTTACTGTTATCATACCAACAAGTTTTTTATGGTTTCCAATGACAGGGAATGCACCATGAGTCGTTTTCTCATTTAATAATTTGAAATCTGCTATTGTTTGATGATTATGTAACATAGCCGTTTCTTCAATAGGTACATAAATATCTTCAATAAGCAAAATATCCTTTTTAATCAACTGGTCATAAATTGCACGATTAATTAAAGTTGCAACTGTAAAAGTATCATAGCTAGAAGAAATGATAGGAAGTTCCAATTCATCAGCAAGACGCTTATTTTCATCGGTTGTATCAAAACCACCTGTTATTAATACTGCTGCGCCTTCTTTTAATGCATTTTCGTGGGCTTTAAAACGGTTACCAACTATTAATAAGCTTCCCGCTTCTGTATATCGCATCATATCTTCGAGTTGCATTGCTCCGATGACAAATTTCGTTAATGTTTTATGTAATCCGTTCATTCCACCTAGTACTTGTCCATCGACAATGTTGACAATTTCCGCAAATGTTAAGCGCTCAATATTCTCTTTTTTCTTTTTTTCTATACGAATTGTTCCAACACGTTCAATTGAACTTACTAAACTTCTATTTTCAGCCTCTTTTATAGCACGATATGCGGTACCCTCACTGACTCCCATATCCTTTGCAATTTGCCTAACAGAAATCTTATCACCTACAGGTAACGACTCAATATATTGTAGTATTTTCTCATGTTTTGTCGACATGCAATCACCTAATTTCCAAATTAGTTCACTATTTATAAGTGTACCATATTTTGCGTATGTATTGATAAAAGTGGATTCTATATTACTAATGTACCAAAATAAAGTAAAAAGAGAAAGTAACATCAAAGTTTCTGATACCTTAATGTTACTTTCTCACCCCATTATTCTATTTCAACTACATTTCCAGGAGATAGCACTTGTACTTTCGAGTCTTTTACTAATCTTGCAAAATGATGTGGATCTTGTTCAATCACTGGGAACGTATTGTAATGAATTGGTACAACTATTTTTGGATTCAACAAAGTTACTGCATAAGCAGCATCCTCTGGACCCATCGTGAAGTTATCTCCAATTGGAAGAAACGCTACATCGATTGCGTGTCGATCTCCGATTAATTTCATATCTCCAAACAATGCAGTATCACCAGCATGATAAATTGTTAAATTTTCTGCAGTAAACAAGATACCGCCTGGATTTCCTGCATTAATAATTTCCCCATTTTCTGTCTCATAAACTGAGCCATGAAATGCTAGTGTATATTTTACTGTTCCAAAAGGAAATTCATAGGCTCCCCCAATTCCCATATTGTGAACAGTAACCCCTTCTTTTGCTAAATAATTTGCCAATTCGTTTGGTGCAACTACAAGGGAATTATTTGCTTTAGCCAATTCAACTGTGTCACCAACATGGTCGTTATGTCCATGTGTTAACAGAATTACATTTGGCTTTTCTTCTTCAACCTTTAAATCTGTAAGTCCATTCCCTCGAATAAAAGGGTCAATAAGTATTACTTGACCATTTGTTTTAATTTTTACAACTGAATGACCATGATATGAAATTTCCATTAAATATCCTCCTTACAGTTACTTACTCATTAATTTCTCTTTTAAAACAATTTTCCCTTCTATTTTGTTATAATATATTAGATTTTACAAATTAAACATTCCGTTATTGGAGGCTTACACTTTGACAAAAATAAATCAAATTCAAACGTATTTAAAAGAAAACAATTTAGACATCGCTTTTATTACTACGCCCGACAATGTATTTTACTTTTCACAATTCAAAAGTAATCCACATGAACGCTTACTTGGAGTTATGATTTTTCAAGAAGCTACATCTATTTTAGTTTGTCCAAAGATGGAAGTTCCTGACGCTATCAATTCAGGATGGTCTTATGATGTAATTGGTCATCTTGATACGGATCAACCGTTTGAACTTATTAAAGAGAAAGTTCAATTGAACAATATTTCTGTTAGTAACATAGCGATAGAAAAAAGCCATTTAACTGTTGAGAGATTAGAATCTTTACAACAAGTCTTCCCACAGGCAAATTTTGTTCGATTAGATGAGAAAATCAATGAAATGCGCGTTATAAAAGATGACTCAGAGATTGAAAAAATGCGATATGCAGCTCAATTAGCAGATTATGCAATAGAAGTTGGATGTAAAGAAATTGCTGAAGGCAAAACGGAAATGGAAATTTTAACTGTTATTGAAAATGCAATTAAAGAAAAAGGTTGTAAAATGTCCTTTGACACAATGGTATTGTCTGGACCAAAATCAGCTTCACCTCATGGAAAACCAGGGGGTCGTAAAATCCAAAAAGGCGATTTTATATTATTTGACTTAGGTGTAGAATATGAGGGCTATTGTTCAGATATTACTAGAACTGTCGCTTTTGGAAGTGTAACAGATGCTCAAAAAGAAATTTATCAACTCGTTAGAAGTGCAAATGAAAAGGCAATTGAAGCAGTGAAACCAGGAGTTCGTGCAATGGATATCGATAAAATTGCACGCGATATTATTACTGATGGAGGTTTCGGTGAAGATTTCACTCATCGACTTGGCCACGGACTTGGTATTTCAGTACATGAATATCCTTCCGTAACTGGTACAAATGAAATGCAGCTAAAATCAGGTATGGTTTTTACAATTGAACCAGGTATTTATAACAATATTGCTGGAGTACGTATTGAAGATGATGTCGTGGTCACAGAAAATGGTGTTGAAGTATTAACAAAATATCCAAAAGAATTAATTATTTTATAAAGTACATCCAAAAGTTTATACGGTTAAAAATAAAAGGTGACGAGAACTTAATTTCTCGTCACCTACTTTTGATACATTAAGATGTAGATTTTCTCCCTAAGTACGCCTCAACTACTCGAGGATCTTCTAATAAACTATCTGCGCTACCCTCAATAATAATTTTACCTGTTTCCATGACATAACCGTAATCTGCAATTTTCAATGCTTGTTTTGCATTTTGCTCAACTAAAAGAACTGTTGTACCAGCCTCTTTAATTTCTTTAATAATTTTGAAGATATCAGCAACAATCAATGGGGCTAATCCCATAGAAGGTTCATCTAATAAAATTAATTTTGGTTTCGATAGTAGCGCTCTTGCTATAGCTAACATCTGCTGTTGACCACCAGAAAGAGTTCCGGCCATTTGTGTTTGTCTTTCTTTTAATATCGGGAAACGTTTCATTACGTCTTCAATATCTTCTTTTACCTCTTTATCTTTTCGCTGATAAGCGCCCATTTCAAGATTTTCTAGTACTGTCATCGAGGATAAAATCGCACGACCTTCAGGAACTAAAGATATACCTTTACGTAACAATTGGTCTGGACGTAAACCTGTTATATTTTCACCCATAAATTCAATGGATCCATTTTTAGGTTTTAAAAGACCAGCGATTGTCTTCATTGTTGTTGATTTTCCAGCACCATTTGCACCTAATAAAGTAATGATTTTCCCTTCATGTACTTCTAAATCAATCCCTTTAAGAGCTTGAATCTGACCATAAAATGTTTCAACGTTCGTAAGTTTAAGCATCTACTTCATCCTCCTCTTTTCCAAGATAGGCTTCAATAACTGCTTCATTATTTTGAATTTCTTCTGGAGTACCCTCTGCTAGTTTTTCACCAAAGTTTAGTACAGTAATTCGATCACATAATTTCATAACGAGTGGCATGTCGTGTTCAATAATCAATACTGTGATACCTCTTGATTGCACCGTTTTTATTAAATCATATAAACTATCAGTCTCTTTTTCATTCATACCTGCTGCAGGTTCGTCTAATAATAGAAGACTTGGATTACTTGCTAATGCACGTGCAATTTCAAGTCTTCGTTGCTGTCCATATGCAAGATTTTCTGCAATCGTATCTTTATGTTCTAGAAGACCTACTAATTCAAGCAATTCTTCGGATCTTTCAATTAGTAATTGTTCTTCTTTACGTTGTGCTTTTGTACGAAATACGCTACTAAAAACTCCAGAGTGTGATTGGCTATGTCCTCCAACCATTACATTATGTAAAGTAGACATTTGAGAAAATAATCGAATGTTTTGATACGTACGGCAAATCCCTTTTTCTGTGATTTTATACGGTTTGATTCCCGTAATATTTTCGCCCTGGAATATGATTTCACCAGAAGTTGGTTCGTAAATATTCGTAATCATATTAAACATCGTTGTTTTCCCAGCACCATTTGGGCCAATTAAACCAAAGATTTCACCTTTATTAATCGAAAATGATACATCCTTTAAAGCAGAGATACCGCCAAAGTTTTTCGTAATATTCTTCACTTCAATAACCATTAACGTATCCCTCCTTTTGAACGTTTAAATTTAATTTTCTTAAGTAAGTTTGCATCAAGAATTCCTTGTGGACGTACTGCCATTAAAACAACTAATAGGATTCCGTAAATAATATATCGGAATTCACTAACAAATCGCAAAACTTCAGGCATTAACGTTAAGAAAAATGCACCAAATACAGATCCAATAATTACTTCACTACCGCCAAATACAGTGAATATTAACACTTCAACAGCACGGTGATATGAAAAATCAGCAGGAGAAATATACCCAATAACATGAGCAAATAATGCACCAGCTAATCCAGCAAAGAACGCACCTTGTGTGAATGATATAACTTTATAATAAGTAATGTTAATCCCCATTGACTCTGCTGCTTTTTCATCAAGATTTATAGATGATAATGCTCGTCCAACTCGTGAATTTTGTTGACGAACAACAAACCATAAAATGACGATCACTAGTACTAATAGCACTAAGAAAATAGATAGAAACACAAACTGATTGTTTTTAATACCAATCATTGCTGGTTCAAATCCTACCCCCCGCGCAAACTCTAGAATTTCCCTACCTAACTGTGGAATACCTGTTAAACCAACTGACCCTCTAGTTAAAGAGTCCCAGTTAACGAAGATAACACGAATTACTTCCCCAAGACCTAAAGTAGCAATCGCCAAATAGACACCTGAAAGTCTTAATGAAGGAATACCAACAATTACACCTAGAGCACTTGCAGCTAATGCACCTGCGATAATACCAATAACGATTGGAAGGTCGAAATGAATTGTTAGTAACGCAGATGTATATGCTCCGACTCCCATAAATCCAGCGCTTCCTAGAGATAATTGACCAGATGACAGTGGAACGTAAACACTTATTGCCAACATAATATTAATTAAAATAAACGATCCTATTTGTAAATAATAGGTATTTAAAATTTCTCCTAACAAGTGATCACCTTCTTTCTTGGGATACCTTTGAACCAAAGATACCCTGTGGACGTAATAATAGGATGACAATAATCATGATAAATGCGATTGCATCTCGGTAGCCTGAATCTCCATAAGCTACTAGCATCGTCTCAGATAAACCTAATATTAGGCCACCAACCATAGCACCCTTCACATTACCCATACCACCTAAAATGATAATTGCTAGACCCTTTAACCCCATTGATAATCCCATTTGTGGACTAACAGAGTTAAATGCCATTCCAACTAAAATACCTGCGATACCACCAATTGCTGATGCAACGACAACAGTTAATATAATAATTTTCTTTGTATCTACTCCTAGGATACTAGCTGTTTCTAAGTTATCTGCAGTTGCTCTTAATGCCTTACCTGCTTTTGTTTTAGAAAGCCAAATTGTTAAACCAATCATTAATAGAATGGAAATGATGAAAATTACAATTTGAACTAGATAAATCGTAATCGATCCAATCGTAATACTTATTTGAGAAAATGAAGTGTTAAATGGTTTATTACCAGCACCAAAAATATGATGTGATAGATTTTCTAATAATATGGATACACCAATCGTACTAATTAATGGTGCTAAATGTGATACACCCTTTTTTCCTCGTAATGGCCTTAAAGTAAAACGTTCTAATAAGTAGCCTAAAATACTTGTAACGACAATCGCTGCAATAAACGCAAGCCACAATGGCCAACCAAGTATTCCAGTTGCTGTTACTCCTACAAAAGCACCAACCATAAAGATTTCACCATGTGCCATATTAATAATTCCTAGCACACCAAATACAAGGGTAAAACCGAGTGCTATTATTGCATAAATACTACCTAACGTTATGCCGTTAATTATTTGTTCTAATAGCAATTTAAATCATCCTTTAATTAATTTGATTACCCTAGCAAACACTTTTAATGTAGATTGGTTCTCGCAATAACTTACGAGAACCAATTGGTTTTAGATTATTCAAATTCAATAAATTTACCGTCTTTAATTTCAAGAACAGTAACATCCATAATTACATCTCCAACTTCATCGAATGAGAATTTCCCTAAAATACCTTCAAGATCTTTTGTTGCAGCTAAAGCTTCTTTAAACGCTTCTTTATCTGCACTTCCTGCTCTCTTTAATGCATCTGCATAAATAAATAGTGCATCATATGCTTGTGCTGCAAATTGGTCAGGTTTTTTACCGAATTCTGCTTCATAATCTTCATTGAATTTTGTAATCTTTGGATCTGTTGAATCACCAAAATATGGAGTCGCAACAATTAGACCATTTGCAGCATCACCAGCAATTGCAATCGCTTGTGGAGAGTTAAAACCATTTCCACCTACAAACGGAATATTGATACCCATTTTACGAGCTTGGTCCATAATAACAGCACCTTCGTTATATAATGCAGATGCTAATATTAAATCTGGATTTGTGTTTTTAATTTTTGTCAGTTGTGCATTATAATCACTTTGACCTTCTTGATATGTTTCAATAGTCGTAATTTCAAGTCCCATTTCTTTCGCTGTTCTTTCCATTACATCAAAGCCGCCTTTTGTTAAGGCATCGTCATTTCCATAAATCATAGCAACTTTTTTCGCACCTGTTCTTTCAACAGCTTTTTTAATAGCCGCAGGAATTGCTAATGATTCTGGAACAGCGTTTCTGAATACATAATCACCAATTTCAGGAATACCATCAACAGTTGTTGAAGTACCCATGATTGGAATACCGTTTAAATCAACTTCTGGTGCTACAGCAAAAAATTCTGTACTTAATGTCGGTCCAATAATTGCAGTAATTGAATCATCACTCATAATTTTTTGTGCTGCGTTAAGTGCTTGATCTGCTTTTCCTGCAGAATCTTCAATAACTAATTCAATATTTACTTCACCAAGTGCATTAATATCTTTTTGTGCTAACTTTAAACCATTTGTAATAGCTTCACCATAAGCAGCTCCAGCTCCAGTTAAATATGCAATAACACCGAATTTAGCGCTTATTACCCCATCTTCACTTTTATTTGAATTTGAATCTGTTGTTGTATTACCGCCACCACATGCAGCTAGTAACAATAGCATAATAATTGATAAAATTGAGAATAGCTTTTTATTTAATCCTCTCATCATCAATACCCTCCTTAAGTAGTTTTTGTTTTTCGTTTATATAAAACAATATAACTATTTAAGTACATTTAGACGAGAAAGTAAATGGTATTTTTATAATTTTTAATATTTTCTGATAAGTCCTAATTTATTCCATAGCTATTCAAGTATAGAAATAACGCTATTGGAAGCGTTTTTTTTCTCTTAGAAAATCTTTTTTTCTATTTTTGAACAACTAGTGAATCCATAAAAAAAAAGCTATTTAAAGAGATTTTATTATCTCTTAAATAGCTTTTTACTTACTTATAATTATTTACTTACTAGTGAATCTCCTTTTAAAAGAGATTCTACAGGGACATATTCGCGACCTTGGTCAACAGCTACTGCTTGGTAAACCACACGACCTTCTAATGTGTTAATACCTTTTCTCAATGCTTCATTGTCAAGGCATGCTTGTTTATATCCTTTGTTTGCAATTTGTAATGCATAAGGAACTGTATTGTTAGTTAGTGCAATTGTTGAAGTACGCGGAACTGCACCTGGCATATTGGCTACAGCATAATGAACTACACCGTGTTTAATATACGTTGGATCATCATGTGTTGTTACTTTATCAGTAGTTTCGAATATTCCACCTTGGTCAATTGCGATGTCAATAATAACCGAACCAGGTTTCATCGATTTCACCATTTCTTCTGTTACTAATTTAGGAGCTCTAGCACCAGGAATTAATACAGAACCAATGACTAAATCAGATTCTTTTACTGATTCAGCGATATTAAATGGATTTGAAATTAACGTTTGAATAGATGAACCAAAGATATCTTCTAATTGGCGTAAGCGTTCTGGACTTACATCTAAAATTGTGACACTTGCCCCCATTCCTACTGCAATACGAGCAGCGTTAGTTCCTGCTACACCACCGCCGACAATTGTCACTTTACCTCTTTGTACCCCAGATACTCCACCTAAAAGAATCCCTTTTCCACCATATAATTTTTCTAAGTATTGTGCACCGATTTGCACAGACATTTTACCAGCAACTTCACTCATTGGTGTTAGTAATGGTAATGAACGATTCGGTAATTGCACTGTTTCATATGCAATTCCTACCACTTTTTTCTCTAACAACGCTTGAGTCAATTCAAACTCAGGCGCTAGATGTAAATATGTGAATAATATTAAACCTTCATGAAAATATTCATATTCACTTGCAACTGGCTCTTTTACTTTCATTACCATTTCTTGTGCCCAAGCTTCTTTTGCAGTGTCAACGATAACTGCTCCAGCAGCACGATAGTCTTGATCTGTAAATGATGAACCTAATCCTGCACCTGTTTCAATGAATACTTCATGACCTGCAGTTGTTAGAGTTACTACTCCAGCAGGTGTCATTGCCACACGATTTTCATTATTTTTAATCTCTTTTGGTACCCCTATTTTCATTCCCCATACCTCTTTCTATATCTTTATTCAGACAATTCCATCTTATCAATCTTTTGCATTTTTGGAAACACAGTTTTCTAAATTTTGATAGAAATGATAGGTATATTGTGATAGAAATATTATATAAAAGAAACTAATTACAAAATATTGTATTTTTTGAGAATAATTTATGACTATTTCATTTATATTTCTTTTTTCAGTTTTCTTTAATATCCCTTTTGTTATAATTAAAATATATAAAAAAGGAGGAGTATTGTATGACTCAATACAAAAGTATCGTAGTAGCAGTAGATGGTTCTAAGGAAGCAGAATATGCATTTAAAAAAGCGGTCGAAGTAGCAAAACGTAATGATGAATCAAAACTTAACTTAGTAAACGTGATTGACACACGTTCATTTGCTGCTATTGAAGCATATGATCGTTCAATTGCTGAACGCGCTCAAGGTTTTTCAGAAGAATTATTAAATGGATATAAAAAACAAGCTGAAGATGCTGGCGTTAAAAATGTAAATGTGATAATTGAGTATGGTTCTCCAAAAGCAATCATTACAAAAGAACTTTCAAAAGTTGTTGAAGCTGACTTAATCGTTTGTGGTGCTACTGGTCTTAATGCTGTTGAACGTTTCTTAATCGGATCTGTTTCAGAAGCTATCGTTCGCTCTGCAAAATGTGATGTATTAGTAGTTCGTACTCCTGACACTGAAGAATAATATTAACTACTCTAGGCGTGGGCAACAGTGTTCAAGCCAAAAGAAAACCCAAACTATTTACGAATTAAATTGTAAAAGCTTGGGTTTTTTTATTTATTTCATTTTAACATTATTGTAGTTGTATTATTTATTGTCCTTCCAAATTCGGACCTTTTCAAAAAATGCAGCTAACGCTTGTTTATTTGACATACTTGGGACTTTTGCTAAAAGTACTTCACGAGGAGCTCGGTGTACTTTACTTTGTTTTTGGAGTATTAAAATACTTTTTTCTAATGTCTTATTTGCAAATAATCCATCTGGCAATTGAATAACAGCTTGAATCCAAGCATTCTTTTTCAAATATTTATGTAATTCTTTCGATTGCTCTGACTCAAAAAGATTCACTGGGACTAAGAAAAATAAGAAAGCTCCCTCTTTGGAATAATTAATCGATTGTTCGATAAATAAATGGTGAGCATAGCTCATTCCCTCGAGTGCACACAATTCATAATCTACTGCTACATCTTCGTTTGGATAGTAACCAACTGGCAAGTCACTAACTACTACATCCACAGGGTCGACCAACATTTTTTGTAATGCATCCTGATGGTAAAGCATTAATGGTTGTTGCGTTAGTTCAGCAGTATCCGCAGCAAGACGAATCAACATTTCATCAACTTCAATACCAGTAGAGAATGTTTTACCGTCCAACATGTTCATTACAGTTAATAATAAGTTTCCTGTACCTACTGCAGGATCCAGTATAGAAACAGGGCCATCTTTTAGCTTTTCTTCCATAAACTGTTCCACAAAATATCCAACTAACAATCCTAGGGTATCAGGTGTCATTTGGTGATTCGGTTGAGAGGACTTTCTCATTCCTTTTAAAATCGCTAATTGAATCGCTTTTCGAATGTCTTCTTTTGAAGCGTCTTTGAAAGTCCAATCGATTTTTTCATCTAACACATCTTCAAGGGTAAGTAGCACCCCTTCTAAATATGTAGATTCATTTTTTTGTTCGTATTGCTCTGATTTTTCATTGATAAAAGAAAAGATTTGTTCTAATTTTTCCATAGCTTACTCCTTTGAAGTGAACAACCCACTCGTAAAATTCTAGTCGAGTGGGTTACTTTAAGAATACCAGACAAAAGCTACAATTACTTTAACTTTGAATGTTATGACAAATTATTCCGCTAGTGCAGCTTTTACAGCATCAATAGCTGCTTCATAATTAGGATGACTTGTACCTTCTGGAACGTATTCAACATATGTTACTTGACCTTCACGGTTGATAACGAATACAGCACGAGCAAGTAAACGATTTTCTTTCATATACACACCATATGCTTCACCAAAAGACAATTCTCTGTAGTCTGAAACAGTGTGCACCCCATCAATTCCTGCAGCTGCGCACCAACGTCTTTGTGCAAATGGTAAATCGACAGAAACTGTATAAAATGCAACATCTCCATCGATACTCGCTACTTCTTCGTTAAAACGACGAGTTTCCGCATCACATACACCAGTATCTAATGAAGGAACAGATGCGATCAATCTAACTTTTCCTTCTGAATCTTTTAATGTAACTGGTGACATATCATTTGCTAATACTGTAAAGTCTGGTGCTTGATCACCAACTTTTACTTCATTTCCTACTAATGTGACAGGTTTGTTAATAAATGTTACTTGTACCATTTTGTTCGCCTCCCTTTCTGTAATCATCTTACTAGAAGATATTTCACCATTGCAAATAAGACAGCTTACTAATGGTAAAAATCAGCCAACACTTTGAGTAGTCAAGGTGACTTTTTGATTCATTTCATTTTTCTTTTTAACAAAGACATTTTCCTGTATTACAACTGTATCTGCAAAGTAGTCTGCCAAACTGTTGTTCTTTGGCATAAAAATCACTAATACATATAAAATCCAAATTGTGTTATTGATAAATCTTCCGATTAGCTCCCGAAATACAACTGTACCCCAATCTAAATTTTCTCCATTTACCTTTTGTACTTTTAATCCGAAAATCATTTTTCCTAATGTTTGTCCAAGATACTTTGTCATCAGTATAAAATAGCCATAATAAAAGATAGCTGAAATAATTGTAATTGGTGCAAAGTAACGAACATCTGATAAACTCCAATTAAAAACTTTGAAGATTGGATAAACGACGATACCGATAATGGCTGATACAATTCCTTGGTCTATTATAAAAGCAAAGAAACGCATCCAAAAGCCTACAGTTTTTTCTTCATATTCTTCCGATGGAGTATCCAGTATATTTTGTTGAACTTCATGGGAGAGGTTTATTCCACTATTGTCTTCAATTGTCATACATAACCCTCCTTAAAATTCTCCATATAAATACATTAATCTTGGTGAATTAGATGAATTCATAATTTTTGTAAGCATTTGTTGCTCAGCTGAAGGTCCAAATAGAGAATTGACTTTCATGCCTATGAAAGAACGTAATCCGCCTGTTTCAGCACTATATTCAAGGAGTGTTGCATTTTGTAATCCATAATCGTTACGTAAACTTGCAATGACATCTTCTAAACCACCTAATTCGTCTACTAATCCAGCTCTAACCGCTTGAGAGCCACCTAATATTCGTCCATCAGCTACTGCTTTAACATCTGCTTCACTCATACCACGACCTTCTTCAACTACGTCTACAAATACTTCGTAGGAATCATTGATCATTTCTTGCATCATTGCTTTTTCTTCTTCAGTGGTTGGTCTTGTTCCACTAAACATGTCTTTATGCTCGCCTGACTTAATTGTTTCAAATTCAACGCCAAAGTTTTCTGCTAGCTTAGAAAAATTGTAGCCTGACATTATGACACCTATAGAACCTGTTATCGTTTCTCTATGGGCATAGATTTTATCTGCTGGTGCTGCGATATAATAACCACCTGATGCTGCCATAGATCCCATAGAGACATAAATAGGAATATTTCTTTCTTTCTTAATCTGAACTAATTTCTTATGAATTTCTGCTGACTCTATGGCTCCTCCGCCTGGTGAGTTTACTGATATTACTACTGCTTGTACAGTTGGATCTTGTAAAATCTTATCCAACTGTTTTAAAAACAATTGATGATCATACTCTACTTGAGACCATACTGTTCCAGATCCAACATCTTGAATAACACCATTTACGGTAAGTAATGCAATCTTTTCTGTAATACTTCCACTTTCAAGCACATTTTCTTTTAACGGTAAATCAGTCCCCTCAGTAACACTTGAGACTAAGTCAGAACTAAAAAATCCTATAACAGCATTTAGTCCGACTGAGAAGATAAATAAAAATGTTGCAATAATAATTGCAATCCACCTTTTCGTATTCATTTACAGCTTTCCCTCCTTATTACTTTTTACGAATTTGGATTGTAAATGTTTCAGAAATTTTCAAACAAGCTTGAAAAAAGGCTGTTCAGATAATTGAATTCATCTGAACAGCCATACTAATACTATTTCCCAAGAAATTATTATTTTTCTAATAAATTAAATTCTTTTTGTCTAAGTTCTATACGGCGAATTTTTCCCGATGCAGTTTTAGGCAATTCGTCGATGAATTCAATTGCTCTCGGATATTTATACGGAGCCGTAATTGTTTTAACATGGTCTTGTAGTTCCGTGATAATTGTCGGACTATCTTTTAATTGTGGCTCACGTAAAACAACATATGCTTTTACAATATTACCACGAATTTCATCTGGACTTGCAACTACCGCACACTCTTTTACTGCAGGATGTTTTACAAGTGCATCTTCTACTTCAAAAGGTCCAATCGTGTAACCAGAAGAAACGATGATATCATCACCACGACCTTCAAACCAGAAATATCCGTCTTCATCTTTATATGCACGGTCACCAGTTAAGAACCACTCACCACGATATTGGATTTTTGTTCTTTCTGGATCTTTTAAATACCCTTTAAACAATGCAGGTGTAGAAGAATGTACAGCAATGTCACCTACTTCACCTGGTTTTGTAGGCTCACCTAAGTCATCGATCACTTCTACCAAATTACCAGGAGTTGGTTTACCCATTGACCCTGGTTTAGGTGTCATGTCAATTAAAGTACCAACTAATAGTGTATTTTCAGTTTGGCCATAACCATCACGAACCTGAAGTGAAAATACTTCTAAGAACTTATTAATTACTTCACTATTTAATGGTTCACCAGCTGAAACAGCACTACGTACACTTGATAGGTCATATTTTTCTAATCCATCAACTTTTGCCATTAAACGATATTCTGTTGGCGTACAACATAATACGTTAATTTTTTGATTTTGTAGCAATTGTAAGTAATTTTGAGGATCAAAGCGACCAATATGAACGAATGCAGTTGCACCGCTACCTAGTACAGCTAAGAATGGGCTCCAAATCCACTTTTGCCAACCCGGTGCTGCAGTTGCCCATACTATATCATCCTCTTGTACACCTAACCATTGTGAAGCAGTTGTGCGTAAGTGTGCATAACCCCAGCCATGTGAGTGTACTACACCTTTTGGATTACCAGTTGTTCCACTTGTATAAGAAAGGAATGCAATGTCTGAATCCTTTGTTAGGTTTCCTTCGAATACATCTGAAGCTTGTTCAATTTCTTCTTGCATTGAAATCCACGGACCTTGTGAATTACCAAATACTAATTGTTGTAAACCACTTATATGTTTTACATCATCAAATTGGGATAATTCGTTTTCAAAAGCGATAACAGCTTTTGCTCCAGAGTGTTCAATTCTATAGTCAATATCCTTTGCTCTTAACATTTCAGAACTTGGAATGATTGTAACACCAGCTTTTAGTGCCCCAATATATGTTATGTAAGCTTCTACTGAGCGTGGAACCATTACTAATGCAACATCACCTTTTTGCAAACCACGAGCTGTCAAAACATTTGCCACTTTATTAGCTTTCTTTATTAACTCTTTATACGTAATTTTTTCTATATCTCCATTTTCATGGTGAACCATTAAAGCTAATTTTCCTTCTTTACTTGCAAATCGTTCGATTTCATCTACAATGTTATAGTTTTCTGGAGCCAATAAATCTTCTCTTTTCATCCATACTTCCCCCATTCTAATTTATCTTTTGCAATTTTATATATGATGTTTTTCTAATAAATAGACATTAAACAATAAAGTTTAAACAATAGATGTTTTGTTTTTTTATAAATCACAAAAATTATAACCTAATTATATACCAAGGTTTTAGGAGTAGGTACTATTTTTTTGTGAACTTTTTTATAACAAAAGTTTTCCATGGATAAAATTCTTCTTTAAACAAAAAAATAAGAGCTAGTAGCTTTCGCTACTAGCTCTTACCAGGTCAATTATTGACCTTGAGTACCACGTAATTGTGATTCAGCCATTTGCACTAGGCGTTTAGTGATTTCTCCTCCAACTGATCCGTTAGCACGAGCTGACGCATCTGGTCCGAGTTGAACACCAAACTCTTGTGCGATTTCATACTTCATTTGGTCTAATGCTTGGTTAGCTCCAGGCACTAATAATTTGTTGCTGTTACCGTTGTTGCTTGATGCCATGTCTCTCACCTCCTTGTGCATTTAGATTGTGCCGAAATCATTTTTTAATACACAAAAAGTGAGAGGAAATATGTTCTTCTATTTCTAATTGACTGGTTGAATCATATAACTATTATTTCACCATATGTTAAATGGCATTAAGCTTTAAAGAAGATCTTCAAACTTATCTTCTTTTGGCTTCGTCATTGGGAAAATATATAGTTCACGATTACGAACCGCTCTATCAATCAGTTCATCAAAATCAGTAAAGCTTTCGTAATAATTCACTTTATCGACTTTTGGTTTTGTTTTAGGACTTGCTGGAGTAAAAATTGTACAGCAATCTTCAAATGGTTGAATAGATGTTTCGTACGTTCCGATTTTTTCAGCAATATCAATAATTTCTAATTTATCATAACCGATTAACGGTCTTAAAATTGGTGTTGACGTAACATCATTAATCGCAGTTAAACTTTCTAACGTTTGACTTGCAACTTGTCCTAAACTTTCTCCAGTTACAATACCTAATGCATTAATTTCTTCGCGAACTTTGTCAGCAATTTTCATCATCATTCTTCTAGTTATAGTCATTAGCGTATTCTCAGGAACTCGGTCTCTAATAAGTACTTGAATCTCAGTAAATGGAATGACGTGTAAACGTATTTTATAACCAAATTTTGATAACTCATTGGCAAGTACTTTTACTTTTTCTAATGAATTTTGACTAGTGTATGGTGGGCTGAAAAAGTGAATTGCTTCTAATCGAAGTCCTCTTTTCATCATCATATAACCAGCCACTGGACTATCAATTCCACCTGACAACATTAATAGCGATTTACCGTTTGAGCCAACCGGCATACCACCAGCACCATATATTACTTGTGCCATCATATAAATCGCATCCTTACGAACTTCGATACGTAATTCTACATCTGGTTTACGTACTTGTACGCTAAGATTCTGGAAGTGACTTAAAACTGCTCCTCCAATTTCACGTTGAATTTCGTGAGTTTCAAATGGAAATGACTTATCTGATCGTTTTACTTCTACTTTAAATGTAATTTCTTTATTTTTAAAGTCGTCCATAATTTCTCGCGCAAGTGTTTTCATCGCATCTAAATTTTTATCACAAACAGCAACCGGACTAAAGGATTGGATACCAAATACTTTTGGCAATCTTTCCATTAGAATTGTCATTTGCTCGTTATTTTCAATTTGTATATGCATACGATCTCGCTCAGTTTGAATATTTAAAGGAGAAATGTCCTTAAATGTATTACGAATATTATCACGAAGACGATTAATGAATTCTTTCTTATTTCTACCCTTAGTCGATAATTCTCCGTATCTTATTAAAACTTCTTTCCATCTCATAATTAGTTAACTCCTTTTAAGTCCTTCATAACTTTTTTAAATGATTCTTTGAATTGGTTTATTTCTTCATCTGTGTTAAAGGCACCAAAACTTAATCGAATCACTCCATTTTTAAATTTAGGGTTTATATTTAATGCAGTTACTACATGACTTGTCTTCATTTGTTTTGAGGAACAAGCACTTGAAGTAGATACAATAATTCCGAGTTCTTGAAGTGCATTAATTAAAATTTCGCCTTTTAAATCCTTCACACTAAAAGATAAAATATGGTTTGCACCAGAATCCGTTGATAATAAATGAATATATTCACCAAAACTAGTTAAGAATTTCATTAGATCGCATTTCCACTTTTTATATTTGCTTTGTGTAGAAGGTAAATTTTCAATTGCAATCCGCGCCGCTTTTGCAAAAGCAACTGCTTGTGGAACAGCAACTGTACCACTTCTTAACCCAAATTCTTGTCCACCACCAAGAATAAGAGGAACAATGTTCATTTTTCGACGAAAGACAATAACACCAGAACCTTTTAAAGCATGAATTTTATGTCCAGAAACAGTAATGATATCCGGACCATGATCACCGTTAAAAATAATTGGTAATTTACCAAAACTTTGTACAGCATCTACATGGAATATTGCACGGCTATTTGCATGAATTATTTTTGCAGCTTCCTCTATTGGTTGGATTGCACCTATTTCGTTATTTACATGCATAATACTTACAAACACTGTATCTTTTCTAATTTTTTGTTTTAATTCCTCTAGTGAAATTACACCGGCTTCATCAACATGCAAATAATCAATTTCAAATCCTTCCTTCTCTAAGGATTTGACAGCTTCTAAAGTAGATGCATGTTCGATTTCAGATGTAATAATATGCTTTCCTATATGAGTATTTGCTTTAGAAACACCAAATATCGCAAAGTTATTCGATTCCGTACCACCAGCTGTAAAAATGACACTTTTTTCATCCGTATTAAATATTTGTGCAACTTGGCTTCTGGCACGATCTAATAATCCATTCGCTTCCATACCTGCAGCATGTATGGACGCTGGATTTGCATAATATTGCTCATTTACTTTTACAAATGTATCTATTATATCAGGATGCGGCTTTGTTGTCGCACTGTTGTCAAAATATATCATTATATACCAACCTTTTTAATAGTTTTTCCGGGGAATAAGCAGTTTCTATTTTATACTAGGAGTTTCTTACATGCTAATGCCATTTTCTGGTGATTACCTGATATGTAGAAAAAAATGATGGGTACGAACAAGAAATGGCTGTCTAGAATTGAATATCTAGACAGCCCCTATTAGAGCATATAGTAAGTTTCTTAGCTTTATAGATTAAGCTTTAGAGTATAGTTCATTTTGAACAAGTTCTTCTATTCGCTTAATAGCGCCTGGTTCTGCTTGTTCAACAGCAGCAACTGCATCCTCTAGCGCTTTCATGTAACGGAATTGGTGGAAGGCTTCTTCAGCATCCAATAATTTTTCATGAACATCTCTGTTTGACGCCCTATACCTGTTCCCATATTGTATGATTCTTTCGATTAGCATTACGTTTTCAATCATTTCTTTTGCACGTTCATTTACTTCTTCAATACATTGATTTGCATTTTGTAAATTAGAATGTACAACCTTCATATTTAAAGGTACTTCTTGAAGACTTTGCATAACTAAGAATATTTTTTCTTCTGCTTCTTCTAATCGAGCTTCCATTTCTTCTGGAATACCTGGTATATTTGCTTTTTGCAAGTAACGGTCTGTTGTTTGCAATAGTTTTTTCAGAGAGTCTAACTGCTGACGAGCCTTATTTTCATCAATCCGTAAGTTTTTTAGACGATTGGATAATTCTTCTTGTTGGTCTTTTATTTGTTCAATTTCTTCATTGATCTCAATTAATTCTTGTTGCAAACTTGTATATGCAGATTGTTCCTCATTAACTCTAGAAGCCAATATTTCATAACGTTTTTGAATCATTTCTAGCTGCTTCAATCCAACCTTTGGAATTTCAGCTTCTTCTTCAGAAATTCGGTAGGTAGTTTGAACATAAACCGCTTCTTCACTTACTTCTTTTGTTACCCTAATTACATCATTTAATGTTGAATACATATTTTCATAGTTTTTATCGACAAAGTTTTTAGCAATTACTTCTTTTTCAAGAAGATCGTAAAAACTATCGATTTCATCATTAATTTTTTCAATACGTGAAACGACAGTGGCAATATTTAATGCCCTAACTTCTTCGTTCAAATGCTCTAATTCATTTTCTAAATTATCAAGCGCATCATTGAGCTCTAAATGATTTAAATAGTAGGATTGCTCCTCCATTTCTTTCTGACCATTTCTTAAATCATGTATGGCATTAGGGATTTTCGTATGTATCTCCGTAATAACACTAGGAATTTCATTTATGAAATAATCTAATGCTTCCGCATCTGCATTTAATGACAACACAATTTCTCTTGCTTGAAGATAATTACCTTCCTGTGTTAACATTTCATACTCATTAAATCTCTCAGGAATTTCTTCAAGTATTGTTTCTAGACTTGCTAATGCATGTCCAAAAGAATATGGGTGTGCAAGCAATGTTTTGCGTGCGGAGCGATAATAATCTTTTAGTTGTTCTATTTCAATACGATTTTTTTCTTCACTGCCAACTAATTCTTCTAATTCTGTAATGATTTGATCTTTTGTTTTCAAGCATTTTTTCAAGTATTCTTCTAGTTCTTTTTCAACTTTAGATGCCTTTTTGAAATTGAATCGATCGATATAATCCTCGGCATCAAATAACATTGAATCCATTTTAATAATGTGAACATCGATTACTTCTGTCCATTGGTCGCGCCAATTTTCAAAAAGTTTTTCCGTTTCTCCGTTCATATTCAACGTTTTTACTTTCGTTAGTTCCTCAAAAATTGGATAATGCTGAACTTGTAACTTTTCTTTTTCTAATCGCTGTATAACGACATTATGTTTACGTCTCATCATGAGACCTGCAATTAATAATGCTATTAGTACGATGACAATAATGATGATATAATCCATCGTAAGCCCCCTATTCCAAATCACACAAATCGGCTAGTTCGTAACTATAATATACCATGTTTTGTTTCATTTGTTGAATAAATTAAAGGAATTTAATTAAGGTTTAACTTATCTTTTGCAAAAGGAGGAATTTTCAGGTGAAAAGAGACGGTCATATTCATACACCATTTTGTCCCCATGGTACAACTGATTCTTTAGTGCAATACGTTGAAAAAGCCATTGAATCAGGTTTTTCAGAAATTACTTTTACGGAACATGCACCTTTACCTACAAATTTTTTAGATCCTACCCCTGATAAGGACAGCGGAATGGACCCAAAGCTACTTAAATCTTATATTGAAAATGTCACCGAAATAAAATCTACATTCGCTAGTAAAATTAAAATTAATATTGGATTAGAAATCGACTATATTCCAGGTTACGAAACTGAAACTATAGCATTTTTAAATATTGTCGGACCATTATTAGATGATGCAATTCTATCAGTGCACTTCCTTAAATGGGAAAATGAATACTGTTGTATCGATTACTCTAAGGAAGTATTTTTAGATTTTGCTAAAAAAGTAGGAAGTGTCGATGCAGTATATGATTTATACTATGAAACTGTAAGAAAATCAATTGAGGTTAATCTTGGAAAATACAAACCAAGACGAATTGGACATCCAACACTTATCCATAAATTCCAACTTGCACACGGTGTAAAAATCGATGATACGAATAACATTAAAGAAATTTTACTCCTTATGAAAGAAAAAGGATATGAACTGGATTTAAATAGTGCTGGGTTAAGTAAAGTAGATTGCCAAGAACCTTATCCACCATTACCTATGATAGAATATGCAAGGTCAATTGAACTACCAATGGTGTTCGGTTCTGATGCACATAGTGTAAAAGATTTACATCAACATTATGAACTTATTATGAAATAAAGGAGAAAGTATATGTTTACTAAACTTAGCTATCAAGGTTCATTACTAGAACAATACGAGCAAGTAGCAAAACAACTTAACGCATTACTAGACGGTGAAAAAGATGTTATTGCAAATTTAAGTAATGCTTCTGCATTATTAAACCAATTTTTAGATGAAATTAATTGGGTTGGCTTTTATTTAATGAAAGATGGTGAACTTGTTTTAGGTCCATTCCAAGGTTTACCTGCGTGTGTGCGCATCGCTGTAGGAAAAGGTGTTTGTGGAACTGCCGTATCGAAAAAAGAAACAATTGTTGTAGAAGATGTTCATAAATTCCCTGGTCACATCGCTTGTGATGCTGCTTCAAATTCTGAAATTGTTATACCTATTATTAAGAATGAAGAAGTAATTGGAGTACTAGATATCGATAGTCCCATTAAAAATCGTTTCTCTGATGAAGATCGAGTTGGACTAGAAAAGGTAATGGAAGTATTAATTAAACATTTGTAATTAGTAAATGGCTGTTTTAAAAGTTACACTTTCAAAACAGCCATTCTATTTTTTATAGCGATTTTTCTAATTCTTCATCATATACATAAACTTGGTTTTTACCGTTATTTTTTGAATAATACAATGCAGTATCTGCTTGTAAAAAGATTGTTTGAAAATCAGGACGGTTATCCATATGCCAAACAATAAGTCCAGCTGAAGTTGTTACGGTTGGATTTGTCACCTTTGGTATTGATTCTACTATGTTTTTAGCCAAACGAACGGATTCATCATCTAGAATGTTCGGTACATAAACCGCCATTTCTTCTCCACCCCACCGAGCGCAAACTCCTCTTGTACCTACAATCGTATGTAATAATTGGCCGATTTGTATTAATACTTCATCACCTACGTGATGTCCATAAGAATCATTCACCCGTTTAAAGTTATCAATATCGATTAGTAAAAACATACCAGAGTCATCTGTTTTTAATGATTTTTCTACAAAATTATCTAAATAACTTCTTGCATATAACTTTGTTAAATGATCGTGGTCAACCATTTTTTGTAGTTGACTTCGAAGCATTGAGTTTGCAATTGCTAATGATGAATGATGAATAAGAGATTGCATTAACTTATAGCTATCGAATGAGAAAAAGTAAGCTTCACTATGTAATACAATACTAAATCCATAAATTCTTTGTTCAACAATCATAGGTATCGCCATTAAAGATTTATATGGTACATCTTTTGTTATTAATCGGTTAAAATCAGCGATAAACAAGGAATCGTGCGTTTTACTGAAATGATTCGAAACATAATCGATGTATTTTGATCCTTCAGTCGTTTTAAAGAAATCAGTACTTGCATCGGTTAATTTCACTGTACTATTTTCAAGGAAAACAAAACATAGCTCCATTGGATGAAATGACTTGATTAACTGTTTTTGTAATAGCTTCAACATTTCATTCATGTCTAAATTCATATTTAGCCGATGAGATGTTTCATTTATTAACTGTAAATCACTAATTAAACGATGCGATTGATGATATAATTTTGCATTTTCAAGCGCATTACCAGAAGCATGTGCAAGCATACGTATAAAGTTTTTTTGGGTTTCAGAAAAAACATAAGATATCGGCGCTCTTACTTGTAAAATACCGTATATAGCCTGTCTTCCTTTAATAGGCGCATTTAGCAAATGATAATTTAATTCTTCAACTATTTCTGTTGTAATATTACCAGATACAAACGCTTCTATCGTTGAAGGTCTTTCTGTTAAATAATCGAATTGTTTAATTGGAATACTTGTTTGTCGATCTTGATCATTTGACAGTATTAATTCCACATGGAATGCTGGAAAGTTTTCTTGAATTGTATTTAAAACATTTTCTAAAATAAGATTTATATCCATCGTTGAATGGAACAAATCAGTCATATTGTATAATTTACGGTATTGGTTTTCGTTTAACCTTACCTCATTTGTTTTTCTTAACATTTGTACTATATTAGCCAAGTACATTAATGTATCTTCAAAAAAATCTGATTCAACAAATTCTTTCCATTTCTCACTTTCTTTGATCAAGAGCACACTAAAATTTCTGTTCTGTCCCTTCAAAAGGATCATGTGAGTCATATCTTTAAATTCTTCTTTTTCACTGATAAAGTGAGGTACCTCTACAAGAATTTGTTTTTTAAATAAATTTTCAAATAAAACAGTAGGTATTCCTCTATATTGTAAATCTAAAGACACATGTTCATCGGGACAAATAAGATTTGTTCCTTCGTTTAGAAGAAAATAACTATATTCAATATCAAGGTGACTTTTCAAAGAGTTTCTTAATAGTTCAAATTGACTATGATTGATAGAAAGTTCATCTACAGATTCCACACATATTGCAAGTAAATCTGACTTAAAATGAATAATAGATTGCTGATGCACTTTCATAAAAACCACCTTTTCTCATAGTAAGTGGGACAAAATTATTATAACAATTAACTAAAGTTAAATTATACACTTATTGAGTCTAATTGACTATAAAATTTTGACAATTCGTTTCCATAATTAATTATTATTGTACAACTTTTACTAAACCCAAGTGAATATAGTTCATATAATTGTTGTATTATTTAATTTAGAAGTTATATTATTTCTTGACTCAAACCTATAATGATTATACAATGTTCTTTGTGTAAAATGAATGCAGCAGTTGTATAAGCTAGTTTGTATTTTATTCCTCTAAAATCTTTAGACGGTGTATTGTGTAACCCTGTACGGCTGCAAGGGCGAAGATACATGAAAATAAAATGCCCATTAGTATCGGGTACAACTGGTTTTCTTTGAACACAAAAAAACCAAATTTAAAGGAGGAGACACTCTATGTCTCGTTATACAGGTCCATCTTGGAAACTTTCTCGTCGCCTTGGTATTTCATTAAGCGGCACAGGTAAAGAATTAGAAAAACGCCCTTATGCACCAGGTCAACACGGTCCAAACCAACGTAAAAAATTATCTGAATATGGTTTACAATTACAAGAAAAACAAAAACTTCGCCACATGTATGGTATGAGCGAACGTCAATTCAAAAACCTTTTCGATAAAGCTGTAAAAATGAAAGGTGTAGCTGGTGAAAACTTCATGATCCTTCTTGAAACTCGCCTTGACAACCTTGTTTACCGTTTAGGTTTAGCTCGTACTCGTCGTGCAGCTCGTCAATTAGTTAACCATGGTCACGTTTTAGTTGATGGTAAACGTGTAGACATCCCTTCATTCAGCGTAAAACCAGGTCAAACGATTTCTCTACGTGAAAAATCTCAAAACCTAGCTGTTATTTCTGAAGCAATCGAAGTAAACAACTTCGTTCCAGAATACTTAACATTCGACGCTGACACAAAAGTAGGTACTTTTGTACGTCTTCCAGAGCGTTCTGAATTATCTGCTGAAATTAACGAAGCATTCATCGTTGAGTTCTACTCTCGTTAATTAAATTGCTTCCTTAGAAGCATTCAAAAAACCCTAGAAATGTTGATTATACATCAACCTTCTAGGGTTTATTTATTTTTTGTGTAGTTCTATCAATTTAGGTAGTTTAAAACCCTGCCAACGACTTCTTCGCCTGCATGAACCCATCTATTTTTATTAATAATAGGAGCATCCTTATCCAAAGGTTCTTGGAACTGACTAAATCCAGTGGCATCAAGTAAAGAATTCTCATCAAAATCTAGACCACAATGGACTACATGTTTGATGACATAAGGAGTTTGAAATTTTATTTCTGCACTGTATGAATCAAGCTCTCCACTAGTGACTACGAAAGGTAATCTTAAATAGATTGTGTCACAATCTTTTTTTACTAGAATGGAATCAAAGAACCCTCTGTCATATTCCCAATAACCTCCAAGACAAAATCCCTCTTTTTTAAGTTTGTCTCGTAAAAATCCAAATGTCGCCTGTTTTCCATCTAAATCTGTTTGTAATGTTAGCATCGGAAATTTCGCCTCCAATAATTTCTCTTTATAGGATAGACAAAATATTATCTACAAATACATAATTTATCTTTTCGAATATTTTAAGATTTTCATAAATGCACGGGTTTTAAGTGAAGTACTCTAACTTAGCGTCCGGGAAAAATTTCTCCATATATGAATATAGGTGTTCTTTAATATCTTCTTCTTCATCCTTTTGGTAAATATATTTTCCTATCCCATATTTACCCCATTTATATCTTCTTTTTTCTTCGTCTAATTCAAGTTTTGTCATAGGGTAATTTTTTTCAATGACTCTTTTGGCTGGCTTTGTAAAACGATGTTGAATAAATTCAAATGTGAGATCTTTTTTCGCTTCTGATGGTAATTCAGCTGCCAGTCGCTCAAACATCTGATAATACCCATCTTCCCACCCTTCATGGAGATAAATAGGTGCAACAATAAAACCTAACGGGTATCCTGCTCTAGCAACCTTTCCTGCTGCTTCAATCCTTTTCTCTAATGGTGAGGTACCAGGCTCAAAGTTTTTAATGATATAGTTTGCGTTGACGCTAAATCGGAATCGTGTCTTCCCGTTATGCTCTGCATCAAGTAAGTGATCCACATGGTGAAATTTTGTAACAAACCTTAACTTACCAAGTTCAGACTTTCCAAAATGTTCTATTGCACGTTTTAATGTGTGTGTTAAATGGTCAATACCCACAATATCTGAAGTACAGGATGCCTCAAATCTTGTAATCTCAGGCGCCCGTTCTTCCATATATTTGTCTGCTGCCTCCAGAATTTCTTCAACATTTACATAAGTACGTATATACGGCTTACTGCCCATAGTTGTCTGTAAGTAACAATAATGGCAGTGTCCCATACATCCAGTTGCAAAAGGAATAGCATACTCTGCTGAAGGCTTTGAAGTATCAAATTTCAAAGTTTTTCTTATTCCTACTACTAGAGTTGACTTAGCCACACGATATTTTTGAAAATCATTGTCACCAGGGAGATTACGAATTTGATTGTGCGAGGTCGTTTCTCTAATTTCAATATCCATTTTCTTAAATTTTTCTAATAGCTCTTGTCCTAAAGGATAGTCAAGAGCTTTAGGTTCAAAAAATACGAGCCTAGGAGTAAATGGTTTATTCATGTATTTGCCCTCTTAGTTATTTCCATAATAGTATTTATACGCTTCATTTGCTTCTTCTTCTGTTGCATACATTGCAAGTTCATTTGTTATTGGGTAGTAATTTTCATACAAAAAAACTGCTAATTCATCAGAACTTTCAGGGTTATTTACGACAGCAGCTGCTTGTATATTTGCTACATCTTGAGTATGTGGGTTTCTATAGAAAACATAGACAATATCTCCAGCCTGATAGGATTGATTTTCCATAACTTCACCTTTTCTTAAATTTAGTTGATATTAAAATTTTGTCTAAATATATAAATATTATGATTTCTATATTATGGAAAATTTAATTCCTTGTTGGGGATTTGAGCGGGTTTGGGGTGGAATTGAGCGCCTTTTCGTTAGATACGAGCGACTTTTATGCAGAAACGATCAACTTTAGGGGAGATTTGAGCGACTTCCACGGAAGGAGAGTATTTCTTGCCATAAAAAAAGAAATAGGCCGAATCGACCTATTCCTCTGTCTCATTATTAGTTTCTTCTAATTTTTCTACTTTTACATAATTAATTTGGTGATCTTCTTTTTCATAAATTGAAAATGCGTAACCTTCGTAGTGGATAATACTTGCATTTTCTAAATCCATGTCCTGGTTATAATACCAACCACCAATTGTATCGATATCATCATTATTAAAGTCAATTTTAAGTAAATCCTCAATATCATCTAGTAATACACTACTATCGAAGATGTAGATTCCTTCGTCCATAATTCTTACATCTGCGATTTCATCATCATCGAATTCATCATGAATATCTCCAACAATTTCTTCGACAATATCTTCCATAGTTACAAGCCCTGCAGTACCGCCATACTCATCTATAAGAATGGCAATTGGTGTACGTTCTTTTTGCATTCGGACGAGCAAGTCATTTATTGGTATTGAATCAATTACTTTAATGACAGGGTTAATAAATTGCTCTAGATTGAAAGTATCTGGTTTAATGCGATTGTTCATGCCTTGTGTTAGGAAATCTTTAATATTGAGAAAGCCTATTATGTTGTCTCGATCTCCCTCAAATATAGGATAGCGAGTATATCTTTCTTCGGAAACAATAGTTAATAATTCTTCGAAAGAAACATCATTATAGAAACCTACGATTCTCGTTCTAGGAACCATTATTTCCCTAGCAATTCTTTCATCAAATTCAAACACATTATTTACGTAATTTAACTCGTTTTGATTGATTTCTCCACTTTTATAACTCTCTGTAAGTAACAAACGTAATTCTTCTTCTGTATGGGAAAGCTCACTTTCACTAGCGGGCTTCATACCAAAAATTCCTATTAAAACCCTTGCTGAACCATTTAGGAACCAGATGAAAGGGAAAAGAATCTTATAAAATACCATTATTGGTTTTGCAAACATTAATGTTACTTGTTCCGCTTTTTGAATCGCAACAGATTTCGGTGCTAATTCACCAACTACTACGTGGAAAAAGGTTGCCAGTGCAAATGCCCCTGCAATTGTAAAATAATGAACATAGTCTGGGCCAATACCAATTGAATTAAATAAAGGATGCAAGAAGATTTCGAAGGTTGATTCACCAACCATACCAATACCTAATGCTGTTACTGTTATCCCTAATTGACAGGCTGATAAGTACTCATCAAGGTGAGATGTTACATGTTTTGCTGCTTTCGCACCTTTATGCCCTTCTTCCACGAGTTGATCTATACGAGAAGAACGAACTTTAACAATGGCAAACTCTGTTGCTACAAAGAATGCGGTCAAAATAATTAATATTACAAAAATGGTTAAGTTTAAAGCGGTCAACTATTTGTCTTACTTAATGATAAGTAAGACTCCACCTCCTGAATAATAAGTTTTTATTTATAATTTTCGGAATTTTACAAAATCTTAGTGTGTGGTCCCCATCAGAAACACCCCAATTCATTACAATCTAGTAAATAGAATATCGTGAAATCCATGCCAAATCAAACATTCTTGTTTATAAGTCAAAAAATCTCCACTAATAAACATTATAACATTGGATTTTTACTAAAAATTGAAACCAATTTTAGCTCCAATCGTATAGAACCTACCGGATAAGGAATGGAATTAAAAAAGACACAAGTTAAAAAGGTTTTCCCTTTTTACCGTGTCTTTTAGTTAAGCAAAAATTCAGATAAACATATCAAGAACTAATATTCCAATTAATCCAATAATGGAAACAATTGACGTTAGTACTGTCCAAGTTTTAAATGTTTTCCCCATAGACATGTTAAAGTATTCTTTAACAATCCAGAAACCCGCATCGTTAACGTGTGAAAACCCTACACTTCCTGCACCTGCAGCTAAAGTCATTAGTTCAGGACTAGCACCTGTTACAGCAACAATTGGTAATGCAATACCGGCAGCTGTCATACCAGCAACTGTGGCAGATCCTAGTGCAACACGTAATACAGCTCCAATTACCCAAACTAACAAAATTGGTGATAATGTTGTTCCTTCCATAAGGCCAGCAATATATTCATCAATACCGCTATCGAGCAAAACTTGTTTGAACGCACCACCACCAGCGATTATTAATAATATTAGCGCGATACCTGCAGTTGCTTCTGCAAATGAGTTCATAATCTCTTTCATATTTTTACCGCGACTAATCCCAAAAGTAAACATAGCAACGATTACCGAAATTAATAAAGCCGTACTGGACGTTCCAATAAAATCAGTAAATGGACGTATTGGAGAATTAGGAGTTGCAAGTTCTACAACTGATTTAAGTGCAATTAATATTACCGGTAAAATGGCAGTGAAAATACTAGCACCAAAGCCTGGCAGTTCATGTTCTTCAAATTGTTTTGTAGTAAAGAGGCCTTTCGGAATTTCTACTTCCAAATCTTCTTTTTTAAACAATTTTGTAAATAATGGTCCAGCAATAATAATGGCAGGAATCGCAATAATAACACCCCAAATTACTACTTGACCTATATTTGCTCCAAAAATTTCTGCAATTGCTGTTGGACCTGGATGAGGTGGAACAAATCCGTGCATAGTAATCAATGCTGTAATTACAGGAATTCCTATATATAAAATTGGTACACCTGCAGCAACAGCTATCGTAAATACTAATGGTACTAAAATAACAACCCCTGTTTCAAAGAATAAAGCAATCCCTACAATAGAAGCTGTTATAACGGATGCTAATTGAACACGTTTTTTCCCAAAAACTTTTAACATAGTATTGGCTATTCGATAAGCACCACCGGAGTCAGTCATTAATTTCCCTAACACTGCCCCAAAAATAATAACCATCGTTAAACTACCTAATGATGAACCTAACCCACTCTGAACAGAAGCCATTGCATCTGCGGGTGACATTCCTTCTAAAACCCCAACTAATAATGATGCAATAATTAACGAGATAAAAGCGTTTAATTTTAATACCATCATTAATATTAATAAAAGTATAACTCCTATAACAATCGATATTATTGGCATATTTTTCCTCTCTCTAACTTAAGTTTTGCTGCATTTAGCAACTCCTTTGAATTCTTTTATTTCATTTCAGTAGCGATTCTCAATTCTTAGCCTTCTAATAACTCTGCTACTTCTTTTAAGGTTGTTTTTGTTCCAACATTGCCTGGGAAGATGACGTATGCCATACCAGGAAACTTTGAATCTTGACCTGTATACCATACCGGAATTCCAGGTTTAATTTGTCCTGCTACAATGGCATGTTTTACACCTAAGCCATTTGTACCTATGTCACTTGAAGTAATTCCACCTTTAGCAATCATATAACTTGGACGTACTGTTAGACGCCTCACAATACTTGTTACAGCAGAGGAAATTTTAACAGAAAGCAATAGTTCTTCCTCCTGTTTATTTTCACCAAGGTCTAATCGTTCACGTCTTGTATAAACCGTTACTGTTTGTCCTTTAGCAATTAACTCATTTGTTTCATTTATAATGCGTTCCACTTCTTCATTAAATGCTTCTTCATCTAAAACTAAATGTACATCAAATTCGATAAAATGGATGAATTCACATTTTTTAAGTTCTTCAAATTGTTCTGTTGTCTTTTTTACGTGAGAGCCAATCATAATGAGTCCACCATTATTGGTAGCTTCTTTCACTAATTCCGCACGAGTTAATAACGGACGATTTTCTACCCCACCTATTACCTTTGTGAATGCGGCTGCTGAACGGAACATGAACATTTTCCCATTTCGCATCGCGCGAACTAAGGCGATTACAAATACTTTTACATCTAAATAATCCACTGCATTGACAATCACTTTGTTAAAGTCTTTAACTGACATTAATTGCTCAACTAAACCATCGATGTTTAAAGTTCGAATATCAGCAAGAGATAAATAAGTTGCATCTTTTGCTTTATATTTTCCATTTGATTTTTCTTCTGCCCAGTCACCAATGTTGGAAGATTTATATCCAAATGTGCGGTCTTTTGCAAATTCCGTTTCACCCGCAGGTACTAATTCTTCATCGTATTGTACATAATGAGTATTATTGATTGTGTAACGTCCACCCTCTTGGAAAAACGGGATAATTATTTCCCCATCAAAATACTTTTCAGTTAACTTTTCAATAGTATCCTTCAATACTTCTGTTTCCAATGGATAATGGCCGCGCAAAGTAGAATCTCCACGACTAATAATGATGAAATCTTTTCCGGCCTTTTTTGCAACGTTTGATACAACGGTCGCTATTTCACTGTGAACTTTCTCAGTTTCTTCAGATGTAAAGCCGCGTGAATTCGTCAATAGAAAGAATATAGAATTCGCTTCATTAAACCCAGCTTCCACACTTTCCTCTGTCCAATCAGTATAAACAGATACATTATGAACTGTCTGCACACCTGTTGGATCATCGTCTAAAACAACAATTTTTTTGTTCAGTAATGCTAGCTCATTTGCTAACAAATCATTTACTATGTCTTCTTGTGGCAGGGGTAGTAATTTTGAAAATGATTCTTTTACATTTAAATTTGTCATGCTCCTACACTCTCTTTACTTCTACGTTTGCTAATTTCTCATAATATTGGACAATCCCACCATGGTCATCCATAATTTTCCCATCTGCTTTTAAGGCATGGAAAATTTCTAGAAGTTGGCTTGATAATGGTAAAGGCACATCCAATTGATGCGCAGTGTCCATAACATTTGTAATGTCTTTCATATTGATTGACATTGCACCGCCAGGTTTAAAGTTTCTATCTAATATTAAAGGGACTTTCGCATCTAAAACCGCGCTTCCAGCTAATCCTCCGCGGATGGCTTGATACATTTTTTCGATATCGATTCCAGCCTTTGCAGCTAATACTAACGCTTCTGACATGGCTGCAATGTTTAAGTTAACGATAATTTGATTGGCAAGTTTAGCTGTAACACCACTACCGTGATCCCCGACTAACACGATATCTTTCCCAACACCAAGAAGTACATCTTTTACTGAATTAAACACTTCCTCTTTTCCACCTGCCATTATCGATAAAGTTCCGTCAATGGCTTTAGGTTCTCCACCACTTACTGGTGCATCTATAAAATGAACGCCAAATTTAGCAGCTTCTTCTGCCAGTGCAATTGAGTCTACTGGAGAAATTGAACTCATATCTATTATTACTAATCCTTCTTTTGCTGATGTTAGTAATCCATTTTCTCCAAGAACCGTTGACTTTACATGTGGTGCAGCTGGGAGCATAGTGATAACACAATCACAGATCTCTCCCATTTCTAGTACATTACTTGCTTTAGCACCTTCTTCAACAAGAGATTGTACTGCATCTTTGTTGATATCAAATACTAATACTTCAAATCCAGCTTTTAATAAATTTCTAGACATTGGTTTCCCCATAATTCCTAAACCAACAAAACCTACTTTTTTCGCCATTTCCAATTACTCCTTTTTAGTAATACTCATCGAACTTTGTATTTAATTGTTTCTTAACAATTTATTGTCTTTTAAAAAAGCGCTTTCATACTTCCTTTAAAATTGTGCACATTTAAAAAATATTGTACACAATATTTTTTAAATGTGCACACTGAATGGTAGTAATTATTAAAAACCCTTTTCATTTCAAGGTTTGAAACTTATACTACTAAGTAATGGGGAGTTTTTACTATATAGGAGTCGATTAAGTTGAAGAAAAAAGACATGCATGCTTATACATACGCTTATGAAAAGATAAGGGATCAAATATTAAGTGGAGAGATTGAACCACATATTAAGTTGACTGAAGAAATGCTTGCTGAGAAATTTGGAATAAGTCGTACACCTATTCGATCTGCCATTGCAAAACTCGAACAAGAAGGCATGATTCGAAACAAGCGAATTTTTATTCCAACTGCAAATGATATACGCCATATTTTCCAAGTGCGTATACTTATTGAAGGGTATGCTGCTAATTATTGCTCGAAATTCATATCTGAAGATGCATTAAATCGTTTAAAAAAATGTGTTGAAGTTGGGTTCGATGGGACTTTAGAAGAAGTTATGGAAGCTAACCATGAATTTCACCAAATTATTATTCAGGAAACTAGAAACCCTTTAATGATTTCAATAATAGATAAAATGCAATCAATTATATATTTATTTAGAAAAACAGTTGTTGGTCAAAAGAGACCTCATTTAATAGATGAACATGCTAATATTTACAAAGCAATTGAAAATCATGATGATCAATTAGCACAACAATTAATGGTTGAACACCTAGAAAAAGATTTAGAATTTAGTCTGAGTAGAATTAATAACTAAAGAGAAAAGACGACTCAGTGATAGAGCCGTCTTTTTCTTTTTAGTTAAATTTCACCATATGATATTTCTTCTTCCCACGACGGATAATTGCAAATTCATCTTCCAGTCGATCTTTTACATCTACCACATAATCTAAATCAGTGATTTTTTCACCATTAATAGAAATGGCACCATTAGTAACATCCTCACGTGCTTGACGTTTAGAAGATGAAATATTTGCTTCGACTAAGACATCTACAATATTTTTATCTTCTTTTGGAAGCTCTGTTGAAGGTACATCTTTAAAAGCATTTTTCATTTCTTTAGCTGATAAGGCTTTTAAATCTCCTGAGAACAATGCATTAGTAATTCTGATTGCAGTTTCAAGTGCTTCTTCACCGTGAATTAAACGAGTCATTTCTTCTGCTAATGTTTTTTGTGCCTTACGTAAATGAGGTTCTTCTTGTACTGATACTTCTAGTGCTTCAATTTCTTCACGGCTTAAGAATGTAAAGATTTTTAAGTACTTAATGACATCAGCATCTGCAGAATTAAACCAGAATTGGTAGAACTCATATGGAGTCGTTTTCTCAGCATCTAACCAGACTGCACCGCCTGCTGTTTTACCAAATTTTGTTCCATCAGCTTTTGTTACAAGTGGAATTGTTATTCCAAAAGCTTTAGCTTCCTCATCATGTGTTTTTCGGATTACTTCAAGACCTGTTGTAATGTTACCCCATTGGTCGGATCCACCCACTTGAATTCGTACATCGTAGTGATTGTATAAATGATTGAAATCTAATCCTTGGATTAATGTATAGGAAAATTCTGTAAAGGAAATACCTGTATCAAGGCGAGAAGCAATAGTATCTTTTGCTAACATATAATTCACATTAATTAGTTTTCCATAATCACGTAAGAAGTCGATGACGCTCATCTTCCCTACCCAGTCGTAGTTATTTACTAATTGAGCACCATTGCCATCTTCACCAAACTCAAAAATGCGCTCCATTTGAGCTTTTAAACCCGCTACGTTAAGAGCAATTTGTTCCTCAGTAAGCAAGTTACGTTCTTCAGAGCGACCAGATGGATCCCCAATCATTCCTGTTGCACCACCAACTAGTAAAATTGGGCGGTGTCCTGCTTGTTGGAATCGGCGTAATGTTAAAAGTGGAACGATATGTCCTATGTGCATTGAGTCAGCTGTTGGATCAACACCAACATATAAAGATACTTTTTCCTCATTTAATAATTTTTCCATTCCCTCAGCATCTGTTTGTTGATATAACAAACCTCGCCATTGTAAGTCTTCAATTAATGTATTTGTCATTTGAGTTTCCTCCTTTAGTAATAAATCTTAATAATTTTGCGTTTTTTACAACCAGTTAGTAAGAGTTGTATTTTTATTCTGTCTTGTTTACCGGGATAAATAAAAAAAGCCCCTACATACAAATGAACAATTTGCATGCAGGGACGTCTCGATAAATTGAACGCGGTACCACCCAGCTTGAAGAATAATAAAAAATTCTTCCACTCTAAAAGTCTTATCGCGACTTACACGTTCAAGCTCCAAGAACGTAATTCATGCTCTCACTATGACTAACTTACACTAACCGCTAGCTCTCTTTACAGGGAGTGATAACACTACTTCAAACTTTTCACTGCTTGAAAAAAACGATATGATTATTGTTATTTTACTTGTTTTTTTGACAATGTCAATTAATTGATTACTGAATATTAGAATTATGCTATAATAGACAAGATTTTAGGGGGTCGATAAAGTGGATGAAATAAAAAAGCGTATCGAACAACTCAATGAAAAAATCGAACTACTGTCTACTTCAGAGCGTACACGCCCACTTCGAATTGGTATAAGAGTTGTATGGAATTTGTCGTTATTATTCCTATTTATTATTATTACAGGTTTTGTTTTTGTTTCAGCTGTTGGTGCAGGCTATTTTGCTTCACTAGTCAAAGACGAGCAACTACAAGCAAAAGAGGACATGCTTTCAGAAGTTTACAACTATGAGGAAACAAGTGAAATCTATTTTGCGAATAATATTTACATAGGTAAACTTCGCACTGATTTAGAACGTCGTGAAACTACACTGGAAAACGTTTCACCACTTGTAGTAAATGCTGTACTCGCGACAGAAGATGAATACTTCCGTGAACATAACGGAATTGTTCCAAAAGCAGTTCTTCGTGGATTATTGCAAGATTTTTTAAATACGAGTACTCAAACAGGTGGTTCAACCTTAACGCAACAGCTTATTAAAAACCAGATTTTAACGAATGAAGTTTCTTACGAGCGTAAAGCCCGTGAGATATTACTTGCTTTAAGACTTGAGAAGTTTATGACGAAGGATGATATATTAGAGGCTTATTTAAATATTATTCCATATGGTCGTAGCTCATCAGGGCGCAATATTGCCGGTGTAGAAACAGCTGCAAGAGGTATTTTTGGTGTTAATGCATCCGAACTTAACTTACCACAAGCAGCATACATTGCAGGTATTCCACAAGCACCATTTGCATATACACCTTTCACACAATTTGGTCAGCTAAAAGATGCCAAAGGATTGCAACCAGGAATCGATCGTATGAAAGTTGTATTATCTCGAATGTTAGAAGTTGGTTATATCTCAGAATCAGAATATAATCAAGCAATTTCCTATGATATTACTAAGGATTTCAGAGAGCCTGAAAAATTGGCAAAAGATAGCTACCCATGGTTAACATACGAGCTAGAAGGTCGAGCAAAACGAATAATTGCTGGAATACTAGCTGAAAGAGATGGTATCGATCCAAACCGCTTAGATGAAGAAGAAAACTTACTTGAAAAATATGAAATTCTTGCTGATCGTGACATTCGTTCAAGTGGTTATCGAATCTATTCAACTATTGATAAGGATTTGTACGATGCAATGCAGGAAGCTGCAGAGAATTTTAACTACTACGGTCATACTTTTACTAGAACAGAGGTTGATCCAGAATCTGGTGAAGAATATGAAGTCCAAATTCCAGTTCAAGTTGGTGGAATGTTAGTCGAAAATCAAACTGGAAAGATACTTAGCTTTGTTGGTGGCCGTGATTTTAGCATTAGTGAATTAAATTACTCAACACAAGCGTATCGTTCTAATGGTTCAACAATGAAACCACTACTTGCATACGGTCCAGCATTGGACTATGGAGTAATTGGTGCTGGTAGTCCTGTAGTGGATGTAAAGTTTGAGATAGGTGATTATAAACCATCAAACTATTTAGTAAATGAAGAAAGAGGAATCATGACAGCAAGGGAAGCTTTAGCGCATTCCCAAAACTTAACTGCACTAAGATTGTATGATTCCATTCGAGACAGACGACCTGTAACTTATTTAGACAAACTAGGGTTTTCAAAATTAGTACCTAGTGATTATGAAACCTTAGCTATTTCAATAGGCGCTATGACAGTTGGTACAACTGTTGAGGAAAATACAAATGCATTTGCAGCCTTTGCAAACAACGGACAGTTCGTAGATGCATATATGATTGAAAAGATTGTTGATTTAGATGGCAATGTAATATACGAACATGAATCTGAAGCGGTAGATGTTTACTCACCTGAAACTGCATACATGATTACTGATATGTTACGTGATGTGTTAGATTATGGTACTGGTGCTAGAGCAAACAGTATGTTGAAGTTTTCTTCGGACTTTGCTGCTAAAACTGGAACATCTCAAAATTATCGAGATGTTTGGTTTGTTGGATATAATCCGAATATATCTTTAGGTTTATGGATGGGCTACGATGACAAAAAAGAAGCACGTTCATTATATCAATTTAACAATACGTACTATCAACCAAGTACACGAGTAAATATGCTTTGGGCAAATTTAATGAATGCTGTGTATGATGCAAATCCAGAACTAATTGGTACATCTGAACAGTTTACACCACCACCTGGAGTGGTTAATGCTTCATTCTGTGGTATATCTGGACTGGCACCTTCTGATGTTTGTACTCAAGCAGGGCTTGTAAAATCGGATCTATTTAACCGAAACTTCTTACCAACAGAACCAGATGATAGTTTTACACAATCAAAATCAGTTATGATTGACGGAAAAGCTTATGCAGCGTTAGATTCAACACCTTCAGAATTTGTTATAGAAAACGGAATTGGATTAAACCCTGATTTTATAAAACGTATGTTAGGTAGATTGGGTGGAGATCCTTCAAAACTAGTACCAAATGGTTCTGCTCAAAGTGATAATGTTGTTTCTACCGGAAGTTTAGAACCTGATAGTGGGAACCCGCCTGCAGTTAATGTAACATTAAATGGGAATGTCATTTCATGGACTAAATCTCAAGCAAATGATGTTATTGGTTATCGTATCTATGATGTAACATTAGGTGAACGGAATCTAGTTGGTACAATCGTAGATGGTCAGGAACTACAATATCCCGTTTCAACTAACAGTTCGTATGTAGTAGTTGCGGTCGATATTACTGGTTTAGAATCAGCACATTCAAACAACATTACAACAGAAGTAACAGATCCTATACCTATTGATCCTACCGAACCAGGTGAAACTGAACCTGATGATCCTGAAAATGGTAACGGGGATGATAATGGAGAAAACAATGACTCCGGAGATGACATTGATATTATCGATGACATTATCAACCCAGGGAACGAATAGCACAAAGATTAATCTTTACTAAAAGTAACAAAGCTCTCCTTCATAAAGCGAATTTACGCTTTATAAAGGAGAGCATTTTTGTTTATGAAACATTTTATTATTTAACGATTGCTTCTACTAATATGCGAACCGCTTCATCTAATTCATCGTAACCTACATTCAAAGGTGGCAATAATCGTAATACGTTAGCACCTGCACCGCACACAAGTAATCCTTTATCTTCTAAAATCGAAATATATGGTGCCACTAACTCGTTTCCGAAATCTATACCGATTAACAATCCTTTCCCACGGATTGTAAATTGATCTTGAGGAAAGCTTTCTTTTAGATTATTTACTAGATACATACTCTTTTCATTTACTTCGTCTAGAAACGAATCTTGGAATACAATATCTATCACAGTTTGTGATACTGCGACGCCTAGAGGATTCCCACCATAAGTTGTACCGTGAGAACCAGGACTAAAAGTTTCGTATATTTCAGATGTACCTAGAACCCCTGCAATTGGGAACCCGCCACCTAAACCTTTTGCCATTGTCACTAGGTCTGGCTTCAGTACTGTTTGCTCAAATGCAAAACGGGTGCCTGTACGTCCAATTCCAGTTTGCACTTCATCAATGATTAATAAAATATCACTATTTGAACAAATTTCGTGGATTGCACTTGCAAATTCTTCAGAAACAGAATTTACTCCACCTTCACCTTGAACTACTTCTAGCATAATTGCAGCTACAGAATCATCAATTGAATTTTTCAATTGCTCTACGTCATTAAACGGTAAGTAAGTAAATTTATCTACTAAAGGGCCGAAGCCACTATGAATCTTCTCTTGAGCAGTTGCAGACATCGCTCCAAAAGTACGTCCATGAAAGGAATTTTCAAATGTTATAATATTATTTTTACCAGTATGTTTTCTTGCCATTTTAATAGCTGCTTCGTTTGCTTCTGCACCGCTATTACAGAAAAAAGCATGGGACAAATGGTTATCCTTTACTAAGCTTTCAGCAAGTTTAACTTGGGTAGGAATTTCATATAAATTACTCGTATGCCATATCTTTTCACTCTGTTCTTGCAAAGCTTTCACTAATGCCGGATGTGCGTGCCCTAAACATAAAACAGCAATGCCACTAGTAAAATCTAAATATTTTTTGCCGTTACTATCTTTTACAATGGTCCCTTTACCTTCTATTAAACTAATAGGTCTTCTAGAATAGTTGTTAAATAATGCACTCATTCTACTTTACTCAGCTCCTGACTTAAGATGTTAGTTCCGATTAAACTATCATTTACAATTTGTACTGATGGAACCCCTGCTTCTAATACTTGAATGGCCCCTTGTACTTTCGGAATCATTCCCCCAAAGATGTGTCCTTCGTCAATCCACTTTTCAATTGCAGATGGTGTTGCATGTGTTTGGAATTTATCATTAATTCGTATTCCAGCAACATCTGTTACTAAGAGTAGACTTTCAGCTTCTACCGCTAGTGCCACCGCGCTTGCAACTGTATCTCCATTAATATTCAGTGCTTGACCATCCATGGTAACACCAATACAAGCAATAACAGGTATGATTCCTTGTGAAAGTAATGTTTTAAGAAGTTGCGTATTAACCTCAACCACTTCTCCAACATAACCGAATGTTTCTTTATCTAAATAATTTGCATGTAGTAATAGTTGATCAAACCCACTTAAACCAATGGCTGAAATACCTGCTTTGTTTAGTTCATAGACAAGCTTCGGATTTACTTTTGCAATTAGTGTAGATGCTACAATCCCAATTGCACTTTCATTAGTTACACGAATTCCATTTAGCGTATGGGACTCTACTTGTTGTTTTGCTAATTCATTATTAATAGCCGGGCCACCGCCATGAGTAATAATGATATCGTATCCTTGTTCTTGCATCTTTTTAAAATTTGAAAAGAAGGCCTCATTTAAGCCTTCTAATGTGCTTCCACCAAGTTTAATGACAATAATTTTACGAGCGGTAGGATGCGTTGATTTGTACGTAGTCATAAGTTAAATCACACCCCCAAGCTAATCCATGACCTGTTCCTTGTTCTAAGGATACATAGATTTTTACTTCATTTGCCTTTAAGATTTGAATTAGTTCATCTTCGGAAAAAGGAACTGGTTCACCGTGCTCTACCATTAAGGCATTACCAATTTTTATAGTGATTTTATCAGGGTCAACAGTTGCCCCACTATATCCTACAGCTGCAATAATACGTCCCCAGTTAGCATCACAGCCAAAAACTGCAGTTTTTACTAATGGAGATCCAACAACCGTTTTGGCAATTTTACGAGCTTCCTCATCTGAAATTGCACCATCTACTTCAACTTCAATTAATTTCGTAGCACCTTCACCATCTCTTGCGATTGATTTTGCTAAATCTTCGCAAACAGTTTTCATGGCGTTATAAAAGTTTGACCAGTCAGGGTGAGTTGGTGTTAATGGTTGATTACCAGCTAAACCATTAGCTAAAACGAGCACTGTATCATTTGTTGATGTATCCCCATCAACTGTAATTGAATTAAAAGTTAAATCAGTAATTTCAGATAATGCTTTTTGCAATTCATCCGATTCAATATTGGCATCAGTTGTGATAAACCCTAACATCGTTGCCATGTTTGGCTCAATCATTCCTGACCCTTTTGCTGTACCCGCTATAAGTACTTCTATTCCATCAATAATCGTGCTATATGCTGTATTTTTCATCACTGTATCAGTTGTCATAATAGCTTGAGAAAAATCAATTGCGTTTTCTAATGAACCGTTGATCTCAAGATTCTTAACTCCACTACGAACTGGTTCCATCTTCATTAATTCACCAATTACACCTGTTGAAGCAACGCCTACAAGATTAGGTTCAATTCCCAACTTATTTGCTGCTAATTTTTGCATTTCATAAGCATCAGCAATTCCTTGTTTACCCGTACAAGCATTTGCATTTCCTGAGTTAACGAAGATTGCTTGCATTTTTTTACTGTTATAAACGGTTTCCTTTGTAACTTTTAATGGTGCAGCTTGAACTGCATTTGTTGTAAACACGCCTGCTACGCTCGCAGGTACTTCACTAACAAGTATTGCTAAATCTTTCTTTTTATGTTTAATACCACAGTGAATTCCTGCAGCTTTAAAACCTTTTGGAGAGACGATATTTTTGCTTGACAGCTTCTTTAATTCATAACTTACAGTTGACATGTTTTTCCTCCTTAAATGAATAGTGGCACTATATCTAAACCAGTCTTTTGAGATAAACCGAATTGTACATTCATATTTTGGATTGCCTGACCAGCAGCCCCTTTAACTAAATTGTCGATTACACTAACAATCGTTACTCGATTTGTTCTTTCGTCAAGTTTTACTGAAATATCACAGTAATTGGAGCCCTTCACTCGATTAGTTCCAAAGGATGATGCCCCTTTTATAATTCTTACAAAAGGGTTATTTTTATATGTTTCTACTAAACATTCAAATAATTGTTCTTCTGTTACACCTGAAGTTGTTGGTGAATATGTAGTAGATAAGATCCCTCTATTCATTGGAACAAGGTGAGTATTAAAAGTAACTGTAGTACTAACACCTGTAAAAAGATTAATCGCTTGCTCGATTTCTGGTATATGTTGATGTTCGTTGATTTTGTAAATTGAAAAATTCTCGTTTGTTTCACTGAAATGTGTTGCTTGCGATGGTTTGTTGCCGGCACCTGATATACCGCTTTTGGCATCAATAATTAGATTGTTTGCATCTATTAAACTTTCTTTTATTAATGGAAGAATAGATAACAATACCGCTGTTGGATAGCAACCTGGATTTGCAATAATATTTGCCTCTTTAATTTGACCTTCATTCCACTCTGTAAGTCCATATACACTTTCCTGTAATAATTCAAATGGTGCAGGTTCTTTTTTGTACCACTCTTTATATAAATCAGGTTGTTTTAAGCGATAGTCCCCGGACAAATCGATTAGTTTAGGACCTGTTCCGACTAATGTTGGTAATAATTTGCCAGTTACCCCTGAAGGAGTACTTGTGAAAACAACATCAAAAGAAGCTAAAGTATCTTTATCAATTTTTTTCAGTGAATCATCATGAATGGTGAAAAGATGGCCGAACCGTGATGAAAAAATCGTCCCCTCATCTGATGATGTAAATAATTCCATTTTCTCTACTTCAGGATGATTATGTAATAAACGAATTAATTCTAAACCACCATATCCAGTCGCACCTATAATTCCAACCTTCATTTCGTTCACTCCTTTAATAAGTTAATGTAAGTATAGGGCTGTATATTTATTAAGTCAACTGTATTTTTATATAATTATATTTTTCCATTTTATTCTTAGATCTAGAAACATAGGTAAATATACTAGGTGTAAAGAGTACGAAGTTAAACATGCTATGATAAATAAAAAAAGACTCCCTTATGAAGTTTATTTAAAACTTTTAGTCAGGGCGTCTTTTATACAACACTGTATAATTATAAAACTTATTATAGTTAGTTACAGAATTATCTCGATAAGGAATATTATAAGAAAAAGTTACAATATTTTATTTTAAATATTCAAAAAATGTTTTTCAGCTTCGTATTTTCTGAGCTTTTTTATACATTTTTTATAATATAATGGAAGTATCATGCTCAGGTGGTGTTCAGTGTTTTGAATCATATAAAGAATTATTATTGCGTGGAAATGGAAACAAAGCATGGGAAAGTAATCATCGAAGGCCCGCTTCCCCCAGAGCGACTAGAACAATATACACTTCACGAAAATTTGACATCCTTTAGACCACCAGTACAACAAAAACTAGCCTTAGTAGAGATTGCTGGATTCGAAGAAGGACGTATTGTCATTATTAGGAACGAAGATTTAATAGTAGGCTATGTTTCCTACCTATATCCTGACCCATTTGAAAGATGGTCTGAAGATAAAATTGACAACATGATTGTATTGGGCGGGATAGAAGTAACACCTCCCTACCGTGGATGCGGTGTAGGTAAGAAGCTACTTGAGGTGTCATTTATTGGAGACGAAATGGAAGACTATTTAGTAATCACTACAGAATATTATTGGCATTGGGACTTAAAAGGGACTGGTTTAAATGTTTGGGAGTATCGAAAAATGATGGAAAAGTTAATGAGTACTGTCGGTTTTGTCCCATTTACAACAGATGATCCTGAAATAACTTGCCATCCTGCAAATTGTTTAATGGCACGGATTGGGAAACGAGTAAATGAAGATACAATCGAACGTTTTAACCAATTGCGTTTTAAGAATCGCTATATGTATTAAGGGGGATGCTAGATGATTGTAGAAGAAATAATGAAAACTAACCTAAAAACACTTTCACCAAGGGATACCGTAAAAGAAGCATTAGAACTTATGAAAGAAAAACATATAAGACATATCCCTATTATTGATGAAAATAGAAAATTAGTTGGACTCGTAACTTCGAGTACGTTAAAGAACAAATGGAATGCTTTTTCTAATACGAGTTCATCTGAATCTGAGAAAATCATTGAAGATGTTATGATAAAAGACTTAATTACAGCTCACCCATTAGACTTTGTTGAAGAAATCGCAATCACATTCTATGAAATGAAGATTAGCTGTTTACCAATAGTATCAGGAGGTCAGTTAGTTGGATTAGTTACAGCATCTGATCTTCTTTATACATATATTGAATTAACAGGGGCAAACAAACCATCCTCAAAAATTGATATTCGAATAGAAGACAAACCTGGTATTCTTTCTGATATATTAGTAATTTTTAAAAATCATCACGCCAATGTATTAAGCGTTTTATTATTTCCAGATTCAAAGGAGGAAAACTATAAAATTGTAACTATCCGAGTTCAAATTTTAAATCCATTATCAATTATAGAAGAATTGAAAAAAGCCAAGTTTAATGTTCTTTGGCCAAATCTCCCTGGTATAACAAAATGAAAGATGCATTATTTGTCTATTCACCGGAACAACTCGGATATAAATTTTCAGAATCACATCCATTTAATCATAAACGTTTGATACTAACTATGGACCTTCTAAAGAAAATCCATGCTTTACAGGATGACCATATCATCCCTGCTCGTATGGCTACTGATGAAGAAATTGCATTAGCACACGATAGAAAGTATATCGAGATTGTCAAACAAGCAGGTAAGGGTCTTTTAACCCCCCAACAGACAGTCAGCTACGGGATTGGAACAGAGGACACTCCAATATTTACAAATATGCATGAAGCAAGCAGCTTGCTAGTTGGCGGAACATTACAAGCTGTTGATGCTGTAATGCAAGGAAAAAGTAGACATGCCTTAAATTTAGGTGGTGGTTTACATCATGGATTCTATGGTCGAGCTTCGGGTTTTTGTATTTATAATGATAGTAGTGTCGCAATCCATTATTTACGGAAGAAATATGATGTTCGAGTTTTATATGTAGATACTGATGCCCACCATGGTGATGGAGTTCAATGGGCGTTTTATGATGACCCAAATGTGTGCACATTGTCCATTCACGAGACTGGTAGATATTTGTTCCCTGGAACTGGAAATGTGACTGAACGTGGAAGCGGAGAAGGTTATGGAACATCATTCAATTTTCCAATTGATGCATTTACAGAAGATGAAAGTTTCCTAATGATCTATGAAAAAGCAATGAGAGAAATCTTTGAATACTTTAAACCAGATGTCGTATTTACTCAAAACGGAGCAGATGCACATTACCTTGACCCACTAACCCATTTATATGGAACGATGAGGATTTATCGAGAAATTCCAAAACTCGCTCACAAATTAGCCCACGAATATTGCGATGGGAGATGGATTGCAGTTGGTGGTGGTGGTTATGATATTTGGCGTGTTGTACCAAGAGCTTGGTCCTATATTTGGACTGAGATGAATGACCTCCCTGCCCCAACAGGACCATTACCAAAAGATTGGCTGGAACAATGGCAAACCGAATCACCGGTCTCTCTATTCCAAAATTGGGAAGATCCAATTCCATTGTATGAACCTATACCAAGGAAATTAGAAATTGAAGAAAAAAATGCGCAAATGCTTCAAAAGGCGTTAATTATTTTACATGGTGAAATTGGGAAGAATAAAAAGTGAGTTATAAAAAATACTGCTAAAAGTAGCAACGCTCAGAATAATCTGAGCGTTGGAATTTTTTAATGTTGTCTATCTCTTTTAAGATTTCCTAAATAAGTCCTTTAAAGCTAAATCAAGTGATGGGTAAGTAAATTCAAATCCTTCTTCGATAAGTACTTTAGGTAATACTTTTTGCCCTTCTAATACAAGTTTACTTTTTTGTCCAAGTACCAATTTTAATGCTATTGCAGGTACAGGCAACCAATGTGGACGTTTTAATATAGTTGCAATTGTGTTACCGAAATCCTTCATTCTAAGAGGTGTCGGGGCAGTCACATTAACAGGACCAGACAACTTACCCCTCCTAAGAGAGAATGCAATAGCCCGAGCAACATCTAATACATGGACCCATGATACCCACTGTTTCCCTGTTCCTACAGTTCCCCCTGCAAACATTCTATAAGGCAAAGCCATTAATGAGAGTGCACCTTCGCTACCAAGTACTACTCCAAATCTCATGAAAACACAACGTACTCCATACTTCTCTACTTGTTTTGCCCTATTCTCCCAGTCATAAACAGTTCTCCCAAGAAAATCATTAGGTGTAACTTTTGTTTTCTCGGTGTATTCCGCATCTAAAGATACAGGGTAAATTCCAATTGCACTCGCGTTAATAAATGTTGATGGTTTCTGAGGAAGTACAGATATAATTCTTAATAATTCATCGGTTGCTTCCATACGACTATTATAAATTTGTTCTTGATGCTCTTTGCTCCATCTTCCATTGTTAATGGAAACACCCGCTAGGTTAATGAACGCATCAATATTTTCTAATTTTTTTTCTGGAACAGTACCTTCTTTTAGCCACGGCACATATGTAACACCTTTAATTTTAGTCTCGTTTTTTCTAGTTAAGATTATGACCTCATGACCTTCGCTAATTAGTAAATCAGTCAAAGTTTTGCCTATAAACCCTGTTCCACCTGCTATAACAATTCTCATCTTTCCACCTCATTTCATTTATATTCCAGACATATATTATAACAGAAATTTACATTTATATGATTAAAGATGTATTGGACTTGCAGGAAAGTAAAAAGGATGTCCATAGATTGGAATGATTTTTTCCTACTATGGGCATCCTTTTAAGTTATCATAATTAGTTCATAAACAGCATCTTCTACAGCTTAATAGATTGGCGTGATTCGATACGATGCGGCAAAATGACTACTTTATCTTCTACTTTTTCTTTACTCATAATTTTTGTTAGCAATCGCATTGCCACCGCTCCAATATCATATAGAGGGAATGCGACACTTGTTAAGCGTGGTCGTACCATTCTTGCTAGTTTAGAGTTTTCAAAACTAATGACTTCAATATCTTCAGGAACATTTTTTCCATCATCCTGTGCCCCATGAATAATACCGATAGCTAATTCGTCACTCCCTGCAAAAAATGCAGTTGGTGGGTTCTCTATGGCACTTAGTGTCTCCCATGCCTCAATTCCACTATCGTAAGAGCTTTCTTCCGAAATAATTAATTGCTCATCTATTTCTATGTTTGCATCTTGTAACGCCTTTTTATATGCTTCTAATTTATATTTTGAGTTGATCGTATATGCAAGCGGTCCAGATAAAAAGGCGATTCTCTTATGACCGTTATTAATTAATAATTGTATTGCTTCATAAGATGCTTGGAAGTAATCGATATTTACAGAAGGTAAATCATTAGATTCGTCAACTGAACCGGCTAATACAATTGGAACTGGAGCGTGCTTCATTATATGATGTAATTTATCTGTTACGGAATCACTCATCATAACAATTCCATCTACTTGTTTTCCTAACATCGTATCAAGTAATGTTATTTCTTTTTCTTCGTTTTGGTCTGAGTTGGCTAAAATGATGTTATAATTATACATCGTTGCAATATCTTCGATTCCACGGGCTGCTTCAGAATAAATGCTATTAGATATGTCAGGAATTATAACACCTACAGTCGTAGTTTTTTTACTTGCTAACCCTCGCGCAACTGCATTTGGTCTATATTCCAATCGCTCAATAACTTCTAGTACTTTTTTTCTCGTTGAAGGTTTTACATTTTGATTTCCATTTACTACACGTGATACGGTTGCCATTGAAACATTTGCCTCACGTGCTACATCATAAATTGTTACAGTCAAAGGATCCGCCTCCTTTTATTTATATTATTTGTATTATCATACGATATAAATGTTTTCCATTTCAAACATTAGTGAATAACCTGTAATTATATGGTATCCATTCTAACATATTTCAATTTAATTTTTTATATCAATAATGTTAAAATTTTCAACAATTTCATAGCTATTTGGGATAATAGAGTAGGGTGACCATTTTCATGGCCACCCCCTCATCAAACCGT
>NZ_JPVN01000019.1 GCF_000772945.1 Ureibacillus manganicus DSM 26584
CCTGGCGCAAAAGGTCTTCATCCCCCTTATGAAGACCTTTTCTAGTGGAATTCCTGACGCAAAAGGTCTTCATCCCCCTTATGAAGACCTTTTCTAGTGAAATTCCTGGCGCAAAAGGTCTTCATTCCCCTTATGAAGACCTTTTCTAGTGGATTTCCTGGCGCAAAAGGTCTTCATCCCCCTTATGAAGACCTTCTCTAGTGGATTTCCTGGCACAAAAGGTCTTCATCCCCCTTATGAAGACCTTTTTCTAGTGGAATTCCTGGCGTTAAAGGTCTTATTTAGTACGTACTTCTTCTTAAAAGTTTATAAAACCTCACTACTTACTTTTCATGATAATTTCTAATCAAACTCCAGATAAATTTGGCATTTTACAACTTCATCTTCCTACGTGAAAATGAAATATCGTTTAATTAGTTCACGATTAGGGGAAATTGTTATTAACATATCAGCTTCCCTCTCTCTTGTGTAAAAAGAATCATTTTACTTACTCGATTAGGGATTATTTAGTACTGTTAGATGATATATTTTTTATAAAATTTTGATATTCGGAATAATTTTATTCCCTGCGCTTTTGCCAATTTATTTACAGCCGTTAACATATATGTATCTAGTTATGGGAGATTATTTTCAAACACGATACCATTTTCACTTTTCAAAGTTTTATATAGCACAAATATACAAACAAAAAACTGACTATGTCTAAATACCTAATTTGAACCTTACAAAAATTTAATGTTACAGTATTAACATATTACTCTACTAAGAGTGATCAATTTTTTAAAAGTTTAGACACTATTTAAAAGAGAAAAAGTCTGGAACATGATGTCTGAATTTTCAAAAATCTGAATGCAGTTTAAAAAGAATTGGAGGTTCTTATGATTAAATTTGAAAGTGTATCAAAAGTGTACGACAGTGGGTTTCAAGCTGTGAAATCTCTTAGTTTTGAAATCCAGGAAGGAGAATTGCTAGTACTGATTGGGCCGAGTGGTTCGGGGAAATCAACAACAATGAAAATGATTAACCGAATTAACCCTCATTCAAGTGGGCGTATTACAATAAACGGCAAAGATATCACCTCTTATAATGTTGCTGAACTCAGACGCAATATCGGTTATGTTATTCAGCAAATCGGCCTTTTCCCCCATTATACAATCGAAAAAAACATTTCAATTGTTCCCCAACTAAAAGGTTGGGATAAGCAAGACATCAAATCCCGTGTAAAAGAGTTGCTCGAATTAGTAGGACTGGATCCAGTAATTCATGCAACACGTTATCCAAAAGAACTTTCAGGTGGACAGCAACAACGTGTTGGAATTGCAAGAGCACTTGCTGCAAATCCAGATATCATTTTAATGGATGAACCATTCAGTGCGCTAGATCCACTTACACGTGAACAACTTCAGGGTGAACTGATCACTTTACACAAAAAACTTAAAAAAACAATTGTATTTGTAACCCATGACATCGATGAGGCTTTAAAGATGGGTGATCGGATTGCAATTATGAAGGATGGAGACATACTTCAAATAGATACTCCAGAAAAATTACTACATGAACCAACTCATGGATTCGTAGAAGATTTTATTGGTAAGCACCGCATTACCCAGAATCCTGAACTGATGCCAGTAACCGAAATTATGGCAGAATCCATTGTTACTTCTTCTCCTCAGAAATCTCCTGAAAGGGCGATATCACTTATTCGCCAACGGAAAATCACGAATCTTATTATCCAAGACACTGATGGTAGATTGATAGGTATCGTATCTGCTTACGATCTACTCAAAAAATTGGGTACCGTCAAAACGATTGATGAAATTATGCAACCTGCAGAGCCATATTTACTTAATACTGCAACAGCGAAAGATGCTATTGTTCTCATTGATGTTGCTCCTTTTGGAATGATTCCGATTGTTGACAAAGACCATAAACTTGTAGGACTCGTCACACGGGGCTCCTTACTTTCCGCCCTATCTAGTCAGTGGATAGAAACGGAGGAGGAAGATCAAGATGAATAATATGAATATATGGCAACAACTCGTTGAGCAAACACAGTTACGCTGGGGAGAAGTACTTGAAGCTACATTTGTTCATATTCAACTCGTATTCTTCTCAATGATAATCGCTACCATCCTAGCAGTAACACTTGGAATTGTAGCTACACGTGTACCTTGGCTGAAGAATATTATTCTTGGCGGAACAGGTGTCCTACAGACAATACCAAGTTTAGCTTTGCTTGGTTTTATGATCCCGATTTTCGGAATTGGTGTATACACTGCTATTGCGGCATTGTTTCTTTACTCATTACTTCCGATTATGCGAAACACCTATACCGGTATTAAAGATGTTGACCAGGCGACTATTGAGGCAGCAAGAGGATTAGGTATGACGAACATGCAAATTTTATTTAAAGTGGAACTTCCTCTTGCAATTCCAGTTATAATGGCTGGTATCCGTACAGCTGCTGTTATTAATGTAGGAAATGCTACTCTCGCTGCCTTTATTGGAGCAGGTGGACTTGGTGACTTTATTTTCCTAGGCATTACACGTGGTATTGATGGGTTAATTTTACTCGGAGCAATTCCAGCTACCCTTCTTGCGATTGTCATCGAAACTTTCTTTAGTGCTGTTGAACGCTGGACAACACCGAAAGGATTGAGAAAATAAGATGAGGGTAAGTAAAAAAATTTCACTAGTAATGCTTATGTTTCTTATTATAAGTACGCTATCAGGATGTATTTTTATCGAGAAGGATACACTCCGACTCGGATCTAGAAATAATACAGAAAGCATTATATTGTCAAATATTATGGGACAGTTAATTGAAGATAAATTGGGTATCGAAGTACTCTATAAAGAAAATCTTGGTGGTTCGAACGTTGTTTGGAATGCAATGACAAATGGACATATCGATGTGATTCCTGATTATACAGGAACGATAGTGGTTACTTATTACCACGAGGAACCAGGAACAGCAGAAGAAACGTTAGAAGCAACAAAACGTCTTGTTGAAAAAGATGGCATTGTGGCATTGAACACTTTTGGTTTTAACAATACCTACACGCTAGCACTAGATGAGACGAAAGCAGAAGAACTAGGTGTTGTAACGTTTAGTGACTTTGCTAAATATTCCCAAGATTTCAGGTTAGGAGCAGTCTTTGAATTTATCGATAGACCAGATGGATTGCCTGGCTTCCAAAAAGAGTACGACATTCAATTTAAAGACGTTAAAGGTATGGACCACGGAATGATGTATCGCTCCATCAACGCAGGTGAAGTGGACGTGATTAACTCATACACAACAGACGGACAGCTTCAAATATACGATTTACGTGTGTTAGAGGACGATAAATCTTATTTCCCACCGTACCATGCACTACCTCTTGTTCGCAAAGAAACGCTAAATGAATATCCTGAGCTAGAAGAAGTACTAAGTCTTCTTAAAGGCAAGATTGATGAAGAAACGATGCAAATCATGAATGGAAAAGTCGACAACGATGGAATGATGGTCGAACGGATTGCACAGGAATTTCTTATTGATTCGGGGCTAATTGAAGATAAATAAACTAAAGAAGATCGTGCATACTAATAGAAAGCGTTTAGGCATAAGGAGAATTGTAGCCAGGAGATTATGAGTATGCCTGGCACAGAAATTAATTCCTAATTGAGGGATATCATAGATAAAAAGTCTTCGTTGCTATTCATCGCTTTTTCAACCTAAAAAACGTATAATAGGGAAAGCAGAAGAAGAATTCATTTTTCCTCTAGTTAAAAAAAGAGGTGCAATTACTTGAAACAATTTATAACAGCATTACCTGAGCAGTACGAAACATTAAAAAAACAGGCCAATTATACGTCTAGCTGGCGTGATCGTTTAGACGCAGTTGAAACGTTATCTGCTTATAAGCAAGACAAGATTATTGATTTATTAAAAAATCGTATGCAGCATGATACTGTTTACAAAGTTCAAATGGCTGCTTACGAAGCACTTGTAGCGTTTGGCGAGGACGTTGAGAAACCATCACCTGCACGTTTTGATATTATTAAGGGCACAGACAAAATTTTCTTACGTGTGAAAAAGAGCTTACCAAACGACCACACATTGGAAGACTTTGCAGATAAGCTAAAGCGTATGCGTTTAGATGTCTATGATGCATATGAAGGCGATAAAGGTGCACAATTTATGAACTGGTTAGAGGAACGCTGGTCAAAACTATAACTGAACGATTGAAAAAAAGTCATTCCCTTTGTATGTTAAGGGGATGACTTTTTCTTTTTTCAATTCAGTGCCTCGCCTTATTAAACTAATTTAAATTGTACCTTTAATGAAAATACTCCTGTACGCCTACATTAGCTAAATAATTATATCTTCATAACCATCCGTACTGTTTTTAAAATATGTCCTTCGAATTCATCATCAAACTCTTTAACAATTTCGAACCCTTTAGCTTTATAAAAGGTCAATCCAATCATATTCTTTTTTTCTACATTTATATAAATTTCTTTAATACCATCTAATTCTTCAATTGCTTGTTGTAACAAAGCAGTACCTATTCCTTTACCTTGAAATTCTGGGTAAAGGTAAATAGCAGCTAATTCAACTATCCCACCTTCCCTGACTGTGGAATAGTTTGCAAAACCGACAACTTTATTTTCAACTTCCGCGACGTACACAATAGAACGTTCTAAGCGTCGTTTCATCATTTCGTCATTGTAAGCAGATTTTAAGAATTTATTTTGTACCTCTAGAGGAATTATTCCCTCATAAGTAGCATTCCAAGTTGTTTTCGCTATATTTTGAACTTGACTTGTATCTTCGTAGTCCATCTTACGAATGATTATATTCATTTAAAGCTCCCCCTTAAAAACACTTCATAAACAATTTGATTTAAAATTATAAAATCCTTCTTCAACTCTACTTAGTTTTAAGAATAACTTAAAAATTTTAATTAACTTCTCCTTAACTTCCAATAAATAAACAGGAAAATTCCTGCCAACAATAGTATTAGCATTGAAATTAGAACTGGTAGATTTATTGTGTAACCAAAGTCACCTTGGAACAGAGGGGTCTTTAAAGGTTCAGATTTATTTAGCCCTAACTTCTCTGCCATATCAGTAATATCTTTTTCTGTAGGTTCATTTATCATATAAATTCACTCCCCTATTCCAATCTAAAAGGTTAAAACCTCCCTTAAACTATCTAACTCCCGATTCTTGGGTATCAATAAGGACATTAACCCTCCTTAGATTAATTACCTAAATCTTGTGAAGACTGTTTCTCCTGTAAGAATATCAATCTATTAATGGTAAAACCGTAAAATCTTCCATACTTTCTCCAAGAATATAGTGTGAAAACCACATCAAATTTTGCTTCATAATAGCCACATTAATTCCTGGCTGATCTGAACTATACGCCATTCCTTTAAATACTATTAATTCTGTATCAACTTCCAAATCCGTTAATCCTCGATATAGCTCATATGCATTCGTTATTGGAACTCTTGCATCCATATCACCATGCTGGATTAAAGTAGGTGTACAGGCTGATTTAATATATGTCATTGGTGATGTTTTCAAATATATCTCCGGGTCATTCCATGGATCATTTCCTAAATGCATCCGAATAAAGTAAGGGATATCTGTATTTACATAGTGGGAACTCCAATTAGTAATTCCACCTCCAACTGAAATAGCATTAAATCTACTACTATATGTAGAACAAAAAGCTGATATAGATCCCCCGTAGCTCCATCCCATAACCCCTACTCTATCTATATCTGCAATCCCCCTGTCAATTAGTTTATCCACACCAGATATAACATCATCGTAGTTAGCAATTCCCATTTTTCTATAGTTTGCTTTTAAGAATTCATTACCATAACCAGAACTTCCCCTGTAGTTCGGTTCTAAAACTATAAAGCCTTTTTCGATAAACTGTTCAATAGGATATTTCCCATTAAAACAGTCTGAAAATATTGGAAAGGAAGCCCAAGCCGGACCACCATGATTTACAACTAATAAGGGATATTTTTTGTTTGTGTCAAAATTTACTGGGGTTGATAAAACCCCCTCTATTTCAACTCCATCACTGCTTTGCCAAGAGATTATTTCTCTTTTACTTTTAAGCTTTCCTTTGAAAATGCTATTTTCATTGGTTATTTTTCTTTTATCTAAATAGAGTTCAAAGGTTTCATTCGGTAAAGCCAGATTATATGCTATATGATTTCCATCCCTTGTTATTGAAGCGTCCATAATAAAGCTGCCATCTATTTCGCTTAAAATTTCCACAGTGCCGTCCTCAGATAACAACCCAATAACATAACTCGTCTTATGCTGCCATCTAATTAAAATTCCTTTATCTGTCCAACGTAATGGGACAACGGTACTATCAAAATCTGTTAAAGGTTGAATTAGCTTCCCAATAGTTAAATCATATATCTCAAGTGTACTGTCTTGTATATGGGTTTTATAGCGATCCTTCTCATTAATGCTTGCTGAGTAGCATATTTTGCTACCGTCAGGAGAAAAGCAAACGCTCCCTCCCAACAGCTTATCTATATCCATCTTTTTTAACTCACCAGATTTAATATCTAGGATGTATAAATCCCCATTAATAAAATCCGCCATATTTGGACTTGGGGAAGCCATTAATACAACCTTTTTCCCGTCACTTGAAATATCAAACTCATGGATATGAAAATCCTTACCATCCGTTAGTTGATATATAACTAAATTTTTGTGTTCATATGTATCGTTTTGCATCTCTTTTTCTATGTAATATAAACTATTATTCTGGTATTCCTTAACTATATGGAAATCTCCATATAGTTCCTTACGTTTCGTTAACGCCTCAGAATCTTTTGATTGTGCAACATAAAAAATACCCTTACCAGTAGGATCCCATTTAAATTTACTGACCCCTTCTTTCACATCAGTCATTTGAATCCCCGTATTACCATTTACTGACTTAACAAAGATTTGATTTCTCTTATTATCACTTTCACCAACCGGACTAAGGTATGCGATATCTCTAGAGTCTGGAGACCATATTGGGTATGTACTATCTATGTCACTCGATGTTAATGGGTAACACTGTCCCTTAACTTTTTCATATATCCATACATGAATCCTATATTTATTGTCTTGCCAGTTAGCAGTCTTCTTGACAAATGCTACGTTTTTCCCATCATCACTTATGTTTGTACCTGATAATGTTGGTAATGAAATAATATCTTCAATACTTAAATATGTTTTTTTATCCATTCTCCTTCATTCCCCTTCACGATTCCTACCAACTAAGATTAACATTTGCATATCATTAAATGGTTTCCGTCAGGATCTTTGAAATTAAACCAATGGTTATGCTCAATCTCTGTTGTTAATTCTACATTCCTACTCTTCATATACTCATATGCCTGTTCTATGTTGTTAGTATTCAAATGAAAAGGTGGTGTTTTGAAAATAGTATCCTTTGAATAAATTTTGCTATCTAGTACAATTCCAGTTCCATTCATAGGTACAATATATAAATGACCAAATAATATCTCACCATCTGCTGGTAACCCTAATATGTCACAATACCAGTCACGAGCTTTTTCAATATTGCTTACCGGAATAAATATTGTGCCAACTTGATTTAATATGGGATTCATAAATTACCTCCAAATTTTGCTATTATAGGTTAAGTTCGTTATATATTATATTTCCCCTTCTTTTGATTTAATTTGAATTTTAGTGAAAAAACGTTCCTGATTATTTCAAAATCACTTTGATAATGGACAATTCTTTACAAACATCATTAGAAAAAATTAGCAGCTACAGCAACTATTATTCAACAGTATCTAATAAATCTACTTCTACATTTTCAAGGTCTTTCCAACTATAGAATTTTTCTAAATGCCATTTATCTTTCATCCTTTTAAATTTATTATCTTCAATCCACAAATGTAAGTCATTATAGGCATCTGCTATTTTATAATTAACACCTTTAAATCTTGAAACAGCATATTTTTGAGGAGGAACTGTTAGAGTCACCATACCAGAAGGAATATCTTCGTACTCTTTAACTTCAGTGCAAACCCAATACCCATCTTCATCATCCGTACCATTCTCTACAACAAATGCACCAAATTGTATTAATGGATTGACTAAATGTTTAATTTCACTAATTCGTTCACTTAATAGTATTGATGCTCTTGGTATTTCGATTATATATTGATCACCAGGACATAAAACTCGGAACCCTACTAACTTTATTTCATCTAGTTCTTTAATAGTCTTATTTTGTAATATTGTTTCTGACATTTTTTATATCTCCCTTCATTAGCAAATTAACTGTTTTTAGAATAAATTTTTAAATACCTTCTATATTAACTAACTTCCCCGTTAATATAATAACTTCAACAAAAAAGGCTTTAATCCTTTCTAGATTAACGCCTTCGTTACTTGAATAAGTTTTGAACTTTTATAGCTACTTCTTTCGGTCTAACATCAATAGATGATAATCTTTTTATATCTACCCATATAGGCATGTAAGTTCCTCTATCTCTCTCTTTGTCTGTATATTCTTCACCTTGTCCAGTTCCGAATGTACCATTAATGATTTCAGTTAAGAAAAAGTATTGAGTTCCTTTAAAATCAACGTTTGCTATACACTCATTGACCTTTACTTCTACTCCCAATTCTTCATATGCTTCTCTTTTTGCTGCATCTTCTGGTGTTTCCCCATTCTCTATTCCACCACCAGGAAAAACATAATAAACAGATCCATCTCGAATTCTACGAATTAATCCTACCTTATCATTTTGTATGATTACTACAGAACCTCTATTTCGCATTAATTTCTCCAAAAGTAATTTTCATGCTGGGAGCGTATATTAATGAAGAATCAATGTTAAATACTTGTGAAAAGAGCATTTCAGCCACAAATTGTTCCTGTGCTTCATTAACTGTGACCCCTCGTTTATACAAACTTTCAATAAACTGTTCTTTACTTGCGGGTTCTCCACCTACTCCGTCTTCTTTTAGCGAATTAAACAATTTTTGTTTATCTTGTTGATTCATATCAGGATGGAGGAAATTAACCTTATCACTGACTCGACACTCAATATTTTCTACGCCCAGTTCTAATAAGTATTGAGGTACTTTTACTCCAATATTTCCATTTTCACCACTTTTGTTTGCACTATCTTCAAATAATCTCTGAAGAATTCCAAGTGGAACAACCTGTGATTGATTATATCCTTCAAGCTCGTATGATGACATACCGGAAATCCAATGTGGTTCAAAACAAATTATTTTCCCACCATTTACAATAGAATTTACCATAGCTTGAAGCATTCTTTTTGGTTGGGACATGTGTAATAAAAACGCATGACAAACAGCAATGTCGTACTTTCTCTCTAATTCTATCTCAGTTGTATCTGCTAAAATAAATTCCGTTTCAAAAGGCAGGTTATGAAAATATTCTTTTGCCTTATCAATCAATTGTTGTCCTTTATCTATACCTGTATATTTAGAACCTTTTGGTAAAAGGGGTAGTAATTTAAGTCCCAAATACCCATAACCACAACCATAATCAATAATATGTACTGGTTTAGTAATCTTCCAAACTCTACTTACTAAAAACTCTAAATAGTCATCGTTATAATATAAATCTCTAGTTCTTTTGAGGTATTCCAGTTGGGTATCTCAATAATACTTTTCCATCTTAGTCCTCCTCTTTACTTTTGTAACGAAAAAATATGAAAAAGTTCTACGCAATCTAGAAACTCCATGGTAGCTAAATAGCTTTTACTAAAAAAAACATCCGTTACTTTAAGTATCTTTTATACAAGAATTTGAAGTTCTCTATTTTTCCGAAAACCAATAGAGTGCTTTTTGTTCCAGCTCACTCACGAATCTCTTTTTTGCTGGACTATATTCACTTGTGGATTCGTAACGTTGAGCCAATTCTTCTTTGAAGCGACTGTACCTAGCTACTTCCTCGGGATGAGACCTCAGATAATCACGAAAAATTATATGACGTTCAATTTCAGGATTACCAAATTGATAAAAATGAATATGATGGGTTCTGTTTTCCCCGCCTTTTCTAAATAACCTCCTACCTTCAATACCCCATTCCCCAGCAATATCATACCCAAGAGAACCTAATTGGTTATTAAATAAATCAATCTTCTCTATGCTTTTCACGATACACATCATGTCAATTACAGGTTTTGCCTTCATTCCCTTAACTGACGTACTCCCAAAATGCTCACATCTTATTATCTCGTCTCCAAATATTGTTTTCAGAAAATTAACTTCTGCCTGAAACAATCGAGTCCAATCTTCACTATAATCTGTAAGCCGAACTTTCATATTGTTATATCCACCTTTTATTTCTACTTTATATACAGACTTTAATTTCTTCTTATTCAACTAACCTGCCTAGTTAGTACAATACTTCAATGAAAGCGACACTTTTTGACCTCTATCCCTCATTAGTTGAATAAAAAAGTGTGGTATTTTCAAACGATCACATCTCTTTGTTGATTATAGGTATATCATTTCAATTAAAATTATTTTTCTGATTTAATTTATGTTCCTCTATTAAGTCAATGTTTCTACCATTTATAGTATAATCCTGTAAATACGAACCAATATTGGCATAAAGCTCAACATTTTGTAACTCTGATAGTGGGAGCCATTTAACACCTATTTGATTTGGATCTGGATTTTCTGGAAGTCTTGGAATAGAGTGAGTTTTTAATTTACATTCAAACATCATCACTAAAGTGTGTGTATCCCCAAATTTCCCAAAATTAAGATGTGGTGTATATTCATAGACAAATGCTAATGGACCAACTTCTACATCAATACATGCTTCTTCTTTCGCTTCTCTTTTTACTGCTTGAATAATAGATTCATTTGGTTCAGTTCCACCAGCAGGTAAATCATAGACAATCCCTCTTACAGGGTCATTATATTGTGTTAGTAATATTTTATTATCTTCAATAATTATTGCCCCTGCACGTACCCTTATATGAAATTGCATCTACTTTCACTTCCTATAATAAAAGGATAATTTTTCAACAACTTGGATCGTTAGTGGTTATATTGAGTTTATAGTATCTTAGATTATGCAAAACATTCGTTTAAGAAAATTAATCCTCACTCAATTCTGCCATACTTCTTATGTAATCTTTCTTTACACTCATTCCAAGTAGGAATAGCTTCTGCTACCCAATAAATTAATTCTAATTTATCTGCAATATTTCGTGATATTTTCATTGATTTTAGATGATTACCATTATTTCGAAAGACCATCATATGTTCCTTGCTTTCCAAAACTGTTAAAGTCCAATATGTGTCCCATCCTTCTTTGTTAAAAGAAGAAAATTTTAATCCTTCTGTATTTTTTGATTGAATAATTGACTTTATTGTATGAAAAAAAAAGTTAGGTAATTTTCTCTTACTTTTTATATGCAACCTGGTAACTGAAATAAACATATCGTATTCATCCTTTCACATATAAACTATGATAATATGTCAAAAATAGACTATAGATAAGTTTTTTAAATCTAATGTATAAACTAAATTGACCAAGAAAAGCTTTATCAATATTAGATTGATTAACTTGTTTAAACGGTTTTTCTTGAAATTTCTTATTTTTCTCGTCTAAATAACAATTTCTAGAAAACCCTCCAGATATTTTATCCTTTATTTTTAGAAATATCTATCCTAATTAAAGGCAATCAATCAATAGCCCCTATAACCTTTATTCATAATTCAACAATGCACCTCAGTCAATAAGTTCGACAAAAAAAGCGTAAACCCTTGTGGATCAACGCTGTTCGGTATTTTCTCATTATTAATTTTAAAAAGTAATTACGACTCACTACCATAAGAAATAGTTAGTTCCTTTACAAACACTGCATTACCTGATATTTCCACATTATAGGTGTCTAACTTTTTGGAGATGTGTACCATCACGCGACCTTCTTTTCCTATCTCGTTCCCTTGGGATACTTTTAGGTCAACTGATTGATCAATCTCATTATTTTTTACGTATTTCGCATAATACGCACCCATCACACCTGATGCTGTTCCAGTGACTGGATCTTCAATCGTTCCAGAAAAAGGAGATGAGAAGTGTCTCGCATGCATATGTGCTGTTGGATCATTTGACTCTAAACAAAATGGATGAATTGATGATTTCGGCAATTCTTTTAATATAGAAGGAAAGTCATTATTAGATGGTTGCATTCTTTTAAAAGGTTCTATTCCTTTTATTGGTACTAATAATGTCCATATTCCTGTGCTACCATATAGAATTGGTAAGTCTTCATGAAGGTCTGATACATTGATTCCTATTGAATTTGCCAAATCCACTTTTGAACCAGTGAATTCTATAAATTGGGGTGAAGCTTGTCTCATTGTTATCGCAAAATCATTGTTAGGTAAGCTTTGAATACGTATTGGTAATATCCCTGCTCTTGTTTCAATAGTGATGTTTGTTTTATCCCCTAGTAAACCTTTCGATTTTAATGCATATATGGTTGCTATTGTTGCATGGCCGCATAAGTCATTTTCATGACCTGGTGTAAAATAGCGAATTCTAATATCAGCAAAATCCGATTTCAATGCAAATGAAGTCTCATTAAATCCAACTTCTAAAGCGATTTCTTGCATTTCTTGTTCAGTTAAATGATCTCCGTCTAAAACGACTCCCGCTGGATTGCCTTTATTCGGTTCTTTACTAAATGCGTCATAATGATGGACTTTGATCGTTTTCATAGTTTATTCCTCCGTTTGAGCTTTGGACATCTATTAGTAAATAAATAGAAAGTTATAATAGTTTAGACATATAATATTCATCAACAAATTCACCATTAATTTTAAGTGAGTTTCTTTTTATACCCTCAACCTCAAATCCTTGCTTCTTATAAAGGGCTACACCTGCTTTATTTTCAATGATTGTTGTTAGTTCTAGTCTAGAGATACCGTTTCTTTGAGCCCATTGCTCTGCATAATTAAATAATGCTGTGCCTATTCCCTTCCCTCTCAAACTTTCTACGATTCCGATGGCAATGTAAGCAGAGTGTTTATTTTTATTTGTCGATCCTCCAACTAGCATCATATAACCAATGAGCTCGCTATCTTCTTCTGCAACTAAAATTGTAGAATTACTTTGTTTTTCAATTCTTTCAATGTGCTTTGCGAATTGTTCTGCTGTTGTATTTCTCTCACCCGCTTCCATTAACATATAATTAGAAGTGGCTTCTACTTCCTTTATAAGATTAATTAAATTCTCCGCATCTGCTATTTTAATCTCTCTTATTGTCATTGAACAACACCCTTTTCATTTACATATTAAAAGCATTATATTTGAAAGTCTATTACCTTATTAGTAAATTGTATGATAAATAGTATCAGCAAGTTTCATAGGGTTTTCAGTCTCAATATAATGTACTTCTCCTGGCCAATATCTTCTATTATATTTATTAAGTATTGCTTGCTCATCTCCAATATACTTATCACGTTCTAACACTCTTGTATACCTTACTTCCCTTGGACAATCGATAAAAATTGTATAATCATAAAATGTTTTCCATTCTTTTCTTTGTAGGAAAATACCTTCTATAATTACGATAGTTTGAGGTGACAAAGAAATGCTCCTATGATTTGTTGTATCTCTTGTTTTATCATAAAAAGGAAGGGATAAAATTTTACTATTATTATATAGTTTCTCAAAAAGTACTTCCTTGAGGTACTGAACGTTCCACTGAAGATAATAATACTCATACCATTCCTCGTACCCTGTATCATATCTTCTATTTCTTTCCACAATATGGTCATCAATATGTATTAAAACAACATTAATCTTTTGTTTGAGTTCTGATTCTATCTTATTTACTAATGTTGTTTTGCCTGCACCACTTAAACCGTCAATAGCTACGATATACGGACGATTTTTATCGGATCGAGTCAAATATTTAGTAAATATTCTATTTACTAAGTTTTCAAGTGTTAATTCATACTCCTTCATTCCTAGCTCCTTTTGCAATACTTTCTCTCTTTAGTTCAATAATTCAACAAAATGAGAATATATCCTTTTTTGGAAAATGCCTTGTTTGTTGAAAATCATTGGTTGTCATTTTTAATAGCCGAGCTTATAACTTGTACAATTAAGGAAAAACTTTACCTAGTCTTCTTTGAATGATCTCTTTAAATTCCTTTGGCATTTTCTTGATAGTGATATCATCACCTAGAAATAGTAGCCAATTGGTCATTTCAAATAATTCTTCCGATTGTTCTACATTTAAATATGTTTTTAAAATAGCTGTTGCTTGGTATGGATTCGTAAAGGAAATAGTCAATTTTAATGGATGGTACTTTTTAAACTGAGCGATTGCTTTTGGTCCGAGTTCAATAATAAGGTTTATTTCATCATTTGTACTTAGTTTTTCTAACATCTGTTTCTTGCTCAGTCTTTTTTTCGGTTGATATGGTTTGACTTCGATTAAATGGTCGACTTGAAAAACCTTCTTCTTTTCTACTTTTAAATCAAAACCTTCAATAAACCACACGCTTTTTTCACGATAAAGGTGGAAAAGATAAATTGGAATAGTCACTTGATCATCTCCATTTTCCACTTTGATTACTAAATAACGATCCATAAGAATTGTTTGGATCAGTTTTTCTAGCATGGGATGAGGAAGGTCAGATAGATCAAGTAAGTTTGGATTTTTTGGATTAGTGCCTTCAAACAACAAAATTTGATTTAAAAGAACGAGATCGTCTTGCTGGTTTTCTGATAGGAGGCCTAGCAATTTTTCTGCAACAGACTGCCGACTTTTAAGATATGGGAGCTGCTGATTTCTTGTGGCCATAAATGCGATAAACAGTGCTTTTACTTCAGAATCGGTAAAACGAACATCAGCTAGGACCTGGTTTTTCATAACAGAATACCCGCCATCTCTCCCAACTTCAGCGACAAGAGGCATGCCCATTGACTCGATTTCTCGGATATCTCGAATGGCTGTCGAACGGGAAATATTGAATTCTTGCATGATATCTGAGATTGTAAAGTGGGAACGGTTATTGATATATCGCATAATTATGTTAATTCGTTCAACTTTTTTCATAAAAACTCCTAAACAGTATCATTTTTTGACATGATTTAAACTTATGATAAAACTATCAAATGAAGTCCACAAGTCATTTGTTAAATAAAACAAAAAGGATGGTTTGAAAATGGCAAATTATAAATTAGAAGAAAAAGAAAGCTTTAATGTTCTAGGTTTTGGAACTGATCTTAAGAGTCCTTACACTGATTTTGCAGGTATCATGAAGGAAAAGTCAGATTTTTGGAACGCAGTGCAACAAGATGGTAGGCTTGACACTTTAAAATCGTTAGCTGCAAATGATTACATTTTTATCGTTAACGAAGCTGTAAATAATAAGATGATGCATTATGCTGGAGTAATGACAGACAAAACATTACCGGAAGCTACAAGAGTGATTGAATTTCCTAAAGGCGAATATATCGTTATCGAAGGTGAAGCACAATCTACTGAAGATTTAGCGAATACACTAACTGGCATTGCCTTTGGACAAGTGTTGCCTGAGGTAACGGATGTTTCTTATGTAGGTGGACCAAACGCTGCAGTAATTATGGGAGAACGTGATGGATTGTTCTATGGAGAAATGTGGATTCCAGTTGTTAGAAACTAGAAAGTGAGAACTTTTCACTTTTTTAGGAGGGGATTGGATGGAGACTTTTGAAGATTTTTTAAAGGGAATTGACGATCCCTTGTATCGTGAAAAGACGGAAGAAATATTTAATTGGATTAAAAACAAATATCCAAATTTAGAGACAGTCATTAAATGGAATCAACCAATGTTTACAGATCACGGCACATATATCATCGGCTTCAGTGTATCGAAAAAACATTTGGCCGTTGCTCCAGAAAGCGTAACAATATCACATGTAGAAGATGATATCGTAAAGGCAGGTTACGACTACACAAAGGAAATCATAAGAATTCCATGGAAAAACCCAGTGGACTACTCATTGCTTGAGAAAATGATTGAATTTAATATTTGGGATAAAGCAAATTGTACAACCTTTTGGAGAAAATAAGTATAGGGTAAAATTGAGAAAAGCGCCATTTTTCGTAAGTGGCGCTTTCCTGCTTTACTATTTAATACTTTCATTGATGAACTAATCATAAACGCAATTTTATTTCTATTTTTTTGCTAACTTTAGTAATGGTGGGGCTATTATTGCGGTAAGTACAGCAGCTAGTGTTGCTTCAACCAAACCATTAGTCAAGAACACTGTGAACACAGCTATAAAGATTCCCCCGATACTATCTACACCAATCGCCTGTGCATATGCATCTTGGAACAGTAGCGTGATTAACCCCATAACTAAAATTGTATGTATAAACGTTGAGAGCAAACCCGTTAGAAAAAAAGCTGTTTTCTGACTTGTTTTTTTCTTTGCTAAAACTTTTTGGAATATTTTAAAGATATAATAAGGAAGCAAACCAACCATTACTCTCGGTAAGATTGCAATCAATAAAGCCCAAAAACTTCCTTGTCCCGTACCCAAAACAGGAATCGCCGGAGAAAAGGCAAATGATAATAATGTAGGGGCAACTGTATTTGAAATAATGCTCGTTATTCCAAACACAAATCCGAGAGCCGCGCCAATCTTAGGTCCTAAAATAATGGAGGCCATGATGATTGGGATATGAATAAGCGTTGCCTTAATGACACCTAAATGGATAAACCCAATTGGTGTGAACGCAAATAATAATATTATAGATAAAAAAGTGGTAGTTAATGTAAAGTCTTTTATTTTCAAAATGTTACTCCTTAGTAAAAAAATTAGCTTGAATCTAAATTCATAAACTTCCGAAAAAATACTGAATCCTGTACATTCTGTTTTTGATTATGATTTAGTTTTTCCAAGATTTAAAGTAATATTAGTTAATTTTGAAATCTATCAATACAATATGTTAGTTGATTACTAAAGAGGTTGTCAATTGCAAAAAGACAATGATTCTAAAAAGAGATACTGATCAACTAGACAATAGATCCAAAATTTATGGAAAATTTAACTAGTAGTAACGGATATTTTGACAGAATCTACGAAATGTCATCTAGGTTGTCGAATTAATGCCGTAATATTATGCTATGGCTGTAATCGGATGTTTTATGTTTGATGGGAAGCTCTGACTGTCACTCGCCCTAACAAATAGCACATCATTACTACGATACATCTCACTGTGCGTTTTAATCCCAGGATAATCAGGATTATAGTGAAACACTATTCTATTTGTTTCATTATCTGTAATCTTAGAAAGAATAGTTTCGAGATTCACTACTCCCCTACTAATTATGTCGTAAATATTTACTTGCTCGCCTTCTTTTATAAATATCACTATTGCTTCTTCATCTTCTACATAATATATATCTTTACTAAATACGTAGATAGAATAAAACATTAATAGTCCTTCTGTGTTTGCCGTTCCAAATCGACTGGAAACGGGTACTCTTTCAGAAGCAATTTTATAAATAAAATCAAGATGATCCTTGTTACTACCATCCAATTTCTGAAGACCAAATTCATTCCCGTTTGATGGTGTGTAATCAATCGAAAACTGAACTTCATTCGTTTGTTGGAACCCAAATTTAGGGTAAAAATCTAGTACTGTTTGGTTTGCGAATAGGTACATAAAGTCATACTGTTTTTCATATTCTACCAATACTTGATTCATTAGTTTCGCAGAAAGACCTCTGTTTCGGTAATCAGGGTGTGTCATAACTGTGCCTATTTGTATCGCTCTTTTAGTCTCACCTTCTATAACAAAATCCAGAAGGTTAACAGAAACATTTGCAATCACTTTTCCTTCATCAACAAAAGAATAAGGTATGTACCGTTGATTCCAATAGCCCTTTTGATACCATTCTTCAAAGTTTATACCGAAAACTATTGTTGCCAGCGAGTTAAAACTAGTTCTTAATTCCTCATTGTGTTTGTAATCCTTATAGAATTTGAATACTGTCATGTTTTCTCTCCAATTTTTTATCAAATACAATCCTAACCCAAGCGTTTTCACTATTTTCTCATCAACGCTACGCGATAAGGAAATAAGGTTCCTTCCATCATTCCCTCACGTATGGCAGGGTCACTTACCATGAATTCATTTGCCTCAGTTTCAGATTCAGCTTCAAAAATCACAATACCAAATCCACTTTCATCTTCATTAAGTGTTCGCCCTGCTAAGATTACTTTTCCTTCTTCCGTAAACTTCTTTAACTGTTGAAAGTGGCGGCTTATAATCCCTTCCTCTTTTTCTGTCCAATTTTCATTAATTAAGTAGTGTGGTTTTAATTTTAATTGATACAAGTATTGTTCCATCTCTAACCTTCCTTTTCTCATAGATCAGTTACATAATAACAAACAAGATTTTTTGAATCGTTCTGAATCATCTGATACAAAATACCAGTGTTCGTCAATCTTCTTGTATTCATAATGTGAATAATTAAACTCTCGTGCTGTTGGATATTGACCCGTTGATGAATAAATAAAACCTTCTTGTAAACCTCTGAAATCTAACCATGGTTGTTCGGAAGATTGAAAAAAGACATATAATTTATCTTCCGAATGCCTAGTGGCCATTATCATTTGTGATTTTACCGAACCCATATATTGCGGGGGAGTATAATACCATTTATAACCTTTATTTCCGTAACGGTCTGCCTCTTTTTTTAGTTCACCACTTTCTAACATTCGAATGATTTCTTCACGATCTTCTTTATAAAGATAAAAATTCACTTCAGTTCGTATATATTGTGGTAAATAGATTGCTACAAACAGTGTAATAATTTGAATAATAGACAACCACCATATTTTAGAAAAAGTAATAATAGAATATATAAAGCTCACTGCAAATAATACATATGAAATAAATGCAAATATCAATGAACTATTATCAAGAAGCTTAAACACTGTGTTTGACAATATTAAAATACATGTTCCTAATCCCAAAAATAGATGGATGTTTATATTTGGTTTCTTTTTATTAACGCTACTTGTGATAGAATATCCCTCCCTTTCATACGAAATCTTATTGCTGTTCAACAAGTACACTTAAATGACCCACTACTCCGAAAGGTATTCTTTTATAAAAGTCCGTATACTCTCCACTAAATTCAAGTGTAGGATTTTCAAGGTTTATATTATTTTTATCGTTCAAAACAACTATAATTGTGATTGTTTTTGATTCCCCTGCTTTCAAGCTAAACCCATCAAAAATATTACTTTCTTCACTCTCAGATGCGTCATCGTTTTTAGTCGTATAACTAAGTTTCAATTTCAGATTGACTAAGTCATAACCAGTTTGATTTGTTATTTCAATCCTTTTAGAAATTTCAAAATCACTCGTTTTAGTTTCAACATCTTTAAATATAATGTTCCTATCATCAAATGGCTCAGTATTTGAGCAACCCGTCACTAGTAAAAGTATTATTGTTAAGCAAATGAATTTTCTAACACGACTATACATCCCTTCCCCTCCAATACTAAGGTCTCTTAACAATTTCAATAAAAAGAACATTAATCCTTCTTTGGACTAATGTTCCTTTATTAATAATCCTCGTAGATTACTATTTTATCAATTGTAAGAATCTCTTTTTGCCAATTTGCAATACTTCCCCGTTCATTAAGACACGATCCAACTCATCTTCACTAAGTTTTTCTTTATTGAGCTGTACGCCATTTTGTTTCAATAAACGAAGGAATTCACTTTTACTTTTAACAAACCCTATTTCAACTAGTTGTGGGATTATGTCCAGTAGAGTCTCCTTATCGATTTCAATTATCAATTCAGGAATGTCTTCTGGGATTTCTTTTTTGCTAAAGGCAGCTTCGAAATATGCAATAGCCCTTTTCGTTTCTTCTTCTCCCCAGTATAAATTCGTGATAATTTCAGCCAGTTTCAATTTTATATCCCTTGGATTTGTGCCTTGATCTAGAAGTTTTTTTATTTTTTCAATCTCATCTGGATGTTCATCTGTTGCTAGTTCAAAGTATTTAATTATTAGATTATCTGGTACTTCCATTACTTTTTTAAACATTATTTCTGCTGGTTCATTAACCCCAATGTAGTTCCCAAGACTTTTACTCATTTTTTCTACACCATCTAGGCCTTCTAATAATGGCATGAAAAGTGCTATTTGCTTTTCTAAATTCCAATGTTTTTGAAGTGTACGCCCCATCAAAATATTGAAGGTTTGGTCAGTACCACCTAATTCGATATCTGCCTCGATTTCTACGGAATCGTATGCTTGCATAAGTGGGTAGAAAAATTCATGAATACCAATCGGGACGTGATTATTGTAGCGTTTTTGAAAGTCATCCCGTTCTAATATTCTTGCAACTGAAGTAGTTGCAGCTAATTGAATGACTTCTTCAAAGGTTAATTTAGAAAGCCATTCACTGTTAAATCTTACAGTTGTTTTTTCTGCTTCTAATACTTTGAAGATTTGTTCACAGTAAGTTTTTGCATTGGCTTTCACTTGTTCATCGCTTAGAGCGACACGTCCTTTTGCTTTTCCTGTTGGGTCACCAATTCGCCCTGTAAAATCACCAATAATAATAATTACTTGATGCCCTAAATCTTGCATTTGTTTTATTTTCCTCAACACTACAGCATGACCTAAATGGATATCAGGAGCAGATGGATCTAGTCCTAACTTTATGTTTAAAGGCTTTTGTTGATTGTATGAATTTTCGAGTTTTGTGAATAACTCTTGTTCATCCAAAATTTGTTGAACTCCTTTTTTAATGATTTTCAACTGTTCTTCAGGTTTAACTAACATACGAAACATCTCCTTAAATATGATTTTTATCAATGAAAGCTCGATAAGAAAAAGGCAATAAAAAAACGCCCTTTTGGATATACCAAAAGGACGATTATCTCGTGTTACCACCTTAATTCGTAAGTAATTCACATTACTTACCTCAGAAAGTACAGTCAATTGACGATACTTCAGCACATGATTACGGGTGCTCCACCGGTGTAGCCTACTTAAATTCGGTACACAGCTCCAAGATGTATTCACAATCGTTCAACATGCACCTCTCATCAACCGGTCGCTTTCTGTTTGTTTACATGATTGCTACTCTTTCTTATCATAGCCTTTGTTATTATACTTCGAAATGTCGAAAACAAATCTTTGTCATGCACATCTTAATTGTTACTTATTTTATCCAATAATATAATTTTGTCAATACTAAAAATTTTCTTTAAGCATTTCTTGTTCCAAAAATAACTTTTAGTAGAGGTGGCGTTACTAAAGTTGTAACGATGATAACAATGATTACAGAAGTATAATAATCAGTTGGTAATAAACCACCTTCTAATCCAAGTGCAGCTAGGATTAGTGCCACTTCTCCTCGTGAAATCATCCCTGCACCAATTCCCATTGAGGACCTATTATTAAATCCAGATAATCGAGCACCTATTCCCGAACCTATGAATTTAGAAACAATTGCAATGATAGAGAAAATAACCATAAATCCAATTTGATCCCCAATACCTACAAAGGAAACTGATAACCCAATACTTACAAAGAAGAATGGAACAAAAATTCCGTAAGCAATTGGCTGAACTTGCTTTTCTATTTCATGTCCATAATTCGTTTGTGCAATTGCTAATCCGGCGAAAAATGTGCCAATAATCCCTGCAACCCCTACATATTCAGCAAAATAAGCAAACCCGAAACAAATGATTAATCCCGCGCTCAATACACCTTCTGTCACTTTAAACTTAGAAAAGATTTGGATGAATTTTGGTACTAACCATTTCGAAGCTAAAATGATGATAATAAAGAATACAATTTTCTTCCCTATTAACAAAGCTATATTCGTATCCGCACCTGCAAATACACTCATTGCAATTGCAATAAGGATTACAACGATAATGTCATCTAGTACCGCAGCACCTAATAAAGCCGATCCTTCCTTACTATTAAGCCATCCAAGCTCTCTTAACACTTGCACTGAGATACTTACCGAAGTTGCTGATAATAGTAAACCTATGAAAATAGATTCCGGCATTGAGAAATCATAAAATTGTGCAACTATATAGGACATGATAATCGGAACAACAATTCCACCGAGTGCAACTAACAAAGCGGATTTTTTATTTTCGTTTAAATCCTTTAAATTCGTTTCAAGCCCCGCTAAAAACATTAAAAGAAGAACTCCTATTTGACTAAAGACACTTACTAATTCAGTATCATGAACCCAACCAAGGAGTGCTGGTCCTAAAATAATCCCAACAATAATCTTACCAAGAACAGAGGGCTGTCCTAATCGTATACTTAACTCACCTGCTAGTTTCGTAGCTAGTAATATGATGACAATTTGTAAAATGAACATCCTATACCTCCATAAAATATATTTTGAACATAAAAAAACACATAGAGGGGCCAGTAATGACTGACTCCTCCATGTGTTGCGTTCAATAATTAAAATTTATTTTTCTAGTATAATAGTATTTTTCTGCTTTGTAAATGGTTTATACGCAAAAAGTTTAATATTTTCTATTATAAGAGAGTTTATTGAATTAATTGACCAACATAAATCTAAAGATTAGTAGATAAAATAGTAGGTTAAAACTTCAACGCTAGCCCGAAATTATGAGCGACTTTCGTGTGCTTATGAGCAACTTTTCCCTGGTTATGATCAAGTTTTTCTAGATATGATCAACTCCAGCGCCACCGAAAATTTACGAGCGACTTTTGTGTGCTTATGAGCGACTTTAGGTATTTTATGAGCGACTTTTTTACGGTTATGAGCAACTTCAGCGCATGTGCGAATTTACGAGCAACTTTTGCGCAACTTTGTGCAGTTTATGAGCGACTTTTCTTCGGTGTTACAATTAGCCGTGTTTAGAGTGAGTCCTTTCACTTTCTTTCAACATATAATGTGAGGATTGAAATTAAAGGAGTGACTTTATATGGGATTTTTCCAACCTGAGGGAACAATGGGACCGCAATATCCTCCCCCACCCTTCATACCACCAAAGCCCTCTATATCCTATATCGTCGATTGTTTATATCAAAACACTTATGTATGGCTTATAAATGGGGAACAATTTTGGTTTTACCCAACTCGTGTTGAATATGGAGAAATATCTGGATATCGATGGAATGGTGCCTTCTGGCAATTCTATGGAATTGACCCAAGATTTATAGATGCTGTTACATGCCCACCTACCCCTACACTTTATTAAAATAATGCGAGCCATATCTTGTGATTAGAACATTTGGAGGTATCCTATGACTAATTTTTATTCATTTAATGGTACTGTAACAGCAATTAGTGAATTTTTAACTGGGCAAAATGATGATGGTTGCTACAAATTATTTACTTTAGAAAATGAATCGGGTTCAATCGTAAACTTCGTGGTTTCTCCATCTACTTACTTTGTTAACCACGAAATGATCAGAATTGGCGATCGCGTGACTGGCTATTATGATGGAGATTTACCTGCAATCCTTATTTATCCTCCTCAGTATCAAGCAATAGTAATGGTTAAAGAGAATCCAAATCAAAATGTAAAAGTTAGTTATTTTAACAATCAACTAGTAAGTAGCGATGGTCAATTACGAATAAACTTATCTCCTTTTACCAAAATGTTATTAACTAATGGGCAAGGTTTTACAAGATTTCCAGGTAATCGTGATTTAATCGTAATCTATGGACCTTCCACAAAAAGTATCCCTGCTCAAACGACACCATATCAGATCATTGTTTTATGTAAATCAAACTAGTTTGTACTTCTATTAACTTGACGAATTGAAGATAGTAATATTTAACGGTTAGTAAGTTGAATATTACTTCTTTTTTTGTGTATTTTTGAATAATCTTTACTATATAAACTTATGATATTGGAGTAAATTAATCTTAGGAATTAAAACTAATAATATTTATAGTAAAAGGTGGGAAAATAATGGGAGAATTTAAAGAAGTAACAATAGAAACAACTGTTCAGGCACCAGTGGAAAAGGTATGGGAATATTGGACAGAGCCAACTCATATGACAAAATGGAGTTTTGCTTCTGATGAGTGGCATTCACCATTTGCTGAAAATGATCTACAAGTTGGGGGCAAATTTGTTTCAAGAATGGAAGCAAAAGATGGTAGTATGGGGTTTGATTTTGGTGGAATCTACAATGAAGTGAAATTGCATGAGGTTATTTCGTACACAATGGAAGATGGAAGAAAAGTAACAGTCAACTTTCAAGGCCAAGGAAACGAAACAAAAGTAATTGAAACATTTGATGCCGAAACAGAACATCCAATCGAATTTCAACAGCAAGGATGGCAGGCAATTTTAGATAATTTCAAACGATACGCTGAGCAAACTTATAAATAGATTTCAATTCTACAAAATAAAAATGGCAGTTCTGTGGTTACCAACAGATCTGCCATTTTATCGTTAGACCTTACAACTCTAAACTAGAGCAGTAAGATTTATAGATTTCACCAATAATCCCCTTCAATTGAGAGCATTAATCCGATTCGGATTAATGCTCCTTTTACAAAGTTATTATTGTTTTTTAGTTAATGGAAATAAAACGCAATCTTTTATCGTGTCGCTATCTGTTAACACCATCAGTAGTCTTTCAATGCCAAATCCCCATCCCGATATAGGAGGCATTCCATATTCCATTGCAGTTAAATAATCTTCATCCATTTCCATTGCTTCTAAATCTCCATTACTTTTCAACAGAGCCTGGGCTTCTAGCCTTCTTCTCTGTTCGAGAGGATCGACCAGCTCCGAATAAGCATTAATGATTTCCGCGCCATTAACCACTAGTTGGAACCTGTCTGTGAGAGTAGGATTTTCATCATTTGCCCTAGCTAACGGAGATAAATCGATTGGATGTTTAATAAGAAAAGTAGGTTTTATTAATTTCGGTCGACACATTTTTTTGTATAGAAGATCGATAAAATTTCCTCTACCTAATGATTCAATTTCAGGATTTTCTAAATGTATATTTCTTCTTAGCGTTTCCTTATATAAGTTTTTCACATCCGGAAAAAAATCAATATTAATCCCTGTGTCTCTTAGTATTAAATCTCTAAAAGAAATGACATCCCATTCTTGTGAAAAGTCTATTGTTTTACCCTGTATGGAAATTGTAGTCGTTTTGAAGGTTTGTTCCAAAACGAATAAAACCATTTCACGCATAAATTTCATAGTATCTTCGTAATTCCAGTATGCCGCATAACCTTCAACCATTGTAAATTCTTGTAGATGTTGTGGACTAATTCCCTCGTTTCTAAAGCACTTTGCAAATTCAAAAACTCTCGTAAAACCTCCGACAATTAATCTTTTTAAATAAGTTTCTGGTGCTATTCGTAAGTTTAAGTCCGTATCTAATGAATTATGATATGTCCGAAAAGGCTTAGCTAAAGCACCCGAAGAAGTATGTTGTAGAATAGGAGTTTCTACTTCTAAGAAGTCTCGGTCCTCAAAAAATCTACGAATGGCACGTACTAGTTTAGTTCTTGCTAGTAAACGATTTTGCGTCTCCTTTGTCATCATTAAATCTAAGTAACGTTGTCTATATCTCAGGTCAATGTTACTCAACCCATGCCATTTTTCAGGAAGTGTTCTTAATGCCTTCCCTAGGAAAACATAGCTTTCTATACGAAGGGTTTTTTCATTCGTTTTCGTTGAATACATATGTCCTTCCGCACCGATAAAATCTCCAATATCGAATAATTGATGAAATTGATTAAAATGCTCCTCACCAATTTCATCTTTTTTTAGGATAAGTTGCAGACTTCCTTGTATGTTTGCGATGGTGATAAATGTTAGTTTACTAAAGTTTCGAATACTCATTATTCTACCGGCTACTCTTATACCAGAAGTACCATCTTCAAGCAGAGCTGCATCATTTAGATCATAGTTTGTAGAAAACCTTTCAGGATAAATTTGAACTCCATTTGATTGTAACGTTAGCATTTTTTCGATTCTTAAGGATGTTTGATCATTACTCATACTATTCACTCCGTTCTTTAGTCATTTATGAAGGTAATCAATCCAACTATTTTGCAAGAATTTGGCAAGGCAGCTCATGGGACATTTCTCTGGAATTTCTGTTCATTTGACCATGAGAAGCGTTATATACAACATGATTCAAACATTGTAATTCTCAAATAATCTTATAAAAATAAAAAAACTCCCACCCCCAAGATTTTCATCTTGAGGGCGAGAGTATAGATTCGCGGTACCACCTCAGTTTATTGATATGTCGCCATATCAACCTTTTCGGGTACGGCAATTAAACTTGCGTATACCCTATCTCTATAACGGGAGATCCCGTTGCAGTATCACTAAGAACTCTTAGATCCGTGCAAAGCTCAGAGCCTTTTTTCATTAAGATCATTATTACTCCTTCCCACCAACCGGAGCTCTCTTTAAATAATCAATCAAAACTACTCTTCTCATCATAGCATTATATTACGTTTAAATTTTCTATATAATATACTATTTTAAATATTCAGTCAAATAATTTTTCCAATAATTTTTAAACAGCGAACGTTAACTATTCACGTTTGCATCAGGAAACTTGTCCGCTACAAGATTTAAGATCACGTTATACTCTAGGAGTGCTTTTAAACCACAAAGAACAATCGTATATCCACCTGTTGAATCAATCACCTGTTGAACGATTTCATCCGAACTACCTTTATATCCGGTATTCATAATTGATACAAATGTTCCTTCAGCTCGAGGTGTAAAAATCCACTCTGCAGTCGTATCATCATCAAATTTGATAAGTATTCTTTTGTTTTGTTCTACTTCTAGTACATCTAATTCTGCGGAAACAACATACATCTCCCAATCCCAAAGAATTCGTTTTCCCACTTCTAAATTCCCACTACTTCTAGTAAACCAAAATTTTGTTGTGATAGAGGGGTTAATAAAAGCCTTGAACACTTCTTCTACAGGCTTTCTAATTAGCATTTCTACTTTTGCAGTTGCAATTCTATTTGTTAATGTCATTTATATTCTCCTATCGCATTAATTTTTAGGATTATTTTGTTGTGCGATTTGAATTAGATTGCCACATGTGTCGTTGAAAATAGCGATTGTGACTTGACCAACATCTGTAGGCTTCATTTTAAATTGCACTCCTAAATTTGTTAGTCTTTCATATTCTTCATTAATATTTTCTACACCAAACATTGTTACTGGAATACCATCTGTAAATAGCTTTTTTTGATATTCTTTTGCTGCTGGATGATTGTTTGGTTCAAGTATTAGTTCAGTACCGTCTTGATCTTCTGGGGAAACAAGTGCAATCCATCGATATTCTCCAGCTGGTACGTCATGTTTTAATTGAAATTCAAGTTTTTTTGTATAAAACTCTAATGCCTTGTCCTGATCTTCAACAAAAATACTAGTTACTATGATTTTCAAAATAGATCTCCCCTTAAAATAATTAAATAAATAAATAAATAAATAAATAAATAAATTATTAACTAAGCGATTTACTACTAATACGATTTCATTTCGTTTACTCCATTAATTATAATTATTCTTCCAATAATTTACCTCTTTTTATTCTCACGTTTCCTGACTCTAAAATAAATAGAGCATTCATCTAATATGTGAATGCTCTCAAATCGTTAATCAATATAATTCTTTATCAATTGATCTTTCAAGAATTTCTAAGTACTGAGCAAGTTCTTTTGCTACTTTCATCTTCTCTGAGTCATCGTTCTCATATGCTGCAACTGCATCTTGATATCGCTTTATCGTAAAGCGGGATAGTTCACCTTTGACAACTCTCTCTATTTCAAACAAAAGGTAACGATGTGGATCACTAAGGTCTAATGATGAATACATGGATTGTATAAAAATATATTCTCCATCAGAATTTGTAGTTACTGCTTGCCAAGTGTGTTCTGAAAGAAACGGTAAATCAGACTGAGGTTCCATTGGTTCAAGCGGCTCAGGCATCTGTAGGGCTAGCTCATCTAAATCAGCTGTTGAAATTCCTATAAGTTCTTGATATGCCGTCTCGGCATTGCCACTTGGATAAGCCCCGTCTTCAGTTAAACCAATTCCTTTATTAAATACATCTTGATGCAGCATTTCGTATTCTTTATTAACAAGTAAGTAGTACTCGATATAATCTTCTGCTGTAATTCCAAGAGTGTCATACATCTTTTCTAGATAAGCCTTATAGTCTGGATTTTGAAGGTCATATTGAAAAGCAGATATTACTCGTTCGCGAAACTTATTACGTGTTTCATCATCCCACCCATAATCATGCTGCTCTAAATGATGGAATAAAGCATACTTTCGTATCGTTTCAGTTAAGCCGAAAAATTCTACAGCTTCTTTCGAATACATAAATTGATTGCGATAAAACATTTCATATTTTGTAATTTCTAATGTGCGATCATCAAATTTACGGAAATTTTTTGTATCATTTTGTTCATACTTCGCTAATTCCTCAGGGTTTGCATAGTCCTGATGAAAGAAACGAACATTAGTAATCTTCCATTCACCATTATCATCTTCTACATATAATCGTACTTCATCTGTATAAGGAGTTACTTGATCACCTATAATTTCATTTATTTCGACTTCAAATCTGTAATCCCAATACCCATCCTTTTCAACTTTTGAAAGTTGTTTCAGTGATTGTAGCTTATAATCTGCTTTTTTGACCATTGTAACTTTTGGTAAAAAGATAAAATCTCCATTTGCTAAGGAAACTGTAAATGCTTTTTCAGTAAAATATGGTGCAAAAGTTTTTGGGTACATTTCTCCTAACTCCGGAGCATCTGGTGAATCTGTTTTTCCTACTACTTCCCCTTTTAGTTGTCGATCCATATCTTCATATAGTTTTGAGGTTTCTTCATACTGCACGTTGTACAAAGTATGTAAAAATGATTCTACTAACTCAACTCTTTTATCTTCAGGATCATTTACTTCAGAACATCCGAAACAAAGGAAGACTACTAATAGTATCAAGCCAAACCTCTTAAACTCCTTCATAAATACCACCCCTTTTTTTTGGATATAATGTATTTACGTAACAATTTTGTAAAAGTTCCAATTTTTAAACAATTTAAATTATTGTAGAAATATAAAATCCGAATTCCTAGAAAAAAAGAAGAACAAACACTAAAAGCTAAGTGTTGTTCTCCTTTATTAACTAATTTATTGTTTAAATATTTCTGGCACTGTGTGTAAATCGATTCCCCAGAAAAGAGGAAGTAAAAAATAGATTGATATTGTGATTAGAATTATACCAAACACATTCAGCGCAAAACCGGCTCTCATCATATCTGTGATTTTTAAATAACCAGAACCGAAAACAGCGGCATTCGGCGGTGTTGCAACTGGTAACATGAACGCACATGATGCAGCAACACCAGCAGCAATCATTAAGGCATACGGATGGATACCAAGCGCTACTGCTAGTGATGCCATAATTGGGTACATCATAGAAGCAGTTGCAGTGTTTGATGTAACTTCTGTTAAGGCTAAAACTAGTGCAGCTACAAGGAAGATCATTACGAGTACGCTTACACCTTCAAGACCCATAAGTTGTGAACCTACCCATACGGATAAACCCGTACTTACGAATCCAGCAGCAATTGCAAGTCCGCCACCGAATAATAGAAGGATTCCCCACGGAAGTTTCACAGCTGTGTTCCAATCCATTAAACGGTCACCTTTTCGATTTACAGAAGGAATGATAAATAGAATAACTGCAAAAAGTACTGCAATAAGACCATCACTTAACCCCGGGATAAATTTACTTAGGAAGAATGAGCGTGTAATCCATGCAAATGCTGCTAATATAAATACTGCAAAAACAAGCTTTTCTTCTGTCGATGCACTTCCTAATTTCGCTTTTTCTCGATCGATTACTTGACGTCCACCTGGTAACGTTTTCAATTTCGAAGGATACGCAATCTTAACTAGATAAAACCATGTGATAAAGATAAATACCCAAGCAAAAGGTACCCCAAATAACATCCATCCAGCAAATGATAATTCAATATCATACATTTTGCTAATAGCACCTGCAAGGAGTGTATTCGGTGGTGTACCGATTAATGTTCCAATTCCTCCAAGGGAAGCAGAATAAGCAATCCCTAGCATCAATGCTTTACCAAACGCGAAGTTTTGTGGTGATGTATCAATACTTGAGTCCTCATTTTTTAATGCATCTGCAACTTGTTTAATAATAGCTAGTCCAATTGGAATCATCATCATAGCAGTAGCACTATTTGAAATCCACATAGATAGAAAACCTGTAGCGATCATAAATCCTAGTACAATTCGGTCCATATTTGTACCGACTGCTGAGATGATCGACATCGCGATACGGCGGTGTAAATTCCATTTTTCCATTGCAAGTGCAATAATAAATCCACCCATAAATAAGAAAATTGTTTCGTCACCATATGAAGATGCCGCAGTTTTCATATCCAAACTACCTGTTAATGGAAACAGTACAAGTGGCAATAAGGAAGTAGCTGGAATTGGAATTGCTTCTGTAATCCACCAAGTAGCAATCCAAATCGTACTTGCTAATACGCCCTTTGCTTCAGGTGTAAGACCTTCTGGATTAAAGAAAATTAATGTTAAAGCAAATAATACTGGTCCTAAAATGAGTCCGATTAATTGCGCTTTTGTATAGCTACGCTTGTAATCTCCTCCACCATCACTACTCGTATTTTCTGCAACTTGCTTTTCGTTACTTTTTGTTACGATTTTAGAAGTATTCGGACTAATGAAAAAACGGAACAGGTCTTTAACTTGATCATGCATTCCCCATAGTCGGTTCCAAGTAGATGAAAACATAGATGTCCCCCTTACAATAATGTGTATTGTTTTGTCGAACATTGTTATATAACAATGATATTTCTAATTTTCGGTGAATTCTTTCAAAAAGACAATGGGTTCCTAAATATTCAGAAAAGAAGGAAAAGTGATTATTGTACTATAACAGTTGAGTCATTTTCAATAAATGTATAAATTATATTATAATATTATTCCTATTGTAATAACCTATTCATATCAGCAGTATGACATATTTTAAGATTTTAATAGTATAGTGTGTTCCTTAAAATCAAATAGTATTAATTATTGAGTTTTAATAGACAAATATTTAGTTTTTAATAATTTCCGAATTTTATGAATATAGTTGCACGCTCATTGACACAAAAATATTTAATATATTAGAAGTGCAAAATAGACCTCCCCCTACAAATAATGCTATTCGTAGGGGGAGGTTAATCACCTTATAATTCTATTTATCTACTCATTTTTTCTTGTAACCGAATGTAAATTGTTTAATTTTTCTATTATATTATTTAATTGGTCTACAATACAAAGCAATAAACCTCCAATAATACCAATTAAAATTCCAAATTGGCCACCAAGTAGAAAGCCTGGTATAGCTCCTATAATCAAATAAAGAATTAATTGCATCTTATACCTCCAATATTTGAAATCTCAAAAAAGTACCCGTAAGTTCAAAAAACTCATCTTATTATATAACAGCTAACATATGGCTAGTTTTTTTTCTTCTGATGCATTCGGTTTAAAAAATAAGCTAAACCTAAAAATATGATTGCAGTTAAAGTCACTTTAACTAAAGATAGCTCTTCCATTAGCGGTGTGTGCGTTGATCTATTTGAAGTGAAAATTGACCACCAGCTTATATCATCATATTTATGGGATAACTGAATCCAACAAAAGTAAAATACTGCTACTAAAATCCAATATAGCTTCATATACTTCCCCTTTCACCCTATAAACGACTACTTATTGATGGACTTAATAATAGCTGCACTTACTTTTAAGTTAGTCGTTTTTCATTTCCATATGTTACAAAAGATATTTAGAGCGTGACAAAGCATATTTGTGTATTTAACGTTTCTATAAAAAAAAGCGTATTATCCTTTTAGTGAGGATTATAACGCTGAATGTATGTTTATTTTTCTAAAATCATATAATCTTTCGTTTTGTATATAGGTACATCGTTTAGTTTTGCGAAATTTAATAAATCGATAAATAACTGATCAGGAGTGAAATTTGATAGACGTATATTAAATCCTTTTTTCACTTGAATAACAACTGATTTGGTTTGCCAGCCAATTCTTGTGAATTTCAACTGTTTGAGGTCATTTGGACCCCATGTTTTTTTGTAAAATGTTCTTCCCATTAGGGAAACTTTATAGTGTATAGTTCTCTCATCAATCTTTACTTCAAAAGTAAGAAAAAGACATAGAATGAGGAATATCGAAAATATAATTTGGAAATATAGAAGACCTAAATTTTTTATGGGAAAAATAGTTGCTACTTGAAGAAATAATAGAAATCCGCATATACCTTTTTGTGTTGTTGCAGTATATACCAACTCGATTCCCTCCTCCTCTAGTGCTAATTTTTTAGCATAAATAAATAACTTTTTTTGTTGAGATCCTTCTCATGGACAGTTCAGACGATTTTTCTTACGCTTTGTCCATTAGACCCCTTCCCAAGAACACATCTCTTACTAACTCTCATGGGTTCTGCAATTATTCAAAATATGAAATAAAGAGCACGCTGCCGATCACTATATTTCTTATCATTATATACGGTAATTATTGGATTAAGTTCCTAAATCCAACAAAAAGGGCGTAATCCAAATGAATTACACACTTCGTGAAGGATTAATCTTATTTAAACTTTCCTATCAATAATCTGTTGATCTTCTTTAATATTTTCCAAGGATTTAATTTGCTTTCTTAATTCCACCATTTCTTTTTTCATTTTGTTAATCGACTTTGAGTTCTCTATACTTTTCGTAACGGCTACCCTAATAACTATGTAAAATGCAATTAAATAAATAAGGCTTATGAAAACTAAAAGTTTATAGTCCATTTACTAACTCCTTTTAAATCTATAATTTTATCAAACCAATTTTCTGAACGTGTTACAAATTATTCAATTGAAATAAATCCTTTACTTCATGAGCAAAGAATGTAGGTTCTTCCTTTAACAGCCGCTCTTTGGAATGACTTCCCCAATTCACTGCTACCGTTTTACATCCCGCAGATTTTCCCATTTGAAGATCATAAATAGCGTCACCAACCATTGCACATTCAAATACGTCTAATGAATAACGTTCTACAATTTTGAAGATACCGTCAGGATGTGGTTTATAATGTTCTACCTGGTCGGAACCAATCCAATCAGTGAAGAAGTGATCTAGTTTAAGCTTTTGCAAATTTCTATGTAAAACATCCGTTTTTTTACTAGATACAACAAAAAGCAACAAACCTTCTTGTATCAATGCATTTAACACTTCATCTATTTGCTGAAAAGCAGTAATCGTTTGCTCCTCATAAATTTTATAGGCTTGACGAAAACAATGTAACAACTCGTTAAATTGATGATCATCTAATGTATGTTTTGTCATTTCATGAAACGATTGTTCAATGGGAATCCCCATATAATAATTTACTATATCCTTTGGCGGAATGGACAAATTACATTCTTTAAATGCTTTTTGTGTAGCCAATATTCCGCATTCACCCGAATCTGCTAACGTCCCATCAAAATCAAAAATAATTGCTTTCATTTCTATTCACTCCTATTGCATTTCATAAATATTTTGCTGCGCATAGCTTAATAATCTCTTTGGGTCAATAATTTCTATGTATCCTGGGATTCGCTTAATAAGCTCATCTCTTTCAAAAGATTGGATACAACGATTTTGGTGTCTTACCGTAATACCAATAAATTCAGCAATCGTCTTTAACTCATTCTTTGGAATGAGCGCATTAATAAAAACTCCCTGCTCATCATGTGATACGGAAGCTAGATAGCTAGCGAATCTAACATCTGCTTCATGCAATAAATGAAAAGATAGATTCATTGATTTCGTATGAAATTTACGACTAATTGATTGTAGTAAGATTTCATTAAAAACACTGTCTTCTCGCAATTTTTTTGCAGTTTCAGATGATAAAGTAGCAATATGAACAGGTGTTACTGCTTCAATGGAATGAATGGTATTAACTTGCTGTACAAGTTCGAGTTCACCGAAAATTTCAAGAGGTTTATTGAATGTAACAATCAATCTTCTCCCATCTTCAGAAGTGGAGAATATTTTCACCTTTCCCTTAACTAGCAAGGAGAGAAAAGGAATTGGAAAGCCCTGTTCATATATAAATTCTCCAGGTGAGTAGGTGCGCCAACCAAGATTTTCTGTATCAATCGGATACTTCTCTTTTATTTGTTTCTTATACTGGTTGATTGTACTTTCATCATTCAAGATGTTCACTCTATTTAACCTCCTTTCAATCTTAGTTCACCTTTATCATAACAGAAAGGACATATGTCCAAAAAAAAAAAATGCAACATGTACTCTGACAAACTGCATTTTAACTATCGAAATCTTTCGTATTTAATTCTCAGCTTCATTTTTTACTCGGTGTAAAAATTCTTCTACAACTTTATAATTGCTTTTCTCATTACCAAGTTTTAACATTGCTCTTCCCACAAAATTTACTCCTTTATTTGTTCCTTCATAAGTAAATTTAGTTTGAGTATTACTGTTCTGAAGTAATGTAAAGCTAAGAGTCACTTCGAAAGCTTTGCCAATCACAAAACGAATTTGCTTATGTTTTCTTTCAACAAGTTCTTCATAAGCTAAAGTTTCAACAATATAAGTTTCTACTCGCTTTCCTTCTCGATACGTTTGCTCATGCTTTGCTCCAACCTCATGTTCCTTCTTTTCAATTAACTTATGTTCCTCTACTTTCGGCATAATTCTTTTAATATTCTTGTCACGAAACAGATTCCATACATCTTCAATATTTTTATTGATTATAATTTCTTCTTTCCATTGAATCACTTGTTTTCATCCTTTCCAGATTGAAGAAAAATTTCAATTTCTTCAATTTGATTTTGTAGTTCTTTTATTTGTTTTCGAATGTTATTTCTTTTTTGAAGTAACAAGTTTTCTAGATTAACAAATGACTCGTCCTCCATAACAGAAATCATTTCTTGAATCGTAAAACCAAATCCTCTCAATTTCATAAGGAGGGTAGCAAGAAAAAAACTTCCGTCATCGTAATAGCGATAGTTATTTTTCGGATCAATGTAAGCAGGCTCGAGTAGTTTAACTTCTGCATAATAGCGTAAAGTTTCTTTACTTAAACCGGTCATCTCTGAAAAGTCACTAATTTTATACATAACGTCCCTCCAAAAATATCATAAAGTGTGGGGTGCACTACTAAGTCAATACAATTATTTATTATTCAACTACTATTATCCTAAAAAAAGCTATTAAAAAAACAACAACCGATCAAATTTTTTCTATAAGTGGTCGGATGTTGTTTGCTTTATTAATTTGTTTGAAAATGCAAAAATATTTTGTAGTTTAACAATTACTTGCTTTCTTTTTCTTCCCAAACTTTTTCTAGTACTTGTGTAAAGTATTCTGCTGGACGTGCACCAGATAGTGCGTATTTGTTGTCGAATACAAAGAAAGGAACTCCTTGAACTCCAACCTGACGTGATTCAGCAAGATCATGTGTTAATTCATTTGAATATTCTTTAGTTTCAATAATATTACGTACTTTTACTTCATCTAAGCCTACTTCTTTAGCTAAACGGACAATTGTTTCGTTATCACTTAAAACTTCACCTTCGTTAAAATGTGCATCGTAAAATCGTTTGAAAAATTCATTGCCTTTTCCTTCTGCTTTCGCATATTGGAATACATGATGTGCATCAACTGTGTTAGTAAATTTCGCAATATCGTAATTGATTGACACACTTGATTGCTTCGCCATATCTAATACTTGACCCATCATGGCTTTTGCTTGTTCTAAAGGAACTCCCTTTTCATCCGCAAATGCTTGGTAATAGTTTTTTCCAGGTGTATATTGTGATTCTGGTGAAAGAAGGAAGCTCTTATACTCGATTTCAACTTCATCAGCATGTTCAAATTTTTTCAATGCTTCTTCTAAATGTGACTCACCTATGTAGCAGAATGGACATACAAAATCAGACCAAATTGTTATTTTCATTTTTCTTCCTCTTTCTTTTCTGGGACTGGGCCACAGATTCCTGTGTTAACATCACAGAAAAAATCTGCAGAATCGTCAGACCCAAGGATTGTTAAATCTTGAATCATTTTTAGTTCCGTTAGTTGAACTTTTCTAACCTCTTTATTTCCGTCAGATACCATTTTTTCCTTATCATTTAACATCTCCGATTCCTCCTCTACTAATAAAGTATTTCCGAAAAGAGCTAGATGATGTTTCTTAATCCGTTACTATTTTTATTACATGTAATCATTTTAGTTACAAGCAGGTTTTATGTCAAACTATTAAGATTAAAGATTATCTAATTTAAAAAAGAAAAAATGCACTAAACCAAGAATGGACTAGTACATTTTTACCTTGATAGTTCTCTACCTGTCAGTATTTTAAATAATATTATCGAATCCTCAATTGGAAGTTTAGTATATTTTGCTTGACCCTCTGGAATGACTTCTAACCGATTTCCATTTGGGGTTATCCAAATTGCATAGTTTATTGAATCAAGTGTAAAACGGTAGTCTGGCTCGCCTGCCATTGTAACTTTAATGTTTTCTTCCCACTTCGTATTTTCAAGAAGTTCGATCACAGTCTTAATTTCCTCAAGTAGAATTATTTCTTTTATTAAAATATACTCATCGTTTTGTCGTTCTTCTACTACAACTGAGCTTACTTGATTTGCTGCTTGTCGTTCCTCAGAATCTACTATAAAATGTGTTTTTGGGATAGAGTCATCACGGGAAAAGGTTATTTTATAATCTAGGATTTCATTTGTTTTTACATTTCTGATAGATGTAGTTACTGTACCGTCTCCGATATATGTTAGCTGACTATCTTCCACATTTTCAAACGATCTAATGCCTTCCTCTTCATTTACAGCAAAACCAACTCTAAAACTTATATCTTCGTAAATGAAAGCAAGATTACTACTATTATTTTCTATTTTATCAAAATAAGAAATAACGGCTTTTAACTCAGGTATTTTCTCATCATTCACTAAAATCAAATCTGTGATTTCGTAATTTTTAACATCATGTTGTTCGTAAAATATAGCAACTGCATCTTCTTTTGTAAATTCGGATGTTTGTTGAGTGAAATTTGCCAAATCGCCTGGATACTCCTTTACCTTCTCATCTACACCCGAACATCCTACTAGAGTGAAAAATAAAAGGATCACAAAAGATAGCCTTAGTTTATTCATATTTTTCCTCCCTAATTATAATCCCGATAATATTCGAGAAGCCTTGTTATCAATTATCTTAATGTGAACATTATTAGAGTATCCTGAATGAATATGATTCGGAATCGTTGATACGTCGAGTGTTTCCTTTAGATCAATCAACTTTTTTTGATTTCCTTCGATTGTAATAGCAAATGGTCCAGCAACATTCATAAGTGACTCACTACGATTTTCTTTAGCTATATAAGAATCTAAAAATTCTAATTCAAAAGTAACTGGTTTATTACTATGATTTTTTAATTCTAGTTGGCACTCGCCTTCCATTATCTTTAAGTCTTCGTCAATAGTATCGAATTCACATCGTCCCATCTGATCATATGAAACAGCGTAAATGCCCGTTGCAAAAGTTTCTTGATATATAAAAATGAGAGCATTCGGTAAAAGGGAATAAATAATCGCTACTAAAAGAACTGAACGAAAGTGATATTTCTTCAATCCTATTACAAGTAAAATCATTGCAATGACAAATAGTATCGACCCAAAAATTCCTAACATTATATATCCCTCATGATCACGGATCGGAAACGACATGAAAGATGATCGCATTCCATACATTGGGTGGTTCGGGTACGGGAAAAACAATAGCATACAGATGGATAGAAGAACGAGAGAGCTAAAAAACGCTATTTTATTTCCTATCATTTAAAAACCCCAATTCTTCAATCAATAGTAAAAATTAAAATTATTTTCATACATATAAACATCTACTACATTCCCAAGATAGTTTAACTGTTTCCACGCTTCAATACGTAGTGTTTCATCTTCATCTTCAGCATTCATATATCTTTGAATCGCTTCTGAAGATTCCTCAATCCAATCTAATACTACTTTGTCTCTAGCAAATTCCTTAAGATACGCCATTCCATTAAACGTTCTTGTTGCATCAACCTTTGTTCTAAAGAAATCTATATAAAAGTTCCTTCCATATGAATGGGCCAATGATATTACTATGCCGAACATTTGATCTTCCGTTGGTTTAACCTTATCAAAAGAATAATCGGGCGCTCGGAATAAAGTTTTCGACTCTTTGTAAAACGAATAACCATTTTCATAGAATACAATTCCAGAATAACCCTCTGGTTCATCCCCTTCCTTTGGCACTTCTGGAAGCTGATAATTTAGTAATAAGTTATAAAATTCCATTTGGGCATTATCGAACGTCATTTGTACAATCGTGTTCAAGGAATCCTCATACTTAAAGCAGAACACTTCTTCATTGGCACAAATTGAAGGGTCATCCACAACTGTTAAATCATATCTCGATTGAAGTTCCGTATGTAGTTGTTGTAAATACTCTTCCTCTGCTAATTCTGTAGCCGTATTACGATTTACATTTAGAATCACAGTCAATTCATCGATCAGGCTATTTAACTCGTACATCATATCGATTACATTTTCTGTATTCTCCTCACGATGAATACTATCGGCAAGCATCGCCATTTTATCTAATCGCTCAACAGCTTCTGGATTTTCTTCTTGTGCAGCGAAATGCCTTGCATGAACCTTTGTTTGGTAGCCGAAGCCATGAAGACTATGGTTTGCAAATCCATTTACACTGTCTTTTGAAATATATTTAATTTGATCTTTAATGCTAAATAAATACTCACTTATATATTTAAAATCCGGCTCTGTGAGCGTATGGTATTGACGGTCGATTGAGGGTACTTCTGGTGTTGCGGAAGCTTCTTCTATTTCATTAGTTTCAATGTTCTGTTCGATAGTATCTGTATCATTCATTTCAGTAGTTTGATCAGACTGGGTAAAAGAACAACCAGTAAGAACAATGGATAGAATGAAAGCAGAATATAAAAGTGAAGATTTTTTAAGCATAGTAACTAAACCCCTTTATTTAATACTATTCTTAATTAGTACGTCTTAATTTGAGTTAAGTTTCAAATTTTACCAATTTTGCAATAATTAGCCCTTTTATCACATAAAAAGAGACCAACCTCGACTGGTTGATCTCTCATTAAATTATTTATTTAAATACACCCAAGCATACTGAGCATACAGTTCAGATCCCGTAACAAGTGCATCTTCGTCAACGTTGAATTTCCCATGGTGGTGAGCCCATTCTGTATCTTTTTCCGGATTCCCTGAACCAACAAGGGCAAAACTTCCAGGTACTTCATCTAAATAAAAGCTGAAGTCTTCTCCACCCATTGTAGGTTTTTCATCATATAGTGATTCCACACCAAATGCATCAGCTGCAACTTGTTGCACTAATTTCGCACTATCCTCATCGTTAATTACAGCTTGTGATCCTCGAATATAGTCAACCTTAGCAGTTGCTCCATAAACATTTGCTACATTTTCTGCGTAAATTTGCAGTTGTTTCTCAATATGATCGCGAGTTGCTCCATCAAAGCAACGTACAGTTCCTTCAATTACAGCATTTTCAGCGATAACATTAAAACGTGTACCTACTACCATTTTACCTACAGTGACAACTGCTGGTTGTAGAGGGTTGATTGTTCTTGATACAACCGATTGAACATTCATCACGAACGAAGATGCGATTACAGCAGCATCAATCGTATCATGAGGCATTGCACCATGTCCTCCACGACCTTTGAATGTTACCGTGAAAATATCAGCAGAGGCAAAAGTAGGACCAGGGTTGCAAGATACTCTATTTGTTGGCATTTGCGACCAAATATGAATACCGAATACATTGTCTACACCTTCGACTGCACCTTGTTCAACCATCGCTTTTGCCCCAGTTACTGATTCTTCAGCTGGCTGGAAAATTAATCGTACATTTCCTGGTATGTCTTCTTTCTGCTCATTCAATACTTTAGCTGCAATTAATAGCATTGCCGTATGGGCATCATGACCACAAGCATGCATCTTCCCTTTTTCCTTTGAAGCATAAGGAAGTTCAGTATTTAGTTCTTCAACTGGTAGAGCATCCATATCTGCGCGTAATGCGACTGTTTTCCCAGGTTTCCCACCTTTAATATTTGCGATTACACCTGTTGGTTCAGTTTTTCTATGTTCGATTCCTAATTGTGTTAAATAATCCGAAACGAATTTCGTCGTTTCGTATTCTTCCCATGATAATTCAGGCTCACTGTGTAATTTTCGTCGGATGGCTGTAAGTTCCTCTCCATATTTTTTGATACCTTGTTTTATTTTTTCATTGATCATTGTTACTCCTCCTAAATACTAAACGATTCATGTTGGCGAACACTCACTCTATTAATTAGCCAATAGATTTATAGATAATATACCATATTTTTTATAATTATAAGAATGTTACGAAAACTCCAGCTAATATTACTGACACAATCGTTACCGAGACAAATCCTCCAACCAGCATTGGCGGTAACATAACACTAGTTAATGCTTTTCTTTCTTCATCATCTGATGTTAATGATTTAATGACCTCATTTGTAATGACATAGTCCGCTGGGAATCCATATAAAGCTGTTAACGATACAGCAAATGCTAAGTTTTTACTTACTTTTAGTACTTTACCAGCAATGAATGAGAAAATATACATTCCGAAAACACCTAATACTATACAAACAACTAATGGTGTTAAAAGATCTAACAACATACTTGGCGTTGCACTTTTTAATGCATCAAATACAAACAGCATTAATCCCATAATTGCAAAACCAAATCCGTTTGCTTTCTGTAATGCATGTGTTTCTAAGAAACCGATACTTTTTGCAATAACCCCAAACACTAATGCAAGAACAGCTCCATTAATTTCAACCACAGGTGCTAAGAAAGTAGATGTTAAATACGCTAAACAACCAACTAAAGCAATTTTAAAGAACTTAAAGTAATCTGTATTGTATTTTTCAGGCACTTGGAAAATTTTCAAACCATGTTTCTTCTCTGTTGTATTATCAGTTTTTTCAACTTCCTCTTTAACTACTAACTCGCCATTTCTAAATTGTTGTAAAAGTTTCTTTCCTTCTTTTTTCAACACGATAGAAGTTAATGGATAGCCCGCAAATCCTTGCATTACATAAATAACAATGGCAAATACTGATAATGAAGTAAGTCCTGCCTGTGCAGCCCCATCTGACATAATTAAAGCTGAGACAATTCCCCCAACCAATGGTGGAATGGCAACGATAACAGTATTCATATCAAAAATGAATGATGCAATTCCAAATAACAGAACAACGATTCCTAAAATTCCCGATAATGAGATGACAACTGTCTTCCATTGTGCAATTAACTCTTTGACCGACAGTAGAGTTCCCATATTTACGATTAATAGATAGATTAGCAATGTAGCAACCGTATTCGGAATCCCTGCAATTGCAACGATATCTTGTGGGAAGAATGTCCAGTAACCAATTAAGAATAATACCGCACTAATGAACATGGAAGGGATCCAAGCTTTTGTACGAATAGAGATAAAATCCCCTATATATAAGATGAATAGTAGTATGACGATTGCGACCATTTGCGGCATATGAAAACCTCTCCTTTGTCTAAATTATTAAAATATTTTTAATAAATAATGTTTTCATATAATATCATGCCGGGAAATAATTTGTATACAATTTTCTTACAACGTCATAATACGTTCATATTATTGGAAATTCCTTTAATTTCTTATATAAATTGGTTTGCATCTTGTTATTTATCAACTATTTAGCGTAATTTATTGAGATTATAGTAGGTGAAGCTTGAGGAACGTAGGCGTTGGAACATAATGGGAAATAAATTAACTTGAAACAATTTTCATTATTACGTTTGTTGTTTGGGATAACAAATAGAGATGTGAGGAGATATGGGCGGGTTCTTCTGATTGAAAGAGTGATAGCGATATTTTTATTCCAATTGTGATTTTGATTACGATATGTAATGGAGCGCTTCTCTGTTACCTTTTAGACGTATTCCAAATCTGTTCGGGCACTGAGAGCGCTTCTCTGTTACCTTTTAGGTGCATTCCTATTCTGTTCGGGCACTGAGGAGCACTCTCTGTTACCTTTTAGGTGCATTCCTATTCTGTTCGGGCACTGAGAGCGCTTCTCTGTTTCCTTTTAGGTGCATTCCTATTCCGTTCGGGCACTGAGAGCGCTTCTCTGTTCCCTTTGAGACGTATTCCAAATCTGATTGGACACTGAGGATTACTCTCTGTTACCTTTGAGGCAATTTCCGATTCTGTTTGGGCACTGAGGAGCACTCTCTGTTACCTTTTAGGCGAATTTTGATTCCATTTGGGCACTGAGAGCGCTTCTCTGTTACCTTTGAGGCAAATTCCAATTTTGTTCGGGCACTGAGGAACACTCTCTGTTACCTTTTAGGCGAATTTCGATTCCGTTCGGGCACTGAGAGCCTTCTCTGTTACCTTTGAGACGTATTCCAAATCTGATTGGACACTGAGGAACACTCTCTGTTACCTTTTAGGTGAATTTCGATTCTTTTTGGGCACTGAGAGCTGTTATCTGTTACCTTTTAGGCTTATTCCAATTCCATTTGAGCACTGAGAGTTGCTTTGCCCATAGAGTTACAATAAAGTTTTATAAATTACTTACTAAATTCTCCCATTCTCCAAATGTAAATTTTTCAGTAATATGTTTCAGCTCATCAGGTACATCTACAAAACACATCAGTTCTAAACTATTTCCGTCTGGGTCATCAAAGTAAACTGAAGCATTTCCTTGATGTGGTCTTATGAATGGTTCGACAGATGTTCGATTTCCAAATGGGACAGCTTCTACTTGAATCGATTTCAACCATTGTAAAGATTCTTTTAAATCCTCATAGGTGACACGAAATGCAATATGTCTTAATGATGGATGGTATTGAGTTTCATACTCTCTCCCCTCCCATAAACCGACCCAGCTTTTCCCTTCTTCAATCCAAAAGAAGGCGGTATCTTCATCTCGCCAAGCAAATTTCAAACCTAGTTTACTGTAAAATTCAATTGAAATTTCTAAATTTCGAACAGGTAAATGTGCTTCGTACAAGCCTTTTATCATAAAGAATCCCTCCTAACATAAAGCATACTAAAATTTGTAAATTAATGAACTCGTAAAATAGTTGGATTTATAAACGGTCAAAACATTACAAGTAAACACTTATTGGAGAATGAAATCTTTTAATCTCAGAATATTTTCTTCAAGAAATGCAGCATTCTTTTCGATACCTCGCCGTTTGCACCAACCAATACTATTGAAGGAGTCAATAAAACGATAAAAAGGTAATACAATCTCTAAATCGATTATCGGTCTGATGCTTTTATATCCTTCTTTATATGATTGATAAAACCTAGAATCGTAACTTAAAAAGTCACGGTACAATTTAGTGAAATCAATTTCTGTTGATCCAAATCGAACACTTTCAAAATCAATGACCCCGGAAACTTTGTCACCATTAACAATGATATTTGCTGGACGGAAATCCATATGTACAAAGCCAGGGCCATCTGGTAGAGGTAGTTGACCTTTCATTCTTTCAAACATATCTATTGCCTTTAAATATAAAGTCTCATCAAGTACATCTTTTACATCTACAGCAAAACTATAAAATTGTTTTTCTATAAATTTCGACCAGTTTGCAAATTCGTTTTGTATGCCTTTTAACTCTTTATTTATAGGTGGGTGTATCAAGTGCATTGACGCATGTAGCACTCCTACATGATAGGCAGCAGTTGGTGATACGTCTATAGTTAAAGGTTGTCCTTTTAATTCTGACAATAAATATGCACCAGGACATTCCTCGTCTCCTGTCCAATAATCCAACAGTTCAGGTGTTGCCACTTTTCCTTTTAAAATTTCATAGGCTTCAAGTTCCCGCTCAAATTTCAATTTTGTGTAAGGGATTTTCACGAAGATTGTTTCACCCTTCTTCAAATGACATTTATAAACGGTTGAGCTATGAGAATCATCCACCTCGTCTACTGAAATCACATCTAAATTAAATTGCTCAAGGACTCGCTGTAACAAGCTTATCTCCCCTTTCTAATAAGTTGAAAAAAGCAGAGCGAACACACTCTGCTAGTCTTTATTTAATTTTCCTTTATTGTAACTGTTCCTCTTGTACCATCTACAATGACGATATCTCCATTTTTAAGGCTCGTTAAACAATTTCGAACACTCATGACAGCAGGAATACCAACCTCCCGCGCAGTAACAGCCCCATGGGATAATGGGCCTCCTGATTCTGTAATAAGCCCTTTTGCGGAGTAGAATAATGTCGTCCAGGCAGGATTCGTTGTTCGTGTTACCAAAATGCTTCCTTCTCTTACATATTTAAATTCCTCTATACTTCGAACGATACAAACTTCTCCCTCGATCATACCCGCACTTCCCGGAACGCCTTTTAATATACCGTCTGTTACATACACTTCTTCTTCCTCTTGCTCAGAATAATTCCAATCAGGAGATGTCTTTAAAAGTTTTTGATATTCTTTTCTTTTCTCGATTAACCCACGCTCATTTACTTCATTCCCATTTAACACTTCGAAAAGTTCATTTTTCGTTAAGAAAAATAAATCATATGGATCTTCTAAGCCAAGTTTACTTCCTAATCGAGCAATAGATTTTCTTGCTAGTAAGTTCACGCGTGTTGTTTGAAAATGTTCTTCATCATCAAGTTCCGTATATATAATAGCAAGATTTGCTAGTTTATATAAAGCCTTTGAAATGTCATCTGATGGAACAGAAAGTAATTCTTTTAATGTATCGATGCCAACATCGTTGCTTTGAGTATTCGTTTGACATGGAATCACTAATTCCATAAGCACTTCTGGTTTTTCCGCCCAAGTTGGATAATAATAATCAAATGTCAGCTCACGATGTCCATATTTTTCAAGGAATAATATAAACTCAGAGTTTGTTAGACTTCTATCTTCAATACTAGCTAATTCTGCATTGATATTCGCTGTACGAATGTTTGCAAGTGATAGCACATTGTCGAGTTTTTCTTTTGCAATTTGTTGATCTCCATATACGTGGTACAATGCTTCAAACAATGTTCCCACGATAAAGCTTTGTGTCATAGAAATCGCAATATTTGGCTTAAAATATTCATTTGCCGTATAAAACAATCGATCATAGTATTCTCTAAAAGTTTCCAGCGAATCTGATTCTTTTGGTAAGATATTAAGTTCCCCGATACGAGTTAAATAAAGGGATAAATCATCCCTCCACTTTTTAGCTAAAGACTCTGCCCAAAAGTATTTTTCATCTAAGAGCGCTATTTCCTGTAATTTAGAAATTTTGAGTGGACGTTTCATCGCAAGGATTTCCACAGCCGTTTGATTTCCATATACGAACCCATTTTTCATTGCAAACCATGGTTTTGTAGGTAAGTCAATATTCATTAGTTTTAGTGAGTATTCTAGTGAACTATTAAAACCTTCTTCAACAAAATCCCATGTGAGTGGCGTAATGGCATCTGGGAAACGTTCTGCAGATTCATCTCGAGTGAGATACGCAGGAATCGTTGTTTGCGGTCTTGATTGTAGTAAATAGATTTCACCTTCATAAATGGCCCACTCGATATCTTGCGGAGATGCATAGTGTCTTTCAATTTGTTTAGCGAGATTTGCGATCTTTAGCACTTCTTCTTTAGTTAAACTCGCTTTTTCATCAGCTAAGTTTTCTTTTACTGTGTTATTCTTTGTATCTACTATCCACGTATCTGTTAAAGCTTCCCCTGCAACCACATTTTCTCCAAGTCCAAAACTAGATTCTATTAATACGCGGCTGAATTTTCCGCTAATAGGGTCCACTGAAAATGCCACACCTGCACTTTCGCTCGGAACCATTTTTTGGATGACTACGGCCATACTTGCTTCTTCCTGTGAAAACCCTCGTTCGTTTCGATAAACGACAGCATGCATGTTCCATAAAGAGGCAAAACAATCTTTTATTTTATCTTCTAATTTATCTACGGATACATTTAAAAAGGTTTCGTGTTGTCCTGCAAAGGCAGATCCTTCTAAATCCTCGAAGGTTGATGAGGACCTAACAGCGTATAAAAAATTAGGATTGGTATGTCGTTTGATCTCCTCTATCAATGCAGAAGGTAATGCTTGAATTTTTACTTTAGTCTGCATTTCTTCACACTGTTTCAATAACTTTTCTGTATCGGAATAATTAAAAGCAGTTGGTTTTTCGTAATGCTCTTGATAGAAGTTTGCATGTAGTACAAGTCCTTCAGGAACATTAAACCCGCTATGAGTTAACACTTTTAGATTGTGACCCTTGCCACCATCTTGCTGGGTACTACCTTGTTCTTGAAATGTAGAAATATATTTTTTCACATTGTTCTCCTTTTCAAAAGTAATGGTCAGTTTAATCTAGTCCAGCTGCATCTTTCCAAATTCGATAAATAAAAAGACCAATTAAGGTAATAATCAAATACCCTACTAATAAAAATGGATAAAAAATTGAAAAGCCTATATAAATTATTGATTGCAATATGAAGATAGGCACTCCAGACAAAATCCGCCATAGAGCAATCACGTTGTTATCATCGGCAAATTTTTTTGAGACATAGTAAGGAATCAACAGAACTAGCAAATTTGAAAGAAAGAATAATAGAACAATAGGAAATAAAGAGATGGCAAGCAAAGGATTTTTTTTGGGTTCTTTAAATTGCAAACCGTCGTCATATACAAGTTCCAATTGATTTTTTATTTCTTCGGTCGTCTCTTTTTTATTGTTCAAAGTAAGTGTAACTGGTTCTCCAATTTGAATAAAAACATGACTTCTAAAGCTCCACCCTTTTTCATAATGAAGTCCAATGGGTACGATTTTAGGATCATTTAGTGAAGACACCACATGTGATACCCCTTCTCTTATTTCAAGAAGCCCCTTACCTAAGTGACTCGTACCTTCTGGAAACATCAAAACACTTGTATCGTTTTCTATTTCCTTGTTGATTCTGCTTAATTCTTTTCTGTTGTGACGCATTTCATTCATATTTACTGGGTAACGATAAATTGCAATTTGGTCCCGGAATAAATAGCGCAAAATTGCATTTTTCGTTAAGTTTTTCCCAATAACAGTTTTCATTTTCTGTTTAAAAATGGAAAGAATTACAAATCCATCTACTACACCATTTCGATGATTACTAACATAAAAAGATGCTTCGTTTGGAAATGTTCCTTTTATTTCAATCTTACTAAAATATATCTTTGCTAGTAGACGGACAAGCCACATCATATTATCAGCTCATCCTTTCTTTATTGTTGACTCATAATTTCTAAAGACGGTCCCTACTCACTTAGAAGTTCTTTGTTATTGTATTCTTCGCGTAACAGACCGAATACATAATGATCTACAAACTTGTCGTAAAGCCATTCTGCATTTCTAATGCAACCTTCCTTCTGAAACCCTATTCTTTGTGGGATTTTTTGACTTTTTACATTTTCTGTTGCAACACGGATCTCGATCCGATTTAACTTTAATTCGCTGAAACAGTAATCTACCAATGCTTTACATGCAATTGTCATAAATCCATTACCTTGGAATTTTTTACCTAGCCAATATCCAATTGAAGTCGATTGATTCGCCCAATTAATGCTATGTAAACCGATTACTCCAGCTAATTCCCCTTTATACCATATCCCGGCCTGGAAGCCATTATTACTAGAAAATTGTTTTAACGTACCCTCAATATATTGTTTCGAATCATTGACTGTTTGGGTAAAATCCAACCAGGGCAACCATTCTTTTAAGTATGATCTTGATTCATCAGTTAGTGCAAAAAGTGCTTCTGCATGTCTAACTTCTAGTAATCTTAATTCAGTATCTTCATTGATTTTATATGTAAACATTGTTTTCCCTCCTAATTCGACATCATTCTTATTCAATTCTACAAAACTCTGGAAAACCCTTGTTAAAAAATAGAGCTGCCAAATTGGCAGCTAGATTTGTTTTATTTCAACTAATTAACAAAATGACATATATCTAAAATAACGTTTCCATTTTCATCAGGTCTCGTAAAACGAGGACAACCATATCGTTCAAAGAACCACCAAGCCTCTTGTTCGTCCTTAATGATTTCATGGCCTTCTTCTGAAAGCTTATTAGCACATTCTAATTCATTACGATATACTTCTGGAATGCTGCCTTTTACCCAACACACACCTAAATTAGAAGCTTGAAAATCTATATAGCCGAATCCCTCTGGCGCTACCGCATCTTCTGGAAGAAACATCCCAATCCAGTATTCAAATGGCTCGCCTTCTTTCCAGCGCATAAGGCCGATATTTGTGTTAGCATCTTCATAGTCGTCCTTAAAGTTATTTGTTAAAAGAGACTGCAGTTTGTTGAAACGGTCACTTTCAAACCATTCCCCCCATTTTGCTGCATAACTTCCATTCACTCGATCTTGATCACCATATTTTATACCAATAAAACGAAGTGCAGGAATAGATTGTTTATAGGTTTTTACAATTTCGACCATAAGTTTGATCCTCCAAAATATATTTAATTAAACAATTCTAGTAATAAACATGAAGTCCTGTCTAATTTTTCTATTGCCAACAAAAAGGCAGCAATTTCATTCAATCAATGTTTAAATTATTAAATGATAAATCTAGTGATGATAAAACTAATTCCAAATAAAATAAATGCAGTTTGAAGTACAATATACATTGTAAATTCAAATTTTGTAAGTTTTCTCTGTTTCTTTGTTTTTAATAAGTATCGCAAAAATAAGCCAGAAGATATAATTAAAATTCCAGTCGAAATATATAGTAAAATCTCTGCGAACATGAGCAAGTAAATCACCCCTTTTAACTAATATTAGACAAGCTCAAATTAGCTTATTACTTAGTCATTTCATTTATCAATCATAGCTAAGTAGTTTACTTGTAGTTTAATATAAATGGAATAATTTTCAACAAAAGTACTATAGGTTCAAAAAGAAAAGAGCACAATCCCCACAGGAAATGCGCTCTTTCTATTATTTCTATTAATTTATCTTAGCGAAACAATTTAATTTACTCTCTGTTTTCTCATCCATTGAGTGGCAATCCACTTTTCACCTTTTTCAACAGGTGTTCCTGCGTGTAATGTCAATTCATTCAACAATGGATCATTATAAAAATATTCAAAGTAAACTGCCATACCCTTTTGTGGACATACAGTTAACCCTAGCTTTGGAAAGAAAGTTGTTCCCCCTTCTTCCACATCATTTAAGTATAATACAAGCGTGCTAATGCGATTGTTACTCGCTGCTTTACTTGTAGAAGCAAAATAATCGTAATGTTCTTTGTATTCTTGACCCGGTGTGTAGTTCAGAATATGTAGTCCTTCTCCATGATTTGTAGGAATCTCCATAATTTGTGAAATCCTTTTTTCTACCCGAGCTAAGATTTCATTATTGATGTCTGTTAAAAATGCGCCGCTACTTGTTCGAATGTCACTCACTTTTTTCGTACTTCCAATTTTCGAACGCTGAAGGCGGTCTTTTGACAATTGTATAAGCGCCTCACATTCTTCATCATCCAGTACTGAGCCTAAAACAACTACTAGCGGTTCTTCAAACCTAGCAATGATATTGATGTCTCTGTCTTCTGTTTTAATTCTGTTACCATTATGGCTAAATATAGTTTGTTCTTTCAATTTTGCATCTCTAACTTCCATCGTTCATTCATCAACCCCTGTTTCTAATCAAATGTGCCTTGGCGTATTTGCACCTGTCGCAAGCTTTCGGTGCAGCTTAAAACACGTGCGCCCAGATTTTATCGAGCTAGCTCTATAATTACCTTTAAAATCTGTGCAGTCGCCGGAAGATTTAACTTCATTCAGTAGTAGCTTGAACCCATTCTGAGGGATAACTGATTGCATTCAACAAACTACATACAGAAATGGGAGACTTCTAATGAATGATTAAAATACTTAATTTATAATACTACGTAAAGTTAATAATTCCTTCTATTTTTTTTCTAATCTGAAAATTTTTTTATTGATTTTTTCTATGTTTTAGAGTTAAATGTGGTGGATTTGATAGTGGTTAGAGGTTGGAAACTCGCCCGTCTCTTGGATTTTTGGGGCAACTCCACTATTAAAACAACGGTTACTGTCTTATTTCTTGGCTTATTTATATAACACCGCCTCCAAAACAGCGGCTTCTGTCACGTAAGTTATTTAAATAATATCTAAATTTGAAAATAATGGGGGTCTACCTGAAATAATATACTGTAAGTCTTTTTTCCAAAACTTTAATTCGAATTTCTTCTGCTAATTGACCGGAATTTACTAATAAAATATTGTGAAAAAAAAAGAACATCCCCTTAAATCTGAGCTGTTCTTTCTTTATTTCTTTCCTTATATAAAAGCGAGTCTCAATTAGATATTAACGCGTAACATCATGTTTCCTTCTTATTTGGATTTCGATTAATGAACTCGATTATATCGCCCTTCATATAAGAAATTGCATAGTCATAATAAAAGTACCGATCGATGTCTCCATCTTCAAGTGCTTTATCGAGCGATTTAAATTGTTTTTCTGCTAGGTACAATATTAACTGTTGCTGAGTAATATTCTGTCTTTTCGCTATTTCAGTAATTGTATTACCACTTTCCCATTTGGACTGAAAATCTTCCTCAGTCACTCCAAGGAAATTATATAGCTCATCGTAATTGTATTTAAATTGGAATGTTTGCGGTATTTTTCTATCATTTAATTCATTTAATGTTGTATTGTGTTCATCTGCAAAAACTTCCGTGTGCCCGTTTACCATAGTTATTACTAAAAAGAAAATTAATACAGCTAAAATTTTTTTCAATTTATGATGTCCCTCCTCAACTACTATCTTTAACAATGTTGTGGAATATTTATACTTCCTTTTCCAGCAGAATGGAATGTACACGAAAAAAGACCATCCTATAGATAGTCCTTTAATTTTTTCATATTTACTTGTATCCGTTGAAATTAACAAACTCTCCAACAGGTTTGCGATAACCGCGCGGACGCATTTTATCAACGCTTTTTCCGATAGTAATCATCAATATTGGCACAAGATGGTCAGGTATAGAAAATTCTTTTCTTAGTTCATCCACATTATGTACATGCATTGGACATGTATCAAATCCGTAATGCTTCGCACTTAACATAAATAGCATTGCATGAAGACCAACATTTCGTGCTAGTTCCATGTCTAACGCACTTCCATTTGCTTTTAATCCTTCTCTATAACCTTTTATTTGATTCATCGTCATTTCATATTCTAATTCATCCATCATTTTGAGCATTTTCATAGGGCTATAGATCTTTTCTGCCTCAAAATCCTCGAAACTGTTTTTGTTCCCCATTACAATAACGACTGCACTGGCTGTATGAATTTTATATTGATTATGAGCTAATTCTTTTATTCTTTCTTTTTTATCTACGTCAGTGATGACCAGATAATCTGCAAATTGCAAATTGTATGCGCTTGGTGCTAATTTTGTTAGTTCGAATATTTTTTTAAAATCATCATCCGTCATCTTTTCACTCTCTATAAAATTGACTGCTGAATGGCGAGATTTTACTAGTTCTTCAAATGTCATGTTCCGATACTCCGTTTCATTCTGTAGTATTAATGGTCGGTAACTTTGTGGGTAGTTCTTTGATATAACATTTTCATTTTCATATTATTGTAAAATATCAACATTTCCATTATCTCAAATATGAACTAAAATGAAATGAACTTTTTCAAACTCTTTGTAAATTAATTACTATAATGAATCTCGTAAAATTACATCATTGAAGATGATTTCCCTCAAATATGTGTCTTTTTTACCTATTAATGAAACTTCATTTAATAGACAACTCTATTCGTAAAATATGTAAGTATTACGTGTTTTCTTCGCTCTGTATAACGCTTCATCAGATCGTTGGATAAGAGTCATTGAATCTATTCCGTGTTGGGGAAAGAGGGCAATTCCAATACTTGAAGATGCTTCAATTTTATTATTTGATATCATCACAGGTTTTTGACTTTCTTTGTTCAGCTTTGAAGCAATTAAAGCAGCGTCGTTCATATCCTTAAGCCCATTTAATAATACAAGGAACTCGTCCCCACCAATTCTACATAGAATATCAGCTTCGCGAACATTTTCTTTTAATAGTATTGCAAATTGTTTTAAAAATTGATCCCCTATTTCATGTCCGAACGAATCATTAATCATTTTAAATTTATCGATATCGATATACATGATTCCTAACTTTTTATTTTCTTTATGAGCTTGTTTAAATACACTATTAATTTGTTCTGTAAAATAGCGACGATTTGATAAGCCTGTTAATGGATCGTGATAAGCTAAGTACTCTAGTTTTTGCTGATAATTTTTCTTCGCTGTTATATCACGAATTAATATTTGCAGTACATCATCATCTTTAAATTTAATCTTCATCGTAATAATTTCACCCCATATGAGCGTTCCATCAAAACGACAAATTTGTTCAATAATTGGCTTATTCGTAGAGGAAGTATCTCTTATTCTCTTAATGAAGTCTAGTGATTCCGTCTTTGCAACTAGTTGGCTAATTGGCTTACCAAGAACTTCTTCAGCAGAAGCTGCTCCTACCAACTTTATAGCTGGTTGATTTACAAAAGTAATTTGCCCATTCTTTTCTATAAAGATGGCATCTGGAATGAATTCAACCAAATTTCTGTAGCAATCCTCACTTGCTTGAAGTTTTCGCTGAATTTCCATCTGTTCTGTGAAATCTTTATACATACCTACAGCTAGTACTTCACCTTTATTAATAGCACGATACGATGCAAGAATATCTAGTACTATTCCATCTTTTCTTCGCCTCTTGGTTACATAGTAGGGAATATCATAACCTTCCCTAAAAGACGCCAACATTTGTTTATGTTCCTCATCAGATATATTAGAAAAAAACGGAAAATAATTTTGTTTGTTAAAGTCTTCTTGTACCCACCCTAAGATTGATGTAAAAGCAGGGTTAGCAGAAAGTATTTGTCCATCATAACCTATAGTGAATATAGCATCATTCGTATTATTCCATACTAGTTCTAATATATTTTGATCGATATTCGTTTGTTTGATTGTCATATGTAAACCTCCCCTTAAAAGATTGAAGTAGCGCTTCCATAATGGATTAAACCTTTTAAAACTCAATACCCCTTATTTTCGCTTCAATCTCTTTACGCTTTGATTCTAAAAACGGCGGTAACTCTAATTTCGATCCAAGTTCTTCAATTGAAGCGTCCCGTGTAAATCCTGGACCGTCTGTTGCTAATTCAAAAACTATGCCGTTTTCTTCTTTAAAATATAAACTTTCAAAATAGTAACGATCAGTAAATTTCATAATGATAAAGCCAAAATCCTTTATTCTTTGTTCCCAATAACGTAGGTCATCACTATTTTTTACTCGAATCGCCAAATGGTGAACACTTCCGCGGCCTGGTTTCTCTTTTGGTCCACCATGTTTGACTATTACAATTTCACCAAAGGATTGACCTTGAATTGATTGTAAAACTACCTGATTGTCAGAATTGGATTTAATGATATAACCAAAAATATTTTGTAACACATTTGATAATGTATCTAACGACTGGACTGTTATTTCTACAGGTCCCATACCAACAATTCTATGTTGAGGTAATACATTTGAATCATCCCATTCTGTCCAAAACTCAGGCACAGTTTCTTCATTGTTATTTAATAAAACTAACCTTAGGCCATCATTATCTTCAAAATGGAGTGCTGATCTCCCTGCATATTCCGTAATTTCTCCATGTTTTACGCCAAGAATTGTAAAACGTTCTTTCCAGTAAACAAGACTTTCAAAAGATGGAACTAATAATCCAATTCTAGTAATCGCATCGGTTCCCCTGTGAGTTCTTCCAACCAACGGCATTTCAAAAAAAGTTAACCCAGTACCAGGGCTGCCTACTAAATCACCATAGAAAACATGAACCATTGATGGATCATCTTGGTTTACTGATACTTTTACTCTACGTAGACCAAGAATGTTTTGGTAAAATCCATTATTCACTTTTAGATTTTTAGTAATCATCGAAATGTGATGATGTCCTGCGATGTTTTTCATTTGTATCACCTATAGTTTATTTAATATGTTTCCATATTATCTCGAATTCGAGATATACGAGGGTATTAATATTTCAAATAATGAACTTTGTATAGCTTTCACATTTTACCTTGAACTCAATTATCTTAAATTCGAGATAAATTTAACATAATAGTTCATTGATTGTCAATAATAGCACAAGCTTCAAAAAAAAATAGCATTAATCCTTATCGTGGATTAACGCTATTTAAAGATGTATTACCTTCGGCATAACACACCTAGAGTCTTTTTCTAATTTCGTTTACAAGTAATTGCTTTTCTTTCTCTGAAATCGCATCAGCAGAAAGCTTACGTGCAGCGATCGGAACAATCCACGGTTCCATGTCATTACAGTTCATACCCGTATGAAGTGTATATTCATCCATAAAAACTCGGATGATAATTTCTCTATTGGAATCAAAGTTGTGAACGATTTGTTTTGGTGTATTGGGTGGTAGTACGGCAAATTTAATCATGACGATGAATTCAGCTATATCTGCTTCTGGACTTCCAATTGAGGCGTCATTCCAATCAATTAAAACAAGCTCACCATCTTTGAGGATCACATTGTTAGGGTTTGGATCGCCGTGACAAATTTTGTTATTAACTGGTAAATGTGCTAAATGATCAATTACACTTTGCTTTTCAATTTCACTTAAATAGTTCACTCGCAAGATTTGTCTCGTTAAATATTCTCTTTGCTGGGGCATTTCAGGATGTGTTAGTTGATGGAGCTTGCTTAATAGGCGAGCAATATTACGAACATCCACCAAATCAAGAATGGGTTCACCTTTATCAATCTTTTTAGCTAGTTGAGTGAATAATCTTTCTTTGATTGTTTCACCATATACTCTCTCAAAAATGATACCAGGACGATTATTCACCTGTACAATTTCAAATGCTTCAGGAACTGAAATTCCTAATTCCCATACAATTTGATTGTTCTTAAGTTCTCTCTGCAAATCCGATAACGTTGCATTTGGTTTTGCTAATTTTATGATTTTGTTCGTGCTGCCTTCCCATTCAAAAACCTCCGACGTACCACCTTCACCTAATTTTCTACCTAGTGTCATCGAGTCTCCTCATGATTTGAAGGGAGGATAAAACCTATAAAATCCCCTTTTAACACGTCTTTTTCATTCTGATTATTGCAAGTAAAGGATGTATTGATTGCTATTCGATTATTCTTGTCCAACTCATATTTATCAATTTTAACATGGCAAGTAATCGTATCCCCTGTAAATACAGGTCGCAAAAATTCAAAATGCATTGTACGAGCTAAAACGTTTAAGTCTCCACCGATTTTTGTTGGTAGTGTTGCTGTTAGTAATCCTTGAATGACGAGTCTCCCCTGTTCATCTGTTGTTCGGTGATGGACACCTGCATCACCTGAAATTTCTATAAACAGCTCAACATCTCTTTTCGTAAATATCCTTTGAAACGTAATTAAATCTCCCACTTTTAAAGACATAGAATCTCCCCTTAAAATCTATTTCTATTAATAGCTTAAGAATCCCGTCATAAAGGTTATATGAGAATTTTTGTCATAATATAATCCGTCTGTTCTTCATCGCCCATATAAAAAGAGTGAGTTCCTGATTTCACAAACCCCATTCTCTCATAGAAGGCAATGGCATTTTCATTCTTTTCCCATACACCTAGCCAAATTTTCCTTTTATTTTGCTCCATTGCAATTTCAATCGCTTTATTGATTAAAAGTTTGCCAAGTCCATTTTTTTGGAATGTGCCTTTTATATAAATTCGTTCGACTTCTAATGCTTCGTTGCCCAATTCTTCAGACTGTGCTTCGTTTGTATTGACTTTTAAATAGCCAGCAATTTCGTTATTTACGTATGCCAAGAAGAATTGTGAGGAAAGGTTTGATAATTCTGTTGTTAATTGGTCTACGTGAAATGCCTTTTCTAAGTAGGACTTCATATTTTCCGGTGAATTTTGGTCTCTAAATGTTTCATCAAACGTTTCAATCCCTATTTTTTGAAGTGTGAGTACATCTTCAAAGTTACATTCTTTTATTTTTATATCCATCTATAAACAACTCCTAATAAATTCTCTTATTACCCTTTTTAACAAATTCCCAGTCAACTTCTACATTCTTTCGAACTCTAAGAAGGAGTTGGAGTATGACTTCTGCTTCACTTTCGGAAAATCCCTTTAAGGCCACACTGTTGGAATAGTCATTTTCTCTTTTAATAAAGGGATAAATATTCTTTCCTTTCTCAGTCGGAAAGAGCTTTTTTATTTTTTTGTTTTGTTCGTCATCTTTCTTGTGAATAAATCCGCTCATTTCAAGTTTCTTAATAGCTCTTGCAGCAGTTGTACGATCAACTTTAATCATTTCAGCTAATTTCTCTTGGATAATTCCCGGGTTTTCACAAATTCGGACTAGATATAAATACTGTCCTTTTGTCAGTTCGAATTCTTTAAATTCAATATTACTGATCGAATCAAGTGCCCTTGCAATCATACCGATTTCTCGTAAAATATCCTGCATTTATAGCTCCTTTTTAAGAATTGTATTTTGTTGTAATTACAACAATAGCATAAATTAAATTTACAATTATTTTGTTGTATTTGCAACAAAATAACATGAAGACTATATCCTGTTTAAAACTTATAAACGGAAAGTAAAAACGCTCAGAAATGAGCGTTTTTTGATGTAATATTTAGTAAATTTATAAAATAAAACTCTCCTTAAAGAAATGCCCTAATTATTATTTTTTCCCTGTTTCTCATTCCCGCGCTTGAAGTTGCCCGTAATTTTAGCTAACAACAATTGTATTTTTGTATGATCATTAGCAGCTTCTTCAATTCTTTTTATAAGACGTTCGGCTTCCTTATCCTTTATTATCTTGATTTGTTTCCCTTCGTAATAAATGATGACTGTTCCTTTTTTCGTAATTAGAAAATCAAAAATACCTTCAATTAGCCTTTTTCTTTTATCTATTTCACTCATTACATAACTCCCTATTTAGTTAGTTATATACAATATGATTCTTGTTCATTAGATTGAAGTTCATACAAAATTATCATTACTGAACATTTCTTCCTTATAGTCCCTGCTAGTACAACAACTTTTTCAAATCAATTCTTGTATAGGTTTTATCAAAAGAAGAACCATCATCTTTATAATAAGTTGCTTTTTTTATATATGGTTCTGAAATAGTTTCATAACCGTGCTTTTTTATTAACTTTACCATTTTAGTGTTCTCTATAGGATCGACACTCACAAATATTTCAGTATAACCTAAATCCCTTGCAATATTTTCCCTATATCTAATTATTTCTGAACCTATACCAGTTCCCCGATAAACCTCTTTTACAAATAGGTCACTTAATTTGGGGTGTAAAATTCCTTTTAATTTTAGAACACCAAAACCTACTATAAGTGAATTTTGTTCAGCAATTACCAAATCAATTTCTTTATTCATTACTTGCTTAATATAGTTTTTAAATAAATCTAAATTATTTCTAATACTACATAAACCAGACAAGTCGTTTTCGTTCGCAGATCTTATAGTGTACTTCATTATAATTCCCCTCAATTACTGACTTGTTCAACTAATTAACGTTATGGAGTACTTCCTTCCAGTAATACCATGCTTTTAAATATTTCTCAAAATCATTTGGGTGATGTTTAATACACTTGCCTAATCTAATATATAATCCAATAATTACATATTCATACAAAGTTGAACTATTCTTTTCTTCTTTAACCAAATGATTTCCCACGAAATCAATTGTTTCTTTTGTTAAATCATCTGGGGAGGAGCAAAAGGCATAGATTAAGTCGTAAATAGGGTCTCCAATAATAGAAGTTGGATCAATCACACCACTTAGCTGATTTCCATTAAAGATGAAGTTATGAACTCCACAATCCCCGTGTAACAAGTATCGTTTACTATCTGAGCTAGTCTTTATAACCAGATTATGTACTAAATGATAATTATCTGAATCTAATCGTGAAGCTATTATTTTATTTGCTTCCACTATTTCATTCGATAGAAAAGTTTGCCATGAATCTACTGGCTGATCAACCCATCCCCAACCGTTTTCATTAGGTGCAGGTTTATACTTGTTTAGAAGTCTTTCAACTAGAGTCTCTAGTACTTCCTTTTTATTCCGTCTATTATAATTTGTAGAACCATTTATAAATGAATAAACTATGTACTTGTTTGATGGTTCTACAAACAGAAGTTTAGGTAATAATTCTGTATCCTTATAATAATCAAGGTAAATTGTCTCTGATTCAATTACTTTTGGATCATTTAATTTAACCACGTACTTATTTCCATCTACGTTTAGGAGATACAACTCACTAACTGTACCCCCAATTAATTGTTTGAATTCTGATGGTTCTGAATGAATAATACTGTAGTAGATTAGTTCATTAATTATTTTTTGTATACCCATATTTCATCTCCACTTTATGATAAGCCCTTTATTAAATTTAACCCGCCCCGATAGGTAGTTCAATAAATAAGAAATTGGTAATTTCATTTCAAGGTTCTATAGTTAAATTTCTCCATATTTGATTCCATTTTTTCTTTTTTATACGTTCAATATATTTTGAATAGTATTCACTATTCTTTTGATAAAATGGTGTAGGTCTTACTTTCAATTCAAACAAGTCTTGTGTTCCATAAGGAGCCAAAATTTCAAACTCTTTTTTACATATTCTCATAGCTATTGCAGTTGGAGTTTCGGGAAAATGAGCAACACCATCATATGATGAAGTGAAGGGATTAAATCCGTTTTTCAAATGCATACGGGCTTGATTTTTTACTGACCATGGCTCATTTGGAAGCAAAATCCTTAGTTCGTTTTCTAATTGCTTTTCCGTTTCCCACGAAGTGTCTGAGGAATTGAAATAAATTACATCAATGTCATTTATAGGAGTTTTTGTGTTATGTAAAATATCCCAAATTTTATTTCTTATAAGTCCGGCACATACCCAAGCATCAATTAAATTTAATTTCTCAACCGCTTTTAGAATTGAGAGAATATAAGTGTCGTGTGTAATTATTTCTATCAATTGTTTCTCATAGTTAATTTCATTTATCCCTCTCATTAAACCAATCTCACCTCAAGATTAATATTGTGATATAAAGACTATTTAGTAACGTTAACCCAAAAATAAATTTAAAATTCTTCTATTAATAAATCAATTAATCCGTTGGGGTAGAGAATTTTGTTTCCTAAAAGTAATTCTTCTTTAGCCACCCATATAGCACGAGTAACCTTGTTTTTTTCCGATACTATAAAATACTCATTTTGATATAAATCTTTATCTTTAAAATCAACTAAATATATCTGTGTTATTTCGTGTCCTACGTTTTCATATATATAAAAAATATTTTCAAGGCAAGAAATATAACTTTTTATAACGATTTCAACTCCTAATTCTTCATAAAATTCTCTAATTATTGTCTCGTCTGATTTTTCTCCAAGTTCTATTGTTCCGCCGATCGGACGATAATAATAACCTATTCCTTTTGAGTGTTTTCCTTCCTGTTCCTCCAAAAGAATAAAATTATCTTTAAAAATTAGTCCTAATGTATTTGCACGTGGATACATAATTGCCCCCTTAACTAAAATCTATTTATTGTACAAAACTGCCCCTCTAAGGGCCCTCGTTTGTTGAATATGGAATGAATAATCATCAGCTAGAATCGACCTTTTATGTGTATTTTTCATTTCTGATTATAATAACAAAATAAAAGCTAATTAAAAATAGTACTTCTAGTAAGAATAAAGCCCTCAAAATTATTGTGCTCTATGAAAATACTTATCATAAATAAATCTCCTCTACCCTTTTGTTCAATTTAAATCAGTTCTCTCCAATCTAATTGTTCCTGAATAAATCAAAATCCTAGCGACATTATTCATATCTCTAGGATGAAGGATTAACTAATTATAAATTATTAATTTTTGCTATATCTTCTGCAGTTAATTGAAAATCGAAAAGATCTATATTAGATGCTTGATTTTCACGGTTGTGTGATTTAGGAATAACGACTACACCTCGCTCTATTTGATATCTTAACAAGACTTGTGCACCAGTTTTGTTATAGGCTTTACCAATTTCATCTAAGACTTCTTTTTGATGGTCTTCAGCTTTCATAGGTCCCCAAGCAACTGGTGTAATGCCCTCCTCTTGTAATACGTCAAGGAGATCTTGGTTAAATTCTTTTAAGTTAATTTGTATTTGGTTAACAGCTGGCTTCACTTTAGCGAATTCTTTCATTTCGTTTAGTTGAGTTTTTCCAAAGTTTGAAACGCCGATTGCTTTTAGTTTGCCTGCCTCGTAATATTCTTCAAAAACTTCCCAAGTGTTTTTAAGTTGTTCTTTGTCTTCGATAGGGTGATGAATAAGAAGCAAGTCAAGATAGTCTGTTTGGAAGTTTTTTAGACTGTTATCAATAGCTGCTCGAGTAGCTTCCTTTGTAGATATATATTCTTCACTTGGTGGAACTTTTGTAGTAATAAATAATTCTTCTCGAGGTACATTGCTTTCTGATAAAACTCTTCCAACAAGTTCCTCATTTCGATAAGAGATAGCTGCGTCAATTGATCTGTAGCCCAGCTCAAGTGCTGACACGAGTTCAGGAATTTTATTTGTTAACGCACCGTTATAGTCGTTATTTTCTTTTCCATAAGTATTAGTACCTGTACCTACAATTGGCATTTTCAACCCATTATTAAGTGTTATGTATTCCATATTTTTAAACACTCCCTCTGTATACTCTAATTACTTTACTTACAAAGTATATTATAATAAATTATAGAATTTTCAAAAAGTGATACCAATTAAATCTAGCATTTATTATCAAGCAACAATTTAGTAAAAACTTTTTCTAATACGACAAACCCTTAAACACGAAATGTTATATGTTATGCATTTTTAGAACAGTGTAAGCAATCAGTTACTCAGACCTATTCATCATCAGAAAGGAGTTAATCAAATGGAAAACTTTTATCTGTTTGTCCTTATGTCAATTTTCCTAATTATTTTACCTGGTCCTGATACCGCCATAGCTACCAAAAACACTATTACCGTCGGGAGAAGCGGGGGTCTTAAAACAGCTTTAGGTATTTGTTGTGCACTTCTTATCCATACATCTTCTGCTGTATTAGGACTATCTGCAATAATTGTGAAATCAGCGTTATTGTTTTCTATCATCAAATACGTTGGGGCTATTTACTTAATTTATCTCGGTGTTAAGACTTTGTGGTCTTTAAAGAAAAAAGAAGAAGTAAACATTGAGATGAACACAATAAACAAATATAAAAACACATCTTGTTTTAAACAAGGATTCCTTACCAATATACTGAACGCCAAAGTAGCTGTCTTTTTCCTAACTTTTTTGCCTCAATTCGTAGACTCTGGAAATAATACCTTTCTACAGTTTCTTATCATGGGGATCACCTATACTATTTTGACTATTATATGGTTTTTACTTTATGTCTATTTAATTAATCAGATTAGTACTTTTATGAAAAAACCTAAAGCACAAAATGTTATTGAAGGAATCACAGGTACTATATTGATAGGTTTTGGTGTAAAATTAGCCCTAGAAAAGAGTCATAATTAAATTATTCTTTTTAAAAGGTAAGACCCTTAATTTCTCTAATTAAAAGGGTCTTTTTTTTACGGAATAGCTTAACCTTATCATGTTTCTTCAACTAAGCTGTTTCTATAGATAAGAAACAAGATTATCAAAAGCAATCCTAAGATCCATATCAACATCCTTCGTTAGTTGAGTAATTTCTTTTCAAGAATGATTTTATGTAATCCTTTTTCATCAATATAAGTATCAATAACATCAAATCCATTTTTTATATTCAAAACTAACATATCACGCCATTTATTCATTGTTTTTGTTTGGACAACACTATATCCGTTTTCCTTTAAATATTCATGTTGTTTTTTCATTAATTCTGAAGCAATTCCGTGTTTTCTGTAATTCCTATCAACACCCCCTAACCAACTATAAAATTTATTATTATCAAGTTCATAACCAATCTTATAACCAATAACTTTCGTACCATTCATCGCAGTTACGACCAACAATTTGGGTTTATTCGCGATTTTGTTAATCAAATCATCAGTAGTACCGAAAATATCTTTATGTAATTCTATAATTCCATCTAAAATAACATCATTTGTGATTAAATGAAAAATGATATAGTCAATTTTCAAAAGTTTTCCTCATTTCTATCGGTAAATAAAAATTATACAAACTTAATAATTGCAGATTCTTTTAACCACTATACTTCCCTTGTCTAAATGGTGCTCTAATTCAACAACATGCCTTTCTTACTCCGTATTGTGGATTAACAATTTCCAATATCAAAATTTTTAGGAAACAAATACTGCCATTATATATTTTTGAACTACTAAAAATATTCCCCATGCAACTACACCTAGTGAAATCGAAAGTACTAAATGAACAGATTGCTTTAATGAGATATAAATCACAAACAGCATAACAATCGTTGCTGGAAATCCTGCTAGGACGCCGAGTGTAAATTTGTTAATGTTTTGAGTGGTTTCCCCTTGAACCGTTAACCAAATAATACTTAATATACTTATTAAAGGTAGGGCAGCTATAATGCCTCCGTAAATAGGGTAACGTCTTGCAAATTCCGTTACAATACCAATAATGGCAGCGGAACTTATAATTTTTATTAGCAAATACATTTATTTTGATACCTCACTTAAAAGTCGAAATGCTTCAACTATCTTCTCTCTTTCATAAGCCGATAATTGGCTAAGTGCTACCCGCAACTTATCTTCATCTAATTCGGTATTTTTCTTTAATATTTCTAAACCTTTGTCTGTTAAATGTAAATACACCTTACGTTGGTCTTCATCCGACCTCTCTTTGTACAACCAGCCATAACTCACTAATTTTTTCACATGTTCTGATGCAGTATTTTGAGAAATTGATAATTGCTCAGCGATGTCACGAATCATGATGTATCGTTTTTTCTGAACCATTTGTAATATACGGACGCTTTGATGTGAAATTACTTCTTCTTGTGTAGGGTGTAAATTGAAATAAATATCAGTAAAGTATTTGTTTATTTGACGAATCATTAAGATCACCTCATTTAATATCTTACAAAACGATTATATCGTATAATACGATATATTTTCAATAATAAACCTTATCTAATGACCAAAACACTAGTGAAAGCGTATTTCCTATAATTACTTTTCAGCGTAACAAATTTTATTTTAAGAGTAATTACCCATTGCAATAGAACGTAATTTAAATTACTATATAGAGTAAAGGAGGGGAGTTCATGGAAAATGTGGATGATTTAAGGTTAAATGTTAGTTTGTTGCGTAGGAGAGTACCTAATTTAACAAGTGCAGCCAGGCAAGTAGGTTTACGCCCAGCCACTGTTTCGAATCTTTGCACAGGGAAAATTCCTGTTGCAAGAGCTGAGGTTCGAACTTTAGTTGCACTTGCAGCATTGGCCGATTGCAGTTTAGATGAATTGATTATCAGAGGGGAGAAAATCGATATGATCGAAACGAAAATCAAAACTTTGGATTTATTTGCGCCTTTAGCAAAGGGTGGCACTGTAGGTTTGGTAGCACGTCCTGGTATGGGCCAGCTTGTGGTATTATCAGAGTTACTTTATCGTTTGAAAAACGAAGCGTACAAGACAATCCTTTTAATGCCTGAAGGTGAACACCAAGGAATTAGTGATCTCGTTGAAAATGTAGAAATCATTACTAAGAATATTGATGAGACATATGAGCGAATTGCTTCTATTAATGGTGATCAAGATATCCTTTTTGTTGCAAACAGAACTCATGTGATTACAGGTGACATTCAACAATTGCAAGAAAAACTTGAAAGTATAGGAATTCACTCTGTCACGACTTTCCTTGTCGATTTAACAGGTGATGTTGTTGATGAAGATTTACCTTATGGACCACTAGAAACCTTATGGCATTTTGATGCAGATCTTGCAGCAAGACACCGTTTTCCAGCAGTTAACCCTCTAAATTCAACATCATCTGTTTTAGAAGGTGCTCATATCGACCAGGAACACTTCACAGTACAACAAAAAGCTTTAAAAATTCTCCGTCGTTATCGGGAACTCCGTGCATTAGTAAATGTTCGAGGGTTAGAACGGATACCAGCTTCTGAATTACAAACTTATATAAGAGGAGAACGACTAGAAGCTTATTTAACTCAACCGTTTTATGTTGCTGAACCTTTTACAAAAAAAATTGGAGAATCAGTTAATCTACAAGATACTTTAAAAGATGTTCAAGAAATATTAAACGGAGCCGTAGATTCTAAAGATATTTCAGAACTTGAGTATATTGGAAAAATTTAATAAGTTTAAAGAGCATTAACCTCTCGGTTAATGCTTTCAGACTGTAGACAAACTCGAAAATTTCGAGTTTGCCTGCAGTCTTT
>NZ_JPVN01000020.1 GCF_000772945.1 Ureibacillus manganicus DSM 26584
ATGAATGAGAAAAAGTCTTCATAAGGCCGATGAAGACCTTTTGTGATCGAAAATGGGTGAGAAAAAGTCTTCATAAGACCGGTGAGAACCTTTTGTGATCGGAAATAAGTAAGAAAAGGTCTTCATAAAACCGATGAAGACCTTTTGTGGTGGGAAAAGAATTCAAAAAAGTCGTCATAAAACCAATGAAGACCTTTTGTTCATGAACTTGTTTGAAATGGCCTCCATAAATGTAATGAAAAACAATGAATCGAAAAGAGTTCATAATTCAATAATATTTTTATCAATAGCCTCAACCTAAAATACTTCTGAAACCCCATGTAAAAAAGATTGAAATCAGCATTAAATTAGAATACTATAATAACATTGAATATAAGTATATTGTAATATATGAATATTCAAGGAGTCTGTCATGAGGAAAGGATTATTGAAATGGCAATTTTAGCAACATTGATTTTTTTAATTACATTACTATTTGTTATTTGGCAGCCAAGAGGTTTGAATATTGGTTGGACTGCTTGTGGAGGAGCTATTCTTGCATTACTTGTTGGAGTAGTTGATTTTCAAGATGTATCCGAAGTTGTTGGGATAACTTGGAATGCAACTTTAGCGTTTGTGGCAATCATTTTAATCTCCTTAATTCTTGATCAAATAGGATTATTTGAATGGGCTGCTCTACATATGGCAAGAGCGGCAAAAGGCAACGGAGTTAAAATGTTTGTCTACGTTAGTATACTAGGAGCGATTGTATCAGCACTATTTGCCAACGATGGCGCTGCATTGATTTTAACACCGATTGTACTTGCAATGGTGAGACATTTAGATTTTAAAGAGGCGATGATTTTCCCCTTCATAATGGCTAGTGGATTTATTGCCGATACAACATCATTACCACTTGTAATTAGCAATTTGGTTAATATTGTGTCTGCTGATTTCTTTAATATTGGCTTTGCAGAGTACGCAGCACGAATGTTCCTACCTAATATATTCTCGCTAATAGCAACGATTACGGTTTTGTTAATTTATTTTAGAAAGAGTATACCAAGAAATTATGACCTTTCAAAATTAAGGAACCCAAAAGATGCAATTAAAGATATGTCGATGTTCAAATTATCGTGGCTTGTATTATCCATATTAGTCATTGGTTATTTCACAAGTGGATATTTACATATTCCAGTTTCCTTCGTAGCTGGGCTTATTGCAATATTTTTTGTACTAATGGCAAGAAGGAGTTCAGTTGTGAATACAAAAGACGTTATTAAAGGCGCACCTTGGAACATTGTCTTTTTCTCTATTGGAATGTATGTAGTTGTTTACGGATTAGGGAATGCTTGGTTAACAGGATCTCTTGCAAGTATCATTCAATTCTTTGCAGACCAAGGATTGTTTATTGCAACTATAGCGATGGGTTTTATTGCAGCAATTTTATCTTCTGTCATGAACAATATGCCAACAGTAATGATTGATGCACTAGCAATTGCAGAGACAAGCACTACTGGCGCTGTAAGAGAAGCACTCATTTATGCGAATGTAATAGGCTCGGACTTAGGGCCAAAAATTACACCGATTGGATCCCTTGCAACATTAGTATGGCTTCATGTGCTATCTCAAAAGGGTATTAAAATCTCTTGGGGAACTTATTTTAAAACGGGAATTGTATTAACGATTCCAATTCTATTTATTACATTAGTTGGTCTATATCTAACATTGCTAATTATATAAAAGGAGCTAATTCAAATGACGAAAAAAATAATTTACTTTTTATGTACAGGTAACTCGTGTAGAAGCCAAATGGCAGAAGGCTGGGCAAAGAAGTTACTTCCTGATTGGGAAGTAAAAAGTGCTGGGATTGAAGCACATGGACTAAATCCAAATGCAGTGAAAGCAATGAAAGAACTGGATATTGATATTTCAAATCAAACATCAGACATCATTGACATAGAAACGGTGAACAATGCAGATTTAGTCATTACATTATGTGGTGATGCAGCTGATAAATGTCCTGTTACTCCTCCACATGTTCGACGAGAGCATTGGGGCTTTGACGATCCTGCCAAAGCAGAAGGAACTGATGAAGAAAAGTGGACTGTTTTCCAACGTGTTCGGGATGAAATAGGTGTGCGCATTCAAAAGTTTGCTGAAATTGGTGAATAAACTTTAAAAATTAAATGGTTGCAAATTGGAAATAATAATATTAATATATAAGCATATACTTATATATAACGGGGTGACAAGGAATGGACATTCAATTTTTGGAAAAGCAGTTAAAAGCGGTATCAGATGCAAATCGTCTCACTTTACTTAGTTGTTTGAAGTCAGGTGAAACTTGTGTTTGTGACTTAGTGGATGTCATTGGCCTTTCTCAGCCAGCAGTTAGTCAACAGTTAAAAAAGCTTGAAGAAGCAGGCATAGTAACTGCTCGCAAAGTAGGAACATGGAAACACTACAGAATTGTTGAAGAACAATCACCTGCAATTAGAGCAATTATAGATCAATTAGAAACAAAATCACCAAATCAGTGTACTACATGTCAATCTTAACTATGTGGGAGAGATTTTATGCTTGTTCATCATTCAGGTAACAAAAGTAAAGAATTCTTTTACTCGTATATGAAGCTAATTTTGTTATCGAGAACTTTTTCATACGCTGAACTGCAAAACTTTGTTGAAAATCATTTCTTTAAAGGTAATTTAGAAGAATATGGTACACATACAAAAGAACAATACAAACAAGCATTACAACTAATTCAACAAGAAATAAATAGGTAGCACTATGCTACTTATTTATTTAAAAAGTATATAAGCAAATGATTATATATGGGGGTAATTAAAATGAAGATGACTTTTAATATTTTGAATCAATCTTGTTGCAAATCTGATCCTATGCTACCAATTGCAATTATAGGGGCGGGACCAGTGGGGCTTGCTGCGGCTGCACATCTCACAGCAAGAAATATACCATTTATCCTTTTAGAAAAGGGAAACGAAGTAGGTGCAAATATCAAAACTTGGGGGCATGTAAAGCTGTTTTCACCTTGGAAATATAACATGGATCAAGTTGCAAAAAATTTGCTACTACAAACAGATTGGCAATTACCGAACGAGGAAATCATTCCAACTGGCCAAGAAATGATTGATCAATACTTAAAACCATTATCTGATTTAGATAAAATTAAGCCATCTTTATATATAAATCATCAAGTCATTTCTATTAGTCGCAAATTGAACGATAAATTGAAATCCAAAAATAGAAACACGCAACCATTTATTATTTATGTTGAAAGTGATGGTAGGTTAAAAACATTTGAAGCCCGTGCAGTTCTTGATGCGACAGGTACTTGGGGTAATCCAAATCCTGCACAAGGAAATGGCGTGTGGCTTCCATTAGAAAAATCATTGAAAGAGCATATTGACTATCACATTCCTAATTGCCATGCCAATCCAACAGTCTATGCGAACAAAAAAATAGCTGTAATAGGTGGAGGACACTCTGCCATCAATTCACTATTAAATTTGGTGAAATTGAAAAAAGAAGCTCCATCAACAAAAATTACTTGGATTTTAAGAAAGGAAAACATTGAACTTGCTTATGGTGGTGAACAGAATGATGAGCTAGCTGAAAGAGGTGCACTTGGTTCCAAAATTCGCCAACTTGTTGAAGATGAAATAATTAAGGTGATCACACCTTTCTTTATTACATCAATAAACGATGGAGAAAAAATCTCTATTATAGGTACGAGTAGAAATGAAGAAATAATATTAGAAGGATTTGACCGATTAATCGTAAATACAGGTAGCAGACCAGACTTTTCGATGAATAGTGAACTTCGTTTAAGTATTGATTCTACAACTGAAAGTGTTACAGCATTAGCTCCATTAATTGACCCAAATGTCCATAGTTGTGGAACAGTTAGACCACACGGAGAGCTGGAATTACGTCAACCTGAGGAAAGTTTCTATGTAGTCGGAGCAAAAAGTTATGGTCGTGCTCCTACTTTCTTAATGGCAACAGGATACGAACAAGTTCGTTCCATCACTTCTTATTTAGCGGGTGATTTAGTAAGTGCAAAACGTGTGGAATTAAATTTACCTGAGACAGGTGTATGTAATAGTAGGATAAATGAATGTTGTTAGTAGACTTTAAGTGGGGGATTTCATATGATAGTTCGTCAGTTAATGGAAACGGATCTAGATCAGGTGCTCAAAATATATGGTGAGGGATTAGCTACAAAATGTGCAACTTTTGAAACGAATATTCCATCCAAAGAAGTATGGCATAAGAAGTATCATCCAACATTACGTTTTGCAGCGGAAATTGAGGGGAAAGTAGTTGGATGGATAACACTTTCTCAAGTATCTAGCAGAGAAGTGTATCGCGGTGTAGGTGAAATTAGTGTATATATTAGTGAATTAGCGCGGGGAAAAGGTGTAGGAACATTATTAATGGAAAAAATGATTCAAGAAAGTGAAAAAGAAGGATTTTGGACACTTGAATCATCTATATTTGCTATCAATAGTGCAAGTATTGCACTTCATGAAAAAGTAGGTTTTCGTATAGTTGGCACTCGAGAAAAAATCGCAATGCGAGATGGTAAATGGCACAATACAACAATCATGGAAAGAAGAAGTAAAGTGCTTGTTTAAACTACTAATGTGCAACCAATTCCAATAATTTCCGTCTGTAATTCGGAAGTGTCCTCAGGTAACGAAAAACTGTACGGAGGTTATTGAATGGTGAAAAGCTATAATTTATGGTCGTTCTTATTGATTCTACTTTGTTTCTTTTTTTCGGGCTATTGGATTTACTCAAATATAAACAATACTTGGCAGATCACACCTCCAGTTTACGTGCTACTTATACTAAGTATTGCTGCCTTTATCTTAGCTATATGTGGATTTAAAAATACTTATAGTGTATGGTCAGCAATTCGAAATTGGATAGCTGTAATACTTTCACTATTGGTTACACTGTTCTTATCTTTTGTCTTTTTACTTTGGATATTTTTCTCTGGACTTGGGGCTAATGAGCATATAAAAACAGTCCAGTCACCAGATGGCCATTACACGATTGATTTTTATCGTTGGGATGCAGGAGCAGCAGGTACTTTTGGGATACGTGGGGAGTTGAATGGTCCTCTTTGGTTTAAAAAACGAATTTACCTTGAAAGACGTATCGAGACTGTGGAAGTTGAATGGATTAATGATAATAAAATATCTATTAATAATCACGTCTTAGACATGGATGTAGAAGAAACATATGGGTATTAGTGTTGTTCAGATATAAAAATTGTTAAAAACCTTTTCATAGTAGGTTTACAATACTGTAATATGAATTATAATACTATTGGTGATAATGATGAAAATATCTGATAAAGAACTTGCGACTCTTTATATAAAATATAAAAAAGATAAAAAAATTTATAAACAGAGACAAAAAGAACGAGGCTCACTTGTTGATCTAAATCATTATCTTGAGGTTAAGAAAAGTTTATCGATTTTAAAAATGGAAATGAGTCATCGTGGGTTAACTAAAAAGAAAGCTAAAAAAATAAGTAAGTGCTAAAATCCTATTTCTTAACGAAGTAGGATTTTTTATTTGAGTATAAATAACGAAATTGGTTCAAATTAGGCTAAATGTATGAAATCACACGATTTTAGTCAACCATGAAAATTTTCCCAAAATAAATAGGACAAATTAGCCCCCTCATATACATGTAGAGAATACAAAATTAGGAGGGAGTTTATGATTAATCCTATTGTTGCGCGGTCGCTAAATGAAATTCAATTCTGGGCAAGAATTATGAAGGAACATTCTTTATTTTTAAAATTAGGGTTCACATATGATCAAAAGAATTTAGTTGTTGAAGCACAGCAATTTTACGATTTGTTTGAAAGGATAGAGGAAAAGCTAAGTCGATTTTCAGTAAACTCTGATTTACGTGCAGTTCAAGCATTTAATAACGAGGTATACCAAGCTGCAGTTCACATTTGGGCATTTAAAAGGAGAATATTGGACTTAACTTTACGTTGTGAAATCCTGACTAATAATTATCCGTTATTAGTGGACCATACTAGCCGAGAAGCTGCTTATTTTGCAAGAAGATTAAAGGAACTTAATGAAGGTGTATTAGCACCGAAACCTGATGATATTATTAAAGAAAATGTATTTTTCCTAAAAATCATGGCAGACCATGCTAAGTTTATTGGCCACCTGTTAGACCCTTCAGAACGGAAATTAGTAGATCAAGCAAGGGATTTTAGTCATGACTTTGACCAATTGTTATTCCAGGCACAAGATTTAGATCACATGCGACCACAATCTGAAACAAGACCACTATTAGACCAAATGTTAGATCAAAATAGAGTATCTACGAAATCTTTAAGGGACTTTAAGAAACAGGCAAGAGAGCTAATCGAGGAATGTCGTATTAAGAGTAATATTCATCCACTTCTTGCAGACCATACATTTAGAGAAGCAGAGAGATTCTTAGAAATCATTGATATGTATGAAGCGCATTTGAATGCACAATGACTAATTAAGAATAGTGGTGACTAAAAGCGTTAATTCTCATTCAATTAAGAATTAATGCTTTTTAGTGTTTAATCAGTGTTTAACAAGCCTATATTAAGAGGGAAAGTACGCGTACCACCTCATATTATAGGAAAGGTAAGGGAATTGCTGAACGTATTTGTAGCTATTGTGTAATTTCTGTAAGAGTAGCAATAATTCCATAATCCATGCGACGGATAAAAAACCACCTCTGACTCAAAATAAGGGTGATGGAGGTGATAGTATGGGTAGCAACAAACATAAAAACAACAAAACACAAAATAAAACAAAACAACAAAATCAAAACCAAAATGCAAACAGACAGCGTGCTAACCGTGAGGAGTTCGCTGAGGAAGTAAACGTTAAACGCAATAATAACAATCAAAACAACAATGACTGTGAAGATTGTTAACACGTTAGACAGTTACGCTTAGAAAGTAACATAAATTAATTACTTACCTCAGTCAGAACCCTAATAGAGAACACTTTTAAAAAAGTGTCTATTAGGGTTTTAACTTATCATTAACTGTTCATGAGTGAATTATTACAACGGAAGGGGTCATTAATAATGGAACATGGCAAGGTAAAATGGTTTAACTCAGAAAAGGGGTTCGGATTTATTGAACGTGAAGATGGCGAGGATGTATTCGTGCATTTCTCAAGTATCGGAGGTGAAGGATTCAAATCATTAGAAGAAGGGCAAAGTGTTACGTTTGAAGTAGAAGACGGACAACGTGGTCCACAAGCTAAAAACGTTCAAAAAGCATAACTTTAAATAGACCCAATTTGGGTCTATTTTTAATGCAACTCACTCTCTGTATAAACTTATATTTCACGCCAATAATAAGTAGGAAATTAAGGGAGGGAGTACTTGATGGAAATCCCAGCACGTGTTGGAGGGAAAAGTGAGAAGGGCGGGGAAGGTAAGTTAAAGTGGTGGCAACTTTCCCTAATAGGTGTAGGTTGTACGATTGGTACGGGTTATTTTCTCGGCTCAGGAATTGGAATTTTTAAAACGGGCCCTTCCTTTATCATTGCGTTCATACTAGCAGGACTAACTGCTATGATTGTCTCTGAAATTCTAGGGAAAATGTTTATTCAAGACCCTCAAGAAGGATCTTTCCGAACGTATGCTAAAAAAGCATATGGACGATGGGCAGGATTTAGTAGCGGTTGGGTCTACTGGTTTTCAGAAATGTTAATTGCAGGTAGTCAATTGACAGCTCTTTCGATACTAACTCGTTTTTGGTTTCCTTATATACCGCTATGGGTTTTAGCATCTATTTATGCAACTTTAGGAATTATCGTCGTATTAATTGGAACAAAAGGATTTGAACGAGTAGAAAACATCTTTGCTGTCATGAAAGTGGCCGCTATTTTTATGTTTATCATATTAGCGATTCTCATTCTTTTTGGAAACTTTGGCGGTAGTGTCAGTGACTTTACATTACCAAATTCAATGGATTCATTGTTTGCCAATGGAGTCATTGGTTTATGGACATCACTTATTTTTGGATTTTATGCATTTGGTGGTATAGAAATTATGGGGATATTATCAATGAGACTTCAAAATAAAAATGAAGTCATCAAATCCACTACGGTTATGTTAATAATATTAACTTCAATTTATTTAATCTCCATCTTTTTAGCATCAGGGTTTGCTGCTTTTGACCAGTTTAATGCACAAGAAAGTCCTTTTGTTATTGCACTTGCAAAATATAACTTAGCATTTTTCCCACATGTATTTATAGGCGGGATTATTATTGCTGGATTTTCCACAATGGCGGCTTCTTTATTTGCAGTTACAAGTATGTTATTGACGATGGCAGAGGACGGAGATGCACCTAAAGTCTTTGCGAAAAAAGGGAAATTAAAGGTACCTCCGTTTGCTTTAGCATTAACGATTTCAGTATTAATTCTGTCGATAATTATTTCAAGATTAGTACCAGATCGAGTATACGAATATATAACTACAGCAGCTGGTTTAATGTTAATTTATAATTGGTTTTTCATTCTTGTTTCATTCCCAAAACTTTTAAAAGCTACGAAGTTTGATCATGTGAAAAGGTTTTTAGCAATGTTTTTAATTCTACTAGCCGTTAGTGGTACGATTCTTGATGACACGAACCGAATTGGGTTTTTCGTAAGTATATTATTTATAGTTCTTGTCCTGATTGTGATTTTATTTATGCGTAAAGGGAAGAAAAAGAATCAAAACGTGTACCCTCGTGGTATTTAGTTTTAGAAAAATAATAAATTTACTGCTTGTACGCCGAAATATAAACCAAATCCGATAAGAGAAATCCCAGATACGATGGAGATAGCACCTAACATTTTTGTTTTAAGTAGTTTTCTAAAACTGCTCGCAATAGTTGCCATCGTAATGTCCCAGATAAATAAACCAACGAAGATCGCTAAGCTATATAAAATAACATGATTCATATCATACGTAGAAACCGTTTCAACGAGAACTGATCCATAAATTCCAAGCCAAAAGAGAATGGATAATGGGTTCGTAATTGAAAGTATAAATCCGTATATAAAGGATTTTTTTAACGTTCTTCCTTTAATATATTTCAAATCTACTTGTTTTTTTGCACTAATTATACTGTCGATGCCAGTATAGATAAGTACGAAGCAACCAAATGACCATAATAAGGTTTGCATAAACGGTGTTTCAAGAAATTGTGACACACCTAAATAGACAATTACCATATAGAAAGCATCGGCTAGCATTGCACCTAATCCAAGAATCCAAGCATGAAAAAACCCTCCATAGATTCCTTTAGTTAACTGTGCAGCGTTAATAGGACCAATTGGAGCTGCTAGAGAAATACCAAGAAAGACGTAACCAAAAAAAGCACTCATCATCTAAACTCCTTTAGTAACAAAAAAATCGTTTTTACCATCCTATTCAATGCTTGACCAACGTAGGACAACTTATGAAATAAAAATGATAAGGAGTCAAACTAATGCCTGTATATGTATATCAAACCTTTGAAATAAAACAAGAAAAATTTAAAGAGGCCATCGAAAATTTACAAGAGATGAAAAAATATCGTAACGAGCAATATGACCACACCGTTGAGGTATTTATTCCTATTGCTGGTCAAGACTATACGTACTCAATCCTTGCTACATATGAAAGTTTAGCCGAAATGGAAATTCAAAACAGAAAAATGTTTGACGATGACAACTACTTAAAACTTGTTGGATATTTGTTCTTAGAGCATGTTGTGCAAGGGACTATGAATACGCAAATTTATAGAGGAATCAATAAAAAAATCGCTAGTAAAGAAGATAAAGCGAATTAATAAAAAAAGACAGAACCAGGGATAAGTTGGTTTTGTCTTTTTTAGTGATATCAATTTATGTATTACAAGTCCGAGCACCTTCTTTGGCAGCAGCACATAGGCGTTACTTTTGTCGCCAACTCAAGCGAGGCTACCCCACGGCACATGAGTGAACCCACTTAATGCTGCTTCCTTCCGGATCTGACATGGTTCATGGGTACTCATTGCGCGGGACCCAGCCGTCAACGCTACGTGCAAAAGGCAAACCCTACAATACGGACAGCCTAGGAAAGGACTTCATTCTCGCTAGAGCGGATTGCAAGTTACAGGGCACCGCTACCTCCCCAACTAGCCCGGACAAGATATTACTATTATATAATATAATTTTGATAAAAACAATATTTTTTTGATATTTTATTGATTGGTAAATTGATTCTGAACTTGAAATTGCCTTGTGTTTATTAAAGCGAAAATTAAAATAAATTCTAGAGTATTCATGACAGGGACGCCCGTCAACCAGCCTGAAAGGAAACTACCTATAATCATGAAAAGTGTTCCAAGTAGTAACCAGGAAAAGTGAAAATTCTTGAGTAAAATAAAACCTACCAGAGCCAAAACAATAGTAATAAGAATTACCATGATAGGGTGTTGTGACTGAACTGCTTCGTATGTTAATATTCCGTATTCCCATTTTGGTTGAAGTCCAAGTTTTAACAAACTGGTAACTAGTTCGTAGAAAATTAAACCGATACTGATTAGGTATGCTAGTACCTTCCAAAATATCCGTTTTGCCCAAGATACGCCTAAGCAATAACAAACATTCCATGCAAAGAGGATGAGAGTAGGTGTGAAAAGAGCGTGTAACCAGTAGCGAGGAATACTTAAATTTTCTAAAAAGCTTCCTTCACCAATAAATTCACCTAATGCAATGATGAAATTATCATAAACTAGCCCCAAAATAACAATCAAAAGAACATTAGACAAATTGAATAAACCGTCATATTTACTTAATCGTATTCCCCAGATTAATATGCAAATGTAAGCGAGCCCCAGTAAGAAGTAAATAAACGTATTCATAGGACAACCTCCTCTTACTATTGTTTCCCACTATGAAATAGTTACTCTTTGTTGAGTAAGGATCATTGTGAGGAGGTTATTATTAGGAGCTTGGCGAATAAATATATCAATTTGGCGAATATATACAACATAGAATAAAGACTCTTTTTTAGTGACCGTATTTAACATACGGCATACCCAGAATTATGTGCAGTATGCACTTAATATTAAATATGTCGTATACGGATTTTGTCAGCGAAGGGAACTGATAAAGAAAGTAGCCTTTATTTTTGAAATAGATAGAAATATTAATAAACCGTACTTCACAAAATTACTAATTTTAAAATAGGGAGGATATACATGAACTACTCGACTTTTAATTATGTAACATACATTGGAACTACCCAAGATAAACTATGGGAAGCTTTAACGAGTAATGAATTTACCGAGAATTATTGGTTTGGAAGAAAAATTCAATCCGATTGGAAAATAGGTTCACCTGTTACTTTCCACGATGAAAATGACAACTTAACAGATCAAGGGGTTTTATTTAGCTATGAACGGAACCAATTTTTATCCTATACATTTCTTTGGGTAGAAGATAAAACTGAGCGTGAACAATCACCAAAAGTAACATTTACTCTACAACCAATGGAGCAGACAGTAAAGTTATCACTTAAGCATGAATACCTCCTCCCAAATGACTTTTGCGATGAAAACTCAGGTTTCCAAGGGATTAATAATGGCTGGCCTGCTATACTTAGTAATTTGAAAACTTTGTTAGAAACAGGGGAAACATTACCTGCCATCACGATATAAAAAAGAGCGAAACTGAAAGCATTATTACTTATCAGTTTCGCTCTATTTTTAATTTTCTAGCTTCATCTACAAGCATTAAAAATACACAGTGAATGATTAATGCAGCAACAAGAAATGCAAAAGAAATATAGTCATCGATTCGAAGGTTAATTGCAAAACTACTACTCAAATGAATAATAAACATAATGACAAAATAGGTAATCCCGATTGTTTTCGACCAATTGACCATTGTTTGTTTACCACATTTACTTGCAATCGCAATTATTAGTTGGAATATAAAATAAATAAGTAAAAAGTTTGCAAAGCTTATTATTGTGTAATACCAATCAATTGCTGAATAGATGAATCCAGTAGGTGGTTGGGGTGGTTGTTTTATAAACAAAGAAGGTGCTGAAATAATGACTAGAATCATTGCAAGAAATTCTGACTTTTTAGCAATTGGAAATTCCCTTACCAATAACTTAATACCTGAGTAAATAAGGTAATAGCCAATCGGATCTGCAAACACATCAACGATGACATAAACATCAATCCAAATCAGTAAAAAGCCCCAAAACAACTTCTGAAAAGCTTTGTCATTTTTCATTTGAAGAACCCCCTTGATATTCTGCGAGTATTTCATTTACATCTTGCTGTGTAAGATAGGCACGATCCTCAGTTAGAATTCTGTATTCAAATGACTTACCTTCATCCGTAGTTCCATTTATCTTTACATCAAAATCGTAGTAATTTTTATTATTTGGGTTGTAACGAATATAAAGTTTGAACCAATCGGAAGTATCTATATGAAATGGATATAAATTTTCACCTAATATATAGACCACTTCGTTATCACTGACTTCAATGTCAAACTTCTCATGATACCAGAGAGGGAGGTTGGAAGGCGCATTTGTATCATCTAGCTTAATTGTATTATTGGAATTCAGCTTTACTCTTAAAAGAACATCTCTAGAGACTTTCTCTCCAAATGGGATAGTAATGGATTCAATGTTTAACGGTTTAGTAAACATTGTATAGTATCCATCATTGTCATTCTTAATCCGAGAGTTAAATCTGGAAACAATAGAGCTTGTATCAGTGCGCTCATGGTACACTTTTACTTCACCAATATTAGTATCAATCGTTTGGCCATTTGTAAAAGTAACTTGCATTTCATTAAATGTCCAAACATCATTAGTAGAAAATTTTTGCGCACTTTCTTGTTCAGGGAGACTAAAGGTAACCCTTTGTAAATAATGATGTGTAAATTCTTGCTCATAGTTTGGACTGTAGTTTTGATTTGACCACATTTGGTGACCATGATTATTGGAAGGGTAAACCGTAACCCCATCTATCAACACGTGACTCACTTCAACTGGTTCAGATTTATTTGATAAATAATAAAATCTAAGATAGTACCCCTCCTGAGCATATGTCTCATAGTAGTGTTCTAAAAAAATAGGGTGCTCAAGTTGTTTGGATTGAAAGTATAAATAATTCCCAAACATGCTCAAAATAACTATGAAAAATGCTATCCAAATATATCGATCCTTCATAAGTAGACACTCATTTCTTCAAATTTTTGGTTAATTCCTTTGTTATAGCATATTAGAATACGTTAAGCGAAAATAGGGGGGATAATAAAAATGCTGCAAAGGTCCTAAAGGAATTAAGCAGTATTTGTTAGGAGGAACATATTTGATAAAGGTGCGTTATTCATTATAGATATTACAAAGCGAAGGAAGCGATCTTTTGTTTAAATATATTCTTCAATTTCTAATTGGCGGAGTTGTGTTATTATTTTCGACACTTGCGGCTTGGTACGAAGGAAGTGCGATTATTGAGAAGAGTTTGGAATGGAATTATTCGACTCCATTTACACACTTTTTAGGTATAGAAATAACAACAGGAAAAGAAATAGTTGTGATTGATTACTTCGTATATGCATTAAAATTCCAACCATTCTTTCCGATGTTAATGTTGTTAAGCTTGTTTTATATAATTGGAATTACGCTAGTTTTAGTTGGAAAAAAGAATATACACTTTGGCATGAAATTAGCCTTTCTATGTGGAATAGTATTCTTGTGCACAAGTACTCTGTTTTATAAATCAACAACTGATGGTGGAAGAATATTCTTTTATCTGTTGCTCACATCTTCGATTCTAACAACCCTCATTTCTGGATTCCTATACACCCAACAAAGGTATAAAGAACAAATAGTAGAATAAATTGATTGGTTAGAGAACATAAAAACGCTTGGAGAAATGAACTCCAAGCATTTTTTGAACCTATTATTAAATACCACCAGTAACTGGGATTGATTCACCAGTGATTGCAGCTGCTCCTTCAGAAGCTAAGAATACAGCAGTTTTACCAATTTCAGATGGCTCAAGTAAACGTTTGATCCATTGTTTACCTAAGATGTGGTGATTTAATGCTTCTTCTACAGAAGTACCATCTTTCTCAGCTAATACTGGTAGTTGTTTTTCAATTAGTTCAGTACGTACTGGACCTGGTTCGATACAGTTAACTGTAATACCGTTTGTAGCATTTTCTAAAGCGACTACTTTAGAGAATCCAGTTTGTCCTGCTTTAGCAGCACAGTAAGCTGATTTGTAAGCATCAGGAACACGGCCATGAGCAGATACGATGTTGATAATACGACCATAATTTTGAGCTTGCATTGATTTTAATGAGTGTTTAGTCATTAAGAATGTACCTTTTAAGATAACATCGTTTAACAGATCCCATTTTTCAACTGGGAAGTCTTCTGTTCTTGAAATGAATTGTAAACCTGCGTTGTTTACAACTACGTCTACAGAACCGCGTTCAGCGATTACAGCGTCGATTGCAGTTTTAACTGAAGTTTCATCAGTTACGTTTACTTTGTAACCTTTTGCGTTTCCTAATTTTTCAGCAGCAGCGATTGCAGCTTCTTCATTTAGGTCAAAAATAGCTACGAAGTCACCATTTGCAATGAATTCTTGTGAGATTGCATATCCAATACCTTGAGCTCCACCAGTGACAAGAACTGTACGATTAGTTGTTTTCATAATATATAACCTCCAAAAGTAATTAATGTAATTTTGATTTTATTATTATTGGAGAAGAACTCTCATCTTCTCCAATTCTTTTAATATAAGAAAATACCTAATAATAATGCAGCTATTAAAGCTAGTAGGTTTGGAACTGTCATAATGATGAATGCGTATTTGAATCCATTTTTATGAGTTAAACCTGTTAGAGCAAATAGAGATAAAACCGCACCAGAGTGTGGTAAACCTGTAAATACTGCGGATGCAATCGCTGAAATTCGGTGCATTGCATCAGGGTTAACACCCATTGCTAAGTAACTTTCCGCAAATGCTTCCATCGCAATACCAAGCCCACCTGAAGCTGATCCAGTAATTGCCCCTAATGCTGTAGAAGCAATTGTTAAACTAATTAGAGGATCACCGGGCATACCTAGAATAAAATCAGAAATAACTTTAAATCCTGGTGCTAATGTAATAACAACCCCAAATGCTACAGATGCGGATGTAAAGAAGATTGGCATAACTGATCCATTGGCACCTAAGCTTACCGCTTCTTTATGAGAAGGAATGTATTTGTGGAATAGGATTGCAGATAGAACTACAGCTGCACCTAAACCGATTAATACAATATTATCTACTTCCATCGCACTACCAACAAAAATAATGACGATTAAGACTAAAATAGGCAAAATACTTAAGAAGAAAGATGGTATCTTTTCTTTTAACTCTATTTGTTTTTCATTTTTCTCATCTACTTTGAAAACTTCTTTATTTCTGATACTTTTATTTAAAGCTCTCTTCATGTACCAAATACCAGTACCAATTGCTACAATTGTCGCGACAATCCCAATTAAAGGTGCTGCAGTTAAAGTAGTTCCTAAATAAGTTGTTGGTACAACGTTTTGAATAGATGGTGTACCTGGTAACATTGTCATAGTAAATGTTCCAATCCCTAAAAATACAGGAAGAACGATTAAATTCCATGCGATGTTTAATTGTTTAAACAGTGGTTTCGCTAATGGAATAACAACGAATAATACTACGAATAAACTAATACCACCGTAAGTTAAAATTGCACTGATTAAAAAGACTGCTACTAATACGGGAAATGGTTTATCTGTTCCTGTAATTTTTAGTACCTTTTGTGCAATTGATTGTGCTGCACCACTTTTTTCAATATACTGTGCTAATATTGCACCTAATAGGAATACTGCAAAGTAGTTTATTATAAATCCTGTAAGCCCTGTCATAAATGAGGCTTCTGTTCCAATTAAACTTGGGAAGAAGTCCATACCATTTGTTAATATAACGATAATTGAGGCTACAGGAGCGATGAAGATAATACTGAATCCTTTCATTGCCATAATTACAATGACAAAGATTGCTATAAGAATCCCTAAAGTTCCCATATCACTTGTCCTCCTGTTTTTCTAGCTGTAAATATGAATTTTTCTTGACAGAATGTGATCACATTTAGAATTATGTCATTAGTTTGTCAAAACTTATAATACTTATTTTATTATTGCTGGTATAACTTTTTAGTTATTATCCGGTTTTTTAGTAAACGCTTACATAGCGAGGGAGGGATTGTTCGTAATTTCCTAGTAAATTTCCCATGATAGGGGTAAGTATAGCGAATAATCTTCGTAATAGATGGATTGAGGAGTAAAGAAATGAGAGAAAATTTATCACTAGATTACTTACAAGCTATTGAAGAATATGGGGGTTTTTCACACGCAGCAAATGCACTTTTTGTTTCACAACCATATTTGAGTAAATATATAAAAAACTTAGAGGAGAAGATTGGAGTCGAGTTAATCAACCGTCAAGTTACACCTATAAAATTGACTTATGCAGGTGAAATGTATATTGCATATATGAAAGACATACAAAAAACTTACGAAAAAATGCAACATGAACTTGAAGCGATTTCTAATTTGAAAAAGGGCCGGTTAACAATTGGAATTAATCCCATTCTTGCTTCCCATACGTTGTACAAATTTCTTCCTCAATTTATGGACAAATATCCGGGCATTGATGTTCAACTTGAGGAAGCGCCTGCTGCTGAAATGGAGGCTCTAATCCTTCAAAATAAGATTGATATTTGTTTAAATATGCTTCCAATTTCAAATTCAGATTTAGTTTATGAAAGATTATATGAAGAAAATATTTATCTAGTAATTCCACCGGGTCATGAGTTATATGATAAGAACTATACAAAGCCGAAGCATATCCCATTTAATCCATCTCGGTTAAATAACGATAAATTTATTTTATTAAAACCAGGATTAGGCTTGCGCCGATTAACCGATCAAATTTTTGAGCACTACGATATTAAACCAAACATAATACTGGACACGAATAATATCGAAAATGCATTCAGATTAGCTAATAGCGGGTTAGGAATAACATTAATTCCTGAATGTGTTGTAACACGAGACCAACTTGTAATTAATTCAAATCTATATACGATTGGAAATCCAACTTATAAAAATAATGTTGTTATTAGTTACAAAAGAGATTCTGAACTATCTCCTGCTGCAATGGCATTTTTACAATTTACTAAAGATAAATATAAGCAATTTTAAAAAAATCAATAATCTTTCAACGATGTTTTTTCGAAGAAAGATTATTGATTTTTACTATATTTACTTTGCTAGTTGAACCGGAACCCATTTTCTTACACTGTTGATAAGCCAGATGCTTGTACATCTTTCTAAGTCGGCTAAAGTTAGTATCTTCTCTTTTACTCTGCCTTCTCTAATAAGGGCTTCACGATATGTGCCTGATAGTAATCCACTTTGGATAGGTGGTGTCCAAAGTGTACCTTCTATTTCAAGCACGACATTTCCATTTGTAAATTCCGTTAAATCTTCGTTTTCATTCCAAAGAAGAATATCGAAATAATCTTTGAATTTGTCTTGGTATTCTTCATACATTTTTCGATGCGTGGTTTTATGATAAAGAAAAAGGTTTTCTTTATTAATAGGCTTGTCAGCTAACGTTACGGTCATTGGCGACATCATCGTTTTCAACTGGTTAGCCTCGATAGTGAAGGCACCTGTTTTATTTAAAAGTAAGCGAATTTTATATTCATTGATTTTATGTTCTCGGGCAATTCCTAAAAGTGCTGATTGGACTTTTTCTATGTTAAAAGGAAAGCCGAAGTACTTAGCAGATTTAGATAAACGGTTAAGGTGTTCTTCTAATAAGAAAAACTCACCGTCTGTTAATAAGATACTTTCCAACAGTTGAAATTGTGGTACATCTCTCTCCAGAAAACTAGCTTTTGCAAGAACTTCGTGATATTCTCCATCAGCAGTAGAATCCCAAGTAATCCCACCACCAACACCATAAGTTGCTTCACCGGTTTGTTGATCGATGACTACGGTTCTAATTGGTACGTTAAACACCGCTTCACCATTAGGGGTAAAGTATCCAATGGCTCCACAGTATACTTCGCGTGGCGTGTTTTCTACTTGAGCAATAATGTCCATCGTACTGATTTTAGGAGCTCCAGTAATGGACCCACATGGGAATAGTGCTTTGAAAATATCAAAGTAACTTGTATTCTGTGAGATTTTTGCCTTAATGGTAGAAGTCATCTGGTGAACGGTAGGGTAGTGTTCAATTTCAAACAATTTTGTTACCTCTACTGATCCTAGTTCTGCAATTCTTCCTAAATCATTCCGAAGCAAATCGACAATCATTACATTTTCGGAACGATTTTTTTCAGAATGATAGAGCCAACTAGCGTTATCTTCATCCTCGGCAACGGTCTTGCCTCTTAAGACAGTACCTTTCATAGGGCGTGTTGTAATTTCATCGTCTTCTATATGGAAAAAGAGCTCTGGTGAAGCTGACAAAATACTATGTTCACCTGTATTAATATAAGCGCAATAATTTGATGATTGTGCTCTTTTTAATTTTTGAAATAATGCTAGGTCATCACCTTTGAAGGTGGACTTCAGTCGAATTGTATAATTCGTTTGGAAAGTATCGCCTTGTTCAATCGATTGTTTTATTGACTTAATAGCTGAATGGTACTCATCAATGCTAACAGTTGGTTCCCATTTATCAACATGATAAGTACCTGAGCTTGCAAGTGACTCTTTAAGAGGTTCTGAAAAAATACCAAACCATAAAAGTGGCATTGTTTGTCCTTCTCTAACTTTATAGGCAGCATCAAAGGCTGGGGCACTTTCATATGTAAGAAAACCTGCGGCATAGTATCCTTTTTGAACTGCATTTTGGATTTGCTCTATACAAGGTAAAATTTCTTCTACCTTAGTTGCCATTATTAATTGAATCGGATTTCGAAAAGTTAATGGCTGGATCTCGCCATTGGATGATGCAAATTCAAAGGAAAGAATTGCCGATAGCTCGTTTAAAGATGTATTTTCCATGTTAGTGATCCTTTCTTCAATTCGTCTAATATTCATATTTCTCTAACATATAACAAAGTGAGCAAGATGGCTATGATAATGATGATTTTCTAAATACGTTTGAAATTAATGCGAAATGTCCATGAGACGGCTTGTCTTAGATAAAAGGGCTTGAAAATACGGAAAAATGTCCATGAGACTGCTTATCATGGACAAAAAAGGGCTGAAATTACGAAAAAATGTCAATGAGACGGCTTATCATGGACAAAAATTGCTGAATTTACGGGGAAATGTCCATGAGACGGCTTATCATGGACAAAAATGGATGAAATTACGGAAAAGTGTCCATTAGACGGCTTGTCATGGACAAAAAGGGTTGAAATTATGAAAAAATGTCCATGAGACTGCTTATCATGGACAAAAAAGGCTGAAATTATAGAAAAGTGTCCATGAGACGGCTTGTCATGGACAAAAAAGGCTGAAATTACGGAAAAGTGTCCATGAGACGGCTTGTCATGGACAAATAGGCTTGAAAATACGGAAAAATGTCCATGAGACGGCATGTCGTAGACAAATAGGCTTGAAAATACGGAAAAATGTCCATGAGACGGCTTGTCATGGACAAAAAAGAGCTGAAATTACAGAAAAGTGTCCATGAGACGGCTTATCATGGACAAAAAAGGCTGAAATTATAGAAAAATGTCCATGAGACATTTCCCATGGACAATATTTTTAAGTAGAACTTAACAAGTTCCAAATTTTAACCTTTTGTCTTCAATACCCTAATGAGACGGATACCTTTTCATCCCCAAAGTAGAATTCAAATTGAGTTTGAGAACGATGTTGCTTTTCAAAAGTTATTCTGTGAACGAGTACATTTTCTTTTATCAAATCTTCATGATTTGAAATTTTACTAAGAGTTTCATCAGTAGCTGAGAAATTGATTGAAATGTATTTCTCAACAGGCAAATCTAGTTTCTTTCTATTATCTTGTATCGCTCGGATTAATTCTCTTACTTGACCTTCATCTAATAGTGAGGGAGTGAGAGTAACATCCAAAATCACTTTAAGATGATCATCGCCAGCTAATTCAAATCCTTTGACCACTTCATAATCGACAACAATATGATCTTTCTTTAACTCAACTGTTTGACCATTTACGATTAATCGTAGATGACCGTTTGTTAGTAGGGACCTTTTATCTGATTCAGTCATCTGATCTACATATTTCTTCACATCATTTACTAACTTCCCAAACTCAGCACCTGCAGTTTTAAAGTTTAACTTTAATAATGTAGATTGGTAACTAGTTAAATCATCTGTAAAGACAAGATCTTTCACATTTAACTCTTCAGTTATGATGCTTGAAAAGACGTTTAAAGATTGGTGTCCTTCATGATTCCATACAACCAGTTTCTGCAAAGGTTGTTTCACCTTCAAGTTTTTGCTATTCCGAATACTCCGACCAAGTTCCACAACTTTTAGTACGGTTTTCATATTTGATTCTAAAGTTTCTTTCAACGCAGCTTCATTCACTGTGGGGTAATCTTGTAAATGGACACTAGTTAGGTTTAGCTTAAAGTGAATATCTTCCACAACAAACGGAACAAATGGTGCCAATAAGCGAGAGACTGTTGTTAGTGTTTCAAAAAGCGTTGAAAAAGCAGCTCTTTTATCTTCTGACATGCCAGATGCCCAAAAACGAGTTCGCGATCTTCTAACATACCAATTGCTTAATTCATCAACGAATATTGCAATTTCTCTAGTGGCTTGAGTAAATTGGTAACGTTCCATATATTCATTAACTAGCTTTACTGTACTGTTTAAGCGGGAAAGGATCCATTCATCAAGGATCGATCTTTTTCCAAGGTGCTCATTTACATAAACAAAGCCATCAATTTTAGCGTACATCTCATAAAATTTATAGGTATTATCTAGAGTATCAATTAATTTTGAACGAGCATCTTGGACAATCTTTTTGGAAAAACGCTTCGGATTCCAAGGCGAACTATCTACTAGGAAAGCCCATCTAAGTGCATCTGCACCGTACTCCGAAATCAACTCAACAGGATCTAAAGCATTACCTTTACTCTTAGACATTTTCTGTCCATGTTCATCTAGGACATGCCCAAGGGATAAGACGTTCTTATAAGGTGTATTACCTGTAAAAAGGGTTGAAACTGCTAGTAAACTGTAGAAAAATCCTCTAGTTTGATCGATTCCTTCAATCACCACATCAGCAGGGAACTGAGATTTGAACTTTTCCAAATCACCAAAAGGATAGTGATACTGTGCAAAGGGCATTGAACCACTATCAAACCAAACATCAATTACTTCATGGGTTCTATTCATAACGTCATTACATTTTGGACAAGCACACTGTACTTCATCGATATAAGGTTTGTGCAACTCAATTTCATTTGAAATTTGAGTTGTCGCAACCCTCTGTAATTCCTGGATGCTGCTTGGAGCTTCCTCATGCCCACAACTAGAACAAACCCATACATTTAATGGAGTTCCCCAGTACCGATTTCTACTGATATTCCAATCCATCAGATTTTCAAGGAAATTGCCAAAACGTCCATTTTTAATATGGTCAGGATACCAATTCACGGAGGCATTGTTTTCAAGCATTTTATCCTTCAGTGCTGACATCTTTATGAACCAACTATCTGTTGCGTAATAGAGTAGGGGAGAATCGCATCTCCAACAATGAGGATAGCTATGTTCATACTTTTCTTTAAGGAAAAGCGTCCCCTGTTCAGAAAGCATCTTTATAATATCTACATCGCAATCTTTTACAAATCTTCCTGATAGGTCAGTAACTTCTGAAGTATAACGGCCTTGTTGATCCACTACATTAATAAAAGACAAACCATTCTTCTGAACAGTTTTGTAGTCATCTTCACCGTAAGCTGGAGCAATATGAACAATTCCTGTTCCGCTATCTTCCGTAACATAATCAGCAAGAACAATCTGGTGCCCTTTCTCAACAGATACATAATTAAATGGAGGGGCATAACGAACTCCATCAAATTCACGGCCATTATGTTCACTTAGGACCAATACATCTTCACCAAGAACTTTGCTCACTAAAGATTTAGCAACAATATAAACTTTGTTCCCCATCTGAACTCGAACATAAGTTAAAGCAGGATTAACTGCGAGAGCTACGTTTGCAGGTAATGTCCAAGGGGTTGTTGTCCAGCCTAAGAAATATTCATTCTCAACATCAATTCGTTTAAATTTTACGGTAGCCGATAGATCCTTTACGTCTTTGTAGCCTTGTGCTACTTCATGTGAACTTAAAGTCGTTTGGCAACTAGGGCAGTATGGAGATACGCGGTGACCTTTGTACAATAGCCCGTCTTTGTGCACCTTACTCAATATGTTCCACACACTTTCGATATAGTCATTGCTTAACGTTAAATACGGATTATCCATATCAACCCAGTAACCTAAATCTTCCGTAAATGAACGCCATTTTTTCTCATAGGTAAAAACACTCACTTTACATTTGTTTATAAAGGCTTCCACACCGTAGCGTTCAATTTCTTGTTTCCCAGAGATTCCAAGTTGCTTCTCAACACCAAGTTCAACTGGAAGTCCATGTGTATCCCAACCGGCTTTTCGCTCAACTAGATAGCCCTTCATCGTTTTGTAACGCGCTACTACATCTTTAATTGTTCGACCAAATGCATGCCCGACATGGGGAAGACCATTTGCAGTTGGGGGTCCTTCATAAAAGACGAAAGGTGTTTTTCCTGTTCTCATTTCTACAGACTTATGAAATGTGTTTTCTTCTGACCAAAATTTTCGGATACGTTTCTCACGATGAACAACGGTTTCCTTACTAACACTAGCATTCATAGATATCGCTCCTATACAAAATAATTTTGTAAAAGACATACTAGCAATGCTTATACGTTTGAACGCAAAAAACCCCGTCCCAAGAAGGGACGGGGTTAACCCGCGATACCACCCTAATTCTATTGATCCGCTCAATAGCACTTAGCAACGTACAATCATACGCGGTCCTTTTAACGGTAGACTCCCGGTCAGACTTACTTAATTTCAGCCTAACTTCTCAGAGAGGATTTTTCACGTAACTTTTGAACACTGACTTGCACCGATTGTCAGCTCTCTGGGGATCAAAACGAAACGCTACTTTTTCTCATCAACGAATTTGTATGCTTTTATTGGATTGAATATTAACATAGATAAATATAAAAGTCAAATAATTCTTACAATTGATATCCGGTGATATTCTTTTTCAAGTACGACTTAAAGAGGATTAATGCTTTATTTATAGAATTCTAAATTAGGAGATGGATTTAAGGCGGCTTATACAAAGGGGGAGTATCGTGTTTCCAATTTTAGAAACAAAGAGACTCGTATTAAGGGAAATTACGAAAGCAGATGCTGATGCGATATTTGAGTGCTTTTCAAATGAACAGATCATGAAATATTACGGAAGTGAACCATTTCAAAAAATTGAACAAGCTATAGACTTAATTGAGCTTTTCTCCAAAAACTATTTAGAGAAAAAGACAATTCGTTGGGGAATAGAACTAAAAGAGAGTAAAGAGTTCATAGGAACGGTTGGATATCACGCATGGGCACCAAAGCATCGAAAGGCCGAAATTGGGTATGAAATTCATCCTGATTTTTGGCGAAAAGGATATGCTTCTGAAGCAATTGAGAAGATCGCCGAGTATGGATTTAATGAGATGAATTTAACTAGAATTGGAGCAATTATATATCTTGAAAACCATGCATCTTATAAGCTGTTAGAAAAATTAGGTTTTCTAAGAGAAGGTGTACTGAGGAAAAATATGTATCAAAATGGTGCTCCACATGATACATACGTCTATTCATTAACAAAATAATGGATTTAACTAAATGAATACCATAAATTCGCACATTGGGAGATTAATATGAACGAACTAATTGTTAAAGAAATGAATCGCGGCTTTGCTGAAGAAATCTTAAGCTGGAAATACGAACCACCTTATGACTTATATAACAACGAATTGAGTGAGGATGCTATTCAAGAATTATTAACTAGTAATTATAAGGCGGTAGTAAATAACGATAATGATCTTATTGGGTTTTATTGTGCAGGTAATTCAGCGCAAGTTCCGGCTGGTCATCAATTTGGTGTCTACAAGGAGTCGTATCTTGATTTAGGCATAGGAATGAAACCTGCCCTAACAGGAGCGGGCAATGGCACAAAATTCTTTTCGTTTATTTTGGAACAGATTCAAAAAGATCATGAACTTCCACTTCGTTTAACTGTTGCAAAATTTAACGAGCGAGCAATTCGCCTGTATGAAAAGCTTGGGTTTGTTAGAGAGGCAGAATTCAAAAACACAACTACTGAATTTATCACAATGGTGAAAGAAAATTAGATTTATAGGTGTTTATCCAAGATGGATAAGCGCCTTTTCAATTTTTTTGAATAAACTAGATAATATTTATAGGTATTGAAGGTGTTTGGTTTGTTTGTTAAAATAAGTAAGTTTACTAGAAGAATATTAATGATAATAAATCATAAATAGTTAATGGTTTTGTTTAATTGAGCTTTGACAAATAGTGATGATGATTCATAGGTAAATAATCATTCAATATAGAAGTTCCAAACCTGAGGAGGTTAAGTAAATGAATAAACAGGAAAGTAGCTACAGATGGGTGGTTTATGGTACAGCTTTAGTAGCATATTTTTTAATTGTCACCCTCCGAACTGCACCTGGACTGATTACGGACCAATTAATGAAGGATTTTCAAGTGACCGGTGCAGTCATTGGTATTATTAGTAGCATTTCCTTTGTTGCATATGCAGCACTGCAGATTCCATCAGGTTTACTATCTGACAGATTCGGACCTAACCGTTTTTTAATTATTGGGACCTTTTTAACAGGTATTGGAAGTATTATATATAGTACGGCTGGAAACGAATACATGTTAATGTTCTCTCGATTTTTAGTAGGTATTGGCGATGCAGCGATATTTATCAATTTAGTCTTAATCATGACCCAGTGGTTTGTTGGTAAAGAGTTTGTTAAATTACTAGGTCTCGTTTCATTAGTTAGTAGCTTTGCATCATTAGCTGCAACCGTACCTTTTACAATGTGGATATCATATGCAGGATGGAGAACACCGTTCTTTAGTGTCGGAGTTATATTAGTAGTATTAACGTTTGTGCTTTATTTCGTTCTTGTCTCGAAACCTAAAAAATTATTTAAAGAAGAATTAGAGTTAGATGAACAAAAGAATACACCTCAAATTAAAGAAGGTGTTTGGAAAATTTTAAGAAGATTAAGCACAACACGTCAGGCTTGGGCTACCTTTCTTTGCCACTTTGGTCTGGTTGGAGGATATATAGGATTTATCGGTTCATGGGGTGTTCCATATGGCATACATGTTTTTGATATGACCCGTGCCGAGGCTAGTCAGTTAATTATGTATGGACTTTTTGGTGCGATATTTGGAGGTCTATTCATTAGTTGGGTATCAAGTAGAACAAATTCCATTAAAAAGCTATATACAGCTGTGCACCTCGTAGTAGTTCTCAGTTGGATTGGATTGTTTTTATCAGGTGTGAATCCTACATTTTTGCTAGTCCTTGGGTTATTCGTAGCCATTGGTTTTGGTAATGGCGCTGCTTCTTTAACCTTCGCCATTGTAAGAGAATCTTTCTCAGTAAAAGAAGTAGGGGCGGTTACTGGATTTGCGAATATGGGCGGATTTACGAGTGCCGTTTTATTGCCTGTAATTTTCGGAAGTATATTAGATTTATTCCCCCAAGATTCTATCAATTTAGGATATCATTATGGATTTATCATTCCGATTATATTTTCAACTATGGGGCTAATCGGGGTACTATTAGTTAAGGAAAGAAAAGTGGAAAAAACACTATCTTAATAGTGAAAAAGCGTTAATCCAAGAAGGATTAATGCTTTTTTTGGCGAATTTTTAAGTAACATTCCAGAAACCGTTTACAATTGAAAGTGATGTGTGAGAAAATGGAAACCAATTTACGTAACAGACTTTCTGAAATCATAGGTGAAATTAAAGAAATTTCACTACTAGAAGAACAAGGCTGTACTTCTGAAGTACGAAAAATCATAACTAAGGGCGAAACCTATCTGTTGAAAAGTTCGTTTAATGAGAGATACAGAGAATGGCTAAAACAAGAATCAGAAGTTTTAAAAAAATTAAAAAATGAGAATATCATTCCTGTTCCGAAATATTATGGTTATATAGAGGATCATGAAAGTAACCACGTGATCATGTCATTTGAAAACGGGATTTCGTTAACATCTTCACTGAAAAAAGCGAATACTATAGAAAAAAAGAAATCATTAATACAAAGTTTTGGGCAATTACTACATCAATTACACGAAACAAAGCTAATCCATGAGTTAAGCACGAGTGATGATTGGCTAGAATATCAGTTAAATAAAGCACAACAACATCTTGAAATTGGCAATGTAGATGGCACTTTGGAGCTGTTAACTAAGCTAAAAGCAACAGTGCCAAATCCAGTGAAACAAACGATGATTCACGGTGATTGTACAACAGACAATGTACTTGTTATAGATGGAATAGCTAGTATGTTTATAGATGTATCAGCTATGACGGTCGGTGATCCTCGGTATGATATTTCTTTAGCAATTAGAAAGTTTAAAGACAATGAAGAATTTATAAAGGCTTTCTATACTGGTTATACTCGTTACAAGGTAACAACTGAAGAACATAAGTTTAATGAGGGGTTATATGAATTCTTCTAATCTTGGTCCAGAGGAGGAAAGAAATGCTTTCTAGAAAATTGTACGCAGCATTCATAACATCCGTCATTGGTTTTTTTATCGCTCCGCTCCTATTTGAATTTGGTACGGGCTACAACCTTTTTATTGGATTAGCAGTCAGTTTAGTAGCAGTTCCAACACTATTTGTAGGTGGGGTTTTATCTTCACTAGCAATTGAGCATTACAGTAAAAGTGATGCATTGTTGCTTTCCTATTTTAAACATTTAGTTTGTGCACTCATATGTGTATTATTATTTACGATTGTTTCAGGCAGTCTTTTATTATCTGCTCTCGTAATTGGAATTGTATATGTAACAATTTTCTTTATAGTTGATGTGCTAACAAAATATGTAGAAGCTCGTTCAACTTTATTTAACTAGTCATTCGAGCTTTCTTAGCGTCAATCCAAATAAAGGATTGGCGCTATTTTTGTGGAATAATAAATATTGAAAGGGGGGATAAAGTGGAGTTCAAATTATTGCAAGATGAAATAGATGATTTAGTTCAGTTAATGACTATGAATAAGTGGGATTATCATGGAAGTGTACACGTACATGAAAAGTCAGTTCGAAAAAATTACAAAAAGGGATACTACCAGGATGACAGGGAGACTTTTTGGATTATTGATCAGGGGGTAAAGGTTGGTGTCCTCATTATTAATGATATAAGTGATTCAATTCCCATTTTTGATATGCGATTAGATGAGGAGTACAGAGGTAAGGGGTACGGAACAAAAACGCTGATTTGGTTAAAAGACTACCTATTTGGCGAGAAAGCTAAAATTCGCATTGAGGGTTATACGAGAGCTGACAATATTGGAATGAGAAAGTGCTTTTCAAATGCGGGTTTTGTTAAGGAAGGGTTTCTTAGAAGTGCGTGGGAGAATGATGATGGAACAGTTGCTGATCGCATAGTATATGGTGCAATTAAAGGTGATTGGGAATCTGGAATAACAACACCAATAAAGTTAAATGAAGTTCCATATTAGAGTACTTAAAAATATAAAATGTTATGGGGTTGATTCAATGATTATTTGGATTAATGGAGCCTTCGGTGCAGGGAAAACTGAAACGGCTAATGAGTTACATAGGAGAATTCCAAAGTCTTTTATTTATGATCCTGAAATACTTGGTCAAACAACACGCTGGGTTATTCCAAAAGAGATAGGGAAAGCAGATTTTCAAGATTTCGAGGTTTGGCGAGAAGGGAATTATTGTTTCCTAAAATATTTAGCACGTGAGTATGATGGTGTCTTAATTGTGCCAATGACTATCGTAAATCCACAGTATTATGACGAAATTATTGGAAGACTTAGAAATGACGGAGTTACAGTGAATCATTTTGTGCTTTCAGCTACAAAAGAAACGATAGATAATCGATTGTTGGGTCGAGGAGAAGAAATTAATTCATGGGCTTCACAACAAATTGATCGTTGTTTAAAAGGATTAAGAAATGAAAGATTCCAGCCACGAATAGAAACCGAGCAACTATCGATTTCAGAAGTAGCTGAAATGATAGCAGAAATGGTTGGTGTGGAATTACTTCCTGCAACTCATAAGTGACATATTAATATAAATTAGTAAAGCGCTGATCAGTGGAGGATTAGCGTTTTTTGAAGTTTTGATGTGGAATCCTAGCTTTGAAAGCTACTCATGCTGCAATTAATACCCATAGTTAATGGAAAGTAGAGAGAAAGTTTTGTGTTTCCTGGTTCCATTGTTTACACTAAAAAATATGAATTTAATCTTTGGAGGAACAACCTTTGAAATATATAATTTTTGACTTTGATGGAACTCTTGCTGATTCCACGGATGTATTTATTAAAGCATGGAATTTATTTGCGCCAAAATATCGGTATGACCCTATTGATATTGAGGATGTTATTGCTACAAAACATATGTCACTTTCGCAAAGAGCAAGAGAATACCATTTTCCGATGCATAAATTACCGTTAATTATGCCAAAGGTGTATCGCTATTTTAAAGAAAATGTTAAGGACGTCAAGCTGTTTGAAGGGATAAAAGAAATGCTTAATGGTTTGGCTGCTGAAGGTTACCAAATTGTTGTACTTTCATCTAACGCGAAAGAGAATATCGAACTTTTGCTTAAGCAAGAAGGGGTAGTGTCAGTTAGCGAAGTTTTAACTTCTAGTAGAATTTTTGGAAAAGATACCGTTCTAAAAAAATTTATGAGACAAAATCAAGTGACTCCGGACCAAATACTTTATGTGGGCGACGAATTACGAGATATTCAAGCGTGTAACAAAGTAAATATACCTTTTATGTGGGTAAGTTGGGGAATTGATGGTTTCGATCTTGTTGAGAAGGAAAATCCGAAATTTGTAGCCCATAAACCAGAAGAAATCTCTGAAATATTAATAGGAAAATAGAATTAGATGTTACAGGGTCGGAAGGTGTTAAATAGATGTCATCAAAAGATAAAGTGCGCTTAGGACTTAGCAAAAGTGTGGTTTTGAGTGTTTTTAATGGACAAACGGGGATCAAAATGTAGTAAAACTGTCCAATATAGGGCGGCGTATAAAGGACGGACAAATTAAAGCCAAAGCCTGATAGAAAAATCTTTAATCCCCGTTATGAAAGACATTTGGCACACATTTATATTCAGAAATGTCGTTCAAAGGCATGATGAAAGCCATTTGGCACCGATTTAAGTTTAGAAATGTCGTTCATAGGCATGATGAAAGCCATTTGGCACCGATTTAAGCCCAGAAATGTCGTTCATAGGCATGATGAAAGCCATTTGGCACCGATTTAAGCCAAGAATTGTCCTTCATAAGCATATTGAAAGCCAATCTCCACGATTTCCATCAAAAAAAGTCCTCCATTGGCATCATGAAGGACTTTTTCAACCTTAATTGCTCCAACCCCAAATAACCTTAAGTAACCTCAACACCCGCAAAAAATTTATCCTTTTAATAAAAACTCATTTCCATCTTCATCTTTGAATTGTACAAATGAGCCAAACTGCATTTCTTGGAGTTCGCCTAAAAATTCCACACCACTTGCTTTCATTTTTTCATACGTATCTTTCACGTCTTCACTCTTAAAAACAATCGAAGCCTTCATATTTTCAGAACCTTTCATCATCGCTTTTGGGTAAAGTACTAATCGGCTCTCAGCTCCTTTTGGCGCTACTTCAAGCCAAGTTGCGTTTGAACCCATTGGATGTTCAGCAACAACCTCAAACCCTACTTTTTCTGTCCAAAATGTTTTTGCCTTTTGTTGATCTTCTACATAAACTGCTACAGTTGCGATTTGTTTTATCATAAGTTTTACCTCCAATTTAATACCTCTCTAATTATAATTACATTCCGCTAAATTAGCTTATCGAATGCTTTAAAATTAAAGGAATTCATAAACCAATATAGAAAAAGAAAAGTAACACAATCATTTGGAGGGGTTGCAATGTTTTTTGAAATGACGATTCAAATTCGAGTAAATGATTTTCAAAAAGGACAAGAGTGGTATGAGACTTTATTACAAAGAAAGCCTGATTACATACCACACGAAGGTTTTATTGAATGGGAAGTGACACCGGGATGTTGGTTGCAGGTTGCTGAGGGAACACCTACAGAAGGAAGCGGTCCGATTCGCTTTGGGGTGAAAAATATCGAAATAGAACGCGAACGACTAATAAAGGAGCTACAAATTGAATCGTTCGAGGTATATTCAAAAGAAGGTGTTCCTGTAAAATGGGGGACATTCCAAGATCCATGGGGAAATTTGCTCGGGAACTATGAATACCTAGATAAAAAATTAGAAGAAGACCGTTTGACCCAACTTTTAGGAAGCAAAGAATAGAATTTCAATTATTGTCACAAAACACAAAAATAAATTCCTTAGTGCCCGAAGTATTATTTCGAGGCACTTTTTTAATATTAAGTAGAACAGAATTTATCAGAGGAATGATGTTAATGAACAACAAATTAAGGATGCTATTCATGTTTAGCTTAGGATTACTTTTATGTTTTGGATTAATAGCGCTAAATATTAGTAGGTATAAATATATAACATCAGACAGTGTTATCATATCCTTAATTCAAGGGCTTGAAGCACCTACATTAACATCAGTTATGATTTTTTTTACCGAACTAGGATCGTCTAAAATTATATATTTAATTGGTGCGTTCCTACTTATCTTTTTATTTACTGTCATAAAGAAACGTTCACAACTTATTTTAATTCCAATCGTTTTCATTGGAGCGCGGATGCTAAATCAAATTTTGAAAGCACTTTTTCATCGTGAACGTCCCGATTTAAATCGCCTCATAGAAATCGGTGGATACAGTTTTCCCAGCGGACACGCCATGAACGCAATGGCCTTTTATGGAATCGTCACCTTTGTAGTATGTAGGCACATTTCAAGTCGTTGGGGGCGAACATTAACCATACTAATTGGCAGTCTGTTAATATTAATGATTGGGATTAGCAGGGTATATCTAGGTGTTCACTACCCGAGTGACGTTATTGCAGGCTATTTTGCGAGTGGATTTTGCCTAGTAATTGTTATTTGGATATACTATCTTTTTAAAGAAATGCGGCAATCGAGAAATCGTGAAGGTAATGAAAAAATGCTGCCATAGAATTCAATCGTGAATTCTATGACAGCAATTAAAATTGATTAATTTAACAATTTTTCTACACGTTGTACTACCTCATCAGCAGATAAACCGTGAGCGTTAATAACAGATCCTTCAGTAACAATGTCGCTGATTCCCATCACGTTTTCATCTTGTCCAGTAATAACGCATGCAGCACAATTTTTTGCATCTTCTTCATTACGAAGTTGTTTTACTTCATAACCTTTAGCTTTTAATGCAGCTTCTACGTTTGATAATGATTGTTCAACACCAATGATGTTAGCCATAATTGTTCCACCTCCTATATGTAATGTGTCATATCGGTATATGAATTATTCGCTTAATTTCACTATTTTTTAATAAGATCAACTGTCAATATTACTTTCCTTTAAAGTTACGTTAGATTAGGAAGGTTTTTTGGCTTTTCATGTTGAATCTATTTTATTGGTAATGGAAATTTCATTCGACTATGAATTCACAGGAGTGGGGAAGATGATTCTAGGGGTACATCATGTTCAAATTACAATTCCTAAAGGCACAGAAGATGCGGGGAAAAGGTTCTATTGTGAAGTTTTAGGGTTGCAAGAAGTTGAAAAACCCGATTCACTAAAAGGGCGTGGGGGATTTTGGATTAATGTTGGTGACCGAGATGTACATATTGGAACTGAAGATGGTTTTGACCGACTAACGACTAAAGCTCATATTGCATATGAAGTAAAGGATATCGGTTTTTGGAGAAATCGATTGTCAGAAGAAGATATAAAAATAATCGAAGCGGTTTCAATTCCAGGTTTTGACCGATTTGAATTCAGGGATCCATTTGGCAACAGGGTAGAAATAATTCAAAGAATCGATTAAATTTTTACGATAATTTAAAGAGCCAATTACCTAAATGACTAAAGGTAATTGGCCTTAATTATTTTTTCATATTTTTAGAGTGAATTTTCAATTCACCGACTATGTTACTTTTCATCGAATCATCTATTAACAATTTAATACCATACTCTGCTGAGTTTTTCCGTTCCTTTTTCCACATAATCAATCCATTTAGCTGGAAGGGTTTATCGTTTATGTTAAAGGTAATAGAAAGAATTGGTTGTTTTAATTTAATGTCAGGAATATTTAATTCTGAAGTCATTCGAATGCCTTCAGGGCTAATGTCAACAATCTCTGCTTTACCAGATGCAGAGTTTACTTCACGTCCATTAATACTAACTATTTTAAATAGTGCCGGTACCGGTTGACCAAATGAATAACGAAATGATTCGTTTCTCTTAAATTGCAATCGTAATCCCCCCAAACTTATTGTAAACGAGGTTAACTATTTCTACTATTATAATCACTAAACTTCTTCCTGAAAATAGATTTTATAGAACTTCCGATTTGTCGTCTCGTCATAACCGATTTCAATTAATTCATTCATCTGCTCTATATTATGGACATTCACTTGAATTTCGATATTTGAATCGAGTTTAATTTTACGTTTATAACTTTTTTCCGCTTTAATAATGGCACTTTCAGAAATAACTGTTTCATAAGGTTTTACTGTATTTACGATAACATCCTTCTGAGTGGAATCCGCTTTATCAAATACTGTTTCAATATATTCATCGGCATGAAATTCTTCTTCATTTCTAAAATAATCTAATGTCTTATTTAGTAGCTCTAATTTTTCAGGATTTGAAAAGCTTTCTTCTTTTAAAATATATTTTTTTACTTCAGTTAAAGCGAGGTTTGTATTGTAATAATATTCATCCGCTACTTTAATCTTTAAAAAACGTTCTTGCCAGTATACAACATCTTCTTTTTTCTTTGTTTTAATAAAGACTAATGGAGGCTCGTCAGCTCCCATATCCACAATAACGGCCATGTTGTTTATTTTCTTAACGTTAATGCCGTCAATTCCATTTACGGTAACTTTATCTTCATCGTTTTTTACGTCCAAAAATATTTCTTTATCTTCAATTTTCACAATTGCTAAAGCTTTTTTCGTTGCACCTGTAGTCATAATACAATTTTCAAACAATCCGATAAACAGCTCACCATTTTTAATGCCAGGGTGTCCTGAAGAACTATTAAGGTGTGTTGCTATATTTTTTGATTGTTCTAAAAAACTATCTTCTTCGTCAAAGATAGAACTGATATATGTATAAACTTCATTTAAACCAAGATCGGTTTCGTGGAAAAACTCGTATTGCTGATCCCAATCTATTTTATGAAATGCTAATTGAGTAAATGCTGCCTGTAAAAGAATCTCAGGCTGTGTGAAAGCTTCGTCATTTAAAACAAGATGCTCTCCAACATGATGCATTACGTACTTTACTAATTTACTTTCACTAACATCGATCATTATTTCACCTTCATATCTGTCATTATCCGAATCTATACAATAACATATACTAATCTACTTTTTCATGTATTATTAATGGAAATATATCTAGAAATTAAAAGGGGAAGAGCCTTTTTATGATGAAATATTATTTGAAAGAAACGTCTCCGGTTTAAAACACTGTAGTAATGAATGAATAGATAATTATTTTGAGAATGAGAGGACTGAATATCATGACCTTCGATGAAATTATGCAAAAGTTAGAAGAATTAGGTTCAGAGCAAACAAAACAAATCTATGCAAATCATGGAGTAAGAGAGCCTTATTTTGGAGTTAAAATAGGGGACTTAAAGAAATTAGTCAAGTTTGTTAAAAAAGATCATGAATTAGCATTAAAATTATATGATTCTGGAAATCATGATGCAATGTATCTAGCAGGTCTTTCGGTAAACCCAAAACTTATTTCAAAGGAAATACTACAGGAATGGGCTGAAAAAGCGTATTGGTATATGGCCGCAGAATATTCCGTTGCACAAGTCGCTGGGGAGAGTGATTATGCCCTTGAACTTTCTAGAGAGTGGATGAAGTCCGGTGAAGAAATGATAGCGGTATGTGGTTGGAGTACTTACTCAAACTATATTACAATCACTCCAGATGAACGATTAGATTTAATAGAAATACGAGATTTGTTAAATCAAGTGAAAAATACCGTTCATCAAGAGCGAAATCGGGTTAGATACGTAATGAATGGCTTTGTCATATCTGTTGGTGCTTATGTGGCCGAATTAACCGAAGAAGCAAAACAGGTTGCTGAGCATATAGGAAAAGTACATGTAGATGTAGGCAATACTGCGTGTAAGGTACCTCTTGCGAATGATTATATTAAGAAGATTGAAGAAAAAAACAAAGTAGGATTAAAGAGAAAGACTTGTATATGTTAATAATTGAAATTAAGCGTTGGTCCAAAAGTGGATCAACGCTTTTTTACTTTACTAATTAAAGGAATTGCATTTGACAACACAAGTAAATAATACCTGCATGATTAATTAGTATTAATATGATATAAAGTAAATAAAATTCTAGTATTTTTAAAATAAATGTTAACTTAAATGTAACAAGTATAGTAAAAATAGTATTGATACTTTACAAAAATTGCAATAAGCTATAACAGTCTTTTTATAGAAAACTTATAAGAAATTATACGGATTAATCTATTAAAAGTATGTATGTTCAACTTATGTGATAAGGTGTGTTATTAAATTGAAGCGAATCGATAATTTCTTTAATATAAATAGTTTAAAAGGAAGATTACATTTTTGGTTTTTAAGTTTTCTTGCATTAGTCGTTCTAGCATCAGCGATTCCATTTGTCTTTTTAGAAATACATCATCAACGTGAAGAAGCAAAAGAAAACTTTGATAAAATGATGGATGTGCAGCAGTTAGTTGCTGAAACTTGGTTAAAGAATCGAAAAGCATATATTACCTCGCTTTCTCAAAGTATAGAATTGCAATCATCTAATGAAAATAAAAATGAATTACTTAAAACATTTGCACGTAATGACAATGAATTTTTAGGTATAGGTTTTGTAAACCGTGATGGAGTAACGGAGATTTATACATCTGGCTATACTGGAATAGATGTTTCGGATCGTGACTATTATCAAGAAGCCAAAAAGGGGAAAGTCTTTGTTACTGATGTAATTATTGGTAAGGTCTCTAAAAAGCCCCTTATTGTTGTCTCAGCTCCAGTATATGACCGCGAGCATCAATTCCGAGGGTTAGTCTTTGGAACGATTGAACTTAGTACAATCAGTAAAGTAATGCAACAATTCCAGGATAATGATAGGGAAACTTATTTGGTTGATGGAACTGGAATGATCATTACTAAAACCAGGCAGGGTAAAGTAGGCGAACTGCTTAAAACAAGTATCATCGAAAATGCTGTAAATGGAAGTGGGAATCACTCCTATTATGCCTCTAGTAGTGGAGAAATGGTACTAGGATCTTATCGCTGGGTTCACAATAAAAAATGGCTAATTATTGGGGAAATTAAACAAAGTACGATTCACAAACCAGTATACGAATCGTTATTAATCTTTTTTGGGATAATATTACTAATTGTAATTTTCGGTTCCGTTTTACTAATAAAAATATCCAAACAAGTTGGGGAACCTATACAAAAAGTACTAGAGAGTACAACGAAATTTGCAGAGGGTAATTGGGGTTATCGAATTGACCCTTCATCATATAAAGATGAGGTAGAAGAACTTCAAGAGTTGAGTGGAAACTTCAACCAAATGGCGGACATGATTGAATCATACATATACTCCGTTGCTAAAAGTGAAGAACAATTCCGTACGATTATGCAATATTCAAGCGATATGATTACAATTCATGATACATCCGGAAAATATTTATACGTCTCACCTGCTGGTAAAGAAATATTAGAATACGAAGATGAAGAAATATTAGGGCATGACAGTTATATATTTATTCATCCTGAAGATCGAGAGCAAATCGTAAAAGGGCATGAAGAATTATTACGTACTGGTTATGTGGTGACAACTTACCGAATTCGGAAAAAGAATAATGAGTATATTTGGTTCGAATCATCCGTTAAATATATGAAAGAACAAAATGAAGATGACTCAAGACTATTTACAGTATCCAGAAATATTACCGAAAGAAAAATGGTTGAGCAACAACTTCAAGAAGCAAATAAGTTACTTAAAGAACTATCCACGAAAGATGGATTAACAGGAATTTGGAATCGACGCAGTTTCGATGAGACTTTAGACAAAGAGTGGAAACGAGCAGAAAGAAATAATCATCCACTGTCCCTCATTATGCTAGATATCGATTTCTTTAAAGCATATAACGATACGTACGGGCACCAAGGTGGAGATGATTGTTTAAGAGAAGTAGCTAATGCCATTAAGAATTCTATCGAACATGAATCGGATATGGCATTCCGATATGGAGGCGAAGAATTCGGCATTATTCTTCCTGAGACAGACGTGATCGGTGCTAAAACCGTTGCAGAAAAAGTTAGAAGTACAATTGAAAACTTGAAAATCTCACATGTAGGTTCTAAAATACAAGACTTCGTTACCATCAGTTTAGGTACGGCAACAATTATTCCTACAAAATATAAAAATGCAGATTCTCTAGTAGAGTCTGCCGACAAAGCTTTATATCAAGCAAAACAAGAAGGTAGAAATTGTGTGAGATCGTACCAAAAAGATTGAAAGAGGAAGCGTTTATCCCCAAAAAAGGGTAGACGCTTTTTTCTATTTCTTATCGGAGAGAAGAAATTATTCTATTCAGCAAATAGTGAAACGAATTCAGGGTTCATTCGACAAATTAAATAGATGGATGTAAAGGAGGAGAACCTAAGTGAAAAACATCAAGAAGTTAACATTCGTTGGAGTTAGTGTATTTATGCTAGCTATTTTAGGGGCATGTGGAAATACGGAACAACAAAATGAAACAGAAGAATCTGCTGAGAACTTAGCCGGTGGTACAATGCTAGCAGGGGAGGAAGCTCCTGAAATTACAGGTACATTAAAAAGTATTGAGTCAAATGATGAAGTGGTCATCACTGTTAGTGGTGACGACGTAACATATCGCTTATCCGAAGAAGCAAAAACCCAATTAGAAAATAAAGAAGTCGAGTTGGGTAATGAAATTACTTTTACAACTTTCTCAATCGGTGATGCAAAAGAATCAGTTGCAGAGTTTATTGTGGAATAAAGGATTAATTTGATAAGCGTGATTTAAGGCAGTCAATATATTTATCATTGTGCTTACTACTAGAGTTTATTAACTTTAGAACTTTAAACAAACAGGACTATTTTTCTGGCACATGCTAATGAAAAATAGTCCTTACTACATTTTATTCTTTCCTACGTTTCCGCTCAATAGGACAGTTCTTGCAAAAGCTCCCTTTACTCTCAGTTAAATAGGACAAACAGCAAGTGATTCTTTTATGAGGAGTTCCATCTAATATACTTATACTATCAATTGAACTTCTAAAGTGTAAAAAGGGATTTTCAATATATTCACCAAATACATCACCTTTACCTATTGATGTCATCCAATCAAAATCATCTATGATTATATGGTGTTGATCCACATAATGATTATCTGCTAGTAAGTTTGAATACATCCAAACAATATATGTATAAAGATTTTCCCACATAATTCGTTTAGATAGCTTGGAGACTTTAGTTAAGTAACTAAATAACACATCTATATGGTTTGAAAAAATTTCAGTTAATACTTCGCGTCGCCAGTTTAGTCTGTCAGTTTCCAGTGCAGGGCTTAAATGTAATCTCTCAAATTTTATCGAGGGCAGCCAAATCGTATCCGATTCATCGAAGGTTTGAATGGATAGGTTATCTGCCGAAAAATCCATACGTTTGTTCATTACACTCATTGAATATAACGCTACTAATACTGCAAAACTATACCTTTTCACAAAGAGTGAGGCAGCTACACTTAAGTTGGCTGCCTTTGTCTTTGTTTTTACTTCTGTTAAATACAAATGAAGCTTATCTTCATTCAACAAAAGAGATACTTGAGAGGATAAATCAGAAGTGCCAGTCTTGTAAGTTAACCGATACTTTTCCTCCAACACAGACATTTCATTAGGCGTGAATGTGGATAACATCTTTTTTCACTCCATTCATTAACCTACCTTTCCCATACGGAACACACATTGGAGTTCCAAAAACCGGATCTGGAACCACTTCACATTCTAAATTAAATACACCTTTTACTAATTCACGATCTACTATGTCTTCTGGTTTTCCTTGTGCGTAAACCGCCTTATCCTTAACGGCAACGATATGGTGTGCATATCGACAGGCTAAATTTATATCATGTAGTACCATTACAACTGTACGTTTTTCTTTTTCATTTAATTCAAATAGAAGGTCTAAAACCTCAATCTGATGGGTTAAATCAAGATAAGTAGTAGGTTCATCTAATAAAATCGTATCTGTATCTTGAGCTAATGTCATGGCAATCCATGCACGCTGTCTCTGTCCGCCAGATAACGAATCAACTAACCGATTTGAAAGTTCGGCCATACCTGTTGATTGTAATGCGTGATGGACGATTGCCTCATCCTTTGAAGACCATTGTTGGAACCATTTCTGATATGGATAGCGGCCTTGCTTCACTAATTGTAATACAGTTAAACCTTCCGGTGAAACTGGGCCTTGAGGTAAAATGGCTAGCTTTTTCGCAATTTCCTTTGTTGGAAGTTTGAACATCAATTCGCCATCTAACAAAATCGAACCGCTTTGTGGTTTTAGCAATCGTGCCATTGAGCGAAGGAGAGTGGATTTACCACAACCATTACTACCAATCAACACAGTTATTTTACCGTGTGGGATGGTAAGGTTTAATTGATCTAAAATAATTTGATCCCCATAAGATAAGGTTAAATTTCTCGTTTCTAAAACATGCATAATGGTTCACTCCTAATTAAGCATTTCGTTGTCGGTACAATAAATAGATAAAGTAAGGCGCGCCTATTGCCGCAGTAAATACGCCAGCTGGAACCTCAATTGGTAAAAAGAAGGTTCTTCCGATTGTATCAGCAAGTAATACTAAAATTGCACCAATTATTGCTGATAAAGGTAATAGATTTCCAAAGGATGAACCAACTAATTTTCTAGCTATATGTGGTGCCATTAATCCAACAAAACCAATACCACCAGCAAAGGCTACAGAACTGCCGATTAATGCAGTACTAAGTAAAAGTAATCCTAAACGTTGTCTTTCAATCCTTGCTCCAACACCTAACGCGATATCTTCTCCAAGCTCTTGAATATTCAAATGACGAGTCATAATGAAAGCAATAAGAATTAAAACAATCGTTATGGGAGCTAAAATTTGAACATTGCTCCAATTAGCACCATAAACAGAACCAGTAATCCAAACATTTGCCTGAGCAGCTTGATGGATTGGGCCAATGATCATAAGTAAATTCGTTAATGCTTTTGTTAAAGCCCATAAACCAATACCTATTAACACTAAGCGGAAAGAGGATAAACCATTCTTCCACGCTAGAAGATATAGTAAAATAGCAATAATCGTTGCGCCAATAAATGCAGCAAGTGGCATCCAATGAATGCTCACAGTTAAAGCATTACTTCCATTACTAAAGATGGCTAGGAATAAAACAACTGCTACTGAAGCTCCACCAGTAATACCTATTACATCAGGTGAAGCAAGAGGATTTCGTAGAATAGCTTGCAAAATTGCACCTGCTACCGCAAGACTAATTCCTACCATAATGGAAATTAGAATGCGAGGCATTCGGAATGATTGAACAATTAATGACTCAAAACTACTACCATTGCCTAATATTATGTTGAATGCTTCCCAAGGAGAAAAAAACTGTTCTCCCATACCGGCACTAATTAAAAAAATGACACCTAGAATTAAGAGGGAGATGACATGAAACGTAAAAGCTTTACGATCAAGTAAAAAAGATATTTGATCTCGAAAAGTTCTGACTGAAGCATATTTTCTCATGCTAGTTTTCCTCCTTTACGTGCAATGTAAATAAAGAATGGTGTACCTACAAGGGCAGTCATAATACCAACTGGAACCTCTTCAGGCATTAATACATAACGTGCACCTATATCAGCCATTAAGAGAAAAATCCCTCCGACAATCCCACAGTAAGGAATAATCCACCGATAGTCATTTCCTGCAAACGACTTCACAACATGAGGAACGACAATTCCAATAAAGCCAATAGGACCCGCAATTGCTACTGATCCACCTGCTAGTAAAATAACCGCTATGCCAGTAATTAGTTTTACAAACAATGTTCTTTGGCCAAGCCCCCTGGCAACATCTTCTCCCATAGTTAAGATATTGATTTTATTTGAAATTGAAATAGCAATAATCAGTCCGATAACTAGATATGGTAGAACTGCAAGCAAAATTTCTAGTTTTCTTCCTTGGACTGATCCTGACATCCAGAATAATACTTGATCTAATGCTGTTTCATCCAATACAAGTAGACCTTGCGTTAATGAACCAAAGAGGGCAGCAATTGCAGCGCCAGCTAGGGTCATTTTAATAGGTGTCATCCCGTCTCGACCAATTGATCCTAAGAAATAAACTAAAAGACCAGCAATTGTTGCACCAAAGAAAGCAATCCAAGTTGTTGCTTGTAATGAAGAAACTGAAAATAACATAAGCGCTACAACAATTGAAAAACTCGCACCAGCATTGAAACCGAGAATATCTGGAGATGCAAGAGGATTTCTTGTTAAAGCTTGCAGTAAGGCACCAGCAACCCCAAGACTTGCACCGACAGCAGTCGCTATTAAAGCCCTCGGTAACCGTACGTCCTGGATAATAATGTGTTCATTTGAGCCATTAAAGTTAGTAAAGGCATCAATCGCTGTTTGAATCGTAATATCTGTATATCCAAGAATAATACTTAAAAAATTAAACAATATTAGTAATAGTACTCCAATAATTAGACCAAATAATTTACTTTTAACTCTATGTAGAACCATTCATCATTTTCTCCCTATAATTACAATTCTATATGTAAGGTAATGTAGCCATTAGTAATTGAAAATCATTTTCAATTAAATATTGACATAATTTATTTTATCGAATAATATTCTAAATGTAAATGATAATCATTATCAATATTAGGAGGTAAAATATGTTTACTTATTTCAAAAAACACAAACTTTTCTTATTAACAGCTTTACTGAGTGTTCTCATTCTTAGTGGCTGTGGAAATAATTCCGAAACTACGAAAGAGAGCGATACATCTGAAGGTGAAACAACACCTACAACAACAGAAGGTTACTCAATTGAACACGCAATGGGTACTACTGAATTAGAGAAAACACCAGAAAAAATTGTTATTTTAACGAATGAGGGAACAGAGGCTTTACTTGCTATAGGTGTAAAACCTGTTGGTGCTGTTCAATCTTGGACTGGTGATCCTTGGTATGACCACATTGAGAATGATATGGAAGGCGTGACAAGCGTTGGTATGGAAGGTGAACCAAGTTTAGAAACGATTGCTTCTTTAGAGCCAGATTTAATCATTGGTAATAAAATGAGACATGAAAAAATCTATGAGCAGCTAAGTGCTATTGCACCTACCGTTTTCGCTGAAGACCTTCGTGGTGATTGGAAGAAAAACTTTGAGCTTTACTCAAAAGCAGTGAACAAAGAAGAAGAAGGAAAACAAGTTATTCAAGATTTTGATAACCGAGTTACGGATTTACAAACAAAACTAGGGGAACAACTACAAAAAGAAGTGTCAATCGTTCGTTTTATGGCAGGAGATGTGAGAATATATCATAAAGATACATTCTCTGGGGTTATTTTAGACCAAATAGGTTTTGCACGTCCTGAATCTCAAAATGTGGATGATTTTGCTGAAAAGAATGTAACAAAGGAACGAATTCCTGCAATGGATGGAGATATTATTTTTTACTTCTCTTATGAAACAGGCGATGGTGAAGCGACTCAGCTAGAAGAAGAATGGGTTAACGATCCATTATTCCAAAACTTAAGTGCTGTAAAAGCTGGTAATATCCATAATGTTAGTGATGCCATTTGGAATACTGCAGGCGGAGTAATCGCTGCAAATTTAATGCTTGATGATATTGAAAAATTCTTCATTGAAAAAAATTAAGGTCATATTCTCGAATACTTAACCTGTTTGAAAATACACTAAATGCCTCATCATTTATTTGATGAGGTGTTTTTTATATTTGAATTCCTCTCTAAATCCTATTATTCATACAAGTAAAAATTAAAACATATTGATATGCTGTGGGATTATAAATGCAGGTGCTTATACTTCCAATTTAAAGAAAGTAGTTTATGAAAATCGGTTCTTTATTTATAAGCTTTTCAACGAATTAGGAAAACGAAGGGGAGGTAAGTAGGATGAATAAATACTCAATTTCAGAGTTTATTAAAAAATCCGAGCAGAAGGAAAAAGGAGAAGGGTTTTTTGAATTAGAAACTCCACGTATGCTCGAAGTGAATTTAAACGGGCAAGTTTGGGCAAAAGCAGGATCAATGGTCGCTTATGAAGGTCATATTAAGTTCGAACGTGAAGGAATATTAGAACAGGGGATTGGGGCTCTGTTTAAAAAAGCGATCTCTGGTGAAGGTGCATCCCTCATGAAAGCAAATGGCCAAGGAAAATTATATCTTGCAGATGGCGGTAAAAAAGTTATTATTCTTCACCTAAACAACGAATCTATTTCTGTAAATGGAAATGACTTACTAGCATTTACTCCGTCTATCCACCATGAAATTAAATTGATGAGAAAAGTAGCTGGAATGATGTCTGGTGGTTTATTTAATATTAGGTGTTCTGGAGTAGGCTTAGTTGCAATTACAGCCCACTACGAAGCACTTACTTTACGTGTCACACCTGGAAAACCTGTAATTACAGACCCAAATGCAACAGTAGCCTGGTCAGGTAATCTTGAGCCACAATTCCAAACAGATATTTCACTGAAAACATTCATTGGAAGAGGTAGCGGTGAATCAATCCAAATGAGATTTGAAGGCGACGGGTTTGTCATTGTACAACCTTATGAAGAAGTATATATGCAGGCACAGAGCTAAATGATAAGAGGCGCTAATCCAAAGTGGATAGCGCCTCATTTATTTTATTTTGTAGCTGTTTCTACTGATATTTGTTGTTCAAAGAATTCTAGCATTTTGCGGTAAACTAGAATCTCATTTTGTTTTTTGGAGAAGCCGTGACCTTCATCTTCTAAAACGATGTATTCAACTTCTCGGCCTTGTTCTTTTAATGCTGCAACGATTTGGTCTGATTCTTTTTGAACAACGCGTGGGTCATTGGCACCTTGAATAACGAGCATAGGTTTTGTCATGCCCTCTAAATAAGTAATAGGAGAGTCCTTTGTCAGTCTTTCTTTATCTTTTACCGGATCTCCAACCCACTGTTCCATAAATGGTTTCCAAAATTCAGGAACAGATTCGATGAAGGAGAATAAGTTACTTGGGCCAAATATGTCTACAACTGCTTTAAATTTATCTGCATGACGACCATGAAGTAGAAGTGCCATATAGCCTCCGTAACTTCCGCCAAGTAGAAGGATTTTGTCTTCCTCAGCATAGCCATTTTTAATAAGCCATTCGATACCTTCTAAATTATCTAAGCGCGGACCGTGACCCCAGTCACCTTCGACCATCTTCATAAACTTCAAGCCATAATTTGATGAACCACGGAAGTTTGGTGCAAAGATAGAGTAACCACGATTGAGCAAGAATTGAAACATTGCGCGGAACCATTTACGTTCTAGTGATTGCGGACCACCATGTGGCCAAAGAATAGTATGTCCATTTGCATTTTCTTCTTTTGCTTTAAAGAACAATGCTTCAATTTCAAGACCGTCAAAGGAAGGATACTTCACTACTTCAGGGTCTACTAAATCTTCGTCACGAACACCAGGTACACGGAAGTGGGTTAATTCTTCCCAGGTAGCGCCATTATCTTTGGAAACAAAGATATTTCTTGGTCGTGTAGATGAACGTCCTAGAAGATATAGATTTCCACTTGGCATTACAATTAACTTTTCTACGATGCTTGAAGGAACTTTGACAGTAACTAATTCACCAGTTTCTAAACTATACTTGTATAAACGATCTTCCACTCCGTAAGAACCTACGATATATAGGGCTTGGTCTTTTTTAGAGAAACTCATGCCTGAAAAATCCTCTTTTTCAAGTTGTAAAATACCTTCAAACGTTTTAGTGTTTAAGTCAAACTTTGCAAGATAAGTTAAATCCGAGTCATAGTTTGTTAGGAAATATACTTCTGAATCGGAAGTATATACACCGTCAGATACAGTATGCTGTTCTGCTGTTTCAGGTGTCATTAAAATGCTTTCACCATTAATCTGTACATAACCTAAAGAGTAAGTATTACCAAATACTTTAACGAACACAAAAGAAGTTTCATCTGGACTTACCGCTGCAATGGCAGTAGGTGCAACACTTCCTTCTAATAGTAATTGTTCATCCCCAGACTCAAGATTATATACATAGTTATTGAAATAAGTAGGATTATCTTTTGTACTATAATAATATAGTCGTTTACCATCTTCCGTTAAATGGGTATAGAAGTGGCGTTCTCCTTCTTTAGTACGTAAAGGAACTAGTTTTCCACCTTGTGGTGACAGGGCATACAGTTGGATATTTTCATCGCCATCATGATCAAAACCAGTGACAATAAATTCACCAGTTTTTGCATATGAAAGATATGAAGCAGCTTGATTGTTAAAAGTAATAGGATATGGGAACTGATTCGGTAAGTCTAAAGCCCAAAGATTGTAGTGTCCGTTAAGGTTAGTACTAATAACTAATTGTTTTTCATCGGGACTAACTGTGAAATTTTGAACATCTAACGTTTGAAAAAACTGTTCTACATCCGGTTTACTAAATTGAACCATAAGCAACTCTCCCATTCTAGTAAGATACAAATAGTTTACCACCAATATTCTTTTTTTCCTAAAAATTCCACCAATTAAATATCGTGAAACTCTGTACATATTCTATTAATCAATTCGACTAATAATGACTCAGAAAGAGGACTGTCCAATTTTTTGTTGAAATAGATACTAATTAGAGCAGGTTAGGAGTTGAAGTAATGGAAAATGAATTAAAAGAAGCTCTCGAATTAAGACGAAGAGGAAGCCATAAAGAATCGAATGAAGTGCTTATAAAACTTGTTGAACAATATCCAAATAATGCATCGATTAACTATCAATGTGCGTGGAGTTATGACTTAATGGGGGAGGAAGTTATTGCGGTTCCTTATTATGAAGATGCAATACGACTAGGGCTACCAAAAGAAGAATTAGAAGGTGCTTTTTTAGGATTGGGAAGTACATATCGAACACTAGGAGAGTATGAAAAATCCAAGAAAGTTCTTCAACAAGGCATAGAGAAGTTTCCAAACAATGGGGCGTTACAAGTGTTTTATTCAATGACTCTTTATAACTTGAACGAGCATAGTCAAGCAATGGAAATATTAATAAAAACTTTACTTGAGACGACAAAGGATCAATATATTTTAAACTATAAAAGGGCAATCGAATTTTATTCAGATAAATTGGATGAGGTGTGGAAGTAAAGAAATAAGTTGGGGGGATGTGTGTTTATGCTAGATGAGAACATCACCATTAGACCGCTAAGCATGGACGATTATGAGACTGTTTTAAAGTGGAGCAAGGATGAGGTTTTTTGCTCCGCAAATAGTTGGGAGACAAACCGAGATGCAGATGAAATCTATCAATGGTGGCTAAAATGTGTGAACGTTCTTTCAGATGATTTTATTCGTTTAGGAATCGATTGGAATAAACAGCTCATTGGGTATGTGGATTTAGCATGTATTAATAACAAATCTGCTGAGATTGGAATTGCCATTGGTGAAAGGTCTTTATGGGGGAAGGGTATTGGATTTCTTGCTGCTAAACGAATGGTAGAATATGCCTCACTAAAACTAGGTGTAACTGTTTTTAACGCAGAGACCCATGAAACAAATTTTCGTTCTAGAAGAATGTTAAAGAAATTAGGATTTAAAGAGATTAGTCGAATTGGCATGGAAGAATATTTAGGATTAAAAACTCAACTTATACAATATAAATTGAATTTATAGAGCTTTATGTTAGTAGCTATTATTCGACAGAATTAGTCATGGACTAAGGTTTTCCATATATCTATCATTAGGTTAGATATGCTTAATCTATCAAACATCTACTTTTAAAATTATGAATGGGAAGGCGGAAAGATTATTATGATCAAAAATGATTTCTATTCGCAAGAAAATGTTGGGCCTTTTGAAATTTATGATTTAGGAGATTTTGAATTAGAAGATGGTGGCATTATTCCAGATTTGAAATTGGCTTATGCTACTCACGGTGAGTTGAATAGTGCGAAGGATAACGTAATTGTTGTCCCAACTTGGTTTTCTGGGACAAGTAAAAACTATGAGTCTTATATTGGTAAAGATAGAGCATTAAATCCTGAGAAATATTTTATTATTGTTATAAATCAAATTGGTAATGGTGTTTCAAGTTCACCACACAATAGCCCGGAGCCAATAGCAATGGCTAATTTCCCTAATGTACGAATTGGTGACGATGTACGAGCGCAACATAAATTCATTACAGAAAAATTCGGTGTTGAAGAAATTGCGTTAGTTGTTGGAGGATCTATGGGCGCACAACAAACGTATGAATGGGCAGTTCGTTATCCAGATATGGTAAAACGTGCAGCACCAATTGCTGGAACTGCAAAAAATACTGTGCATGATTTCTTATTTACAAAAACTCTTATGGATGCAATTACATCAGATCCGGGATGGAACGGTGGAAATTATTCATCTCATCTAGAAGTTGCCGATGGATTGAAGCGTCATGCTGATATTTGGGCAGTGATGGGGTTAAGTACAGAATTTTATAAGCAAGAACTATGGAAGCTTTTTGGTTTAGAAACAGTGGAACAGTTTACTGAAGGATTTTTACAACCATTGTTCCAAGGTCTAGATCCGAATTCATTACTATCAATGGCTTGGAAATGGCAACGTGGTGACGTAAGTCGTTTAACAGACGGTAATCTAGAAGAAGCTTTAGGCCGCATAAAGGCAAAAGTTTTCGTTATGCCTATTGAAGGAGACATGTTCTTCCCAGTACGTGACTGTGAAGCAGAGCAAAAATTAATTCCAAACAGTGAACTGAAAGTAATTAATAGTACTCTTGGCCATTTCGGACTCTTCGGCGCGGAACCAGATTACTTTACACAAGTTGATAGTTACTTGAGTGAATTACTTGCAATTGATGTCGCAGCACCAGTTGGAGAATAAAATATAGTTTAGTAAAGTCAGCTCCTTAACAGAGAGCTGACTTTTTCTGTTTGTACGAGATTTTCAAAGAAGGCCGATGTCGCTTGGATATTCGAATAAAAGCGTAAGTTGCTCATAATGAGGTAGAAGTCGCTCATAAAGAGTCATAAGTCGCTCGTAAAATCGAGCGAAAGCAGAAGTTGCTCATAAACCGAAAAAAGTTGCTCATAAAGAGCTGAAAATCGAACATAAACACCAAAAAGTAGCTCATAAGTTTTCGCTTATGTTAGACTCAGATTAATAAGAAACTAAGAGGAGCATTGGTATGGACAAGCAACAAACACCACCAGAGAGCGAATTACCATGGATGAGTAAGCCTGCTAATCGATCACTTAATCACGCAGGATATTTTAAACTAGAACAGTTTACTGAAGTAACCGAAAAGGAAATTTTGAATATCCACGGAGTCGGACCAAAAGCAATTCGAATGTTAAAAGAAGTTCTTCAAGAAAGAGGCCTATCTTTTAAACAGGATTAGAGATTTCCGGTAAGTACAAAATAAAGATGCTTGAAATTTGGAAATGAATGGTTATAATTGATTGAAATACAATATAAACAATCGATGACAAAGAGAGTAGTTATTTGTAAAGGGATAGCGAGTCAGGGATAGTGAGAGCCTGGTACAGAACAAGTAATGAACCGCACTTTGTAGATACTTTCCTGAAAATAGTAGGGAGGGTCGGGGTGAACCTCGTTATCAAAAAGAGTGGTTATAACTTCATTCTGCAGATGTTTTTCTTACTTAAAAAGATTACGACAGGTACAGAAACCTCGCACATCTATAAGTGGTAAGATGAATGAAGTTAAAGCCTCCGGCGAATACCACAGATTTTCAAAGGCTTAATAGCTGAACTTAGACTAAGAGCGCCACTTATCGCTGAAAACGCAACGTCCTGTTGCATCAGCGATATGACCTACATCGTGTAGGCCTCTGTGGCAACGTCTAAGTGACCAACATCCTGCTCCTGCGGTGCGGTAGCTCCTCGTCGCAAAAGGGATTTTGTTGGCCTAAGCTTAGATAAAATCTTGGCGCACGTCTTTTCAGCTGTGACGAAAGCTTGCGACAGTCACAAATTCGCCGAGGCGTACTTGATTAACAATTAGAGTGGTACCGCGGGAAAATTCAACTCCCGTCTCTTTTCTTTTGAAAAGAGGCGGGAGTTTTTATATTTTGGAGGGATAAAAATGGACTATAAAAAGGATTTCGTTGAAATTTTATTTTCGCAGCTACAAGACAATTTAGACGTACAGAAGTTAGAAAACATGATTGAAATTCCTAAATTTGAAAATCAAGGTGATCTCTCATTTCCTTGTTTCGAATTAGCTAAGATCTTTAAAAAATCTCCACAGCAAATTGCGATAGAACTTGCTAAGAAAATAAAATTACCAAAGCATTTTCAGCATGTTGAAGCCGTCAGTGGCTACGTAAATATATTTTTAAATAAGCAGATTGCATCAACGACTGTCATTAATGAGATTCTTACTAAAAAAGAATACTACGGAGAGATAAAAAACGGAAACAAGAAGATAATTACGATTGATTTTTCTTCTCCAAATATCGCAAAACCTTTTTCAATGGGCCATTTACGTTCAACGGTCATAGGGAATTCTCTTGCGCTCATTTCTGAGAAGTCTGGTTATCAAGTAGTTAGAATTAATCATTTAGGTGATTGGGGAACTCAATTTGGAAAACTAATTGTTGCCTACAAATTGTGGGGTGAAAAACAAAAGGTTATAGAAAACCCGATAAAAGAGCTTTTAAAATTGTACGTTAAGTTCCATGAAGAGGCAGAGCAAGATGAGCAACTAAATGATCAAGCAAGACATTGCTTTAAAATGTTAGAGGATGGCAATGAAGGAGCTTTAGAATTATGGAATTGGTTTAAAGAAGAATCGCTAAAAGAGTTTAATAAAATCTATCAACTATTAGGCATTAACTTTGATTCATTCAATGGAGAAGCCTTTTATAACGATAAGATGGTTCAAGTAGTTCAATTGCTAGAGGAAAAGAATTTATTAAAAGAATCTGATGGTGCAAAAATTGTAGAAATGGAAGGTGGCTTACCTCCTTGCTTAATAATGAAAAAGGATGGAACAACGCTCTATGCAACTCGGGATCTCGCAGCAGCGATTTACCGTCATGACACGTACCAATTCGAAAAGTCATTCTATGTTGTGGGTAATGAACAATCCCTACACTTTAAACAGATTTTTACTGTCTTAAAAAAGCTAGGCTACGAATGGCATCATGGTCTGACACATGTTCCCTTTGGCATGATGTTAAAAGACGGCAAAAAAATGTCTACTCGTAAAGGAAAAGTAGTTTTATTAGAAGAAGTTTTAAGTGAGGCGATTAACCTTGCCAAGGAAAATATTGAAGAAAAAAATCCTCAGCTTGCAGCAAAAGAAGAAGTTGCTCGTCAAGTGGGCACAGGGGCAGTAATTTTTCATGATTTAAAAAATTATCGTTTAAATGACATTGAATTTTCTCTTGAAGACATGTTGCGATTTGAAGGTGAAACTGGTCCATATGTTCAATATACCCATGCAAGAGCTTCATCTATTTTAAGAAAAGGTGGATACGAGGAAAGCCTTGATTTACTCACATTCTATGATGAGGAAGCATGGCCAATTATAACAAAACTAAAGGCATTTCCGGATGTTATTAAACGAGCATTTGAAGAATCGGATCCCTCTCAAATTGCTAAATATGTTTTAGAACTTTCCAAAGCATTTAATAAATACTATGGAAATGTACGAATTCTTGATGACTTAGAACAAAAACAAGCAAGATTATCTCTTGTTTATTGTGTTCAGATAACTTTAAAAGAGGGGTTAAGACTTTTAGGCATACAAGCACCTGAAGAAATGTAGATACGTATTTTAAAAATAATATAAGGGCATTTTCTCCAAGAAGGAGAAGTGCCTTTCTTATTGAATTAGTAGAATGTGAGGTTAGTAGACTTAAATAGGGCAGGGTAAAAGAAGCTGTTTTGTCATAAGTACATTCAAAAACGATACCATCGAAAATGTAACTGTAAGTGAAGATAAAAGAGAAGTAACAGTAGTTGAAGATGTATCCATAGTTGAGTGGAAATTAAAATTTTTGATTTTATAGAATCATAGTCAAGAGATAAAGGGTATTTATTGGGGAGAAAAGTATGAATTACATAATGAATTTAAGAAAAATTGTCGGTAGCCGTCCGCTAATCATGGTTGGGGCATGTGTCATTGTATTAACTAAAAGCAAACAGATTTTGTTACAGCTTAGAAAAGACAACAACTGTTGGGGGTTAGCTGGAGGTTCTTTAGAGCTAGGAGAAACATTGGAGGAAGCGGCGAAGAGAGAATTGTATGAGGAGATGGGTTTAATCGCAAATAAATTAGAACTCTTTAATATCTACTCTGGTGAAAAATTTTATTACAAATACCCGCATGGTGATGAAGTGTACAACGTAGTTGCAGCATACATTTGTGACAACTATGAAGGCGAGTTAAGAATAGATGAAGCGGAATCTCAAGCTATATCATTTTTTGATCTTAGTAATCTTCCTCCAAACATTAGCCCACCAGATTTACCGATCATAAATGAATTTATTAATAGGAGTAACTTATGATTATTAGAGAACTAAACGAGCAAGAGAAGCCTCCAATGGATTTATTATTACTTGCTGATCCTTCTATAAAAATAGTTGAAGGATATTTGGAAAGAGGAGACTGTTTTATTGCCGAAATGGATAGTGAAATTATTGGAGTTTATGTACTTCTCCCAACTAGACCTGAAACTGTTGAAATCGTTAACGTTGCTGTTGCTGAAGATTATCAGGGGAAGGGTTTAGGAAAACTGTTGGTATTGGACGCCATACAGAGGACACGGACAGGTGGCTATAAAACAATCGAAATCGGTACTGGTAATTCAAGCATTTCACAGTTAGCCCTCTATCAAAAATGCGGTTTTAGAATCACAAGTGTGGACCGTGATTTTTTTATAAAACATTATTCGGATGAAATCTATGAAAACGGTATTCAGTGCATAGATATGATTCGATTATCAAAAGACTTATAGAGTGTTAGAGACGTAAAAATTTGGTTGGTTGCTCTTGGACGGACTAAATATATTTGGGGGGAAAGGAAATGGGGCCAGTTGAACTATTAGAAATAAATCAAAATAATTTAGCTGAGGAAGGCTGTTATTGTCTCCGAAGTAAATCAAATTCAAAGGGCTATACCGACAAAAATAAATGGCTTATGGGAAGATTTAATGAGGGTCTTAAATATATAAAAATCATGGAAGATGATAAGCAAGCAGGCTTTATTGAATATACTCCAATCGAATATTCTACAAGAGTTGTCTATGGAGATGAGTATTTAGTCATTCATTGTTTGTGGGTAGGGATTACAGGGAAAGGATATGCTTCAACGCTAATACAAAAATGTATTGAAGATGCTAAGGAGCAAAATAAAGCTGGAGTGGTGGTCGTTACGAATTCTACTACCTCATGGACGCCAAGTAAGGATGTCTTTTTGAAAAACGGTTTTATAGAAGTTGACCAAACACCACTTGGGTTTGAATTACTCGTTTATAAATTTGGAGAATCATCTAATCCATATTTTCCAAAAGATTGGGATGATCGACTTCAAAAATATAATGAATTAACAATTATTCAAATGCCCCAATGTCCATATGTAGAAGTTGCTACAGATAATGTGGTACAAGCAGCCAGCAAATTAGGTATTCAGTCAAACATTATTGTCCTAAAAGATAGAGAAGAACTGTTAAGATTATCACCCACGCCTTATGGAATCTACAGTGTTGTCTATAAAGGACAATTAGTTTCTTTTCATAGACTAACTATTCATTCTGCAACTAAGCGATTAAAAGAGTTAATGAAGGTGTAATTAAATAAGGCAATTAACATGAATGTGCTTTTTGATTTGAAGATACAGAGAAAATTACCAGTGAAGAGCTGTCAGTGCCCGTTTGGACCCAGAAGAAAATTTAAAAGGTAACAGAGAAGCGTTGTCAGTGCTATTTGCGGCCAGAAGTAACCTCAAAAGGTAACAGAGAAGCATTGTCAGTGCCCATTTGGATCAGAAAAAAACGCAAAAGGTAACAGAGAAGCGTTATCAGTGCCGTTTGGGGCAAGAAGAAACCTCAAAGGGTAACAGAGAAGCCCTCTCAGTGCCCATTTGGATCAGGAAAAACCGCAAAAGGTAACAGAGAAGCCCTCTCAGTGCCCATTTGGATCAGAAAAAACCGCAAAAGGTAACAGAGAAGGGATGTCAGAGACCTTTTGGATTTAGAATTCGAGCAGGAGGAAACAGAGTGGCGCCGTCAGTGACTTTTTGAATTATGAATTAGAGTAAAGGGTAACAGAGAAGGGATGTCAGAGACCTTTTGGACTAAGAATTAAAGCAAAAGGTAACATAGAAGCGTTCTATGTGCCCTTAAGGATGAAATGCTCGATCAAAAGGTAACATAAAAGCGTTCTATGTGCCCTTAAGGATGAAATGCTCGATCAAAAGGTAACATAGAAGCGTTCTATGTGCCCTTAAGGATGAAATGCTCGATCAAAAGGTAACATAGAAGCGTTCTATGTGCCCTTAAGGATGAAATGCTCGATCAAAAGGTAACATAGAAGCGTTCTATGTGCCCTTAAGGATGAAATGCTCGATCAAAAGGTAACATAGAAGCGTTCTATGTGCCCTTAAGGATGAAATGCTCGATCAAAAGGTAACATAGAAGCGTTCTATGTGCCCTTAAGGATGAAATGCTCGATCAAAAGGTAACATAGAAGCGTTCTATGTGCCCTTAAGGATGAAATGCTCGATCAAAAGGTAACATAGAAGCGTTCTATGTGCCCTTAAGGATGAAATGCTCGATCAAAAGGTAACATAGAAGCGTTCTATGTGCCCTTAAGGATGAAATGCTCAATCAAAAGGTAACATAGAAGTGCACTATGTGCTCTTAAGGATGAAATGCTCGATCAAAAGGTAACATAGAAGCGTTCTATGTGCCCTTCTGGATCGAAAACTCCATTAAAAGGAACATAGAAACACTAAATGTACCCTTATAGATAGAAAGCTCCAGCAAAAGGTCACGTAGAAGGAAAAGCGTACCAAATTGAAACGGAAATTCAAACAAAAGGTAACAAAAAAAGGCACTCCTGACTAAGGAGTGCCTGAAACGTATCATTTATACAAGTTGTGCTTCTAGTTTCGCAACTACTTCAGCAACATATTCTTCTGATAAGTTATGTTTTGCAACATAGCGATTACGTGGGTCTTTTGTGCATTCGATTGTGCAACCACCAAGGTGTTTTGCTTCGTTCTCCTCTGATGCAAGAATTTGCTTATTGCATTCAGGGCTTGCACAATTAACATAACGTTCACACGGTGTACCATCGTAATGATCACGACCAACAACAACGTGTTCTACTTGGTTAATAGGAACAGTTAATCTTTCATCAAATACGTACATTTGACCATCCCAAAGCTGACCTTTGGCAACTGGGTCTTTACTATACGTAGCAATACCACCGTGTAATTGACCAACTTCTTCACCAATACCTTCACGCATTAACCATCCTGAGAATTTCTCACAACGAATCCCGCCTGTGCAGTATGTTAAAACGCGTTTCCCTTCGAACAACTCTTTGTTGTCAATAATCCATTGTGGAGTATCGCGGAATGTCTCAACCTCTGGACGAATCGCACCACGGAAGTGACCGACATCATATTCATAAGTGTTACGTACATCTAGTACTACAGTATCTTCGCGTTGCATTTCCTCAAAGAATTCTTGTGGGGAAAGGTAACGGCCAGTGATTTCATGCGGATTAATATCTTCTGGTAAGCTTAAGTTAACAAGCTCTGGACGATGGCGGCAGTGCATTTTTTTAAATGCATGACCTTCTGCTTCATCAATTTTGAAGACGATGCCTTCAAATAATGGATGATTTTTCATATGTTCCATGTAAGCATTCGTATCTTCAACAGTACCTGAAACAGTACCATTGATACCTTCATGCGCAACAAGGATACGGCCTTTTAAGTTAATAGATTTACAAAACTCTAAATGTTCTGCTGCAAAAGCGGCAGGATCTTCGACTTTTGTATAAAAATAATACAATAAAACTCGATAATTCATATTCTCTCCACCTATCAATTATATTTGCAGGATATACCTGATCGTGGAACTTCTAACATAATGGTAGAAATTCATATCACTATTTCAATAAAACATTAAAACAGCAACCTAAAAATAATATCATAAATTTATCATAATGTGAATCGGTCATATGTCTGAACTATGTCCAAAGTTCATTCATTTTATAACATTTCAACCAGATGGAAAAACTTAAAGGATTCTATGCAAGAACCTCGAATAAAAAATTTAAGAGCTATAAAGAAAGGATGTTATACATGGCAAAAATTATTGGCTTTGATATGAGCAGCCAAGAACCCGAAAAAGCCATTGAGTTTTATAACAATGTATTTGGATGGAAAATATCAGAACCAAACTATGAATACTGGTCAGTAGATTGTGGAACTGAATCAGAGATAAAAGGGGGAATTAGCAGAGGACCAGCTGATTTTCCGCATGGTACTCGCATTCAAATTGAAGTAGATTCCATTGATGAAGTAATTGTGCAATGTTGTAACAATGGAGCTAAAGTTTTACGTGAGAAAATGGAGTTTGAAAAGTTTTTTCTTGCCTATTTAGTAGACCCAGTAGGAATTGGATTTGGCCTTGTTGAACATAAGTAAATAAATCTTTTTATTGGGGGAATCAAAATTGCAAAAAACAGTGCCAATTTATAACCAAATGAATGGTGTTTTTATTCACGTTACAAATTTAAACGTATCAGCAAAGTGGTACTGCGATTTACTAGGGATAGAAGTCGATCTAGAAAAAGTCAAATCGCCAGTTTTTAATGTACCAGTTACAGGTACAACTTCACTCACTTTAGACGACCACTCCTTTGACCCAACCTTCCAACATTACATTAGTCCAAATCCTATATTTAATTTCTATACTACTAATATTGAAGAAGCCTATGGGTACGTTTTGGAAAAGGGAATTAAAATTGTAAGAGAAATTGAAAGAGTTGGAAACACTGCCTGGTTTAATATAAAAGATCCAGATGGTAATGTTGTGATGGTTTGTAACTGTTAATTTTACAGGAAGTTAATTCAATAATAGTATTGCACTGCCGGAAATTAGTCACAATTCCGGCAGTTTTTATTCCTCTTTTGAATTAAAATGTAATGAGTTATTGTATAGAGAGATAAAGTACATAATGAGTTAAATCATAAAAAATAGGTCGATGAAACCAGATAATTGTATACAAAATTTATTTTAGATATTATTTAATGATACGAATCTGAATTTACATAACTTAAATTTTTCTTTGAGTACTCGTTATATAAAAAGGAGTAATAACTTTATGAATAATAATTACATCAATGATGATGTCGATCATATACCTGTAAGAGTGCAACAAAAATTAGAAAAACTCCAACAACTAGAATATGTTATAAATCAATCAAGCATAGTTGTCGTGTCTAACACAGAAGGCAACATTATATACGTAAATGATCTTGCATGTGAGATAAGCAATTACAGTAGAGAAGAACTAATTGGACAACAACATGCAATATTATATTCAAATGAGTTTCAAACAAACAAGCAAGATGACATAATACAGACTTTGAAAAAAGGTCAAATTTGGAAAGGTGAAATGTTAAACGAGAAGAAAGATGGCTCGCCTTACTGGGTTTATGCCACAGTTGTACCGATTTTAAATGATCAACAAAAAACAATAGAGTATTATTCAATTAGTACTGAAATCACAGAAGAAAAAGAATTTGCTGAAGATGCAAAACGTACTAATGAAAATTACCGGCTCATTGCTGAAAATACAAGCAGCCTAGTAACACTTATTGATAAAGATGGATTATTTCAATATGTGTCACCAACTTTTAATAGTGTATTGAATTATGACACCAATAAAATTATGACAGAAAACTTTTTTACACTAATTCATCCTGACGATTTTGATATTGTAGAACAGGACGTCCAAACCTATTGTAAAAAGAGAAAAGAATCACTTTTAATGGATTTCCGTATACGAGATGAGTCTGGAGAGTATATTGATGTGGAAGCAACAATTCGAATAATCAATAATTCTACTTATTCTTCAAACGATTTATATTTAATTGTTATGAAAGATATTCGAAATAGAAAAGCAGTGGAAAAAACAATTTATCATTTAGCTTATCATGATTCACTAACGAATTTTCCAAATCGTCGTTCTTTTATGAGTAAACTGAGCGATGAAATGATGAGTCGAACAAAGTCAAAAGACAAACTTGCCGTTCTATTTATTGATTTAGACAACTTTAAAAATGTTAATGATCAATGGGGACATGATGTTGGTGACCTTGTATTAAAACAAACAGCATCAATAATTCAATCATCAATACATCCAAAAGACGTTGCTGCAAGACTCGGTGGAGATGAGTTTATAGTATTGGTGAAAAATGTACAGAGCGAGGAAGATGTAATAACTTTAGTGAAAAAGTTATTAGGGAAATTCCGTTCACCGATCGTTGTCAACGGTATAGAGCACTCGATTACATGTAGTATCGGGATAGCAATTTATCCTGACCATGGAACAACAACAGATGAGCTCATCAAAAATGCAGACGATGCCCTTTATATGGTTAAGGGAAAAGGTAAGAACAATTTTACGATCTTTGACGAGACCATTGAACATCAATCATTTGAACGTAGGCTGTTAGAAAATGCTCTAAGACAAGCGATTATAGATAACCAATTCTATCTTGAATATCAACCGAAACTTAACATTGCTACAAATGAACTTATTGGGATGGAAGCACTAGTAAGATGGAAGCACCCAGAGTTAGGCATTATCCCACCAGTAAAATTCATCTCTTTAGCAGAATCTACAGGCTTAATCATCCCATTAGGGGAATGGATTTTAAGAGAAAGTTGCAGACAAACAAAAGAATTGCATGATAAAGGCTACGGAAATCTTAGTGTTTCTGTAAATATATCTGTCCGGCAATTAGAGGATCCGTATTTTATAGAAAAAGTTCAAAAGGTACTAGATGAAACAGGACTCGATTCAAAATGGTTAGAATTCGAACTAACAGAAAGTATTTTTGCTGATTTAAAAAATACAGTTTCAATCTTACAAGAAGTGCGCAACTTGGGAATACAGATTTCTGTCGATGATTTTGGAACAGGGTATAGTTCTTTGAGCTATATTAAACACCTTCCTGTAGACACACTTAAGGTAGATCAATCTTTTGTAAAAGACATTCATGTCAATCAAGAAAGCCAAGCCATAGTGTTAGCGGTATTAAATTTAGCAAAAACAATTGGGTTAAATGTCATTGCTGAAGGAATTGAATTAGAAGAACATGTTGATAAGTTAAGTGAAAAAGGTTTATTATTTGGACAAGGGTACTATTACAGTAAACCGTTGAAAAGTGATGCATTTGAGGAGTTTATAAATAATAATAACGCAATTGCTTAAGCAAAAAGCATGAGTTCTAAAATAGAGCTCATGCTTCCTTTTATATTCTATAAAATCTTTTCGTATTTTCATAGACAATACGCTCAGTTTCACTTACCGGCATTCCTTTTAGTTCTGCAATGTTCTTTATGGAATCGTGAATCATTTTTGGTTCTGTCATTTGGTTTGTAAAAGGTCCTTCAAATGGCCATGGACCGTCCGTTTCCACCATCATTTGTTGTAGTGGGTACGATTTAACTAACTCTTGAATTTCATCCTCGTATAAAACATCTGGTGTTATGGAAATAAAGTAACCATTTCGAATCATTCGTTCAACTGTTATTTGATCGCCTTTAAACCAGTGAAAATGGGCTTTTGTAACTTCGTGCTTTTCAAGTAAATCACACGCTAAAGCAGCATCCTCATAGACAGCATGAAGTATAATAGGCTTATCCCACTTTGCTGCAAATTCTATAAATCTTTCGAGTAACGCCAAATATGGTTCGTAATTGAGTGATCTCTCGCTTTCAATCTTCTTATAGTATGGTAACCCAACCTCACCTACGGCTACCATTTCATCGGCATGTTGTTCCATCCAAGATATCAGTCCAGATAAATAGTCTTCTGAAGGAAGGTCTTGCTCAGGATGAAAGCCATAAGCTGGTTTTACTCGAGAATCATTAATAGAAAGGGTACGAGTTTTCAAGCACGATTCCATATCAAACGAAACCGAAATCAAAGCTTCTACTTTATGTTTATCTAAGGTTGAGAGAATCTCATGTTGTTCTTTTTCTTCATAATGGTCTAAATGAATGTGAGCATCAATGATCATTCACTTAATTCCTCTCTTATAAACTGGAAAATTTGTTGCTTCAATAGGAAAAATTCGTTTGTTTCTAACAAACTCTCATCCCTCGGGCGAGAAAAGGGTACTTTAATTTCAGCCTTAACCTGAGCCGGTCTTTTCGATAATATATAAATTCGATCTGCTAAAAATAAAGCTTCTTCAATACTGTGGGTGATAAATAAAATTGATTTACGGTTTTCTTCCCAAACAGAAAGAAGCCATTTTTGCATTTTCAACCTTGTGAACTCATCTAGAGCAGAAAAAGGCTCGTCTAAACAAAGTAAGTTTTGTTTACTAAGTAAAGCGCGGATAAATGACACACGCTGTTTCATCCCACCAGATAATTCAATAGGATAAGAGTTTGCAAACTCAGCAAGACCAACTTTCTCAAGCCATAGTTTCGCTTCTTCATAATCAGGTTTTCCATTCAACTCAGCGGCAAGTACTACATTTTCTAAAACAGTTCGCCATGGAAAAAGGGAAGATTGTTGTGGCATGTAACTAATAAAGCCTGTCTTTCCATTAATGGATTCTCCATTTAAAAGAATTTCGCCTTGATTTGGCGTTTGATTTCCACCGATTAATTGGAAAAGAGTACTTTTTCCGCTTCCGGATGGTCCAAGTATTGCGACAAATTCGTTCTTTCCCACAGACAAATTTATATCTTTTAAAACATGCAGGTCTCCAAATGTTTTGTTCAACTCTTTAATATTTAACAACATTCTAAGCACCCTCATTTCTACCTTTAACTACAACTTTTTCGATAGCTCGAATCATTCCAAACAACACAATACTTAATAACATAACAAAGAAGATTGCTACGAATACTCGGTCAATTCTAAACGAAGACTGAGCGAGGGTCATATAAACACCAACGCCTTTTTTGGCTCCGAGCCACTCAGAAATTACTGCTCCCATTACACTATAGGTTGCAGCTATTTTTAGACCGGAAAAAATAGAGGGAAGGGAGTGTGGAAACTCTAACTTCCAAAAAATCTGATTACGAGACGCACCGACCATTTGCATGTAGTGTTTTAGTTCAGGTGCAGTTTGTCTAAATCCATCCATACTTGCTACAACGATTGGGAAGAAGCACACAAGACTAATAATCATTAACTTTGGCATCATTCCAAATCCAAACCAAATAATTAGTAGGGGAGCAAGGACGATTGTCGGTATATTTTGAGACAAAATTAATAACGGATATAATAACTCATTTACTTTCGGTAAACGGTAAAGGATTATGGCAATCAGAAGTCCAACGCTACATCCTATGACTAGCCCAAGAATTGCAAGGTAAACTGTAGATAATATATGAACTGAAAACGTATCAAAGCCAATAACTGCCTCTTTGATAACGTCACTTGGCGCAGGTAACAACCACATCGGTGTTTCTGTAATTCTTACAAGTGCTTCCCAAAGGATGAATAAAAAGAGGAGGAATAGAACTGATTTTCCTCCACGAATCCAAACTTTCCTCATTAACGATATTTCTCCGTTAATTTGTCCATTGAAACGCCTTCTGGGTTGTAAGAAATTTTCACTTGGGATAGTACACCTGGACATCCTAACTCAATCATTTGTTTATTCATTTTTTCAATGATCAAAAGCAATTCTGAAAGATCGCCTTCCATAGTTGTTTCTAATGGATTTACTTGATATTTAACACCTGATTCATTGATTACAGCAATGGCTGCATCTACATATGGAATAACACTCTCGCCATTTTTGGTTTTCGGAATAATTTGTATACTAACTAATGCATTTGCCATAGTATCAGTCTCCTTATTGAGGTAAGAATTCATTTGTGAATGCTTTTTCAGGGTCAAATTCGCCTTCTAAAACACCATGTTCTTTCATCCAATCAGCATAGTTTTTCCATACTTCAAGTTTCTGTTCACCCCAGCGTGGTGCATCGTCTTGGTATTTTGTACTTAGCCATTTCTGACTTTCTAACACTAGTTCAGTATCTAGTTCAGGTACTGCTGAAGATAAGATACTTGCAGCTTCTTCAGGTTTCTCAATTGCTAACTGATAACCTTTCGCTGCCGCTGTTACGAATGCTTTTACTGTTTCAGGGTTATTTGCAATCATCTTTTCATTTGTTGCAAGTACCGGTGTATAGTAATCGAGCTTTTCTGAGTAATCTGTTAAATAAATCATGTTGATATCTTCGCCACGAAGTTCTGCCTCAACACCTGTCCAAGCGTAGTAAATCCACGCAAAATCAATTCCTTGGTTTTTCATCGTGAAGAAGTCTGCATTTCCAGCATTCACGATATCTAATTTGTTAATATCTCCACCGTCAACGTTCATAAGTGTTGATAATACAGCTTGTTCAATTGGTGAACCCCATCCACCATAAGTTTTTCCTTCAAAATCTTTCGGTGAAGAAATATTTAAATCCTTTGGTGAAGCAAACCCAGATGTGTTATGTTGAATCACTGCTGCAACGGATACAATCGGCACTCCTTGTGTGCGTACAAGAGTGATTCCCTCTTGGTAGCTCACACCAAACTCTGCATTTCCAGAAGCTACAAGTTGGTCAGCACCAGCATCACCAGGCATGATAATTTCAACATCTAAGCCTTGTTCTTCAAAGTAACCTTTTTCTTTTGCAACATAGAGACCAGTGTGGTTCGTGTTCGGTGTCCAGTCTAAAACTACAGATACTTTTTGCAATTGTTTTTCTGTTTGATCAGTAGAGCCATTTTCTTGTGTTTGTGACTGACAACCTACTAAAGCTAGTACAGCAATCACTAGTAAGATTAATAACTTTCTCATTTAAAAAATCCCCCATTCATATGAATTGTTTATTCATACTCGAAGAAATAAAAAACGTCCAGTTCCCAAAAGGGTACCAGACGTTACGTAACATATTCATTCAAATAAAAAGAAATTTGAAGTCAATGTTCCCTACGCTGGTGTTAACCAAATCAGGTTCAAAGGGTTAGCATCTTAAGGATACAATCTCAGCTGGCTACACCAGCTCCCCTACATTCTTCTCGATATGAACTTGCACTATTCATTGTAGCAATAGTTGGATGAGATTTACAATAGCTTAATAAGAAATCTTTTTCTAAGCGACCCTCTGACAATTAATTGTCAGAGGAATTACGTCAAAATTCGAAAATCGAAGTCTAATTTTGGGACAACAACAATATATTGATTACCAAAGATACGAAAAGGAGAATGAAGTGAAGAAAATATTCATTAGTACGTTGTTTCTACTGTTTGTATTTGCTCAGGCAACCTTTGCCCATTCTTACCTAAAAGCATCAAATCCTACAGATGGACAAATTATTGATGGTTCCTTAAGCGAGATAATCTTAAACTTCGATACAGTAATTGAACCAAGTAGTTTACTAACTTTAACGAATGAGGGTGGGAAGGAAATACCTGTCTCAATTTCGGTTAACAATGATACAATGATTGCAAAATTTACTTCTCCATTAGAAGATGGTACATACCAAGTCAATTACAATATTATCGGTGAAGATGGTCATCCAATGAGTGGCAGTTATTTATTTATGGTAAGTAACTCCGAATCTGTGGAGGGAGCATCTGAGGGGGACAGTAGTGAAGGTTCTTCAACTAACTGGTTTATGATTTTTATCGGAGCAATAGTCATCATCGTGATCTTAGCATTTTTAACGAAGCAACCAAATAGGAGAAGAAGACGATATTAGTTTGTAGTCGGTAGAAATTCAATATGAACAAGGGCGTGGATTTTTTGTCCACGCTTTTTATGTGCGACGGGCAGTTGCACCATGTGCAATAACAGCACAGGAT
>NZ_JPVN01000021.1 GCF_000772945.1 Ureibacillus manganicus DSM 26584
CGAATTTTTATCCACATTTGTACCGTAGAACGCCTCTATGAGACATTTCATCAGGAAATCCCCGACTCTTGTGTTTCACAACTTTAGCAAAATTATTACCACAGCTCAAAAGTAAAGAGATGGCTCGAAAGTTAGTCTTTCAAGCCATCTCTTAAATCGGCAATTCAATGATAAAATTCGTGCTTCCGCGCGTTGGATTTGTATCCACATAAACGCGCCCATTATGTTTTTGAACAATCTTTCTCGTAATGGCTAAACCTAAACCAGTTCCACCATCATTCATTCTACTTTTGTCTCCTCTTACAAATGGTTCAAAAAGAGTTTCCGCAAGATCTTCACGAATCCCTGTACCATCATCACCAATTTCAATCACCAAAAGATCCTTTGATTCTTTCAAACTAATAAAGACATTCGTTTGTAATGGATTGTACTTAATCGTATTTTCTAAAATGTTTGAGATTGCCCTATAAAACAGTTTCTGGTCGAATGAATACACTATCCTTTTTGAAGGAATTTCAATATTTAGCTCCATTTCTTTCTCTGCAAACATTTCATAAAACTCGACAATAAGCTGCCTCAAAAATTCACATAGGTCTTGCTCTTGTTTATTAATTAGCGAATCTGGATTATCTAATTTTGAAAAGATGAACAATTCATCGATTAAATCAGTTACTCGTATCGACTTATCATAAATGTATTTTAGATAGCGTCTTCTCTGTTCTTCATCTTCTACAAAATTATCATATAGCGCTTTTGAATAGCCTTGAATCGTCGTCATAGGTGTTTTCAAATCATGAGACAAGTCTGCTAGCATTCTTTTTTTACTTTCTTCTAACCTTTCCTTCTCCTCGCTTTTAATCCGCAATTCTTCTGCCACTCTTTTTAAGTCTTCATTCAATTCTTTATATCTTAACGAAGCCTTCATAATAAAAGGAAGAATGGCTCCCCCAAATACAGGCGGTAAAAAACTAACAATTAAAATCAAATGGTCAGGAAAGACTGTCTGATAGATGAGGATTAAACTAAATATGGCATAACTACCACATAGCCAATACAACCATTTCCACTGCAGACGTGTCATTAGATACGAAAAAACAAACACGATATATAAATATAATGGATCATAAAAATAAGAAAGAACAAGCGTAATTACAAGCTCAACTACAACGAAAAGAATTAAAAACTTCGAACTCCAAAATATTTGTCGATAGACAATAACAAAAATTAATAATAACAATAGCCCCGGATAAAGAGTTTCTGTAGGTTCTCGTAACATAAAGAACAGTGGTATACACATATTCGCTAGATAAATATATGGAAAAATTCCTTCTTCCTTTGGAAATACTTGATTAAATTTGTTCAAATTCATCCCCTCAATGTTTGGCCTATTAATGATAGAATAATAGATCTATCTTAAATTTATCTTAACTCCACCTTATGTTTTTCTTATTGAGTCCTTTAAAATTGGCCTAAACCTTAGAATTCTGTTTTTCAAACTTATAACCAAGTCCCCTAACCGTTTTAATATATAGAGGCTTTTTCGGATTCACTTCGATTTTTTCCCTTATCTTTGAAATATGTACGTTAATGGTATTGTCTTCTTCACCACCAATATAATAATCATCCCAAGCATTTTCGAAAATCTGCTGCTTTGTATAGACTCTTCCTGGTGTGCTCATCAGCAAGTTAAGTATTTTATATTCAATTTTCGTCAGTTGAATAACATGACCATTGCGAATAATAGAAAATGTCGCTTCATCAAGCGTTAAATCACCAACAACCTTTTTTACTGTTTCGGGCTCTATTGAATTCGAATTCTCAATGCTTGAAAAATTATAGCTTCGTCTCATTAAAGCTTGAACTCGCGCTACTACCTCAAGAGGATCAAAAGGTTTTTGAATATAATCATCTGCACCAATTTCAAGACCAAAGATTTTGTCCTGATTTTCTTGCTTTGCTGAAATTATTATTATTGGGATGTGCATTGATTCTCTTACTTTTTTTATAAGCTGATAACCATCTATAATCGGCATCATCAAGTCCACGAGCATTAAATCAATACTTCCTTTTGAAATATGCATAAGCGCATCCATACCATCCTTTGCTTGGATAATATTGAAGCCTACCTTCTCTAAATAAAGACTGAGCAATTCCGCAATTTCTGGCTGGTCATCAACGATTAAAATATTCTTTTTCAACGGACCCCTCTCCCCTTTTTGTGTAACTTAATTCAATGAAGTATTTTCTAGTAGTATATCAATGATAGACATTACAGAGTAGATAATTTTTCCAATTTTCATTTAATTACTGAAAGTAGAATTATTACAAATTCAAACTATTAACACAATATTGTTGTGCGAGGTTATTATAAAGGTATAATATTGTAATGGAATGGCTCTTTTTAATCAATAAGCAGTAGCTTAATTTATGATTCATTTCTTAACTAAACAATTCGTTCAAGTATAAGGAGACGCTGATATGAGTAAAAAGATTAAACTAGGAATCGTCGGATATGGTAATTTAGGAAAAGGTGCCATTGAAGCGATAAAACAAACGCCTGATATGGAATTAGTGGCAGTTTTCACAAGAAGAGACCCTAAAAATTTAAATATTAACGAACCAAATGTAAAAACACTTCAAATTCAAGAAGCTAGTGATTATAAAAATGAAATTGACGTTATGATACTATGTGGTGGATCAGCTACTGATTTACCTGAACAAACACCATACTTCGCAAGTATGTTTAATACGGTTGATAGTTATGATACACATGCGAAAATTCCAGAGTTTTACGAGTCTGTTAATGAAGCAGCAACAAAAAATAATACGACTGCAATTATTTCAGTTGGTTGGGACCCAGGTCTATTCTCCATTAACCGTGTATTAGCAGATGCTATTTTACCAAATGGAGAAAACTATACGTTCTGGGGCAAAGGGTTAAGCCAAGGGCACTCAGATGCAGTTCGCCGTGTCGAAGGGGTTAAAAATGGAGTTCAATATACAATTCCATCTGAATCTGCAGTGGACAAGGTACGCAGCGGTGAAAACCCTGAACTTACAACAGCAGACAAACATAGTCGTGTTTGTTATATTGTAGCTGAAGAAGGCGCTGACAAAGCGAAAATTGAAAAAGAGATTAAAACAATGCCAAACTACTTCGCTGATTATGATACTGAAGTACACTTTATCACAGAAGAAGAATTAAAACGCGATCACTCGAAAGCGCCACATGGTGGATTTGTAATTCGCGGGGGAAATACAGGAGCTGGTAATAAACAAATTTACGAGTTCTCTCTAAAACTAGACAGCAATCCAGAATTTACAGCGAGTGTGCTAGTAGCTTACGCCAGAGCAGCATATCGTTTAAATCAGGAAAAACAATACGGAGCTAAGTCTGTATTCGATGTGGCACCTGGCCATATTTCTCCACGCACTAGAGAGGAACTTAGAAGAGATTATTTATAAGTCATTAAATTCTTAAAATAAAAATTTCATTATTAAAGCTATCCCCCACCTTTAATGTAAAGGAGGGGGATAGCTAGTCTCTTTATTTTAATATTAAATTCCTACAGGCTTATGTTTGTATAAAAAGTTTATAAAATCAGTACCTACATTTGAAAGTGGTCGGGATTTATTGTAATACAACAATATATTCCGAACAGAATTTACATCATCAATCTTGTAAAAGTATAATTTATTTGTTTTTTCTATATATCGCGTTATGCCAGCACGGACAAATGAAATTCCCTTTCCATTACAAGCAAGATAATAGGAAGTCAATAACTGGTCAAGGTACATTGATACTTTAGGAGTGAAACCGGCCATTCTACACATTTTCAAACCTCTTTTATAAGAATCATTCCCCTTCTTCATTAGTAAGAAATTCTCGTTTTTAAATTCACTCAGACTTACTCTTGGATACATTTCACTCATAAATTTACCGCTTTTTACTTCCTCAAAAGTTAATCGATAGTTCTTTAATTTATTGTTAATCTCATAATGCGTTGGGACAGCCAATACAATTTGTTCTTCTGCCCATACAAAAGAACCGAAAATTTTAGGATCCCTTTGTTCAACATCTATAATAATATCAAATATACCTGATCGTAGATTTTTCATTAGATCATCCGCATTTGCCTCCATTAGATTGACTGTATAATCGGGAAATTCTCTCTTAAACTCTTGAACTATAGTTGGTAAAGTATATGCACAAAAGAAAGAAGATCCACCTACATTAATTGTTTTATTATTATTGTTAAGAAAACTATTAAAATAACCCTTCATATCTTTTTCAATTTCCATTACTTTTTCAATACATTCGATATAATATTCACCAGCTTTTGTTAGTTTCACAGGATTACTACTTCGATCAAAAATTGGTAGCCCTATTTTTTCTTCTACTTTTTTAACTGCCGCACTTAATGCCGGTTGTGAAATATATAGTTCTTCAGCCGCTTTAGAAAAACTTCTATTTAAATAAACCGCATAAACATACCCCATATTTTTCAGCAAAATATCCCCTCTTTTCACTTACTTATAACTAAACGCTTATACTTATATAAACTTTTTGGTATTTGAGCAATCAATTATTATTACTTATTATTATAGCTACAGAAGAAAATTGGGGCAAAATGTAAGTGCTTTCTTTTCAATTAGAGTTGCACGAATTAGATTCCCAGTTTAAGAAAGGATGGAATAAGAATGTCTTTAATTGTCGAAAAATTCAAAAAACTAGGCGCTGAAAATGCTCCTGGTCAAGAGACTCGTCAAAGCACATCCAATATAGAACTACGGGGAGAAGAAATTCCTGGCACTCCCGTTGATTTCTCACATGGTGATGTAGATGCTTTTGAGCCAATCCCTGGATCATTAGATGTATTTGTTGAAGGTGTTCATATTGGTGGTAAACAAGCTTATACAGAGTATCGAGGAAGTCAAAATATTCGAGAGGATGTTGCTCAAAAACTTTCAAATTTTACGGGGTCTTCCATTGACTATGATAAAAACTTGATTATTACACCTGGAACACAGGGTGCATTATTCCTTGCAATGGGATCAATGATTGCAAGAGGTGACAAAGTCGCCATTGTAGCACCAGACTATTTTGCTAATAGAAAGCTTGTTGAATTTTTCGACGGTGAAGTTGTTCCTATTCAAATGGATTATTTCAATACAAACACATGTTGTGGACTGGACTTAACTCAGCTAGAGGATGCTTTTAAATCTGGCGTAAAGCTCTTTTTATTCTCAAATCCAAATAATCCAACAGGTGTAATCTACTCCCAAGAGGAGATTCGAACAATTTCTGAACTTGCGCATCAATATGGAGCTCAAATAATTGTCGATCAACTCTATTCACGTCAACTTTTCGATGGACATTCTTATACTCATCTATGTGCACAGAATATTATGGATCCTGAAAATGTTATTACGATTATGGGACCTTCTAAAACCGAATCCCTTAGTGGATACAGATTAGGTGTTGCATTTGGTTCCTCCAACATTATAGACCGTATGGAAAAGTTACAAGCAATAGTTTCACTTCGTGCAGGTGGTTATAACCAAGCTGTACTGAAAACTTGGTTTAACGAGCCTGAAGGATGGATGGCGGGACGAATAAAAGATCATCAAGCAATCCGAGACGACTTGCTATCAAAATTTAATGCTGTAGAAGGCTTTAAAGTAAGAGCATCAGAAGCTGGAAGTTATATTTTCCCTAAAGTTCCAGAGTTAGATGTTTCAATTATTGATTTCGTAAAAATCCTTCGATTGCAAGCAGGGGTTACAGTAACACCTGGTACTGAATTTGGATCACAATTTACTGATAGTTTCCGCATTAACTTCTCACAAGATCATAAAGCAGCGATTGATGCAGTTGAGCGAATTATTAAAGTAACGGAGTTATATAGAAAATGAAACCAATAGATGAATTAAATAACCCAATTCCACAGGGAAATTATTCCCCTGCTTCACGTTATAAAGACATTATCTATACCGCTGGGATGACACCTCGCAAAAATGGGGTTCTTATACAAACTGGAAAAGTTAGTGCTACTCAGCCAATTAATTATTATGAAGATGCAGTTATTCAGGCTGTTTCTAATGCATTAACAGCGGCAAAAAATACTCTATCAAAAGGAGAAACACTAGCACAAATACTAGCAATGACAGTCTACATTAATGCTGAAGAAAATTTTACTGCACACTCTAAGATAGCTGACTATGCTTCACAATTCCTTTACAGTGAATTGGGCAATGCAGGAATAGGAAGTAGGGCTGCTATAGGTGTTGCTTCTCTACCAGGAAATGCACCAGTTGAAATACAGTTGGTTGCTGTAGTTACTTCATCATAGATTTTCGCTTTAGGGGTAAGCGATTTTCAAATATCATTCCATAGTTTTTAACAGATATAAAGATTATAAAATTTGTGTTCACTAGTAAATGCTGCTCTGTTTTTGTACACCAAGATAGATAGGTAAATAATTTATTAGAACAAGGGGGAAATTTTATATGAAATGGTGGTTTACAAGACAGCTATATGTCCAAATTTTTATATGTGTAATTATCGGTATTGCTATTGGATTAATCTTTGGCGAAAATGCCTCAGTGTTAAAACCTATTGGGGATATTTTCCTTAGACTTCTTCAATTTTTAGTAGTTCCATTAACAATCTTTTGTTTAATTGCGGGAATTACAAAAATGGAAGATTTAAAGTCTTTTAGAACAGTGGGCGGAAAAATAGGTATCTATTTCGTAATTACTGGTCTTATAGCTACATTAATCGGGGTAGTAGTATCACTAATTATTGGACCTGGTAAAGGTACAATCGGTTTACTGGATTCAAGTGAACAAGTTGATCAAGTCGAATTTAGCTTTATCACTCAAATTGTTGAATGGTTCCCAACAAACATCGTCAATGCAATGGCTACAACTAATATGCTTCAAATAATTATTGCTTCTATTATTATCGGTATCGGTTTACTAGCATTAGGTGACAAAGCATCTGGTTTAAGAAAGTTAGTTAATGAAGGCTCAGATTTAATGATCAAGATCACTGAAGGATTAATGTACTTTGCTCCTTATGGGATTTTAGCATTAGTTGCAAAAATGACAGGTACTTTAGGTACTGATTTATTAGCCCAAGTTGGATTATTTATTTTATCTGATTATATTTCATTACTAATTGTATTATTTATTGTTTATCCACTAATTTTAAAATTATTTGCACGTAAAAACGCATTTGGTTTTTATAAAAAAGTCTCACCTGCCATGCTAGTTGCAGCAAGTACAACTTCAAGTAATGCTACTCTGCCTGTTTCTATGAACGTAGCAAAGAATAATTTAGGTATTCCAGAAAAACTTTATGGGTTTACTTTACCACTTGGGGCTACAGTAAATATGGATGGTATGGCCGTGGCTTTAGGGGTAATATCAGTCTTTGCATTTAATTTATATGGTGTTGAAATTACATTTGCTTCAATATTCCAATTTGTATTCCTTGGACTAGCACTTTCTATCGGTGCTGCGGGAGTAAAAGGTGCAGGAGTTGTCATGTCAACTGTATTGTTATCTACTGTAGGCTTACCACTTACACTAGTTCCGATATTAGCAGCAATCTGGCCAATTATTGATATCGGTCACACAACAACAAATATTACTGGTGATTTAGTAGGTACTACAATGGTTGCATCTCAAATGGATATGATTGATGAAACTATTTATCAACAAACAAATCAACCAACTGCAGTACACGTTGAAACGGAAAATAAAGTTTTAGAGAAAGTTGGAAAGTAATGGCTTCTTATTTTCCAAATAGACCTTAAGGGGGATAAAAAATGAGTAATATCCATACTGGAGTGCTTTTCGATTCTCAGTTACAAAATGAAATAAAAGATAAGTTTTATCAGGTTGACCAAGATCATTTAGGAAGAAAAAGACTGTTCTTTGAAAATTCTGGTGGATCTCTACGATTAAAATCTGCAGTTGAAGCTAAAGAACGTTTTGAGAAAATTCCTGATTGTCCAGATCGAAATAACGAGACATCTAAATTGCTACAAAAGGTTAAAGAAGAAGGAATTCGTGATATAATACAAATCATTTTCGGCGCTAAGTCTGGCGCACTAGTAACTGAGTTAACGGCGTCACAGGTAATGTTTCAAATAACACAAGCTATTGTTGAAAATGTACCCGGTACAAACGTAGTCACAACTTCTATTGAGCATCCTTCTGCATATGATTCAGCAAAATACTATGCAGATAAAACAGGAAAAGAATTTCGAGTAGCAATGGCTAATCCTAAAACAGGTGGCGTTGATACTGAAGAAATCATTAAACTCATAGATGAAAATACGTGCTTACTAAGCGTAATAAGTGCATCAAATATTTCAGGTAACGTTTTAAATATTGAAGAAATAGTAACGGAAGCTAGAAAAATTAAACCTGATTTATACATTATTTCAGATGCAGTTCAACATGTGCCTCATGGCGTTATAGATGTTGATAAACTTCAACTTGATGGGGTGAATTTTGCTCCATACAAAGGCTTTGGTGTAAGAGGTTGCGGTTATGGATATATCTCAGATCGTGTTGCTAAACTCCCACATCATAAATTATTAGCAAAACCTGAAAATGAATGGGAGCTAGGCTCATTCCCAGCTTCAAACTTTGCCGCAATTAGTGCAGTGGTAGATTATGTATGTTGGATTGGAGAACAGTTTATAGATTCTGACGATAGACGTACTTTATATGTTGAAGGAATGAATCGTATACACCTTCACGAAAGAGCGTTACTACACCATTTGTTAGAGGGAACAAAAGATATACCTGGATTACGTTATATTAATGGTGTGAATGTATTGTTAGATTCAGAGAATTTACAAGATCGAGATTTGATTTCAGCCATTAGTATTGACGGCATCGGTTTCACCCATGCAGTTGAACAATACTATAAACGTGGTGTAACAGTATTCGAACGAGTAAATACTAGTATATACTCAAAGCGAATTGTAGAATCATTAGGTTTAGTTGGTGCTATCCGAGTATCACCACTACACTGTCATGATACAAAAGATATCGATGAATTTTTAAAGATTACATCTCAATTAGTGGAAGAAATAACTAAACACTCAGTAAATGTTTAACAGTCTTCTATTGCTTCTCTAAAAAATAAAATAAAAACCTTCAACTAATCGTTGAAGGTTTTTCTATATGTTTATTATGCTTTTTGAGCGTTATCCACTTCTTGAGGATTGAACTCGCCTTCCCATTTAGCTACAACAAGTGCTGCTAAAGAGTTACCTACCACGTTAACCGCAGTACGTCCCATGTCAAGGATACGGTCAATACCTACGATGAACATTAAGCCTTCTGCTGGTAATCCCATTGTACCGAATGTTGCAAGTAATACAACGAAGGATACTCCAGGAACTCCTGCCATACCTTTAGAAGTAACCATTAAGACTACCATTAACATAATTTGTTGACCAATACTTAAGTGAATGCCGTACATTTGGGCAACAAACATCGCAGCAATCGCTTGGTATAATACAGATCCATCTAAGTTAAATGAATAGCCTGTTGGAATTACAAAACTTGAAATGTGCTTTGGTACTCCGATTTGTTGAGTCTTGTCCATAATTCTCGGTAAAACGGTTTCAGAACTTGATGTAGAGAATGCAAGAATTAATTCCTCTTTAATTACTTTAAGTAATTTAAAGATGCTGTATCCAATCAATTTAGCTGTAATACCAAAAATAACAAGTACAAAGAAAATCATAGTTCCATATACAGTGAGCGCTAATTTCCCTAGTGGAATTAGTGAAGCAAATCCATATTTAGAAATTGTTACACCAATTAATGCAAATACACCAATAGGAGCGTACTTCATAAATAGGTTCGTAATCCAGAACATTGCACCTGCTAAACCTTCAAAAAACTGTAATGCAACTTTCCCTTTTTCTCCAATTGCAGCAATCCCTAAACCAATTACAACTGCAAAGAAGATAATTGCTAACATATCACCTTGAACCATTGCTTGGAATGGATTAGTAGGTACGATATGTAGAAGTGTATCTACGATGGATTTTCCTTCTTGTTGCTCACTCGTATCAACGTACTTAGAAATATCCGTTTGTTCTAATTCATTCATATTTAGACCAGTTCCAGGATGGAATAGATTAGCTGAAACTAGACCTATAACAATAGCAACACCTGTCATACCAATAAAGTATGCTAATGATTTACCACCTAATTTACCTACTGCTTTTAAATCGCCAACACCGGCAATAGCTACAACAATACTAGAAAGTACAATTGGTACTACAATTAGTTTAATTAATCGTAGGAACAAGTCACCGAATGGTTGTAAGAAACTTTGAGCTTGCTCACTGCCATAGAAAATTCCACCGACAGCGATACCTAAAACTAGACCAATAAAAATTTGAGTTGCCAAACTTAACTTAAATTTTTTCATAAAAATTACCCCACCTTCTAAAATTTTTTTGCAAGTAAATGCAGGTAAGGGAAACAAGTAGATGAATGAAATCTATTAATATAATGAACACAAATTTATGGCTTGTACCATTGACTAAATAATCCTCTCATACTGTTTCCTCTAAACGCTTACGAGGTTAGCTTTCAGGTTAGGACTTTGGAAACGAAAAGCCCCTTCTTTTCAGAACTCACCTATAACGGAAAATACCGTAAAAAAATTGGGTCCCCCGTTCTAAAAATAGATTAAGCGAAAAAAATGTATAGATAAATATTATCACCCTAATACTATTTATGTAAATACTTTTTTGTTTCCAGTTTTCTTTAATATAGAATTTCCGTATAATATTATTTATTCCCAATTATCCGAAAGTTGATAGATTTGAAGCTATTTAAACGCTTATTTTTAAGCGTTTATTTATTTAACATCAATCTCAGCGCGGTAAAAAAATCGCACTAAAACTTATTTCAATAAAATATTTTCTGCAACTTCCTATTTATTATTCATTATTTAGATATATCAAATAATTCTAATTAATTTGTATTTTCCATTCTATTCTAGAGAATTATTACTGTGTCTTCTTTACATCCAATTGCATCAGTAAGTGTTATAATTGTTAGTAATGTGAAACAAATGTTTATTAATGTACTTACTTATGTTGGCATCACTTATTGGCAACATTTAATAATAAACATTTATAATTAATTTTTTTGCAAGGAGTTAGGGAAGTATGAAGAAATTTATTAATGCGAATATATATGGTGTCCCAGGTTCGCAAGAATTTTTAGTGGAAAACAATCAATTCAAAGCAATTGGTAATAATTTAGATGACGCTGATGAAGTAATTGATTTAGAAGGACGATTAGTTTTACCTCCATATGTTGATCCTCATCTTCATTTAGATTATATTTTTTCCGGACTTGGCGAAGGAAATGCAAATGTTTCTGGAACTTTATTTGAAGGAATTCAACGTTGGAGTGATAATAAAAAATCATTAACGGAAGAATTAGTACGAGATCGTGCTATTAAAGGAATTCAAAAAGAAGTGAGTAAAGGTGTTCAATTTATTCGCACGCATGTAGATATAACTGACCCGAATTTAACTGGAATGAAAGCTTTAATTAAACTTCGTGAAGAGTTGAAAGATATCGTAACACTTCAACTAGTAGCCTTTCCTCAAGAAGGATTCTTTAGATATAAAGGTGCAGAACAGTTAATGGAAGAAGCCTTAAAGATGGGAGCAGACGTAGCGGGAGGAATACCTCATTTTGAAATTTCCTATGAACATGGGGTTGAGTCATTAAGAAGAATTGTTGATATGGCGATAAAATATGACGTCATGATTGACATTCATTGTGACGAAAACGACGATCCAAATAGTCGATTTTTAGAAGTATTAAATGCCCTTGTGATGGAAAAAGATTATGGCGAATATACAACAGCAAGTCATACAACAAGCTTCGGCTCTGTGGAAAATAGCTACGCCAATAAAATGATGGGGCTATTTAGAGAATCAAAAATCAACTTCATTTCTTGTCCAACTGAAAATGCACACTTACAAGGACGTGGAGACACATATCCAAAACGTCGTGGTTTAACTCGTGTTAAAGAGCTACTTAGTAACGGAAATAACGTTGCCTTTGCACAAGATTCTATTGCGGATTACTGGTATCCATTAGGAAATGGAAATATGATGAATATTTTAGATAATGGTATTCATTTAGCACATTATACTCACATCGAGGAAATCAATAAAGCGCTCGATCTGATAACAATTAACGGTGCAAACATTATGAGGGTAAATGACCAATATGGAATTGAAGCTGGAAAACCAGCGAACTTTATCGTATTAGATGCAAAAGATGCTTATGAAGCAATTCGTGAACGTGCAGAAGTACTTGCATCGGTTCGAAATGGAGAATATCTGTTTAAGCGGGAGCCACGAAGAAATGAGATTGAGATTGATTTCTTAAAACAATCATAGAGTCTAATTACTAATAAAAACACTCACCAATATTATTATATTTGTGAGTGTTTTATCATATTTAAATTAATTCCAGGACTTCTTCTTCTGTATCAAAAGGAATAATAGTTACTACTGGTCTGAAAATTTCCTCGTAGCAAATTCGAAATTTCGAATCATCATGAACATAAATTGTTGACTCTAAAATTATATTTCTATGGTTTCATTTCCCACCATTTTAAATAACTATAAGGGTTTATTGAGTTTCCTTGCGGATCATACATTCCGAAGTGTAAATGGGCCGGGAACTTACCGTTTGTACCTTGCTCTCCATATCCAGTATCTCCTGTAAAGCCAATAAGCTGTCCCGCACTTACCCACTGTCCAATATTTAAACCTTCAGGGTATCCCATGAGATGAGCATAATAGAAGGTATATCCATTTGGTGCCTTAATTGTTATACGATATCCACCGTAAGTATTCCAACCTAACTTCACTATGGTCCCTTCTATTGCTGAAAAGACAGGAATCCATTTTTCTGTCATAATATCAATACCTTCGTGGGATCTTGATTTTCCATCTGACGAAAAATCTCTACCTGCTCCATAACTATTACCGTAAGGTTGATAAGTTTCTTTTGCCAAAGGAAAAATCCCGTCTGCAAAAAGATTTGGCGGTTGTACAGATGGTTGTAAAGGTATTGTCAATTTTTGACCAGGAACGACTATATCAGATGTCAATTTATTTGTTGCAATTAAATCATTTACGGTACTTTCGGTTTTATGCGCAATTTCCCAAATAGAGTCTCCTGGTTTAACGATATAAATAGGGTTTTTTGTATGGAGATGTTGGCCAGGTATGATTACATCTGAATCTAAAGAATTCCATACTTTTAAATCTGGAACAGTTACATTGAATTTCCTAGATATCTTCCATAAAGTATCATCAGCTTTTACACGATAATGTTTTTCCTTGTTTACTGGTTTTGCTAATCCATAAACGTCTAATACACTAATCATATTTAGACTTTTCTTATTATCAAATCGAATGGCTTTGTTTAAAGTGTGCGATTGTCCGTTTTTTAGCGCTTTAGCAGAATATGGTGTTAAAACGATTACCTCATCTTTTTCTCGGACTAATTTGATATTTTTTCCTTCTAATATGACTTTATAACCCATTGGTTCGAATGCACTTCTAATAGACACTTCATGGGCTCCTGCGTGTGCATCGAAAGGCGTGAATAAACAAATCATTAATGTAAGTACAAGCAAGCATATAATATTTCTATTTCTATTCCAGATCATTCAACTTCGCTCCCTTCGGAAATTAGTATGATTAACTAAGGGATTAAGTACTCATTAATTTGGAGATTTTTTTATATACCTGTTTATGGAACAATCAACTCATTCCGCTGTTATATTAATGTAGTATTATTAAATATTTCTATACCATTGTGCTTTGTGGAAGACAATTAACAACAATTTAAAAACACCTACTTAATAATGTAAGTAAGCGTTAAATAAATACTTTGATATTAGTATTTCTACTATAAAAATTTTTGATGAGACTCATCACAGTCTTAAAAAATGATGCATCGTCGATTGTCGTTCCTGCGTATTTGCATTCGTAAATTCAATACTTAATCTATACTTGCTGCTTCCCACTCCTCAATAAAAGCTTGTATTGATTTATTCACTTCTTCTTCACTTGGAACACTACATAATATTTCGTCTTGCTTATATAATTTTCCGCCCTTAACGATGAAATCGATATCCTGTGTGTGTTTAATATTTTCTAAAGGATTCTTGCTTAATATGACTAGGTCTGCAATTTTCCCTTCTTTGATTGATCCAATATCATTTAGATTAATAGACTTAGCCGCATTCACTGTTGCTGCTTGTAGAGCCTCCATTTCTGTAAAACCAATCTCCACAAATATTTCCAGTTCTCTGTGTAATGCCATCCCAGGGTACGTAAACATTAAAGCTGGTGTATCGGTACCAGCAACGACCGTTCCACCCATATCATAGTAGGTCTTGGCAACGGCTTTCGTTAAGTTGTTTATAATAGCAGTCCTTGACTTTATAGAATCTACATACTCTGTATTTTTTTCCCACTCCTGCATAAGGTAACTTATACTGTCAATTGACTCAATTACATAATTTTTTGGAGACCAAATTTCAGGATATTTCATAGATTGATCGAAAACTACCATTGTTGGGCAAAGTTTTACATTATAGGCTAGCATTTTTTCACAAAGCTCTTTTATTTTCGCTTGATCTGGGTGATCCCAATCGATATGACCCCATTCCTTTTGATCTACCAGTGGATTCCAGCCTTTGTACATCTCTTGTGCAAAACCCGATATATGTTCAATCCAATTTACCCCTAACTCAGCTGCATCTAATATAGTTAACTCTTTTGAATTCATTAAATCACAAGCAACTTCTAAGTTGTACTTCTTCGCCTCGTCTACAGCTGCTGCCATAACCTCTCTTTTGATCCATCCATACAATTTAACAAACTTTGCTCCAGCGTCAACTTGTCTACGAACTTCTTTCCTTGCTTCTTCTGGATCATCTGTAACGAAATTCCCATAACTAGTTGGACCCCATTGACCAGGTGTTCCATCAATCATTCTATCTGATGCGTACACTCTTGGTGTTGGTCCATGATCTGGTTTTTCAATCAAGTTGGAAAGTAAGTTGACATTACCTGCAGCATTCCGTACCGTCGTTACCCCTGATGCAACAAAGTGGGGTGCGTATCTCTCATTAATGTGACAATGCATATCTATTAAACCCGGAATAATATATTTTCCATTTGCATCAACTGTCACTATAGCCAATGGTAACTCATCATTCTGTTTTATTATTCTTTTAATCTTACTTCCTTCTATCTCAATTGACCCAATAAAAGATACTCCACTCTCAACATCAATAATCGTTCCATTTTTGATTAATAATTTTTCCATTTTATTTCCTCCTTTATGACATCACATATATTTCTTTTTCTGATTTTATTGTATATTGATTAAAACAATAGGTACTCAAAATTGTCATATAGTGGAATGTTATCTTTTCTTGGGGGGTATGTAAGTGTCACTGGAATACGGTAAAACGCTAAGAATGATACGACAACAAAAAGGGATAACCTTAAAGAAGCTAGCCGATGACATCTGTTCTGTTTCTTTTTTATCAAAGTTTGAACGAGGGGATTCTGATATAACTCTTGGTCTCATGACAAGATTATTAGAAAAGTTAATGATGAGTTTCGATGAGTTCTTATACATACATCACGATTTTCAGCCTGACAAACTGGAGCAATTTTTTCAAACAGCACGTGCTGCCTATTTTAATAGGGATGTAATTCAACTTAAGCAGCTAAAAGATAAAGCATTTAATAAGTGGAAGCGATATGGTGTAGATACTTACCTTTATAACGCACTATTAATTGAAGTATATGAAAGTATAGTAGATAAACAATATACAGGGGAAAGATTAGAGGATTATGATATTCACCTTCTTTCCGATTATTTATTTGGTGTAGAGGTATGGGGTTATTATGAATTATCACTGTATAATGGAACATTACTATTACTTGATCCAGATTTGGTCATAATGTTATCTAGAACCGCTTATGAGAAAAGTGCACGTTTTAGAAACTATAAAAAGGTAAATGATGCAATTACAGCTGTGCTTTTTAACACCATTATATTTTTGCTTGGTCCTGTGAATCGATTTCACGAAGAATTTACATTTCAAAAGGAATTTAGTGAGTTTATATCGTATCTTGAGACGATTGCCATTCCTGAAAGTAACTTAATTGAAAGGGTCCATTTATTAGAGCTAAAGGGAGCTTATGATATTAGAACTGGAAATAAAAAAGAAGGTATCTCTAAAATAAGACAAGCTATTCAATTATTAAATAATCTAAACTCTACAAAGATGGCTAATAATATCGAGCAATACCTTTTGCAAATTATAGAATAAAAATACTCCCTCTAGATAAACAGATTTTGTTTTTTAATCTGTCTACAACAGAGGGGAGTATATCACTTATGATGATGGGAATTTTTATTTTCTGTACTCTTTTATTAAGATGGGGGAGCCTAATTTGTTTTAGGATAGTAATAGATTTGTAGAAAAGATAATATTTTTCACAATATTATTCTTCTTCCAGTAAAAACTCATTATTTTTTGAGAGTGGTGAAAAAATAGTTGGGTGAAGAATATTTGCTAGTTTATTTAAACCGAGTAATAATCTTGGTGATGGTCTACAATACAATGATTCTTCTAGAATGTAAAGTTCATTGTTTTTAATTGCATTTATTTTTTCCGACTGCGGGCGATTTAGAATAACTTTTGGATTAACCCTTTCCTTTTGAACTCCAACCCAAGCAATGCACATCACATCTGGATTTCTTTTTTTTACTTCCTCCCAATCTGTTTGAACACTCGCTTGTTCTTTATCCCGAAATACATTGATACCACCAGATAGCTCACTCAATTCTGTTAACCAATTAGTAGCACCAGGAGTAAAAATAGGTTTTGCCCACCATTCCCAGTAAATCGTTTTAGGGTGATCGATTTGCTTTGATAACTTATGATAGTTTTCAAGAATCAACGTGTATTTTTCATACAACCGTTGTGCTTTTTCTTCCGAATTCGTCACTTTACCAACGAATAATAGACTTTCTCCAATCTCTGTTAATGTCTGAGGGTTAGGTACGATAGTATATGGTATGTTTCTCTTTTTCAGCTCGTCGATGTTTCGTTCCATTCCTGGTACAGAGAGCGAAGCTAACACTAAGTCTGGCTCTAGCTTTTCGACTTTGTCCATATCAATATTCAAATCAGGACCTAACCTTGGTAATGCTTGAACATCACTTGGCCAATCTGAGAAATTATCTACACCTATTAACGAAGAAGTCAATCCTAAGTAAGCTACTAATTCTGTATTACTTGGACATATCGATATTAATTTCATATACAAACCCCTTTTCATTAGTTTGAATACAGTAAATTTATTTTAGTCTCCTTGATAAGCCATTCCATACATATTCTACTTGGACTGCAAATTGAGCAGCATCCTGTGCAATCCATCCAGCAATATCTCTTAGCCTCCTGTCATCCTTGTCGATTGGTACAATTCCCTTTCCAATATCTAACATAATAAGAACGACTCTGTTATTTCTTTTTTCTTCTTCCTCAATCAGTATTTGAAAAAGGGCTTTGAATTCTTTTCGAATGTCGTCATTGTTCTCAATCTTCTTAAGACAAGAAGCAATCCATTGTTCCCATCCCTCTAACACTAATGTTGTCCCTTCCAACCACTCTGTTCTCCAATCTTCTACCATATCTCCCTCATAAGCAGATACCCAGCTGAAAGTTCTGTTTCTTTCCCTTACTATTTTTCTTTTTCCTGAAAAGGCACCACCGATAACGAGTTGCATACCCATTCCCCCTTTTGTCTGACCAAAGTTAAATGAATACCATGTCCGTGTGGGACAGAAAGATCCCAAAAATCTGTTGAAGATACAAAACTCGAGACTAAATAGCGAATCACTCCACCATGGGTCATAATTAGAAATGTCTCTTTACCATTTTGGATCGATTGAATGGATTGATGTAATAAGTCTTGAATAAATGAGTCTATTCTAGCTTTGAATGTATCGGCTGACTCTCCATTTGGTATAGAATGCTCCTCCCAATTATTGAGCCAATCTTGATAAGTCCGGTCGTCCTTAAGCTCGTTATAAGTTTTTCCTTCCCAGTCTCCAAAATTAATTTCTCTTAATCTTGTGTCTACTGAATGCTGTGATGGAATATTCATATAAGCTAAAGTTTCACGGCACCGTCGCAAATCACTCGTAAAGACTTGGTCAAAACTAATTTCCATCAACTCTTTTTGAAGCTTATTTAGCTGAGTTAGCTCGCTAATTAATACTCCTCGATCAGTGTGCCCTAAGTACCTTTTTTCCTTATTCCAATCTGTTATACAATGACGAACGAGAAATAAATCCACGTAATGGCTAGTCCCCATAATTCGCCTCCTTCAATCGCTGTACCTAATAAATCTCCATTTGTACCTTTAAACGTACGGAACACCCAAGCTCCAAATAATCCAATAAATAAAATATATCCAGGTAAAAAATACAAAAAGTCATTAAAGAAAAATAAAAGTGCTAGTACTGGAATCATCGCGTACAAACAATCATAACGGTTCACATTTTTCTTCCATTCCCATGCCAACCCTTGTTGTTTTGCAGTCGGTAGAAAAATCATTAAAACAACCGCACCTAAACGAGAAAAGCACAAAATGAGAATAAAGAAATAGATTGGAATCCCTGACTCTAGTAAAAAATAAATCAATAATATTTTCCAAGCTAATAAAAATAGTAAAGCAATAATTCCAAAGCTTCCGACATGGGAGTCTTTCATAATCTCCCATTTTCTTTCAAGGGAAGCATTTGAACCTACTGCATCTGCTACATCCATCCATCCATCTAGGTGGAGACCTCCAGTAATCCACACCCATAAGGAAATAATAAGTAAGGTCATGATAGGTAAAGGAAGGGATGATTCTAGTAACATGTAAATAATAGTGATGATGAAGCCTAGAACTGCGCCGACAAGCGGATAACTTCTTATTGCCCATCTACTAGTATATTTGTTCCAAGGGCATTGAAAGGGAACGGGAATTCGTGTTAGAAATTGAACAGCAAGTAAAAAGCCATATACTGCTTGCTTCACAACCATTTAACCCCCTTCCAATATGTTGGAATTCCTGCCTGAACCTCAACAACAATTTCTGATTGCTCAATAATCGCTTGATGTAGTTGCTGTAAGTAGTACATATATGTAATTACAGAATCATGAGGATTTGGAATCCCTACATTTACATCATTAGAAACAATTATGAGGTGAAAGTGTTTTTTACGTGCTAAGTTTAAACAGGTGGAAATTACACTTTCTAATTTTTCCAAACTATAATTCAAATCAAAAATGACATTACTTACCCATATTGTTAAACAGTCTAGTAGAATAACATCACACTTTTTGCAATTTGAAAGAATATGTTCGATGTCAAAGGGCTCTTCAATTGTTTTCCACGTATGTCTTCTATCTTGCTGGTGAATTCGAATTCGATCTACCATTTCATCATCGCTTTTTTTAGCAGTAGCAATGTAATAAAGTGAGCTACTTTCTTTTTCCCTCACTGATTTGTTATATAAGGAAAGAGCAGTTTGCTCAGCGAAAGAACTTTTACCAGATCTTACACCTCCAGAAATAAATAGAATCATGATTCATTTCTCCAATTCTGAAGAACCGCTATCAACCGCTCATTTTCTTCTTTTGCCCTAATGGCAATACGTAAAAATTCACCATTTAGTCCTTTAAAATTATGAGTATGACGTGTTAAGATTCCGTGCTCTAATAAAAAATAAAAAAGTTCTTCAGTTCGCTTTGGATGCTTCTTATCTCGCAAAAGATAAAAGTTTACTTGTGTAGGAGATATATAGAAATCCAATTCTGCTAGGATTCCATGTACAGACTCTGATTGTTCACTAAGCCAAGCTCTAGTATTTTCAAGAAAAGAGCCATCTTCTAGTAGTTTTGGAATAACAGCATCTACTAATGAGTTAACGCTCCATGGAATTTGTTCGTTTTTTAATACGTTTATAATGGTAGGTTGAGCCAGTATATATCCAATTCTTAGCCCAGGGATCGTATATAATTTTGTTAACGAACGCAGTAATATTAAATTTGGATACGAAGCTAACCAAGTTGAAAGACTAGGAATGGAGGTCGGTAGAAAATCGACAAAAGCTTCATCTACCACTATATAAGTCTCCGTTTTTTTTCCTTCTTCTAAATATAACTGCAAATCTTCTTCAGCGATCACCGTTCCAGTTGGATTATTCGGGCGACAAAGGAAGATAACATCATTTTCCTTTATCTTTTCTTTAATTACTGAGGTTGGTAAATTAAAACTATTTTCTTGTTCATAAAAAATATCTTCCACATCAATATCGTAGTGTTTACACGCTCGTTCATACTCCGAGAAGGTAGGGTGAACAATTACCGCTTTCTTATTTTCAAAATATTTTGCTACCAAAAAAATTGCCTCGGCTCCCCCATTCGTTAGTAGAACATTATCTTGTTCTACCCCTTCATGATCGGCTATCGATAGGATGCTTTTTGAATAAGAAGGGTCTGGATAACGAGTAATCTTCTCATAATGCTCGTCTAATGTAGCCTTTAACCAAGAAGGAGGACCTAAAGGGTTTAAATTTGCACTAAAATCAAGCAATTCCCTATCCATTTTAATATTGAAGAGTTGTTTTAATTTTTCTGGCTGTCCACCATGATTTGGCCAATTCATCATTTCACCTCGTTTAAACTACCTACACAAAAGGAGGATACATACCTCTATCACCAAAAATACAATCCATCCTCCATGCATATATATAATTGTCTTTTTTATATCTGAACGTACTAATTCTCTTAATGGATCTCCAAGGTATGCCCTTTTTGATTTTTTTCCTCTATAATAATTAACTCCACCTAACTGAATTCCCATTAAGCCAGCAATCATAGATTCTGACCACCCGCTATTTGGACTTGGGTGTTTCCGCGCATCTCTCCATGTTACTCTCCATCCATTCTTCTTCTTAGAGCCTTTAATTACAAAGGATGCAAGCCACATCGAAAGTGCTGTTATTCTTGCAGGAACCCAATTTACGATATCATCAAGTCTCGCAGAGGCCCACCCAAATTCAATATATTTATCATTTTTATACCCAACCATGGAATCAAGCGTATTAATGGCTCGGTACACCATCGCGAGCGGTGCTCCACCTATCATTGCCCAAAATAATGGTGCTGTTATGCCATCGACTGTATTCTCTGCAACAGTCTCCACCGTTCCTCTAACGATTTCACTTTCTGGTAAGTTTGCTGTATCACGACCTACAATCATACTAAGCATTCGTCTAGCTTCGATCAAATTGCCATTCGTTAGTGGAGATAAGACATTATTAGCAGCAGACGATAGACCTTTCGCTGCAATAGTCGTTGAAATTAAATAGATTTGAACGATCGTACCAACAACAGGGTGGATATGATACACGATATAGAGGAGAGATACTGTTAGGAGGAATACTGTTAAAACAACTGTTACGGTAAGACCAATTCCCTTTCCTTTTCTATACTTTCCTTTATTCCATCTCTTCTCCAAAAATGAGATTATCTTTCCCATTTGTACGACTGGATGTGGGATCCACTTAGGTTCTCCTATCCACAAATCTAATAGAATTGCAGCAACTAAGATCGTACATGAAATTAAAACTGGATCATATATTACCCCCCCACTAAACAGCATTATTTTTTATCCTTTTCTTTCGTTTCATTATGTTTAATCTCTACTTTTTGGAAATCGGTAAGTAATTTATGAATTCGTTCTATTTGAATATTTTCTCGAACCACCTTGGCTAATAATTCAAAGCTTGCTTCCCTTTTTTGGGCAAAAGATGCGCGATTACGAATCGGCTCTAACCCTTTTTTAAACCTTATCTCATTAAGTAAGATCTCTCGTAATAAGTCATTATGGAAAATTCCATGTAAGTAAGTTCCAAAAATTTGCTTGTCTCTCGTCATTGCCCCTTCATTTCGACCAGGAAGCTGAATAAAATGGCTACACTCATCTTCAAAGTAAGATTCACCCATATGAATCTCGTACCCCGAAACTGGGATGTTTTCTTCCCCGAATCTTGCTATTCCTTTTGAGTGAACAGTTGTTTTAGTTGGAGTCATCTTAGTCTTCAAGGGAATAAGCCGTAATCCTTCAACCTTCATATGTACTGATTCAATCTGGTAATTATCCTCAATACTATTCCCTAACATTTGGTATCCACCGCATATACCAACTATTACCATCTCTTTCTGTACTAAGTCCATAATTCTATTTGCAAGTCCTGAACTGTGTAGAAACATCATATCTTCAATCGTATTTTTACTACCAGGTAAAATGAGTAAATCAGGAGCACCTAAATCATTTACACTATTTACAAAACGAACGTGACAATCAGGTTCCTCAAAAAAAGGATCTATATCGGTAAAATTAGAAATTAACGGGAGACGTATTACAGCAATATCAAGTTCCTTCGAGGCATCTAGTTTAGAAGTGTATTGGTTTAACACAACTGAGTCCTCTGCTTCAATTATTAAATTGTCGATATAAGGAACAACACCTAAAATCGGAACGCCAGTATATTCTTCAAACCAATTTAACCCTGGCTCTAATAATGATACATCTCCTCTAAATTTGTTAATGATAACACCAATCACTCTTTTTCGGTCCTCAGGTTCTAGAAGTTGTAAGGTTCCAACTAAACTGGCAAAAACCCCACCTTTTTCTATATCTCCGACTAAAATCACTGGTGCATTTGCAATGTTTGCGACCCTCATGTTTACAAGTTCACGGTCATTTAAGTTAACTTCCGCAGGACTCCCTGCCCCTTCAATGACAATACGTTCATAACTAGCAGACAATCTGTCATAAGAGTCTCTAATTATTTTTAAGCCTTGCTGAAAAAAATCTTCTCGATATTCTCCTGCCTTCATGTTTTTAAAGGGCTCACCATGTACAACGATTTGTGATTGGTAGTTTCCTGTTGGCTTAATCAGAATTGGGTTCATGTCTGTTGTCGCAATAATACCTGCTGCTTCAGCTTGAACTCCTTGAGCACGGCCGATTTCTTTCCCATCAATCGTGATATAAGAGTTTAAAGACATATTTTGTGATTTAAAAGGAGCTGTTTTAAAACCATCCTGGACAAATATACGGCATAAAGCTGTAACAATGGCACTTTTTCCAGCATCTGAATGAGTACCTTGAATCATTAAAGGAACTGCTTTTCTCATTACGCATTAACTCCTTATTTCTTAACTTGGGGCGTATCAGTCTACTATTTTGACTACATTAAAACTCTATCCCTTTTACAGCCGGAATGCCCTCATCGTAGTAATGTTTTTCTGAGTCAATTACCGAAACTAGGTCCGCTACATCTTTAATTTCCTGTTTCGCATTTCTTCCAGTAATAACTAGGTGCACATGTGTTGGCTTTTTATTAATTAAATCCATTACTTCGTTTAGTGGTAAAACATCGTCGATGGGAAAGGTATCAATTGAAAGTGCATTGTTCAACTCATCTAAGATAACTAAATCGTACTCCCCACTCATAACAGCGTCCCTAGCTTGTGGCCATCCGATTCTTAGTGCTTCTCTATGTTCTTCTGGGGTTTTCGTCCATGTAAATCCAATACCAAGCTGAATCATCTCAACCCCTAACTTTTGCAAAGCAATTTGTTCTCCATAGGAACGCTGGGGTGATTTTATAAACTGAAATATCTTTACGCTTAACCCTCTTCCTACCGCTCTCAGTGCTAGTCCTACAGCAGCTGTTGTTTTCCCTTTTCCATCACCCGAATACACAAGTGTTAATCCTTTTTTATTTTCATTTTCTTGTTCCATGGTTTACCTCCATAATAGTTAGTTTTTACCAGATATTCCTGCAGAATCAAAAGTGGCCATTTCCTTTAGCATCAATGTAGCTGATTGTATAATCGGATAGGTAATAGCTGCTCCAGTTCCTTCACCTAATCTAAGATCTAAATCAATAATCGGTTTCTTCCCTAATAAAGTAAGGGCTATTCTATGTCCTGGTTCAACTGATTGGTGTGTAGCAACCATATAATCAAAGGCATTAGAAGAAATCTCCTTTGCGAGCAATGCTGCGACTGTACAAATAAACCCATCAATAAGAATTGGTACTCTATTGCTAGCAGCAGCAAGCATTGCTCCTGCCATCCCGGCGATTTCAAGCCCCCCTACCTTGGCGATGATATCTATAGGATCATGCGGATTTGGATTACGTTTTTGAAGTGACTGTTCTATAACCTTTATTTTATGTAACAAGCCTTCCTGCGAAATACCAGTTCCAAAACCAACTAATGAAGACACATCACTATTACTAAGAACAGCTAAAATTGCACTACTCGAAGTCGTATTTCCAATCCCCATCTCCCCAAGTATGAGCGACTTGGCTCCTTTTTTGATCATATCGCAGCCTTGTTCATAACCTACCTCAATTGCTCTTTCGGCTTCTTCACGGGTCATCGCATCCTCTAAGTAAAAATTGGCAGTGCCATAACGTATCTTTCTATTTATTAAACTCTTATGTTCAATATCACTCGCAACCCCAATGTCGATGATGTTGATGTATGAACCTATTTGTTTACCAAAGACATTAATTCCTGCCCCTCCATTTAGAAAGTTGTAAACCATTTGCTCGGTCACGGCTTGCGGGTAGGCTGAAACACCTTCTTCAGTTATGCCATGATCCGCAGCAAAAACAAGAATACCTGCTGGCGCTATACTTGGAAATGCTTCATTTTTCATTTCAGCTAATTCAATTGCTAGTTCCTCTAATCTACCTAGACTTCCAAGTGGCTTTGCCAATCTATTAATATATTCATATACTTGTTTCCCCATTTCCTTATTTGCATTTGGAATGGAATAGTTTTTCTTTATCATGAGATTACCTCCTACTATTTTTATGCTCTATACATTTTTCTATCAAATTCTCCACCATTTCAGAACAAGAACCAAAATGAAAATGAGTAAACCCAGCAACTACATTGTGGATTAAGTACCCTTCATTTTTTACCCCTTGCAGCCCTTTCGTTTGATAAGAATAGGGCACATTTTCTTCTGCAGATTGAAAGGAGGCGTAATGAAATTCGTGCCCTTTTGCGTTTAGATCTTTCAGTATAAAATTCCCATTCTGACCAGTAATCTCTCTGTACCCTAATGCAACCAAACTAGGTTGCATTTGTATGCTACCAGGTATTACTCCTACCATTGGATACTTTTTCTTCTCGGTCGTTTCAATGGATTCTGTTAAATACATGAACCCTCCACATTCAGCAAGTGTAGGTAACCCACGTTCTACCGCTGCCTTCACTGATCGCTTTGTTTTTGTATTACGTGCCAATTCATACGCGAATTCTTCAGGAAATCCACCAGCTAGATAAAGTCCATCCACATCTTCAGGTAAATCTTCATTATCAAGTGGCGAAAAATAAACGATTTTAGCACCCTTTGCTTCTAGCATTTCTAAATTTTCAGGATAATAAAAATTAAAGGCCTTATCCTTCGCAACTGCAATTTTAACGATTTGTTCTTTTTTTGTATTAACAAACAAATTCTTGTTATTCACTTTTAATGGTTCAGCAGTAGCTAGTTCAAACAGTTTTTCAATATCAATTGTCTTATGAACTAATTCCCCTAATCTATCAAAAAGCGAATCCAGTTCTCCTCTTTCAATAGAAGATATAAGTCCGAGTTGCCTCTCAGGAATTTCAATGTCTTGCTCCCTTTTCAAATAACCAATTACTGGAACGTTACATTCTTGTTCAATTGCTTTTTTAATAAGTTGAAAGTGGCCTTCACTCCCAACCTTATTTGCGATAACACCAACAATATTTGGTCCTTCTGAAAACAGTTGAAACCCCTTAACAATAGCTGCTGCACTACGAGCCATACTTTCGCAATTGACGACGAGTAAAACTGGACTTTTGGTTAACATACTAATTTCAGCAGTACTTCCCTCATTGGTTTCTGGACTTTTCCCATCAAAAAACCCCATGACTCCCTCAATTACCGAAATGTCAGCACCTTGACTTCCATTTTTATATATTTCTAAAATACTCTCTTGCGAGAGCATCCAACTATCCAAATTACGAGAAACTCTTTTAGTTACAGCTGAATGGTATGAAGGGTCTATATAATCAGGTCCACATTTAAATCCTTGAACTATTAGCCCAGACTGCTTTAAAGCGGCCATTATTCCAATAGTAATAGTTGTTTTTCCAACTCCGCTTCCAGTGCCTGCAATTACTACTCGTTTTGTCACTAACAACTCCACCTTTTTAAGAAAATATAATGAAGGTCACTCAATTACATAATTAAGTACTGTATTGTTTAGAGGTTCACGTCATAAACTTGTTCTATTAAACATTATCTTTCTATTACAGCCATTGTTCTTCATGAACTCTTTGTAAGTATTTTTTTACCGCTTTCTTTGTTGCACTATATACTATTTGACCAATCCCTTTTCCAACAATTGTACCTGAGCCAGCATAAGGTGTTTTTTCCCCTTGCTGTGTAAGTCCAAGTAGGATTGAATCTGTTGAAGTTCCGGTTGCAATTGTATTAGACTGACTATCTTTTATCTTTAAATCTTGTAAGGCCTTCACTTTTGCTTCAGTAGCAGACATAATTCCATTTACAAGAGCTCCATCAGAAAAATGTGCATCTATGAATAAAAATATGTTAATTGTACCTACTGTTTGGATTGCGCCTGTATTAGACTTATTTGTTATATCAACAGCATTTCCTGTTCCTGCAGTGACAACTGCCATCATAGGAATACCTTCAAATTCATCTTCTAAAAAAACTGCATCCTCAAGCACTACAGCAGTCATCATCCCAACTGCTTGTTCATGGGGGATGGAGTGTTTAATCATCCTGCTTTGTAAATCACTTTTAGGTTCTGAACAATTATAGTCTTTCGTAACATGGAAATTACAAAAATGCTTTAACCACTGAATTCCTTCGCCGATTACACCATTAGAAATAGTTCGTAAAGGATGTTTGAACTCAACATGAATATATTCCTTGGTTTGTTTTATTCGATATGACTTGTTAAAGTCCAACGTATTAGAAACGGTGTAGCTTGGAGTCATAATAAGCTGGGGCTTCGGGAGCGTAGGATGTGCCCTAGACTTTAACTCCACGTCGTATACTTTTTTTAATTGGTCTTCTTTTCTTAAGATTCCAACATCACCTACTTCTAAGATGTTTCCGTTATGAAGAAATGCAATTCGATCTGCATATAGTGAGGCGACGTTTAAATCATGAAGGATTGCAAAAACTGTTAAACCGAACTTTTCCTGACGTTTTTTTAGTAAATCTAACATTTGGAATACATGCTTTATATCTAAATGATTAGTAGGCTCATCTAATAATAAAATTTCAGGTTCTTGTGCTAAAGCTTTAGCCAATAACACTCTTTGCTTTTCTCCACCGCTCATCCTTCGAAAAGCGGTTTTCCTAAAGTCGCTAATGTATGTTAGTTCCATGACTTCTTCAATGACAGCCAAATCTTTTTTAGTTAGATTTTTTAGTATACCTTTTTGATGTGGATAACGACCGAGACTTACAATTTCCTCAACGGTGTAATCAAATGCTACTTTGTTTTCCTGTGTCAGAACAGCCATGAGTTTCGCCTTTTCAATCTTCGATAGAGTCGCTATATTTTTTCCATCAATATAAACTCCACCCTCACTTATTAGTAATTGTCCGGTAATAAGCTTAAAAAGGGTTGTTTTTCCACTTCCATTTGGGCCAAGGAGGGTAAAAAATTCTCCTTTATTAATTTGTAAATCTAAACGATTAATAGTTGGAGGTTGAGCATATCCACCACTTATGCCTTTAAGATTGATCATTTTATCCCCTCCGCCCAATTCTTTCTCTTATTAATAACAACGCAAAAACAGGTGACCCTATTAAGGCTGTAATAACGCCGATTGGTAATTCCTTTGGAGCAATAATAGTTCTAGATAGTAAATCAGCTAATATTAGAAATGCACCGCCTACTAACATGGATATGGGCAGGACATGGCGATGATTGGGACCAGTTACAAGACGAACTAGATGGGGAATAACTAGTCCAACAAATCCAATTGAACCTGATACTGCAACTGCTGCTCCAGTTAATAAAGAAGCACCGATTAAAATGAATGTTTTCCCTTTACGAACATCCACTCCTATATTTTCTGCTGCATCCTCACCTAAGGCTAAAGCATTTAATTCCCTGTAGTGATAGAACAGAATGATAGTACCGATTATCATAAAGGGAAGGATTAACTGTATATGACTCCAACCTCTCATGCCGACACTACCATATAACCAATAGATAATTTGTGTCATTGAGTCTCGATCACTTAATGAAATAATAAGAGACACAACTGCTCCAATAAAGGCACTAACAATGATTCCTGCTAAAATTAAAGTTTCAATGGATAAACTTCTACTACTCAATCTAACTAGTCCAAATACTACAAACAAAGCTGCAAAGCCCCCGATAATTGAAACGACTGGAAGAGTAAAACTTCCCAAACCATTGATGGTAACTTGAAAAAATAAAACGATAACTGCACCAAGAGCTGCACCTGAGGAGACACCAATTGTGTATGGATCTGCTAATGGGTTACGTAAAAGTCCCTGGAAAGCAGCACCAGCTAATGCGAGAGATGCACCGACGCAAAAAGCAAGAATCACTCTTGGGAATCGGATATTCCAAATAATCATTTCTTCATTTCTCGCAATATCGTCTAACCAGCCTAAACTAATGGTTTTGTCCATGATTATATGTAAAATTGTTGAAACAGGTACCTGAACGCTACTTATGAATAAGGCAAAGAGGGCCGTACATAGTACTAACCCTCCACTAAAAACATACAACCATCTAACTTTATTAGTTAAAAACTTCCGGATATACAAACTTCGCAATTGCCTCTACTCCTTCAATTAAACGAGGTCCTGGTCTAGTAACAGTATCACTATCAACATCAAACACCTGCTCATTTTTTACAGCAGGCACTTCATTCCATCCTTCACGATTTAGTACTTGATCTCTGGGATTGTCTATATAGTAACCATATGTAGTAATAATAACATCAGGGTTTAATTGTACGATTTCTTCCTCTGTTAGTTTTACCCATCCTTCATGTGCCTCCGCAGCATTAGTTGCATTTATGGATTCGAGCATTTCATGCATAAAGGTATTAGTTCCAGTAGTAAATATATCCGGAGCAGGTGAAACTTCCACCCAAACTTTCTTTTCATCTGTAATCATTTCCGCAGCTTTTACTTTAATTGCTTCATGACGTTGCTTCATATCCGTAATAATTTTTTGGGCTTGTTCATTACTTCCAGTTGCATTAGCGATCATTTCAATATTGTGGTAAACATCTTCAAAGGATGATGCATCTCCAACAACAACTACGTCAATCCCAGCTTCTTCAAACTGCTTTAGTAGTTCTGGATGTGTATTGTAATGATAATCAGTAACTAACGCTAAATCCGGCAAAAGTGAAAGAACAAGCTCTGCATTAATATCTTGTGCACCTACTTTTTCTTTTTCCAATGCTTCTGCAGGGTAGTTACAGTAATCTGAAACCCCAATAATTTTATCGCCCAGTCCTAGTGCAAATGAGATTTCTGTGTTACTAGTTTGAATGGAAACAATTGTTTCTGGCTCATCATCAATTGTAACCTCACGATTAGCACCATCTAAAATAGTGACAGGAAATTGACTTTCATTATTTTTAATAACTTCCTCTTGAGCATCTTCTTTCTCTTTATTACTTACATCGTTCTCCTCTTGTGTACCGCAGCCTGTAATGATTGTTAAAATTAAAAGAAAAAGAACACTCAACAATCCCCATTTTTTCAAAATATCTTTCATTTCTAGTACTCCCTTCTTTTTTAAACACAAAAAAACGCTTTTCCTGTGGAAAGCGTTGGTTAAAGGTATCTATGTTATATACTAATCTTTGCAGATATTTTATATAAGCTTGCAATCTAATATTTAACGAAAAATAATTTAAATAAAGACTACCTACACTTTAAACATTCCTTTCCTCGAGGAAGCTTAAAAAACTTTATAGGCAGGTCTCCTGACTTACGAATCAACAGTTGGTTATTCCTTCCCATGCTTACACACAGTGGATATTTACTAACCTTCCTTCTCGCTTACAGTGGCGGGACCGTATTGGATTTACACCAATTTCCCTCTTAGTCTTAAATATAGTTCACAATCATATTTAAGAAACCTATTAGTTTAATATTCATTTTTTGTTGTTTATACAAGTTATTATAGTACGATTTCTATCATTTGTAAAATATTCCTGATAACACAATATAATTATAAGTAGTTTGTTCTGTTAAAATAGTTTATTGTCCATTGTACTTTATTGAATTCAATTTCGGATAAACTCGCATTGTTCACTTTAATATTGTATTCATTACTTTGAAATAATGTAGTTAATATAACCTGAATCACATCGCCATGTGTTACAAGTAAGATTTTTTTATTATCATATTTTTCTATTATTCGATTTAATCCTCCCAAAACCCGTTTTTTAAAAAGAATAAATTGTTCCCCTGCTTGGTCTTGTAGTGCCTTATTTGTTAATGGTGATCCAACAGCTTCTCCGTAATGCTTCTCCATAAATTCATCCATAATTTCCACATTAAAAGATATCTTATTTGCTATAATATTAGCTGTGTCCTTTGCACGATTTAAAGGACTCGTTATTATCATGTCCCAGTTTTTCTTTGATAGATATGTTGCACATGACTCTGCTTGTTGCTTTCCTCTATTATTTAATTCTGTATTTAAAGTACCTTGGATGATTCCGTTAGCATTCCAATCTGTTTCACCATGCCTAATTAAACAAATCTTTAGCATGTAGCATCCCCCCTCTAAGGACTCTCAATTTTAAAATTATTAGAATGTGTATTCATTTATTTCAGAATCCTTGTATTGTTTTATTAAAGCGTTATACTTAAACGCTTTTTCTCAGACAATATTTTTCTCATCACGTAAAAGTTGATAGATCGAGTAAATGCGAGTATTTTGTCCAATGGAATTATTTTCACATATATTAACACTGAATATATTATTATTTCACTACTAAAGTTTCAATTCTATTTTACTTTCCATCTTCCATAACTTACTATTATATAAAAACTCCACTATATAAAAATAATATTGAAAGTAGATTAGCAAATCATCTTAAACGTTTTACTTTTTAATCGAAAGGTTTATATAGAGATTTTCTTATGATTACATAATATTAATAATTAAAACTGATTCAAATGGAATCAATTTTGATAGTTAAAGTGGAATTTTTGTAAATCGCATTAATATGTAGTTTGATTTCAATTTATGCTATTTCCATACAAAAAAAAACACTCGCAAACATTGATTAATATCAACATTTGTGAGTGTTATATTATAGCTTTATTATATGTTTGAATCTAAAAATACCGAAGGACGGGGATGGCCGTCACCTACACAATCCTCACTATTTTGTGCAGATAACGGCTTTCTGGGAGAACTTTCAGAATTGTTCTCAACTGCTATCTTCATAATTTTGTGAAGAAGTTCTTTTTCAGTTTCTAGATTCTTATAATCTAGTTTGCTAATGTTTTTCACTAACTCAATATTTTCACTATCAAACTTAAAGTGGATATCCAGTTTAGTATTTCCATCTTCAAGTTGAACAACATCTATTTTGTCTATCAACTCACCGATAACTTTTCGTTGAATTTCTTTATCGACATAATTCAAGAAGTTAACAGACAATTCAAACTTTTCACTTGTAATAATGCTATGTTTTAATTCTTCTGCTTTTTCAACTAGTAAGTTATTTGTAGTATCAAATTGTTCAAGTTCAACTTGCACCTCTTCTATTTCTTCTTGAAGAGTTGTCATTTCCCTATCGAACCGTTCAATCATTTTTTCATTTTTAGTCCTTAAACTTCTATCCATTAAGTTGTTTATCTGCTCGTTCTTCCTTACAATCTGCCTTTGGAGAGAGACCTTCCTCTTTAACTTATCGGCTTCCTCAGTTGTTAGAGTGGCGAACTGAGAATTGAAAGCAGAGAGTAATTTCTTCTTACTCACAACATCTTCAAGAGTTGAGATAACTAATGGATCTACTTTGTCTACTCTCAAACCTTTTGCATCACAGAATGCTCTAGAGTGCCTTTGTCTACCACTGCAATAGTAATATTCATATTTTTTTCCGTCATTATTATATTTAGGATTTCCATTGAATGTATTACCACAAGAACAAGTCAATAGACCAGTTAATAAATGCTTAGTAGCAGCCTTGTTGGGGTTGAATGTTCCTTTACCTCTTGCCTTACTTTTGAGTAGTTCTTGCACTTCATTAAAGAGTTCTCTATCAATAATTGGTTCGTGTCTATTTTCAACAATAATCCAATCATTTTCTTCATTCTTCTTTCTTTTACCAGAAGTTGTTTTTCTTCTTTTATTATAGTAAAAGTCCCCAACATAAACAGGGTTTAGAAGTATAGCCCTAATAGTGGATTTGCTGAATTTATCCCTTCCTAAAGCATTGTCTTCTGTGAGTGTTCTAGTTAAAGCATCCATTCCTTTTCCATTCCGGTATTCATTGAACAACCACCTTACAACAACAGCCTCTTCTTCAACAATTTCAAAACCCGTCTTATCTTCTTTAACTGTATAGCCCAACGGTGCTAATCCACCTAAGAAGCGACCTTGACGTGCTGCTATTGATAGCATATTGTCTCGTACTGTTTGCCCTATCTGTTCTCGTTGGTATTCAGCCACAGAAGCCGTAATGTGGAACATTAAGCGTCCTTCTGGTGTGTCTGTTCTCAAGAAGTTTTCTTTCGTAGAAGCAAAGTCAATATCTAGATCGCTTAACTCTTGAACATATGATATTGTATGTTGAACATTTCTAGAGAAACGACTTAGATTATATACAACTACTACTTCAAATTTTTTCTTTCTAGCATCTTCAAACAATCTTTGAAAATCTGGTCTATTATCTGTGCCACCTGAGATATCCAAATCTTGATAAGAACCTATTAGTTCATAATCATTTTGTATACAATATTTCTTAATTTCTTCGAGTTGAGTGTCTTGGGAATCTTTCTCGCCTGTCGGTCCCATATCACTTACTCGAATATAAGCAACTGCCTTCTTACTCACTCTACCGCCTCCTCTTTCTTTTAAGAAATGAGTTTCTTCTATTATATAGTATTTTACAAGTAGAGTAATAGTTTCATTACAAAAGAGTTATAAATGAATTATGAAGAAATCCTCAAATAAATTTGGAATTGCCTCCAAATTCATTTGAGGATGCTAATTAGTAAAGCACACTATTTAAAACGGAACAAACTGCAACGGATTCATATGTCCTACCTTTTGACCTGCCCAAGTACCATTATGCAATTCAAAATGTAAATGCGGTCCTGTGACACGACCAGTCGCACCCATTTTCCCTATTTCCTGTCCTTTCGATACGGTTTGTCCAGCTTGGACACCAATCGAACTCATGTGAGCATAAACGGTTGTATAAATTTTCCCATTAATCGAATGTGTTAAGAGAACAGCATTACCGTATGTACTAAGAGGTGCAGCATACGAAACTACTCCATCCGAAGCTGCCACAATTGGTGTTCCAGTAGAATTTGCTACGTCCACACCATAGTGGAACTCACCACCGCCAAAACTTCTCCATCCATAACCAGAAGTAAATGTACCATATGTTGGAGTTGTCCACACTCCACTTGATGTTACAGGAACATTAGGTGAAGCTGATTCATTATTTTTATTTTGTTTACTTTCTTGTTCACGTCGTTTACGTTCTTGTTCACGTGCCAATTCTGCCATACGTTTCTGTTCTGCAATGATTTTTGCTTCTAAATCTTCACTGATTTCATGTACTTCCTCGTATGCATTTTCCAATTGCTGTTTTGAGTCTTTTAGCTTTTCTTGTTCGGCTTCAAGTTTTACAATTAGGGCCTTTTTATCTGATCTTTGGCTCTCTAAATTAGTCTTTAATGTAAGCAATTCTGTACGTTCACTCTCAAGTTTCACTAACGTTTCTTCTAAGTCAAACTCTTTTATCTCAATTAGTCTAATATCTTCATTTTGTTCATTTATAAGAGAACGGTCAGCCTCCAGTAATGTACTTGCTGCTGAAAACCTATCTATTAAATCAATAAAGCTATTTGCGCCTAGTAAAATATCTAACCAATTTATTGTTCCACTAGATTGAATTGTACGTAAACGTTCGTCAATTAGTTCATCTCGATTATTGACTTTCTCCTCTAGATTTTTAATGTCCGCTTGTAAATTTTCAATTTCTTGAGTTGTTTGCTCAATACTAGATTCAAATATATTAATTTGATCTTCGGTAGCAGTAATTTCTTTATTAAAGTTTGTTATTTGGTTTAATAAACTATCTTGTTCTGCTTGGTTTGTCTGAATTTCTATTTTTTTATCTTTTAATTCTTGGTTTAACTCTGTCTTTTTTTGTTCTATTTCATTTTGTTCTTCTTTTAAACTATCCAAATTATTTGCTGAGGCTTGTAGATTAAGGAAAATCGTTGAAGTAAACAACGTAAAAACTCCAATTAAGACAAAACCTTTTATTTTCTTATCCAAATAAAAAATCCTCCCGAAAATCTTGTTCTAGTTGATAAACCTATTAGTACTCTTTATCTAAAAAAGTGAGTATACCATTCAAAACACTTAATAGATTTTACAATAATGTTTCAGTTCATTGGAGTAATAAAACAAAATGATGACCAACAAAAGTCAATCTGAAACTAACTAATCTATTAAAATAAGTTTAAATTGAATGCCATAATTCCTATTCCGATTAGAGGATAAATTAAAATTCTATGTAATGAGGATTTTTCCATTACTGGCAACAGTATTTCTGTAACTGTAACCATTAAAATAATACCTATGGTAAAACTAATTAAGATGGTCGAAATAAAAGTATGATTTAAATCTAGTATATAAAATGATGCCTTCAGGGATATTATGAAGTAGAAGCGTTTGTAAAAGAGAAATATCATGTTCGTGACTTGTCGCTAGAATAATTCCAATAGGTAGATTGGGAATGGAGAAACTCAATATCAGTAACAAACCTTTACGAATATATACTCTTTCCTTTGAGGTATTCTTAATCACCTGATAATTCCGCATTACTTTATGTAATAATTCAAATATGACCATTCCAATAGAAACTTCAACTATTGTTATGAACCAACCGCCTAATTCAATTGCTTCTTGGAAAATTACAATACTTATTAGGCCAAAGATTAGGCCATCACATACTGCATTAATAATGATTATCTTTCGTTGAAAATCCTTAAAGAGCCATGCAACGGCTCCACCAATAAAAATCCTATAGAAGTGTAAAGGAACCCTAATAGCAATTATTCCCATTAACACCTTCCAATGGTTTAATTAGTGATATGGTGGTAATTTAAAAGATTTTATGAATTATGGTTTTTACTAATTAAAGTTACTAGACTAAAAGAAATGTATCCAAATAGACCACCAGTTGAATTTGTAATTAAGTCAGTCACATCAAATATTCTTGTCGAAGCAGCATTCCACCATACGCTAATTAATTGATAGCATTCTATGAACAAACTAAAAGTTAATGTTGCTATAACGGTCTTTAATAAGCCTTTTTTCATTATAATTGGGTATAAAAATCCAAAAGGCATCATCATTAAAATGTTTAAGAAAATTTCCTTTGTAGCACCGTGATATTTTAACATTAGATCTTTAAATGGCATAAAATTAGCAGTCTCTAAAAATAACTTATTTGTTCCATTTAATGGTATGGTGAAGGGCATTATTGTAACAAAAAATACCATTACTATATATACAAACATAAGAGTTTTAATTATTAATGTATTCTTCGAATCATTTTTCCATATTCTAAAATAAATATATATATATACCATAACTAATAAAGTAAAATCTATAAGATAACCCATTTTCTACACCTTTTCGTAAGTAATGGATTTTATAAGGTTGATTCCATGCTTAAAATCCAATTTTTATTATTGTTATAATACTTATAATATAATAATTTATAGGTCTATTAATTAAAAAGTACATCACAAATATATAAGTGATGTACTAATTATCGTATAATGTGTGACATTAAAGACAAGTAGCTGTTATTTTAATAAAAACATACATTCACTATCATTACTATACAAAGTAAGATAAACTCTCTTAAACTATTTATTTTATGCGTAAGAGTGCAATCCAGCGATAACTAAGTTGACTACGACTAAGTTAAAAATAATAATACCGAAACCGATTAAAGCTAACCATGCACTCTTTTTGCCTTCCCAACCTTTTGAAAGACGTAGGTGAAGGTATGCTGCATAAAATAACCATGTAATTAGCGCCCATACTTCTTTTGGGTCCCAACCCCAGAAACGTCCCCAAGCTTCTTGTGCCCAAATCATCGCAAAGACAAGAGCTCCTAGAGAAAATATCGGGAATCCTATTAATACTGAACGATAGCCAATTTCATCAAATAGTTGTAAGTTTACTTTCTGCACTAATGGATTCAACAATTCGATAATTCGCTTTCTAGCAATTAATCGAATTAAAACGTAAAGAATCGTACCAACTAATAATGACCAAACTACAATATTTAATTTTTGAGCATGAATAAATGCTGGCATTTCAATTAAAGGTTCCATCGCTCCTTCAGTTATAGCAGTAGATTCATTCATACCAAAAATCGGTGGATGATTATAAATAATCTGAAGTTCTATTTCATCTTTATTGATATAAGAATATCGGTCTTCATAGCCAACAGCATTAAATGCAACTGACGCTGCAATGTTACCTACAATGATGACTAAAAAATACAGTACTGCTTCAAGCCAAAAACGTTCTTTTCCTTTTTTCTTTGCATCAATAACTTTTAATAAATAAATTAATCCTGCAACCGCACTGATGGCTAAAATCGATTGACCAATAGCTGCTGTAATTACGTGAATTGTTAACCAGTGGCTTTGTAAAGATGGTACTAAAGGTGTTACTTCTCTTGGAAACATTGCTGCCCAACCAATGATTATTAATGCAATTGGTAACGCAACTAATCCAAGTGCAGTCACTCGATACATAAAGTACATATAGATAAATGCCCCTATTAAAAACATACCAAATGCTGTTGTAAATTCGAACATATTACTTACTGGTACTTGTCCTGAATAAATCCAACGTGTAATAAAGTATCCTAAATGTGCAAGGAATCCGATGATAGTAACAATAATCGCTAGTTGACCCCATTTAGTTGCGCGTCCTGCCGCTCCATCTGGTTTTGCGCTTTTAATCGAACCTCCAATTAATAACGTTGCAACTAAATAGGCAACAAATGCAACAAATAAAAGATTACCACTAATATCTATTAAACTCATAATAAGTAGTCACCTTCCCCTTTTATATTAATACTACTATTCATCTTTCTTTTCTTTCTCTTTTTCGTCAACTAACTGATCAACATATTGAGGTAAATGTGCATATTCAGTTAAGGCATCAATTTCTTTCTTAATTCCAAACCAGTTTTTGTTCGTATGTGCAGCAAGACGAATTTGTCCGTCTGCTAACTGTTCAATCCAAACTCTTCGATGATTCCAGTAAGACCCTATTGCTAAACCTAGTAAAAAGATAAATCCACCAACAATTAATAATGGAATTGTCTTATCCATTCGAATTGTTAAACCTGACATATTGATCGTATCTACACCAGTAAACGCCATTTTATAAGTATTCTCACTAGCCCCTGAACCTTCAACCGTTTGTTGAATAGCAACAAAGCTAATCTCACCTTTTGGTTTTTCCGGTGTTATCATATTAAAAATAAATGCTGGATTATTTGGATTCGGTGTTGCTGTTTGTGGCTTACCTTCATCATTAAACCCTGTATAATCAGGATAATATTCCATTAACTCTACTTTCGTATTTTCATCAATGACATACTCACTTTTTGGATTTCTTAAATCAATAGTGATATTTCCTAGTACAGTACCAGTTTCTTTATTCGTTAATGAAAACGTCATTTCTTTTAATTCATTTAATCTATAATCCATTTGATATAATGAATACCCATCATGCTCTAATGGATGGTTTACTCGGATCGAGTACTCTTTCACCACTTCTAAATTATTTGTTTCTCCTGGTAATGCATCATCCGATTGCTTGTACAATACTACATCCGTTTGATAGTTTTTTGCAATTACAGCCACACCTTGCTGTATTTGTGCAGTTGTCGGGTCATTATCATGTGTTTCTAAAATAAACTTTTTGCTTTCTAAAAAGTAACCATCCATTCCAGGGATAGCACGAGTTTCTCCATCACGAATCCACATTGATTCATCCACATGCATTCCCGGAAGTTGATGTAACATAACACCTAATAAAAAAATGATTAAACCCACATGATTAATGTAAGGACCATAACGTGAAAATCTACCTTTTTCAGCAAGTAAGGCTGATCCATCGTGACGTACTTTGTAATTCATTTTTTTTAGTTTTTCCTCAACCGAATAAAGTGTTTTAGATGGATCGCCTTCAGTAACAGCACCTTCTGCAATAATTCGTTGGCGTCTCATAAAGCTTTCGTGACGTTTTACTCGTTGTTTTGTTAATGATTTGTGTAATGGGATACCACGGTCAATACTTGCAACAATAATGGAAACCCCAAGCATTCCCACAAGTACCTGGAACCACCAAGTTGAATATAGATCAGAAAGCCCCAAATTGTAATATAGTGTACCTAATGATCCATAGTTTGTTTCATAATAAAGTGCCTTACCAGCCTCAGTTCCAGCAGCTACAAAAAATTCTTGTGGAAAAATTGTTCCGATAGATGCTACTACTAAGAGAATAATGATTAATGCCACTCCAACTTTTACGCTAGAGAAAAAATTCCATACTTTATCGACAAAAGATTTATTGTGCGTCTTTGATCGAATGGCAGATCCATCATATTTCATATCTAAAACTTTTTGTGACTTTCCTTCTTCTGTTAGTGGTCTACCACAATTGCTGCAAATTTTTGTGCCAAGTGGGTTTTCATGCCCACAAGCACAAACAATTTTTTCCATAATTTGCACTCCTATTCCGGAATAATCAACCCCATGTATAAAACGATATCAGCTTCACCTAATTCTCCGGTAATAATATTATTGATTTTACCAATCAATGTTACCTATTTTATACTTCCTTTATAAGACACTAATATAATATAAAAACCAAATTGGACTTAAAAAACCCAATTTGGTTTTTTTATATAACAGTGGATAAAGTTATAAAACTTCAACTTGTCCCATCATTCCGTTTTCTTCATGTTCAAGTACGTGACAGTGGAACATATAAATACCTTTGTTATTGAATTTCACAGCAAGTTTCACTTTTTGATCTGGTTCAATTGCAACAGTGTCTTTCCAACCTTGTAATTCAACAGGTGGTTCTTTGCCATCAATTGAAACGATTTTAAATTGTGTTCCATGGATATGAAATGGGTGTGTCATGCCGCCCATCATATCTGGTTTATTATAAATTTCCCAAATTTCTGTTTCACCTTGTTTTTGAGTAAAATCGATACGATTTATATCAAATTGCTTGTCATTGATATAGACCATTTCACCCATACCAAATAGTTCAAGTTTTTTCGTAACAGATAGATTTTTTTCTTCTTCAGTTACTACGTAATCATTTAATGTTTCTGAAATTGCTACTGTATTTGTTTTTTGTTCATCAATCTTAAATGGCAATAAGATAGAATCAGCTTCATTAACTAAGGCTACATCGCTTGATGCATCATATTTAGAAAAATCCACAATAATTTCCGCACGTTCTCCAGGTGTTAATGTAATTTCTGACATCTCAGTTGGTTCATTTAAGAATCCACCATCTGTTGCAATTTGTTGGAATGAATCTCCTGTGTTTAATTTAAATGTATAGTTACGAGCATTTGATCCGTTCAATAAACGTAAGCGCACTTTCTCTTTTCCAACTGTCAGTTTAGGGTTAAGAGTCCCGTTTACTAACATTGTATCGCCAATTGTTCCATCTTCATTACGCACTGCTTGGTAATCAAATTGTTTATCTTCATTGAATTGTCTGTCTTGGAATACTAATGGGAAATCATTTACTCCATATTCGTCAGGCAATCCTAAGCTTTTAGAGTTTTCATCCTCCACATAAATCAATCCTGCTAAACCTTTGTATACTTGTTCAGCTGTAGAACCTTCAGGATGAGGATGGAACCAAAGAGTTGAGGCACCTTGACTTACAGTGAATTTTACATCTTCTGAAGCACCTGGTTGTAGAAGTTGATGTGGTCCTCCATCCCCTTCACCCGGAATATCAACTCCATGCCAATGGAATGTTGTCGGTTCTAGCAAATCATTTTTCGTTCTAAATGTTACAGTTTCACCCTCACTTACACGAATAACTGGACCTAGGAATGAACCATTATATCCATATGTGTCAGTTTGGACACCCTCAAAAATTTCAGTTTTACCTTGTTGAGCCGTAATATCAACAACTCCATCCTTAGCTTCTACTAGTGGTGGAAGGGCTAGTTCATTTTCACCTGTCGAGTTATTTAGTTCTAATGGATTTGTATGACTTGCATGGCCGTTTTCCATATCCATTCCTTCCATATCCATGTTGGAATGATCCATACCCTCCATATTCTTCATTTCCTCTTCAGACATGTTGGAATGATCCATTTCTTCTGATTCTGAATTTGTATTATTTGCACTACAACCAGTAGCAATTACAGCACTAGCTATTAATGCGGTTATCCATAACTTGGATTTCATGCTGATTCCTCCTTAATTTGTTTACAAAAATAATGTAACAAATAATTATGGAGAAATTATGCACATATCAAAGTATGATAAAGGAGATTTAATGAAGTTCATAAAAAATTCATAATGTAGTTTAAGTTATAGTAGGTATAGAATAATATTTTACTAACAATAAATATTACAAATTATTAATCTCAAATTTTATAAACTTATAATAAATAATTAGAAACCCTCAAACATATAGTTTTTTGAGGTGAATAAATGATGCAATACAAACTCGTCATATTTTTTGGATTCATTTTACTATTATTTGTATCACCACTAATTGCAAGTTCTTTTAACCTATCTCAGGATATAACAGTTGAAGAGCTTGAAACACCTAAAAAACTTGTGTATGCTCTTACAACCACTGATGTACCTCTTGATAGTTTAGAACCGGCATTATCAAAGAATGTTTTGATGCTTTTTACACATTCCCATGAAGCTTTTATTCCCATAGTGAAAAATAAAAGTGGTAAAACAGCTGTTTATGACTCAAAATCAAATATTACTGAATTTGAAGAAATTATTAAAATGCACTTCAATGTAAACTCCTTAAACACAAAATTTCTTGACGTTGATACAATGGATGAATTATACAATACAAATCGTACTTTTTCTGAAGCTTATGATGTTGTACGACCTTATCTTTCAAACGAAATCCAAAATAATACCTACGACCTTATCGTTGACCTTCATAGAGATTCTGCTTCTAGAGATATATCTACGCTTACTTACAACAATCAGACCTTTGGAAAAATCTATTTTGTTGTAGGGGAAGATAATCCAAACTACTTAATAAATCAATCATATTCCGAACAAATCTCTGATAAATTGAATGAGTTGGTTCCAGGAATATCACGTGGTGTAATAGGGAAAAAAGGTGAGCATGTTGATGGTATTTATAATCAAGATTTAGCTAAAAATATGGTTTTAATAGAACTTGGCGGTATTGAAAATACAGAAGAAGAGATTAATCGTACGATTTCTGTGCTCGCACAAGCGATCTCAAAAGTTTTACAAGATGAATCATCTGTGGAAACTAATTAGCGGAAAAACCTATTATATCTTATATAATTAGTTCAATTTGCGGTTTAATTATTGTGTTCTTCCGTAATGGCACTTAATTGCGGAAGAACACATACATTTTTCTTTATTGTAAGCACAAGTTAAAATTAGTCTATGAGTGATACTAAATACCCATGAGCATTTTTAGGCTTTCCTTACTTAGAAGCTCCCATCCCCAAAAGGAACGAGAGCTTCCCAACGTTGCCATCCTAATTAATTAGACAAACAGACTACTTGGTATTTATTTTTGTTAGTGAAGTCTTTGTAAAATCATTTACCATGTCAATAAAATATTGAAGTACTCTTACATCTTTAGTCAACTCTGGATGAAAAGAGCAGCCTAAAAATTGACCATCTTTAGCAAGAACAATCCGCTTTTCATATGTCGCTAGTATTTCTACATTATCACCTACGGACACAATATGTGGGGCTCGAATAAAAACTGCTGGAATATCGTTACCAATTGAGGGAATGGGTAATTCAACTTCAAAACTATCTTTTTGTCGACCAAAAGAATTTCTTTCTACTATAACATCCATTAAGCCGAGATGATGTATTTTTAAACCCGTTATCTCCTTTGCTAATAATATTAGACCAGCACAAGTCCCAAACATCGGTATTCCCTGTTGTGCCAATGTTTGAATTGGCTCCAATAAGTGATAGCGATCTAACAGTTTACGCATTGTTGTACTTTCACCACCAGGTAAAATAAGACCGTCAAGACAATTCAAATCTTCGATTGTTTTTACTGCAATAGCTTCACAATCAAGAGATTCAATTTGGCAAATATGTTCTCTTACAGCACCTTGTAATGCCAGGACCCCTATTTTTGTCATACTACCAGCCACGCTCCTGCATACGTTCACTTACATCTAGTGTAGCAATGTCAATCCCTTTCATCGGGGTTCCAAGTTCCTTCGAAATTTCAGCAATAAGTTTATAGTCTCTGTAATGTGTTGTTGCTTCAACAATTGCACGTGCAAATTTCTCAGGATTTTCTGATTTAAATATACCGGAGCCAACAAACACACCATCTGCTCCAAGTTCCATCATTAGCGCTGCATCTGCAGGGGTTGCAACTCCACCCGCAGCAAAATTTACAACAGGTAAACGACCTAACCTTTTAATTTCCAATAGTAATTCAAAGGGTGCTCCTAAATTCTTTGCTTCTGTCATTAATTCATCCACACTCATACCAACCACACGACGTACTTGTGCATTTACTTTGCGAATATGACGAACTGCTTCTACAATGTTGCCTGTACCTGGTTCTCCTTTTGTACGAAGCATAGAAGCCCCTTCTCCAATTCGTCGTGTAGCTTCGCCTAAGTCACGGCAACCACAAACAAATGGTACTATAAAATCACTCTTAAGCAAGTGGAATTCTTCATCAGCTGGTGTCAATACTTCACTTTCATCGATATAATCTACACCTATTGACTCTAATACACGTGCTTCAACAATATGACCAATCCGGGCTTTTGCCATAACTGGAATCGTTACTGCATCCATAACTTCTTCCACAATTCGAGGATCAGCCATACGTGCAACACCGCCAGCTTTTCGAATATCTGATGGTACTTTTTCTAGTGCCATCACCGCAACTGCCCCTGCTGCCTCTGCTATTTTTGCTTGTTCCGCATTAATGACATCCATAATGACGCCACCCTTCTGCATTTCCGCCATTCCACGTTTTACTCTATCAGTTCCAACTTGAATCATATAAATAACCTCCTCGTGTAATAATTTTAGTATAATAAAAATTGGATATATAAAAAGATTCAATTTTCTCAAAATTAGTAAGGTCAGTTGGAGGTGAAATATATTAATATGCTTATATTTGAACTACAATATGTTTATCCAAACCAAATAATAAAAGATATTGACTTATATTTAGTAAACTATAATCGCTTGCTCTCCAAGAGATACATAGCTTTCAAAAAACATTGCTTTTTCTAAAGTAACATATCCCTTAAGGGGATCCATTACTTCAACTTTATCATCCTTTACACTCATCACTACAACTGTATGTAGGTTAGTAAACATTTGATGAAATTCGCCCGTTTCCTGTATGATCCACCCTCCGCGAATTTTCGGCTTCGAAAGATCTAAAGTGACCCATGCAATTACTGGTATCCCCATTTCCACATACTTTGTAATCTCTTCCAATGAACTACCACTAATATTTTGCGCTTCTAACTTAAGTTTTCTATCCTTTATAAAATTATTTGCCGCATTGACAATGGGCTCAGCAAAAACATATGTACCAGTTTCTAAACTACCTGGGTACCCTCCATAGGCTTTATTTGGATCAGGTCCATATTTATTATTCCCATCAAATTTAAATGACTGTTTGGGTAAATATTGATCAGTCATTTCCATTTTGTCAGTTGCTGCTCCATAATAATTGAGTACAGCTGTAAGAGCTGTTATTTCACATCCATTTGGTAATTCAGGAGTTTGAAGTATTGAAGGTACTGCTAATGACTGTTCACTATTTGCAGCGTTTGTTTGTACAATTACATTTTGTTTAGTTTGCATATATGTAATTTCTTTTTCAGTAATAAACTTTCCCGTCTTAAAATTTTCAAATAATCCAACTTGTATTAAATACTCTTCATTTTCATCTAAGTTACTAAAAATAACTCTCCCCTCATCAGTACTTACATTTGAATCTAGTATATTCCCTTCGTCATCAAGTAAAGTTACATATAAATTATCAAGAGGTGCTCCACTTGAGTATTCAACTATTAATACAGTCAGTTTATTTGAATCGTTGTTATTTTTTTCTACTTTGGTTGTGCAAGCGGTTAGTAAAGCTGTAACCATTAAAGAGATAGCAATTTTTCTTGTTTTCATTTTATTACCACTTTCAATATACTTTTCTTATAATTTAACAAATGATTATGGAGAAATTATGAATAGAAAGGATAATTTTCATCAAACTTATTAAAAATGTACAATTTAAAACATCTGGTTTTGGGTAGGGTATTCGAATATTGATGTGATAATAAAGCAAGAGGAATTGACCTTATGCGGTACTCAGTGACATGACAATTCCAGTTACTAGCAAGGATTGCACCAACGGAACGAGAGCGAAAAAAATGGATCAGCTCCATTTCTAGACTGGAACTACGTATTGTCTGAGCATCTAGGCTTGTAAAAGGGCGGCGACTAGTGTTTGATAAACAATAACCCCTTTTACATCAGACTGAGAAGGTGATATGTACAGTGAAAGAAATCTTACGTAGGCGAGGTGTCATCATCAGTATCCTCCCCAGGCAGTGCTAGATTATCCGATCCATCTTGTTAGTACCGCTATATTCACCTGTTCTGTGCATTCTAAGTCTACGTTAACTGAAGATAGCATGATGGATACTAACAAAACCTTTATTGTGTATACCATTACGGGGTATGATTTTAAGAAGAAAAAAGGGTGCTAATATTAGCACACTAAATCCTTTTTACTCAACATCATATCCTTGATCATCAATTGTCTCTTTTATTTTTTCGAGTGTTACTTTTTCATCATTGAATTCAACATTTACCTTACCAGCGCCTAAATCAACTTTTACTTGTTCAACACCATCTAACGATCCAACACTACCTTCAATTGATTTTACACAATGACCACATGACATTCGGTTAACGTTTAATGTTACATTGCCCATATTTATCTCTCCTTTTATGTTTTTATTAATTTGTGACAAATTCATCTAATACTTCTAAAACCCCTTATGGTTTACAATCAACAACACACTCTTTCATAAATGTTACAAGAAGGTTTTTTGCTGCACTTTTAACGCAACCTGAGTAATAGATTCTTGTGTGATAACATCATTACATTTAGTATCTCTTTTGATTAAACTATTTATCCGTCTACGTCTACCTTCCCTTTTATCTAAATTCCCTTTCCTGAAATAATGGTTTTACTTATTTTCAAACTCAAACCAAGGACAACATTCTTCTATAATGATTCATTTTCAAAATTCGGCTTCATGTTACTTCCACACCTCAAATTAAAAAGATCCTATATTCCATTTAGTTAACCGTAATCCAACCAACCATACCTGACTCCTTATGCCCAGGAATCGTACAAACAAATTCATATAATCCAGATTCCGTAGGAGTGAAACTAATCAACTGCTCTTCTTTAGGTCCTGCATGAAGATGAATCATATTTTCTTGATTCAATTGATTTCCATGATTATCACCAGATTCCATTTTATTAGTATTTGGAATTTTCAATTCAAGATCATGCTCAATATTATCTTCATTTTTCAGAATAAGCGTAACTGGCTGATTTTTTCCAAGAATAAAATTTGATGGCGAGTATTTCATATCGGCTGTCTTTATAATTATTTCTATTGAATCATCAACCTCTGAAGGTTTTGACTGTGTATGCTCATTATGTAAGGACGAATTAGATACTAAATTTACTTTATTCTCAGCATAAGAAACCCCAACAAATAAGTAAAAGGAAATTATCATTGCAAGTAGTAATGGTTTAAATAGCCAAATTTTATTATTTATCGTCTTTTGATTATGTTTATTAGGAAAAATTACAAATAAAAAGATTGTTGAAATAGTTAGTAATAAGAATAGTCTTACTAATTGAATTAACTGCTCTCCATTTATCATCTCTCCCAACATAGCACCCATCATTCCACCCATTAAACCAGACATAATTCCTTCTAAACAAGAAATTGTACCAAAGCTAATACCACATAATAATCCCGCTATCACTCCTATAACAATTGAAAGAATTGTCGATTGGAATAAATTTCCTTGTAGGTAACCACCAAGGAGAACGCCCGCAGTTAATCCGATATTCATGCTAAAAAACATCGTAATACTCATACCTTGCATAGGGGTAATCACATTTTTCATTTTGCTTGATAAAATTGTGATTATTAATGTTAAAACGAGAAGTGAAATTAAAATAAATGTCTGATAGTAGTCCACATCTCCATCCTTTCATAGTATATAAAATATATTATATACCCTTTATAGTTATGCTCCTCTATTAATAATTATTACTACATACAACTAATTTGTATTATTTCAATTCATAAAGGTAAATTAATTATATGTTCTGAAACAAAATTATGAATAATTTGAACTATTTGGAAGCACTGTTTGAATATCTAAGATCTGAGTATCCTTTCCATCGTCTATACCAAATTAAAAAAAGAGCTAAACCAATTAGTAGTATGGAGCTACTCTCAATGATTCTGTTAGCATTAAACTATCTGTTCTGAAGCCTTCTAACTTTGAACAAATTATTCAAAGACAATTATATTTTTACTCGAAAAGGAGGTAGAACTTTTTGATCCAGGTAGTGGGTTAAATTTTAACTTTTAGCTAATATACAATAGCTATTCCTTATAAACAAAATGCTTGAAGGTGTTTTCTACCCTCAAGCATTTTAATGTCAAGCAATTTTCTGATTTGCTTTAATTATTAACTCAACTTTCGCAGTTTAATTTCTACCCTAAACCTTCGGTATAACTAGTCGTCTGTTGTATCAGAAATACATTTGTTTTTTTTTTTGAAAAATTCGTTTGCACATAAAGAAAGACACCTCCTCTTTTGTTAAAATAATGGTGACCAAACCAAAACAAAGAGAGAAAGGTGTCACCTCAATGATAACGAAAGAAGACTACTTTGCGCAATTACCAAAAGAAATAAAACAGGGATTTTCTGAATTAAATGTTGGTTACCATCTTCGAAAAGCCCATATCAATAAACTTACAGGTTATTCATGCTTTAACGTGTTCAAGCTAGTTTTTTTACTCGTTTTTCAATATAAGAATTGGTTTCGAGCTCATCAGAGTAAAAAAGCTGGGGATTTACCAGGTAAGGATACGGTCTATCGTTTTTTAAACACACCAACTTTCAATTGGCGTCAGTTTCTGTTATCCCTTAGTAGCGAGATGATTCGGCTGCTCAAACCATTAACATCAGACCAGAGAGTGACGGCTTTTATTCTTGATGATTCTGTTTATTCTCGAAACCGCAGTAAATCCGTTGAGTTACTTGCTAAGGTATTTGATCATTCCACACACAAATATTTAAAAGGATTTCAAATGTTGACACTCGGCTGGACAGATAGCGCATCCTTTATCCCAGTTGATTTTGCCTTGATGAGTTCGTCTAAAAAGGATAGCCGCATACAAGAAATAAACGAAACAATCGATAAACGAACATCTGAGTATAAACGGCGAGCAGAAGCAATCAAACCAAAACCTACGGTTGTCTCTGACTTATTAGATCATGCATTAAATAAAGGCATCATCGCTGACTATGTTTTAATGGACTCTTGGTTCACACAAGCTCCTTTGATCAAAACGGTTACTGACAAGGGTTTATTTGTCATTGGCATGGTGAAGCAACTGAAACAACGTTATTTATATAACGGACAACGTTTAACGTTTCCAGAATTATACGCTAAAGCCAATCCATCTATGGGCAAAAAGGACATTTTAGGTTCTATCCATGTAACACTAGAAAATGGAATCCCAGCTAAAATTCTTTTTATCCGGAATCGCAATAAACGTAGTGAGTGGCTAGCTATTTTAAGTACGGATACAACACTTGATAACGAAGAGATCGTTCGAATCTACGGCATGCGCTGGGATATCGAAGTGTTCTTCAAATGCAATAAATCCCTTTTAAATTTAGAAAAAGAATTTCAGGGTCGCTCTTATGACATGTTAATAAGTCATACAACAATCGTTTACACACGCTACATTTTAATTGCTTGGCAAATGAGAAAAGAAGCAGATCCAAAGACATTTGGTAACCTCTTTTACATCCTTTGCGAAGACGTGAAAGATATGGATTATCTAACTGCCTTACAATCCTTAATTGATATTTTCCAGACTTTAGCAGAAGCTAAAGTTGTTTTAGATATGGACATTTTTAAAAGTCAAATGAATAAATGGTTAGCTGCTTTACCTAGTTATTTCAAGCAATGTCTCAACATTTCAAGGTGCGAAAGTTGAGTTATTAATTATTTATACAGCCATTTTCCTGCAAACTTCTGCACATTTGTAGCAAGATTCTGCACATTGTTTACAGTGTTCATGATGCTCATGTTTTTTACATACGTCACCACATGCTTGACAAATTTCTGCACAGGCTTGACAAATTTGTTTTACATATGGGCTATCTGATTGCATTGATTTCGCGGAAAAAGCACAAATGTCTGCACATTCACGTAATGAACGGATACACTCAGCTAACATTTTTACATCTTCTTCTTTTAAACACGCATCATAACACCCATTACAAGCCTCCATACATTCTAGGCAAGCTTTAATACATTCTTCTAAACTCATGTTCATCATCAATTACCTCCTATAGTTTTTAAATCAAATTTATTATGGTCAATACTCTTATTTATATACTATACATGACTACTTCACTAATCAATTTTGCCTAAGATGATTCGAAAAAAATTTTCCAAATCACTAGGACGTCTCAACTAATATTGTCTCATCCATCCTTACCTTTATTTCCCTTAATAAAGGAATTAGAGCTATCTTCTATTTCTTAGTTCAAACAGAACATGATTTAATGATAATTTATTAGTAGTTATTTGCACATGCTGACATATTTTCTTTAGTCGTCTGTGGATGGCAGTGTGCTTCTGATTCTGGCGCCTTATCGAGTGCCATCCATTTCCCTCTTAAAAATTGAACTACTAAAACAATAGCTCGAAAAACTATGTCAATACCTATGGCAATCCAAACTCCTGCTAAACCCAGTTCCAATTTAATGGCGAGGAAATATACCAAAATAGTACGAACAGCCCACATACCAATAGCCGTAAGGTACATAGGAAATTTTGTATTATTCGCACCTTGAAATACTCCTGTTAGAATTAGAAGAACGGCCAAAAAGGGTTGAAATATTCCTGAAATCCTCAATGCAATACTAATATCATTGATGACTAGCTTATCACCGGTAAAGAAGCTTCCAGCCCAGTCACCTAAAAAAAAGAGTATTGCACCAAATATAGCCATTGTTCCAAAGCCAAGATAGACTGTTAGCATTGCATAACGTTTTGCCTCATCAAATTTTTTGGCCCCAATCTGTTGTCCTACCAGAATAGTTGCAGCCGTGGCAAAACCGTACCCAATCATATAGGAAAATACCTCCACATTACTCGCTATTTGATGTGCAGCAAATGCATTAGTTCCTAAAGCGACAATAAAACCAAAATAAACAATCTGTCCTGCCCGCATTACTAACCTTTCCCCAGCTGCCGGCGCTCCCAGTGTTGTAAGTTCCAATAGATGGGACTTATCTGGTTTCCAATAGTCTCTCCTGAAAGAAAGGGCTTTTGAACGATTAATATAGAACAGTAAGAGTATGCTTCCAAGCATTCTTGAGAAGACAGTAGCAAATGCTACGCCAACAATGCCCATCTCGGGAATAAATAAAAGACCGTATATGAATACGTAATCAAGAAATGCATGTACGATATTGATTATGATGCTGACATACATAGGAGATTTGGTATCACCAGCACCCCTTAAAATAGCACTCATGACAAACATCAGTGACATAAAAATCGATGGAATACCAACAATTCTAAAGTAAAGAGCACCAATTTCCAAAACATCATTTTCTATTCCCATCAGCTTTAGGAGAGGTTCCGCGAAAATGAGTGTTAATAAACCCGTAAAAATTCCAAATAAAACCGCTAGTAGAATAGACTGCTGGGCTATATGGCGAGCTTTTTCCGGAAGATTGGCGCCAAGAAAATTGGCAATCCTAACATTTGCTGCTACTCCTATCGCCATAAATAAAGCAAAATAAATTGCTAAGATTGCATTGGTTACGCCAACTGCTGAAACAGCAGCAAGGCTTATTTTTGATACAAAATAGATATCCACGAATCCAACTGCAGTTTGAAAAAAGTTCTCTATAACTGCTGGTACCGCAAGAATAATAACAAGTTTTATTTTTGCCTTGTCAGAAGCAGGGGATAGGACGTTGCTAGTATCTTGATGTTCTTTCACAGATTACTTCTCCTTTGTACTTGGCATTCCTCGACGAAAACCACACAAAAAGTGTCTCTTTTTAATGTAGTTACCGTAATTATCTTAGAACGAAATTCCCCTAGCTATGGGAGTAGTCAGTAGAGACATTAATTACAAAAGGAACTGTAAATAGTGTTCCTTTATGCATGAATTGTCCCCAAATTTTATATATACCTGGTTCCGGAAAGGAGACCATGTAAGAAACAATAGGTCCAGTAGAAGCTTCATTAATAGGATGAACATGCAAGAATTTTTCTAAATCTTCACTGACTATGACCACATGGCCTGCGGACCCAAGATAAGGTTCTAGATCTGTAATTGGTTCCTGGCTGTCTGTTTCTAGTATGGTAAATGTCATATTTAGATGATGGTTTGCTACCAAGTTATCAAATTTCAATTGAAAATCAAGACCATTTACCGTTTTCTTTAACTTCTGGTCTGGCTCAATTTGTGCATTAGTCTCTTTGTTTCCAATTTGGACTTCAAAAGACTCTAACTGTTGTGTACCACCCTCAAGCATAAAATCAGCAAAGAGCTTATAAGTGCCTGACTGTGGGAATTGAGCTTTAACTTCAAATTTTCCATCTTCTCTATAATCAGGATGAAGATGTTGAAAACTAGCCAAATCTTTGCTGATAGCTAATAGATGCATTTGTTTTTTATGGACATAAGCAAAATCAGTAGCTGGGTTTCCCTGCTTATCTTTTATCGTTATTGTAATCTCTTTCACTCTGTCCTGCATTGTTTGCGAAGGGTTTATTTTCCATTCCACTCTTAATTCTTCAGCAATATTTATCTGATGGTGCTCTGTATGCATCCCTCCGTAGTTCATATTCTCATGGTCTTGTCTGTTTTCACGTTGTGTTTCTTGGTTCATTCTATATTTCCCCCTTGTTTAATGTTTTAGTTAAAAATAAGAATGTATCAAAAGTTGCAATACATAATTTTCTTAAATAGATTTCCTATCCTTTCTACTTTAGTATTTCCACAAAAGACTATAGTAATTCTGTTTTCTGCCTCGAATGTATTGAAAGTTACAAATCGAGTAGAGGGAAAATAAGTTAACTTATTTTCGCCCCTCTCACAA
>NZ_JPVN01000023.1 GCF_000772945.1 Ureibacillus manganicus DSM 26584
CCTGTGCTGTTATTGCACATGGTGCAACTGCCCGTCGCACACAAAAAAATGGCTCTTTACATAACAAGAGCCATTAAATACTGATTATTGATTTCTTTTTACAACATCAAAGTTTTCATTGATCAATAGCCAATTTTGCGGGAATGGGAATCCTAATTTCCAATAACTTATCCCTCGCAAACCTAGTCGTTTCATCAAGTTAAATTTCGCTTGAATGGACCGCGCATCTTCAAACCAAACCTTATGTGACACACCGTTATTATCAACATAATTAAAGTTAGGTGCTTGCGCCCTATAATCGTAAGCAATAGCTGTATTATTTTCTCTTGCTATTTCGATCGCTCTTTGAGGACTAACCGCGCGCGCGTATTCTCCACCTTCTACAAATGGTAACTTCCAATCGTATCCGTACAAATTCTGACCCATCATTATTTTATTTGCCGGCATTTCAGTTAAAGCATAATTTATTACGTCTTCCACTGGCCCAATTGGCGAGACAGCCATAGGTGGACCGCCTGAGTAACCCCACTCATACGTCATGAGAACAACAAAATCTACAATTTGCCCATGTGCACGATAATCATGAGCTTCATACCATTGACCTGATTGCTCTCTACTCGTCTTAGGCGCTAATGCGCTTGAAATCATAAAGCCCTCATTATGCAAATAGTCTGCGGCTTTTCGCAAAAAGTTGTTATAAGGAACGCGTTGATCTGGCGGTAAAAACTCAAAATCAAAATGGATATCCGTTACTCCACCGATTCTACGAGCTTCATCAACAATGTTCTCCAAAAGCACATCTTGCACGGCTGTACTTTGCAATATTGCTCTCGCTAAATCATCACTAAACTGACCTTCTTCTAGATTTGTAACAACTAACATGAGTGACGCACCTGATGCACGAGCAACTTCTGGTATTCCGTTTGTCGGAATCGGATCTAGACTACCATCTCGTCTTGCTTCGTAACTAAACGGAGCTAAATAAGTTAATGAAGGTGCAACTTCTCTTGCTTGACTTAATAATTCCTCGCTAACTGTTTCCCCCATTGGTTCAATATAAATATTGACCTCTGCTTTTGTTTTTTGCATAGGTGGAATATAAAGTCTCGTACCAACAGGTAATGGCTGATTAGGGTTAATCCCGTTTATTTGTGCGAGCGTATTTGTATTTTGTCCGAAACGCTGCGCAATTGAAAACAAGGTATCCCCTTCCCTTACCCAATAAAAACTCCCCACAATCGGAATAACAAGCGCCTGCCCAACTACTAATTGGTCGTTCGCATCTAATTGATTAGCTTGTAGAATTGTTTGATAATTTACACCATAAGCTTGTGAAATCCCCCATACAGAATCTCCTTGTTGGACGACATGGATTTGGATGATAACACTCCTTCTATCACTTTTTCACAATTCGTTTGCAATGTAAGACATACTTCGATTCATTTTATGATTCATCTTCACAAGTCATAACAAAAAAATGCCAGTACCCAAACAAAACCTACAGATTCGTTTGAGTATCTGGCATCTAATTCACAATATTATGCTCAAATAAATAATCATACATAATGTCGATAAATACAAATTCCTTATTATTTACAGGCATTGAGTAAGTTCTTGTTAACTCGCCTGTTTCTATATCGCTGTAAACTGATGAAAATTGACCTTTTTCATCATTTCGCATTTTAATAATGTTGAAAAGGAAGTACGGACGCCAACTCCAGTTCTTACCAATAGCGTTATTTTGTACATTCCAAGCGCCATCTTTAAAGAAAATATTTGGAGAGGTTTGGAAACCTTCTTCATTACAAATATAAAATCTGAATGCATAAGCTTCTAATCTTTTTGAAAGTTGCAATAGACTTTCGACATTTTTGCTGGATGGTTTTACTTCTTCAACAATTGTTGAGATTGTTTTTTGAAGATTTTTAATTTCAACATACTTTGACTCTAAAAGTTTCTTTTCAGTAGAGATAAAATGTTGGCATTCGCTTCTAAACTTTTCTTTTAATGTAAAGCGAGAAATAAACTCAGTAACTGGTTTTTGTAAATTTTCTCCTTTAAAGTAACGTGCCCCATTTTTCCAGGCATGATGCAATTGATAATCGGTTTGAATATTATCAAACATTAATGTTGCACCAATTTTTAATGCTAGGGACTGGATTGTTGTGAACACATGATTTTGTGCTCCCCATTTATTATAATTTAGTTGATTTACATTAATTTTTAGTACTGTTGGCTCAAGCATTAAAATTTTATCTAGATTACTTTTAGATCCAATATTATCTAACGCAACCTTTACTCCATAGGTTTTAATATATCGAATCGGGTGAAGTAACTGTTCGAAGTCCCCTTTTACTTTATGTTCAGGTATCACTAAGTAAATTTGAGGTAATAAAGACACCTCTATATTCTTTTTTAGTAGATTAAAATAAGCTTCACCAAAATCAGACATTAACAAATTGGGATTACAAGGTAAATATAGGCTAAGATCTTTTAATTGTTCCTTAGAAGCTTTTATAGACTCCTCCACAATATAATGCTGTAGTTCTATTCTTAACTCAGCTGGTATTGTATCGTCATATATCAAATCTTTTGCTTTATATAAATTCCCCTCAAGTATAAAACCGATGACTTCATATCCCACTAAAACATGTTCATCTGCACTATAAATGGGTTCGTAAAGTATTTCTAACGTATCTAATTTTTCTAAAACGTCAAGAACATTCATCCACATAAACCCCCACACACATAATTTAAATACGAGTACAATTTTTTCTAATTATACATCAATTGAAATGTTAGAAAAAGTGACATATATGCATAATATTAAATTCCAACTTATATATATACATACGTATACAATAACAATTTCCGTTAATTTCTAGTATATGCTAAAGTGCAGTTTTTCTGTACTTTTTTTCAATTAGTAAATGCATCATATAGCAAAATAGTGCACTTTAATATACAACTGTAACAATAAAAAGCATTTTTGCGAAAAAAACAATCACTTCTATGATGATTAAGAAGTGATTGCATATCAATGTATATTAATGCATTTTTTTCGGGTCAACAACACGTTTTAAGAAAATTGATAAGATCAGTGCAATTACCGCAATGAACGTAGCAACTAAGAATGATAATTGAATCCCTTCAAGTAAAGCTTGAGACTTGATTGTTTTCATAAATTCATCAGTTAGTGTTCCATTCGCAGCAGCTTCAGCTGCTAAGTCCTTCCCAACTGCTGTGCTTTTTGCAGTCATAATGGACACCAGTACTGCAGTTCCAATTGCTCCAGCAATTTGTGAGATTGTGTTATTTGCAGCAGTACCATGAGGATAAAGTTTAGCCGTCAGTGAGTTTAATCCATTCGTTTGAATTGGCATCATAACAAGGGCAATCCCAAATGAACGAACTGAAAATACACTAATTATATAAATATAACTTGAATCCATATTGAGTAAAGATAGCAAGTATGTGGTAACGGCCATAATAAATAAACCAAATATCGCTAATGGTTTAGGACCTATTTTGTCAAATAATTTTCCAGTGATCGGGGACATAAATGCCATTACAAGGGCACCCGGTAACATCATTAAACCTGAAACAAATGGTTCAATTCCTCTAACACTTTGAACATACGCAGGTGTTAAAATCATACCGCCCATCATGGCCATAGACAACACAGCACTAATGATTGCAGCTAAAGCGTACATTGGCGATCTGAATACGCCCATATTTAATACAGGTGATTCAAGTTTTAATTGTCTTAAAACAAATAATACGACACCGATAACCCCTATTATCAATGTTGTAATTACAATTGGACTAGTCCACCCTTTATCTCCTGAAATACTAAAACCATAAAGTATTCCACCGAACCCGATTGCAGATAGGACGAGCGAAAAGTAATCTAATGTTACTTTTCTTGTAGGCAATACGTTTTCAAGTTTCCAAATACTTAACAATAAACTAATAACAGCAAAAGGTAAAATCATTATGAAAAGAACACGCCAATGATGGTGTTCAACAATATAACCAGATAATGTTGGGCCAATTGCTGGTGCAGCGATCATTACTAACCCAAAGACCCCTAAGGCAGCACCACGCTTTTCAACAGGGAAGCTAATTAACATTACGTTCATTAATAAAGGTCCCATAAAGGAAGCACCTACTGCTTGTAACATACGCCCAGCTAATAACACACCAAACGCAGGGGCTAGGGCAGCAAGTAATGTACCTAATACAAAAATAATTGTCGAAATGATAAATAATGGCCGAGTATTATACCTAGTTATAAAGTAAGCAGAAGCAGGTGTTAATACCCCACTTACTAACATATATCCATTGGCTAGCCATTGGATTGTCGTATAGTCGACTCCTAAGTCTACCATCATTGATGGTAGAGCAACATTTAGTAAAGTATTATTTAAAAAAGCAACAAAAGCACCCACAAAAAGAACACCTATCATTAGATAGGGGGGCTTTTTCATGACTTGTTCATTATTCATTTATATCGTGCTCTCTTTCTAACCGAATATTTTGGATGAAATTCATTTTATACTCTTAGTCTATTAATTTCAATATTTTTATACCGATAGTTTAAATTAACTTATATGAAAAGGTTTTCAATCTATACTTGTGGTATAATTTTATTTACTCAAACGTTTAAGGTGATATAAATGAATAAAAGAAAACGCCAAATAATTAGAGCTGCACGCCAGCTATTTATAGACCAAGGTTATAACCATACTTCTATTATGGACATTATTGCTGTTGCAAATATATCGAAGGGGACATTTTATAATCATTTTACTTCAAAGAACGAATGTTTAATTGCAATCTTGGAAGAAGCAAGGGAGGAAGCGACCAATCGACGCTATGAAGTGGCAATGAACAAGGACCTTTCAGATATTAATGTTTTAGTTGAACAAATCTCATTATTAATGTATGTGAATAGAGAACATAATTTAATTCAAATTTTCGAATCTATTGCTGGGAGTACCGACTCTGAGATAAAGGGAGTTTTAGAACGTCATTTCATTTTAGAAATAAACTGGCTTTCAAACCGCTTTATAGACATCTTTGGTGAGAAATCAAAGAACATTTCAACAGAACTTGCAGTTTATGCAATTGGAATGATGCAGGGTATACTTCGCACATATATTGTTGCTACTGGAAAACCTGCTTCTCCCGAAAGAGTTATTCGTTCTGTAATAAAAAATATCGAATTAATTGCATCACATTTGTTTGAAAAACAGGATTTAATAATAACACCTGAAATTTCTAAAGCTTTGCTCAATAAAGTTAACGAAATGCCCGTATCAAAAGAACATATTATTTGTCAATTAAATGGATTTATAAATAACCTATCTGAAGATGATTCAAAGAAAGGTTATGAATACGCAAGCTTCTTATTAAAAGAACTTGAAACTACTATTGAAAGTAATTCGATTTTTGAAGCTGTATTATCAGCATTTAATCGAACTTTCAACAATACTACCCACGAAGCTGAGGCCCACCAAATTGCAATCTTTATATGGCGATATCTGGATCAAATTGCAAAACAATAAAAAAAATTCATAATGTAAATTTCCATCTGCAATAATCTAAAAAACAAACAACCTTCCAAAGTTTAGAAGGTTGTTTGTCTTACGCACACAAATTGAGTGTGCAATGGTAGTTTATTATCTTAATTTACAACTAGGTTAAATTTGTAATGAAATAAACTTCGTTTCTAAAAATTCAGTAATTCCCCAATGTCCACCTTCTCGACCTAATCCACTTTCTTTCATTCCTCCAAATGGAGCTTGTGCAGTCGCTGGTAGTCCATCGTTAATTCCGATTATTCCAAATTCCAGTTGTTCACTTAATGTGATTGCCTCTTTAATATGTTGTGTGTTGATGTATGCTGCTAACCCATATTGTGTATTGTTTGCACGTTCTATCACTTCTACCAATGTCTCAAAAGTTGTAATTGGAATGACTGGACCAAATGTTTCTTCCTTCATACAAAGCATGTCATCTTTTACATTTACTAACACTGTAGGTTCGACAAAATATCCCTTTTCTTCAATTGCCTGTTCAACTACAATAACCTCTGCACCTTTTTGTTTTGCATCTTGAATATGGTTTTGAACCTTATCAACTGCTTGCCCATTAATAAGTGGTCCTATATTAACCCCTTCTTTTAACCCATTACCCACTTTTATGTTTCCTACTTCACGTTTTAACTCGTCAACAAATCCATTAACTACCGAATTATGAACATAAATACGATTTGCACATACACAAGTTTGTCCAGCATTTCGGAACTTTGTTAACACTAATTGTTGAACAGCTTTTTTCAAATCAGCATTTTGAGTTACTATGAAGGGTGCATGACCACCAAGCTCCAATGATAGTTTTTTTACGTTACTTGAAGCCTGACTCATTAATAATTTTCCTACACGAGTTGAACCTGTAAATGAAAGTTTACGGACTCTGACATCTTTCATCCAAAGTTCACCAATTATTTGCGGATTACCAGTTACAATGTTAATGACACCTTCAGGTATACCAGCTTCATGCGCTAATTCAACAAGTTTATATGCTGTAAATGGTGTGAATTCAGATGGTTTAATTACTACTGTACAACCTGCTGCCAATGCCGGTGCGATTTTACGAGTCACCATTGCCGCCGGAAAATTCCAAGGAGTTATGGCTGCTACTACTCCAACTGGTTGTTCCAGGACAATAATTCTTTTTTGTCTAGAGGAAGCTGGTACTGTTTGTCCGTAAACTCTTTTTGCTTCTTCTGCATACCAGCTAACAAAGCTGTTAGCATAATTAACTTCCCCTAACGCTTCTGCATAAGGTTTACCCTGTTCAATTGTCATAATACGAGCTATGTCTTCTTTATGATCTTCAATTAAAGTAAACCATTTTTGAAGATAGCTTGCTCTTTCATATGCAGTTAACTCTTTCCATGATTCAAATGCTTTAGCTGCTGCGTCCACAGCTTGGTTAATATGATGTTCTTCTGCAAAAGCAACTTCCCCAATTTTTTCGAGTGTCGCAGGATTTTCAACATCAATATGCTTTTCGGTTTCAATCCACTTACCATCAATAAATAAATTAGCTTTCATAAAAAGTATTCCCCTTTACTTTTGAATTCAAATATCATTACACATATCCCTTTGTGCTATTGTCCAGATGTCAATTGCCACTGTGAATATATGACTCCTTATCAGAAAATATCCATAGTATACCCACTATATTAATAGCATTAGTTAAATACTAGTATGATAGGTATTATAAGTCAATTACAATTTTCTGAATTTACAGTGAATACAAATTGACTAAACAACATTTTCATTAGGTATTTTAATAAAAATACCACATCACTCATCAATTTGAGCAATGTGGTCTGCTGTTATTTTTTGTCGGATTCTTTTGGTTGTAGGTCATGAAATTCCTCTGCAACTTCCATTTGCAAACGATGTGAATGGTTCACTCGGGAAAAATTATTAGGTTTGTCAACGTTTACAAAAACATGATCTCTTAAGTAACGATGATAATATAGCTCGCCACCACCTATAAATAAAGACGATAAAAGTGCCGCAGACAGCAATGAAACGCCTTCATCAAATAGATAAGATCCCATTCCCCATACTACAAGAAATGCAAGTAATAGGTCACCGGTAGCTGCAATCATATTTCCAACTTTGGGTAGCACTATCATATCTCCTACAAATGCAACAAAAGTTAATACAATTCCGATTATGATACTATCCATTATTGAAATATTAAAAAATAACCCTAATACAATTAATAACATCCCTATAGTCAAGGCAAGTTTTATGAAAAATGCTTTTGTATACTGCATTATAAACTTTCTCCCTTCACTTTTGCATATTGCTTAGGGTTTCCTAATTTTTAATCTTAATACGTTTTCAGATACGTACTGTGTTAAATTGTAGTGATATTTTGAATAACCTTTTCCTTGAAATTTGAATGCTCAAAAGGCCTTCATCTTATAAAACGAAGGCCTTTTGAAATTTCACTAATTCAGTTCATAATACCCACAAACGACATGTCCAACCGCTTTCGCAGCAACAAGAAGAGCATCTTCATCAATATCAAACTTAGGATTATGATTGAAGTATGGCTTTTCCACTCCTTTTGGTGTACATGCAATGTAAAAGAAACAAGATGGGAATTTTTCAGCATAATATGCAAAATCTTCTGATGGTGACATTGCTGGATATTCCTTTACTTCTTTGATAACTTCATCATTGGCATCTTTTAAATACTGTGCTACTTTTTCTGTTAATTCTGGGTCATTATATAATGGAGGATAATCATTTTCGTATGTTAATTCACATGTTACTCCAAATTCTTCTTCTAACCCTCGAACTAGACGTTTCACTTCTTTTTCAATCGTTGCTTTTGTCTCCATTGTCATATATCGAATGTCACCTTCAAGCTCTACGCTATCTTTAATGACATTGAATGTACCTTTCCCATCAAATGAACCAATCGTAATAACACCAATATCAAAAGGACTTAAACGGCGACTAATGATCGTTTGTGCAGCTGTTACAAAATGTGCACCTGCAACGATCGCATCATTTGCTAAATGTGGTGAAGAACCGTGTCCACCTCTACCTTGTATTTTTAATTTCAAGTATGCTCGTCCATTGAATGACCATCCAGCATGATAGCCGACTTCACCAGCAGGTCCCATTGGAAGTAAGTGAATACCAAATACGTTATTTAAATCATCCAGTAGACCGGATTCCACAATACTTTTCGCTCCGCCTGGTGGCACTTCTTCGGCATGTTGGTGAATAATTTTAATAGTTCCTGGAATTTCGTCTTTTAATTGAATTAGGCAATCCGCTAACACAAGTAAGTATGCTGTATGGCCATCATGACCGCACATATGACTTACACCCTCGTTTTTTGATGAAAAAGGAAGCCCTGTTTCTTCAGTTATTGGAAGTGCGTCAAAGTCTGCTCGTAAACCAATATTTTTACCAGGTTTGCCACCTTTAATTGTTACGATAATTCCATAGCCATTCCCAACATTTGAGTGAACTTCAACATCTTTTCCTTTATAGAAATCAAGAATATATTGAGCTGTCTTTTCTTCTTTGAATGAAATTTCTGGATTTTCATGTAAATGTCTTCGTATTTCAATTATTTCGTCTTTACGAGACTCTAGCATTTCCATTAGTTTTTCTTTCATGAGAATGCACTTCCTTTTTCCTATATGATTAAGTTTAAACAATGCGTATAGAAAGAAGTTGTTTTTCGGTTCAATCTATACGCATTTAAAATTTCTATTTTACACCCATAGCTGGTTTTTTACTGATTCCTTTATTAGGTTTAGATGTAGTACTTTCATTCGTTTTACCTGCATTATTAGGAACAAGGAACAGAACAGATATTACTGATAGAACACCGAAAATAATATTAACGACTAATCCCACTAAACCAGCAGTATGATAATCACCGTTTACTGCTACTGCACCGTAAGCTGTTGCCGAAATCGCAACACCGAACGCTCCACCTAAAGAACTTGCCATTTTATAAACACCAGCTGCTTGACCTACTTTATCTGAAGGTGCATTTGATACAGATGTATCTGTAGAAGGTGTTGCATAAAGTCCTAGACCTAGTCCGTATAAAGCAAAACCGATAAATACTACAACTGTATAAGTAAAGCCTGGTAAGAATGTTAATGCCATCATTGCAACACCGATTGTTGTAATGATCCCACCCCATACCATTGGCTTTTTCGCACCAATTTTTTGTAGAATTTTTTCACCAACACGAATCATGGCTAATACTACAACTAAATAACCTAATGATAAAATACCTGATTGTAAAGAAGTGAAACCTCTACCTTGTTGTACGTATGTGTTTGTAACTATTAACGCACCAGCAATAGCGTTAAGTAAGAAGTTAGAAACTGTTGCACCAGTGTATGCTTTGTTTTTAAATACTGCAAAATCAACTAAAGCAATTTCTTTACCTTTTTCAACTTTAACAAAAATGATTAATCCGATAACTGCAACTGCAAGTGAGATTAGTGTATTAGCGTTTGTCCAACCCCAATCCGCACCGTAGTTGATGAATAAGTTTAACGCTAACATTGTAACAATAAAGATTCCTAATCCAGCATAATCAAAACGGAATTTACCAGTTGATTCTTGTTTACTTTCTGGTGTATCTTTCAATAAGAATAAACCAATGATTGCAACAATAATTGAGATAATGAATATCCATCTCCAACCTAATGATGTTGCAATGGCACCACCTGCAAATGAAGCAAAACCAGATCCACCCCAAGAACCGATTGACCAGAAACTTAATGCACGTTGACGATCTGCTCCATCAAAATACGCTTTCATTAAAGCAATTGTTGATGGCATGATAAACGCAGCAGAAATACCTTGAATAATACGTCCAATAACTAATAACACGGCACCTTGAGCTAAAACTAAACAAAGCGAACCGATTATACTTAAAATGAAACCAATAACCGCAATTTTTTTACGTCCAACTTTATCTGCTAGACCACCTGCTGCTACGATGAATAAACCCGAGAATAAAGCAGCTAAACTAATGGCAATGTTTAATGTACCGATTGATACACCTAAATCTTTTTGAACTTCTGGTACAACGTTAACCATTGCTTGAGCAAATAACCAGAATGTAATTACACCGAAAACTATCCCGATAATCATTTTATTAGTGCCTTTATAACCATTTTCCATAAGAATGCCTCCTATTAGAGTTTGAAAAAAATAATACTGTCTACAATACTTTTCCCTTCAATATTTCATAAATACTTGTGAATGTATCACCAGTAATAACTAAACTTTCCTTTCCTAAAATACTTTTGTTCGTTCCTCCTTTAAACTTGTTTACACGTTTATTATAAAAAAAGCTGCCTAAATAGATGAGTCATTATTTGCCTACTATTTCTATTAGGGTCTGAATTTTTTTTCACATACATTTATTAACATCAAAAAAAGGGGGTAATAATTTGCACTTGAATGTAGAATTCTTTGCTAGAGTGAATTATCCAGAATTGAGATTCAAAATAAAAAAGCCACCGTTGTAATTCGTACAACGATGACTTCTTAAAAAATAGCTTTTCTAATTTCAAAATAATGAATTGCATTTAATGTTAAATAGGAATGAAAAGACCACTCATCTGCAATTGTCTCATCAAAGATTTCTAGTTTTGGGTGATTTGACCGATTGATATAATCTATAATTTCCATATCTAATCCGTGCTTACTATTTAAATTTAACCAGTTCGTATAAAGAGCACCATGATCTCTATCAAAGGTATATTTCCGAACTTGATACTCACCTGTTTCTAGCCCATTAATTTTAACAAGTATTTCTTTATTCAGCTTTTGAAGAAAAGATTCTTCCACAGAATAATAAGGATTGATTGTATTGCAATTCATTAATACTAACTGATAACCTCGTTCGTTTTGTATGAGAACATGATCAAATCCGTGGCTAATCACTGTACCATACAGCCTCTTAACAAACATCATGGCAAAGTAAGCTGGGCGTTTTCCACTGAAATAATGGAACAGTTCCATTCCCTCAATTCGTATGCGCTGGCCGTCGCTGTCATTTTCATGCAATGCAGTGTTAATCCAAAAACCAATGGATTCCACTTCATTTAATATATCTAAAACACCCTTTAACACTAAAGCTCCCCTGAAAAATATTCCATTGGTAAACCTTGTATTTCCAGATAGCGTATTCCATGAGACAAGGTGAAGTGGCTTTTCAATACCATTCTTTTTTAAATAATGTTTTATCTTTGCTGTTTTTTCTTTTAGGTAATCCTTAGTCATATTAAATCGTTGATCATTTAATTCCTTAAAATCGACTACATCATTTTGGTTTGAATGATACCCTATAAAATCTATAGAATCAGCTTCTGTTAGTAACCAATTATGTGATTCTGTGGTTTTTTCATCTACAAATGAAAATGGTAAAAATACACCTACTTGAACATTTGGTATCATCTTTTTTAGCACATTATACAATTTCATGTATACACGTCTTAATTCCTTATGTCCTACGGCAGTATAATAAGGCTCGTAAAACAAGAAATGCCAAGTATTTATATACGAGGATCCATACAATTGCAAACAATGCTTTAAAAATGCAATGAGCTTTTCAAGGTTATGATCTTCGTTTGTCGTAATTTCTTGATAATCAATTCTTATAAATAAGGAGAGATCATGCTTCTTAAGAAAATTTAAGGCTACATCAGCTTTGAAGTAAGGTGAACTTGTAGCTAAAGCTTCATCTGTTTCAACATCAGCTGTAATTGTTTCCCCTCTCAACAAATTACTAATTCCTACATAGTTTAATCCGATTTCTTCTTTCACCATTAGTAGTTGAGATCTTACTGGGGCTTTAAGTAATTCTTTTAACTCTCTAACAATGACAACATGTTTAGGTCGAGAAATTTCTCTTTGAATTGGTTTTGTTATGTCTAATGTTAATTCTTCAAATCTTGATTCTGTATTTCTATAAGATTGATCTAATTGATTTAGTACGATTCCTAATTTCCCCAAGATCTCAGTGGAATGAATTAACTGTTCCGCATCCTCTAGAGGATAACTTTCAAAGGAATCGATTTTTTCAGTAGCATGGTTCTCTCTGTATACATGTGGTGTAATGCCGTAGGATTCTTTAAATAGACTTGTAAAAGATTTTGTATTTGCAAAGCCGTTTCTCATTGCAATTTGTGAAATAGTATCATTTGTATATAGTAAATCTTTTAGACTATGCTTCAATCGAATGTTCATCAAAAATCTGCTAAATCCCATTCCCGTTTTTTGTTTAAAATAACGAGATAAATAGCTTGTTGATAGATACGACTTTTTTGCCATATCGTCTAATGTGATGACTTGGTGATAATTCCTTTCCAAGTACTCAATGATATGTTCTAATCGGTAATCATTCGTATCCAGCTTTTCAAATGTACTTCCTTTTTTCTTAAATCCTCTAACCAAATTTAGCAAAATATCACATAAGTAACTTTGAATTTCAATTCGATAGCTTTCATCTTTCCGACAATAAGAAATCATCAGTTGAACAAGTGATTTCCTAATATTATCTAACATCTGTTCTCTGCCCATATCTATTTCTTGAGAAAAGCACTCAAAACGACTGTTTCGATAATCTGCATAATATTGATCGATAAAGGCATCAGTAATATTTAGAGTTAGAACACTGTTTGATGTATTTCCTTTTACCTGATAGAGTTGGTTTCGATTAATAAGAAGTAGATCTTGCTCTTTTAACACAAAAAATCTGCTATCAATTTCTACTGTTACTTCTCCATTAATTACAAATATTAGTTCTAATCCATGATTTACTTTTGGTGATAAATATTTTATTTCCTTTAAGGATATTTGATAATCTGTTTGTTGTTGATCCATTTATTCACCCTCAATTATTGCAAATTTCGCAAAAACCCTAAGTTAGTTAGATATAGGTTCTGCTTTTTTGCTTGTTTCAATTGTTTCTATAAACTTTTTAATAGATGCAGTTAAGTACGTATCAGATCTTCTAATAAACACAGTCTTTATTTTACTGTATTTATCGGGAAGTGTATGACATTGGATGAGACCGCTTTGTTCCATATGTGCTACAGATGACTTAGGAACAAACGAAACTCCCAGTCCCATAGAAACACTGCGTAAGATTGTTTCTAGCGTTCCGAACTCCATTACTTTTCGAGGTATAATATTTTGGTCTTTATACCAAGTTTCAAGACGAGCTCTATAGCCACAACCTTCGCTAAAGCACAAAAACGGTTCATCTTTTAACTCGTCAAGTGTGTACTCACGCATATCTGAAATTAATACAAGCTCCTCATTAAATACTTCATGGGATACAAGATCTGGATGAAAATCTGATTCAGTAACAAACGCCCCATCCAATTTATGATTCAGCACTTCTTCTTCTAGTGTTTCCGTTACACCAGAAAATAATGATAAATCAACATTTTTATATTTCTTTATATAAGTAGTTAATATGATTGGTAACTGATATACCGTTTCAACTGTTCCAATTTCCAATTTACCTGTTGGTTCGTTTTCATTTTGAACTGCTTTTTTCATTTCATCGGTTAACAATAATATCTTTTTACAATAACCTAATAGCGCTTTACCCTCAGGTGTTAGAGTCATCCCACGGCGATGTCGGTTAAATAATGATGTATTTAATTCTGCCTCAAGCTTCTGTATTCTCGATGTAATATTTGACTGAACATAATTAAATTCTTTAGCCACTTCAGAAACAGTCCCTTTTTCAGCCACCATTTGAAATATTTCTAAGTCTTTAAATTCCAAAATCCTCATCCCTTTTTTATATATTATCTACCTTTCTATGATATCAAAAATAATGATTATAATCTTTATTTTTATTCGTTTTACGTGATGAATAAATGGAGGTATGATGATGTGTAAGATAAATGAATAGGGGTATTGGAAAAAATGAAAAATAATGTATTATTAGGAGCTATTTTGTGTTTAGTCGCTGCTGTTTCTTGGGGAGCAATGTTCCCAGTTGCACATGATGCCTTTAAGCATATAGATCCCTTCTATTTTACAATTATTCGTTATGGTTCTGTAACTGTTATTTTAGTTATTATTCTTTTTTGGAAAGAAGGCAAAGAAGCTTTTCGGTTTGAGGGCAGAGGCCTTCATTTATGGTTCTTTGGTACAATGGCCTTTACAGTCTATAATCTTTTTATCTTTTGGGGAGAAGATATTTTAGGGGAATCAGGGATTATGGTAGCATCGATCATGGAATCACTTATGCCGATGATATCCATAATTATTGTTTGGATGATTTTCAAAGATCGTCCTCATCTATTTACTTTACTTTGTGTATTCGTGTCATTCATTGGTGCAATGTTAGTAATAACAAAAGGGGATATTAAATCATTTTTAGGTGCTACAGATCAATTTATTCCTACTATGCTCATCTTAATTGCAGTGATTGGATGGGTTATTTATACGATGGGTGGTAGTGAATTTCAAGGTTGGTCCGCTTTACGTTATTCAACATTAAGTTGTTTACTTGGTACAATTACAGCTATTATTCTAACAATTGCTTCATCAGTATTTGGATATATTCCTGTTCCGTCAGCAGAAGCTATTATGACAGTAAGTCCGCATTTATTGTTTATGATTATTTTCCCAGGAGTTATAGCTTTGTTAGGTTGGAATATCGGTGTAAGTTTATTGTCACCATTAAACGCGTTATTGTTTATAAACTTTGTTCCTGTTACAACTCTAACAATATCAATCTTCCAAGGAAACAAAGTAACAATTTTCGATTTAGTAGGTACTTTCTTAATCATCATTGCTCTAGTGTCTAATAATCTTATGATTAGAATGCTTCAGAAGAAAGAAACAACACGGCATGTTCAATCTAATTTGAGGGAAACAGCACTGTAAATTCAATTGAAAATCTCTTGAAGCTCTTTCCTATAATATTTAATATTTAAAAAGTCGATCACTTTTCATCTTTAATGGAAGGTGGTCGACTTTTCACTATTTTCCGGTTCCAAACAATAATTAAAGATTTTAAAGCAGCTAAAGTATTTAGTTACTTTAGGATTCCAAATATAATAAAAGTCTATAGTACAAGCGCCTTCTACTATAGACTTTGTTTATTTTATTATTTTTCAAATTGTATTGACATAGATTTCCTATTTACTTTATAATTCAAACGGTTAAATAATAATAGTACTGTTTAACTGGATTTCGCTAAGCTTGGCAGAGCAATAGCGAAATGTACTGTGTGTTGCGAGTATTAGATTAAGCTTCTACCTCAGTAGTTTCTTCCTCTTCTACTTGTTTCACATAGTCAACCGATACAATTGCTTCTTCATCCTCATGATTGATTGTGAAGTTACTGTATTTTTCTTTAAGATCTGATACTCGAACAGTATGACCGATTTCAAAATCAGTGATGTCAATTTCAATACTATCTGGCAAATTATTTGCTTTTGCCGTAATATTCAATTCATGAAGGAATTGTTTAGTAACCCCTCCTGCTTTCTCACCAACCGATGTTCCTTTTAGAATTACACTAACTTTTGTATCGATTTCAGTGTGTTCATCTACTTGAAGAAAATCTACATGAAGTACATCCCCAGTTAAAGCTTTACTTTGATAATCTCTTAAAATTACATTTTTAGAATTTCCATCGAGATTTAAAGAGATAATACCATTTCTACCTACTTCTTTAATGACACGATTTAAATCTGAAGTTTTAATCGAAATTGATTTAGTGTTTACTTTTCTTCCATAAACAACTGCTGGGATTTCTCCTTCACTTCTCATTTTTTTCAAAGAAGAATTTGATAAGTCTTTTCTTTCTTGTGCTACTAGCGTACTCATTTTATTTCCACCTTTCTATTTCGTTCTAGATTATCACTAAAAAAATCTAAAACTTTAAAAATGTCATACAATTCAATTATATCTAATCTATCAACATATTTCATAGAAAAGGCCCACACAAGTAAATTCTCTTAATCTATTAAAAAAGACTTTCAACAGTTTAGTTTAACTGATGAAAGCCTTTAGATAGTACTTCCTCCCCAATGTCGGGCAACAAATGCCAAGTTCAGAGCCATTTTTTATTACTAAATGTGATCAGCCTGTATATTGAATCATCTGGGCGATCACTAGTGTGACAATCCCTATTGCCGAGAATACTAGGAATAGGGGCATATAGAAACGAATCCACTTTTGCCAAGATACGCCTGCAATAACGAGTGCAGCCATAAAGTAACCAGAAGTCGGGAATAGAATATGAGCAAAGCCGTCCCCGAACTGGAACGCAAGTACAGCTGTCTGTCTTGTAACACCAATAATGTCTGAAAGTGGCCCCATGATCGGCATCGTAACTAAGGCCTGTCCACTTCCCGACGGTATAATAAAGTTTATAGCCAGCTGTACTAGATACATACCTACTGCACCGAGGATAGATGGCATCTCACCAACCAATGAACCGAGGCTGTATACGATTGTATCCATAATTTGTCCATCTTCTAGTACAACAGCAACAGATCGGGCAAGACCAATAATAATGGCTCCCATAAGAACCTCACGGAATCCTTCCGTAAAAGCGTTAGAAATCTGGGTAGCGTTAAGTCCGGCAATAAGTCCGACTACGATTCCCATAAAGATAAACAGACCTGCCATTTCTACCATGAACCAACCGAGATTAAGCACACCATATACTAATATTCCGAGGAAGATGAGTGCAGCAACGGAAGCGTATTTTTGTCTTGTGTTCATGCTTTTCGCTTCAATTTTATCTTTTTGCTTGTAAAGTCCCCTTTTTTCTTGGTCATCTTCATAAACATAGCTTTTTATAGGATTCTGCTGTACTTTTTTTGCATATCTCATGATGAAATAAATTCCCACTGATATACAGACAATAAATAGAATTAAACGCAATGGCAATCCAGAAAATACCGGTATTCCTACAATTTTTTGCGATAATCCTACGTTAATTGGGTTTAAAACTCCCGTGGTAAACCCTACAACTGTACCAACAAGAGCAATAGCTGCAGCTACAATGGAATCATACCCTAAGGCAATGATTAATGGCATAATTACAGGAATATAAACTAGTGATAGTTCAGGAGTTCCAATTAATGTTGCCCCAACCCCAAATACTGTTGTTAAAATCGGAATCAGCAAAATGCTATTTTTCGCAAAACGGTTTGCAAGCCTGTCCACAACCACTTCAATAATTCCAGTTGTTTTCAGCACCATAAACATACCGCCAATTATAAAGGTGAAAAATACAATTTCCCCAGCATCTATTAGTCCCCGCGGAATAACAGTAAGGAAATCGGCTATACCAATTGGCGCAGCTTCCACTTGTGAATATGAGTTAGGATCAATTGCTGTTCTTCCGTCAGGACCTGGCACACGCTCAAACTGACCTGCTGAAATAAAGTAAGTAGAAATTGCCGCTAGAGCACTGAAAATAAATAAGATGACATAAATATGCGGAAGTTGAAACTTCTTTTTAGCACTTTTTTCCTTTTCCATTTGAAACCTCCAATTAGTAGATTTTAAAAGTCGAGTAGATTGAATGTTTGTTTATTCTAAACAAATTCAATTCTTTAAATTAAATTGTATAATTTTTCTATGTTGAAGTCGTTAGACCAAATAGCCAATAAAATGCTGCACCCATTGTTAATCGAAAACAATGAAAATTCCAAATTTATTAACATTGGACAACAAACTATACAAAAGTTACATTATATTCCATACACTTTTTTAAAAATTAAAAGTTACAATGGTCAACTCAATTAGATATTTTAAACAAATTGAGTAGGTGAGTTCATTAGAACAATTAGTTTCTTTTCTACTGAAGTGACATATTTTTTTCTTACTATCATTTAGTATATAATGGGTATTAATTCCATAACTGAAAATACACACAATTCACACTAATCGTTATGGACAGGACAGATAAACGAGTGAAAGGATGGGCCAAGTATGAGTAAAAACGTACAAACTTTTTTACAAAAGTTTAATGATCAAATACAACTATTGATGAGAGATGGCGCAGAAGCTAGTTGGATGGCACAAACTACAGGTGACCCAAAATGGGCAGCTAAACAAAGTGAGGCAAGAACGAAACTTAGCTTATTATTCTCTAAAAAGGAAACCTATGAGGAAACAAAAAACTATTTAGAATATGAAAACTTAACAGATATTGAGAAACGACAACTAGAGATTATATTAGATAGAATAAAAGGAAATCTACTACCGGAGGAAGTTCTTGCAGACTTATCAAAGCGCTCCTCTGACTTAAATCTTATGTTTAACTCATATATCCCTGAGGTAGAAGGCAAGAAATATTCAGCAAATGAGATTCGAAACGTTCTAATCAACAGTACTGATCAGGAGCTTCGTAAAAAAGTATGGTATGCAAGTAAGGAAGTTGGAAAGATTGTCGAAAAGGATCTTCTAGAGCTTGTAAAAAAGCGAAATGAAGCTGCTAGATTGCTAGGATACGAGAATCATTACCAAATGAGTTTTGCCCTTCAAGATTTGGATCAGCAAGAAGTATTTTCAATTTTTAATGATTTAATCACACAATCAGATAGTGCTTATCGTTCAATGAAAAAGGAATTAGATGAAAGATTAGCCGATAAATTTGGGATTACTCCTTCTGAAATTCGCCCTTGGCATTATGTGGATCCATTCTTCCAAGAAGCACCACCATCTGAGAAAACAAACTTAGATTCATTCTATAAGGGTAAAGATATTTTACAGAAAACGACGGATACTTTCTTATCTATGGGAATTGAAATTTCTGATTTATATGAGAAAAGTGACTTATATCCACGTGAAAAGAAAAATCCTACTGCTTTCTGTACAGATATGGACCGTGAAGGAGATGTAAGAGTCCTTTGTAATCTTGAAGAAAATTCCTATTGGATGGAGACAAACTTACACGAATTTGGGCATGCAGCCTATTTTAAATATATTGACCGGGAGCTTCCATTTATCTTACGAGCACCAAGCCATATTTTAACAACAGAAGCCATTGCTATGCTGTTTGGTAAAATGGGCAAAGATCCAAGATGGTTGCGCCAGTTTTTAAATATCAATGAGGAGACTATTCAAGAACTTTCTCCTGAACTAGAAAAATTCCAAAAGTTATCTATGTTAATTGCTGGTAGATGGATTATTACATTTGTCTACTTTGAAAAGGAATTGTACGAAAATCCTGATCAAGATTTAAATACTTTATGGTGGGATATTGTAAGTCGCGTTCAATTAGTGACTCCTCCAGATTCAACTGACCAACCTGACTGGGCTGCAAAAATACACTTTACATTAGCTCCCGTATATTATCAAAACTACTTACTTGGTGAGCTAATGGCTGCACAATTGCAACGTTATATTGAGAACACTATATCCCCTGATATCTTTACAAAGGCTACTGGTGATATGTTAATAAATCAATATTTCAAGACAGGTGCTTTATACAAATGGAATGAGAAAATTAGCAAAATAACTGGTGAAAAGTTAAACCCTTCTCATTTTTGTGAGCTATATTGCCAAATTGACGAAAAGTAAAAAATAAATAATTTTTGTAGATAAAAACGAAGTAGCAAATTGTGCTACTTCGTTGTATTTTTTATGTGGTGTTTATTATTATTTAATGTAATTAATTAGTTTCTAGCAATCTATCTATTACTGTGCATAGTCTCCAGTATAATTCACAAGAGATACATCATTGACTCCATCGATTTCACTAATAACATGGACAAAGTTTGTATTATCGTCACGTAAAGTAATTTCTACAGTTAATTCTGTATAACCTTTCCGAACTGTTTTTGACTTTAATTTTGTATTAAGCTTCCTAAGCTCCGACCTTAAAGAACCTACAGCTTCATCAGTATGACGAATAATGAGTAAAAACGATTGTTCTCTAATTTTATGTCTGGACAATAGCACCACAACAGCGCCAATCACTAAAGAGCCCCCTATTGCGAGCGGATATATGCGGGCACCACAAGCAATACCAGCTGAAAGAGCCCAAAACATATACACAATATCAAGTGGATCTTTTACAGCTGTTCTAAAACGTACAATACTCAGTGCTCCAACCATACCGAGGGACAAAATAATATTTGTACTAATCGTCATAATAACTAGCGATGTAATCATTGTCATTAGTACAAATGAAATATTGTAATTATAACTGTAAACGACGCCACGGAATGTTTTTTTGTAAACCCAAAAGATAAACATACCTATTAAAAACGCAAAGAGTAGACCGAAAATCATATTCACATAAGATATTGAGCGAAATGCTTCTAACTGTAAAACACTATTCTTAAAAAAATCCTCAAAACTCATATCTTTTCCACCACCCGAACTTTATTCTTTAAAATGTTGAATTGCTCTTTCTTTACACAGTACATATTTCGAAATTGTGGATCGGATATGACTCTTAGGCTGTAATATTTGGCGAATATGATCCGGCAGAAAGGAATCGAACTTCACTTCCAAAATCGTTAGTTCTGTCGGAAGTACTTCTTCCAATACTAATTGAGGATTAAATAAATCTATCGTATTAATACCCGCTGATAATTTTTTATCAAACGTAATACGAACATTACCCCATTCGTGTATATAAGCCTCACGCCAATAATCTACAATGACACTTGGCTGAAAGTGATATGTGTTTAAAGCAATATAAAATTCATGTAGTAATTTTTCTTTCCTTTGCAACAAAAAGCTATAATCTCCTTCTAACACTTTTTTGTACTCATCAAGCGTTATTGAAGCAGATTCTTTGTATACGTAATCTCCTCGTTTGTTCTTTCGTTCTAGATTAATAACCTTGTCATTTCCATTGTAAATTCGAATTCGGAATTTCTCTCTTCTAAAAATACCATCATTTTTTAGTTGCAATGCACTTCTTAACGGATCATCAAAATATAAGCTACGAATATTGTAGCCATCAGGGCTGACAGAGTGAGGGTCTAACGGAAGAACTGTAGCTATTTTATTTCTCAAAGTCAAATAATCATGAAGGTATAAATAATATTTTTGCTCCGTTCTATATTTTTGATCACGATTCTGCAATCTACTTCACCTCAAATTCCCTTATACCGTCTCTACTTTTATCTTCTTCATCAAGTACAAAATCAAAGGCGTCTTGTCGATTCCCCTTGTGATCTCTTACACCAGATTTCCAATAATATTTTCCAGCTGGCAGTTTATCAATTTCTATGAAATTTACTGTTAAATCTTTTTGTTCATACACGATATCTGTAAAGTCTAAGTTCTTCGAAATTGTAAAATCATAGAATAGCTCATCATCTTGTAAGTCAAATGAGATTTCCCATGTGAATTTCAATTTCCCCCCTAAATCTTCAACTTCATCCATGTAGTATGGCTTTGGTTTTTCGATGTCCTCATAAAATCGTTTTATGCTTTCTTCTGGGGTTTGCAGAATGATATTTAATTCCTCATTATAATTGAGTACATTATTTGGTAAAAAGTTTATATCGGGCTGACGGTATAGAAAAGGCTCGACAATCTCTTGATAACTCTTTAATTGCGCTTCAATTGTATCCTTATTAATATATTGTGTATGCAATTCTTCAACCTTAGCTTTTAATTTCTCTACATTACCTTCTTTTCTAAAATACCGGTTAGCTAAAATTTGCCCCCAAAAGTTACTGATCCCATTTTGGTAGGAACGTATATTATTAGTTCGTCTTTGTTGCTCCCATCCACCATCATAGTCCCAAGGGAGAAAATACCACTTATTGCTATTGATAGGTGAATAAAGATAGAAGTTATTTGCATCCGTATCCATATTATCCATTAAAATATTAATAGCTACCCACGTTAAAAAATTATCTTCATCAAAATGCTCATTCATTATTTCCTCAATTGGCAAACTTAAATTATTCACATCTTCAAGCATTTTGATGAGTTTCCCATGTTCTTCTCGACCTTTTATTTCTAATATGGATTCAAAATTCTCCTTGTTAAAATTAGGGTCCGTTTCTTCTTTTATCTTCTCTTCATATCTATTAAATTCAAAAAAAGTAACTTTATATAAATAAGCATTTGGATCAAGCATATGTGATTTCAAAAACATCTTATTCGGTTGTTCTACATGGGTGAATAAACCGTAATCCTCATAAGGTGCATCTTTTAAACCCGTTGATAAATCCTTTACATATAAATGGATAAACTGAGTTCTCAAACTCGTGATATTTGGAATTTGTTCCATTAAATCAAAACTTAACTTATTTTTTATCCGTGAAAAGTCATTGCTATGTTTATTTAAATTAATTGTTCGCTGGTCTAAATATAATCCTGCTTCTTCATTTAACTTTATTCGAAACGATTTTTGTTGCAAATACCAAGCAGTATTTCCACGAAGTTCAATAGTCGCATTTTTATTTGTAGTACCGTATCCAAACATCCCTGAACTCGGTCCATTTTCGTCGCTATACCCTTCTTGTACGAGTATCGGTAATTTTTTTGAATCTGCCTTCTCTGGCTGACGATTAAGTGCGTACCAATCGAACGGTTCACCTGCGTCTTCATTAGGTAAAACGGTGATATACAAAGTTTTCAAAGACGAATCATCATCACGTTCGTAAACCTTTTTATCTTCCGAAAACACAGAAGTCGCTTCATCAGGCATTAAAGCACGATTAATGATATTATTTCCACCATCCAAATCTTCCTTCTGCGAATCGTTTTCTAATCCAGTACATGCCGAAAGTAGCAATATCGAAATGAGGAGAATAAAAGTAGTCGTAAAGGGTTTACTAAATTGCTTATGCTTTTTGCGAGCAGTTTTTACGGTAATGGGCTGAGCACAAAATGTATAATAATCAATATTTCGCAGAATATATAGTAATCTAGCTATCACTAGTCCTAATGCAATACCTGATGCTATAAACATCCCTAACCCATCACTTTCTAATTGCATCATCCAATAGCTACAAATAATATTTAAAACAACAAATATGAAACTAATTCCTAGTACTCCTTTCCGATCATCAAAATACATTAAAATATGTGTTAGTACAAAATAGATAATAAATAAAAAATACGCTAATGTTAAAATGATAAACAAATCCAATTGTTCCATAGTAAATCCGATCATCGGTAAAAACTTAATACCAAAAGCAATCGATAGAATTGTAAATAATAATTGAATCTCCATGAGCACACTAATTTCTTTCACAAGTGTTTTCTGCATTTGTTGCTTGGCAGTAGTGATATCACGAATTGTTCCGCCATGTATAATATTCAAATAATATAAGCGGAATTTCTCATAAAAAGCAGTTTCTACAGAAACAACAAATGTCACAAATGTCGGTAATACAGATATAAATGCATAGAATACAGCTGTATCATAGTATGGCATAATAAGAAATTGGTCTGCTATTACACTACGATTTGGTCCTAACCAATAAACAAAGTTATGTAAATATATTCCTGAATAAAGAAAACAGCCAGCAAAAAACAATGATGCATACTTTTTGAAATAACTTAAGAACTCAAAAAAGTATTTTTGCTCTGCTTGTGGGAATTTTTGTTCAAAGTGGAAATTGGTAAGAATCACCATAATTAAAAACCCTATATCTAATCCAAATAACGCTGAAGTACTAGAGTCCATTATTGTAACATTTGAAATAAGCCACCCGCTACACAATGCAACAACTGTCCCAATAGCAAACCCTCGTACAATTCGCATATAATCTTTCAATGCTGATAAAAAGACACCTTGAATCCAAACAATAATGAGAATCATAATAAAGAAATATGCTGCTATCTTGTAAATCCAATTTGCCGATATTCCACTCAAAAATAATAGTGCTACTACCGCCACAATTGGTAACATAACAATCAATGATCCATAGTATGAGGACATTAAACGTGTGTATTTTTTCTCATACAACATATCTGCTGAGTAACGTGTAAGCACCATGGAAATGCCACTTGTAAACACAATAGAAAAAATAAAACAATAGGATACTGTAGCAATATATAGTTGCCAATCCAAATAATTCATGTTATCGGTAGATGTAACTTTTTGCATTGCAACAATAAGAATCATGCTCAAAATCATAGGCCCGACTGTCGTTAAAGAGGAATAAGCATACGCCTTCAGATGGTTCATTAGCCCCTGTTCACGAAATAACTTTCTAAGCTCAAATCCTATTCCTGCCATCATTTCCTCCCCCTATTCTGTCGTATAAATTACGATATTTTTTTATGACATCTTCTTGTCTATAAAACATCTCTACACGTTTATATGCATTGCGTCCCATTTCGTGGCGTAATTTTTCATCTTTATATAGCGTAATAGCCGCATGTGCTAACTCTTCATAGTGCATAACTGGTACAACAAAACCAGATGCGCCTATCCTATCATCTAATCCTTCTATTAACTCTCTACAGCTACCAACATCAGTTGCAACAACTGGTTTACCCGCAGCCATAGCTTCGAGTATCGATAATGGCTGACCTTCACTAATGCTCGTCAACATTAATAGATCCATCTTTCCAATATAATCTTTTATCTGAACTGAGCCTGTAAACTCAACATCCTCAAGCTCCAATAATTCTATTAGCTGCAGACATTCTTCATAATACTCCTGGTTTTCCTCATAAGGACCCATTACAAAAAATTTGGCGTTTGGTATTTCATGCTTTATGATTGAAAAACTTTGCAACAATGTCTTAATGTCTTTAATAGGTACAACACGAACAATTGCACCAATATAATACAAAGATTCTGGTTTCTCAGTAGGCAAACCTTTATATTCTAATACTTTTACACCGTTTGGAATAATTTCTATTTTTTCCTCCGCGCATCCTAATTCCATTTCAATTTCCTTATTACGTCCAAATAATGTTGTCACCCAATCTGAATGACTATAAGCACTGGCAGAAAGTCGATAAAAATATTGAATCCACAAATCTTTAAAATAACCTTTTACCCAGTCTGCCTTTATTATCTCTTCTTCCCGCTCACGAGAATAAATACCATGTTCAGTTAGAAGATAAGGCTTCCGATAAACCACCTTCGTGACTGCTCCGATAATTCCTGCATAGCCAGTTGATACACTATGATAAAGATCTGCCTGAGGAATATCTTCTCGTATAGTAATAAAAAGTGGCAAAATCATTGAGCGTACAGTCCAAAACATTTCAGTGAAAGGAACTAACGGATACTTTTCCTCACATAATTCTTGTAAAATATCAAAAAAATCACGGCTCGTTAAAAAGTCGGAAACATTCCGAAACCGGGTACTTCGCAACATCTTAATAAAACCTGCCCAATCGATATCTCCCTCTGCTCCAAGTAATGCCTTTACATTATGTTTTTCCTTCTCAGATAGTTTAAAATTTCTACCCCATTTACTATCTTCCTCTAAATAGGAATCGAGAAAAGTTTCTTTGACTTCTACAACATTGTCAGGTAATTGATACTTAAACTTTCCTTTTTGCTTCTTTTCCGCAACAATTGCATAGATTACGAACTCATGCTCGGGCATTCCCTGAATTATACTTTGGATCCAACTGGATACGCCTCCTGTAACATAAGGGTAAGAGCCTTCAGCAATTATGCAAATTTTCATCGTATCACCCGCCTAATCCAATAGAAAAGTTCTTATTGAATGCTGTTACTAGATATATGTCTTTATCAATTTTTTCTACGATACAGTGCTCCAGCATTTTAATTTTTTTATCTGTCCTTAATATAAAGTACTGTTCAGCTGATTCTGATGTAGTAGTAACTTGTAGTTTATTCTTATCTTTCGTAACATCCATGTCACTTTGAAGCTGGTTAGCAACACTAACTGCTGCTTGCGTTGAAGTAATACTTCGTAACCATGGATAGGTACTATGCAATCTTTCTAATAAGTCTTCAAAATCTTTATACAAACTTTCCCACGTTTGCTGACGACCTCGTTCCTTGTCTAACAAATCATCTGGATGGATAAAGTGTGAAAACACACCTATTGATGTAATTGTATTCGCCTCTAGCCATTTATTATATTCCGTGTCAAAGTAACCAGAAGTAACCCTTGGCATTTCAATAATGCCATCGGATGTAATTTGAAATTCTTGTACATATGAACGTTCAAAAGGATCTGTCATGTATAAAGATGAAATAACCGCTAAATTTGGCCATGTATCTACTAACGCTTGTCTTCCTTCTGAACTTAGGACATTGGAAGGAGGAACATATGACATAACATTATAGTTAGGAAAAGCTCGTTTAATATATTGTAAAACCGTTCGAATTGATTCTTTCATATCCTCCGAAGTTTGCCACTCATTATAGTCAAAATAGTCGGCTATTTGCGGATCCATTTGCAATGATTGGTGATTATATCCGTGGATCCCAATCTCACCACCACTTTTAATAACTTCTCTACCGTATCCGATTAAATTATGCAATTCCTCATCTTCCCGAGATTGAAAAGGCCCTATTACATCATCACCGTACGTTTGGATGACCATAGCTGTATATTTAATGTCATTTAATTTAGCAACCCTAATCATTTGTGGCCACCAAATATTTTGAAAAAAAGTTGTAATATCCATTTGATAATCCTTATAAATCACATCATTAATCCCCTGAGGAATTGGTGCTGGAAAATCATCTATATAAAATAATTTCGTATTAAAGATTGGGTAAATATAATCTGGCTCCAACATACTAATTCCACCAGCAATAAGCCCTCTCGATTCCTTTGTATCTAGGCTGCTACCATTGAAAACAAGGAACGCCCCATCTCCAAATGTTTTTTTCCACATTAACGGGGTGTGATTAATCGTTGTTGCTAATAATTCTGCAGAATCTTCTATCTCACCTATCAAGACATCGTTATAAATGAAATCCCCATCATATTGAATCCCTTTTTGGTTAATCAGCACATTAGAAGTAAGTTCAATTCCATATTCACCTTTAAGGTAAGAAAAATTTAAAAAACCTAATTTACGATATATTTGATTGAATACAGGTGAAGGGTTATCTAAACGCATGACATACATGTATCCACCATCTTCGACATAGTCAATAATCGATTGTATTTCAGATTCAACTCTATTCAATGATGATGTCATTAGAATTGCCTGACACTCACTTACATCTACATCGTTGATATCCAAATCAACTGTTGTATATGGTTGTTGCATATACTCCAAAACTTGCAGGGAATTATCTTTAATTCCTACACTTAACGTATCTCGACTATCGTACAAAACACAATAATTTCGGTCACTAATCGCAGTAGTAGTAGAAGGTTCTTCATTAAGCGAAGCTAGATATTTTTGTTTCACTTGCTGATATTGTTGATGCACATTTTCATTATGGCTAAATTCTAATACAAACTTCGACCTCGCAAATTGCGATGCTACTGCAAGAAGTAATACAAATAGCAATATGATGTAAATATTACGATGTAACTTTACGCCCTTTTTCATCTTTATGCTCCTTTAGACCAAAACCTTACCATTGTTAAAGCACGATTAGACAACTTTATTGGTGATTTCTTTAAGCTATTCAACGTTTCTTGAACTTTCTGATATGATTTCATTTCATAGTAGACTTTCATCAAGCATAAATAAGAATCTTCGCAATATTGAAATGTATCGAGAAATTTAAGAGCACTCTGTTTAGCATCATCATATAACTTTAAAGTAATTTCAATTTCTACTTTTTCTTTATGAGCCCATTCTAGATCTTGTTTAATTTCGATCAACTTTTCTAACACAGAGCGATAAGTATAACGATATTTTAATAATGTTCGTTCATCTAAGAAACCACTTTTCAAATAAGATTGTAAGACTTCTGCATATGTTCTGACCACTTGTAAATTTGACGAATCCTTTTCATAATTTAGCGCAAGTTCTTGTAAAGCCAGTTGCAATTTTCTTTTTAATTCCATAATTGCACTTACTGCATAATAGGAGGTTTCTTTGTCTTCATTGCTCACTGCGTGTTGCAAGATTTCTAAATAATTGACAACGTCTTGCTTTAGAACATCGATCATTACTTTACGGCGAGTCTTATACTCACTTACTAAAAGTGCTTCTTCAAGGGGTATAATGTCGAGTTCCTCATGACGTTCCACTCGTTGATAAATGCTGTTCCTTTTCACTTTAAGTTCTTCTTCAAGACGTGTCATATAATCATTTAAATTTTCTACATTATGTCTAATAATGCTCTTTGGCCAAAATATCGGAAATAGCCACCCAATACCAGGTAAGGTAGCAATAATCATTACTTTCATTAACCAATCTTGCCAAGATTTTCGATACAATAAAGAGATTAATAGGATTGAGGCAAGTAAATATATACTGTAGATTATTAGATACATACTAATTGCTCCTTCGTTACTTCCGAAAAATCAATTAAAGGATGAGCTAAACGATTAACAATGTTTTGCTTATCTTTCTCGCTCGTATTGGAAAATAAAACCAGCAATCTACCTTCACTATCTAAACCAATATAATCAGTTTCTCTCAATTTGGAGGATAAATACTCAGACACATCTCTATTTGCTATGTTTTTCATATCCGCACGTAACAATAAATAAGGAACTTGATACTGTTCATATGTTTGCATTTTTGAAGTCAAGATTTCACTAAACACCTCAGGTTTGAGAATCATAGTATTCTCTACATATCGCTTGGATTCGGTTGCTTCAATGTAAGATAACGCTTTACTAAGTGCAGAAGCTATTAAATCTGTCGTAATACGGAACAAGTTTTGATGATATAACGAGAAATTCTCAAATGGCAATCCGTCAATAGCAATAATGGCCGTTACTTTATCATTATGAAAAAGTGGCGCAACCATTAGCGGTACCCCTTGCTCTAATTTTTTGTTCGCATATACCTTTCCTGTCTGAATTGTACTAGAAACGAATTCATGATCTGATACTTTTAAGGACTTTGGTATATCATTTGTATGATATCCGGTACTAGCTAAAAGTCGTAAATATGTCTGATTTGGGTTTACCATATAAATCATTACTTTAGGTGCTTGTAGAATTGATTTGACAACATTTACTGCAGACCCGAAAACACGTTCTGGTTCTAAACTTTCTAATTCCTTCGTCGCTGAATAGATTTTCCCATAACTATCTCCCGCATTTAATATACGTGATTGGAGCTCGTCTTTTACTTCGCGAACTTCTGTATAGACACTTTCTAAAAAAGCATAACGTTCACTTAGTTCATTTACCTCTAATCCATGTTGTTTAATTAGGACATTTTTTCTTTCTATTGTATATCCTACAACTAAGCCAACGAAAATGTATATCGCAATTTGGAAGAAAAAGTTGGTGTCATATGTTAAAGAAACAATATCTCTACCTTCAGATAGCTTTTGATATATTAATAAGGCCGAAGATAGAAATACTGCAAGTACAGCTTGACGACTACCATATAGAATCCCAATGATTGTAATATAAAATAACCTCACATCAACAATTCCGTATGTGTTATTTAAAAAATGAAGTGTCAGCCAAGCGACTAACACAAAAGCAACGATATTTTCAACAAATGGTTGTACTTTACGAAATGTTTGTCGTGCTTTTTTACGGGTTACTGATTCATTTTTCTTTTTTTTTTTGCGTCGCACTCTATTTTCCATGAAATGCTCTGCCGTTTTACGTAGTCCTTCTTGAATTGTATATAATGGTGACCAATCTAAATCACGCATAACTTTACGATTATCCAACACAGAATTATCAATATCACCGGTTCTTTTATGTGTATATTTTACTTCGTTAGTTCCTTGTATTTCATTTAATATATTAATTATTTGATTGATAGAGATTTGCTCATTAGAAGATAGGTTATAAATACCTGTTTGAGAACTATTTACACTTCTGTAAATCGCATATGCTACATCTTCTACATAAATAAAATCCCTTGTCTGCTCACCATCTCCATACACGATATATGGCTGCTGAGAAATAAAACGATCCATAAAGATTGAAATAACTCCAGCTTCACCTAAGCTATTTTGACGAGGGCCATAAACATTAGAAAAACGAAACATTATAGTCGGTAAATAATATAGTTCCTGCCATTTTTGACAATACAGCTCTCCAGTAACTTTACTAATACCATACGGTGAAATAGGATTACAGTTCGCTTCTTCAGGAATAGGTAATTCAGTTTGATATCCATAGACAGCAGCTGAGGAAGCATAGATAAATCTTTTTACACGATGCATTGCAGAAATGTTCAACATATTTACGAGTCCCACTACATTTGATTTTGCATCAATTATGGGATTGGATACCGAAGTAGCTACACTTACTTGTGCTGCTAGGTGAACAACTGCATCAAATTGATGTGATTTAAAAATCTCTACACATTTAGGATCCTCGACTGATAATATATATCCTTTATGCTTGAATTTAACATTCTCTTTTCTTCCTGTACTCAAGTTATCAATAATGAACACTTCATGTCCTTCTTGATGAAACCGATCTGCAACATGGGATCCAATAAAGCCATATCCTCCAGTTATTAAAACTTTCATCCTATCACCAGTTTCATATTAGATTCAATTTATAGTATTCTCTCAACTTTTACATTTCTTTATATATTGTATAAAGAAATGTAGGTATTTAGCACTTAATAATCGTTGTAACTTTACATTTTCCATTTTAATTGAGCAATAAGATATATTATACTACCTGATACTGTACAATTTTCGAACAAATAATGATAGCTTTTTATGTTATTATTTACAGCTTTTCTTCTACATTCGTTCACTAGCAAACATACCTAAAATGTAGACTGCAAAAAAGTCCTTTATCATGAATAAGTACATTGTTAACGTATCTAACTTCATCAATAAAGGACCATAACTTCCAGATGTGTTTACTGAAAAACATTATTTAATTTTATAAGTGAACATATCTCCACTCATAGGGAGCTTATCTAATTTATTATCGTTCAATAGAACACCTAACTTTAATTGTTGTCCAGGTACAAGATTTAATAGATTTAACGGAATCGCTATTTCTATTATATTTCCATCTCCTGTATACTTATTAATTTTACGTAAATTTACTATTTCTTTAAACGCCCAGTTCGTTCCGTCTCCGTCGTAACTATAGAATCTGATTGATTCTAGTAAATAGTCAATTCCTTTTGTCGACCAATTTGAAGATTGATAACCTGTTTGTTCATTCCCATCTGCATTAATATACACTTGTAATTTATTGTTTAAATTACTTCCTTCCACTAACATGTATAGATTCTCCGAGTCATTTGTAAACTTGGCGGATTTTATATTTGCACCATCTGCTAGTGAAGGTGTGATATTCTTCCACTCATTCACTTTCCCATCTATAACAACCAATGGCAAATTAACATTAGAATCCGTCTTAGTTTCTTCAGCTGGAATTAATCTAGGGTGCTTATCTTGTAAAGGCTTGCTAGGCAAAACCCCGTTTTTATATTCTGCAGCACCAATATCAATACCCTTTCCTACAACTCGTTGAAGATTATAATAGTCTTTCTTCATAGTAGGATCATACTGGAAAGTCCCCTGGTCAATAGCTGGTGATTTATCCGATATATACGGACTATTGTTTTCGATATCAACCAATAAAGGATCAGCAAATATAGAATGGTGATCATATCCTGTCGCATATTTAAAGTCTTTCCAAGTACTATATATCTCTCCATCATAGCGCCAACTTGAAGAATCCACTCCACCTTCACGATAATAAAGATTATAATCTATGAAATTGCTGCTGCCTGTCTTCTCACTTTTCTTAATAAACCTATTATTAGGGGCTGTGTAGATTATATTATTAGCAAAAATATTGTTTGAATTATAATGTTGTAGCGTAATTTCTCCATATCCTTGATTCAATGAATCATTCATATATAACGTATTATTAATAATGATATTATTCTGTGCACCACCGTTTTCTTCGCTAGAACCACCCATAATAATTCCCGCACCTTGGTTATGATGCAAAAAGTTATTGCGTAAAATAACATCACTTGTGGCCATCCCGTAATTCTCACTTGCTAACTCTACACCAAAGTTACTATTAAAGACTTCATTGTTTTCTACAATTATATTGGTACCACCATCGATATATATACCAGCTGCAGAACGATGCCCCAAGGCTCCATAAGCAGGATTAGTAGACGTGTCAATATTGTAAACAACATTGTGTGCTACAATCCCATTTCGCGCTTGATCTACACATGGATCTGAACAAGTATTGTAATGACCAATTATATCAATACCAACATTATTGGTATCATGTACTGTATTATAGTCAACGACAAAATCTTTTACATTACCATCCAATGTTAATGATTCGCTTGACCCTGAAACTAAATGATGCACCTCATTACCACTAATTTTAATATTTTCTATCGGAATCGTTGAATCACCATAGACTAATAATCCATGAGCATTGCCCTTTTCCGAATAATTCGTTATACCATGAATGTTATTGTCTAAAATAGATATATATGATCCGCCACCACGCACTTTCATTCCAGAAATATAATCATTAGAACTTGACGTTGTAAGTCCGCGAATTTCGAAACCTTGTACAACAACATAACTTGCATCTTGTATTAATAACAGACTGTTGTTGGCACTTGTAGGTTTTAAGTTTTTCCCTTCCAAAATCGGCTGTTCGCCAGGGTACGCTTGGAAAGTAATATATCCATCTTTGGCTGACCCTGAATTTCTGATTTCAACAAATTCTTCGTATATACCACCCCTCACTAAAACAGTTTCTCCCGCAACTATCGTATTGGATGCTTTTTGAATTGTTCGCCAAGGTAATTGTTTTGTTCCAGGATTTGAATTATCTCCATCAATCGAAACATAGTAAACCTTTCTAGGTGAATAATTGCTAGAGTATATTGTGCTTGAAGCATAATTGAACACTATTAAAATTATCAGAAGTGCGGCAAAGCTAATCTTTACATGTTGCATTACTTTATTGTACATACTTGGTATTATCATCGTGTAGAAACAGCTCCAGCCATTTAAAATGTTACTTTTTACTGAAAGTGATATTCGCTTGCCTAATTATGTATATTTCATCACTGGTTAATATATTAATATTCACTTCAATTGTTAGTACTGTATAAATCCTTGATTATATATAGGTAGATTGCAAGTTAATTCTTAGTTATTTACATCATACCGAACGTAAGTTGAAGGTGAGTACTATCTGTTACTATGTGCTCCAAAATTTTCAAGTCTGTAAATATTAGAATGGTAATCTTTAACGGGATTTTTTACTAGATTGCCTTAGAAAAATATAAATATTTATCTGTTATAATTAACTAATATATCCTTTTATAACCTATAATAACCTTAATTACTATTAGTATTTAATATACTAATTTCTAAAATTATGTTATAAATAATTTTACGAATTTCTTTTAAGGGGTGTGGCGTTTTTTGAATAGATACTTAAGCCTTATTGCTTTGATTTTAATATATAGCTTTTGTTGTCATTTTCTTTACGATTACCCTCAATCTATAGTTGATGAAGAAATCTATCTAGTTGATAACCAAATTCCAGACTACCCAATTGATGATAATGGAAAACTTAAGGATTTTAACCTTACTCCACAAACAGTTTTAGTTTTGATTATCTTAAGTATTACTAGTTCCTTTAGTCTGTTTGCTGCGTTAACTAGAAGACTTATGCTACTTACAACCATTTTTTATCAATCGAATTATTTAATCAACTCTTTGAAATAGATACTACTAACCTATTTCAGAGGAGGAAATGAAAAATGATGTGGATTCGATTTATTATGATTGGTATGTTCTCGTTGACTTCTATTTCACTTTTAACATATCAAGGTGTTGAAATTTCCAATGCTTTTTTAGAGTATTTTAATAAAAACTAAACATGTAATTTCTTGAGTGTAAAGAAGATTTCTTTACACTCTTTATTATTAACTTACTTACTTACTTGCTTTTTTAGTATCTATCAGTTCGACATACACGTACATCGCTTCTGACAGGGCGTTGTGTAGCACTTGAACAAATTATGGATAGTTTTGGTCATTCAGTTGATCAAATTATTAAAAACACTATCTACCCGTAACGAAATAAATAAAAAAAGAAGCCTCTCAAAAGTTCATTGAACTTTTGAGAAGCCTCCGTTAATATCCTCTATGTTAGCAAAATGTTAGCATTTCACCTTCGCCTTACATACAAGCCCATACATATCAAGGGTTCAGACGGCTTATTACATCATGCCGCCCATACCGCCCATGTCAGGCATTGCTGGGCCAGCTGGTTCTGGAATGTCTGCTACTACTGCTTCAGTTGTTAAGAATAAAGCAGCTACAGATGCAGCATTTTGAAGTGCAGAACGAGTTACTTTAGCAGGGTCTACGATACCAGCATCGATCATGTTTACCCATTCGCTAGTTGCAGCGTTAAAGCCTACACCGATTTCTTCGCGTTTTAAGCGGTCAACGATGATTGATCCTTCAAGACCTGCGTTGTTAGCGATTTGACGAACTGGTTCTTCAAGAGCACGAAGAACAATTTTCACACCTGTTGCAACGTCGCCTTCAACTTCGTTTAATACTTTTTCTACAGAGCCGTAGATGTTAAGAAGTGCAGTACCACCACCTGATACGATACCTTCTTCAACTGCCGCACGAGTTGAATTTAATGCGTCTTCAATACGAAGTTTGCGCTCTTTTAGTTCAGTTTCTGTTGCAGCACCAACTTTAATTACTGCTACACCGCCAGCTAATTTCGCTAAGCGCTCTTGTAATTTTTCTCTATCAAATTCAGAAGTAGTTTCAGCAATTTGAGAGCGGATTTGGTTTACACGGCTTTCAATTGCATCGCTGCTTCCTGAACCTTCAACGATTGTAGTGTTGTCTTTGTTTACAACAACTTTAGCTGCTCTACCTAGTGATGTAACATCTGCAGTTTTTAGATCTAAACCAAGATCTGCAGTGATTACTTGACCACCAGTTAAAATCGCTACGTCTTCAAGCATTGCTTTACGACGGTCACCGAAACCAGGAGCTTTAACAGCAACAACTTGGAATGTACCACGTAGTTTGTTAAGTACTAATGTCGCTAACGCTTCACCTTCGATATCTTCAGCAATAATTAATAATGGACGACCTTGTTGTACAACTTGTTCAAGTAAAGGTAAGATTTCTTGGATACTAGTGATTTTTTTGTCAGTAATTAAGATGTATGGGTTATCTAATACAGCTTCCATTTTGTCTGTATCAGTTACCATGTAGTGAGATACATATCCACGATCGAATTGCATACCTTCTACTACATCTAATTCAGTAGTGAATCCTTTAGATTCTTCAATTGTAATTACACCGTCAGTACCAACGCGTTCCATAGCGTCAGCGATGAATGTTCCAACTTCTTCATCTGATGAAGAAATCGCTGCAACTTGTGCAATTTCTTCCTTGTTTTCTACTGGACGAGAAATAGATTTTAATTCTTCGATTGCTGTAGCTACCGCTTTATCAATCCCTTTACGAATTCCAACTGGATTTGCACCAGCTGTAACGTTTTTAAGACCTTCACGAATCATAGCTTGAGCTAAAACAGTTGCTGTAGTTGTACCGTCTCCAGCGATTTCGTTTGTTTTAGATGCAACTTCTGCAACTAATTTTGCACCCATATTTTCATATGGATTTTCTAATTCGATTTCTTTCGCAATTGTTACACCATCATTAGTAATTAATGGAGAACCAAATTTTTTCTCTAGAACAACGTTACGACCTTTTGGCCCTAATGTTACTTTAACAGTGTTTGCTAATTTATCTACACCTTGAAGCATTAAAGAACGAGCATCTTCTGAGAATTTAATGTCTTTTGCCATTTTGTTACCCTCCAATATAAATTAACTTTCAAAATAGTATCAATCATGCGCTTAGACCAACGCATAGTAGCTTTAAATTTTTGTTTCTTAGCCAATAACTGCTAAAATGTCACTTTCACGTAAAATTAAATATTCGTTTCCTTCATATTTCACTTCTGTGCCTGAATATTTTGAGAAGATGATAGTGTCTCCTTCTTTCACTTCAAGCTCGACGCGTGTGCCGTTATCTAGAACACGACCAGTTCCTACTGCTACAACTTTACCTTGTGATGGTTTTTCTTTTGCTGAATCCGGAAGAACAAGTCCTGATGCAGTTTTTTCTTCCACCTCAACTAGTTCGATAATGATACGATCACCTAATGGTCTTAACAAGTGAAACAACCTCCTAGAATATTATTATTTATATTTTTTAGATTTCTTATTAGCACTCTCATCTGATGAGTGCTAACACAATTATTATAATAATGAATTCATTTTCCATTTGCAAGTATGAAGCATAAAAAATTTTGATTTATATCTATCTTCAACTACAATATAAGAAGATAAAAAGGGGTTTTTACACATACTTTTATATTCTAACTATTTCCAAAAGCTTTTAATCAGCATAATTAGTTTTTTAACAGAGAGGCGGTAAACAATTGAGTCAACCAAATAAATTAAAAACTCAGGCGACAGCATTTTATATTTTAATTCTTTATATTGTTTGTCAACTTTCTGGGCTTCTATTATTTATTCCAGGTGTACGTGATATATTCCTTCAATTTATTGATAGAGAACCAAATGAATCTGGTATTGTCCTTGTAGCATGGTGGTCTACCATTGCATTTGCTATAACATTTATAGTTAGTTTCATAATTATTAGTCGTAATAAAAACTTTTGGAATGTTTATAAAGGGGAAAAATCCTCAATAGGGGAATCAATTGGTTGGGGGATTCTTGGTTTTTTCTTAGTGCTAGTTGGGCAAACGGTTGCTGTTAATATTGAATTGGCACTAGGAATAACATTAGGCTCTCAGAACACCGAAACAATCATCAAAGTTACAGAAATTGCTCCTATCATGATCTTATCAACAGTATTATTTGCACCAATCCTAGAGGAACTTGTCTTTCGCCGTGTAGTTTTTGGATCAATTATTCAAACACAAAATTTTTGGATTGCTGGACTTATTAGCGCCATTGTTTTCGCTACAATTCACAATGAATTTACACACATCCTTATTTATGCAGTTTCAGGTTTCATATTTGCCTTCCTTTACTATAAAACAAAACGATTATTAACTTCGATCATTTCTCATATGCTTCTGAACGGTTTTGTAACCATTGCTCAAATCTATGGTGACGAAATTCAAAATTGGGTGAAGGAAATCCAAACAATCATCGTTTTTATACAGTAAAAAAAGTGTAGATACAATCAAGTTTGTATCTACACTTTTATTTTTTAGTTACTTAAATTCTCCATTTGTCGGCGTTGTTCAGCAAGTAGTTCTTCCACTTGTTGTCTGTGGTTTTCTTCCTGTTCTTCTTTCTGTCTTTGTTCCTCAGCTGTTAGGAATTTTTTATATCCTACACCTGCAATTATAATACTGATTTCATATAGAACAAATAACGGTATTGAAATAATTAGGTATGAAACAATATCAGGTGGTGCAAGGAGAACAGCAATTACAAACAAGACAAAGTATGAATACTTACGAAACTTTCTCATTAATGCTGGATTTAAAATTCCTAATCGAGCTAGAAAAATTGTAACAACAGGCAACTGGAATATAAACCCAAATGGTACAACCAGTTTAAACAAAAATGAAAAATATTCATTAATCCCTATTGTTTGTTCAATATCTAGTCTTTCCGACAAATTCATCATAAATTGTAGAACACTTGGGAATAAGATAAAATACGCAAATGCTAGTCCAGTAATAAATAAGAAAAATGCGTAAGGAATGTACTTTAATGTTGCCTTACGTTCTAATTCATGTAAACCAGGTGTGATAAACGCCCACAATTGAAACAAAATCACTGGTGATGTAATGACAAGTGAGATTAGGAAAGTCACTTGCAAATAAACAGCTAGTGGGTCTGTGACATTAAATGCGTTTAAAGTTAGTTGCTCTGCTTCTTGACTTCTATATTGGATAAATTTAATTACTGGCTCTGCAAAATAGAAACCAGCAAATAATGATAATACAAAGATAACCGCACAAACAATTAGACGATTTCTTAATTCCTCTATATGTTCAATTACAGTTAATTCTTTTGGATTCATATTCCTGACATCCTTAACTACTTAGCTTTTTCTTCGTTATTTTGTTCTTTTACTTCAGCTTGTTGTATTGTTGTATCTTTATGTTCAATCACAGGTTTTTTTGGTTCATCTTCATCATCAATTAATCCTTTAGTGCCCTTTTTAAACTCACGAAGTGTCGTACCAACAGCTCTACCTAACTCTGGCAATTTTTTTGGTCCAAAAATTAATAATGCTACTATTGCAATAATGATTATGGCAAACGGTGTTACTGCATTTAAATGCACTTCTACCATGATTATAAACCTCCTCTATTTCTTATACTATTTTAAATCAAATCAAGGTGTATTGCTATTGTATTAATGTGAAATCTTTTCGTCCTAACTATTACGTATTAAGTAAATTAATGCCTCTAACTCCACAGACAGATCAATATTCATGACCTTCATAGATTCTGGTACATTCAAACGGACAGGCGTGAAGTTTAGTATTCCTTTTGCATCGATATTGGCAAGTCTATTAGTAACTTCTTGTGCTGAACGAGAGGACACAGTTAGTATCGCCATTTCTGCATTATATTTAACGTACATTTCTTCTAATCGGTCTGGATGAAATACAGGAATTCCATTAACCTCATGTCCTTCCATTGGCGCTTTTGAGTCAAATGCTACAACAATTCGTGTATTATGGTTCTTTTGGAAGTTATATTTTAAAAAAGCATTTCCTAAATTCCCGACACCAATTAAAGCAACATTAGCGCCCTCATCTTGATCTAATGTTTGTCTGAAAAAATCCAGCAAATACAAAACATCGTACCCGTACCCCTTTTTCCCTAGTGCTCCAAAATATGAAAAATCCCGTCGAATTGTTGCAGAATCGATTTTCATAGCTTCACTTAATTCTTGTGACGAAATTCGACGTTTCCCTTCATTTGCCAGATTTTGAAGAAAACGATAATACAATGGCAATCTTTTAGTTGTTGCTTGTGGAATTTTTAGTTCATGTTTCACTTACTATCCCCCATTCAATTTCGACTAAACGAAATTGGGCTGTCAAAGTCCTTTTTTATGTAATGTTCTCTGCAATATTTACTATTCAAATTATGTAAATTCGCCGATTGCTATACTATAAATTTAGTATCAATGGATTCAATTCTATTATTAAGAGAAAGAAATCCATTCAATATTACTAAACATATTGTAATAGGTAAAGCTTTCACATTGCAAGAATCCTTAACAATCCATTACACTATTGGTAGTGAACTGAGGTGTAACAATGATTGTTTTACAAGTAAATCAATTAAACAAATCCTTTGGAACGGATGAAATTTTAAGCGGCATTAAACTCGAAGTGCAACATCGCGATCGTGTTGCGCTAGTCGGTCGAAATGGTGCAGGAAAATCTACATTACTGAAAATAATAGCTGGTCAAATGTCGTACGATTCTGGGGATATTATCATCCCAAAAGATGTTCAATTAGGCTATTTAGAGCAACACGCTGGATTGAACTCTACCTTATCTATTTGGGATGAAATGATGACCATTTTTTCGGATTTAAGAAGTCAGGAACAGAACCTTCGCGCTCTTGAAGCAAAGATGGCGGATCCTTCTGTTTATGAAAATAATGACACTTATCAGCGAATAATGAGTGATTATGATCAACTGCAACATGGTTTTAAAGATGCAGGTGGCTACCAATATGAAGCGGATACGCGATCTGTCTTACATGGAATGCAATTTTACCCTGAAGATTACATTAAGCCTATTTCTTCCTTATCTGGAGGTCAAAGAACTAGATTAGCTCTTGCTAAATTATTACTTAGTAAACCTGATTTATTAATACTTGACGAGCCAACGAACCATTTAGATATAGAAACTTTAACCTGGTTAGAAAATTATTTAAAGAGTTATGAAGGTGCAATATTAATTGTTTCTCATGACCGATATTTTTTAGACCAACTTGTTACCATTGTTTATGAAGTATCGAGAACCCATGTAACACGATTTGTAGGAAACTATAGTGCTTATCTTGATGAAAAAGCAAAAAATTATGAGCGTAATTTGAAAACTTATGAACGCGAACAGAGTGAAAAGGCAAAACTAGAGGCATTTATTCAAAAGAACATTGCTCGCGCATCTACAACAAAAATGGCACAAAGCAGGCGTAAGATGTTAGAACGTACTGAATGGATGAATTCACCAGACGGCGATGAGCGTTCGGCTAATTTTGGATTTACCATTGAAAAGCAAAGTGGAAATGACGTACTTTCTATCGATCATCTAGCAATAGGTTATGATGAACAAACAATAATATCAAAGAATATTTCAATGAGAGTTTATCGTGAAGATCGGATTGCTTTAGTTGGCCCGAATGGTGTCGGAAAATCAACACTTTTAAAAACAATTGTTAAAGACTTACCCATTCGAGAAGGTGACATTCGTTACGGAACAAACGTACAAATTAGTTATTATGACCAAGAACAAGCCAAACTTACTGGAAACAAACCTGTGTTAAAAGAATTGTGGGATGAATGGCCACTAATGAATGAAAAAGATATCCGCACAATTCTTGGGCGCTTTTTATTTAGTGGAGATGATGTTGCAAAACCTGTCCATTCATTATCTGGTGGGGAAAAGGCACGTCTAGCTTTAGCTAAGTTAATGATGCAAAAAGGGAATTTATTAGTTCTAGATGAACCGACCAATCATCTAGATTTAGATAGTAAGGAAGTATTAGAGAATGCCTTAATAGACTATCCTGGTACATTACTATTTGTATCCCATGACCGATATTTTATTAATCGAATTGCCACGAAGGTAATTGAACTTTCTTCAGACGGTGCGTTTGAATACTTAGGAGATTATGATTACTTCTTAGAGAAGAAGCAGGAACTTGAAGAATTGGCTCAAATGAAAGCTGCAGCAAATAACTCAGTTGAAGCTACTTCAGTAAAAAATATAACAACCCAGATTGATAAAGAAGAAAAAAAGCGAGAGCGCCAAATTCGTCGCTTAGTCGAACAAATAGAAAAGGATATGGCTGATTTAGACAAGCAAATTAAACAAATTGAAGAAGATCTTTGTAATCCTGATATTTTTCAAGATCATGTAATGGTTATGCAACTCCAATCGAATCTTGAAAATTTAAAATCCAACTACGAACATTCAGAATTAGAATGGCTTGAGTTGAATGAAGAACTAGAGGATATTGGTTCATAAGAAGTTATCCTTGAATTTTTAACTGCCCCTGTAAAAGTTAGACTCATATTTAACTTTTACAGGGACTTTTTATTATTCGTCAGTAAAATACATATATCTTGGTCAATAGACAAATTTCGCAAAAATTCTTCCACATTTTTATTCACATCAAAAACCTAGTAATATCAAGATATCAACAGAGTTTTCCACATTGTCCACATTTATTTTTTAAGTTCTCCACACCGTTATGTGTAAAAATCACCACAACATCTAGTTTTACCACAGGTTATGCACAAGTTATCCACATTTTGTGCATAAGTACGGATGTTCGCATTGACTTTTTAATTATTCATAGGAGAACCTGTGGATAATTTTTCAGAAAAGTTTTACAAAAGATAATACTTAAAAAAACGTATTTTTTGTTAATATTAATCTAATTATTGTTGAAAATAATTTTTTATATAAAAAAAAAGCGCTATGTTCACTTTCATAGCCCTCTTTTTATGCATATTATTCTTTTGACCAACTTTTTAATTCCATACCAGGATTTCCATTCATCGATAAATTGCCACGAACAGAAGCATTATACATAGATGCAGCAGCGGCACCAATCATAGCTGCATTATCTGTACATAAGTTTAATGGAGGTACGTAAAAAGGTATTTCTTCTTTTGCAAATGCTTGCTCAAGACTTGTACGTAATCCTTTATTAGCAGATACACCACCAGCTGCAATCACTTGTTTTACTTGAAATTCTTTCGCTGCACGTACTGTTTTTGTTGTTAACACTTCTACGACACTATCTTGAAAACCTTTTGCGACCTGTTCCGGTATGATTTTCTCCCCACGCTGTTCCATATTATGTTTAAAGTTAATAACTGCTGATTTTAATCCACTAAAGCTGAAATCATATGAGTCTTCAAGCCACGCCCGTGGAAATACTACACCTTCGCTTGCTTCATGTGCAAGGCGATCTATATGTGGTCCACCCGGATATGGCAAATTTAAAACTCTTGCTACTTTATCGTATGCTTCCCCTGCTGCATCATCTCGTGTTTCACCGATTACTTCAAAATGCCCATGTTCTTTCATTAAGACAAGTTCAGTATGACCGCCAGAGACAACAAGAGCAAGTAAAGGAAACTCCATTGATTGTACAAGAGCGTTTGCATATATATGCCCTGCAATATGATGGACACCTATGATTGGTAACCCATGTGCAAAGGCAAAGGCTTTTGCTGCATTAATGCCGATTAATAATGCACCTACGAGCCCTGGCCCCTCAGTAACTGCAACAGCATCCAGTTCTTCAGGATCTAAGTTTGCATCTTTTAATGCCTTTTCTATAACTAATGTAATTTTTTCTACGTGATGTCGTGAAGCAATTTCTGGAACTACCCCGCCAAAACGTGTTTGACTTGCAATTTGTGATGACACGACATTTGAAACTATTTCATTACCATTTCTAATAACGGCAGCTGCAGTCTCATCACAACTCGTCTCTATAGCTAATATTAAATTTTGATTTTCCATTATAAGTTCACCCACATTACAAGAGCATCTTCTTGATTATCTGTATAGTATCCTTTTCTTATGCCACCATCATTAAATCCTAACTTACGATATAAATTTTGGGCTACAATATTTGATACTCTAACTTCTAGACTCATTACTTCTATATTATATTGTTCTTTTGCAATTCGAATGGCTTCTCTCATTAATCCTTCTCCGATTCCAAGACCGCGAACAGACTCAGAAACCGCTACATTTGTAATCTGTGCTGAGTCAATTACTAACCACATACCACAAAATCCGACAATATTCCCTAAATCATCTTCAGCTATAATGTAATGCGCAAAATTGTTTTCAGTCATTTCATAGTAGAAAGAATCCAAGGTCCATGGTGTTGGGAAGGAAGCAACTTCTATTGCATGAACTGCATTTACATCCGTTTCAGTCATTTTCCGATAAAGAACCATAATTCTACTCCTTTTTCTGTTCCTTCATCCATTCAGCTTCGGCCTGTGCCAGACGATGGTACTTTGGAACAAAGGCTTGGACCTCATCCATAGATTGAAACGGCTTTTCAGCTGCTAATTCAATAAGTTTAGTAGCTCTTGGTAACTGAAGTGTTTTAGGTGCAAATAGTGCCTTTTCTCCTAAGTGTTCTTTAATTACTTCCTCAAAAATAGTAACATCTTGTCCTACAAACAAGACAGGTTCTTTAAGCTCTTTTAAGTTTGTTAATAAGTCTACAATGGTACAGTGATGATCTTCGATTACTGGCTCCATATGTATTCCTCTATAGACACCTGCGTAAACATTTTGTCTTCTTGCATCAAATAATGAACATACTAAACCATTAAACAAATTTGCATTTGATGCAATTACTTTTAAACTTGAAACACCAACAAGTGGTTTATTTAATGTCCAAGCAAGTGTTTTTGCAATCGTCACACCAATACGTATACCTGTATAAGAACCAGGACCTTCTGAAACAGCAATTGCATCAATATCATTTGGTTTCATATTTACTTTTGCAAGTAGTTCTTCTATTACTGGCATAGCTGTAACAGAATGAGTTAATTTTACATTTTGTACGATTTCCACTAAAGTTTGACCATTCTTTGTAATAGCTACTGAAAGTGGAGTGTTAGACGTGTCAATTCCTAGCCAGATCATTTTAATAACTCCTTACACAATTCTTCATATCTACTTCCAATTGGTTTTAGTATGAATTTTCTGCCGTTTTCATCTATTCGTTTTATTTCAATTGCTAATCTTTCTTGAGGTAAAGAGTCCTCTATTAAATGCGCCCATTCGACAACCGATACGCCTTCACCGTAAAAAATTTCATTCCAACCTAAATCTTCCTCACTATCTGAAAGACGGTATACATCTAAATGATTAAGTGGCAATCGTCCATTATATTGTTTCATTATTGTAAACGTGGGGCTGTTAACTGTTCTATTTATCCCCAGTCCTTTAGCAAGTGCTTGTGTAAATGTAGTTTTCCCAGCACCTAAATCTCCCTCAAGAGTAATGGTATCCTGTGCTTCTAACAAGTTTGCAAGTTTATGTGCTAGAAGATTTGTTTCTTCAATTGAATCAACATTTATTTCATATTTCATATTATTATCCTCTCAAAAAATACATTATCTTTAGTTTACCCAATGAAAGCAATATGTTCAAAAAGAATTACCTGAAACAAATCGAAAAAGCTGACTTTCTAAAGTTAAAGTCAGCTTTAATCTTTAAGGTTAGTTTATTTTAATTTGGGTGATGTTTAATGTAAATATATTTTCCAACTAAAAGATCATTAGTAAATGTAAGGATATAACTTCGCTTTAAGCTTTGCTCATCTTGCCAAACAAATGATTGCTCCGTGAGTTGTTCGCCTCTACCTTTTGCAATCTTGACCACATCAAAATATGTCATACCTTGTCGAAGTTGTTCAAATTCACTTTCATTCATAAACTTTTGCCATCTAAAAGAGTTATTTTCTTCAATGATATAAAATTTATTTATTTCGTATGTGTAATGGGAAATCATCAAAATAAGATTAACAACAACGATAAAACATAGAACATGCATCTTTTGTTGTAATTTTTTTGATTTCAAACCTATTTCTCCTCATGTATTTTTTTGCAATAGTAATATATATATTAATTATCGATCGCCAACATGAGTGATAATTTGAAGTTGTCTAATAATTCCTTAAAATAAAAAAACCTTTAACAAGGACGAACTTTGTTAAAGGGATAATTTAATAAATGGCGGTCCCGACCGGGATCGAACCGGCGATCTCCTGCGTGACAGGCAGGCATGTTAACCGCTACACCACGGGACCTAAATGTCATTTTTTTATATTATAACAATGGTAGTTTCATAATACAAGATTATCTTTGTTATTATCATACAAAATTAGGCTTAATTAAGTATAAATGTAGGAGTTGTCAGATGAATCTTATCTTTGACAACTCCATTAATGAATCCCCCTAAGAAGATAATACTTTGCTTAAGAAACTACGTGTACGTTCATGTTTTGGATTTGTAAACACATCTTTTGGATCGCCTTCTTCAACGATATAGCCACCATCCATAAAGATTACTCGGTCACAAACATCACGAGCAAAGCCCATTTCATGTGTTACGATAACCATAGTCATACCTTCATTTGCAAGTTCTTTCATTACATTTAATACATCCCCTACCATCTCTGGGTCTAATGCAGATGTAGGCTCATCAAACAACATTATTTTAGGCTCCATTGCCAACGCTCTTGCAATGGCAACGCGTTGTTGTTGACCCCCTGATAGCTCACTTGGATATGAATTTGCCTTTTCCTTAAGTCCAACTTTTTCAAGTAAAGTCATCCCTAAAGTTTCAGCTTCACTTTTCGACTTACCTTTTAGTTTGATGGGAGCTAATATTACGTTTTGTAGGACAGTTTTATGTGGGAATAAATTAAATTGTTGAAATACCATCCCCACTTCTTGACGGAATTTATTAATATCTGAATTGTTATCAGTCATTTCATGGCCATTGACTAATATAGTACCCGAAGTAATTTCTTCTAAGCGATTTAAGCATCGTAGAAATGTACTTTTACCTGATCCAGATGGCCCGATTACACAGACTACTTCTTTTTCAGCAATTTCGACTGAAATATCTTTCAATACTTCCATTTGTCCATAATGTTTCTTTAAATTTTTTACTTGAACAATACTCATCGTAATTTAAATCTCCTTTCAATGAAGTTACTAAGCAGTGTTAATATGTAGATAACGATGAAATAAATTATCCCTACAGTCGTCCACATTGCAAAAGATTCAAATGTTGCCGATGCTTGAACTTCACCGCGTTGAGTTAAGTCCGCTATACCTATTACTGATAACAATGAAGTATCTTTCAATGTTATTATTGCCTGATTTGTAAATGTAGGTAACATTCTTCTTAAGGCTTGTGGGAGGATAATAAAACGCATTGTTTGGACGCCTGAAAATCCTAATGAGCGGGATGCTTCTGTTTGCCCTTTATCGATTGACTGAATACCAGCACGAATATTTTCTGATAGATATGCCCCAGCATTTAAAGCTATTGTTATAATCCCTGCTACTTCTCTGTCTAAACTCATAAATGATAATGAGTTTAATCCAAAGTATATGAAAAAGATTTGAACTAGCAATGGAGTACCACGGATAATATTTACATAAATCTTTGCAATCCATTGTAAGGGTTTAATATGTGTTAATCTCATTAATGCAACAACAAGACCAATGATAAAACCAATTATTATTGCTACGCCAAATATATACAACGTTGTAACTAATCCCTGCATTAAGTAGGGTAATGCATTAATTGCTGCTTCCACTAGAAAATCACTCCTTATTTGAAAAAAGTAGCACGCATTAAGCGTGCTATTTTTTAATCTGCTAAATATTTATCTATAATTTCTTGATATTTTCCATTTTCTTTTAAATTCTTTAAGCCTTGATTAATTTTCGCTAAAACTTCTTGGTTTTTACCTTTTAATACTCCAATACCATACTGATCATCATTTAATCGATCTCCAACAACTTGTAATCCTAAATCTTGCTGAGCGATTGCATATGAAATTACTGGGTAATCCTCAAACAAAGCTACTGCATTTCCATTTTGAACTTCTAAGAACATTGATGGACTATCATCAAATTGAATAATCTCAAAACCAATATCATTTACGATTGAATCAGCGTAATTTGCTCCTACTGTACCTTTTTTAACAGCTACTTTTTTACCTTTTAAATCTTCTACTGATTTAATTTCTGAATTGTCTTTACTTACTACAAGAGAAACACCTGCATCAAAATATGGGTCTGTAAAATCTACTACTTTTTTTCGGTCTTCAGTAATACTCATACCACCCATTGAAATGTCTAATTGCCCTGCTTGTAATGCTGGAATAATTCCTTTGAAGTCCATAGCCTCTAATTGTACTTCAAAACCTTGGTCTTCTGCGATTGCATTTATTAAATCAACATCGATCCCTACATATTTCCCATCAACTTCATATTCAAATGGTGGGTAAGTAGTATCAATTCCTACTTTGTATACTGTTTTCCCTGATTCATTTGAAGTTCCCGATTCATTGTTAGAACCACATGCAGCTAATACTAGTGCAAATAATGCAACAAAAAATACTAATAACGACTTTCTCATATTTCATCCCCCTGATATCCTACAATTCTAACAATTCTCAAACTTGAATTGTTAATTTTATGATAGTTCAATTAATAGACAAAATCAATATTATCTTAAGATTAATAGTTTAAAAAATTCGAATAATTAATATTATTTTTAGATAATTTAATTGAAACTAGATTTATTTTTACAATATATTTTAAAATTACAAAAAAATATTTATTTATAGTGAGTAATGTTAAATTATTTTATTTTAAAAATTATTATTTACTAGTTAAAATTCTTAAATTCATTTTATTTACAATAGTAATTTTTCTTAATTGCAGTCAATAAATTTTAACGATGGTCTAAGTAATAATATGTTTATCATTAAAATAATCCCTTCATATTTAACGAACAAGCATTAGTCTTCATAATAAAAGAATACTATTATTATACATTGTTATATTCAAATTTACTGTATTAAAAACTACTCTTATGCGGTGTAAAATAGATTAACGCTGAACCTTGCTTTCGATATGTCCAATTCCTTTATATTTAGGTATAAAAAAAACACCACTACAATTAGTGGTGTCAAATTGCGAAGCGACGTCCTACTCTCACAGGGGGAAGCCCCCAACTACCAT
>NZ_JPVN01000024.1 GCF_000772945.1 Ureibacillus manganicus DSM 26584
GGTCATCAAAATGAAAAGCATTTTGATGACCTTTTGTCGACAATCTGAGAGCATTAACCTCTCGGTTAATGCTCTCTTTTAGATTCTAATTGTCCATTTTAACTTATTACGTTATTAATGTTTGTTTGTGTAAAACGTTGTCAGGAACACAAACAATTAAATCATTAAAATCTCCCGTATATCTTCTTCCGTTAGAGTTGTTGACGTTTTATCTTCAAATTCGAGAATGTCTGATATGAGATTTTTCTTTTTTTCTTGTAGCTCATTCATTTTTTCTTCAATCGTACCACGGGCTACAAGTTTAATGACCTGTACAGTATTTTTCTGGCCCATTCGGTGCGCACGGCTTGTCGCTTGTTCCTCTACAGCTGGATTCCACCACAAATCATATAGTATAACTGTATCTGCACCCGTTAAATTTAACCCTGTTCCTCCTGCTTTTAATGAGATTAAAAACACATCACGCTCACCGGCATTAAATCGATTACATAGTTCCACTCGTTCTTCTGAAGGTGTTTGACCGTCAAGGTAAAAATACGACTGGTTGCGGATAGTAATTTCGCGACCAATTAGTTCTATCATTTTTGTAAACTGTGAGAAAATCAACACTCTTCTTCCAGAAAGTCTGGATTCCTCAAGTATTTGGAGTAGCTGCTCAAATTTTGCAGAGCTTCCCTTATAGCCATCGACAAACAAAGAAGGATGACAACAAATTTGTCGCAATCTCGTCAAGCCTGCTAATATGCGAATTCGATTTTTATTAAAGGTTTCTTTATCAAGGTGCTTCAATGCATCAAAACGAAGCTTTGCCAAAAATGCTGCATACAGTTGTTTTTGTTCAGGTAGTAGCTCTGATACACCTAGTTCTTCATTTTTAGCCGGTAACTCCTCAAGCACATCCTCCTTTACTCGACGAAGTAAAAATGGACGAACTCTACCCGCAATTGCTTTTCTTGTTAGATAACTGTATTCTTCTAATCCTTGGAAAAGTTGCGGGAAAACAACATGATAAATTGACCACAACTCTACCTCACTATTTTCGATTGGTGTTCCTGTCAGTGCAAATCGGTTATCAGCTTTTATCTTTTTAACAGCACGGGCCGTTTGAGTTGTTGGATTTTTAAAGACCTGCGCTTCATCAAAGAACACCGTATGAAATGTTTGTTTTTCATACCATGCAATATCTTGTCGTAGTAACGGATAAGATGTAATTAGGACGGATACTTCACTATTCACAATAGATTGTTGTAGGTCTTTTCGAACTTTTAGTTCCCCATCCATTATGATTGATTGAAGGTTAGGTGCAAATTTCATAATTTCATGCAACCAGTTATAAGTTAAGGAGGATGGACATACAATCAAAACCGGCTTCTTAGAAACCCGTATGTTTGCTATTTCTGATTCTATAAAGGCTATACTTTGTACCGTTTTCCCAAGTCCCATATCATCGGCTAATACTCCACCAAATCCGTAGGTTGCGAGAGCTTTCAACCATTTAAATCCTTGAATTTGATAGTCTCTTAAGACCCCTTCTAAGCTTTGTGGTATTTCAAAATCCAACATCTCTGGATGAAGCAATTGATCAAGAAACTGTTGGAATGATTCCTCTGGTGTAAACACTTCACTCTCATCTATCAACTCGAGAAATTTCAAGCTTTCCATAATTGGCATATTAAAAGTGGTTTCGATCCCGTCATCTTGAATCGGTCCTGCCTGTAGGAAGGTTTGAATTTCTTCCATTTCTCTTGTTGTAAGAGATAGTAAAGAGTCATTAGGTAGACGATAATATTTCTGTTTTATTGCAAGTGCTTGTAAAATTTCCTTCACTTGTTTATCTGAAACACCATCCATCTCAAATTTAAATTCTAACCAATTTGTTCGTTCTTTGTTAACCTTTACGGTAATTTTTGGGAATGCACTTTTTTTGACTAGTCGATTGCGAACAGCGGTGGTAGCATAAATCTGTGCAAGTGATTGGAGCTTTGGTAATACATCATTTAAAAAGTCAAACTCGAATTCTTCATTTTGCATAAAATATCCGCCATCCGTTTTCATAAATCCACTTTCGTCCATCATTTTTATGATTTCTAGTTCCTTCTTATAATCTCTAATAATCATTGGACCTTTTGGCTGATCAGACTGTTCTAATGGTTGAATAACTACATGGTCATAATGAAATTCTAAACCTACAAGGAGTTTATTATGTAGGCGATCCAAATAAATCTTAGCGACCAGTGGAGTTTTCCTCATTTCCTCTGTTACCTGTTCAGATATTTGAACCTGGCCAATCTTCCTCAATCCAGGTACTACTTTGTTAAAAAATAAGTCTATTTGTTCATGTGGAATTGTTATAGAATTCTTACTTGGTGCTATAAGCATTTGCTGTAGTTCAGTTAGACGTTCACAATCTTGTCCTTCTAACTGAAAAACTTGGCCATCACTCAAAACCGCATTATAAGCACTAAAAATCAATATTTGTTCGAACCCTCTTATAGTCAATCGAAATTCAGCATCAATTGAATCTACTAAAAATTGTAAAGGTGGCGCTCCATCAACTAAACGTAATGGTTGGGTTGCTTGTCCATCTTGCACAATCAATGTGTCGGGTGTTTGTTCGAGTAAAGGGATAAGTCCACCCCAAACAGATGGCGGTACAAGTAATACATCATTCCCGACTAATTTGGATGTGTCATTCGGTAAAGCATTTATAAAAGTCAATTCATCACGAGCTACTCGAATTAATTGATGGAAAACAGCGTCAACTTCATTGCTAAAACAATGTTTGTTTGGGTCAAAGGTTAGGGTTGACGTTAATGCGCATAAATTTCCTAACTTTACGTGTTGAAGAAATGATCGAATCTGTGAGATTTTAGTTTGTCCTATGTATGTCTCTACTCCAAACAAACATTGCCCTTTTCCAATTGAGAAAGGTTTAAGTATAAACCTAACGTCAAGTACATGTCTGTTTTCAAAATGAAGCTGATGACGACTTTTTCGAATCGGTTCGTCCTGAAAAAGTGTCATGATGCCGTCTGACAGTGGTCTTTCATGCGAGTGTATATCAAGTGTTTCTGTTGATTGATTCCCTAGCCGTTTCTTTTCAAAAATGGCCAGTAAAACAGCCGCAACATGCTGACAATTCTTGCTAAAATTCTCAAGACTAGGACAGCTGCATGATGCCTGAATATGCCCAGATTCATTTTCGATTGTGACAAGGAATTCTTCTGCTCCAAGGACAGTAGCTGTACATAGATTTGAACTATAATCGTTAATTTTTACTTTATTTGCTTTGTAATAAGAATCGCCTCTTTTATAGGAGACGGTACCACATATTTCTTTAATGATTTTATGATTGATTTTAATGTCCATGCATCCCGCCCCTTCCATGCGATTTGTGCTAGAAATCTCGTTAATTATTACTAGTGCTTATTTTATCACGTATTTAAGTGGCTATCGACAAATAACAAAGACTCAAGTGATTCTAAGGTTAGACTAACTAGTCAAGGTTATATTTAATGGGAGGTAACTGAAGTATATTTCCAAAGAAAAGAGGAGGAATCGTAAATAATATGGTTCAAAATGAGGTTATTTAAAAAGTACCAGGCACATAAACTTTTTCTGAATCGTTCAGATAGTTTGTGTGACTGGTACATAAAGAAAAAATTATACTGGGCGAACTCCATGTTTTTTATTTACACTATCTAATTCTTTAGATTTATAAACTTCGATTCGCTTTTCTAGCACTTCTCTTAATTTATTAGGTTCGATGACTTCATCAATTATTAGTTCTGAAGCTAGTTTGTAAATATCAATTTCTTCGCGATATTCATTTCTTTTATTTTCAATAAAACTTGCTTGTTCATCTTTTGGCATTTCTGCAATTTTGTTTGCATAAACGGCATTTACTGCTGCCTCAGGTCCCATTACTGCAATTTGTGCACCTGTCAGCGCAATACATACATCGGGTTCAAATGCTGGACCAGCCATCGCATAAAGCCCCGCACCATATGCTTTGCGCACAATGACTGTAATTTTTGGAACAGTTGCCTCACTCATTGCAAAAATCATCTTCGCTCCATGACGAATGATCCCTAACTTTTCTACTTGCGTACCAATCATAAAGCCTGGCACATCTGCTAAGAAAATTAATGGAATATGGAATGCATCACAAAGTGATATAAACTTTGCTGCTTTGTCAGCTGAATCGTGGAATAACACTCCACCCTTTACACGAGGTTGATTTGCAATAATACCAACCGATTGCCCATTAATACGAGCTAATCCTGTGATAATCTCAGGCGCAAATAATTTCTTAACTTCACAAAACGAATCCTCATCGATAATACGGTCGATTAGATCATACATATTAAATGCTGCGTTTTGATTTTTAGGTATAATTTCATCAATCGTCTTTTCAAACGACGCTGGTACTTTTGGGGTTTCTAAATTTGGCTTATTTTTAAAGTTGGCTGGGAAGTAACTAATGTATCGACGTGCATAGCTAATTGCTTCTTCCTCCGATTTTGCTAATACGTCTCCACAGCCTGAAACCGTGCAATGCATTCTAGCGCCGCCCATCGTTTCAAGATCTACCTTCTCTCCAATTACCATTTCGGCCATACGTGGCGAGCCTAAATACATAGAGGCATTCCCCTCTACCATGACAACAACATCACAAAATGCAGGGATATACGCACCACCTGCTGCTGATGGTCCAAACAGTAAACAAATTTGTGGGATTCTTCCTGACAATCTTACTTGATTGTAAAAAATTCGCCCAGCGCCTCTGCGCCCTGGGAACATTTCAATTTGATCAGTAATTCGTGCACCTGCTGAATCTACTAAATAGAGTAAAGGTACACTTAACTTTTCCGCAGTTTCTTGAATGCGAATAATTTTTTCAACAGTATGTGCACCCCAAGAGCCAGCTTTCACTGTTGAATCATTCGCCATTACACATACAGTTCTTCCGTGAATTTTTCCAATACCAGTTACAACGCCATCTGCAGGTAGGTCTCCAGCAAGTATGTTCGCAAATGCACCATCTTCCACTAGTAAACCTTCATCGAATAGTAATTCTAGTCGTTCGCGAACGAACAGTTTTCCTTGTTCTTTATTTTTTGCGTGATATTTTTCGTGTCCACCTTTTTTTATAGCTTCTTCATAGTTTTGATGTTTATTATCAACTGAAAGATTTGCCATTTTTCCCATCCCCCTTTTATTTACCTCTATATAAAGGCGAGCGCTTTTCCTGGAAAGCTCTTAGTCCTTCTAAACGGTCCTCTGTATAAAGCAGACGGCTATAAGCTAATGATTCAATTTGTAAGCCCGTCGTAATATCTGTTTGTATCCCTTGATTGATCGCAACTTTTGCCTGAATAAGTGAAAGTGGGGCATTTTTCGCCATTTCAGCTGCAAGCGCTTTGGCTTCCTCAAGTAAATCTTTAGCAGGAACAACCTTCTCCACTATGCCGTACGCCAACGCTTCATCAGCTGTTATTCGACGAGCAGTAAAAATTAGCTCCTTTGCCTTTCCTACCCCTATTAAACGAGGTAAACGTTGAGTTCCACCGGCTCCTGGAATAATGCCAAGCGCCGTTTCAGTTAAGCCAACTTTAGCATTGCTACTTGCAATTCTAATATCACAAGCAAGTGCCAATTCCAACCCACCACCAAAAGCGACACCATTAATAGCTGCAATAACTGGCTGTGCCAGTAATTCAAAGTGATTAACTGTAAGTCCAATTAATGCAACGGTTTGGCGTACTTGTTCTTCACTCATACCTTTACGTTCTTTTAAATCTGCTCCCGCGCAAAACGCCTTTTCTCCATCGCCGGTTACAATAACAACTCGAATGGAACGGTCGTATTGGATTTTTTCTAACTCTTCATTAATTTCATGTAACATTTGAATTGAAAGTGCATTTGCTGCTTCTGATCTCATGAGCGTTACGATTGCAATTCCATCTTCTAGTGTTACATTTACAAAGTTTGTCATGATTGTTTCCCCCCATGTGCAATCATTACTTGCTTTGAGGATAATTTTCTCCCTATAACTTCTTCCACAGAAAGTGCTGCATCAGTTATGCGATCCAGTTGCACCCCAGTATCGATTCTCATTTCTTGTAACATATATAATAAATCCTCAGTTGCTACATTTCCCGAAGCACCTTTCGCGTACGGACAACCACCTAATCCACCAATCGCACTATCAAATTTCGATATACCATGCATTAAACTGACTACGGTATTTGCAAGTGCTGTTCCTCTTGTATCATGGAAATGCATCGAAAGCTGATCCGTTTTAAAGTATCGCAACAATTCCTTTAGCAATATATCTACTTGTGTTGGTACGCCTATCCCAATCGTGTCACCTAAAGAAATTTCAGAAACCCCCATTTCGAAAAGCTTATCAGCTATTCGTAATACTTGTGCTGGCTCTGTATACCCGTCATATGGACAAGCAATCACTGTTGAGATATAGCCACGTACTGTTTTACCTGCGGCTAAAGCACCATCAACAACTTCCTTGAGAATTGGAAAGGTTTCATCAATCGATTTATTTATATTCGCATGGTTATGACCTTCGCTTGCCGACATAAATATGCTGACTTCATCTACATTGCTTTCTAACGCTCGCTCGAGTCCTTTAACATTCGGGACAAGTGCTGCATACGTTACATTAGGATTCCGTTTAATGGCTTTTAACACATCGACCGCATCGGCTAATTGTGGAATCCATTTTGGATGAACGAAGCTCGTCACTTCGATATAATCGAGTCCTGTCTCACTTAAACAATCGATTAACTTTACTTTTTCAGCTGTTGGAATAAAGGCATTTTCATTTTGTAATCCGTCGCGTGGGCCTACTTCCTTTAGTTGAACTCGCTTTGGAACATCCATATACAAGTCTCCCTTACTCGATTTCTACTAAATCATCATCACTATTGATGAAGTCCCCTTCTGCTGCAATAATGCGCTTTACTGTACCAGCTACTTCTGTTGCAATTGGAATCTCCATTTTCATAGACTCTAAGATAACAACATCTTGACCAGCTTCAACTTGCTCCCCTTCTTGAACTAACACTTTCCATACTGTACCTGCCATAGTAGCTTTAACTATTGTCATAATTACCCCTCCATTGAATTTAATAAGTAGAAGAAATGGCCCTTTGCAATTTGATATTGTATATTTCAGTTTATCGGGCCCTTTCTCCTTCCTATGTTTTTATTTTGATAAATAATATTCTTCTACAAATTTAGTTGTCGTTACTCCTTCTATAAATTGTGGATGCGTGACAATATCAAGTAACATCGGAATATTAGTTTGAATCCCCTCAATTACATAATTTCTTAAAGCATCCGCCAATTTCACACAAGCCTCACTTCTTGTCTGCCCAAACACTATCAATTTCCCAATCATTGGATCATAGAACGGTGTCACGACACTGCCTGATCCAATTGCTACTTCATGCCGAATTCCATCTCCCTTTGGTAATTGTAGATGTGTAATTTTCCCTGGCGACGGGAAAAAAGTTATTGGATTTTCTGCATAAATGCGCACTTCGATTGAATGTCCGTTTCGGTTTAGACTTTCTCGAGTAAATGCCAAAGTTTCACCATTAGCTACTTTCAATTGCTGCTCGACTAAATCCAAACCTGTAATTTCTTCAGTCACAGGGTGTTCTACTTGTAATCGTGTGTTCATCTCTAAGAAATAAAAGTTTTGCTGACTATCTACTAAAAACTCGATTGTCCCTGCATTCGTGTAGCCAATATGCTTTGCTGCATCTACTGCTGCATTGAGCATTTTTTGTCTAGTTTCCTCTGATATGAATGGTGACGGAGCTTCTTCTACTACTTTTTGATTACGGCGTTGTATCGAGCATTCTCTTTCAAAAACCGGAACGACATTTCCGTGCTTATCCGCCAATACTTGCACTTCCACATGGTGTGGCTGGTCTATATATTTTTCGATAAACATCGTGCCATCGCCGAAAAAGCTTTGTGCCCGTTTTTGATTTCCTTCAAAGGCTTTACGAAGTTCATCTTCGCTATCAACAAGTTGCATTCCGATACCTCCGCCACCTGCTGATGCTTTTAACATCACAGGATATCCGATATCCTCCGAAGTTTTAACTGCTTCATCTACATTTGCAATTGGATCATTAACGCCTTGAATAATCGGAACTCCAGCAAGCTCCATCGTTTTGCGTGCCTCAATCTTACTCCCCATTGCTTGGATTACATCTGATGTTGGGCCAATGAATACAAGACCTGCATCTTCTACACGTTTTGCAAAATTCGCGTTTTCAGATAACAAGCCATATCCTGGATGAATTGCTTGTGCACCAGATTTTTTTGCTACCTCTATAATTGCATCAATATTTAAATAGCTCTGTGCAACGGGAGGTTTCCCAATGCAATAGCTTTCTGTCGCCTCTTTAACATGTAAACTTTCAGCATCTGCCTCTGAATACACAGCTACTGTATCAATACCAAGTTTGTCGCAAGTTCGAATAATGCGGCGTGCAATTTCACCACGATTAGCGATTAACACTTTAGAAAACATGTTGATTCCACCCTTCATGTATTAGCAGCCGAGTTGTCTTGATATAACTACTCGTTGAATTTCTGAAGTCCCTTCACCAATTTCCATTAACTTAATATCACGTAGGTGGCGTTCTACATCATATTCCGCCATATAGCCGTAACCACCGTGTATTTGTATCGCCTGATTACATGTTCTAAAGCCCATTTCAGATGCGAACAGTTTCGCATATGCTGCTTCCTTTTTAAATGATTTGCCATTGTCCTTAAGCCATGCAGCTTTGAACACCATGTTTCGTGCTAATTCAATTTCCATGGCCATATCTGCTAATTTAAATTGGATAGCTTGTAATTTTGATATTTGTTGACCAAACTGTACTCGTTCCTTTGAATATTTTAACGCTTTTTCAAATGCAGCTTGGGCGATACCAACTGAAAGTGCAGCAATCGAAATGCGTCCACCATCTAATGTATTTAAAAATTGACCGAATCCTTTCTTCTCATCACCTAACACATTTTCTTTCGGAACACGTACACTCTGCAATACAATTTCACACGTATTTGATGCTCGAACGCCCATTTTTTGATAATCCGAACGAATCGTTACTCCAGGAGTATCAGTTGGTACAATGATTGCTGTAATGATATTCTTACCGCGGTCGTCTTGACCTGTTACAGCTGTTACAACAACTTGTCGCGCATAGCTCGCATTGGTAATCCAACATTTCTCCCCATTGATAACCCATTCGTTCCCATCTAAATGTGCTTTCGTTCTAGTGCCTCCTGCGTCTGATCCAGCATTAGGTTCTGTTAAACCGAATGAGCCAAGTGTTTTCCCTTGCGCCATTGGAACTAAAAATTCTTGCTTTTGTTCTTCTGTACCGAAATTATAGAACGGTGTAGCTCCTAGACTTACCGCGGCAGCGTAAGACAACCCTGTTCCACCACATGCACGACCAATTTCTTCTACTGCTAGTGCATACGAAACTGTATCGCCATCAGATCCTCCATATTTTTCAGGAAATGGAATACCAAACAGTCCAAGGTCTGCCATTTTATCGAAACTTTCTTTACGGAAAGCGTGCTTTTCGTCTAGCTCCCTAGCATGTGGTGCAATTTCTGCCTGTGCAAATTCACGAACCATATCCCGAACCATTTGTTGTTCTTTTGTTAAATCAAAGTTCATTGTGAAAAATCCCCTTTCCCCTTTTAAGACCGACTAGTCGGTCTGTAATATGTTTTAAAAAAACTAGTTTTTAACTAGTTATTTTCCCCTAAACGAATTAATTGTAGCTCTTTGGCTTCGTTTAACCCCACTTCAGTAACAATCCCACGTAAAACAATATCATTAAAATAGGCTGTAATCTCTTCCATAGATAATGGACCTTCACTCTTATACCATTTATATGTCCAGTTAACTAATCCGATGATAGCCATTGTTGTAATACTAGTCGAAATTTCTGATCGAAAATGTTTACTTTCTTTGCCGTCATCAATTACTCTTTCAATGAGTTTACGATATTCTTTTCTTTTTTGATATATAGTGTCTTTATACTCATCTTGTAAATAGGCACTTTCATCATAAAAAACAGTGATATGTCTATTGTATACGTCAAAAACATGCGTAAATGAAACAAGCATATTATATAATCTTAAAATTGGAGAATCATAACTTTCGTATACTTGTTTTGTTTCTGCTAATACATGGGAAATAAATATATCGTGTATTTCGTAAAGTAACGAATCCTTCGACTTAAAATTGTGATAAAAACCTCCTTTTGAGGTTTTAGCTTTTTCAACTATTTCATCGATTGTTACTCCGTGGTACCCCTTTTGCTGAAATAAATCGAGTGCGGTTTCAATAATTCTTTCTTTTACTGACTGCTTCAAGTTCCTTACCTCCTATATCACTCCCTAATCTGCTAATTTATATTAGGCTATAATCTAGGATGATGTTGGGAAAAATATACCATTTGTTAAAAGCTTAGTCTAGTAAAATATTTCACTAATTAAAATTATTAGACAAAAATCTATGGCGAAAAACAACTTTATATATTTTAAAAATCAGGAAAGAATAAGTTTGTAATGATTTAAAAAGTAACTCTTTAGACTTACTAATCATTAATTTTTACTAAATAGCCTTGGAAGGCGGTCTTTTAAATGGGAAAAATTAAAGTAAAACTTTGGACAAACCAATATGTCATAATTATTGCTTTATCTTTAGTAATGTTTGCTTCTTTTTATATGATTACCGCAGGTTTTCCTATTTTTGTTTCATCTATTAGTGATAATCCTACGATTGCTGGCATCATGACCACGACCTTAATGACAGCATCTCTGATTACTCGCTTCTTTGCTAGCGTCATTATTCAAAAAGTTAATATGAAATTGCTCCTTATAATTTCCATGATTTATTTTATAGGTACTATAGGTCTTACCTTTTTAAGTGATGCTATTTGGTTTTTAATATTCATCCGCGCACTCCAAGGAATTGGCTTTTGTATGCTTACAACATTAGTCTTTACCATGTCTAGTAATATTGTTCCTAAATCTCGACTGGGTGAAGGAATTGTGTTTTTCGCTATGTCAACGAGCGTTGGAACGACAATTGGACCTTTAATCGCAATTTCTTATCTTTCGAATTATTCCTTTCAGTCAATGTTAATGCTAACCCTGGGACTGATGGCTTTTTCTTTTGTTTGTAGTTTATTTACTAAAAATAGTCCTGTTAGTAAAGAAGAAGCAAGCCCGCAAGAAACTAAAAATGAACCTTTTTATAAGTATATGTTTGATAAACGTGTCCTACTTCCCTGTATTTTGGTGTCATTCAATTATATGACCATAGCAGGTACTGTTAATTTTATGGGCGCGTTTGGGAAAGAAATAAATGTAGGCGGTAGTATTTCTCAATTTTTTATTGCTCAAGGGATTGCAATGGTCGTTGTCCGTGCCTTTTCTGGTAAAATATTCGATCGATTCGGTCACAGAATTTTAATCATTCCAGCAGCGAGTTCCGGAGCAGCAGGTTTACTCTTACTCGGCTTCGCTGCTAGTATGTGGATGGTTATAGTTGCAGGAGTATTATTCGGAATCGCTTTTGCAGTTATCCATCCGATTTCTCAAGCTTGGGCATTAACTCTCGTTCCACCTGAAAAAAAGGCAACTGCCAATTCCATGCTTTTAATTTTTATCGATTCAGGTATGGCGATTGGTTCAGTACTACTTGGAATTTTAGCAGGTCGAGTTGGATACGGCATGATGTTCTCTTTTACTGCAGCGATAATGGTAATTATTTTAGTCTTATATCTTTTTGGAAACAGAAAAAAGGTCACTTTTGGGACTAGTAAAAAAGGACCTTCCCTGCAGAAACAAACTCGTTTACGTGCTGGTTAATAAATAGTTATTACGAATGGTCTGAACCAATGTCAAATAGACATATGGAACAGTCCATTTTTCTTTGGTCAATACATAAGGCGAAGTAATGTATGTGTTTACCGTTCACCAAAACGTTTAGCAAATGGTGAAATATATTTTTTCGTTGTGGAAGAAGCGTAGGGATTTGTTGGTTGAGGCTCTTTCATACCTGTATAAGCAATAAGTAAAGTTTTCGCTTGTTTCAGAGAAAAGTTAGTTTTTGGGTTTCTTTGTTCCTCATCTAAACCTCCTAGGTGTGGTAAAGTTTGGAAATCTTCTTTTGTTGGAGGAAGGTGAAATAAATAATCTCCACAGGAAATTAAAACTGTCGATGTTTGTCTTGAAAGTTTTGGGTTTCTTGAAAAATGTAATCCTAATTTTTCCGCTTTCCCATCTATAATCATTTTCTCTAATGCTTTTTTCTTCAAGTCATATAAAAATTTAGGATTTGTCGCTGCTTTTGCATGTTTATTAATAACAAAGATTGCTCTAGATAAATTTTCAATAGAAAATTCTAGGTGTTGTTCTTTTTTATTATTTCTTTGGTTAGTATTCAATCGATCACCTATCTTCAATAGCATATTTGTATGGTTTATTATATAACGATTTGCTATTGAAATTAAAGTATTATCATTACAAAAAAGAGAGACAAGTTTGCACCTCTTTTCAAAAACTATCTTTTTGCACAATACTAAATAAACTGAGTTAACAGCTGGTTAAATTTATCGCGTTCTTCCCAGAAAGGACCGTGCCCGCTAAATTGAAATGGGACTAGCTTTGAATTTCTTATTTTTTGATTCATCTCTTTAGCTTGTGAAAATGGGATTACTTTGTCATGAATGCCATGGATGATTAAAGTAGGTATATTTATGTTAGGTAGATCAGCATAGAGCTTTTCATCTCTTAAAGTAGTAATGATTGCAGCTGTTGACCAGCTAGCTGCTTGTAGTCCCATTTGTAAAAACCAATCTGAAAATGGTTTTGTAAGATACTGAAAGAAAAAGCCATCTGTTACGTCCTGCATCATTTTCGGACGGTCATTTAAGCATTTTTTCAAAAATTCACTTGCGGTTTCAGCAGTAAATCCTGTTGGAGCTGCCGCATCAACAAGAACCAGCTTGGATACTCCAAATCCATTGTGGCGAGAAACATATCTTATGGCAATTGCACCGCCAGTTGAGTGACCTAATAACGTAAAATCTTTGAGTCGAAGTGCATCAACTAATGAGCGTATATCATCAGCAAGTCTATTAAAAGTATAACCACTCATCGGTCTATCTGACTTACCAAACCCTCTCCAGTCAACACCGATACACCGGTATCCCATTTGTGGTAAGACATTGAATTGATACTCAAATTGTTCATGACTTAATGGCCAGCCATGTAAAAATACAATGGTCTTATTCCCACCTGGGTTTATATCTTCTACATATAATTTTACCCCTGAATCTACAGTAACGTAATATCCTATGGGACTTCCTCCTTAGTTAAGTTAGTTGCCACATTAGGATATTCAGTTACCACATTATAGGTGAGTATCCATAGTATTAAGACAATCTGTACTACTGAAAATTTTACTACTTACTTTTATTTTTTAAATAAGGATACATTAATTTAATTGAGCAAAGCTCCAGTTCGTCAATATTTACAACCAAAACTCAATAAATTGTACCTTTAAATCTACCCGGCTTCTTTACATAGCCGTGAATGATAAATCCACACCCCGTGCAAATAAGATATTGAATTTCTGAACCTATACTCATTTTTCCACGAGGGTACATTGTTCCGTATCCACTATGTTTCCCAATTCCCAGTTCATTTTCTCCACATTTTGGACATTCCGTCACATTCGATGATTGACTCATGTGTTTTGCCTCCCTAATTCAAATATTTTTCATCTGTTTATTCGATAAACTCTAAATCTATATTTCTAAATAAAATGTCTGATGACACTGGTTTTCTATTAAGTTCTCTTGCCCAAATGGAAAGCTGTCCTATATGATGAACTTCATGCAAGCATATATGAAGAAGAACCTTGTCATATGGAAAAAAGGATGGTTCTCTATCTTTACGATTGATTTTCAATACATTATCCATAGCTTCTTTTTTATTCATGTAATCTATTAAAAATAAGTTGGTTTTTTCTTTCATTTCGTTTGAATAATCAATGACTTCATTTAACTTTTTTATTTCTTCCATATTCCTTTGAATGACAGGTTCTTTTAACATTTGGTTCACCCATATTTGTTCACAATCAATTACGTGATACAAAGTATGAAGAAAGCTTCCCATACCTCCAACACGTTTTTGAATTAATTCTTCCTCTGATAAACTTTCACACCATCGGAACCAATCTTCTCGTATTTGCCAATTATATAAGAACAATTCATGCATTACTTTACGGACCTCCAACGTTTAATTAATTCTCATATTTATCTTATTTCGACCAAAACAAAAGAAAACCTGCTATTTCATATCTTGAGCAGGTTTTCAATAATGATCTTATAATGGTTCTTTATCCATTATTTCTCCATTTTCGGTAGTCCAAATACGGTAATATTCCCCGTCCATTTCAACCAGTATGACGTATTCTGAAAACCATTCTCCCCAATGTCCAATACTGTTTATTTTATTTATTTTCGTAATTTCAGGGTTATTTTCATGCACTTTTGCCATTACATGATCAAGCTTGCTGTTTGTATATAACTGAATTGAAAAATAAGTAATTAACACTAAAGCACTAATAAACACTAGAATTGCCAATACTTTTTTCAATGATTCTTCTCCTAATACAAGACATTTATTAAGATGACGCTAATAATTGGGAAATGTTTCATGTAAATCAATTATTTAATAAGCATAAAGTAATTTAGAAAAATAAAAAAGTATGTTTCGAATTTGACCAAAACACACTTTTATAAACATTGGTTAGTAACTACATATAATTTAATTAGTCCGTACTTCCCTAATTACCATATGAGCTTGCACTTTCATTTTTTTCTAATGTGCTTGATAAGTTTGAAGAGTCTTCAATTAAGCCGAGGTGACTTTTTAAAATCGTTTGTGTTTCAATAAGATTTTGTTGATCTAAGACATAGATGTACGCACCAGTGTATGGTTGCTCCCCATTACCACCCTTTAGTGTCAAAGTATCAATTTGAGGCATTCCACCTAGTAAAATGGAGAAAAACGATTTCATTTCTTCAAAAGTCATATCTGTTTTCATGTTTGAACCGACTGCATCAATAATAGAGCCGTAACTACCTATCGAAGTGATATTCGTCGATTTACTAGCAATTGCTTTTAATAGTTCTTGCTGACGTTTCCCTCTATGAACATCACTATCTTGTAAACGAGTTCGTGCGAATGCTAAAGCTTCACGCCCATCTAAATTTTGCCAACCTTTTTTCAATTGAATTGTATAGTTATCATTTTCATCGAGTTCTAATCGATCGTATGGTACTTCTACTTCAACTCCACCTATTGCATCAACCACATCAATAAATGCATTAAAATTCATCTTTACATAATAATCAACAGGAATATCTAATAGTTGTTCAACGGTTTCGACTGACGCAAGTGTTCCACCAAATGCATGAGCATGGTTAATTTTATCTTTATATTGAACGTATGGTATGTATACATATGAATCTCGGGGAATACTTAACATTTTGATTGTTCTATCGTTATTATTCAACGTTGCCAAAATTAAAGCATCAGAACGAGGTCGACTATCTTGTCGTTCATCACTATCATCCACGCCAATAAATAATATGGATACACTATCATTGGCTGGTTCTACTTTTGTTTCACGCTTATCAGAAATCGGTCGTTCCTTAATTTCCTCATAAGCATCTGTCACTGCAATTTCGGCTTTTTTTGTTAAATAAATAGCATATGCTGTTAAACAAATTAATAAGGACCCGCATAGAATCACAGCTATTTTAAGCGAAAATATTAACTTTCCTTTACCACTTTTCTTTTTTGTAGTTCTTCTCATTAAAATCCTCCTTATATAAAATGAAAAAGTGACATAAATTTCTTTAAAAACCATTCTTTAATGTTTATATTCTTATCAGTGATAATCCTTTTTTGTTTTAAGAAGTTCTATACATTCTTTTGATTTTGATTCGTGTCTGTAATGTAGTTATTGGAACAATTGTACTATTAATACTATAATCATCTTCTATTTTGTATTATTATTCAAGTTCTTTCCAAGTATTTTAATATTTTCCTAAGATCCTAAGGATAATTTTTGATTAGTAGAACACTTTTATACTTTTTATCCTTCTTATAAGTAGACTCATAAATTTACATTTAGTAACATACAAAACACACTTCTTGATGTGAAATGGTCTAAATCCTATGACTTATAAAAAAAGCGCAAACCTTTAAATTAGGCTTACGCTTGTCTATTAATTCGCAACTGAAGGTTTAATTTCCTTCACTGTATTTTCTCTTTTCTTCCAAAACAGAGTAATTACAATTCCAATTATGAGTACTATTGTTGCAAAATAATATGGATAGTTAATATCAATATCGAATAACATGCCCCCAAGAATTGGCCCGCTAATATTTGCTAAACTTGTAAACATAGAATTCATGCCGCCCACAAACCCTTGTGCATTTCCAGCAATGTTGGATAAGTAAGTTGTTACCGCTGGACGGAATAAATCAAAGCCAACGAAGACTATAAACGTCACAAGTAAAATGGCAAAGTACGAATGAACAACCGTCATTAAAAAGACGAGGATAGCCGATAGTATTAGACTATAGCGAATTAGTTTAATTTCTCCCCAAATTCTAGTGAGTCGATCAAATAACAACACTTGCGAAATGGCTCCAAAAATACCACCACCCATAATCACTATGGCAATGTCCTTCGGTGTGAATTGGAACTTATGATCTACAAATAAGCTAAAGAATGATTCAAAAGCAGCCAAGCCAAACGAAGCAATAAAAATTAAAATAAACGCAATAAAGTATCTAGGTTCAAATACACGTTGTATTCCGGTCTTTTCTTTTGTTGAACCTGGTGTTTCTATTGTTTCTGTCGAACGTTCTGGTTCAGTAATAAAAATAATCGTCAAGATTGCAGCTAAAGTACCTAATGCCCCTGCAAAGAAAAATGGAATACGCGTTCCAAACTCCGCTAAAAATCCACCAATCCCAGGTCCGATGATAAACCCTGTACTAATAGCACCAGACATATATCCGAGCGCTTTTGGGCGAGTTTTTTCATTTGTAATATCTGCAATATAGGCCGTTACACCTGGCATAATAAATGCAGCACTAATTCCTCCTAATACCCGGGAGAAAAATAGCATTCCGATATCTTTTCCAATCCCAAACAGAAATTCAGAAATACCGAAAACAAATAAGCCAATCACAATCATAATCTTTCGACCAAAGCGATCTACTGCTTTTCCTGCAAACGGCGAAACAATTAATTGGGCAATGGCGAAAGATGCAGTTAAATACCCTATTGTTGTTCCATTTATATTCAATTCATTCATTAGTGAAGGCAATACAGGAATTACAAGCCCAATACCTAAAAATGCTATGAATAAATTCAATAATAGTAACCCTAATGTCATACGATACGACTTCATTTAATATTTCTCCTAACATACGATTCAATACGAATAGTCTTGATTTGTAATTACAACAGACTTTATCCTAGTATATATAGTAACTATATAGTCAAGGTGTTGATGTAAAAATTGAATAAAAAAAATGTAAAATATTTAACAACCGGTGAATTTGCCAAACTTTGTAAAGTAAACAAACAGACATTATTTTACTATGATCAAATTGGACTGCTTTCTCCTATTTATAAAAATGAGAAAGGTTATCGTTATTATTCATTAAACCAAATTGAGTTATTCTATGTGATTGATTTATTAAAAGAGCTTGGGATGTCGCTGAAGGATATTCAATTGTATACGCAAAATAAATCTCCAGAAAGTTTCTTAGCTTTAATGTATCAACAAAAAGAAGAAATTGGGAAAAAGCGACAGGAAATAGAAATGAAGGAAAAACTTATTGAGACGAAAATCGCAATAATAGAGGAATCACTTAGTGTACCTTTCAATCAAATTACACTTCAACATTTACCTGAAGCGACATTATATTTGAGCAGAAACATTGAAGATACTACCGATGATGAATTTGTCGAAGTAATTTCAGAATTTATCGAAGAATTGAATGAAGCACAATTAGATACGGGTTTTCCAATTGGTGGGATTACAAAACGGAAACACGTGTTAAATGGAGATTATTCAAAATATACCTATCTATACATCGAGCAGCCTCAACCAAAGGAAGGCTATCCATATTTTAAGGCTGTAAAAGGCGATTTTCTCATTGGCTATCATATCGGAGAAGATACAACCATCTGCAGTACTTATGAGGAGATGTTTTCAGAAATGAAACGGCTGAATTTGTCTTTAGGAGATTATGTATTTGAAGAATACGTATATGATACTCTTGTAAAAAATCAGAAAGAACAGTATGTAACGAAAATTATGATGCAGGTAGTCGGAAACTAAAAACGAGAAGATGACAAGCTTGGAGAAAATTAACCAAGCTTGTTTTTCATTTAACCTTTCCTTCTAATGAGCTCATATTTATCCTCTATTTATTCTTCAAGGTTTGAATCTATATTTGCCTCCTTTAGTTTAGGTGAGACTCAATATAAATAATCAAAACTTTTCTTAAATAACCATAATAAATTTGAACTAGTTCAAGTGACTAGATTCTTTTTTTAACATCTTCTCTTATTAATTCAATAATATTATCTGATAAATTTGCTGGAAGAGACGTACCATCTTTAAATACCCATGCATTAATTATTTCAAGGTCTGCTTTTTTAAAAGTAATGCTATAATCTTTATTTTGAAAAGAAAAATCAGTAGTCACGAATTCTTCACCATCAAATTCATCATCAATAATCATGTTTTTTATTTCATAAGGCATCATGAATATTCTCCTCGATTAATCATTCTTTTATTTAGAGTGAACTTTATATTTATCTTTATTCACTATTTTCAACTAATCTACACAGATTATTTTAAGAAGAAAAAGCAACCGCATTTTTTAAGTAACGCACCTTTTCATGAAGAAAGACGCTTTCCTTATTTAGAAAGGCGCCCCATTGTTGAAGTTTATTAATTGACTAAAGTCTTCGTTAATTCAAGAAGAAAGTACCCTATATTCATTCTTACTATGTTTAATTCATATTATTTATCTGTTTGATTTTCCTTCTTTTTCAAATACTCCGCACGTATTTTTTCAAGTTGCTGCTTTTTATCAAATTTGGAAGGCTTGTTTTTTTCATGATATTTTGTCACAGCTACCTTACCTTTGGTATCCAATTGATATTTTCCCACTTTGTTCACCTACTTTTCATATCTTAAATGAGTGAAAATACTCTGGGGATAAGATATTCTCCAGAGTATTTTTTATTTAAACAAGTATCTTAAAAAAATCATCCTTATCCATCGTGATTGCTACAAAAATTTTTATTATTTTTAAATCCCTTTAATACCACTATCTTTTAAAAACCTGATACTATCAATTTTCCATGCATCTGCAGGGGAAAAACGGAATAAGTTAATATCTCCTTTAAAGTATTTTCTTTCTGAATTATTACTTTCCCATTCAATTTCAACTGGCACTTGAAGACTTAATTTATTTACTAGTTCTTCAACAGGAATAATAGATATACGTTTCAAATTTATATTTTCAATCGATTGAATATGTTCATTCCAGTCAATTTGCTGAAGGGAGATGGTTGAGATTATCCGGGAATCCTGCTGCTTGAATCCAGCTACATATGCATTAATTAGTTCATATGGGTCTGCGCTGGTAACATACTCTTGAAGTTTGCCTGCTGCTTTTAAAATCATTAATTTATGTGATAAATCCATAGAGTTTGTGCTGTGGGTCTTACTTCCATAAAAATGGATGCAAAAATGTCCAGGAAAATCATTTTCTAATGCACCAGGACCATGTGGCATCCCATGCATTGAAGCCGCAATCCACTGATCGCGATGAATAACAATAATAGCTCTTCGTTTCCAGCTCCATTTTCCGCCATATATTTCTTTCATTATTTTCGTATCTTTCGAAGTCAAGGGCTGAACGTCCGCATGGTGGTATCCTGCACGACTCTGCACCTTAAACATTTTCCCTGTTTCCACATCCAATACTGTAAACTTGCTGTACTTTGGCAAAATATCATACACTTTTTCCCAAGGGAGCATTTCAATCTGGATGCCCATATTTTCATCTTTTGCTAAAACATTAGAACAGTTAATGAACAAGGTAATTGTTAAAAGAATGATTGTAATTACTGATCGCATTTATTCCACTCAATTTCATTATATTTTGAAAAAGCTTTAGCATACAGAAAGCTTTCCTAAAATAGTTTGGATGTATTCATCACTTACAACCTCTTTCTTCACCGCAGATTGAAAAGGAGTTAATGTTCCTGTTAATGCCAGTTTCATTCCATAATCTGTAAAAGGTTACTTTAAATTGCGTTTAAGAAATAATTACTAGTAATCTCCCCAATAATTTTCCATCAAAGAGATTGACCAATTGGGTTGACTCACTTCATTCTTAGGTAGAAATTCTTTCATTACAGGCTTAATGTCTATAATTGGAGTTCCGTCTATTGCATCCAATCCTTTAACTATAATCGCTCGCTGTTTTAGTTCAAGAAGTTCGACAATAGTTACACCTAATTTATTTGGTTTATTTTTTCCTCTCTGAGCAAAAATTCCAACTTCAGGATACTCTTTAATGTTTCTAGGATGTCTTGCTCCATAGTGAATTTTATCATCTGATACTTTATCAAAGTAAAAAAAGATTTCTAAGTGTGAGAATTCATCAATACCTTTCAATGAAGCCTCATTTATATTTTTCGTTATTTCAATTGTTGATATGATTGAACCCCAATTATCATCGATAATATCTTTTCATTATTATTTACAAATGCAATCGGTTTGATGGAATAATGCATTTGTTCCTTCCCCTCCTAACCAGACTTATTTAACCGACCGAACCCCTAGTTTACGTTGAGTTAATTTTTCCGTCTCTTTACCTCAGCTTTTTCTTTATTTTCAGCTACTCTAAATTTTACTATTTTGCTTATTAACTCATAAGGGATCGGCTTTTCAATCGGGAATTGAATTGCCCCTTTTGACGTTTTATATTCTGATAACTCCTCTTTAAAGCGTTCAATCCCATTAGGTGTTGGATAGAAACCTATATGGTTTTTGTATGCTGCAAAATGAACTAAATTTCTTTCTAATACAAATGTGGGCATACCATAACTAATTTTTTCATCTGCATTTGGGGCTATTTCCTTTATTTCCTTTCTAATTGTATTTAAGATTTCTTGTATATCTTCGGGAAACTGTAGGATATATTCATCAATTGCATTCTTTATTTCCATTGGGGTTTTATTTCTCCTTGTTACTGTATTCTCTTACCACTACTATAACAAAAAAGGTCCCTTATATAGGAACCTTCTTTGTAATCTTCCTAAATTGAATCGACGTATCATTAGTTAGTTAATTTTTTCGTAAAAAGTAGGTGCCGTACCAACATTCTGAAGCCACAATCGTTCTTGTCCGTGAATACTCGGTTTCATCCATACATCATATTGATTTTGGTTTGGGGAATGTCGTAACCAAGTGACGTTAGAATCAATTACTTGAGGTGCAGTGTCGATTTCATTGTCTTTTGGAAACGTCATTTGCTTTTGTTCTCCGGTTTTAATATTAATTAGATAAAAAGCCGTATACATCGTAGGAACAGGTCCTTCTTTCCACTCTTTATTTTCCTTCGCCCGTGCAACAATGATTTCATCCTCCGAAAACCACTCAATATCAAGGTCAACAAATCCTGCTGGAGTAAAGTTTGTTGGCTTTCTTGTAGAAGGAATATCTTTCACAGTCGCGTTCTTATTCTCAACAAAAAATCGACCCTCACCTGAAATATATGCAAGCTGATTTTTGATTGGTGCCCATTTAAACCAATCGTAAAATCCAAGCATCTTTGTGACCATTTGAAAAACCTTTCCGTCGCTTGATAGTACACAAAGTGTATTGCTGTCCATTGACCATGAAGCTGTTGGAGTTGCCATAAAACTTACCCACTTACCGTCCGCGCTCCATTTAAAATCTTCTGCATCTATTGCAAAAAAATCATCCGTCATTTTTGGTAATGTATAAAGAGTTTTAACTTTTGCTGTATCTAGTTTTGCATCTACAGGTATTTGATAAATACTTACAGGCTCCCATCCTGTAGGAAGCAAGTTTGATGTAGAAGAAGCAATAAAAGACTGTCCATCTGGGTACCATTCATAAGACCCAACACCTAGCGCAACGTTTTCAAATCCATACGGTCGCCCGTTTTTTATTTTTGTGACGTTTAAGAGTCCTTGATCTTTAAAGGCAATTACATTCGAAATTGGAGACCACTTAAAACTCGTTGTTTCCATTGAGACTGGCTGAAACGTTTCTTTTTCTATCGTATCGTATATAAACAAATGCTGATTTGACCCGTCTTCTTCACCTTTCAAAAATCCAAGAAATCGCCCATCCTTTGACCACTGTGGGTTATAAGCAAAATGGTCCTTTGTAATTTGTATTTCACTGTCACCATCTTTAATCCAAAGGTGATGATCTCTGACAAATGCAGCCTTTTCATGAATTTCAGCAGATGCATGGATCGAAAACCCAAAAGTGAAGATAATTAAGAAATATACTATTTTGAACGCCATTAAATTCCCTCCTTTTGTTAGGATGGTTGATTTAATGGTTAAAATTCCTTTACAAATACAAATCCAGCAAACTAATCTTCCTTAGTTTGATAAAATCCATTCTGCCATGTCATTAATTACTTGTTGGTCAACTTTCTGTGGAATTGCATATTCCTTTTTTATTTTCATAATGTTACCGTATACAGAGTTCATGAATAAATGGTTCAAGTTCGGGTAAAGTTTGAACTTCGCATGTTCTTTGTCTTTCAAAAGTCCTTTATATCCTTCAAAGTCTTCGGTTATGCTCGCTTGAACATCCTTTTCACCTAATATAATGAAAATTGGTTTCTCTAATTGTTTTAGATAGTTACTTGCAGGGCTGGCTCCCATTTCTTTAAAGTAATATGCTCTGAGATTACCCAATAGCTTAGTAGATTTTGCTTGCTCATCTGTTAGATCATAGAGATTGTCGAATTTTTTGGAGAATGCGGCAATTTGTTTTTTTGCTATCCATCTTAATAATTTATTTAGAGAATTTAGTACTGCATCATTTTGACTCATCATGATTTCTTCTAACTTCCGTGGAGAACCCGCCATTATGATTATGCCAGCAAAATTTCCACCCTCTGCATCAATACGAGGTGCCAACATCCCACCAAAACTATGACCAATGATGAAAATTTTGTTCGGATCAATTTTTGGATGTTTTCTTAGCAATTCTGCGGCACGGACTGCATCTTCAATCGTTTCTTCTTTTACCGACAGTCCAGGGTCATCTTTCATCACTTTACCATACACAAAAGTTCTTTTATCATACCGTATACTTGCAATTCCTTTTTCTGCCAAACCTTCTGCGATGTCTTTAAAGAACGTATTAGGTCCAATTTGTGCATCCATATTACTTGGGCCTGAACCATGAACGAACACAGCTACTGGATACAATTCATTTGCCTCATTTGGAATCGTCAACATTCCGTTAAGTGGGTATTTTGTATTAGAACCGATTACAATTTTCTCTTGAATCATTTAATGCCTCCAATTATTTAGTTTCCATGAATTATTCGATAAAAATACATATTAACCCTTCTTAGACTGAAGTTTATTCTAGTTATTTTATCTTACATACAATTATTTTTTGGTCCAAAAAAGGTGTATTGGATATTGTCCTAGTTCTCATAAATTTCCATTATTTAGATTATTGTATGAATAAAGGTTTAATGCATAAATACCTATCTCATTTAATAATTTCTTTCTGATCATACTTCGTGATCAATGTAGGTTTTGTTTCACTGAAGATACTGTTATATCTTAAGCGAATTAACACATCAACTCATCGTTCCCAATTTCTGTTAAATGTATATTTCAGTTTTTTCAATGTGGTGCTACAATTAATAAGGGGGTGTGTTGTTGAATAGAAAACGATTGAAATTTATCGTTCTCTTGTTAGGAGTTGTCCTATTAAGCTTCTTCCTTTATAACTACCGTTATGGAGATACAACAATTCCAGAAATTGCACAGGAGTCGTATCAATATAGTACAATTGACTCTTTGACAGCTGGGTTTCTTTATGTGATTGAAGGAGATCAACAGTTTCGAATTAACCTTATTGAAGATGAGGCAAAAAAGATTATTGAGGCATTAAGGGATGCTGTTGTTCAGGGAACTGATGAAACCTACAGTCCTAAACGCTCTGAAACACAGTACTTAATTTCCCTAGAGGATCCTAAGATGAAGACTGAACATATTTCATTTAGCATTTACCATGATCCTACTCAGAATGAAGCTATTCTCTTTCCATTTATCGTAACTCGTTTCAAACCAGAGCAGTATATTGCAAAGACGGATTATTTATATAGAACGATTACTAGTATTGTAACCGAAAGAGCTTCCTCCAATTGAAGAAGCTCTTTTATTTTTTGTTGGAGGAATGCCAAATTTATTCACAATTGACTCTTAGTGCTTTTTCACTTACCTAGTTTGCGCGGTCAATATTCTAATTTTTAAATCATTGCCCTTCCTTTAAAATTTCAAGGGCTTCTCTAAATCTTTGGGAATGGATTATTTCTCTTTCCCTTAAAAATCTCAGGCTATCATTTAAGTCTGGATCATCAGAGAGGTCTATCATCCACTGATAGGTTGCACGTGCTTTTTCTTCAGCAGCAATATTATCATACATATCAGCGATTGGGTCACCTTTAGTTTGTATATATGCAGCTGTAAACGGTACTCCTGCCGCATTCGTATAGAATAATGCACGGTCATGATTGACATAGTGCTCCCCAAGTCCCGCTTGCTTTAACTGATCTGGTGTTGCATCTTTTGTAAGTTTATAGATCATCGTAGCAATCATTTCTAGATGTGCTAATTCTTCTGTTGCAACATCCGTTAGTAAACTAATTAGTCTATCGGGTACAGAGTATCGTTGATTCATATAGCGTAAGGCTGCAGCTAACTCACCATCAGCACCACCATATAATTCGAGTAAAAATTTAGCCAACATTGGATTACAAGTGCTCACTCTTACAGGATAGAGAAGCTTTTTTTCGTAAAACCACATTTTCTTTTCCCCCTATTGTGTTAGACTTGCCACGGCCATGGGGTATCGTTCCATTCCCATGAACAATCTGTAAAGCCCCTACCGAAATTGATTAGCAATCCAAAATCAATGTCAAATTTCATTTTTAATTTAATACTCTTTTTAACTGTTTCATTAAATTGATTAATAGCTTCCTGATCGTTTGGGTGAGTGTCTAAATATAGATTCAATTCAATTAAGATAAAATCAATGGCTTGAATTTCTTCTAATCGTTGATAGTATTCTGGAGGTAGTTGAGGCTGTTGCGGTTGTTGATTCATGATTCTTCCTCCCCTTCTACAGAATTCGGTTTCGGATATGGGCTATAAAGTGCTGGCCATAGTGTTCCACTACGTAATGCTTCGCTTGCATTTGGGTATTGAGGCAATCCAGGTGGTTGGAAGCCTATATAGAGGTTTGGAGGCGTAGAATAATATTTAACATTTAGTGGGGGACATGGATCAAATGGACTTACATACGGGTTCCACTTTTTAAAATGGGAATGCATGAGATCATCCTTCCTAGTGTTTTAAATTCAATTCATCATATGTCATCTGATTTGTATCAACTAAACTATCGTTGGGATGGTGGAAAAAAAACAAGTGAAGATGTGAAACAAAAAAGCTCCTCGTTTTCACGAGGAGTTTTTGATTAATCACACAGAGATAGTTCTAAGCGCAAACATTTTTATGTAGAAATAATTTGGCACAACGCCACTTCAATTTCTTCTAGTGTGTTTTGCTCTAAAATTTGGATCAATTCTTCTTTTAAGCGTTGTCGTTCGTCATCTGAAAGTGTTTTCGTTGGTTCGTATGGATTCATGCTGTTGTTCCCCTTTTATGTTGCTCCAAATTAAACTAATCTTCTTTTCCACTTGTTTCTTCAATGCATCCCCTTGATAATGAAATGTTAAAATTTCACCCCGGCAAAGAAAAGAATACATACACTCGTTTTTGTTCGTTGCTTGATACTTTTCAAATTTTATCCCCTGTTTTAAAAGAGCTCTTGCAGTCCTTTTAAACTCTTCTTTTAATATGTTGATTTGCTGTTCGCAAAGTGAAATATAAGGTCGTTTTACTGTAAATGATTCAAATAGTTTCTGATCATGCTGCAATGATTTGATAGCTAATTCTAGAATGACGTATAAATGAATCGTTTTTTTTATATCTGAATTTAACTGCATGCAGCTCCCTCACTTTCTATATATCATTATAGGAACATTTGTTCTATTTTTCAAGTGGATGATTTTGGTTAGTTGAATAAAAAGAGCATGTTCTGAGAAAATCTCAAAACATGCTCTTGATGGTATGACTCCGAAAGTAGGACTCGAACCTACGACCGATCGGTTAACAGCCGATTGCTCTACCACTGAGCTACTTCGGAATAGTAATATTTATGTCCCTCAAATATAATGTACAATTAGTATTAAATTTATACATCGACTTGATGAAATTTCTTTCGCCATTTTAGGACAGATTGAGCGGCTTTCAATCGGAATTGAGCGATTGATTACCCTTATTGAGCGACTTCCCCCGAGAATTGAGCGACTTTGGCCGAGATTGCATTTATTGAGCGGAATTTTTCACGAATTGAGCGGCTTTTGATTGGAATTGAGCGATTGATTAACACAATTGAGCGGCTTCCCCGAAAATTGAGCGACTTTAGCTCTGGTGGATTTATTGAGCGGAATTTTTCACGAATTGAGCGGCTTTCAATCGGAATTGAGCGATTGTTTACCCTTATTGATCGGTTTCCCCCGAGAAATAAGCGACTTTGGCCGAGATTGCATTTATTGAGCGGAATTTCGCAATAATTGAGCGGCTATCAATCGGAATTGAGCGATTGTTTACCCTTATTGAGCGACTTCCCCCGAGAATTGAGCGACTTTGGCTAAGTTTGCATTTATTGAGCGGAATTTTGCAATAATTGAGCGGCTTTCGATCGGAATTGAGCGATTGTTTACCCTTATTGAGCGACTTCCCCCGAGAATTGAGCGACTTTGGCTAAGTTTGCATTTATTGAGCGGAATTTTGCAATAATTGAGCGGCTTTCGATCGGAATTGAGCGATTGTTTACCCTTATTGAGCGACTTCCCCCGAGAATTGAGCGACTTTGGCTAAGTTTGCATTTATTGAGCGGAATTTTGCAATAATTGAGCGGCTTTCGATCGGAATTGAGCGATTGTTTACCCTTATTGAGCGACTTCCCCCGAGAATTGAGCGACTTTGGCTAAGTTTGCATTTATTGAGCGGAATTTTGCAATAATTGAGCGGCTTTCAATCGGAATTGAGCGATTGTTAACCCTTATTGAGTGACTTCCCCAGAATATTGAGCGACTTTACTCTAATTAGATTTATTGAGCGGAATTTCTCACGAATTGAGCGGCTTTTGATTGGAATTGAGCGATTGATTAACACAATTGAGCGGCTTCCCCGAAAATTGAGCGACTTTAGCTCTGGTGGATTTATTAAGCGGAATTTCGCATGATTTGAGCTACTTAGCCATAGAATTAAGCGACTTCCCCAGCGATATATGTAACAATAACAACTTTCTATTAGATTAACTTCTTAAGCATCAAGTGAATTTTCGCACGCTTCAAAAAACAGCCCAATCCCTCAATTTTCACATCGAGGAGATTGGGCTCTTAATCACTGAAAGCTAAACTTGAATAAATCCTTCATCAAGCGCTCGCTGTAAAAATGGCGTTGGTGTTCCTATACTATAAAGCTCCAAACAATGCATAGCTCTCGTACAAACTGTGTAGAAAACTTTTCGTAAACTTTCATCCCCATATACATTTTCCGATGCATCATAGATGATGACCGCATCAAATTCAATACCTTTTGACAAATAGGATGGAACAATGACTATTCCTTGCTCGAAATCAAAGGAACTGCTCTTGAGTAGTTTCATTCCATCAATGTGGGACAAGGCTTCATAAGCACGTGAACTTTCTTCTGCAGATTTGCAAATTACGGCAATACTTTGGTAACCATGGTTTCTTAATTCCTCAATCTTCAGGGCAATGCTACTGTGCAACTCATCATAAGTATTTATTTTTCTCAATACAGGAAGTTCCCCATCTCGTTCAAAAGGAATAATTTGTTCCCCATTTGGAACTAATCTTTTTGTAAATTCAACAATCGGTTTTGTTGATCGGTAGCTTTTGTTGATGGTAATTAATTCGGCTTGATCTGGCCCATAAAGATTTGTAAGTAAGTTAAAATTATTTTTGTCGCTAGAGTGGGCGAAAATTGCCTGATTAAAATCGCCAAGTACGGTCATCTTTGCCGCAGGAAATAGTCGTTTTAAAAACTCAAACTGGAATGGTGAGTAATCTTGGGCTTCGTCAACAACGATGTGTTTGATCGAAGAATTTGTATGAAAGCCTTGAATAAGTTCTTTTAACAGTAGAAATGGTGTTGCATCTTCGTAAGATAGTTTTGCATCATCTACCAATTCAATTGTTCCTAGGCAAATTGCATCCCACTCCTCCGGTATTTCCCCTTCTAACCAACGAGAAATTTTAGCCCTGTCTAAAAACAGTTGTGTATATATTTCTTTATAGTTAATGAATTGAAGTTTGCGGATTCGTCTTCGTAACGGTTTTAATTTTTGCTGAACGATTAAACGTGCCAGAGCTTCTGGCTCCATATCATAATCGGCAACTGCATCCTTTTTATAGCCTCGTTTTTCCGCCAAGGTAATTTGAGCTTTATAGTATTCCTCATTACTCAAAAGCTCGATTTCCTCCTGAACCCAAGCCTGTGCCCATTCGTATCGTGTCTTTTCTTTTACTTGTTCCAAAATCCAGTCCTTCAATTTTTCCAATCGATTATGGAAACGCAACTGTGTGTCATGACTGTAAAATCGATCAATGATTTGTTGTGATGAGATAATTGGTTTTCCTCTGAAGGTAATATCCTTAAATTGCATTCCTTCTAATTCCAGTGACTGTCTATAGGATAGTATAGCGTCAAAAAATTGAATTGAAGCCTTAAAACGAATACTCGCTAATCTAGAACTATAGAAGGGCGCACCATGAGATGTTAATACATACTCTAATTGCTCAAATGGACTTTCAACTTCAAACTCATCACTTAAACGATTGTATAGATAATCTTGAAACGTCACCTGTTGCATATTTTCTTCCCCAAGCTCCGGTAAAACATTGGAAACGTAACTACTAAACATGGAATTAGGAGAGAATAAAATAATTTGGTCAGCATTCATGCGATCGCGATATTTGTAAAGTAAATAAGCAATACGTTGTAAGGCCACTGATGTTTTTCCACTACCTGCCGCCCCTTGAACAATAAGCAACCTTCCTTGATCGTGTCGAATAATTCGGTTTTGCTCTTGTTGAATGGTTGCAACAATATTATGCATCTTTTTGTCAGTAACTTTACCAAGTACTTGCTGTAATATCTCATCGCCAATCGTGATACTCGTATCGAACATCGATTGAAGAACGCCGCCGCGAATAATATATTGCCACTTTTTCTCCAATACCCCTTCGACTACACCCCCAGGAGTTGTGTATTTTGCAGGACCAGGCTGATAATCGTAATACACACTAGAGATTGGTGCCCTCCAGTCATAGATCAGGAAATCTTCCCCACTCGCATCAGTAAGCGATGAAATCCCAATATAAATTTGTTCTGTTGCAGGTAACCCATCTTCTAAAAAATCAATCCGTCCAAAATACGGGATTTCTTGCATTTTGGTTAATGTTGATAAGCGCTTGGATGCATGCTTATGAGTGGTTTGAATGACAGAGAGTGCTTGTGCCTCTTGACGCAAACTGATAATCGTCTCCAAATAATCATCAAACGTGTCCGTATTCACCTTGACCTCATCCCAAAAGTTTTTACGTGTTTGAATCACTTCACTTTTTCGTCTACCAGTTTCGTCTTCCAATCTGTTGATTTCCTTAACAAGGATCTTGATGACACTATCTACTCGTTTTTGCTCTAGTTCCCGGTTCATAGCTACACCCCTTAAAAAAATAAGATAAAACAGTTGACTTTCTCCATGTATGCATTGTATAATTAAAATAGGGATAATATACTTAAATATTAAATTACAATGCATATCTATATAAACTTATCACGTTCTCATATCTTTTTCAATGACTTTTTGTAATTCTATAAGTATTTCTTTTTTTTTTGCATTTTTTTACCCCAACTCTGTCATCCCTTCACAATCCATTCGTAATCATTTTCTCTATTATTCCGTCTTCCTATATAAAATAGTCATTTATATTTTTCCAGTAAAATAAAAAAACGTTACCCCTGTTGGATAACGTCGCCATTCATTGGTTAAAAACTTCGGGATTTTTCTGTGAAGTACGTAACCTTCGTAGATTGCGTTTTAGAATTCCTTATTACTAAGCTCAAACTGGGCAATTTCTTTATCTTTTATCGAGACAATGATTGTTGCATCCAAGGCAATTTCTTGTAGCTTTTGCAATTGTTTGGTGGAAGGTGTTTTAATTCCGGAGTTTTCTGTAATCTCTATTAATATAAAGTCTAGCGTAAATTCGCCAAGCTCATTTGGTTCGAGTATCGGCTTACTCGTTTCTCCAGCGCCGAGTTTTCTCCCTTTTTCCTCAAAAATATTTACACCCAACATTTCTTTAGAAAGTGTTAGTAAATTTTCACCTGGCTCTAACGTGACCTGCAACCCTTCATCGTAATTAGAACCTTGTAATTTACCATATCCGCCAACAGCATCTACACCAATATTCTTTAAACTAAAATTGTAACTTAATATATTAGGAAGAATCATTTCTCCGTCATGTTCAGTTGAAGAAAATCCTACGATCGTTGTTTCTTTGATCGCAACTGTAGCATCGACTAATTCTAAAGTGATCTTATTTGAGCAACCTGACAATAGTAGTAAAATGATGACACATAGCAAAATAAGTCTCATTCATTTCCCCCAAATATTAAAAGATTTAAAATCAAAAATGCTTCATTGTTTATTCACAAGATTCAATGGCATCTCGCCCCTTATAGCCTGAACTAAATTATCAGCCGCAAGATCAGCCATTTTCATGCGAGTTGCGATACTTGCACTTCCTATATGAGGTAAAGTCACGACGTTTGGTAATGTTAATAAAGGATGGTCCGTTGATATAGGTTCTTGTTCAAATACATCTAATCCCGCAGCCCATATTTCGCCTTTCACAAGCGCTTCGTATAAATCAGATTCGTTAACAATCCCGCCTCTTGCTGTATTTATGAGAATTGCATTTTTCTTCATTAATTTAAAGTGTTCTGCAGTAATGAGGTTTTTCGTCTCTGTTGTGTACGGAGTCATAACAAGAATAAAATCTGACTCTCTAAGTAATTCCTCAAAAGGAACATAGGTAGCCCCAAGTTCCTGTTCAACTTCGAGCTTCCTGTTTCGGTTGTTATATAAGAGTTTCATATTAAAGCCTTTTGTTCTTCTCGCAACCGCTTCACCAATTCTCCCCATTCCTATAATCCCTATAGTAGCTCCAAATATATCTTGCCCTGTTAATAGATTTGGCGACCAAGTCTGCCATTGCCCAGCTCTCAAAAAGTCAGAAGCTTCTACTAATCTGCGAGCGGTAGCCATAAGTAGCGCGAACGTTAAATCCGCAGTCGTTTCAGTTAAAACATCAGGTGTATTCGTTACCAAAATCCCCTTTTTTGTCGCAGTTTCAATATCAATGTTGTTATACCCGACCGCCATATTACTAATTACTTTCAAATTCTTAGCTTTTTCTAACAACTGCGCATCAATCGATTCTGTTAATAAACAAAATAAACCTTCCACTTCTACAATTTTAGTCTCTAACAAATCTCGAGGTATGGGTATGTCTTCCTTTTCCCAAATAAACACATCAGCCACTTCACGAATTTTATCAATGATTGGTTCAGGGATTCTTCTAGTTATTAAAACTTTAGGTTTCATCTAGTTCCACTCCATTATCTCTAAGATTTCTTAATATATTAATCAAATATGGCCTATCCTCAGGGAAGGATAATTCTAAAGATTTTAACTCCTCGATAGATTTCCAAGCAATATCGTATATCAATTGGTCAGGATCCTGAAAATTTCTACTTCCACCAACAACTTTCGCAAAAAAATAATGGACTTCCACAAATTCATTTTGCTTCACGTAAATTTTATCTTCAATTTCTACGATGTAGCCGGTTTCTTCTCTCACCTCGCGTACACAACATTCTTCAAAGGTTTCTCCGCGCTCTTTTCCTCCAGAAGGTGTTGCCCACAGCTTATTTTCATCTGGTTTTCCTTGCAAAACCATTAACAATTCCCCATGTTTATTTATACAAATTGCTGATGAACCGTACCATTTTTGCATAGATTGTCACCCCATTTAGTACACCTTTTAATCTATTAACATTTGTTTAATGTCCTCATAGTACTCTTTAATGAAATAATAGCTACCATCTGTGTCAAGGATTGTCTCTAGCGCAGAATTATAGTCTCTGCCTTTTTCCTCCCAGACGTGGACAATATGATTTTTATTAATAAGTGTCTTTGTTCCATCTGACAAAGTTAACTCGATAAACATAATCAGACATCTCCTTTTAAATATTCAGTTTTTAAAGTTTTACCAATAGCAATTAAATCTTCTTCCATTACATCGATATCGGGCTCAACCCATGAAAAGCCGTCATTTTGAAAACGCGGGAATACATGCATATGATAGTGGTCGACATCTTTGAAAATTCCATTATTTTGCATTATCGTTATTCCGTCTGCTTGAAATGTTTTTTCTATTACATTTGCAATTTTCTGTGCAGTTATTATTACGTTATATAAAGACTCTTGATCAACATCTGTAAATTCTATGTAATGCTTTTTAGGAATAACCAGAACATGGCCTTTATTTATCGGATTAATATCTAAGATGCAACAAACATGATCGTTTTCATGGATAATATAAGCTTTTTCCCTTTTAGTAATAATTTCGCAAAAAATACAGTTCATAGTTAATGCCTCCTTTTGAGACTAGTGACAGGTACATAAATCAATTAATATTCCATCCAACTTCTCGAATAGGTCCTTTATTAGTTTTCCAAATGTATTGTAGATTAAATGATCTCTAAGTTCAGGATCTGTTGAACCTATCTGATCTAAAATTCTTTCAATTAAATGATCCATATTACTAGTTTGTATGGATTGATCTAAGTTTAACAATTCAGTTTTTAGTGTCATTTTCAATTACCTTTCTCGGATTTCCCTTTTAAATAGTTGATTTTCAAAACTCGAGATTAATAACACCAGTTGATAACAAGCGTTATCCTCTTGATTACTATTCGACACAGATTTCATTAAATCCTATACAAACAAGTTAGATGAAACTATTTAAATACTACTTCGTATATAGATTAGACCGTTATTTAACGAGAAAAAAGGAGAAATTGATTGTTTTGAATAGTTGAATGAAAGTTTTACTTATCTTTGTTTATTTTGTTACAGTTGCTGATGCTTATTATTCTACTCTCTTTGTAGAACCAAAAAATCCGCCTAAATTCCAGATTTCTCAGGTGTCTTTACAATCCTCTGAAACAGGTACTACTCTACGGTAACAAAGTTAATAAATTTACATTTATCATAAAATTAGTAAATTTATGTGTTGTAATAAGTATTACTAAGATTAATACTCTATTTTCATTACTTATAAACAACCATTATTTTCGAACTGTAATATTACGAAACTGAAGCGTTGGCATAAAAATATATTTACAGAGTTTGGGGAGGCATAGAACCTCCCTTTTTCATTTTATAAAATCGCTAATGTCTTATTTGTTATTTGTATAATCTGAGGAAATATAAACTTCGGAATTATTATGAAAATCTTCGGGATTACTTCTCGAGACTTCGGGATTATTGATTAAAACTTCGGAAACAAATACCGAACACATAAAAAAAAGCCGAAAGCATCGCGCTTCCGACCTCTTTAAAATATTTATTCTTCGTCCATAAATGGATAAGCAACATCTGTTGTTGGTGCAAAGTTTTCTTTAATGACGCGAGGAGTTGTCCAACGAATCATGTTGAAGACTGATCCTGCTTTGTCGTTAGTACCTGAACCACGAGAACCACCAAATGGTTGTTGGTTAATCATTGCACCAGTTGGTTTGTCGTTAATATAGAAGTTGCCAGCTGCACCAGATAAACGGTTTTCTAAATGAACGATTGCTTGGCGATCTTGTGCAAAGATTGAACCAGTTAACGCATACATAGACGCTGTATCTACTAGATCTAAAGTATCTTCTAAATTATCATTTTCATAAACATAGATTGTTAAAACTGGACCGAAGATTTCTTCTGTCATTGTTTTGAAGTTTGGATTTGTTGTTACGATAATTGTTGGTTGGATGAAGTATCCAACAGAATCATCATAAGTTCCTCCAGCAATAATTTCTGCTTCCTCTGATTCTTTCGCATAGTCGATATAGTTTGCAATTGAGTCAAATGCTGGTTTGTCGATAACCGCACCCATGAAATTACGGAAATCACGAACATCCCCAACTTTGATTTTTGCTACTTCTTCTACTACACCATCTTTTACTGTTTCCCAAAGGCTAGCTGGAATGTAAGCACGAGAAGCTGCAGAACATTTTTGACCTTGGTATTCAAATGCACCACGTACAAGAGCAGCTACCACTTTGTCAGCTTGTGCTGATTCGTGAGCAAACACGAAGTCTTTACCACCAGTTTCCCCTACTAAACGAGGATATGATTTGTAGTTTGCAATGTTTTCCCCAACTGTTTTCCAAATCGTTTGGAATGTTGCTGTGGATCCAGTAAAGTGGAATCCAGACATACGTGGGTCTGTTAATACGATATCAGAAACTTGTGAACCACGTGATGGGACAAAGTTAATAACACCTTTTGGTAAGCCTGCTTCTTCTAAAATGCGCATGAAGTAATAGTTTGCTAGAATTGCAGTCGATGCTGGCTTCCAAACGACTACGTTCCCCATCATTGCAGGTGCAGATGGTAAGTTTCCACCAATTGCTGTGAAGTTGAATGGTGAAATCGCTAACACGAAACCATCTAGGGGACGATAATCTGTACGATTCCAGACATTTTTCATGCTATCTGGTTGGATTTGATACACTTGGTTTGCATAATCTACACCAAAACGTAAAAAGTCTGCCAATTCTTGTGCAGCGTCGATTTCAGCTTGAATAGCTGTTTTTGATTGACCTAACATTGTTGCTGAGTTTATAAGGTCACGATATGGACCAGAAATTAAGTCAGCCGCTTTTAAGAAAATTGCAGCACGGTGTTCCCATGGCATATTAGCCCATGATTCTTTTGCAGCCATTGCTGCTTCTACTGCATCACGTAATTCCTTTTCACCAGCTTCTGAATAGTTTGCTAATACATGTTGGTGATTGTGCGGCATTACTACTTGTTTTACTTTATCAGTTGTTATATTTTGACCATTAATAATTACAGGAATTTCAACTACAGTATTTGATTGACGCTCTAATTCTGCTTTTAATGAAGCTCTCTCTTTTGTTCCTGGCGCATACGTGTTACCAGGTTCGTTTTTAGGAGATGGGATCTTAAAAATACCGTTACTCATGTTTTCACATTCCTTCCTAACTATTTTATTCTCTACCACTATATCATAGACATTCGCGCCTATACTAATAGATTATAACATTTTTTACTATTTTGTTAATTATACTGTTTAACGTTCCAATATAACTAAGTTTCGTATATTATTCTTCTAAAGTTAAGAATATCACCTCAACATCTAATCAAATACCAAGTAAAGATCAGCAAAAAAAAAACACCCAACATGTAAGCTTGCAAGTGGGTGTTTGTAATCCTCTACGTTTATTAATCGTTTTTAATCTTTGGAGAAGGTTGTGTTTGATAGACTCTTGAATTTGGTGGAACTGATTGAGTGAGCCAAATATTACCCCCGATGACAGAATCGTGACCAATCTTTGTATCCCCGCCAAGAATCGTTGCCCCTGAATAGATAACAACATTATCTTCAATATCTGGATGACGTTTAATTCCTTTGATTGGATTACCATGTTCATCTAACGGGAAACTTTTCGCGCCTAATGTTACCCCTTGATAGATTTTCACATTTTTTCCAATTGTACAAGTTTCACCAATTACAACTCCTGTACCATGGTCGATAAAGAAGTACTCCCCTATTGTCGCACCAGGATGTATGTCAATACCTGTTAAACTATGAGCATGCTCCGACATAATTCTAGGTATGATTGGTACCCCTGATTTGTATAATTCATGAGCAATTCTATGTATCGTAATTGCTAGAATCGAAGGATAACTAAACAATATTTCTTCAGTTGAAATTGTTGCAGGATCCCCATTATAGGCAGCTTGAATATCTGTTTGAATTGTATTTCGAATGTCAGGGAATTTAGTAATTAAATCCATTACGATTTGATCTGCATCCAATGTCACATCATTATTTGCAACATTATTCTCATTTGAAACTACTTTTTCAATCAAATCTTTTAAATCTAAGGCAGATGATCGTAGTTTATTGCCAATGCCAATATTCACCCTTGTATCAAAGGTAGGAAATTTGTCGCATAAACAAGGGAAAAGAGCATTTCGGAAATTTTCTAGAATTGTATAAACCTTCTGTTGCCCTGCAAAACCTATTGTCTTTTCAATAGAAAAATAACTACTATGAACGTCTACTAGCGAGTTAGCAATGTTAGGAATTTCATTATTCAACCAATCATTTAATTTCATCGTACATCACCTCATTAAGAATATTGTAGTAAAACTGCCAATCTATGTATATGTCCCTCCCTTGAACAAGCACGGAGTAAACAAGGAAATGAACATGTTAAAAACCATATTAATATCCTATTATACTATATTTTCTTGATGAACTCGCCTTTTTAAAAAATATTTTACTAATTTCCTTATGTAATGCTTGCTAGTAATCATTTTCTCATCCGGGTGTATATCGAATTACTTTTCACAAAAATTTGGTATACTAAATTTATTGAAAATTATAGAAGTTGAGAAGACGAATTAGTCTTAAAGGAGTGTAATGACAATGTCGCAAAACGAAGAAGTCTATGACATCACGATTATTGGTGGAGGTCCAATAGGCTTATTTACTGCTTTTTATGCTGGGATGAGACAATGTTCTGTAAAAATTATTGAAAGTCTTCCACAACTGGGCGGTCAATTATCAGCATTGTATCCAGAGAAGTTTATATATGATATACCTGCTTTTCCAAAAGTTCGAGCACAAGATATTATTGACAATCTAATCGAACAAATGAATCATTTCGAGCAAACGATCTGCCTTGGACAAGCAATTGAAAGCGTCGAAAAATTAGAGGATGGTTCGTTTAAACTAACGACGAATACTGAAGTACATTATACAAAAACGATTATTATTACAGCAGGTAATGGTGCATTCCAACCAAGAAAACTACAACTCGATGATTCAGAAAGATTTGAGTCCACAAATATGCATTACTTCATTAAAGATATGAATAAATTTGAAGGAAAACGTGTTTGCGTACTTGGTGGTGGAGATTCTGCTGTAGACTGGGCGCTAATGTTAGAACCAGTTGCAAAAGAGGTTTCATTAGTTCACCGAAGAAATGAATTCCGAGCTCACGAAAACAGTGTTGAAAATTTAAAAAACTCACATGTCCAAATTATGACACCTTATGTCCCAGTAGAACTAGTTGGAGATGAACGAATAGAGAAAATTGTACTTCAAGAAGTGAAAAATCATGAAAAAGTTACGTTAGAGGTTGATGATCTCATTGTAAATTATGGCTTCCTATCTTCCCTAGGTCCTATAAAAAACTGGGGTCTTGAACTAGAGAAAAACTCCATCGTTGTGAACAGTAAAATGGAAACGAATATACCTGGCATTTTTGCTGCAGGAGATATTTGTACCTATGAGGGAAAAGCAAAACTAATCGTCACAGGCTTTGGCGAAGCGCCTATCGCAGTTAGTAGTGCGAAACTCCATTTTGACCCATCGGCAAAAAGACATATGATGCATAGTACAAGCTTAATGGATGAATTAAAAAAATAGTGACAGTAATAAGCTATGAGCTGATATCGAATAATATTGAGCTTATAGCTTTTTTGCATTATTATTTGACTCTCCCCTTACATTTCAGATCATTCTTATATCTTCACCATTTCGAATATTCCATAAATCGTACGCATAAATAAATGTTATACGGCATACGGGTAGCAAAGGATAAGTTTACAACATTAAATTTCTAAACTAATAATTGGGGTGAAAACAATGCAACCACTCGAAAATATTAAAGTTTTAGATTTATCACGTGTTCTAGCAGCCCCTACAGGTACGATGCTCTTAGGAGATTTAGGAGCCGAAGTCATTCGTATTGAACATCCAGAAGGTTCAGATAGTATGCGTGAATGGGGGCCCTTCTCCAATGGACAAAGTACTTATTATTTAAGTGCGAATCGCAATAAAAAATCTATTACTCTTGATTTAAAACTAGAATCCGAACGTGAAAAATTTAAGAAACTTGTAAAAGATGCAGATATCATTATAGAAAATTTTAAAACCGGTGATATGGAGAAACTAGGGGTTCATTACAAAGAATTACAAAAAGTGAATCCAAGTATTATTCACATTGCTGTAACTGGTTTTGGTCAAACAGGACCACTTGCTTCTGAACCTGGTTTTGATCCTGTCATTCAGGCAATGAGTGGTTTGATGGACATTACTGGGGCAATCGATGGAGAACCTACCAGAGTTGGCGTACCTATTGTAGACATTTTAACTTCTCACTATGTCGTCATTGGAGCTTTAGCTGCGCTTCGACAGAGGGATCTTACCGGTAAAGGTCAATTTATCGATCTATCTTTATTTGATGTTCAACTGAGTAGCATGGCGAATGTTACAAGTGCGTATCTGAATGCGGGTTATATTTCAAAACGACTTGGTAATCAGCATAACAATATTGCCCCTTATCAAGCATTTAAATGCAAAGATGGATTAATCATGATTTGCGCTGGTACTGATTCACAATTTGTGAAGCTTTGTAATATGTTAGACAGGTCAGAGTGGATACAAGATGAACGTTTCAAAACAAATGTCCTCCGTAAAACGCATGAGAATCTATTAGCAGATATGATTAATGAAATTACTTTTACGAAAAATCGTGAAGACTGGCTTGGATTGCTTCAAGAATATAAAATTCCCGGTGGACAAGTGCTTACAGTTGCAGAAGCATTGGAACACCCCCAGACGAAGGCTCGAAACTTAATCGGTGAAATAGAACATCCGACATACGGCAATATTAAGTTCATTAAAAATCCCCTTCAATTCTCTGAGCTAAACATAGATTACAAAAATGCACCACCTATATTAGGAGAACATAATGAAATCCTATCGGAATTAGAAGATGATAATTATTGACACACAACAGTATATGAATATTATTGCAAAAAAACATCCCTCAAGGATTTACTCTAACCTTGAGGGATGTTTTATTTTATTATTTTAAAATTTCTTCAATATTATTAATAATTGCATCTTCTAAAACAATGCCAGAAGCTTTTACATTTTCTTCGATTTGTTCAGGACGACTTGCCCCAACTAGCGCACTTGCTACATTAGGTTGTCTTAAAATCCATGCTATTGCAAGTTGAGAAAGTGATATATCAAGTTCATTTGCAATGTTTGTTAACTGATCGACTTTATCTAGATATTCGTCTGTTAAAAAGCGTTGAATTGAAGTGTTGTTTGTAGTTGCTCGGCTTCCTTCCGGTAGGCCTGCACCTTTTTTATATTTACCTGTTAACACACCTTGTGCAAGAGGAGACCATACCACTTGGCCAATTCCATGTTTTTCGCTCACTGGGATAATCTCTTTCTCAATCACACGATGGAACATATTGTACTGCGGTTGATTTACCACGATGCGGTCAAGTAGTTTTTTGTCTGCGATATGAACTGCTTCTGAAATTTGTTCTGCTGTCCACTCACTCACACCTAGGTATAGAACTTTCCCTTGACGTACTAAATCATCAAAGGCACGTAATGTTTCTTCAACCGGTGTTTCAGAATCAAAACGGTGAGCGTAGTATATGTCAACGTAATCTACATTAAGACGTTTTAAACTAGCGTTTGCTTGTTCGATAATATGTTTTCTTGAAAGACCTTTGTCATTCGGCCCTTCACCCATTGGCCAAAAGACTTTCGTTGCAAGTACAATGGATTCACGTTGGAAATCTTTAATTGCTTGTCCAACTACTTTTTCTGCTTCTCCGCGCATGTAAACATTGGCAGTATCGAAGAAGTTAATGCCTAAATCATATGCACGGTGAATCGTACGAATTGCTGAATCTGATTCCATGTATCCACCATATGTTAACCAGCTCCCTAAGCTGATTTCACTTACTTTTAACCCTGTATTCCCTAGTCTTCTATATTGCATTTTTCATAATCCCCCTTTGCTTGAAATAAAAAATCAGAGTACAATTTTTAGTTTAATGGCACTTTTTGGGTATGTCAAATTATGCAAACTGATTTTAATTCGACTATGCATTCAAGTTTTGTTTTATTACTAATTTGACGTTTTTCATAATTATATATTTTTTTTCAAAAAATCATGTTACTTTTTTCAAATTTTACCGTCTATTAGTTCGTAATACAAAAAATGATCTTTGGAGGGTTTTCATGTCTTTAACAGTTCGTTTACCTAAATTTGTGAAGATGGTTGTTTCAGCATTAACGATTGTGGCTTTATTCCTTTTCACCCAAGCTCCGAATGCTTCCGCGACGATTAACTATGGTGAAGAAGTATCAGCAGTAGCCAAAAATTATGTAGATAGCCAATACAAATGGGGTGGCACATCACCAAAAGGGTTTGATGCAAGTGGCTTTACACAATATGTCTATAAAAATGCAGCAACGAAAATGAACATCCCAAGAACAAGTGCATTACAATATAAGACTGGTGCTTCTGTGAAGCAAAGCGAATTACAGTCAGGTGATTTAGTCTTTTATGCTACTGGTGAAAAAGGAAAAGTGTCATTTGTAGGAATTTATAATGGTGATGGAACCTTTACAGGGGTTACAATGAGTGGCGTAAAAGTTGTTAAAATGAGCGATAAATATTGGAAAGAACGCTATATTGGGGCAAAACGAATTATTGAGTAAAGACTAAATTTGCGTTCCATTTCCAATTCAGACAACGTATTGTTGTCTTAATATATAGCCGTAACCCTCATTAGGGGTTACGGCATTTTTATTTTCTTAATGTATGTGGCAAAGTAACTTTACGACGTGTTGTAGCAAGATTTCATTTATAATGCAAAGTCAGAATTTGATATGATTTCATCTGCCGAAAGTTTAAGAAGGATTTTTGGGGCGACTTTGCTATTCTTCACGAGAAATGATTTTACGATTGAGTAGCCCATACAATAGCCAATCCAATTTGGAAGTCGTCGCGTTCCATCCCCGTACAAAAATTGAAAGTGCTTGCTAACATCCTTCTTATTTAAAGAAGGCACGAATACTTTTCTCCATTTCTTCATTAATTCTTCTTTTGAATATTTTGAAACCCAAGGTGAGCACCATTTTTCACCATACAATTCTTCTACCATACATTCTGCCATTCCTTCCAGGATTAACGATTCTTTTAGCGACATCGCATCTGGTGTTTTGTTTAGAATGTTTAACCTACAAAAATGGTGATATTCATGTGCGATCATTGCTTTTATTTCCGTCTCAGCAAGATCTTGTGAAACAAAGAGAATGACTGCCTCTTTATAAGTCACTCCATTTTTATTTGCTACGATTCCATCTATGTTAGGTCGATGTTTTGTTAGTGGGAAAATATAAATGGGACAATCTTCTCCATCCCACAAATGTTTCAATCGCTCAAACTCTACTTGAACAATTCTCCAAACATTCTTTTCTTCCAAGCTACGTAAAGTTTTACCTAAATCTATTACTTCCTGGGAATCAAACAAACCGTTATTCAATAATTCAAAATATAATTCTTCAGGTGATATATTTGGAAAGTGATTTTTCAGCTGTTCGTACAACAAATCTTGCACATAATTTATAGGTGATTGCTCTAACCCAGGGCGTGACATTTCAACTAATCTTTCAAGTAGATTATTTGTATGTTCAACTACCAACCCTATCCCTCCTCTTTTCTATCTTATGACTTAGACTATTAACTCGTGTGTTCCTTTTTCCCCGCCATATATTAATTAGAATCTTTAAGTAAAGGAGGTTACATGATGGATAAACGACAAGCATACGATCTCTGTTGTAGATACCGAGGTAAAATGGTCTGCATAACAGATAATAGAGGAAATAAACATATTGGTAGAATTACAAAAGTAGATAGTGAGATGGTTTGGATTCAACCAAACAGAGGTCAAGGCGGATATGGGCTAGGGTTTTGGGGCTTTCGCGGAGGATATGGCAATCTAGGTTATGGTATTGCACTCGGTGCTATCCTTGGAATCGCATTAGTTTCCGCATTTAGATGGTAATATCATAAACTTTTAATCAGTGGAGATTCATATTGGCAAGTGCTGCAAATGGACATGTCAATAGGCAGCATCCCCACTGATTTGTTATTTTCTATTATATTTCTCTTATCTAGGTCAAAAACGAAAAATAAAACCAATTCTTTTACGCAATTTTAAGTCAATGCTAATATCATATAAGAGAGGAGCAATGCATTTTGGTTAAAGAAATTTATTTAAATAATCATTTAATAAAAGCGGAGCACTATCAAGAAGAACAAGTTGATGGTTTACATAAAATATATATTGATTTCAAGGTAACAAGTGATGATTATCACGATATTGCGGTATTACTCTATGAAGGTACCTTTGATGTGAAAGTGCCTAGTAGAGATTTATCTTTCCGAGGGACCATCTATAACTACTCTACTTCCATAACAGATTTATATAAGGAAGGTCAAATTGCAGATTATAAATTAGTCTTAGTGGAAGTTAAACGCGAGAAATGAGGATGCTTTGATGAAACTAAGTATATTAGATCAATCGCCCATTGCATCGAATCAAACATCCCAAGATGCACTCATGTCTTCAATGAGGTTAGCTCATGCAGGAGAACAATTCGGTTATTCGAGATATTGGATTGCAGAGCACCATGATTTACCAGGACTAGCCTGTTCGGCACCTGAAGTGATGTTAAGTTTTATTGGGGCCCATACGAAAAAAATTCGTATTGGGGCAGGAGCAGTACTACTCCCTCACTATAAACCTTATAAAGTAGCGGAAATTTACAATATGCTTGCTACTTTATTCCCTAATCGTATTGATGTGGGCATTGGTCGTTCACCTGGAGGCTCTGCAGAAGCAACAAATGCTTTATCAGATAACTTTTTGCAACAAGTGTTTAAAATGCCTGAACTGGTTCAAGAGCTACTTCACTTTTTCCATCAAGATTTTCCGAGTGACAATGAATTCTCAAAAGTGACCGCTTCCCCTCTCCCTGAGGTTTTACCAATTCCATGGATGCTTGGGACAAGTATGAAAAGTGCAATTTTAGCAGCGAAGTATGGATTAGCTTATGCTTTTGGCCAATTTATGAGTGATCAGGACGGTACTGCAATTGTGCAAGCTTACCGTGAAAACTTTCAACCTCGGATACCTGGTCAAGCGGCACAAGTAATTGTTACAGTCCCTGTTATATGTGCTGGTTCAAGTGATAAAGCAGAAGAAATTGCACTTAGTAATCTCGTTTGGCAATTATTAATTGCAAAAGGCGAAGGGAAAAATGTTCCCTCGATTGATACAGCAAAAAATTATGCTATGAGTGATAAAGAATCTGAACAATTTAATGCCATGAAAAAGAGAATGATTATTGGTAATCCAAAAGAAGTTAGTTTGGCATTACTGGACATGGCCAAACACTACGAAGCAGATGAGATGATGATTTTAACAATCACCCACTCTCCTGAAGACCGAATTGAGTCCTATCGGCTAATAGCAGAAGAATTATTAAAATAAGAATAAGTAAATGTGGAAGGACATATAAAGCGAATGAAAACTACAACAAAGATTACAAATGAAGAACAATTAGATTTAGCATTTGAGATAAGAAAAGAAGTTTTTGTAAAAGAACAAGGGGTCCCTTTAGCAGATGAATTTGATGAATTCGACCGATTAGATGGGCGTTGTGGCCATATACTTGTCTATTATCATGAACAAGCAGTTGGAACAGGTAGACTTCGAATTGTTGATGAATATGGGAAATTGGAAAGAATCTGCTTGTTGGAAAAATATCGAAATCTTGGTCTTGGTAAAGTGATTGTTAAAGCTTTAGAAGAAATTGCGAAAGAAAAAGGCGTATTAAAAGTGAAATTGCACGGACAAACACATGCAGAAGGTTTTTATCATCGACTAGGTTATCAAACAGCTTCTGATATATTTATGGAAGATGGCATTCCCCACGTATTAATGACAAAACAGTTAAGTTAACATTAAAAGGAGTCGCATTAAATACGACTCCTTTTTATAATTATTTTGAAATCATAAAAACTCCACCACAATGAGAAATTTGATAAAATTCTAAATGACAACTATTTGAAAGCAAAGCCTTTAATTCATCGAAAAAAAAATAAAATTCATCATCATCCCAATAGTTTATACTTTCTTTTCGGCACGATTCTAGCTTTTCCCGAGTTTCAAATGCAATATCACCTATTAAAATTTTCCCTTTAGCATCAAGTAATGGGAGCAAATTTGAAATAAATTGCACCTTTTGTTCATCCGTTAAATGATGCAAGGTATAAGTACTCACAATGAAGTCAAATTTATTTTCAAGTAGTTCAGCTGGTAATCCATTAGTAATATCCCACTCTAGTAAGTTTGCATTTGGCATTTTCTCTTTTGCAATTGAAATCATCTTCGCGGAAAAATCAATTCCATGTATTCGATGACCATTCTCATATAGCTTAGCTGTTAAAACTCCCGTACCAACACCAATATCTAATACATTAGCATTATCTTTTTGCATAACTTCATTAAAAATCATATTTAATATTGCTTTATAACCCGCAAATGGATATTGATTATTTTCTTCACTAATTTGTACCGTTTGATCGTACTGGTTTGCCCATAAATCAAATCCTTGTTTGTTTAACATATTTCTCCCCCAATAACTATTGCATCACTCACAAATACCATTCATAAGCACGTTATCATAGATCTTATTTTTCATTTTTATTCCCCCTATTATTCAATTAGTTAAATATTAACATAATAAATGATTCTTTCCATCCTATATTAGAGATATAATTTAAGTTAATGATAGAAGTTTTTTGCTTTTTTGAGCATTTTTATATTTAATTATAGAAATATGATTGACAGAATTTGAATGATGCCTTATGCTGTAGTTACTTAATTGAATAGTTCTCCTAAAGGGGAGTAGCTATCACAGCAAAGTCGTCATTACGGAAGTTTTAATTCTTCTCGGCTTTGTTGGCAACGAACGTGTTGTAAGCAAGACCTTTACCAACAACGGTAAAGGTCTTTATTTTTTGACCTTTACCATCTCTGGTAAAGGTTTTTTTGTTTTTAGTACCAATATCAGATACTGAGCTTTCAATGAAGGAATCTTATTGAATGGAGTTGGAGATTATGTAATTAGTTCGATGCTTTTAGGATTAACCGGATTAATAAATACAGTCCAGTTACAAAGTGAATTTTAAATTTAAATTAAGGGGGATGACTTGAAATGGAACTTTCGATTTTATTTGAATATGGTTGGGTATTATTATTATTAATTGCTCTAGAAGGCTTACTTGCTGCAGATAATGCACTAGTTTTGGCGATAATGGTGAAACACTTACCGGATAAAGAAAGGAAAAAAGCACTCTTTTATGGATTAGCTGGAGCTTTTGTATTTCGATTTGCTTCCCTATTTATTATTTCTTTCCTAGTAGATGTTTGGCAAATTCAAGCGATAGGTGCATTATATTTACTATTCATCGCAATCAACCATATTGTTCGAAAGCTTGTCTTTAAAAAGAAAGATGAGAATACGGAAGAAACAGAAAAGAAGAAATCTGGATTTTGGGGTACTGTTATTAAAGTTGAATTAGCGGATATCGCTTTTGCAATTGATTCGATCCTTGCCGCAGTTGCACTAGCAATGACTTTACCTAATACAACTCTCCCTCAAATTGGTGGATTGGATGGCGGAAAGTTTCTAGTGATTTTTGCGGGAGGCTTGATTGGCTTAATCATCATGCGCTTTGCTGCTAACTTATTTGTTCGTTTATTACATTCTCGTCCAGGCCTTGAAATTGCTGCGTTTGCCATTGTTGGTTGGGTTGGCGTTAAATTAGCCGTATTAACACTAGGGCATAAGGATATCGGTATTATTCCTTACGAATTTGCACACTCAACTGAATGGAAGCTCATCTTCTATAGCGTGTTAATTTTAATCGCATTAGCAGGTTGGTTTTTCACAAAAGGAACGAAGGAAATAAGATCTGAATAGTGACAATGAAGTCAAAGCCTCGGCAACTTGAAAATGATCTTTCTAGATAAAGGATAGGTTTAAGGATAGGTTCTGGATAATAGAACCTATTCTTTTTTAGTATTGATTTTCAGTACGCAAAATTAGTTTTGTTAGTTGTGAATAAACTTCCTACTCGCAATGCAGATGTATCAATGCTTTTCGTGACAACTCGGTTTGATTTTGAATCTATACTGTCACGTAAACTGGGTTTTCGTGACAACTCGGTTTGATTTTCCACCTCTACTGTCACGTAAACTTTTCTTTCGTGACAACTCGGCGGGATTTTTCACCTCTACTGTCATGTAAACCTGCCTTTCGTGACAACTCGGCGGAATTTTCCAACTCTACTGTCACGTAAACCTGCTTTTCGTGACAACTCGGCGGGAGTTTCCAACTCTACTCTCTTAATAAGCTTATTATTAGGACAACCCATTCTGAATTTATACTCCTACTGTCCAAATAAGCTCCTTATTTGGACAACTCATTTTGATTTTATACCTATACTGTCTTAATAAGCTTCTTATTAGGACAACTCATCCTGAATTTATACCTCCACTGTCTTAATAAGCTTCTTATTAGGACAACTCATCCTGAATTTATACTCCTACTGTCTTAATAAACTCCTTATTAGAACAGGACAACTCATCCTGAATTGACGTTTTTATTAGCTCAATACTATTTAGCTGTAAATACTAAAAACACCACTGACTTTAATCAGTGGTGTCATTTTGCGAAGCGATGTCCTACTCTCACAGGGGGAAGCCCCCAACTACCATCGGCGCTAAAGAGCTTAACTTCCGTGTTCGGTATGGGAACGGGTGTGACCTCTTTGCCATTATCACTTCACTTGTACATGGATGTGACTTGCTTCGCCGTTGCAACAGGACGTTGCGCTTTTAGGCGAAGTTCCTATATTTACCTGAAAGAACTTCGTTCTCTCAAAACTGGATAAAGACATTGAAAGCATTCAAGTTTAATTTGGTTAAGTCCTCGATCGATTAGTATTCGTCAGCTC
>NZ_JPVN01000025.1 GCF_000772945.1 Ureibacillus manganicus DSM 26584
ACGGTTTGATGAGGGGGTGGCCATGAAAATGGTCACCCTACTCTATTATGTTTATAGTTCTTATAAAAGTATACTTCGGAAACTTTTTGTTGTTAGAATTTACGTGATGCTTGAGGTAAGTAATCACAATAAGTTGTTAAGAAAGCTAGATTTACGTGACAGTAGGGGTGGAAAACCACGATGAGTTGTCACGAAGGGCAAGTTTACGTGAAGGGCAAGTTTACGTGACAGTAGAGGTGAAAAATCAAGATGAGTTGTCACGAAAGGCGAGTTTACGTGACAGTAGAGGTGGAAAATCAAGACGAGTTGTCACGAAAGGCAGGTTTACGTGACAGTAGGGGTAGAAAACCACGATGAGATATCATGAAAAATATTGAAGTTGAGCACACCGCCAAAGTCCGTACAATAGTTATTGTAAAGATCCTAATTTTAATACCTATTTATCTACTTTTAAGAGGTAGAAATGTCTAGCATATTGTTAATTGAACAAAGGTATTTTTACATAATTTGTAGAACCTTAAATTTGGAGGTGTTTGTATTATGAATATTAGAAAAGCAACAAAAGATGATGCTAAAGGAATTGCAAAAGTTCATGTAGACAGTTGGAGAACAACTTATAAAGGAATTATTTCAGAGGAGTTTTTAAATAATCTGTCCTATGAACAAAGGACTGAATTGTGGATTCGAAATCTTTCCCAAACAGAAAATTATGTAATAGTGGCAGAGAATTCAGAAGGCGAAATTGTTGGTTTTGCCGTTTTCGCAAAAAGAGAAACAAATACAGTTTCTAATTCAACAGACCTTACATCCATTTACTTACTAGAGGAATATCAAGGGAAGGGCATTGGGAAAGCGTTACTTAAGGAATTATTTTCACAAATTAAGCAACAAGGCTATGAAAAGGTTTTTGTTGATGTATTAGATAAAAATAAGACATGTGCATTTTATGAACATTATGGTGCGAAGTTATACAAAACCGTTCAAATTAAGATTGGTGGGAAACCATTAGTTGAAAGAATTTATGTATGGGATAATGTTGAAGCTGTGTTAGATCGATTGAACCATTGATAGACACAAGTGAAAAATTCTAAATTAAAGTATGAGGATTGAATTCAATGAATGAATTCGATCCTTTTTTATAAACGAGTTTCGTTATTTACATGGTAATTAGTATAATAAGGGGAGATACTTGAACGGAGTGAGAAGATGAAAAAGGAGAAGCCGCTAGTAGAAGCCTTGCAAGCCTTTGTAGAAAAAAGACCGCTATCCATGCATGTGCCAGGTCATAAAAATGGTTTAATATCAACATTGCCTGAAGAAGTGAAAAGTATATTACCATATGATTTAACGGAGTTAACAGGATTAGACGATTTCCATCATCCAGAAGAAGCTATTTTAAAAGCGGAACAATTATTGTCAGAAACATATAATGCAGATCGAAGTTTCTTTTTAGTAAATGGTTCAACTGTAGGAAATTTAGCGATGATCTATGCCACTTGTAAACGGAATGAGAAAATCATTGTTCAAAGAAACGCACATAAATCTATCTTTCATGCACTCGAACTTGTAGGAGCAACGCCTATTTATGTGACCCCTGATTGGGATGAAAACACTCAAACCTTTAATTCGGTTTCACTTGAAACCTTAAGAGAAGCTTTACAATTACATAAGGATATAAAAGCAGTTGTACTTACTTATCCAACATATTACGGAATTACCTCAAAGGATTTGAAGGCTCAAATAGATCTATGCCATTCAATAAATATCCCAGTATTAGTAGATGAAGCCCATGGTGCACATTTAATAGCAAGCAGTATTTTTCCAACATCAGCACTTCAGCTTGGTGCTGATGTCGTTGTCCAATCTGCACATAAAACATTACCCGCAATGACAATGTCATCTTTTTTGCATATTAAATCTAAACTTGTTAATGTTGAGAAAGTAAATCATTATTTACGTATGTTACAGTCAAGTAGCCCATCTTATCTACTTTTAGCATCACTAGATGATGCTAGACATTATATACAAAATTACTTAGAGATTGATGGAAATTACTATTTAAACAAAAGACAGCTCTTTGTTGATGCCTTACAAACAATCCAATCATTAGAAGTGGTTGAAGTAGATGATAGGCTAAAAATTCTATTAAGAGTAAAAGGATACACAGGTTTTCAGTTAAAAGCTGCACTTGAAGAAAAAAATGTATATGTAGAATTAGCTGATAACAAACAAGTGTTGCTTATACTACCATTACTAAAACAGGGTCAAACATATCCCTTTGCCGAAATAAAATCCCAAATAAAAGATGCGGTTATTGATTTAAAGAAAGTACAAAGAACTACTGAACAGAACAAGATACCTTCTTTCGAAATTACTAAAGTTGTAATGCCCGAACAATCTTTCGAACAGGTCGAGCAGTCTGAAAAGGAATGGATTCCCTATACGCACTCATTCGGTCGAATATCTGCTGGAATGATAATTCCTTATCCACCTGGTATTCCATTATTTGTGCCTGGGGAGAAAATTACAGTTTCAAAATTAAGTCAGCTAGAAGAGTTACTTATGATGGGAGCTTCATTTCAAGGGCAACATCGTTTAGAAGAAAGGCTCATCTTAGTCATAAAGTAACAATCGGAGGAATATAAAGATGAAAAGAAATTTATTTATCACATTTGAAGGTCCAGAAGGAGCAGGCAAATCTACGGTCTTACAAAAGATAGTAGAAAGAATGCAAACGCAAAATATTGATGTCTTATCTACTAGGGAACCAGGTGGAATTGAAATTGCAGAAAAAATACGTGAAGTGATTTTAAACCCAGCACATACGGCAATGGATGAACGAACAGAAGCTCTATTATACGCAGCAGCAAGAAGTCAACATTTCTATGAAAAAGTGATACCGGCACTTCACCAAGGACAACTTGTTTTATGTGACCGTTTTATAGACTCATCATTGGCGTATCAAGGACATGCACGTGGAATTGGTATTGATGAAGTTTTAGCAATTAACGAATTTGCTATTGGTAAACGTATGCCTGACTTGACAGTATTATTCGATTTAGAACCAAGCGTGGGACTAGCTCGTATACAAGCTCATAGTTCGCGTGAGGTGAATCGATTAGACGTAGAAAGTTTAGCGTTTCACAAGAGAGTAAGGGAAGGTTATCATATTGTAATGAACCGCTATCCAGATAGAATTAAACTTGTAAATGCAGACCAACATTTAGACCAAGTAGTAGAAAATGTTTGGGACATTTTAACAAACTTTCTAAATGAAAAGAAATGAGTATTCTATCTTCTTATGCTATAATAATAGCAACATTTCACTTTTCTTTTTGGATAATTTTATAAGTTTTATTTGCAATAGAAAGTAGCAATTAGGAAAGTGCACTAGTTAATTTTAAAGAAATTCCTTCATAGTTAGAACCTCTAGAGGGAATTGATTATATAATATAAAAATAGGCATTCATTGGAGTTGACACGAATTTACAAAAAACATGAGGAGTGATCTAAGATGAAATTAGTTGTAGCTGTAGTTCAGGATCAGGATAGTAATCGCTTGGCGGGTGCTTTAACAAAAAATAATTACCGTGCTACAAAGTTAGCAAGTACAGGTGGATTTCTGCGTTCAGGAAATACAACTTTTCTCATAGGAACAGATGATTCAAAAATTCCTCAATTGCTTGATATTATTCGTGATAATTGTCGTTCGAGAGAACAACTTGTATCTCCAGTTTCTCCACTTGGAGGAAATGCAGATTCTTATATACCATACCCTGTTGAAGTAGAAGTTGGTGGGGCTACAGTATTTGTTTTACCAATTGAACAGTTCCATCATTTTTAAGAGCATATAACCAATTATCTTTATAAGTTACGATATAATTTCTCTAAACAAAGCGTCCAAACGAATGTGGAGGCGAAATCATTGAAAATAAATCAAGATCTACGCGTAGGTTTAAACACAAATCAACACGATATTAAACATGGCAACCAAGTTGGTAATCGCTTTGGTGAGATGATTATAAAACAAGGATCAAAAATGCAACAAGAACAGCTAACAAGATTATTAGGTGATATTTCATCAGCTGGTGAACGTGTAGCTAAATCTCGAAATTTAAGAGAACTAGCTCGGTTTAAAATGCTTATTAAACGCTTCTTGCAGGAAGCTGTAAAATATGGCCTTGAAATGAAACAGTCACACACCTGGAATCGTTATGGCGAAGGCCGACGACTAAAAGTAGTAGAGACAATTGATGAGAAATTAGTTGAACTTGCTGAGGACTTATTAAATGAAGAAAAAGAAACCATTGATTTGCTTGATAAAATTGGCGAAATCAAAGGACTATTAATTAATTTATATATGTAGCCCGTGTCTCAATGGCGACACGGGATTTTTTCTAAAATATGAAGAAATATCTTCTTTATAGAATTAGGTGAAAGCATGATCGAAAATATCGAAAAACTAACAAAGATACAACCCGTTGTTATAAAGCAACTTCAAACAATTTATGAAAAAAATCGGACTGGACATGCGTATATATTTGATGGTGCAAAAGGGACAGGGAAAAGCGAAGTTGCAATGTTTTTTGTGAAGTTATGTTCATGTCTTAACGTGTCGAAAAATGTTCCATGTGAAACATGTAGAAATTGTAGAAGAATTGAATCTGGTAATTTCCCTAACTTACTACAGATAGAACCAGATGGTCAGTTTATTAAAATAGACCAAATACGTGAGCTAATCCTAGGGATGACTCGAACTGGTTTTGAAGAAGGCCGTAAATTTTATATTATTCATCATGCGGACCGCTTTAATAATTCGTCAGCAAATACATTACTTAAGTTTCTAGAAGAACCAGAAGGTGAAGTAACGGCAATATTGTTAACGGAAGCCTATCAGTCAATTTTACCTACGATCCAATCAAGATGTCAGCAAATAAAATTTGCAAATGTTCCACGCGAAATTTTAATGGAAAAAATGCAAGCAGAGGGAATATCCCTTTCAATGGCTTCAACTGTTAGCCAATTAACTAATAGTCTTGAAACAGCAATTTTTTTAGCAAATGACGAGCAGTTTGCACATGGAAGAAAAACAGTGTTAAAATTAGTTGAAGCAATCAAAAGAAATATACATGAAGCATTATTTATTGTATATGAAGATTGGCTTCCTTCATTTAAAGAAAAAAGCGAAATTGAGCAAGCTCTCGATTTATTGCTTTTTGCATATAGAGACATCGTTGCTGTAAAAGCCGATTTGAAAAATGTACTTGTTTTTCCGGACATGTTAGCAAGTTTTAACGAAATAGCCTTACATAGTACGTATGAACAGTTATCAAATCATATGCAAGCAATTTTGCAAGCAAGGCAAAATTTACAGCGTAATATGAATCGTACGCTTATGATGGAGCAGCTTATGCTTAATCTGCAGGAGGGATATACATTTGTATAATGTAGTAGGGGTCCGCTTTAAAAAAGCGGGTAAAATATATTACTTTGATCCTGCGGTGTATCTACTAGAAAAGGGGCAGCACGTAATAGTAGAAACAGCCCGTGGGGTTGAATTTGGAAAAGTTGTTGTTCCTATGAAGCAAGTGGGCGAAAAAGATGTTGTTTTACCATTAAAACAAGTTTTACGTCCCGCTGACGAACGTGACAAGATCCAAGTTGAAGAAAACCAGCTTGAGTCGAAACGAGCTTTTGATTTAGCGAACCAAAAAATTGTTGAACATAAATTAGATATGAAGCTTGTTGATGTAGAATATACATTTGATCGCAACAAAATAATATTCTATTTTACTGCTGAAGGTCGTGTGGATTTCCGTGAATTAGTTAAGGATTTGGCGGCGATTTTTAGAACTCGAATTGAACTACGTCAAATTGGTGTGCGTGATGAAGCAAAACTATTAGGTGGTATAGGTCCATGTGGCCGCATGCTTTGCTGTTCAACGTTTTTGGGTGATTTCGATCCAGTATCTATTAAAATGGCTAAGGATCAGAATCTGTCATTAAACCCAACGAAGATTTCTGGAATTTGTGGCCGTTTAATGTGCTGTTTAAAATACGAAAATGATGATTATGAATCTGCCAAAGAAGGAATGCCAGATATTGGCGAGTTGACAATGACACCAGATGGTTACGGGAAAGTAATAGGAATCAATGTCCTAGAACGTATCCTTCAAGTTTACCTAGAGGAACAAGAAAGAACTGCGGAATACTCATTAGACGAAATACTCGACTGTGAGAAAAACTTTATATAGGTATTAGCTACTTAGAGAATGTTGTATGGTATGGGTAAGGTAATAGCAGTGTAGAAAACTAGAAATTCTACCTATTTTGATACGAAACAAATTAACTTAGACGAATATTGTCAATTTGCGTAGTAACGTCTATGTGACCTATATAATGTTCACTTAGATGCATTAGGTGAAGCCAATGATTTTTCTGTGGTACCTCAAGCAAACGGATGTATTTGGGCACTTTTTTCTATGCGGCAAAAGCTTGTAACAGTTGCAAATACGCTAATGTGTATTTGATTGATTAATCTTAAATGGGGTGGGCTTTTCGTGAAGGACCGTAATTTCTTAGAATCTGTTATGGAGTTCGAACAACAGCTCGAGTCGTTACAACATCAATATAACGAACTAAAACAATTTGTTGCACATATGGTGGAAGAACATCAAACGCTTCAAACGGAAAACCTTCACTTACGTCGGCGTTTAGAAGAACTGTTATCTCAGAACAGTGATGACACTACTAATGATCGTGATGATAAACCAGTTAAAACATTAGAAATCGGTGAAGGGTATGATAACTTAGCACGTTTATATCATGAAGGTTTCCATGTTTGTCATGTCCATTTTGGAAGTATACGAAAAGGCGAAGATTGCCTGTTCTGTTTATCATTTTTAAACAAACAAAATAGTTAATGATGATATTAATTTAAAGACTGAATCCACATTTATGTGGTGTTCAGTCTTTTCTTAGCGTTTATATTATTGAAGCTTTTGAGTAAAGCCGCATAAGTAAATTAACAACTCGGCCTATCTAGGTCGAGTTGTGTTTTTCTAATGATAAAGATTGGAGGAGATGTTAAAAATGCAGGAGCAGTGGTTAAAGGATGATGAACGACTCGATTTTTTATTAGCAGAAGATTTACGAATTATTCAGAGCCCTTCTGTTTTTTCCTTTTCGTTAGATGCAGTCCTTTTATCTCGATTTGTTAGTATACCGTATCAGAAAGGTCAAATTGTTGATCTATGTTCGGGAAATGGTGTTATCCCATTGTTTTTAAGTGCAAGGACTAAGGCGAATATAATTGGAGTAGAGTTGCAAGAGCGGCTATATGATATGGCTGCTCGCAGTATTAAATATAACAAGTTAGAAAGCCAGATTTCCATGATTCATGGTGATGTAAAGGAAGTTCCTCCAATGTTAGGAATTGAAAAGTATGATGTTGTCACTTGTAACCCTCCATATTTTACTGCGAATGAACTAAGTGATAAAAATACAAGTGAGCACTACGCTATTGCTCGACATGAGATTCATCTAACATTAAATGAAGCGATTGAAGCGAGTAGTAGACTATTAAAACAAGGTGGAAAAGCAGCTTTTGTCCATCGACCAGGCCGTTTACTTGATATTGTTACAGCTATGAGGGAAAATCGCATCGAGCCAAAGCGCATTCGATTTGTTTATCCGAAAGAAGGTAAAGAAGCAAACACATTATTAATAGAAGGAATAAAGGACGGTAAACCAGATTTAAAGATACTACCGCCATTGTATGTCTATAATGATCAAAATCAGTATACACAAGAAGTGAGTGAGATATTATATGGAGACAAAGGCTAATCATTTCTTCTATGTACTTGAGTGCGCGGACAATTCCCTGTATGCGGGTTATACAAATAATTTAGAAAAACGAATTGCAACACATAATGCTGGCAAAGGTGCAAAATATACAAAACCTCGCACTCCAGTAAAATGTGTTTATTATGAAACGTTTGAAACGAAACAAGAGGCAATGAGAGCAGAATATGCATTTAAGCAATTAGGTCGACGAGATAAATTAAATTATATTGGAGGGCTAAAATGAAATCGCAAAAAAGTAGTCAGCATGAACAAGGAAGTTGTCTTTACTTAGTAGCTACTCCGATAGGGAATTTGGAAGATATGACTGTTCGAGCACTACGTATATTAAAAGAAGTAGATGTTATTGCAGCGGAAGACACACGCAATACAAAAAAACTTTGTAACTATTTTGAGATTGCAACACCATTAGTTAGTTACCATGAACATAACCAAGACCAGGGTGGAGAAAAGATTCTTCAATTTTTACGAGAAGGCAAATCTGTTGCACTAGTTAGTGATGCAGGCCTTCCATGTATTTCAGATCCTGGAGCAGATATAGTAGTAAAAGCAATTGAAGAAAATTTTGCTGTAGTCCCTGTACCAGGGGCAAATGCAGCTCTTACAGCTTTAATTGCTTCAGGGATTTCCCCTCAACCATTTTATTTCTTTGGATTTTTACACCGACAAAAAAAAGAGCGTCGAAAACAATTAGAAATAATTGCTCGAAAAGAAGAAACAATTATCTTTTATGAAGCACCGCATCGTTTAAAAGAGACTTTGAAAGATTTAGATTTAGCTTTAGGTAGTAATCGAAAAATAGTTTTAGCGAGAGAACTTACAAAAAAATTTGAAGAATTTTTACGGGGTACAATAACTGAAGCAATCGAATGGGCAAATAATAATGAAATAAGAGGTGAATTTTGTCTAGTGATTGAGGGTAATCCAGACGGAATTCAAGAGGAAGTACAATCATATTGGGATGACATGAGTGTTGTAGAACATATCGATTACTTAATAGAAAATGAAAAACAAACGCCAAAAGATGCTATAAAAGAAGTTGCAAAGCTAAGAGAACTTAATAAAAGAGAAGTATATCAACAATATCACCAATAAAAAAGTAAAAGCGCTAGTTACAAAGTCATTCTGTAGTAGCGCTATTTCTATCTATTTTTTTAAGTGAGCTTGAATTTCTCTGATTAAAATTTCTGCACCTTCAGGACTTAAAATAAGTTTTCCATCTGCTAAGCGGAAATTTTCTTCTGATACTTCACCAGTAACAGCACATGTCATGTTTGGCATATATTTTTTAAGGATGATTCGGTCATCATCTACGTAAATTTCTAATGCGTCTTTTTCAGCAATTCCTAATGTACGTCTAAGTTCTATAGGTATTACTACGCGTCCTAATTCATCGACTTTTCGAACGATACCTGTTGATTTCATATAATCTTTTTTCCTCCTAAATTTATCTCGTAGTATTCGCCACATTTCGACATTTTTTTCTATCTGTCTGAATAGTATAATACCAAGTTATACCATAAACGTCAATTATTTAGCATTATTAAATATCAAAATAACTAATTTTTTGTGACAAATTGTTTAAATAACGTAAAAAAGTAAGATTCTTAATATAAAACGATATCTACTATTGTATTGTTCCCTAAATAGATGTTATTTTTACACTATTATTTGTTAAAAATCTTTCTTTATATTCTTTCATTGAAACCATTTTCTTACTTAGTTAGAATAAATATTATAGAAATTATATTGGAGGCAGTTTGACTGTGAATGAACAAAAAACTTTTTATATAACAACACCTATTTATTATCCAAGTGGTAAATTTCACATTGGAACGGCATATACAACTGTTGCCTCAGACACAATGGCTCGTTACAAACGTTTACGTGGTTACGATGTTCGATTTTTGACAGGAATGGACGAGCATGGTCAAAAAATCCAAGAAAAGGCCAATGAAGCAGGAAAACATCCTCAAGAATATGTAAATGAAATTGCAGAAGCTGCTAAGAAACTATGGGCACAGATGGATATTTCATATGATGACTTTATTCAGACGACAGAAGAACGACATGTTAAAAGTGTAGAAGTAATATTCCAAAAGTTTTTAGATAATGGAGATATTTATAAAGGGGAATACGAAGGCTGGTATTGTACACCTTGTGAATCCTTTTATACAGAAACGCAATTAGATAATGGAAACTGCCCTGATTGTGGTAGAGCAGTCCATAAAGTAAAAGAAGAATCCTACTTCTTTAATATGAAGAAATACGCAGATCGCCTTTTACAATATTACGAAGATAATGTTGAGTTTATCGAACCAGAATCTCGTAAAAATGAAATGATTAATAACTTTATTAAGCCAGGACTAGAAGACTTATCGGTATCTCGTACTTCATTTGACTGGGGAATAAAAGTACCTGGAGATCCTCGCCATGTTATTTACGTGTGGGTGGATGCATTATCTAACTATATTACTTCTTTAGGTTATGGAACTGATAATGAGGAATTATTTAATAAATACTGGCCGGCAGATGTACATGTAGTCGGGAAAGATATTGTACGATTCCATACAATTTATTGGCCAATATTCTTAATGGCATTAGATTTACCTCTACCTAAAAAGGTATTTGCTCATGGGTTTATTATGATGAAAGATGGAAAAATGTCGAAGTCCAAAGGAAATGTTGTGTATCCAGAAATGCTGATTGAACGTTATGGATTGGATGCAACAAGGTACTTTTTACTTCGTGAACTTCCTTTTGGATCAGATGGCGTATTCTCACCAGAATCGTTTGTTGAACGTACAAACTTCGACCTTGCAAATGATTTAGGGAATTTGTTAAATCGAACTGTTTCAATGATGAATAAATACTTTGATGGTATTATTCCATCAAATGATTTAGAAGCGACAGAATATGACGCTAGTTTGAAAAAACATGCTATCGAAACAAAGAAGAAATTTGAAGAAAACATGGAAAGAATGCAATTTAGTGTCGTATTAGCGGATGTATGGACACTTGTATCAAGAACCAATAAATATATTGACGAAACAGCACCATGGGTACTAGCAAAAGATGAAAGTAATAAGCCTAAACTAGCATCTGTGATGGCGAATTTAGCCGAAAGTTTGCGTCATATTGCAGTAATGTTACAGCCGTTTATGACATCAACACCAAAGAAAATTGCAGAACAACTTGGATTATCTGATAATTATTTGACGTGGGATTCAATTGAACAGTTTGGAAATATTATTGCTGAGAATACAAAGGTTGTTGACAAAGGGATACCAATTTTCCCTCGTTTAGAAGCAGAAGAAGAAATTGCTTATATACGTGAACAAATGCGCTCATCGGTAAAATCTCCACAGACAGAAGAAGTTAAGACGGCGGTTGAAGTTCCAGATGTTCCTGAAATCTCGATTGAGGATTTCCAAAAGATTGACCTTCGTGTAGCTACTGTAACTGCTTGTGAGCCAGTACCTAAAGCAGACAAATTATTAAAATTACAAGTTGATTTAGGTTATGAGCAAAGACAAGTTGTTTCAGGGATTGCTCAATATTACAAACCAGAAGATTTAGTTGGAAAGAAAGTAATTATTGTAGCAAATTTAAAACCGGTTAAACTAAGAGGGGAACTTTCTCAAGGAATGATATTAGCAGGCTCTCATGACGGGATTTTATCGATTGCTTCAGTAGATCAAAACCTACAAAATGGTGCAAAAGTAAAATAAGATTTAAATACATGAATACCTGTTGAACAGTGATATGTTCAGCAGGTTTTTTTAGGCCACTGAAGATGATTGGATTAATTATTTTTTAGCAAAATTATACCTAACCTCATTAATTTATAACAAATTTGTGGCAAAATAAGCATTTCGACAATATTACATTTTGATTACATTTGCCGTAGTTCAATTAAACTGTAATGTAAATGTAATTTTGTTGTGAAATACGTAACAGGCTAATTCAATAAAATAAATGCTAGGAGAATAAAAATGTTTATAGATACACATGTCCATTTAAACGCAGATCAGTATGATGAAGATTTAAAAGAAGTTATACAAAGAGCAATTGAAGCAAAAGTTGAAAAAATGGTTGTAGTCGGGTTTGACCGAAAAACAATTGAAAGAGCCATGAAGTTAGCCGACGAATATGATTTCATATATGCGGTAATTGGATGGCATCCTGTTGATGCAATTGACTGCACAGAAGATGATTTAAAGTGGATTGAAGAACTTTCAAGACACCCAAAAGTAGTCGGAATTGGAGAAACAGGATTGGATTATCACTGGGATAAGTCCCCAAAGGATGTCCAACAAAGATTGTTTAGAAAGCAAATCCATTTAGCACAAAAATTGAACCTGCCAATTATTATCCATAACCGTGAAGCAACGGCAGATATAGTCAAAATACTACGTGAAGAAAATGCAGCATCAATTGGCGGTATTATGCATTGCTTTAGTGGCAGTGTTGAAACTGCAAAAGAATGCATTGCTATGAACTTTATGATTAGTCTAGGTGGACCTGTAACCTTTAAAAATGCTAAAACACCAAAAGAAGTGGCAAAAGAGATTCCACTTGCGCATTTATTAATCGAAACAGACGCACCTTATTTAGCACCACATCCATATCGCGGGAAACGCAATGAACCGTCTTTTGTACCACTTGTCGCTGAAGAAATTGCTCAGTTAAAAGGCATTTCAGTTGAGGAAGTTGGTAGGGTGACTTCCGCAAACGCAATCAAACTTTTCGGAATCCAGGTATAAATTTCCATTACGTCTCCTATACTGCGTTTTAGATGGATTTTCCATAAAGGTGCTATAAAAAAAGAATCATGAAGTTGACTTTTAAAAAAGAAGCACGTATAATGCAACAGGTATCGAGGAGGCGTTTTTTCATGACAAAATTCTCCATGAAAAACTTGTTCTCTGGATCATTGAGGAGTAAGCAGACGACAGTAAGAATTGTTTCACTTGTGTTGTTTGCTGCAATTATTTCGTTCGTTTTATTTGAAGGGACGAAAACTCCAATTGTACTAAGTGCAAACGGAGAAGAACAACATATATTCACACACGCAAATACAGTAGAAGACCTACTAGAAGAAGAAGATATAGATATTACAGAATATGATAAAGTTACACCCTCATTGAATACAGAAATTAAAGCCGGTATGGCTATAAACTGGGAACAAGCAAGAGTGGTTAATATTTCAGTTGACGGAGAAGAAGTAAATGTTTGGACAACTGAAAGCAATGTAAAGAGCATTTTGGAAGAAGCTAATATTGAAGTCTCACAGTATGACAAAATTTCGACTGGGTTAGACGGAGATTTAGTTGATAACAAAATCGATATTCAAAAAGCGTTTGAAGTAACGCTTGTCGATGGACTAGATGAGAAAAAGGTTTGGTCCACTTCGACTACGGTCGCTAACTTTTTAAAGCAACAAGACATTAAACTCAATGAACTTGATCGTGTCGAAAATGATTTGGAGACTGTTATCACTCCTGAAGAAAAAATCAAAATTGTTCGAGTAGAAAAAGTTACCGATGTAGTGGAAGAACCATTAGAATTTGCAGTAGAAACAAAATCCGATTCTGCTTTACTGAAGGGTAAAGAAAAAGTTGTTACCAAAGGCGAGGAAGGTATCGTTGCCCGAACTTATGAGGTAATAAAAGAAAACGGAGAAGTAGTAAATAAAGTATTACAATCTGAAGAAGTTATTAAGGAACCAGTTACAAAGATTGTTTCGGTTGGAACAAAAGTTGTAACGGCAAACGTTTCTCGTAATGATGCACCAGAAACAAGTAGTAAAGAGTTTTATGTGACAGCGACAGCGTATACACCATATTGCAATGGATGTTCAGGCACTTCTGCAACAGGAATAAACTTAAGAGCAAATACTGACTTAAAAGTTGTTGCTGTTGATCCAAATGTAATTCCTTTAGGGACAAAGGTTTGGGTTGAAGGCTACGGATATGCAATTGCTGGTGATACAGGTGGCTCAATTAAAGGAAATAAAATTGACATACTTGTGCAAACGAAATCTGAGGCATATAAATGGGGACGTAAAAAGGTCCTAATAAAAATTTTAGATTAAAAAACTTCACTTCCAAAATGTGATTTAACTTTCCTGAGATTCTCAGGAAAGTTTTTTCGTTTTACAATAGAATCTCTGGGAATACTGTAATTATATTATTTACTTTTTGTAATAAAGGAAGTACAAGGTAGACCATTGAATTATGCTAAAATGGTCAAGAGTAATGTGAAAAGAGGAAAGGCAATTTGGATATAAAAGAAATTATCGTGGTAGAGGGTAAAGATGATACTACGGCTATTAAAAGAGCGGTTAAGGCGGATACGATTGAAACAAATGGTTCAGCTATTTCAAAAGATACAATAAAAAGGATTCTACATGCACAGGAAAAACGAGGCGTCATCGTATTTACTGATCCAGACTATCCTGGTCGTAGAATAAGAGCAATTATTGAACAACACGTACCAGGCGTGAAGCATGCATTTCTATCGAAAGATAAAACAATCGCAAAGAATGGAAAAGGATTAGGGATTGAACATGCGAGGGATGAAGATATTCGAGAAGCTTTAAGGAATGTCTATACCCCAAGTGTTGGGCTACAACCTGAAGTTATCACTTTAGAAGATTTAATGATGGCTCGATTAATCGGACATGCAAAGTCGAAAAATCGTAGAAATCGTTTAGGTGAATTATTAAATATAGGAATGACGAATGGGAAACAGCTACATAAAAGGTTATTAATTTTTCAAATTACAGTAGAGCAATTTGCTGATGCAGTGAGGCAACTAGATCAGGAGGAGTAAAATGAGTAAAGACATTGCAACACCTATACGAACAAAAGAAATACTAAATAAATATGGATTTTCGTTTAAAAAGAGTTTAGGACAAAACTTTATAATTGACCCTAATATTTTAAGAAACATTGTACATCATGCAAATCTATCCGAAGAAAGTGGTGCAATTGAAGTTGGTCCAGGAATCGGTGCATTAACAGAGCATCTAGCTCGTGCGGCGAAGAAAGTTATAGCATTTGAAATTGACCAACGCCTTTTACCCGTACTAGAAGATACGTTAAGCCCTTATGAAAATGTAACAGTTATTCACTCCGATATTTTAAAAGCAGATGTTAGAACCGTACTAAAACAAGAAATGCCTAATCTAGAAGACGTTATGGTAGTTGCGAACTTACCTTACTATGTTACAACGCCAATACTTATAAAATTATTAACAGAAAATCTTCCAATCCGAGGATTAGTAGTAATGATGCAAAAAGAAGTAGCTGACCGAATTACTGCGAAACCTGGAACAAAAGAATATGGATCTTTATCGATTGCTATTCAATATTACGGTACAGCAGAAGTTGCAATGATTGTACCAAAGACGGTATTTATGCCACAACCAAACGTTGATTCTGCAGTCATTCGAATTATTAAACATAATGAGCCACCTGTCCAAGTGATTAGCGAAGATTTCTTCTTTGAAGTAACAAGAGCCTCATTTGCCCAAAGAAGAAAAACAATCCTAAACAATTTACAATCTGGTCTTTCTCATGGGAAAGAAAAGAAGCAAGATATTATTGATGCACTTGAATCTTGTGGAATTGAACCCTCTCGCAGAGGTGAAACATTATCGATTGTGGAGTTCGGAAAACTAGCTGATTCCTTATATCCCTTCTTTTACAAACAATAATTTCGTGAACTATCCTTAAAATATACTAAAAAAACAATATTTTTATGGAAAATGAGTTGACAGGATTTATTGTCTGCTGTTAAAATATTATATTTTGTTGACAATTAGGAAGCTCTGGGCTATAATGATTTATAGTGAGGTGTATGCAGAGATGCCAAAAACGTTAGCAGACATTAAAAAATCTTTAGATAGTAATTTAGGGAAGCGCCTGTTATTGAAGGCAAACGGTGGTCGCAAGAAAACTGTAGAGTGTGCTGGAATCTTAAGTGATACTTATCACGCAGTTTTTGTCGTTGAACTTGACCAGGAAGATAATGCGTGCAAACGCGTTTCTTACAGCTACACAGATATTTTAACGGAAGCAGTAGAGATTACATTTTTAGACGATACGCAAATTGCGATGGCTAAATAATCTCTAGTACTTATTTTTATATTTTTAGGGGCTGTCTTGAAAGGTAAACTTTCTAGGGCAGCCCTTCTATTTATTGGTTGATTATCTATTGGAGTCAATTTGAATATATTGCACATACTACATATGTCAACCTACTTATTTCGAGGAGGTAACTGCATGTCAAGAAGAAAAGGTATCATGTCGAGCCGTCTAAAAGAAGAGATTGCGAAGGAACTCGGATTTTATGATGTAGTCGAGCGTGAAGGTTGGGGCGGAATTAGAGCCCGAGATGCAGGGAACATGGTAAAGCGCGCAATTGAAATGGCCGAGCAAGGTCTAGCAGAGCAAGCAAACCAAAACAATACAAATAAGTAGTAGTTGACAACATGGCCAACAATAATCGTAATTACGGTTATTGTTGGCTTATTTTTTGGCAATTATGAAATTAAGTAATTATTCATTGTAATACTTATATCAATGTATCATAGCAATCACCCTTCACTTAAAATGGTTCTGCACATATTCAAAAATACGTCAAGACTCATTGATTGGAGTATGTTACAATAAGTGACAGCGAAAATTGAATGTACATAATATAGTGACTCATTAATGAATCCATTAGTAAAAAATAAATATAATTTAAGAGATATTAAGGTTGAAATAGGAGGATATTAAATGCTTTATGTTAAAGCTCCTGCAAAAATTAATCTAACATTGGATGTCTTATATAAACGACCAGACCACTACCATGAAGTTGAGATGATAATGACTACTGTGGATTTGGCAGATCGTATCGGTGTTGAAACGAGACAAGATGGCCTTATAAAACTATCATCATCAAGTAGTATAGTTCCAAATGACGAACGCAATTTAGCTTACCAAGCAGCCCAATTGTTAAAAGATACATATAACATTAAAATGGGTGCTTCAATCACCATCGATAAAGAAATTCCTGTAGCTGCTGGTTTAGCAGGAGGGAGTAGTGATGCTGCTGCAACTCTACGTGGCTTAAATCAACTTTGGGAATTAAATCTTTCTCTAGATACTCTAGCAGAGCTTGGAGCTAAAATAGGATCGGATGTATCTTTTTGCGTTTATGGAGGAACTGCCCTTGCAACAGGTCGCGGTGAGAAAATTCAGCAGATACCTGCCCCACCTACGTGCTGGGTAGTTCTTGCAAAGCCCAAAATCGGAGTATCAACTGCTTCTGTTTACGGTGGTCTTAATTTAGATGAGGTAAAGCATCCAAATACGAAACAAATGATCCAGGCATTAAATGAAAATAATTATGAATTAATGTGTAAAAGCTTAGGCAATGTACTAGAATCGGTTACATTTAAACTGCACCCTGAAGTAGTAATGATTAAAGAACAAATGAAGAAATTTGGTGTAGATGGTGTACTAATGAGTGGAAGTGGCCCGACTGTATTTGGACTAATTGATAGCGAAACACGTTTAAGTAGAGTTTATAATGGATTAAGAGGCTTTTGCGATGAAGTGTTTGCTGTTCGATTAATAGGTGAAAGGAATTCACTTGCCTAAATTCGTACAATTGTGTTACCTTTTCTATAAAATATTCGGCTTTCAATGATATTATGTTCTTATAACGTGAACAATATTAAGTATTCTAAATGATTGAACATGTATCTTATAGTAAACAATTTAATTTTGGGAGAGGGTCACATGAAATGGAAGAGAAGTGAACGTCTAGTAGATATGACATATTATTTACTAGAGCATCCACATCGGCTGATACCACTCACCTATTTTTCCGATCTATACAATTCTGCAAAATCATCGATTAGCGAAGATTTAACGATTGTAAAAGAAACATTCGAAGAAAAAGGAATAGGGTTATTGGTAACAGTACCTGGTGCTGCAGGTGGAGTAAAATATATTCCAAAGATGACAGATGACGAAGTACGCGACATAATCCAAATATTAATCTCAGAACTAAGTAAATCAGATAGATTATTACCTGGTGGATATTTATTTATGACAGATTTACTTGGAAATCCTGAGTTAATCAATCGCGTAGGAAAAGTTTTTGCTAGCGCATTTTCTGATCAGCACATTGATGTGATTATGACTGTTGCAACGAAAGGGATATCCATTGCTCATTCGATCGCAAAACATTTAAATGTACCAGTAGTAGTTGTAAGACGTGATAGTAAAGTAACGGAAGGGTCTACGGTAAGTATAAATTATGTCTCTGGTTCATCTCGTCGTATACAAACAATGGTATTATCAAAACGTAGTATGAAAAGTGGCCAGCGTGTTCTTATAACTGATGACTTTATGAAGGTTGGGGGAACATTGAATGGTATGAAAAATCTACTAGAGGAATTTGATTGTGAGCTCGCGGGAATCGCCGTATTAGTAGAAGCTGAGCATGCAGATGATTCGCTCGTAGATGATTACTACTCTTTAGTAAAATTACATGAAGTAAATGAGAAAGATCGAACAATTGCATTAAGTGAAGGAAACTACTTTTTAAAGGAGCGAAAATAACATGAAGTCTGTATCAACAACTAACGCGCCAGCAGCAATTGGACCATATGCACAAGGAATTGTGGTAAACGGATTATTTTTTAGTTCGGGTCAAATTCCACTTACTGCAAGTGGAGACCTTGTAGAAGGTGATATTGTAACTCAAACAAATCAAGTCTTCGAAAATTTAAGAGCAGTACTTGCGGAAGCTGGTTCTTCGTTAGAGAAAGTTGTTAAAACAACTGTATTTTTAAAAGATATGAATGATTTTGCTGCTATGAACGAAGCTTATGCTCAAAACTTTGGTAATCATAAACCTGCACGTTCGGCTGTGGAAGTTGCGAGACTTCCAAAAGATGTAAAAGTGGAAATTGAAGTAATTGCAATCGTTGAATAAACTAAAGGGAGAATTCTATAAAATGTATAGAATTCTCCCTTTTTTTGTATAATTGTAAATATTTTATAAAATATATTCAAATATTTTTGAAAATTAGGTAAAATAAGAAGGGAATTAGAAAATATTGTAGAATTATAGTTTTTTATACAGCATCATAGAATGAGAGGAGTGAATGAAATGATAGTTACAGATGTAAGATTACGACGCGTTCAAACGGATGGTAGAATGAGAGCAATCGCATCTATTACTTTAGACGATGCTTTTGTCGTTCATGATATTCGAGTAATTGATGGGAACACTGGTCTCTTTGTCGCGATGCCAAGTAAAAGAACACCTGATGGGGAGTTCCGTGATATCGCACATCCGATTAATTCTGACACAAGAAACATGATTCAAGAAGTTGTGTTAGCGGCATATCATGCAGCAAGTGAAGAAGTTCTTGAATTGGAAGAAGCAAACGTTTAATAGTTTTAGCAAATGAGAGCCAAGTAATATAATAGGCTCTTTTTTTTGTTAGCAAAAATTATTTAATTTTCTTGTTGTCTAGCTCCAAACGCTAGCTCCTCGGCAACTTCAAAACCGCCTGCAAGAGCAAAGAGCGCTCTTTTATCGGTTTCTCCGAGTGCCGGGAGTGCGACAGGATGTCACGTTTACGAACGGCTAGTTGCTGAGGCCCACACGATGTGGGTCATGTCGGCGATGCCACAGAGGCCAACACGACGTTGGTCATATCGACGATGCCACAGGACGTGGCGCTTTCGACGATAAGTGGCGTTTTCGCCGACGCGGAGCTGGGCGAGCGTTTTCCGCTTTTCTTGTAACCGTTTTGTCAACTCTAGATACCTTGAAAATCCGAGGGTTTTACTATATAGTCATAAGAGAATATTTTCAAATGGAGGACTTACCATGAATAACATTTTTGCGGTAGTTTTGGCTGCAGGTCAAGGAACACGCATGAAGTCCAAATTATATAAAGTGCTCCATCCAGTATGTGGCAAACCAATGGTTGAACATGTTGTTGATAACGTTCGTTCGCTTGATATCGAAAAAATCGTGACAATCGTTGGGCACGGCGCTGAAATGGTTAAAGAGCATTTAGGTGAAAAAAGTGAGTATGTTTTACAAAGCGAGCAATTAGGTACAGCACATGCCGTACAACAAGCAGAATCGCTACTAGGTGAGTTAGAAGGAACAACATTAGTTGTTTGTGGAGACACACCATTAATTCGTCCTGAAACACTCCAAGCTCTATATGAATACCATCATGAACAAAATGCAAAAGCAACAATCTTAACTGCTGTTGCTGATATTCCTTTTGGATATGGAAGAATTATTCGAAATGACAATGGTCAAGTTGAACAAATTGTTGAACAAAAGGATGCCTCAGAAGAACAACAACAAGTAAAAGAAATTAATACAGGTACTTATTGTTTTGATAACAAGTTTTTATTCCAAGCTCTAAAGCAAGTTAAAAATGAAAATGCACAAGGTGAATATTATTTGCCAGATGTCATTGAAATATTACAGCAACAAGGTGAAATCGTCTCAGCATTTGCAACAAATGATTTTAACGAGATTTTAGGAGTTAATGATCGAGTTGCCTTGTCACAAGCTGAAGAAATAATGCGAAATAGAATTAATGAAAAACATATGCGAAATGGTGTAACAATTATCAATCCATCAAATACTCATATTAGTATAGAGGCAATTATTGGCCGAGATACAATTATTAAACCTGGTGTTGTCATTGAAGGAAATACAATTATAGGTGAAGATTGTATTATCGGTCCAAATAGTCAGATAGTGAGTAGTCAAATTGGAGATCGAACTACGGTTACAAATTCTGTAGTACTAAATAGCTCAGTTGGCGATGATACTGCAATCGGACCGTTTGCACACCTACGTCCTGAGTCAACTTTAGGAAACCATGTAAAAATCGGAAACTTTGTTGAAGTGAAAAAGAGTACTTTAGGTAACGATACAAAAGTCTCCCATTTAAGTTATATTGGAGATGCTGAAGTTGGTAACGATGTAAACATTGGTTGTGGGTCGATTACGGTCAACTATGATGGGAAAAATAAATATAAAACGATTATTGAAGATAATGTATTCGTTGGTTGCAACTCAAATTTAGTTGCCCCTGTAAAAATTGGTGAGGGATCATTTATTGCTGCAGGTTCAACAATTACAAAAGAAGTTCCTAAAGATTCACTAGCAATTGCACGTGCCAGACAAGAAAACAAACTAGATTATGCTAAAAAAATGAAATAAAATTTTGCAAAACTTTTAGGAGGGCATCATGCCATATCAATACGCTAACTCAAAATTAAAACTTTTTTCTCTAAATTCTAACTATCCTTTAGCTCAAGAAATCGCAGAGATTATGGGAGTTGAACTTGGAAAATCTTCTGTAAAACATTTCAGTGATGGCGAAGTACAAATTAGTATTGAAGAAAGTATCCGTGGATGTGATGTATTCATCGTTCAATCTACGTCTGCTCCAGTAAACGAACATTTAATGGAACTATTAATTATGATTGATGCAGTAAAACGTGCATCTGCAAAAACTGTAAACGTTGTTATGCCTTACTATGGTTATGCACGTCAAGATAGAAAAGCAAAAGCACGTGAGCCAATTACTGCTAAATTAGTAGCTAACTTATTAGAAACTGCTGGTGCTGACCGTGTAATCGTATTAGATTTACATGCTCCACAAATTCAAGGTTTCTTTGATATTTTAATTGACCATTTAATGGCAGTTCCTATACTTTCAGATTACTTCTTAACTAAAAATTACTCTCCTGAGGAATTAGTAGTTGTATCACCAGACCATGGTGGAGTAACTCGTGCACGTAGAATGGCAGAGCGTTTAAAAGCACCTATCGCTATTATCGATAAACGTCGTCCAAAACCAAATGTAGCAGAAGTGATGAATATCGTTGGGAATATTGAAGGAAAAGTATGTATTCTAATTGATGATATTATCGACACTGCAGGAACGATTACTCTTGGAGCCAATGCTCTAAAAGAGGCTGGTGCAAAAGAAGTTTATGCTTGCTGTTCGCACCCGGTCCTATCAGGTCCTGCAATTGAGCGTATTGAAAACTCACCAATTAAAGAATTAGTTGTAACAAATACAATCCAACTTTCAGATGAAAAACGCTCTCCAAAAGTAAAACAACTTTCGGTTGCTAACTTAATGGCAGAAGCAATTTCTCGTGTTTATGAAAACAAATCAGTAAGTACATTGTTTGATTAATATTAATTTCAGGCCGATCCTCTTTAGAGTGAGGAGTCGGCTTTTTTGTGTTCAAATTTGAGAATTTGATTAGCTTTTCGGAATTAAACACATACTAAATAGTGTAAATTTCGAGAAAAGGGGTCAAATATAATGAGTGTTTTATTACAAGCTACAAGACGTAACAAAGGACCACGCGCGGCACTTTCAAACTTAAGAAATAATGGTAAGTTACCTGGAGTTGTCTATGGGTATAACATTGATTCGATTCCAATTGTTTTAGATTATAAAGAAACAGCAAAAGCGGTTCAAACATATGGAAGAACAAGTGTGTTTCAGATCGAAGTAGAAGGAAAAAAAGTAAATGCAGTAATTACAGATGTTCAAAGATGTGCTTTAAAAGGCCATGTAAAGCATGTAGACTTTTTATCTATTAACATGTCAGAGGAACTTGAAGTAGAGATTCCTGTTGTTGCTACAGGTGAATCTGCAGGTGTAAAAGAGGGTGGCATCTTAAATCAACCAGTTCGTACTCTGAAAATAAAAGTAAAGCCAGCTGAAATGCCTGAGCATATTGAATTAGATGTTTCTTCACTGGGAATTGGTGATTCAATATCAGTTAGAGACATAAATATAAATTACGAAGTTTTAAATGCAGACGAAGATACATTATTCACAGTAACTCCTCCTGGTGTAGCTAAAGATGATACAGCTGGACAAGGTGATACTGATAATGCTGATATTAAAGCAACAGAAGCACCGGAATCTGAAAACTAAAAAAATGTATGAGCCAAAAGCTCATACATTTTTTCATTTAGTGAATGATTAAGAATACTTCATGTGCTTTCATAAACAGCTATATGTTAAAATAATCTCGATTAGTAAATAAAGGGTGAGAGTATGAAATTAATCGTTGGATTGGGTAATCCAGGAAAACAGTACGAACATACAAGACATAATATTGGGTTTGAATGTATCGATGAATTGGCAAAAAAGTGGGATGCTCCATTAAATCAAATGAAGTTTAATGGAATGTTTACAACAATTCATCGCCCAGAAGGAAAAGTTATGTTATTGAAACCATTAACATATATGAATTTATCTGGCGAATGTGTTAGACCGATTATGGACTATTATGATATAGAAATTGAAGATGTAATCGTAATTTATGACGATTTAGATTTAGAGATTGGTAAATTACGTTTACGACAAAAAGGAAGTGCTGGTGGGCATAATGGGATAAAATCATTAATCCAGCATCTAGGCACACAAGAGTTTAATCGAATACGTGTTGGCATTAGTCGTCCTCCTGTGGGGATGAAAGTTGCAGATTATGTTCTTTCTAAATTTACAAAAGAAGAAGATCCAACTATTGATGATGCTATTAAAAAGTGCGTTGCTGCCGTTGAAACTTCTTTATCTAAAAAGTTTTTAGATGTTATGAGTGAATTTAACGGACAATAGTGAAGTGCATAAAATATTGTAATTACGTCTATACTTCTAGTACATATAGGGATTTGCTGATTGTACTAAAGGAGGACGATTTCATGACTGTCAAATACCGTTGCAGACATTGTGAAACTGAAATAGGAACATTACCTTTTGATGCAGATGAAACAATCCTTAAGCTTCATTTATTTGAAGTCGGAGAGATAGATGATTATATCGAAAAGGATGCCAATGGACAAACGACTGTACATTGTATATGTGAGTCTTGTGAAGATTCACTAAAACAATTTCCTGATTACCATGCACTCAAAAAATGGCTACAATAAAATTATACTTGTATTAAATTACTAGTAGGTAGTTGATAGGGAAAATGCTTTGGTACTCTAGTGAGAGTCCAAGGCTTTTTCTACTTAATATTTCTTTAGCAAACAGCAATAAAAGAATATAGATTGTCGATTTTGTACAGTGTCTAGCTGCGAACGCTAGCTCCTCCGCAACTTCAAAACCGCCTGCAAGAGCAAAGAGCGCTCTTTTGTCGGTTTCTCCGATGTACATGGATGTACGAGTGCCGGGAGTGCGACAGGATGTCGCGTTTACGAACGGCCAGTTGCTGAGGCCCACAGGATGTGGGTCAAGTGGGCGGTGCAACACAGGCCAACACGACGTTGGTCATATCGACGATGCCACAGGACGTGGCGTTTTCGGCGATAAGTTGCGTTCTCGCCGACGCGGAGCTGGGCGAGCGTTCTCCGCTTTTCGTAGTAAATAAGTATTTCCTTCGTCTATATGTCATACTAATAATCGTATACATAAAATTATTTTAGACGAAAAGTTATGGAAGGGGGTTTTAACTTGGACGTTTTACATCAACTATTCTCTCAAGATAAACATATAAATAGTCTTATTCAACAGTTCACAGACGCACAGTATGATTCTCAATTGATTACTGGTTTAACAGGAAGCGCAAGACCAGTTTTAATCCACTCCCTATTTAAGGAGTTAAAAAAGCCACTTTATATATTTTCACCTAACTTACTACAAGCGCAAAAGCTTGTAGAAGATTTAATCTCTTTAATAGGTGAAGACTATGTTCATTATTACCCTGCAGAGGAGTTTATTGCAGCTGATGTAACGATTTCTTCACCTGAATTGCGTGCAGAACGAATTGCTACAATCGGACATTTAACAAACAAAGACGTTGCTGTATATATCATTCCTATAGCTGGGATGAGAAAAGTAATGACGCCGGTAGAACAGTGGAAGACAAGTTTCTTAGAGGCTGAAGTCGGAAAAGATATTGAAGTGGAAGAATGGCTATCTAAACTAGTGGCGATGGGATATAACAGAAGCCAAATGGTAACAACACCTGGTGAGTTTGCTTTACGTGGAGGTATTTTAGATGTATATCCACCGTATGCAGAGTCACCTATTCGTATTGAACTTTTTGATTCTGAAATTGATTCGATTAGAGAGTTCTCAGCAGATGACCAACGCTCTATTCAAAAACTACAATCAGTACGCATTTTGCCAGCTACAGATTTACTGTTAAGTACAGCCCAACGAGTAACTCTTGCAGAAAGATTAGAAAAAGCACTTGCTACCAGTTTAAAAAAGATAAAGAAAAAAGAGGTTCAAGAAACTCTATACGAAAATATCCAATATGATATTGAAATGCTTCGTCAAGGGAACATACCAAATCATATTACGAAATACGGATCGTTGCTTTATGAGGTGCCAGCGTTCTTGGGTGATTATTTTTCCAAAGATGGTCTTGTTCTATTTGATGAAATCGGAAGAATCCAAGAAGTTATGGATGCATGGGAAAAAGAAGAAGAAGAATGGTTTATTTCTCTATTAGAGGAAGGGAAAATTGTTCATGAGGTAAAACCATCTTTTTCATTCAAAGAAGTTTTATCAATGATAGATCAGCAAAAGTTATACTTTGCATTATTTACACGAACATTTTCTGGTATAAAGTTTTCTAAAACAGTTAATTTTTCATGTAAGCCTATGCAGCAATTCCATGGGCAACTTGCACTTTTACAAAATGAAGTAGAACGTTGGAAAAATGAAAAGTACAAAGTTTTATTTATAGGTAATAGTCAAGAGCGCTTAAAGAAAATACAAAGTACATTAGAAGATTACAATATTCAGAGTATAATAGGAACTCCAAAAGATGAAGGAATTTACTTAGTTGAAGGCCAACTTACTTCTGGATTTGAGTTGCCGTTACAACGTATAGCAGTTGTTACAGACGATGAGCTTTTTAAACAACAAGCGAAAAGAAAGAAAGCTCGTCCACAAAAAATGTCCAACGCTGAACGTATCAAAAGCTATACAGAAATAAAACCTGGTGACTATGTTGTACATGTTCATCATGGAATTGGGAAGTATATTGGTATTGATACATTAGAAGTAAATGGAACGCATAAAGATTATCTTCATATTCGTTATCGAGCAGATGATAAATTATATGTACCTGTTGATCAAATAGATTTAATCCAAAAATACGTAGCTTCTGAAGGGAAAGAACCTAAATTACATAAGTTAGGTGGCGCTGAATGGAAGAAGGCAAAAGCGAAAGTATCTTCAGCAGTTAAAGATATTGCAGAAGATTTAATAAAGCTTTATGCCAAGCGAGAAGCTGAAAAAGGATATAGTTTTGCTCCTGATACAGATGACCAACGTACCTTCGAAGAAGCATTCCCATATGAAGAAACGGAAGATCAATTACGTTCAATTATTGAAGTAAAAAGAGATATGGAACGGGAACGTCCAATGGATCGCCTAGTTTGTGGAGATGTTGGTTACGGTAAAACGGAAGTTGCAATCCGTGCAGCATTTAAGGCTATTATGGATGGAAAACAAGTGGCGTTTTTAGTGCCAACGACTATTTTGGCTCAACAACATTATGAATCCATCACACAACGTTTTGAAGAATACGCTATTAATGTTGGATTACTTAGTCGTTTCCGAACGAAAAAGCAACAAACTGAAACATTGAAAGGCTTAAAAGAAGGAACGGTAGATATAGTAATCGGTACTCACCGGATACTTTCAAAAGATGTCGTGTTCCAAGATTTAGGGTTATTAATCGTAGACGAAGAACAACGATTTGGCGTTACACATAAGGAAAAAATCAAACAGCTAAAAACAAATGTTGATGTGTTGACACTAACAGCAACGCCAATCCCTAGAACATTACATATGTCGATGGTAGGTGTACGTGATTTGTCGGTAATTGAAACGCCACCGCAAAACAGGTTCCCTGTACAAACTTATGTAATGGAGTATAACGGAGCACTTGTGCGTGAAGCAATCGAACGAGAAATGGCTAGGGGCGGACAGACATTCTTCTTGTATAACCGAGTAGAGGATATGACAAGGAAAGTGGAAGAAATTCAAATGCTCGTCCCAGAAGCAAGAGTAGGCTATGCCCATGGTAAAATGACTGAATCCCAGCTGGAATCAATTATTTTAAGTTTCTTAGACGGGGAATATGATGTTCTAGTTACAACAACAATCATTGAAACAGGTGTAGACATGCCAAATGTGAACACATTAATTGTTCATGACGCAGATCGAATGGGATTATCTCAACTTTATCAATTGCGCGGACGTGTTGGTCGTTCAAATCGAATTGCCTATGCATACTTCATGTATCAAAGAGATAAAGTTTTAACGGATGTTGCAGAACAAAGATTACAAGCAGTAAAAGAGTTCACAGAATTGGGTTCAGGATTCAAAATTGCTATGCGAGACCTATCTATTCGTGGAGCAGGAAATCTATTGGGAGCTCAACAACACGGCTTTATAGATTCAGTAGGATTTGATTTATATTCACAAATGCTTGAAGATGCTATTAAAGAACGCCAAGGTCAAAAACCTGAAGAAAAGGCTGAAATTGAAATTATACTTCATACGGATGCCTATATCCCAGATTCGTATATCCCAGATGGTTATCAAAAAATCCAAATGTATAAACGCATTAAATCGATGGACGCAATGGAAGATTACAATGAAATTTTTGATGAAATGATCGACCGTTTTGGTAATCCTCCAGATGAAACAGTAAATTTATTGCGTATCGCTCGAATGAAGGTCTGGGCTATAGAATCAGGAATTACTGCAATCAAAGAAAAGCAAAAAGTAATTTCTATTTATATTTCTGAAGAAGGCACTCGCAATGTCGATGGTAGTAAAGTTGTTTCACTATCAATGAAATTTGAACGTGCGGTAGGTTTTACTATGGATGGTCAAAAATTAATTGTGTCTATTGACGAAAAGAAATGCGGTAAATATTTGCCGTTCGATGTATTAGAACAAATGATTGAAATCATCGCAAAAACAAGGAAGCAACTAGTTGAAAATTCATAAAGAATGTCTATATTCTTGACTAAATACTATTGTAGACAAAGTAATTTTAATCTACAGAAATTTATCCTATTCATACACTTTTTGCATACATTGTCCAATTTCTAACCATACTAACAGTGAATCATAAAATTGATACTGAAAGAGAGGCAACATGAATGAAGGCAACAGGAATTGTCCGACGTATTGATGATTTAGGGCGCGTTGTTATTCCAAAAGAAATTAGAAGAACAATGCGAATTCGTGAAGGTGACCCGTTAGAAATCTACACTGACCGCGAAGGCGAAGTTATTCTAAAAAAATATTCACCAATCAATGATTTAGGTGAATTTGCAAAAGAGTATGTGGAATCACTTTATGAAACAATTGGAACACCTGCTTTAATTAGTGACCGCGATGAAGTTATTGCTGTTGCGGGTGTGTCAAAAAAGGATTACGTTAGTAGACGTCTTTCTCCGTTTGCGGAGGATTTTATGAAACAACGCTCCGTTGTTTTAGAAAAAAATGAAGATACAATTGAGCTTATCCCTGGTCAGTTTGAACAGGTGAAATCATATTGTGTTGCGCCAATTATTTCAAATGGCGATACGATTGGTGCTGTCTATTTAATATCAAAAGTACACTTCTTAACAGAAGTTGAATCAAAAGCAGCTGAAACTGCTGCAAACTTCTTAGCTAAACAAATGGAAAACTAACATAAGTGGCCGTCTCAAATTAAGTTGAGAACGGCCTACTTTTTTGACTGATGGAAAGTGAATTTTATAAAACCCCAGGGATTAATTTTAAGTCTTTCTAATTGGCTTTTATGTGGAAAAATAATTCTGTTATAATTGCGCTAAAGTGTAAACAAGAAAGAGGAAAGATTATGTCTAGTAATTTTGGAATGAAAGGGTATATGAAGGGAGCCCTACTGCTTACAGTTGCTGCAATTATTGTTAAGATTCTAAGTGCTGTATATCGCATCCCTTTTCAAAATTTGGTTGGTGACCAGGGCTTTTATGTATACCAGCAAGTGTATCCTTTTATTTCATTTTTTGTTGTATGGACATCAGGAGGATTTGCAGTTGCAATCTCTAAAATGTTAGCTGATGTCAACATGGGTAAAGACTCAATACAAAAAAAGCATTTTGTTTCACGTACGATATTTACTTATCTAACTTTATTGTCATTTGTATTTTTTGCATTTTTATTTTTCGGAGCTGAATGGCTAGCAAATCTAATGGGTGATGGCAATTTAGCACTGCTTATAAAATCAGGCTCTTTTGTTGCTTTATTTATGCCAATTTTGGCATTGATGAAAGGTATTTTTCAATCGCGTGGTGAAATGGCACCTGTTGCTTATGCTCAAGTGTTCGAACAAGCAATTCGAGTAGCAATCATTCTAATTGGTACGTTCATTATTATGAAAACGACTGAATCATTGTATGTTGCAGGGAACATTGCAGTGTTGGGGACAGTTTTTGGTGAAATTGCAGGAATTATATTATTGTATATATTTTTGAAACGAAAGATCTTCTTCCCAAAATTTCAAAAGAGCACTTTGAAAAAGTGGCCGATTATTAAAGAGGTTACATTTCTTAGTATAAGTGTAAGTATGAGCAGCTTACTTATACTTTGTTTACAGTTAATCGATTCGTTTTCCATTTATTCGTTAATGGTCGACCATGGAATGGATGAAACTATGGCACAAGTACAAAAGGGAATTTATGACCGTGGACAACCGCTTGTTCAACTGGGGATTGTTATTGCTTCGTCTTTATCGCTAGCAATTGTTCCCCTCGTAGCACATCATATGAAAAAGAATGAGGGGCGTAGTGCAACGCCATTTATCCAATTAACGTATAGAAGCTCCCTATTGTTTGGTGTTGCAGCGTCACTTGGTCTTATTACAGTGATGCCTTATGTAAACACTATGCTTTTTAAAACAAACGCTTTATCAAATGTTTTAATGATTATTGTTTTGCAAATTATTCCACTGTCTATCATTTTAACATTGACTGCCATTTTACAAGGTATGGGTAAATTAAAAATACCAGCTTTCATAATTTTAGGTGCTCTTGTTGTTAAAGGGGTTGGCAATCTAATTTTAGTGCCAAGAATGGATGTATTAGGTGCATCAATTGCTAGCGATACAAGTTTATATTTATGTGCAATTTTATTAATTGTTTATATTAAAAAGCTAACAAACATCCAATTAGCAAAAATTCAATTTTACATAAAGCTCTTTACCGCATGTATTGCAATGATTTTATCGATCTTATTAGCTGACCAATTTTTAAACGTCTTCACTAAATCTATAAGCGGTGCAAGAATTGAAGCTGTACTTTTTGGGATATGTTTAATAAGTATCGGGGCATTTGTATTTTTAACAGTAGTGGGGAAGACAAGGCTACTTGCAGAAAAGGAATGGTTTTTAATTCCATTTGGTCGAAGAATGGCAGTTTATCAGTTATGGTTAAATAAGAGAAAGTAGGTTAGTTAGATGAATCAAATTACTGTGATTGGCCTTGGGGCTGGAGATATAAATCAGTTACCATTAGGAGTTTATAAGAAATTACAAAAGAGTGGAAAAGTTCATGCCCGAACGAAGGATCATCCGGTGATTGAGGATCTCTCGAAAGAGGGAATAATTTTTGAAAGCTTTGATAGAATTTACGAAAAGCATGATACCTTCCAACCTGTTTATAAGGAAATTGTAGAAATTTTGATATTAGAGTCAGCAAAAGACGAAGTAATATACGCTGTCCCTGGACATCCGCTAGTTGCGGAGCAGACAGTTCAATTGCTAATTTCTGCAGAGCGTGAAGGGAAAGTAACTTTAAAAATCGAAGGTGGGCAAAGTTTCTTAGACTCTACTTTTGCCGCTTTAAAAGTAGATCCAATTGAAGGGTTCCAACTATTTGATGGTACGAATTTTTCTATACATGATGTAAATATGAGAGCACATCTATTAATTGCCCAAGTATACGATTCTTTTAGCGCCTCAGAAGTAAAGCTAACGCTAATGGAAAAGTATCTAGATGATTATCCTGTAACGGTAGTAACAGCTGCAGGGTCCGATGCTGAACAACTAAAAACAGTCCCATTATATGAACTTGACCAAGCTGTTGAAGTAAATAATTTAACAACTATTTATGTACCACCTGTAAATAGTTTAGAAGATGCGTTGAAAGATTGGACAACCTTCCGCGAAATTGTATCGATTTTAAGAGGCCCTAATGGATGTCCGTGGGATAAGGAACAAACCCATGAAAGTTTAAAGAAATACCTAATTGAAGAAGCCCACGAGTTTTTAGCTGCAGTGGATGAAGAAGATGATTTTGGTATGGTGGAAGAGTTGGGTGATATTCTTCTACAAGTCTTCCTACATGCGAAAATTGGGGAAGATGCAGGCTATTTTAACTTAGAAGAAATACTTGCATCGATCAGTGAGAAAATGATTCGTCGTCATCCACATGTATTTGGAGAAGTTTCAGTAAATAACTCTGAAGATGTAGTTGCAAATTGGGAAACCATTAAGAAGCAAGAAAAGGGAGAACAAGCAGACTCTATACTAAAAGGAGAGTTTAGAGCAAGTTCATCCTTACAAACAAGCTACAATTATCAAAAAAAATGCGCTACAGTTGGTTTTGACTGGCCAAATGCAGAAGATGCTTGGAAAAAGTTTGAGGAAGAATGGCAAGAATTTCGTGAGGAAATACAAAATGGTTCAGCAAAAACTCGCATAGATGAGTTTGGTGATGTATTATTTACACTAGTAAATATTGCCAGATTCTATAAAATCTCACCAGAGGAAGCAATGGTTCATGCTAATGAGAAGTTTTCTAGAAGATTCCAATACGTTGAGAAAAAAGTAAAACAAAGTGGGAAACCATTTAGTGAATTTACGTTGGAGCAGTTAGATGCATTTTGGGATGAGGCAAAAAGACATGAAAAGGGGAGTAGTTGAAATTGCGTTTAGATAAATTTTTAAAAGTTTCAAGACTAATCAAACGTCGAACATTAGCAAAGGAAGTAGCAGAACAAGGTAGAATTACGATAAATGATAAAGTAGCAAAAGCTAGTAGTTCGGTAAAAGTTGGCGATGATTTAGCAATTCGTTTTGGACAAAAGGTAGTAACCGCTCGTGTAGAAGAAATTCGAGAGAATGTACGTAAAGAAGAAGCAGCAAAAATGTTTACCATTTTGAAGGAAGAAAAGCTTGACCAAATTGAACCGCAATTTATCGATGATGAAGAGTAAATATAATTGATTCTCGTAAATTTAAAAAAATAATATAAAAAATATTAGCATGTTCAACATTTTGTTGTCATGCTTTTTTTAGTTACTGCATAAAGTGAAAAGAAAGAATCACTAAAGGAGGAACAATATGACACTACATCAAGAAAGTAATCGTTATAGTATTTCAACTGGAGATCACCTTTTGACAGTGCGTAACAAAAAGAGAATGGACATGACTGCAGTTAAGGAAATTGAACGTTTTGACCAAGAGGAATTTTACGTAAAAACTTCACAAGGAAACTTACTGATCCGAGGAGAAGAATTAAAAATTGTACACTTAGACGTTGATAAGGGATTATTAACATTAGAAGGAAATGTGAAACTTTTACAATATGATGATGAAGAAAACGGGTTATCAAAAGGCTTCCTCCATAAATTGTTTGGATGACGGTTAGTGAGCAATTTGTAAGCATTTTAATAATGATAATAAGTGGCATATTAGTAGGTGCTGTCATTGATTGTTTACGTGTAACTATTGGCGCTTTGTCACCTAAATCATTTTTAAAGAGATTTACAATTGGACTAGAACTTGTCATATGGGCACTATTAGGTGCACTGACTTTTTATATTTTATATATTATAAAGGGTGGAGAATGGCGTTTAATTGACCCAATAGCTCAAATTTCGGGCATCTTATTGTACGAGTCTTTGTTCCAACCATTTTTCCGTTTCCTAGGGAAAATTGTTCTATTTGTAGTAGTAAGGCCAATACTCATATTCTTCAAACTTATATTTTCCATTTTTAGAAGAATTATTTTAATAATTATGAGTATTATTTTGTTTATTTTAAGCCCATTTCGAAAATTATTTACTAAATGGTATTCAAAAGTTTACTCAAAATTTGGAAAGTCTATCTTTAAAAAAGGCTAAACTAACAGTATAATTAAATGTAGCACTAGATTCGGAGGTGTCGGATATGGCCAAGCGTCATAAGCAACCTGAACATTCAAATAATACAATACGTACGCTGCACAATGACTATGTCCGTACTACTAAAGAAGAATTTAAACAAGCTAATAGACAAAAAGTTCTTTTTCGTAGAAGGATTGTAGCCTTCGGAGTCTTAGCGGCAATAATATTACTACTCCTTGTAAGTACAATGTTTGCTCAAGATCAAAGAATTGCTAAAAAAGATCAGGAAAAGGCAGAAGTACTTGCAGAATTGGAAAAAGTAAAACAGCAACAAGAAATGCTCAATTTACAAATTACAAAGTTAGAAGATGACGATTATATTGCTAAATTGGCAAGAAAAGAATATTTCCTTTCCGATGAAGGGGAAATTATTTTCACAATTCCCGATAAAGAAGAATAAGACTTTATTTTATTTGGTAAACTAAAAGAAATCTGTTCCGAAATGGAAAAGATTCGAATAATATAGAAAAAAATGTTTATTGTAGTATGTAGTAAAAAGAGTTGTCTTGTTGACACTCTTTTTTTGTTGGCTATAATAAAGAGAAACGAGCGATTTTTTTTGCACGTTAATTATTTAGATTACATGGCGACTTTCGCCGCTTAAAATTTAAGGAGGATCATTTTTTTTATGTCAATTGAAGTAGGCAGCAAAGTAGAAGGTAAAGTAACAGGAATCACAAATTTTGGAGCATTCGTTGAGCTGCCAGATGGCAAAACGGGCTTAGTTCACATTAGTGAGGTCGCAGATAACTATGTGAAAGACATCAACGAACATTTAAAAGTTGGCGATGTTGTTGAAGTAAAGGTGATGAATGTAGAAGCGGATGGAAAAATTGGTTTATCAATCCGTAAAGCAAAGCCTCAACCTGAAAGACCTGAGCGTCCACAGCGTCCACGTCGCGATAATCAGAACAATCGTTCAAATAATCGCAATGATCACCAAACAAAAGAAAACTTTGAGCAAAAAATGGCACGCTTCTTAAAAGATAGTGACGAGCGTCTTGCAACTTTAAAACGTGCAACTGAATCAAAACGTGGCGGCCGTGGAGCTAGACGCGGATAATTTGCTGTCTATTTGCAAGCGTAGAAAAAGTGTGAAATAGATTCATAACTATAAAAGGATGACTCAGGGAGTAATGAGTCATCCTTTTTTTGTATGTAATGGTTTTTCTATCGAACTTATAATAGTCGCTTTGTTACAACGATTAGGTTGAAAAATGTTATTGCGAGCCCGAGAACTAGTGCAATTAATTGTAAGATGACATGGATTGGTGCAATCGTACCAACTACAATTAGAAGTGCACCAATAAATATAGATAATGCTAACTTCCAATACTTATCCAACATTGTTTATCCTCCAAACTATAGTGGAATCCCCTTTAATCTTAGCTTATATAAAGAAAACATAAAAGTTAACAGAACAAGCCTTTTCAATATTGTCGATAATACGACATTTATTTTTTGAATGTAGGCTTATCTACTATTTCGTCGAACAATTTTCTCTGTTTCCTTCATGACTAGACAAATTTTACAAGTAATCTTTTATATAATTGTTCGAAAATGAAAGAAGGGAATGGAGAAAATGACAAATATCGAAACAGTTTCTGAAAGAGCGATATTACATGGGATCAAAGACGGCTTTTCTATTAAAAAGATTAGTCTTATTATACATCTGTTCTTCTTTTTGCTAGCTTTGTTTCTATCACAAACTATCATGTTTGGTGCAGCGGTCCCGTTTCTACTACCACTTTGGGCCATAGTTAGACAACGTTACGAAAATGAAAAAACATGGGTTTTAATTGGGGGAATACTAGGCGCTATTAGTTTAGGTCTAGGACAAGTACTAATATTAGGGTTGCAATTGGTGCTTTATGAACTATTTACCCGTTTTCGATATTGGAAGTTGCCGACAAGTTTCGCTGTAGCTTTTGCAATTTTACTTGGTCAATTTATATGGCAAACTGCACTACATTTTAGTATTCCACCGTTCATCATACAACTTTATATTTATTACGAGGTAGTTTTGGCGTTCTTTATGACGATTTTTGTACAACTATTTTTTGTTCAACCACACCAATTTTGGACAAAAACTTGGAATTATGAACGAGTTGGCGCAGGACTAGTTATTTTAGCGATGGCTTTAACGGGCATGAATTCAATCGTTGTTTCATATTTTGGTTTAGCTCCATTTGTTATGCATCTTGCTATTCTAATCGCTGCATATGCAGGCGGAGTTCCTATTTCAGCAACTATTGCTATTATCGTTGGTTCCCTAGTGGGTATTTCAGAGCTTTCCTTTACTGGAATCATTGCAGTTTATGGATTAACTGGTGTCGTTGCAGGATTATTTATTGGGTTAGGACGGGCAGGTATTGTAATTGGGAGTGTAGTTCCTAGTGCGTTCTTTTTCTTTTACGATACAACCTTACCTTTAGATACTGTCTATTTCGTATCAATTCTAATAGCAGGAATTGCATTTTTTGCTATACCCCAGAATGTGTTTACATTCTTGCAAAATATTATCCATCCTAAGCGAGACGAAGTATTATTACAACGCCAGGAGTGGGTAACAGAAAATACAAAGGCAAAATTAGAAACGTTTCAAAACTTTGTTGTTTTCTTAAAAGAATTAGTATTTGATCGTTTTACTTCAACTGAAACTATTAAAACAGTGAGGAAAATTGAACCTACTCAAACGTGTATGAGTTGTTTTCGATATGAACGTTGTTGGGGTAGTGAAAATAATGGAATGGACGAGCTTATCGAAAATTGGTTTGTTGCAAAATCAGGTGTTAAAGTTGCAGAACAGACAATGGCAGAGGAAAAAATAAAATTAAAATGTGTAAAATCAACTAAGTTATTAGAAGAACTTGATTATCAACTTTATAACGATAAGATTAATGGAGAATTTTACCATGGTAAGAAAATGATCGCATTACAACTAAAAGATTTAAGTAACCACTTAAATAAGTTGATGAAAGAAATGGAAAGTGAAACGCTAACTTTTAAGACGATAGAAGATGAGCTATATCAACAACTTAGAACCGCTCAAGTTCAATGTTTCCAGATAGATATTTTAAATAATACAATGGGAGAGCGGGTTGTCGTATGTTCTATTGCAAAAAGGCATAAAACATATGAAGAACAACACATGCTTTGTGAAAGAATTCTTCTCCCAATCCTTTATGAAGTTTTTGCGGAGCCATTCCAAGTTGAAAAAATAGTAGACCAAAAACATCCATTTGCCCATTTGCAAATTAGTTTCCGTTCTGCAGTTCGTTACCAAATAGAGTATGATGTATACAGCAAAGCAAAGAATTCATGGATTTCAGGAGATACACATGCAGTTTTCCACATTCACCCAGGGCTGGTTGCAGTAATGCTTTCAGATGGAATGGGACAAAGTAGAGAAGCTAAACGTGAAAGCCGACGTTTAGTTCGATTAATGAGAGACTGCCTGAATTATAATATGAATCCTGAAACAGCCATGCACACGTTGCATTATGTGATGTCTCTAAACCGCGAAGTAGATATGTACGCTACAATAGATTTTGCACTTGTAGATTTGCAAAAAGGTGATCTATGGTCATGGAAAGCCGGTAGTATGTCGACCTATATTTTACGCGGAGAACGATTAATAAAAGTAGAAGGTGCTGCCGCTCCAGTAGGGTTTATGCCTGTATTTTCAATTGAGACAGAGAAAGTGAAAATACTTGCTGATGACTATGTAGTTATGGTATCAGATGGTGTATTCTCTGGGAATCATGACTGGGATGAACAAGAAAAGTACTTTGTGGAAATATTAAAAGACAGTATTGAAAATGAGATACCAATCGAAATTATGTTATATGATTTAATGGAACAATATCAACAGAGATATGAAGTCGATGATGACTGTACAATTATGATATTTAACGTTGGTCATGTTGTGCCAAAATGGTCTGTGTTTAAACCGAATAGGAAAGTTGTATCTTAAAAGAAATGCGAAGAACGCTCACTCAGCTCTTCCAGATAAAAACGCAATGTCCTGCTCCTGCGATGCTGTAGCTACTCGTTGTAAAATGCTTTTGTAGCATTGTCTGCACTAGCACTTCCATGTGCGTCGGAACTTCATGCGTGCTTGCAGGCAAAAGAGCAAGTGTTCGGAGCTAAACACTAATCTTTAATTCAAAAATATATTTAAAAAGTAAGGTGTGAGATGAGAAGATGGTTTCATTTGACAGCAAAGTGCGCTCATTTATAAACGAACATGAATTAATTCAACAGGGAGACCGTCTTCTCATAGCTTGTTCTGGTGGAATGGACTCGATGGGATTATTACATTTTTTTCTCGACCTAAGAAATCATATAAAATTTGAAATTTTTGTTGCACATGTAGATCATATGTTAAGAGGTGATATATCTTTTCACGACCTACAATTTGTAGAATCTTTTTGTAAGGAAAAAGGAATTACGGTATTTAGTAAATCAATCCCCATCCCAAAAATTTTAGAAGAAGAAGGGGGAAACTCCCAAGCGATTTGTCGTAGGGAAAGATATGCATTTTTTAAAGAAGTAATGGAGAAGAACTCCATCCTAAAACTTGTTACTGCACATCATGCGGATGATCAATTAGAATCCTTACTCATGTCGTTAACAAAATCAGGTTCATTATCCAGTATGAAAGGAATATATCCAAAACGTACTTTTTCTTTTGGTACAATAATAAGACCGTTCTTACCTGTAACAAAGGACGAGGTAAAAGAATATTTGGAAGAAAAAGGTGGTACATATCGAGAAGATAGTAGTAACGCAAAGGATGAATACACTCGAAATCGATTTAGACATCACATAATTCCACTAATGAAAAAGGAAAATTTAAATGTCCCTCAAAATGCGGTACAACTAACAACGCAATTACAAGAAGATGACGATTATCTGTATCAGTTAGCCTCGGAGAAATTTACCCAGGTAATAAGAAAAGACGAGGAAAAGTATGTATTAGACATTCCTAATTTGAAAAGTGAACCAGTTTCTTTACAAAGAAGAATCATTTTTATACTATTAGACTACATTTACGATAATTCCGAATATTCAAATAGTGAAACGCTTGTAAAATCCATTATCAATCTATGTAAAACAGAGGACGGTAGTGCAACAATATATTTACCTAATCAAATTGTTGCTAATAGAAGATATAGTGAAGTTAGTTTTGAAAGGGAAGTAACAAATCATCAGAATATCGAAATAACATTGAATCTCAATAAGTGGAATGAATTAAAAAATGGCGTTCGTTTATACATAGGAGACGTCTCAAATGGAACAAAATCTAAAGAATCAAGTAATCAAACAGTGTATTACTTTAACTCAACTGAGTATAAAGCACCTTTTCGTATTAGATTCAGAAAAGAAGGAGATAGAATACATTTAAAAGGAATGGAAAGTCCAAAACGATTATCGCGCCTCTTTATCGATGAAAAAGTCCCACTATTAGATCGTGACCGGTGTCCAATACTAGTGGATGATAATGATACTGTAATGGCCGTAATTGGTATTCGGGAAGGAAAAAATATTTCCAAAATACAACGCGCTCAAGATGATATTAAATTTATTATCGAGTACAATAATATATAGGTTAAAAAGTTTAAGTATATGTAAAAATTATTATGCAAGCTGTTAGCTAAAGAGCTTACAATGTTATATTATGGACTTACATTTATTTGAATTTAATTGACACACATGTTTTAACGACGACAAAAGCTTGCCACTTTGGTACTAGTGAAAAGTGTAAATTCGATTATTAATGGAGCTACAGGAGGAACATAGATGATTCAACAGGATATTGAAAAAATAATGATCACAGAAGATGAGATTCAAGAAAGAATTAAGGAAATTGGTAAGCAGTTAACAGAAGAATATCAAGATCAGTTTCCACTTGCAGTAGGAGTTTTAAAAGGTGCTACACCATTTATGACAGATTTAATGAAGCGATACGATTCCTATATAGAAATTGACTTTATGGACGTATCTAGTTATGGAAATGCTACTGTTTCTTCTGGAGAAGTAAAAATTTTAAAAGACTTGAATACAAGTGTTGAAGGCCGTGATGTAATTATTATAGAAGATATTATTGATAGCGGACTTACACTTAGTTACTTAGTTGACTTATTTAAATATCGTAAAGCAAAATCCATTAAAATCGTGACGCTTTTAGATAAGCCATCAGGTAGAAAAGTAGACCTAGAAGCAGATATAGTTGGTTTCCAAGTTCCTGATGGATTTGTAGTTGGATACGGATTAGATTACTCAGAAAAATATAGAAACTTACCATATATCGGGATATTAAAACGTGAAGTTTATTCATTTTAAAACGGATTTATGTAAATATTTCGACAAAAAAGATAAAACATTTTTTTGACGGGGCTTTTCGTTGTATGATGAAATCATGATATGTTAAGATTTTACTTATAGTTTTTCTGTTATGTTGTGAGGAGGCTGGGGATGAATCGAATATTTCGATACACCATATTTTATTTATTAATTTTTCTCGTGATAATCGGTATTTTTGGAACATTTAATGGAGGAAAAGCTCCTTCTGAAAAGTTAGACTATCATGAGTTTTTAAACGCGTTAGAAACAGGTAAGATCACAGAGGCAACCATACAATTTGATAATATGGTTTATGTAGTACAAGGGAAACTTGCAGGCTATGAAGAAGGGCAAACGTTTACAGCTAACATCCCGACTGATTACCCAGGTATCCAAGACAAAATTGCTGATGCAAGAGAAAATAATGCGAAAATTGAGTACATCCCAGCTCCAGAAGCGAGCGGTTGGGTTCAATTCTTTACGGGTATTATTCCTTTCATCATCATTATCATTTTATTCTTCTTCCTATTGAGTCAATCTCAAGGTGGCGGAAATAAGGTAATGAACTTTGGTAAGAGTAAAGCGAAATTATACGATTCTGAAAAGAAAAAAGTACGCTTTGTTGACGTTGCTGGTGCAGATGAAGAGAAACAAGAACTTGTCGAAGTTGTTGACTTCTTAAAAGATCACCGTAAATTCACTGATATGGGCGCACGTATTCCAAAAGGTATTCTATTAGTAGGTCCTCCGGGGACAGGGAAAACTTTGTTAGCACGTGCTGTTGCTGGTGAAGCCGGAGTTCCGTTCTTCTCGATTTCAGGTTCTGACTTCGTGGAGATGTTCGTCGGTGTCGGTGCAAGTCGTGTCCGTGACTTATTTGAAAATGCAAAGAAAAATGCGCCATGTATTATCTTTATCGATGAAATTGACGCAGTTGGTCGTCAACGTGGAGCAGGTTTAGGTGGAGGTCACGATGAACGTGAACAAACATTAAACCAATTACTAGTTGAAATGGATGGTTTCGGTGTAAATGAAGGAATTATCATTATTGCCGCTACAAACCGCCCAGATATTCTAGACCCTGCCTTACTACGTCCAGGTCGTTTTGACCGTCAAATTACGGTTGGCCGTCCAGATGTAAAAGGACGTGAAGCAATCTTAAAAGTACATGCGCGCAATAAGCCTTTACGTGAAGATGTTGACTTAAAAGCGATTGCTCAACGTACACCAGGATTCTCTGGAGCAGACTTAGAGAACTTATTAAACGAAGCTGCATTAGTTGCAACACGTCGTAATAAAAAGAAAATCGACATGACTGATCTTGATGAAGCAAGTGACCGCGTAATCGCTGGGCCTGCTAAAACAAGTCGTGTGATTTCTGAAAAGGAACGAAAAATTGTTGCATTCCATGAAGCGGGACATGTTGTCGTTGGTCTAACTTTAGATCAAGCTGAAAAAGTGCACAAAGTAACTATCGTACCACGTGGTCAAGCTGGTGGTTATGCAGTGATGCTTCCTAAAGAAGACCGTTACTTCATGACAAAACCAGAATTATTAGATAAGATTGCAGGTTTACTTGGTGGTCGTGTTGCTGAAGATATTACATTTGGTGAAGTATCTACAGGGGCGCATAATGACTTCCAACGTGCAACAAGTATTGCTCGTTCAATGGTAACCGAATATGGTATGAGTGATAAACTAGGACCAATGCAATTTGGTAGTAGCCAAGGTGGTAATGTATTCCTTGGTCGAGATTTCAACTCAGAACAAAACTATTCTGATGATATTGCTTATGAAATCGACAAAGAGATGCAATCACTTATCGTTGGGCAATATGAACGTACAAAACAAATACTTACAGAAAAACGTGATTTATTAACTTTAATTGCTGAAACATTGTTAGAAGTTGAGACATTAGATGCTCAGCAAATTGAACACTTGAGAGATCACGGAAAACTTCCTGAAAGAGTAGATTACTCAAAAGTCGATGGTGAAGAAGCAGAGAATGCAAAACAAGATTCTGATACTGCTGAATCAAATAATGCGGTTATTGAAACAACAGGATCTACTTCTTTAGAGACAGAAATTGGTGGTCGTACTTCTGACCCAACAACTTCTGACTTACCAAAAGAAGGTTCTTCAGATAACCAAAACCGAGGCATTCAAGAAGATAGAAATAAATAAAACCGAGCTGATTGTCTACCCCTTTGGTAGATAATCAGCTTTTTTCTTAAAGGGAAAAACTAAGTGAAATTCGGCTGATGACCAGAATTGACTTACGACATATTTGAAATTATGTGTAATTTGCACTTAATTTTGAATATGTCGTATCTAATTTTTAGCTATATTAGTTTTGTAAAATCAATAAGTTTTAGATTACTCAACTTATGAATAACTATGGTAATATTTCTAATAAAGGTTTTCATATGAAATTTCATAATGGATGTGAATAGGAAAGATGATTCTCGTATTAGATGCTGGGAATTCAACAATTGATATAGGTGTCTATCAAAACGATTTACTTCTTCACCATTGGCGCATGGAAACAAACTTGCATAAAACAGAAGATGAATATGCGATGACGGTCAAAACGTTTTTCTTGCATGTAGAGAGAAAATTTGAAGATGTTGAAGGGGTCATTATATCTTCTGTTGTACCGTCAATTATGTATTCGTTACAAGAAATGTGCCGCAAATACTTTAAAATCAACCCTCTTATAGTAGGACCAGGAGTAAAAACGGGTTTAAATATTAAATATGAAAATCCAAGACAAGTCGGATCAGATCGGATTGTGAATGCCGTTGCAGCTTTAGCTGAATATGGTGGTAGACCAATCGTAATAGTTGACTTCGGTACTGCAATCACATATTGTTACATCGATGAAAAAGGTAATTATATTGGTGGGGCAATAACGCCGGGAATTACGATCTCATTAGAAGCATTATTTAATGAAGCATCAAAACTCCCACGTATTGAATTATTAAAACCTTCAAATGTAATTGGGAAAAACACTGTTGCAGCTATGCAATCGGGGATTTTCTATGGATTTATCGGACAAGTTGAAGGAATTGTTCGTCGAATAATCGAGCAAAGTAATGAGGAACCTATTGTCATTGCAACAGGTGGCCTTTCGAAGTTATTTGGATATGAAGCAAAGATAGTTGATATTGTTGATCCGTTATTAACATTAAAAGGTCTATATATTTTATATAAACGAAATCAATAAAGAAAAGAGGAACACAAAAATGAGTGATTACTTAGTAAGAGCTTTAGCTTTCGATGGTAAAGTGAGAGCATTTGCAGCAAAAACAACTGAAACAGTAGGAGAAGCACAACGTCGTCATAATACATGGCCAACAGCAACTGCAGCACTAGGACGATCAATTACAGCTGGAGTAATAATGGGTGCGATGTTAAAAGGCGAAGAAAAATTAACAGTTAAAGTCGAAGGAAATGGTCCAATTGGTCCCATGATTATTGACTCAAATGCAAAAGGGGAAGTAAGAGGCTTTGTCACAAATCCTCAGGTTCACTTTGAGTTAAACGAAGTCGGTAAACTAGATGTGCGTCGAGCTGTTGGGACAGAAGGTGCGGTTACAGTAGTAAAAGATTTGGGGTTACAAGATATGTTCTCGGGGCAAACTCCGATTGTTTCTGGAGAAATTGCAGAAGACTTTACATATTATTTTGCAGTTTCTGAACAAGTTCCATCATCAGTTGGATTAGGTGTATTGGTGAATCCGGATAACACGGTTTTAGCATCAGGAGGGTTTATCGTACAATTAATGCCTGGTTGTGATGAAGAAACAATTTCACACATTGAAACCCATTTATCAACTATTGAACCAGTTTCTAAAATGATTGAAAAAGGGTATACACCCGAACAAATATTAGCGGCAGTTTTAGGGGAAGACCAACTACAAATCCTCAGTTCAATGCCTGTAGAATTTAAATGCCAATGTTCAAAAGAGCGTTTTGGTGCGGCAATTATGAGCTTAGGTGTCGGGGAGATTCAAGAAATGATTGACGAAGATGGCGGAGCAGAGACTGAATGTCATTTCTGTTTAGAAAAATACTATTATGATGAATCAGAGTTAAAAGGTTTCATCAATGACATCCTGGAGCAATAATAGTAATAACCAACTTAGAACTGCATCATTGGAAGACAAAACTCCCCTTTCAAAACGTCGCTTAAAAACGAAACCTACACTAACGGTAATGGCCGTTTTATTAATTGGAAATATATTTTGGTTTGTACTATGGATTTTTGGTGCGAGCATGAAAAATGATGGTGGCGACGAAATTGTCGCTACCATTGATGGAGAAGTTATTACTCGCCAAGAATGGATGGCATCAATGGAGAGTTTGTATGGGAAAGAAACATTACACTCTCTTGTAAATGACGCTGTGATGGAGAGAGCTGCAAAAGAATACGATATTACAGTAACAGAGGCTGAAATAGATCTTGAAATTGCATTAATGAGTTCTACAAAAGACTTAGATACTTCACTAAAAATGTTTGATGAGAAACAAACTCGTCAACTAATACGGGCACAGCTAATACTAGAGAAGGTATTAACGAAAGATGTTGTTATTGAAGACTCTACAATACAGAGTTTTTATAATGAAAACAAATTGCTCTATAATACCCCTACTACATATCGGACAGGCATGATTGTGGTCGATTCAATAGATGAAGCAACTCAAGTACAAAATGAGTTGAAAAGTGGTGCTGATTTTTCTATGTTAGCAAGAGAACGATCACTTGACACATCTTCTGCAAGTTTAGGTGGGAATATTGGATACATTTCAGCAAATCAAACAACTATAAATCCAGAAATCCATAAGGTTGCTCAGGAACTAAATATCAATGAAGTTAGTGAGCCATTTGCTTTGAATAATGGAACTTTTGCACTTTTAACTATTTCTGAAATTATAGAAGGTAAATCTTTTTCATATGAGGAAGTAAAAGAGCATATTAAGACAGAATTAGCAATGGAGCAACTTCCTACTAACGTATCAGCGGAAATGTTTTGGGAAGAATTTAATGTAACGTCCTACTATTTAAAATAATCAATTCAATAATTAATTAAGACCTACAAAATAATTGACAAAATTTGTAGGTCTTCTTATTGACAATATTTGTTTAAGGTCATATACTAAGTTAATAAAACATATAAATATAGTAGGGATTAAAAGGGAGGAAATATCATGAGTAAAATTGCAAATTCAGTTACAGAATTAGTGGGTCGCACACCAATCGTTAAGCTTAATCATGCAACAAATGAAAATGAAGGTACAGTGTATGTAAAATTGGAATACTTTAATCCAGGAAGCTCTGTTAAGGATCGTATCGCACTAGCAATGATCGAAGCTGCTGAAAAAGATGGGATTTTAAAACCGGGCGGAACAATTATTGAGCCTACTTCAGGTAACACAGGTATTGGGTTAGCGATGATTGCTGCTGCAAAAGGATACCGTGCAATTCTAGTAATGCCTGAAACAATGAGTATCGAACGTCGTAAATTATTACGTGCTTATGGTGCAGAGTTAGTGTTAACTCCAGGTCCTGAAGGTATGAAAGGTGCAATTGCTAAAGCAAATCAATTAGCTGAAGAAAATGGCTACTTCTTACCACAACAATTTGAAAATGATGCAAATGCTGAAATTCACCGTTTAACAACAGGACCAGAAATTGTAGAAGCGTTTGATGGTATCAAATTAGATGCATTTGTTTCTGGTATTGGTACAGGTGGAACAATTACAGGTGCTGGTCAAGTGTTAAAAGAAAAGTATCCTGAAATTGAAATCATTGCAGTAGAACCAAAAGATTCTCCAGTTCTTTCAGAAGGTAGATCTGGATCTCATAAAATTCAAGGTATTGGTGCTGGATTTGTTCCAAAAGTACTAGATACTGAAGTTTACACTTCAATTGCTACTGTAGAAAACGAAACAGCATTTGAAGTTGCTCGTAAAACAGGTCGTGAAGAAGGAGTCTTAGTAGGTATTTCTTCAGGTGCTGCAATTCACGTTGCAATTGAGACAGCAAAACGCCTTGGTAAAGGATCAAATGTATTAGCAATTGTTCCATCTAATGGTGAACGTTATTTATCTACTGCCTTATATAATTTTGAAGACTAAAAATTATCAAGATAGACAAAATCTCCTTTGAGGTTTTGTCTTTTTTATGTGTGCCAGGCATGGCAACTATCTAGGTGGTGGAAG
>NZ_JPVN01000026.1 GCF_000772945.1 Ureibacillus manganicus DSM 26584
CGCCAAAAGCCGGATCACATGCATCCAAAAAGCAAATAATCGCCAGAACGACTGAATTAATCGCCAAAATACCCGAGTTAATAGCCAAAATCTATGGAATAATCGCCAACAAACCAAACTCCTTGAACGCAAGCCTAGCTAAGAAAGCACCACCAAATCCAATCAACAAAAAAACAAATTTCTCTCCCGAATCACGTATCGATCTGTACATATTAAATCCAAATTTGTTCATACTAATTGTGCAAAGGAGGAGAGAAAAATGGGCTTATTAGAAAACTGGGACCGTTGGACATCGTTTTTAGGTAACCAAGTTGATAATGCAGAAAATACAGGTATGTCTAAAAAAGTAATTGAAGAAACAGCAGTTCAAATTGGAGACTACCTAGCAAAAAACGTTGATCCTAAAAACGAACAAGAACGCGTACTTGCCGATCTATGGGGTGTTGCTTCTCACGATGAAAAACATGCCATGGCAAACTGTATCATTAAACTTGTAAATAGCAAACGCGTACAATAATTTCAACATGACTTCAATTCGTATTTACAACTAGGTGTGGGTTGAAGTTGATCGTTGAAACACCTTAAATTAGCGGCAATTGCCACAAAAGTTTTATTCAAACCTTACTCACTATTTTAGTGAGGCCTCATATGTTTTAATCAATCGAAAGGAGGCTCGTCCTCCTTTTCTTTTTCAAATCTCTAATTTATAACTATATCATTCTTTTTTTGAAAATTAGAATTTCTTAATTTGGAAGAATTATCTGGTTTTGTAACTTTTCAATACATAGAAAATCCGCTATGATGAAACTATTAATATAATTATTCGTTTCAATAGTAAGGGGACGATTTCTTTATGAGTGAATGGTATTTTGAATATGAGATTCAAGTGAATCGTCCAGGATTGTTAGGTGATATTGCATCACTGCTGGGAATGCTCAGAGTCAATATTGTGTCCATCAATGGTGTCGATGAAGGTCGTCGTGGAATGCTTTTAAATGCTGAAAATGATGATTCCATAGAACGATTTATTTCGATTGTATCCACGATGGAAAACATTGTTGTGACGAAATTCCGCCAACCTAAAATCCGTGATCGGCTAGCTGTAAGGCATGGGCACTACATTCCAAGAGATGTGGATGAAAAAAATACGTTCAGATTCTTGCGTACAGAACTTGGGATTTTAGTTGACTTTATGGCAGAGTTATTTAAAATGGAAGGTCACAAACTGATTGGAATCCGTGGAATGCCTAGGGTTGGTAAGACAGAGTCGGTCGTCGCAGCAAGTGTTTGTGCTAACAAAAAATGGATTTTCTTATCATCCACGATGATTAAGCAAACACTAAGAAATCGGTTGATTGGCGACGAATTTAGTGACAATAATATTTTTATTCTTGATGGGGCAGTCACAAGACGAACAAATGACGAAGGCCACTTACGACTTGTTCGTGAAATTATGAATTTGCCAGTCATCAAAGTAATCGAACATCCAGATGTATTTGTACAATCATCAGAATATAAAATTGAGGATTTTGATTATATCATTGAGTTACGACATGACCCGAACGAAGTAATTTCTTATGACATCCTTGAAAAAAATCAAATGATGTCGCAAAACGACCTTTTTGGAGGATTTAATTTTTAGAAAAAGTAGGTGTTAACAGTGACTGAACTCGGTACTCGACTGAAAGAAGCGAGGTTATCTAAAGGGTACAGCTTAGATGATTTACAGGAGATAACAAAAATTCAGAAAAGATATTTGGTTGGAATTGAAGAAGGCAACTATTCAATAATGCCAGGTACTTTTTACGTTCGTGCATTTATTAAACAGTATGCAGAAGCAGTAGGTTTAAAATCAGAAGAATTATTAGAACAATATAGGAATGAAGTTCCGACCACGCAACCGAATGAAGTGACGCAATCCGTTCCCTATACTCCATCCCGTAGGACTTCAAGATCCACAGGACGAATGATGGAAACAGCACCAAAAATTATAGTGGCATTATTTATTATCGTAATTGTTGCGGTGATCTGGTTCCTTTATTCTCAAAAGGTTCAAAACACACCAGAAGGCGGGCCAGACGAAGAAACACAATTTGAGTACGATCAAAAACCGACTCCGCAAGAAAATTCGAATGGCGGAACAACTGGAACTGGGACAGATGAAGAAGCAACTGAAGATGAAGAACCTGTTGAGCCAGTTGAAGAAGAACCGGTTGTGACACAAACGATTTCTCCAGGTGCAGTTCAGGCTGATGGAGTTACAACAATTTACGATCTTACTGGTAGCGAGACAATGAACTTACGCATTGTAATTTCAGGTGATACGTGGGTAGGTATTCGTGATCGTGGTGGCAGTGAGCAAATACCGGATCGTGTTTACAAATCAGGTGAAGAAGTCCTATTTGATGCAACGGCAAACACTTATGCCCGCATTCGCCTAGGTGATGCAAGAAATGCGAAAGTCTTTGTAAATGACGAAGAACTTGTCTATACTCAAAACCCTCAAGACCGAGGAAAAAGCACTCAAAATATTATTATCCAGTTCGGTGAAGAACAGGCTGAGTAGATATGGCGTAGAAAATAGTTCTGAACTGTCGATAAAAAGCTAAAAAATTTGATTTAATATCATACAGAATAATAAAATGAATTGAGATGAGCGGCGGCTGTCACAAGCTGTCACCATAACAATTCGAGGATAAAGAAGAAAGGCTGTGCAGAAAATTCTTTCTGGACAGCCGCTTTTCTTTCAAAATGAAAGGTGTTTTTATGAATGAATTTACCAAATAAAATAACGGTCTCACGGATTATTTTAATCCCGATCTTTGTTATCGTTATGATTAACGACTTTGGATGGGGCAATATGACGCTATTTGGTGCAGAGATGCCGCTGGAGCATTTTGTTGGAGCATTAATTTTCATCATTGCTTCATGTACAGACTGGATCGACGGCCACTTCGCAAGAAAATACAACCTTGTGACAAACTTAGGGAAATTCCTAGATCCTTTAGCGGATAAACTTCTAGTGTCTGCGGCTTTCATCGTTTTAGTTGAGCTTGGATACGCACCAAGTTGGATCATTATTGTGATTATCAGCCGTGAGTTTGCGGTTACTGGTTTACGTGCAATTCTCGCAGCTGAAGGTGGCGAAGTTGTCGCTGCAAGTAATTTGGGGAAAATCAAAACATGGGCGCAAATCGTCGCGATTTCATTATTGCTTTTACATAACGCAATCTTCGTGATGTTCGGCATCCCATTTGATATGATTATGCTTTATATTGCCTTAATCTTTACGGTTTGGTCTGGTTGGGATTACTTCTGGGCGAACCGCAAAATATTTGTGAATTCGAAATAATGTTGCGCGGGATTTCAGTGGAAATCCCGTTTTTTTAATAGATGTCGGATTTCTCAAAGAAAAAGTCGGATTTCTCAGCTGAACTGTCGGAAATCTCGCCTGAAATGTCGGGATTATCAGTAAACTTCGGGATTCTGGATCAAAAAGTCGGGAATCCGCCAAAAACTTCGGGATTATCAATCAAAAAGTCGGGAATCCCACCAAAAACTTCGGGATTCCGACCCCAATTCAAAACTGTATAACACCTAACAATCAGTTATAATAAAAATAAATAATTCCAATAGAATCGAGGGACCAGAGATGAATGCAGAAATTATAGCGGTGGGATCTGAGTTATTGTTAGGGCAAATTGCCAATACGAACGCGAAATTTATTTCGAGTCAGCTTTCTGAATTAGGCATCAATGTTTATTTTCACACAGTGGTGGGGGATAATGGCGGCCGTCTAAAAGAGGCAATCAAAATCGCAGAAGAACGAGCGGACCTCATCATTTTCTCTGGTGGACTCGGCCCGACAAAAGATGATTTAACGAAAGAAACGATTGCAGCTCACCTAGAAGTGCCGTTAGTTTTCGACCAAATTGCCCTCACATATATAGAAGAATTCTTCTCGAAGCGCGGGCGTACGATGACAGAGAATAATAAAAAACAAGCCCTCGTACTAGAAGGGTGTAAAGTCCTTGCCAATCATAACGGGATGGCACCAGGAATGCTGTTAGAGAAAAATGATCGCACCTACATTTTGCTACCAGGCCCTCCAAAAGAAATTGAGCCAATGTTCCAGTTTGAAGCAAAGCCACTTCTCGCGAAAAAAGTGAGTGGTGAGATGATTGTTTCACATGTCCTGCGTTTTTACGGCATTGGCGAGGCGGAGCTTGAAGTGCAAATTCAAGACATTTTAGATAATCAAACCAATCCAACTGTCGCGCCGCTTGCTTCTGACGGTGAAGTGACGCTAAGAATTACAGCAAAAGCACAAACAGAACATGAGGCATGGAAACTAATCTATGCGAAAAAGGCAGAAATACAAGCTATCGTAGGAAAATATCAATATGGCGTGGATGATGATTCATTAACTTCAAAAACGGTGGAAATGCTCCTGCACAACAAACTAACAATATCTGCTGCTGAAAGTTTAACGGCGGGTCTTTTCCAATCGGAATTAGCGGAAGTGCCTAGGGTAAGTGCTGCACTAGTTGGAGGATTTGTAACGTACACTGAACAAGCGAAGGTGAATCAATTAGACATCTCCCAAGAATTGCTTGACCAACACGGAGTCGTTAGTAGCGAATGCGCGGGTGCAATGGCAGCCAATGCGCGCAAAATCATGGGCACGGATATCGGCATCGGGCTAACTGGAGCTGCAGGACCGGATCCACATGATGGTCAACCTGCAGGAACAATCTGGATCGGCTTTGCTATAGGTGACGATGAACCCGTTACTCGCAAACTCGAACTTTCCGGCATGCGCAACACAAATCGTCTTCGCGCGGTGAAGTATGCGTGTAGTTATTTGATGAGGTTGCTTGCGGAGAAGGGGTATAAGAGGGTTTAATAACATTTGTCTCTTTCCAGGGTTAGGAGCTATATATAATAATTGAAATACTTATTTTCAAAACATTACATACTATAAATGTGTAATGTTTTTGTTTTTTAATCTATTTGCTGTTTAGGATTTTTCATACTTGGAAATGTTGTTTCATATAAACAATTATACAAATCTACCAATATATAGTGAAATGGGGGTGTTAGGAGTGGAAAGTAGCAATAACAGGGAGGAAAAAGATATGGCAACAGAAACACTTTTGAAGCATACTGACAAGGAAATTGAAGAAGTTTTTATTAAACGTGCTTTGGATTCAGATCGTAGACTTTTAGGTGGAAAAGAACTTGCAAATGAGGCTAAAAAAGACCTGGAAGAATATATGAAGTTATTTGGGCTGGAGGAATTGGAAGACAAATGACAGTGAAACAATTGGAAAATGCTATTGATAGAATTTCAGCAGTTGAAGGAGTTAGGATGGAACCAATGTACTTAAAATTGGACGTCTTAGCTCTTTATTATGTCTACAGAGATAGATTTGATATGGTAGTTCAGGAAATCATTAATGTGATGGAAAAAATAGTAGATAATCCTTCGCTAGGTGAACAATTAGAATACAGTTTGAAAGAATACAAATCTTATCACTTTTCTAGCCCAGGCCAAACAGTTAAACCTCAAGAGGAAGATATGAGACTTGCTCATAGATTTTAAGGATAAACAGATTAGTAGAAGTTTTAGGTTTTGGTCATCGATATCTTCCAAAAATTTATGATGAAAACGGTAATGAATTACCAAATTGTATCTATACAACATTAAAAAACGCTTAGGTAAATAGACTTTACATTCTTACCGATGTAAATTTAAGAACTATACATAAATGATGCTTATTGGTATTTCTAGCACTTCTAGTCGAACAAGTACTACTACTTTCTAAATGGTTCAATTGTTGAATTTCTTCAGGTTTTTGCTACTCAAAAAATTATTTTGCCCATAAATCGAAAATATGTTCGGTTTTTTCTTGAAAGTTTCTCAAAAAAGAAGTATAGTAGAGACATAAGAAAAACAGACTGATTTACTATTAAGGAGGAAATTTTTTGAGCGATCGTAAAGCGGCCTTAGATATGGCGTTAAAACAAATTGAAAAGCAATTCGGTAAAGGTTCTGTCATGAAACTGGGAGAAAAAACAGACCTTCAAATCGAAACAATCTCTAGTGGTTCATTAGCACTTGATGCTGCACTTGGTGTTGGCGGATATCCAAAAGGAAGAATTATTGAAGTTTACGGACCAGAATCTTCTGGTAAAACAACAGTAGCTCTTCACGCAATTGCTGAAGCACAAAAAGCTGGTGGACAAGCAGCTTTCATCGATGCTGAGCACGCGCTAGATCCGTTATATGCACAAAAATTAGGCGTAAATATTGATGAATTAATCCTATCTCAACCAGATACTGGTGAGCAAGCATTAGAAATCGCAGAAGCATTAGTACGTAGTGGTGCGATTGACGTAATCGTTGTTGACTCTGTTGCTGCATTAGTTCCAAAAGCTGAAATCGAAGGCGAAATGGGAGACTCTCACATGGGTCTACAAGCTCGTTTAATGTCTCAAGCTTTACGTAAACTTGGCGGTGTTATTAATAAGTCAAACACACTAGCGATCTTTATCAACCAAGTTCGTGAAAAAATTGGTGTAATGTTCGGTAACCCTGAAACAACTCCTGGTGGACGCGCGTTAAAATTCTATTCTTCTGTTCGTTTAGAAGTTCGTCGTGCTGAAACAATTAAACAAGGTAGTGACATGGTAGGGAACAAAACAAAAATTAAAGTTGTAAAAAACAAAGTAGCTCCTCCATTCCGTACAGCAGAAGTTGACATCATGTACGGTGAAGGGATTTCTAAAGTTGGGGAAATCGTTGATATTGGTGCTGAATTTGATATCATTCAAAAAAGCGGTTCTTGGTATTCTTACGGGGACGAACGTATCGGCCAAGGTCGTGAAAACGCAAAACAATTCCTAAAAGAAAACCCAGTAATCCAAAAAGAAGTCGAAGGCAAAATTCGTGAATCTCTTGGTATGGCAGCAGGCTCTTACACAATTGCTGCACATGACGAAGAAGATGAAGCAATGCCAGAAGAATTAGCATTATTGTTAGAGGAAGAATAATACTATCAAACCCATTCTCGCGTAGAGGATGGGTTTTCTTTTGCTCAAAAACACAATTTTACAGAAAATTAACATATGTAGAAGTCGTCCTAAACGTACAATGAGAACGATAAGATCAATATACAGATAACTAAAGCCATCAATCTTGAAATAAATAGAATAGAAGATTTCAAGAAAACTAAAAGGAGTGGGAAAATGAAATCATTCAAATTAGGTTTGAAGGGTTCATCCGATCCGAAGCAAATTGAGAATCGTTTATCTCAAGAGGGTATTGAAATCTATGAATTTCATTTGGTAGAAGATGATTTGTTTGGGGCGCGATTAAAACATCTCGAATCCTCTATTGCTAAATTAAAGGAACATGGGGTGCGCGTATATCTGCATCATCCCATGGCGATCCAGGGAAAGTGGCTACACATCAATGATGAAAATTCGATTGCTGCGGATTTTTTCAAATTGAGTACCCGCATTCTAGTAGATATATGCGAACGATTTGATTGCTATGTAGTTGTGCATTGGAATTATGGGATGTTGCAAAATAATCAATTGGTTGTTGAACAAGAAGTTCCAGATAAAAAAAGTCTGATTCAAACAATTGCACGAACGATTGCCTATGATGAGCGTTATGGAAAAGGTCGTATTCTCTGGGAGAACGGAATTAGGGGAGTGGGGGCGTTTCGAAATGATTTTGCTCTCGCAAATTTAATAGTAGATACTCCATTAAAACTTTGTTTTGATGTGAGTCACGGCTTTATTAGCATGAACGGAGATAATGAATCACTTTTCAAAACGATAGAATTATTGCAGAATCAAATCTGCTACTATCATGTGGTTGATAGTATGGGGAAAACACATGATTCATTGATGATCGGCCAGGGCGAGATCGATTTTCGCCGCATTCTTCCGTTCATCCTTGAAAAAGATTATATTTACGAGATTATGTTAGGGGATAACGAGGATTGTTGGGAGATGGTGGAGAGTCATCGTGTGTTTAGGGGATTGCTATGTGACAAGTGAGTGTTCGTGCAGTTCGATTCGAGCACATAGAGATCTCCTATATGCCCGAGTGGGATGGTTTTAATGGAGAAAAGTAACATAGAGGGTTTCTATGTGCCCAAACGGGATGGTTTTAATAGAAAAAAGTCACATAGAGCTGCAAAAGGATCTATATTACGGTATGTTTTCTAATAACTCCCCGATTTTTTCTAATAACCCCCATGTTTTTTCTAATAACTAGTCAATTTTTTCTAATATCTACAGCGCAGGGATCAACTAAACGCATGTTTTCTAATAACTCCCTGATTTTTTCTAATAACCCCCATGTTTTTTCTAATAACTAGTCAATTTTTTCTAATAACTAGTCAATTTTTTCTAATATCTACAGCGCAGGGAACAACTAAACGCATGTTTTCTAATAACTCCCCGATTTTTTCTAATAACCCCCATGTTTTTTCTAATAACTAGTCAATTTTTTCTAATATCTACAGCGCAGGGATCAACTAAACGCATGTTTTCTAATAACTCCCTGATTTTTTCTAATAACCCCCATGTTTTTTCTAATAACTAGTCAATTTTTTCTAATAACTAGTCAATTTTTTCTAATATCTACAGCGCAGGGAACAACTAAACGCATGTTTTCTAATAACTCCCCGATTTTTTCTAATAACCCCGTGTTTTTTCTAATGACTAGTCAATTTTTTCTAATATCTACAGCGCAGGGAACAACTAAACGCATGTTTTCTAATAACTCCCTGATTTTTCTAATAACCCTCGTGTTATTTCTAATAACTTATCATTTTTTTCTAATACCCTAAGCACGCACATCTTCAAGACTTCAAATCTCTTGAGTACTATCCCGTAGCGTACTAGTACGAGATAATAATTCACCCGTATCCCGTACCTACGAACACCACCCACCACCCCACAAATCCCTCCAAATCCAACAATAATACTACTGAATAGGAATAATTTAGTGTATCCTCGTCAATAATTTTTTGCAAGGGGTGTTGCGAGCGTCCCAAATTACAAAAATAGTAGGAAACGCTAGCTGTAGCAATCCTTGACAGACCAAAAGTGGAGCTTTACAATTAAAGTTGTATAATTTCTAAATTTTGAAATGAAATAGGCAGTATGTTGATTTGCATTCGAGAGGATTGTCTCACTCCGATTGGCGATACACCAAGAGGAGATCTGATTCACAAAAATCAAATTCGATCCAAAACTAAATCGCTCCGGCCCAGCCCGTTTTGGCCACCCCGGCTCAACCAGCCGCAAGCCAAAACAGCACAATGACCGGAAAGATCCCAACGTATCGTAATATCACATATAGCCGACTGAAAATGAAATGAAAATAGCAAATGGAGGTGTTCAAATGGTTGAACAAATTATCTCCGCTTTGCTTGGATTCATCGTCGGTGCCGCTGTTATCTATTTGTATATGAAAAAAGTGAATGAATCAAAAGTGAATGGTGCGAAACACACAGCTAGCCTCATCGTGGATGAAGCTAAGCGAGATGCGGAAACGCTGAAAAAAGAAGCACTACTAGAAGCAAAAGATGAAACTCACAGACTTCGTACTGAAGCAGAAAAGGACATCCGTGAACGCCGGAACGAGCTTCAGAAACAAGAAAACCGGTTATTGCAAAGAGAAGAAAATCTTGATCGCAAGGATGATGCTCTGAATAAGAGAGAATCGAGCTTAGAGCGGAAAGAGGAAACTCTAGCCGAAAGACAACAGCATATTGAACAGATGGAAAGTAAAGTGGAGGAGCTCGTGAGCGCGCAGAAGACTGAGCTTGAGCGCATTGCAGCTTTAACACGTGATGAAGCAAAAGACCTCATCATTAAAGAAGTTGAAAAAGAACTTTCAACAGATATCGCCGTGATGACAAAAGAAGCAGAAACACGTGCCAAAGAAGATTCTGACAAAAAAGCACGAGAAATTTTATCACTTGCCCTACAACGATTTGCAGCCGATCACGTTGCTGAAACAACGGTATCTGTTGTAAACCTACCGAATGACGAGATGAAAGGCCGTATCATTGGTCGTGAAGGTCGTAACATTCGTACACTTGAAACACTGACTGGTATCGACCTTATCATCGATGACACACCAGAAGCAGTAATACTTTCAGGATTTGACCCAATCCGCCGTGAAACAGCACGTCTTGCTCTTGAAAAACTAGTACAAGATGGTCGTATCCACCCAGCTCGTATCGAGGAAATGGTGGAAAAATCTCGTCGTGAAATGGATGAACAAATCCGTGAAACAGGTGAACAAACAACATTCGAAGTAGGCATTCACAACTTACATCCAGATTTAATGAAGATCTTAGGTCGTATGAAATATCGTACAAGCTATGGCCAAAACGTGTTAAAACACTCGATTGAAGTGGCACACTTGGCAGGACTTCTTGCAGCAGAATTAGGTGAAGATGTAACCTTAGCAAAACGCGCAGGATTACTACACGATATTGGGAAAGCGATTGACCACGAAGTAGAAGGAAGCCACGTAGAAATTGGTGTCGAACTTGCTACGAAGTACAAAGAGCACCCAGTTGTCATTAACAGTATCGCATCTCACCATGGTGACACAGAACCAACATCTGTTATCTCTGTCATCGTTGCAGCAGCTGACGCATTATCAGCCGCAAGACCAGGTGCACGTAGTGAAACACTTGAAAACTACATTCGCCGACTGCAAAAACTTGAAGAAATTTCAGAGTCCTATGAAGGCGTGGAAAAATCTTACGCGATTCAAGCGGGCCGCGAAATACGAATTATCGTACAACCAGAAAAAATTGACGATCTCGCATCACATCGCCTAGCACGTGACATTCGTAAACGTATTGAAGAAGAACTGGATTACCCAGGTCACATCAAAGTGACAGTCATTCGTGAAACACGTGCAGTTGAATATGCAAAATAGAAAATAAATCCTAACACCCTTTTCAGTGTAAAAACTGGAAAGGGTTTTCCTTTTGTAGAAGATTAGACACAAATCGAAGTAAATCTTAACAAACTAGTAGTTTCACAAAATGATAAAAAATGAGATAATCGATGAAGTAAAACATTGCAGATGTTGTTTTTTTAGCATTTTTAGCAAAATTCTTTGAAATTAATAAAAAGATAGTTTTCCAAGAGCTATTATGCTAAGATAAAGTACGTTAGGGATAATTTTACAATTATGCAATTATGATACTAGGAGGAATTGTAAATTATGAAAAAGCAAACAAAGAAGAATTTATTCAACGTTGCTATTGCAGGCGCAGTAGTAGCAAGTTCTGTTGTAGCTTTAGCTCCAGCTGAAGCACAAGCAGCAACTCCAGCTTTCAAAGATTTAAAAACTGACTACGTTCACTATAACGATATTATGAGTTTAGTAGACCGTGGTGTACTTAATGGATTCCCAGATGGCACATTTAAAGCAGAAAACTCTGTAACTCGTGCTGATGCTGCGATCTTCATCGCTAACGTTTTAGGTTTAGATACTAAAAATGTAACTGATCCTGGATTCAAAGACGTTGAAAAAAGTGACTACTACTATGGTGCTGTAGCTGCTCTAGCTAACAACAAAATTATCTCTGGTTATGGCAATGGTACATACGGCGTAAAAGACACTTTAAAAAGAGGTGAAATGGCCGTAATCCTTCAAAAAGCTTTCGAATTAGAAGGACAAGCTGAAAACTTACCATTTACAGATACAAAAGGTAATTTCTATGAGAAATTCATCTCAACACTTTATAAAAACGGAGTAACTGTTGGTGTTTCTGCTACGAAATACGGTGTAAATGATCCAGTTAAACGTGGTCAACTTGCTACATTCACTGTTAAAGGTGGAGCTGTAACTGGTGAAATCGTAGTTGACATTAAAGACGGTAAATTAGTAACAACTAAAGGCACTTACGATATCGATGCAGACTTAGCAAAAGTATTTAACGCTGACAACGCTGCAGCATTAAAAGGTGCGAAAGTTAAATTAGAAGCTGTTGGAACTGCATTTGCTTCTGCAAACACAGTTGCTGCTACTGAAAAAGTAAAAGTTGCTGCTTTAACAATCGTTGCTAGTGGTGCTGCATTTGATGCCAAAGGCTATGCAATTCCAAACGTAAAAGTTAACGGTTCAAACGTAGTAGTGAAAAACGTAGTAGCTGACAAAATTTCAGTTGCTGCAGGTTTAACTGTTGAATTAACAGGCGTAACTGCGAAAGAAATCGCTTTAGTTGGCAAAACTAATTTAAAATTAGACGCAACTACTAAAATTGACAAAATCGTAATTCCTGCAGGTCAAAAAGTAGAAGACGTTATTTCTAACTATGAAGAAGTAAAAGAAGCTATTAAAAACATTCCTGTAGAAAATGATAAAGGTGAAGAAGTAAAACCAGAAAATCCAACACCAACTCCTGGACCATCTACACCACCACCAGCTTCAATTAAATCAACTGTTGATCAACTTATTTCAGTTGGTTTAGATGAATATAAAACACATCTTGAAGGAGTTGTTGAAACAACATACACTCCTGGAGATGACACTATTAAATTTGAAGTAATTACTGATATTGCTATTAGTGATGTAAGAACTAAATTAGAAGCAATTGATGATCAATCAAATAAATTAACTACTATTCTTACAAATGACAAACTTACTGGTATTGGTGCAGTATATGATAATTTAAAATCTATTTCTTTTGACGGCGTAGAGTATACTGTTGCTGAAATCATAGAAGCTGAATCAGATCCAACTAAAAAAGCTGTTATGGTAGAAGCATTAGAAGATTTCGTAGCTGATAATAGAGATGGTGCTACTACTATCCTTCAGTTAGTTGGTAAAGAAACACAAATTACATTTAACTTCAAATCATATTCATCACTTACTTACAAATTCAAAATTGTTAATGAAAAATAATTGATGTATATTAATAGTTAGCTCAATCCTTTCCCCAGAACACGGGTGTTCTGGGGAATTTGAGTGTTAAGGGGAATTTGGTAAGTTCTAGTAATGCAGGAAAAGGAGCTTCATATATGGACCAACAAACGAAACCAAAAAAGAAGAAAAAGAGAATATGGCTATACATACTAAGCGGGTTATTGGTAATTATTTTAGGGTTTGCTGGTTACGTCTTGTACGAATTTAAAATTAAACAATATGATGTTGCCGACCCAGTAGTAGACGAAATCATTGAAGAAAACTATGTAATTGATCTTCCTGATGGGAACAAAATGATCATTGACAAGGAAGGTAATATTGTTGAAGAAAAAGGTACTACTGAAACAGTAGCAGAAGAATCTGATACAGAAACAAGTACTCAAACAGAAACAGATACTGAATCTTCAACTGGCCGTGACCAAGCAACAAACAACAATAACAACTCTGGTACCCCAGCAACAAGCAAACCAAAACCAGAAAAACCAACTGTTGCATCCATTAAACAAAAGTACATGCCTGCAATCCAAGCATTAGAATCACAAGCAAATACAAAAATTAATGGGCTAGTTCAACAGGCGAAAAACGAATACGTAGCAAAGAAATCGAACGGTGAAAGCATCAGTTTCGGTTATTTTTACAATAAATACTTAGGAGCAGCAGATGCATTAGAACAAAGTACTGATGCTGCATTTAATAGTATTATTAGTGTTGTTGAAAACGAACTAGTGAATAATGGTTTTAGTAAAGACCACGTAAATAGTTTAAGAACTGAATACGAAGCTACAAAAGAAGCTCGTAGAAGTAATTTATATAACAAAGCCCTTGAAATGCTATAAAATCGACATCATGATACATCTCTGTTAACTTGTCGATAATTATCATAAACTCTATTAAAATTGTATGTAAAATTTATGAAATTCATATAAAGCGAAGACAAACCTATTACTATCAGTTATAATTGTTACAGCTATATAGGGGGAGATGAACACCTGTGCACGAAGAAACAATTAGCTTACAAGATATATTTAAAGTCCTTAAGAAAAGAATTTTACTAATTTTAAGCATTATAGTAGGTGCTATGCTAATTGCAGGAATTATTAGTTTCTTTTTCTTAACACCGATTTACCAAGGTTCGACACAAATTCTTGTAAACCAACAAAAACAAGATCAGCAAACGATTCAACAGTCAGATATTCAAACAAACTTACAGCTGATTAATACTTATAACGTTATTATTAAAAGTCCAGCCATTTTGGCGAAAGTTATTGAAAACCTTGATTTAGATACAACACCAACAGCATTAACTAATAAAATTTCAGTTACAAATGCAAATAATTCACAAGTTGTCAACATTACTGTACAAGATGAAAACCCAGCATTCGCTGTTGACATTGCAAACACTGTAGCGACAGTATTTAAAGAAGAAATTCCGGTACTAATGAATGCTGATAATGTAAATATATTATCTCCAGCAGTCTTAAGCGAAAATCCTAGCCCAGTAAAACCAAACAAAATGATGAACATTGCCATTGCTATGGTAATTGGTTTAATGATTGGTGTAGGACTAGCATTCTTACTTGAATACTTAGACACTACAATGAAAACAGAGCAAGACGTTGAAGACATTTTAGGTTTACCAATCTTAGGATTAGTCAGTCCGATTCCTGAGGATTATACAACTACCGATCCCTCAAGTAAAAACCGAAAAAGTAAGGTGACAGAGGGGCAAGAGGAAGGTAAGGGTATACATGTTTAAAAAGAAAAATAAAATTGGAAATGCTATGGCTAGAAAGCTAATTGTTCAAGCAGCTCCAAAATCATATATATCAGAACAATATCGTTCCATCCGAACAAATATTAAGTTTTCCATGCCAGATCAAGATTTAAAAACATTACTAGTTACATCATCTGGCCCAAGTGAAGGGAAATCAACAACTTCAGCTAACATTGCAGGAGTTTTCTCACAAGAAGGCAAACGTGTACTATTGATAGACGCGGATATGCGTAAACCAACGGCGCATTATACTTTTAAACTTAGAAATTCACACGGACTATCAAACTTACTTACGAAGCAATGTGAAATTCATGAAGCGATACAACAAACAAACGTTGAAGGATTGTGGGTATTGCCAAGTGGTGTGATTCCACCAAATCCTGCAGAACTATTGGCATCAAATCAGATGGAGTTCGTTTTAGAACAGTTGAAACAAGACTTTGATTTAATCATCCTCGATGCACCACCTATACTATCAGTGACGGATGCTCAAATTATCTCTCACAAAAGTGATGCTACAATCTTAGTTGTTAACTCTGGGGCAACAGGAAAAGAAGAAGTAGCAAAAGCTAAAGATATTCTTGATAAATCAAAAGCAAATGTTATTGGAGTAGTGATGAATAATTTTGCGCTACAAAAGGATCATTACTATTATCAATATTATGGAAATGAGGGGTAATAGGTGCATTGTGCCTATTACTTTTTTTTCCGAAGAAGGGAGAAAGAGAAGAATGATAGATATACATAGCCATATTTTATATAACGTTGACGATGGACCCAGCTCACTAGAGCAGTCAATCGAGATGTTACAAAAAGCAGCCGATGAAGGTATTACAGAAATAATTTCAACATCCCATTCTTATCATCCGCAATACGATGTTCCTTATCATGTTGTCATTGAACAAGTGAAACAATTACAAGACGAACTTGAACGTCGTCAAATTCCACTAAAACTTCATACTGGACATGAAGTGCGATTAAACGATAAATTAGTCGATTTATATCTCAATAAATATGTTCATACATTAGCAAACTCCAACTATTTACTATTAGAATTACCATCTAATAGTGTTCCACATTACACAAAAAATATAGTTCGTGCACTTGTAGCAGAAGGGATCACACCAGTAATCGCACATCCAGAAAGAAATAAAGGGATTGCAGAAAAACCTGAACGTTTAGAACGACTCATTCGAGATGGTGCTGTGGCGCAAATTACTTCTGGAAGTCTTTCAGGGCACTTTGGCCGATCCATCCAAAAACTTTCATTGGATTTAGTGCGAGCAAATCTAGTTCATTTGTACGGGTCAGATGCACATAACATTAGCACTAGACCGTTCCTGTTTGATAAAGGATTATCCTATTTAGCAAAGCAGAAATTGTCAGATTATGTAGATATATTTTTAAATAATAATATATACCTACTTGAAAATAAGCCTTTGGATATATTAGAACCTACTACGGTTATTAATAAAAGATGGTGGAATCCTTTTAAATAGTACTCTTTTGCTCATAAATTTACTATGAAAATGACAAGGTTATAGACATTAAGTTTATTTTTCTCTAAGATGACTACTATAGTACTAAATAAAAAGTCTATTCTTTTAGCAACATATTGATATTTCCCTTTTATTGGTATAAACTTACTAATGGACAATAGAACTATTGTATTGGGGTAAAAAATACATATAAAAACGGATGGATATCCCAACGGTTCCATAAAAAGCCAATTATTGAAAGAGGTATAATTCATGAATTATAAGTTTCGTTATCTTGTGTTTTTCTTATTAGACTCATTGATTGTGATCTATTCGATTTATTTCGGCTATTGGATAATCCACCCAGATCTTACCTTATTCTCAAACCCACTGATTGCACTGAGCTCTGCAACGATATTAATTAGTCATCATATCGTCGCATATTTTTACCATTTATATAATCGATTGTGGAGTGTAGCCTCTGTAAAGGAGCTTGTCATCATTATTTACGCGGTAACAATTTCCATTGGGGTAGCAAGCTTATTCCAGTTAATAATGATTGGTGATGTTTACTTCAGAGTGATGATGGTCGCATGGTTCCTGCACATAATCCTTATAGGCGGTTCTAGATTTTTACTACGAATCTATCACGATCGTAGCTTAATCTCACCTAAGGGGAATTTAAAGCGAGTATTAATCGTTGGGGCTGGACGAGCTGGGACGATGTTAGTACGTAACATTAAACGTAACCAAAACCCAGAATACAATCCTGTTGGATTTATAGATGATGACCCATCAAAACATAAACTAAGTATTAATGACGTGAGAGTTTTGGGAAAAGTGAAAGATATACCGAAAATCGTAAGTGAAAAGAACATTGAAGAAATGATTATTGCCATCCCATCTCTTGGGAAAATGGGTATGAAAGAAATCTATGAAGTATGTAAACAGTCAAATGTTCCAGTAAAAATCATGCCAAAGATTGAAGACGTCATGACTGGAAAAGTATCTGTCAAAGATATGCAGGATGTAAAAATTGAAGATTTACTTGGACGCGATGAAGTGAAACTTGATATGAACGCCATTTCTAAAAAGCTTTCTGGAAAAGTTATTCTTGTAACTGGTGCTGGTGGATCCATTGGATCGGAAATTTGCCGTCAAGTAATGAAATTTAAACCAAGAATGCTTCTACTATTAGGACATGGTGAAAACTCTATTTACACTATACTAATGGAGTTAAATGAAAAATACAGAAATGAAAAAATAGAAATAGTTCCAATTATAGCGGATGTACAAGACCGTGAACGTATATTTGATGTCGTTGCTCAGTATCGTCCAGATGTAATTTACCATGCAGCAGCACATAAACACGTACCGCTAATGGAGTACAATCCAAAAGAAGCTGTAAAAAATAACGTTTTTGGAACGAAAAATGTTGCAGACGCTGCAAATGAATTTGGTGTATCAAACTTTGTACTTATATCTACGGATAAAGCAGTTAACCCACCGAACGTAATGGGATCAACTAAGCGTATTGCAGAAATGATTGTTCAAAATTTAGCGACAAGAAGCAAGACAAACTATGCAGCAGTTCGATTTGGAAATGTACTTGGATCGCGGGGAAGTGTTGTTCCGCGTTTTAAACAACAAATCTCGGCTGGTGGTCCAGTTACTGTTACACATCCTGATATGACTCGATACTTCATGACAATTCCAGAAGCATCACGACTTGTACTACAAGCAGGATCGCTTGCTAAAGGTGGAGAAGTATTTGTACTTGATATGGGTGAGCCAGTGAAGATTGTAGATTTAGCGCGTAACTTAATACGTCTATCAGGATTCTCTGAAAATGATATCAAAATCGAATTCTCAGGCATTCGTCCTGGTGAAAAAATGTATGAAGAACTGTTAAATGCGGAAGAAATTCAGGAAGAACATATTTATCCAAAAATCCACGTGGGTAAAGCAAACCCATTAAATTATAATGCGCTTAATGAACTACTTATTAAATTGCAGACTCTAGAAATAGACGAGATTAAGGATGAAGTGGTTGCGGTGGCGAATGGGAAATGGGAAGTAATTATGGACAAGGAACAGTTAAAAGTTTCTGTGGTTTAAGAATACCTACCATTCCGATAACGATAAATTGAAAAGAGGGAGATAGGTGTCAAAGCAATATCTTCATACAAAAATATTAAATGAAGAATTACTAAACGTTGATATATCAAAATACTCTTCAAAAGTGGCAGAAATCCACCAACATCTACACACGACAAAAGATGAGCCAACTGGTTGGGTCCATGCACCTTTAGAAGACAACACCCAAATAGTTCAATCCATCTTAGAAGTTGCGAGTGAAATTAAGTTAAAGGCTGACGTGTTGGTAGTAGTTGGTATTGGTGGTTCCTATCTTGGTGCCAAAGCTATTCAAGATGCTTTAACACCATACTTCGGATCACATGAAAATGGTATAGAAGTCGTTTATGCTGGTCAAAACTTAAGTGGGGCATATATAAACCAATTGATTAAAAGTTTAGCTAACAAAGAAATATATGTGAATGTAATCTCAAAGTCTGGTTCTACGATGGAACCAGCTCTTGCTTTTCGCGTGTTTCGTCAATATTTGGAAGAACGATATGGAGATGAAGCTGTTCAACGGATTATCGTGACTACTGATCCTGAAAAGGGACTATTAAATGACATGGCAGAGAAACATAATTATCGTACGTTTAATATTCCGCAAAATATAGGAGGGCGTTATTCTGTTTTAACTCCTGTAGGATTGCTACCTATAGCCGTTGCAGGTGTTGATATTGAAGAATTACTTACTGGGGCTAAACAGGCTGCTATTGAACTTAATGAAGAATCGCTTGAAATGAATGAAGCGTATCGTTATGCAACAATTCGTCATGAGTTATATAACCAAGGTTACAAAGTGGAAATGCTTGCATCATTTGAACCAGGACTTGCGAAATTCCATGAGTGGTGGAAGCAGTTGTTTGGTGAAAGTGAGGGGAAAGATAAAAAAGGTATCTTACCTGTAACTTCAAATTTTTCGACAGATTTGCATTCGATTGGGCAGTTTATACAAGAGGGAAGTCCGATGCTTTTTGAAACCTTACTACATTTTAGAGAAGTAACTGACGATTACAATGTGCCTTATCATTTGCGAGATGAAGATCAATTAAACTACTTAGATAATCGTAGTTTTAATGAGATTAATGCAATTTCGAAACAGGGTACGGCAATTGCGCATGCTGAGGGTGGAATTCAGGTAATTCAATTAGAATTAAAAAAACTTAATGCATATCATATTGGTTATTTGATTCAATTTTTTATGATATCTTGTGCTATGAGTGCTTATTTAATGAAAGTGAATCCGTTTGATCAGCCTGGGGTGGAAGCTTATAAATGTCATATTGGACAGTTGTTGAATGAATCGAAAAAATTAGCGTTAAGACCAATGTAGGAATAATTGAAACATGGAGTGTGGCATAGGTGTTATATTTAAAAATCAAAAGATTACTAGACATAATTTTATCTGTAATTGGATTAATTGTATTATCACCAATATTTTTAATACTTATAATTTCTATAAAGTTAGACTCAAAAGGTCCAGTTTTATTTAAACAAAAACGAGTTGGGATTAATAAAGAACATTTTTATATATTAAAGTTCCGAACGATGAAAATTGACACACCTAAAGATACACCTACCCACCTACTTCAAAATCCAGAACAATATATAACTAGAATGGGTAAATTTCTAAGAAAAACATCTCTCGACGAGTTACCTCAAATCTGGAATATCTTTGTTGGTCAAATGAGTATTATTGGACCACGCCCTGCCCTATGGAATCAGTATGATTTACTAAGTGAACGTGATAAATATGGAGCAAATGATATTAGACCCGGATTAACAGGATGGGCTCAAATTAACGGTCGAGACGAGCTACCTATAGAGGTTAAAGCTAAATTAGATGGGGAATATATTGAAAAAATTGGTTTTTGGATAGATTTTAAGTGTTTTTTCGGAACGATTGTTAGCGTTACTAAACGTGATGGGGTAGTCGAAGGTGCCACTGGTATAAAAACTTCTAAGGAGAAAATCCCAAAATGAAGAAAGTACTGATAACAGGTAGTACTAGTTTTGTAGGTACTAGTTTAAAAAACCTTTTAAGTAATTATCCTGATCAATATTCAATAGAGACATTAGGTTTGAGAGATGAATTGTGGAAAGAGAAGGACTTTTCTAAATATGATGTTGTCTATCATGCAGTAGGAATTGCACATATTAAGGAAACTAAGGAAAATCAAGATTTATATTATAAAGTAAATCGTGATCTAGCTTATGAGGTAGCTAAGAAAGCAAAATCTAATGGTGTTAAGCAATTTATATTTATTAGTTCAATGAGTGTTTATGGTATTGATAACGGAGTTATTGATAATTACTCCCCTCTTAAGCCAAAAAATAGCTATGGAAAGTCGAAACTTCAAGCTGAAAATTTAATATCAACTCTAGAGAATGAGTCTTTTAAAGTTGTAATATTACGCCCACCCATGATTTACGGTAAAGGTTGTAAAGGAAACTACCTAAGATTGGCTAACCTTGCTCTAAAGGTACCTTTCTTCCCAGATATTGAAAATAAACGAAGTATGATATATATTGAAAATTTATCTTTTTTTGTAAAAGATATTATTGATAATCTAAAGAGTGGCTTATTTTACCCACAAAATGTTGAGTATGTAAAAACCTCAGAAATGGTAGTATTAATTGCAAAAGTTAATGGAAATAAGGTTAGGCTTACTAAATTGTTTAACCCTTTAATTTTATTTTTCAAGAAAAACGATACTATAAATAAAGTCTTTGGTGACTTAGTTTACGAAAAGAATCTATCGGATTCTAGAAAAATTGAACAAGTTTCTTTTGAAGATTCTATTAAGTTCACTGAAATTAAATAAAGAAAGAAGATATCTGATGAAAAAAAAGAAAGATGTTCTATTCTTGTGTCAGTATTTTTATCCGGAATATGTATCATCTGCAACTCTTCCATTTGATACTGCTCTCTCACTTAAAGAAGCGGGATTTTCCGTTGATGCTATTTGCGGATACCCGAGAGAATACAACCTAAAAGAAATAGTACCATTAAAAGAAACACATAAAGGTATTAATATAAAAAGATTAAAGTATATTCAGTTAAAGCGAAGTAATTTTATAGGAAGATTAATAAATTACTTTTCTTTTACAATTTCTGTTGCTTTTCGATTTATTAATTTAAAAAATTACAGAACAATTATTGTTTATTCAAACCCACCTGTATTACCTTTTATAGCAACGGTTGCAAATAAAATATTTGGAACAAAAGTAATATTTGTTAGCTATGATATATATCCGGAAATTGCATATATGACAAATACTATTACAAAGCATAGTATATTGAGCAAAATTATGAATTTTATTAACAAGAGTGTATTTAAAAGAATAAATACTGTTGTTGCTTTATCAAATGAAATGAAATCATATCTACTTGAACATAGAGCTTCTTTGGCACCTGAGCAAATTGAAGTTATTCCAAATTGGTATAAGGATACAGGAATAGCTGATAATGAATCTGAGATAAATAATTCACTCTTACGTTCAATTAAATCTAATTCTAATTTAGTAGTATCCTATTTTGGAAACATGGGTATTGCACAAGACATTGAAACTATAATAGAAGCTATTAGAATTTTAAGAAATGATTCTAACGTTCATTTTCTATTTGCTGGACATGGAAATAAAATGGGAATATTAAAAACCACCATAGAACAAGAGAATCTCAAAAATGTTACTGTTTTCGATTTCCTTCACGGACAAGATTTTCAAGATGCACTTAGTATTAGCGACTGTTTTATAGTAAGTTTGGCAGAAGGTTTAACTGGCCTAGCTGTTCCTAGTAAGACTTATAGTTACATGATGGCAGGTAAACCCATTATCGCAATTATGGGTGAGGAATCTGATATAGCTAAAGACTTGATAGAAAATGAGGCAGGGTACTCTGTGCAAGGAAGAGAGAGTTTAAAAATGGTAAGTGCTATAGAAGAACTAAGAAGTGATAGCGAAAAACTTAAAAATATGGGTAAAAATTGTAGGGAGATTTTCTTAAATAAATATACTGAAGAAAAATGCACTCATCAATATGTTAGAATGATGCAGAGAATATTGGGGGATTAATAAATGTTTAATGGAAAAACCTTACTGATAACTGGTGGAACTGGTTCTTTTGGAAATGCTGTAATGGAAAGATTTCTAAATAGCGATATTAAAGAAGTCCGTATTTTTTCTCGAGATGAAAAAAAACAAGATGATATGAGAAAACAGTATAAAAATGATAAATTAAAATTTTATTTAGGTGATGTTAGAGATCTTGCTAGTGTAAAAAATGCAATGCATGGAGTAGATTATATTTTCCACGCTGCAGCTTTAAAGCAAGTACCATCGTGTGAATTTTTCCCATTAGAAGCGGTAAAAACAAATATTTTAGGTACTGACAATGTATTAACAGCCGCTATTGAATATGGTGTTAAAAAGGTAATCTGTCTTTCAACAGACAAAGCAGCTTACCCAATAAACGCAATGGGAATTTCTAAAGCAATGATGGAAAAAGTGTATGTTGCTAAGTCAAAAACAGTAGATCCAGAAAGAACACTTATTTGCGGTACTAGATATGGTAATGTAATGGCTTCTCGTGGATCAGTTATCCCTTTATTTATAGATCAAATTAAAAATGGACAACCTCTAACTGTTACTGATCCAAATATGACTAGGTTCTTAATGAGTTTAGAGGAGGCTGTTGAGTTAGTTGTATTTGCATTTCAAAATGCTGAAGCTGGGGATATCATGGTTCAAAAATCCCCTGCAAGTACTATTGGTGACTTAGCTCAAGCCGTAAAAGAATTATTTGCTGTTGATAATGAAATTAAAATAATTGGTACTCGACATGGTGAAAAACGCTATGAAACATTACTAACAAAAGAGGAATATGTTGTTGCGGAAGATTTAGGTGGGTTCTTCAGAGTACCAGCAGATAATAGGGATCTTAATTATGATAAGTATTTTGATGAAGGTAATGAAAAACTAACTTCAATTGCAGAATACAACTCTGACAATACACACATTTTATCAGTAGAAGAAATTAAAGAAAAATTACTTGAATTAGATTATGTAAGAAATGAACTTGAGGAATGGCATAAAAAAGCTTACGTATTTAATTAAGGGAGAGTTGAATTATGAATATTCTTGTAACTGGTGCTAAAGGATTTGTTGGAAAAAACCTTGTAGCAGAACTTCATAATAAAGGCTATGAAAATATATTTGAATTTACAAGAGAAACTGATGAATCATTACTTGATAAATATACACTGGAATGTGATTTCGTTTTCAACTTGGCTGGGGTAAACAGACCCCAACATAAAAACGAATTTATGGAAGGTAATTATGAATTTACTTCTCAGTTACTAAGCTTATTGAAAAAACATGGAAATAATGCACCTGTACTGATTACATCTTCTATTCAAGCAGAAAATGATAATCCTTATGGTAAAAGTAAGAAAGCAGGAGAAGATTTATTATTCAACTATGGAAAAGAAAATAATATCCCTGTATATGTATACAGATTACCTAACTTATTCGGAAAATGGAGTAAACCAAATTACAATACAGTAGTGGCAACTTTTTGCCATAACATATCTAGAGGTTTAGGTATACAAATAAATGATCCCGAAGTGGATCTCAATTTAGCTTATATCGATGATGTTCTTATTGAATTCTTAAGAGCATTAGAAGGAAAGCCTACAATACAGGGTGAACATTGTGTAATTCCAATTACACATAATATTAAACTTGGTGTATTGGCAAATCTTATCAGAAGTTTTAAGGATAGTAGACTTAACTTAAGTATACCAGACATGGATGATTCTCTTACTAAAAAGCTGTATAGCACATATTTAAGCTTTTTGCCTAAGGACGAATTTTCCTATAATCTCAAAATGAATGTAGATTATAGAGGATCATTCACAGAATTTATTCGAACTCCTGAGCGTGGACAAGTCTCAATAAATGTCTCAAAACCAGGAATAACAAAGGGGAACCATTGGCATCATACAAAGAATGAAAAGTTTTTAGTTGTTAGTGGAGAAGGTCTAATTCGATTTAGAAAAATAGATACTGATGAGATAATTGAATATAAAGTAAGTGGAGAAATACTAGAGGTAGTAGATATTCCGACAGGTTATACGCATTCAATTGTCAACATAGGAAAAAATGATTTAGTAACAGTAATGTGGGCAAACGAATGTTTTGATCCAGAAAAACCAGATACTTACTTTGTGGAGGTTTAATAAGTGAAAAAATTAAAAGTAATGACCGTAGTAGGGACAAGACCTGAAATTATTCGATTATCAGCAGTAATAAATAAATTAGAAGAATCAGAAGCAATTGACCATACATTAGTTCATACTGGTCAAAACTATGATTATGAATTAAATGAGGTATTCTTTAAAGATTTTAAGTTGAAGAAACCAGATTATTTTTTAAATGCAGCTACAGGAACTGCAATTGAGACTATAGGTAATATTCTGATTAAAATAGATCCAATTTTAGAAGAAGTAAAACCTGATGCATTTTTAGTTTTAGGCGATACAAATAGTTGTTTATGTGCAATTGCAGCAAAAAAAAGACACATTCCAATTTTTCATATGGAGGCTGGTAATAGATGTTTTGATCAAAGAGTACCAGAAGAAACAAATAGAAAAATTGTTGACCATATTTCTGATATTAATTTAACGTATAGCGATATTGCTAGAGATTATCTACTAAGAGAAGGATTACCAGCTGATCGTGTTATTAAGACAGGTAGCCCAATGTTCGAGGTGTTACACTCTAAAAAAGCAGATATCGATAAATCAAATATTTTAGAACAACTTAACTTGGAGGAAGGTAAATACTTCGTTGTCTCTGCCCATCGAGAAGAAAATATCAATTCAGAAACTAATTTTTTTAGTTTGGTAAATAGTTTAAATGCTATTGCTGAAAAATATAATATGCCTGTAATTATAAGTACACATCCAAGAACTAAAAATATGATTGAAGCAAAGGGTATAGTATTTAACTCTCTTGTAAAAACAATGAAACCACTTGGATTTAGCGATTATAATAAGCTCCAAATCAAAGCAAAAGCGGTGCTTAGTGATAGTGGAACAATCAGTGAAGAATCTTCAATACTTGGATTTAGAGCACTTAATTTAAGACAGGCTCATGAAAGACCAGAAGCAATGGAAGAAGCCACTGTAATGTTGGTAGGATTAAAATTAGAAAGAATACTGCAAGGGTTGGAAATATTGGAAACACAAAATAAGAGTACATTAAGAACTGTTGAAGATTATACAATGCCCAATGTTTCTGACAAAGTTCTTAGAATAATATTAGCTTACATTGATTATGTTAATAGAGTTAATTGGGGTAAAAATTAATGAAAGTATTACAAATAAACTCAGTTTGTGGAGTTGGTAGTACTGGGAGAATTGTAACGGATATTCACAATTTACTACTTGAACAAGGACACGATAGTATTATTGCTTACGGAAGGGGTTTACCTAAAAATTCTAATGGGGCTATCCGAATTGGTACAAATTTGGATAATTATTCTCACCTTGCTTTAACTAGGATATTTGATAAACATGGATTTGGATCAAATAAAGCAACTAGGGAATTTATTAATAAAATTGAAGATATTAATCCTGATATAATTCATCTTCATAATATTCATGGATATTATTTAAATGTTGAATTGTTATTTAACTATCTAAAAAAAGTAGAAAAGCCAGTAGTATGGACCTTACATGACTGTTGGGCGTTTACTGGTCATTGTGCATATTTTGATTATATAGGGTGTGAAAAATGGCAAACTCTATGCAGTAATTGTCCGGAAAAGAGTACATACCCAGGAAGCTTATTGATAGATAATTCTAAAAATAACTTCATGAGAAAAAATGATATTTTTACGGGTGTAAAGGATTTAACGATTGTAACACCATCAAGATGGTTGGCGAATTTAGTTAAAAAATCCTACTTAAACGAATATCCCGTAAAAGTAATTAATAATGGAATTGATTTACGTATTTTTAAACCAACTGAAAGCAATTTTAGAGAGAGGTACGGACTGGAGAATAAATTTGTTATATTAGGAGTTGCGAATATTTGGGATAGAAGAAAAGGATTAAAATACTTTATAGATCTTTCCGAAAGAATTAATACAAATGAAATTATCGTTTTAGTAGGCTTAACTGAAAAACAAAAAAGTCTACTACCTAAGAATATAGTAGGTATTACTAAAACTAATAACGTCAATGAGTTGGTAGAAATTTACTCTACAGCAAATATTTTCATAAACCCAACTTTAGAAGATAATTTCCCAACTACAAATTTAGAAGCACTAGCTTGTGGAACACCAGTAGTAACTTTTGAAACTGGTGGAAGCATAGAAAGCGTGGATGATAGCTGTGGTTTTGTAGTGAAGAAAGGTGATATTGATGATGTATTATCTAGTATTAGAAAATTAAGTATAGGTAATAGAATCTTAGATTATTCAAAAAATTCTATTTTACGAGCTGAAAAGCTTTATTATGATAAAGATAGATATAATGAATATATTGATATTTATAATAAATTATACTACTAACTGGTTTTCATCATAGGAGTTAAGTTAAAAATGAAAATACAAACCTTCACCATAATTAAGTTATCTATTATATCGATAATATTTACATATGTAAGTTTGATCCCAATAAGCTCTTACACAAATATTATAGATGCTTTAGTTGTATTAATATTATCTTTGTTACTAGTCTATAGAAGCAGAAATAATCTTGCATTTTTTTTAATGTTCATTTTTATTTGCTATGTAAATTATAGTATTGTTATAGGTGAATATTTAATTATTGGAGATTTAAGTGTGCCGTTTTTTGAAGTAAAAACACAAGAAATCTATGGTATTACGATTAGGGTCATCTTACTTTTTATGTTTATTGTAAACTTGTTTTATGATGGTAAAAATAATGAGCTAGAAACTATAAAATTAAAACCCAAAGATAATTTCATTGCATTCTATGTCACTATTTTTATGTTATTAGTTTCTCTTGTAATAGGTGTAGATAGAGGTGATTATAATTACTACGAGGTTAGGATTTCACCCATATTTGAATACTCAAAAATACTTTTTCTTTTCGCATATTACTTTTCAGGAAATTCTCGTACGAGAAAAATCATTTTTACTTTATTAATAGGACTATTTATTTTCCAAGATGTTTATTATGGTGGAAGGATAACATCAGTACAATTAATAATATTATTTTTTATCACAATGTTGATAAGAAAATTAACAATAAAGAATATTATTACAATAACAATAATTGGAGTTTTTTTAAATAGTTTTGTAGCAGCATATAGAATAAATTATTCTTTTGCAAACGTTAACCTAATAGGATTATATAATAATTTAAAAGAAAGTTATTTTGTATTTGATACCGCAACATTTGCTTACTATGCCTCAGCCACACATGTTGCAGCCACAGATGTGGCTAATATTAGTCAAAGAATTAATTCGTTCTTAGAGTTTTTTAAATCTATTTTTTTTCTTTCAGACTCAATAGAATCAGATGTAACAACGTTTGTTGCTACAGAATTCTTTTATAATATGGGAGGTGGTTTATTACCTACTCATTTTTATTTTTGGTTTGGTTGGTTAGGTGTAATATTAATATCCTTTATTGTAGTGATGTTACTTAATAAACTTAAATTTAATGGTAGTGATTATCAAAAAATATTGATACTTTCTGTAGTATTTACAGTACCTAGATGGTATTTATACTCCCCAAATCAACTCATTAAAGGTGCAATATTTATAATTACATTAATATGGTTTCTGTTTTGGATTATTAGGCAAATTACATCAAAGCCACAGCTTACAAATGCTGAGCTAACCGATAACAAAAATCATTAAATTAAACTAAATTTGCTAGTGAGGTTAATATGAAAATAAGTATAATAATTCCAATTTATAACTCTGAAAGGTTTCTAAAAAAATGCCTGGATAGTGTTATTAATCAATCCTATAAAAATTTGGAAATTATTCTAATTAATGATGGTTCAATTGATAAAAGTGGAGATATTTGTAATCAATATGCATTAAAAGACAATAGAATTAAGTTAATTAACAAAAAAAGAAATGAAGGCGTCTCCGAAGCAAGAAATACAGGTATAGATTTAGCGACTGGTGATTACTTTTATTTGTTAGACTCGGATGATTATATCCCTATTGATTCAATTCAAATATTTCACCAACGAGCAAAAGAAACACAAGCAGATATTATTATTGGTAAATTAAATTATGTTGATGAGAATGGTTTTATTTCTTCGATAATTTCATTTGATAACTTAAAGATTGAACCAGAAGAATTGATGAAAACTAAGCAGAAGTTTAGAGTGTTTTTTGGAAAAAGTTTTGGTGCAAGTGCAGGTAATAAATTTTATAGACTAGATTTTGTAAAATCGAAAGGAATAAAGTTTGAAAGTGAAATTTACTATGGGGAAGATTTACTATTTAATATTAAGTTATATTTAAATTATCCTACGGTAGAGTTAATAAATGAAACCACTTATTATTATTTTCAAAATCTTAATTCTGTAACTAGTAACCCCAAAAAAGATTTAGTAATTAATTATATTAAACTAGTAACCAGTTTATATAAATATGCAAAATCTATAAACAAGCTTGAGGAAAATTATGATTTAATTTCTTTTAATTCTTTCACTGCAATTGATAATTGTTGTCTTAATTGTTTTCACCATTCGAATAAAAAATTTAGCGAAATGAAAAGAGAAATATCTTTATTTAAAAAGTCTAAAATAATAAATACAGGCTTAAAAAAATTAGCAGTAGGAAAATATTTTACAGAAATTCCACGAAAAGATTGGAAATACTTTTCATTATTATTTGCTATTTTATATAATCTTAATCTATTAGGATTAGCTACATTTTTGCAAATTTGTAGATTTAAATTTTTAAATTCTAGAAAGAATTAAAGCAATATGAATGATTAATTTTTTATTTTGGTTATTATAAAATATAAAAAATTGGGAGATGATGGAAATTGCCGAAAATTAGTATAATCATTCCCGTTTATAATTCAGAGTTGTATATAAGAAAATGTGTTGACTCAATATTAAGTCAAACTTTTAAGGATTTTGAAGCCATTTTTATTAATGATGGATCAATTGATTCAACATCTTGTATTTTAGATAAGTATAAACAAATTGATAATAGAGTAAGAGTTTTACATCAAGAAAATAAGGGACCAAGTGCTGCGAGAAATTTAGGTGTGAATTCTGCTACTGGTGATTTTTTACTTTTTATAGACAGTGATGATTGGATTGAATCTTATATGTTAGATGAAATGTACAAAGTGATGATGGAAAAGAATCCGGATCTTGTTTTCTGTGGAATATCTAATGATTACATTGATACAGGAATAACCATTCTGACATCTTATAACTTACCTTCGGGTGTCTTATTAGATAATAGCTATATAAAGAATGTTGTTTATCCCAATTTATTGAAAAATGGTCTTTATAGTAGTCCATGTAATAAATTGCTTAAACGTCATGTGGTTGAAAAAGTAGGGTTAATGGACGAAAAGTTAGACTATGGAGAAGATTGGAAATATATGTTAGATCTATTTGATACTATAGATTCAATGCTTTATATTGATAAAAACTTATATCATTATAATCATAGAGATAATGATAGTCTAACAAAAAAATTTAGAGCTAATTCTTTCGATATGATTGCATTATGGATGTATGAAATGTCGAAAAAATATGCTGAAAAGTGGGGAGTTTCACTAGAGGGTTCATCTGAAAGATTGTGCTTACAGACTATTAATTGCATAATAATGGAGTTTTCAACAGAAAACAAATTGTCAAATTCAGAAAAAATGGGAAATATAGTACGTTATATAAATCACCCGTTTCTACTGGAAGCATTAAAAAATATCGATAAAAATCAATTCCGACTAAATCATAAATTTTTTATATTTCTAATAACAAAAAAATGTAAGAGACTACTTTTTATTTATGGTTTTATCTATTTGCAAATGAAGACTCTAGTTAAAATAATTAAATCTCATAAAAGAAATTATACATGAATAGAATTTTGAAGTGTTCCTATTTATTACTAAATAAATACCATTGATAGTTATTTATCAATTAGAAATTCTTATTTTAGGTGCTCTTTTTCTTACTCAGAAGTTTAGGATAAGTACACTGAACTGCATTTTCAAAAGAATTAGTAGTAAAGTGGTATCTGTTCCATTTTCTGGGTTTATCAAAGTTCTTTTTAAATGGTACCTAAAATGTATAAAAACTGTAACACAGTAACATTTTATCAATCTCTAATTATTTTATATGTAATTATTAATAGATATATTTAACATTTTAGCCCTAACCTTGCCTTAAGAATATGAAAGTTTGGATTGACTTATGACTGTTGATTAAGTAGGTTAAATATATTTTTTCCTATTATTTTTTTCAGATGAAATTTGATTTAATAAATAATGATTATATAGTTAGGGGAATTTAAAATTGAAAAACGTTGCAATAATAACTCTAAATGGCTATTTTAATTATGGAAATAGATTACAAAATTACGCTTTGCAAGAAGTTATAAAGAAACTTGATTATGATGTAGAAACAATACTTCATCATGAATTACATTTAAGCTCTAACGAAAATAAAATGACTAGAATTGTAAAACGAATTGTTAGAAATATTAATCCAACAAATTTTAAAAAGATGATTTCGATTAAATTAACAGCATCAAAAAGAAAGAATGCCAATAATAATCGTATCATGGCGTTCAAGCAATTCACAGAAAAGTATATAAATGAAACTTCATATTCCATAACTAGTGATACTAGCCTTGATTTTTTAGATAGTCAGTATGATTTTTTTGTAGTTGGTAGTGATCAAATTTGGAATCCTTTTTATCATCAGCATGAAAAAATAGTACCTGCGATTGAATATTTAACATTTGCGCCAAAAGAAAAACGTCTATCATATGCAGCTAGTTTTGGAATTAATGAGATTCCTGAAAACTATATAGATAGAGTGAAGAATGGATTAAGTGGAATGAAAAGTATTTTAGTTAGAGAACAGGCTGGTGTAGAGATTGTAAAAAAATTAACTGGAAAAGATGCACAATTGGTTTTAGACCCAACAATGCTATTAACAAAAGAAAAATGGCTTTCAATAGCTGAAGAAAATAAAAATAAGCCCAAAAAGAAGTTTTTACTGACATATTTTTTAGGAGAAATGTCACCTGAAACGGTCAATTTTATAGAAAAGATTTCTATTGAAAATAATTTAGAGATTATTCAACTAGAAAATTATAAATATACAGAGCTTTATAATGCGAGTCCTAGTCATTTTGTAGATTTTATTAACTCTGCATCTATATTCCTTACAGATTCATTTCATGGTGTTGTATTTTCAATCCTTTTAGAAACACCTTTTATTGTTTTTAAAAGACACGAAAATGGACCTTCAATGTATTCGAGAATAGAAACACTTCTGCAAACCTTTAAATTGGAAAATAGACAAATTAATTATTTGATAAAAAAACCAACAGAATGGATGTATTTGGATTTTAGTGAAACTAGAGAAGTTTTATTAGAAGAAAGAGAAAAATCTTTGTCAATATTCAAGAATTCTTTCTTTTATTAAATAGATAATATTAATTACTCCAGTTAATCAATAGTAAATATAGAAATATTGGCACACTTATAAATGAAATAAATAGATTTAAGATGAAAAATAAGTGAAAGAATTTTTTATCATTATATATTTTTTCCATTTATACTCAAGTAAAATTGAAGAATCTATTAAATAAGGATTTAATTTTTTATGGAATGATTAATATAAGCTAAAAGCTATGTTCTAAATTTGACAATAGAAAATACTTGTTCTATTCATCTTTTGGGGTGTTTAAACAATGTATAATATAGTTCAGATATAAATTAACAATATATTCTTTGGTTCATAAAAAAATGGAATTTTTTTGAAATTTAGATTACATAGTATAGTTGGGGATATGTGGATATTAATTTTTAATAATACTAAATTTACTTTCTAATAGATTGTCAATCTTAAATCTATCATAGCTTTTTTTGGGAGATTATTTAAATGAGAATTAAGAATTCATTATTGAATTACTCAACTGGAATTGCAATTCAATTAATTACGTTAATATTAAGTTTTGTATCAAGAACAATATTTATTAATACCTTAGGAGTCTCTTATTTAGGTGTTAATGGTTTAATGATTAATGTAATGTCAATGCTCTCTATTGCAGAGCTAGGGATTGGAACTGCCATAACTTTTAGTTTATATAAACCATTGGCAACAAAAGATACTTATAAAATTTCATTATTAATGAATTTCTATAAAAAGGCTTATACAATTATAGGTATTGCAATTTTTCTAGCAGGTATGATTCTTTTAATATTTATTGATATTATCGTAAAAGATCCTGGAGATATTGGGGATTTATGGTTTATTATGTTTTTATATGTTATTCAAACTAGCTTTCCCTATTTTATAAATTATAAAGTCACCTTATTAAAAGCCGATCAAAAAGAGTATCAACTCGGAGTAATCAATTTATTTTTCACAATTTTAACATCAGTGTCTCAAATATTGGTATTAATAATAACTCATAATTTTATTTTATATTTAATCTCTAATATCATCATTTTATTTATTCAAACAGTTTATATAAATTTCATAGTAACTCGTATGTACCCGATCTTGAACGTCAGAGTAACTGAAAAGCTACCAATAGATGAGCTAAAGAAAATAAATAAAAATATAAAAGCAATGGTTTTACATAAAATAGGTAGCTTTAGTATTCATAGTACGGATAATATTCTTATTTCGGCTTTTATTAGTGTAAAAGTTGTTGGGTTTTATTCAAATTATACTATGATCATAAATGCAATTAATTCATTTATCACACTTTTTTTTAATAGTATTGCTGCAAGTATGGGTAATTTAATAGCTACCGAATCTAACCATAGGAAATTAGAAGTTTTTAAAGTTACAAATTTTATAGCTTTTTGGATTTATAGCTTTGCATCAATATCATTTTTAAATTTATTAAATCCTACAATAGAATTATGGTTAGGGAAAGAGTATTTGTTATCGATAGAAATTATTTTGTTAGTTCTAATCAATTTCTATTTAACAGGAATGAGAATGTCTATTGAAACTGTAAAATCAGCGGCTGGTCTATATGATGTAGATAAGTTTTCACCCTTAATCCAATCAGCTGTCAATTTAGTCTTTTCAATCATTTTAGTTCAAGAAGTGGGTCTTATAGGTGTTTTTATTGGAACAATCATTTCAAGTCTAGTATTGCCTACTTGGCAAAAACCATATCTCGTATACAAATATGTATTTAAAACTAGTTCAATACTATATTTTAAATCCTATCTGAAATACTTAGTAATATTAACAATCATCGGAAATTTAACATTTTGGTTATTAGAGTCGTATTTTGCAGATTTTACAATAGAGAACTATATTATTAGATTAGTTGTTTGTGCAATTATTCCAAATGCACTAATAATGTTATTTTTTTATAGAACTGAAGAGTTTAGAGGATTAATTGGTATTTTACAATCAATTTTTATGAAGGGAGGTAGTAAAAATAATGGAGACAAAAGTTAGCATCATCACACCATGTTATAATGGTGAAAAATATGTAAGTAGATATCTTGATTCAGTCATTAATCAAACCTATACAAATTTAGAATTTATTTTTGTAAATGATGGATCAATTGATAAAACAGAAGATATTGTTCTGTCCTATAAACCAAAGTTTGAAGAAAAGGGAATAGATTTTATTTATATCTATCAGGAAAATGCAGGGCAAGCAGCTGCTTTGAATCAAGGGTTGAAAAGGTTCACTGGTGAATATATAACTTGGCCAGATTCAGATGACTTTTTATCTATTGATAGTATTGAAAAAAAAGTGACATATCTAGAAAATAACAAAAAATACGGTATTGTAAGAAGTGATGCCTTTAAGGTGAGTGAACATGACTTATCAAAGGTTGTGGGTTATTTTGCAAAAGATAATCCGAATAAATATAAAGAAGAATTGTTTTATGATTATTTAATTGAAGATAAAGTTTGGTTTGCTCCTGGTTGTTTTATGATAAGAAAAAGTGCATTCTTGGAAGTGAATCCAAAGAGAACAATATACCCGACTAGGGCTGGACAAAATTGGCAGATTTTATTACCGATAATGTTCAAGTATAAATGTGGATTTATTGATGAACCACTTTATACCTATGTTATCAGAGATGATAGTCATTCGCACAGCATAAAGAAGTTAAGAGACCAATTGAAACGTTGTAATGATCATGAAGATATTTTAATTAATACAATTAATACAATTCAAATGGATAAAATTGAGAAACAAAAATATAAAAATATAATCGCAGAAAAATATACAAGAAATAGATTTTATTTAGCAATTCAATTAGAAGATCAATTAATAATTAAAACAGAATATAAAATTTTATCACATAAATATGCTATTAGTAATTTGGACAAAGTTACGTATTTTTTGGCAAAGTTTAAACTGTATAATAGATTTAATAAGATTAGAAAGAGCTTATTAAAGAACAAGAAAAAAACATAATATTAAATCTAGACGTATGCATTGCCAAATGAATATGAAATTGAAGGGTGAAATAATGATAAATTTTATAAAAAAAATTATCCCAAAACCAATAAAAAAGAAACTACTTAAACAATTACAAATTATAAATTTAGAAAAAAATTATAAACTTGATATGGAAAAATTTAAAAAATACTCTTTTGAATTTGGTTTTACAAAAGAGAAAAGACATCATGAAGCGGATTTGATATTTTTCTATCATAAAATTGAGAAGGGTTTATCACTACCAAATCCAAGAGTTGGATTTGGTGAGGAAAATGTAGAATACTTATTGTCTAAATTAGAGAATTATGTAGATAAATATCATTGGGATGATACTTCAATCATAACTTTGAATACATTATATGCATATTATGATTTTAATAAAGATAATAATTTGATTTTAGATGACTTATTTAATCGTATTGAAAAATTAAGTAGGACATTACCTAAAGAAAACACCTTGAGTACTGGTGGAATTATTGAACTAAAAAAAGAACAGATCGATAAAAGTGGTATAAACTTTAAAGATTTTGCTTACTCCAGATATAGTATTCGTGATTTTGCTCCAGGTGATGTAAATTTAGAGTTAATAAAAGAATCAGTTCAAATTGCGCAAAAAACACCATCCGTATGCAATAGACAATCATCAAAGGTTTATGTATATAGTGACGAAGTGATAAAAAAGGAAGTTTTGAAGTATCAAAATGGTAATGCTGGTTTTGGAGATAGAGCTAGTAAAATATTAATTGTTACATGCGAATTAAAGGATTTCAGAGGAGTTATTGAAAGAAATCAGAGTTATATTGATGGTGGTATGTATTCCATGTCATTAATCTACGCATTGCATTCATTAGGAGTAGGAACATGTGCATTAAATTTATCAGTCACAAATGAAACTGAACAAGCTCTTAAAAGGGTTGCAAGGATTGGTGAATCTGAAGTGTTATTGATGATGATTGCTGTAGGAAATTTACCGGAAAGACTTAAGGTAGCTGCCTCACCAAGACGTGAAGCAGAAGAAGTGATGACGGTTATTTATAATTAATAAAAAATCCAATTATATTAGCATTGGAGGGATAATAAATGAATATTTTAGTAACAGGAGGGGCAGGCTTTATTGGCTCGCATACATGTGTTGCTTTATTAGAAGCAGGTCATGAGGTAATCGTTGCGGATAATCTAAGTAATAGTAAAGTAGAATCCCTAGATAATGTAAAGCTAATAACAAATAAAGATTTAATATTCTACCAGATTGATGTTACAGATGAAAAAGCAATAGATAATATATTTTCTAATCATGATATTTATGGTGTGATTCATTTCGCAGGTCTTAAAGCAGTAGGTGAGTCCGTTGAAAAGCCTCTAAAGTATTATTACAATAATCTGGTTAGCACGATGGTACTAGCTAAAGCTTGTTTACAATATGGTGTCAATCGATTTGTTTTTAGTTCCTCAGCAACTGTATACGGAGACAACCAGGTACCTTTTGTTGAAACAATGGATCTCTTGCCAACAACTAGTCCATATGGAGAAACAAAAACCATGAGTGAACGGATTTTAATGGATATCACGAATGCAAATCCTACTTTTTCAGTTTCTATTTTACGTTATTTTAATCCCGTTGGAGCACATGAAAGCGGCTTAATTGGTGAAGCACCGACTGGGGTACCAAATAACCTCATGCCATTTGTGACACAAGTTGCTAAAGGAAAACGTGAGAAACTACATGTATTTGGTAATGACTATCCAACAGTAGATGGTACAGGAGTACGTGATTATATTCATGTCGTTGATCTTGCTGAGGGCCATGTTGCCGCATTGGAAAAATTAACTGAGGGTGTACATATTTATAATTTAGGAACCGGTAGAGGTACAAGTGTATTAGAGTTAGTGAAGGCTTTTGAAGAAGCTAATGATATTCAAGTACCATATGAAATAGTTGCTAGACGATCTGGTGATATAGCTTCGTTCTATGCTGATGCTTTAAAAGCGGAACGTGAACTGGGCTGGAAAGCGAAACGTGATTTAATCACTATGTGCCGTGATGCATGGAGGTTTGAAAAGAATTATATAGAATATAGTTAATTATAACGTTTATATTAATTTTTGATAGAATTGCCCGCTATTTTTGTTTTTAAGCGGGCTTTTAAATTTGATCAATTTTGATAATTAACTTTGAACTCTATGTATTTAAAATTCAGTAAAGTTAAATATTGATTTTTAAAAAACTTTCAATAATTGAAAATCTCCATAATTCAAAAATCAACATATAAGAACTCTTTGTAATTTCATATTTCTACATTTAGTATTAGAGTATATCTGCTATTTTGTGTTTAACTTGAAATATAAATGTATGTTTGAATAAATTTTTTTGATTAAACTCTATCTAACTTGTAATTGTTTTTTTATCGCCGTTATTAACCCCTTCAACCACGCATAAAAATCCTCCAGCTTATCCACTAAACAATACAAAACCTCAACTTCCTGTTTTTCTTCATATGTTGAAGTGCCCTATGTAATGTTTGAAAACTTTCTTTTAGTTGTAATTGTAGTTTTTCTGAGGTGGTGTTTTTCACAAATTTAAAGGGAGTGATTTTATGTTGGATGAGTTCATAGAGTTCTTGTACTGAGCTTGTGTTGACGGCAAGGTAGTGCAACTGTTTTTTTGAAATAATATTTTTTACGAAGGCGGAGTCGTCTAGTTGGTTAATGAGTTCCGCCCGAGATTTGGCGTCCATCCAAAGTTCTAATCGTGGGGTGTGCACATCTTTCATCAGTTCCTCTAATTGCTCCACTACGTTATACGAATTGTTTGTTGTCATTTGTAATCGTAGTGCAAGATAATCATTAAACAAAGATAGCTGCTCGTAAATTGGTTTCCAGACTTGGATCAATTGTTGCAGTTGTTCAGGTGTTGTTATGTATTTGTTAAATTCTACATAATAGAGTTCATGAACTCTGCCTTGGAGCTTTTCATTCCATTCTATTTTAATTGTTAGGCCAAGGCGTTCATTGAGATAGTTTGATAATAGATTTATTAAACTTACATTTGCTAATTCGCTTAAGTTTCCCATCTACTATTTCCTCCATTAAATAAAATATGAGAAATATTGTATTGCCTATATTGTAATAGATTTGGAGGAGAATTTGGATTTTGATTTTTGAAATATTTGTTAAATGATCTGAAAAGGAATGGACACTTTTTTTAGGAGTGGCGGGATTTTAGTCTCGGCACTCCTTTTTATTTTCAGTTAGTAGTTACTCCTTGTGCTTCAGGTAACGGTTTAGCATTTCATAGTTGATGCGATAGTACTTCGTTTTGTCGTAAGGATGAAGTCTTCGAAGTTCTGCTATGACGATTTCTTCTTGTTCTAATTTTAAAAAGATCCTTGAAACAGTCTTTTTGGACCAGAAAGGAAAATATTGTTCTTGCCATTCATCGTATGTTTTGTGAACCCAGTAGTGGCCATCTAGAAGAATTGAACTTTCTTCAATGAGTGTGAGTAGTTTAAGAATGACGATGGATTCATTCAATCCTAGTTTAAAAGCTAATTCAATAGAGAGTTGTAAGAATGTGTGCTGGTATAATAGATCATTAGTATCATTAACTTCGTGGCCATCTAGTAATTCAGGGTTTGTTGTAGCAGTGTTCATTAGGTATCCTCCTATTGTTCTTGTTTAGTGATGAATCAGACCTTCCTGTCTATTAGATAGTGAGTTTTGCAGTTAAATGAGACATTTTTTATAAATCTTTTTGAAAATAAGCTGCAACGTCAACGGAAGTTGACAATATATATATTTTTATATTTCTTTTTTTAAGTAATTTCTGAGAAGTCTCTGGTAATGGTTACCGCAATCTGGTGAATTGAATTTCAGTAGGTTGATGAAATAGTTCACGACAGTAGTACAGTAGATGCACGACATTTTGCCGACGTTTTGTACCTACCACCATGCCAAAATGCATGTGGATTTCATACAATTTCAGCAATTGTTTTATATTGAATGCTGTACCATTTCGTCCGGTCGTATTTTCGTTTATTGTAATTCCCGACGAAGATGAGTTGTTGTTTTTCCAGTTTTTTTAGTGTTCGGTCGATGGTGTTTTTGGACCAGAAGGGGAATTCTTTTTGCCAATCGTTAACGGATTTGTATACCCATACTCGTCCATCTCGAACGTTTTTTGATTTTGTTAGCCAGTAATGGATTTGTTGAAGAACTATCGCTTCGTTTAATCCGATTTTTGTTGCAAGTGTCGGTAGTAGTTGAAGTGGCGATTCTGGTATTAGTAGTGCGGTCATTGGTTTGTCTCCTTTTTAGGTTGGGGACAAGGGGGAGAACCCTCGTCCCACTAATTTTGATAGTTTTATTTTTTTGGTGTGGACAGTGAATCTGTCTCGACTGAATTCATGAGTTTTTCGCGAACTTTTTTTAAGGCCCTATCTTTTCGTTTTCTCAAAGCAGCAGCTGAGGTACCGTATTTTTTGGTTAATTCTTTACAGTTGTAGCCGTTAAAGTAGATGTCGATGATGAGCTGGTATTCTTTTTCAGTGAGCAAATCTTGTAGAATGAATAGAATGTCTGAATGTTCGTGATGGTTGTTTTTTTGTTCGATGATTTGTGCAATGGCTGTTAACGTTTCTTTTTCATAGGCAATCTGGCGTTCAGAAAAGCGGTTATCATTTGTCATTTCTGAAAAAATGCTTGTTTTTATGCTCCGGTATGCAAAAGGAGCAAAAGGGCCACGAGCAGGATCGTATTTTTGCCATGCATTCCAAAGGGCGATTCTCGCACTTTGTCTGAACTGATCATGATTTTTGTAGATGTTTGCTCGTTTTAAAAGGCTGGTAATCATTGGGTCATATTGTTCTACTACTTCTTCAAATTCTTCCACGTTTCTTTTCCTAACGATCGAAGCGCTTGATCTGTATTCCTAGGTGCTTTTATCGTAAGGGACATTTTGGATAGAATCTAATGGGGTATTCGTTAGATTTCTCTAGGAAATTTGACAAATTCTTTAGAGCAATTTGGGTGATTTGTATGGGGAATTTGGTAAATAGTAAGTATTTTTGGGGAAGGAGTATGAACATAGTTGTATGTTCTAAGAAATTGTTAGAAATACATCTATAATGTTAGGTGAATATTCATAATTTTTTAACAATTAGTTGGGAAATAGTGATAATTTCATATTATAATATAGTTACATAAAAACACATATTTGCATTATATTTATAAAGTTTTGGGGAGGTGGAAATGGAGTCTATGAACAGCTGTAGATAATGTGGTTTTATGTGCTAAATCGTTTTTGTTAACCATATGAAAATATTACTTTGGAGGTTTAGTTATGGATATTTGTTTATTGAAGTTGTTACATGAATATGGCATCTCATGTGTAGCGCCTCACTATAACGGTGTTCATTCATCCATTGTCAATACACACCAGGGAAGCCTAAATTTAGTGAAGACGGTTAGTGAAGCCATGAATCAGATTTGTTTATATTTTGGGTCAGATTTAGAGGGGCGTAAGAAAGCTTCGAGGTTGCAATATAAATTGCGAAAGAACCCACCTATTATCATTTCAGATGCATTATATATGGTCGCATTTCAGCTTCCAAGTATGCTGAAAAATGAGTATGTTTGGATCTTTGACTTAAATTACAAAATTGAAGAAAATAGAGAAAAAAAGAATTGTAAATTGATTTTTGACAACGGTTTCGAAATCGAGATCCCACTTTCTCGCGAATCCATCAATACCTATCGTAACCGTGCTATTCATCTTTTGTATGAAGTGACAAGTAATGTGAACTATGCAGAGAGGCGAATTGGTTTTCTTGGAGGATGGAGACAGATGCAGATACAAACACCTCAGAACCAGATCGTTCATGAACAGGGGATAGGTTATTCAATCTCTAATACATAGAAAAAAAGTGAAATAAAATCTTACAATCGTGGCTGAGATAGGTTAAACAGAAGGGAGTATCCATGCAACTTTGAGATTACATAGTAGAAGTATAGAAACAGGCACTTTGTCCGAATGTTTAGTGGATTTCGGAGCAAAGTGTCTGTTGTTGTTTTTATGCAGTTTGTAAGCATCAAATAACTCACACCATCTAACATCACAGATGCTCTGCGACAATCTCAATAACATCAGATGTTTATAGGTTTTATTTTTAACGTCCCAGAAAAACGAATGGCAACAATTGAATTAATTGATGACTACAAAGCAAGTGGTGAATCTAATATAAAAACATGAAGTGCGAATCAAATAGATCATCAAGTATGTATTAAATGTTGAAACGACTCCACCATTTCACCCAACGAGGGAGAGGGTTTTTTAATGAGGGTAAAGTTAAAATAACCCAACAATTTTTAGAGGATAATACTAATGAGTAGTTTTTTTGAACAGGTCAATAAATTACAGTTCCATATAAAAATATGTTTCTTCTTTATTTACATTAAAGCCCATTTTTTTGTAAAAATCCGGCAATCCTGGCGTTTTTAATTTATCATTTTCTGTTAATTCTCCATCAATCATTTTGAAACCATGTTCTTTAGCAAAGGAAATAATTTCATTTATTAATATTCTTCCGTTGCCAGCTCTTTTATGAATTGCATGTATATCCTCAATAAATATACTTTTATTGTAATACCAAATGATTCCCTGATCTTCCAACTTTGTTTCTCTATGCAATGTGACATAAACATTCGGAAAATTATTAAAAGAGGTAAATTGGTTTTTAAGACTTATTAGCATTGAATTTCCATAAAATTTTTTTAATACTAGAAATTTTTCCTGTTGTTTATTAGAAACTATATTTATAATAACTTCATCTTTAATTGTGTATAAAAAAGATAATAGTTCAACCGAATCCTCCAAATTTAATAATTCTTTTTGTAACTTATAGATAGTAGATTCATTAGCATTATATAATTCATTTATCAAATTTATTTCACTTTTTTTGTAAATTCCATATCCAAACAAGATATTCCCCCTCATCCTATGCAATACAATCAATACAAATTTTCTATTATTTTATTATAAATTAAACTTTTATTACGAAAGCGTCAATAAATAGACAGGGGGTCACATCCACACCCCGTCTCACATCTTAAAGATCATAGGACAGTGTCCCTGTCCCTGTGTCCCTATGCATCTAAAGTTGAACCACCCTTTTGCGGCTCATTTTGAAAAATTCTAAATTCAAATATGTTGTTTTCTATTTTCATAGTTATTGTAAACCTTTTATCTCTTTAAACCTTCTGCAATCAGTGTTTTAAAAGGTCCAATGCCCGCTATGGCTAAGCTGACATGATCGTTTTTAAATTGCAAAATCTTTTGAACATAGATGAATAATCCATCCTGTTCGACTAAATGATATTGAGTCTTATCTTTTGGTTCTTTGTATGTAACTTCAATTTCTTCTAAAACAGCACATCCCCTTAAAATTAAGCTTGCTAACGTAATAGTATGACCTTTTTTCTTCATAAATTCTATCACACTATCTTCTATTTCAATTGTTAACTTCAATATTATCAGCCCCTAGTTTAACACTTCCATCATACCTCTTAGAACTCTATATTTATCTTCAGTACCGCAACTACTAATCCTTTTAAATCTTCTACCTCGATAATTAACTTAATTGAGCAAGTGTATAAAAGAAAACCTCGATATAAAAGAGGTAGGCACTCTCTACTCAATGGATAATGGAGACTACAACAGCAGCTAGAAATACTAATACATATGACACCCACAAATAAAACGATACTTCAGCCTTTTTAAAAGCTATATTCAAATTTTCAATGAGTTTTGATTCGGCGCAAATATCTCGATACCACACATTTATTCCACATTGTACCATATTATTCCTGAAAGGTCCGATTTCATATGGTTTATATTTGTTTTTTATAGGTTTGTGGACAAGGGGACAAAATCGTCCCACTAATTTTTTTCAAATATTGAATTACGAGAATGATGTCCAGAGTGAATCAACTCGATTAGCCAAAGTATGGACTAATCATACTCAATGTGGTATTGCGGGGAAGATGGAAAGGGAAATGAAAAAGCGTGGTTTGCTTACTTTTCCAGATACACGACCTTGGAAGGAAAGCAAAATTAAGAAATAATAATAGAAATTTATACATTTCTGACGACTTACCATTGCCTGTAGACGTCAATTTAGAAAAAGATCCTGTGATAGCGGTTAAGCTCTCCAGGATCTATTTTTTATTAAAGTAGATTATCATAATATAATATTTATTAATTAAGAAAAGACTAGAATAATATGTTTACAGGCATAAAAAAATAATAATGATTATATAAATAATAAGTACTAGTTTTATATTCTTGTTTTGTTAATTTATATTAGGGGGTATGCATTTGAAGAAAAAACGTAAAAAGATCCATTTTAATCGAACCTTTGCGACAACCGTACTCGTATCATCGGCATTACTGTTACCAACAATCGTAGCTGCGAGTGGTTTTAGTGATGTGAAAAGCACAGATTATTTTAGTGAATATGTAACGGAGTTAGTTGCGCGGGACATTATTCACGGGTTTCCTGATGGTACATTCCGTCCGCATCAACCAATTACACGTGGTGAGGCAGTAAGAATTATTACGAAACTATTAGACTTAGATACGTCTACGGTTCATCACTCAATTTTTAAAGATGTTTCTGAAAACCACATTTTTTATAAAGAAATTACCGCACTTGCTGAGGCCAAGCTCATATCTGGATATGGTGATGGCACATTTCTACCAGAAAAACCTATAACGAGATATGAAATGGCAATTCTTCTTTCAAACGTTTTTCAATTAACTTCCAAAAATACCGAAACCCTCCCATTTAAAGATATTGATCCAAAATTTCAACAGGTTGTAGCAGTATTATACGAGAATCACATCACATCTGGAACTTCCGAAACGACTTTTGGGGGTAGTCAATTTGTGACAAGAGGTCAATTTGCTAAATTTATTATTCTAGCAGAGAAAGCCTCCAATATAAAGGAACCTAATACAGAAGGTAGTAAGGATACGCCTTATGAACCACCAATCGCGTTGGTTATCTCAGGAATTAAAGATGGTGAGTACTATAATCATGATATAAAAATTTTAGTTAATGTAGGAGTCTCTTACTTAAAGAAAGATAATGATCCTGAAATTCGAATTTCAAATGGAAATACCATCACAGAAGATGGGGAGTATGTTTTTACAAATAACTATTTAGGTAACAAAACGATCATACGATTTGTCATAGACAAAATAGCGCCTATTATTTCTGGTGTTTCTGAAGGTGAGTTCTACAAACAACCAGTAAGTCCTGAGTTCAATGAAGGAGAGGCAACATTATCAAAAGATGGTGGACCATTTGATTCGTTTACCTCAGGTACAGAAATTCGTGAGGATGGCCATTATGAGTTAAAAGTAGTTGATAAAGCAGGGAATGCTACAGTTGTCGAATTTACTATTGACCAAGTTGCGCCTGTGATTAGTGGGGTAGGAGATGGTGAAGTCCGAAATTCTCAATTTACTCCGACGTTTAATGAAGGAACAGGTCGGATTTCTAAAAACGGCGGTGAATTCGTTTCATTTGCATCAGGAGCAGTTGTTGATGAAGAAGGTCAATATACATTAGAAGTGACAGACGAAGCAGGAAATGTCACAATAGTCCAATTTACAATCGACAAAACTGAGCCAATCATCACAAATGTAGAAGAAGGTAAACATTATCAAAGCGTTGCCCCGGAATTTAATGAAGGAACAGCTATCTTAACGAAAGATGGTGGAACAGGTACTGATTTTATATCAGGTACCGAGATAACAGAAAACGGTCAATATACGCTAGAAGTAACTGATGCAGCAGGCAACAAAACGAGCGTGCAGTTTACTGTCGATAATCAAGCGCCGGAGATTAGTGGTGTAATAGATGGAGAAATCCGAAATAGCCAATTTACTCCGACGTTTAATGAAGGAACAGGACGAATTTCAAAAGATGATGGTGAATTCAAAGAGTGTATCTCAGGGACCACTGTAAGTGATGAAGGTCATTATAAGTTAGAAGTAGAAGACCTAGC
>NZ_JPVN01000027.1 GCF_000772945.1 Ureibacillus manganicus DSM 26584
GAGAATCGTCTAGAAAAGGTCTTCATAAGGTAGATGAAGACCTTTTGCGCCGGAGAATCGTCTAGAAAAGGTCTTCATAAGGTAGATGAAGACCTTTTGCGTCGGAAAATCGCCTAGAAAAGGTCTTCATAAGGTAGATGAAGACCTTTTTCGCCAGAAAATCGCCTAGAAAAGATCTTCATAGGGTTGATGAAGACCTTTTGCGCTGGAGAATCGTCTAGAAAAGGTCTTCATAAGGTAGATGAAGACCTTTTGCGCCGGAGAATCGTCTAGAAAAGGTCTTCATAAGGTAGATGAAGACCTTTTGCGTCGGAAAATCGCCTAGAAAAGGTCTTCATAAGGTAGATGAAGACCTTTTTCGCCAGAAAATCGCCTAGAAAAGATCTTCATAGGGTTGATGAAGACCTTTTGCGCTGGAGAATCGTCTAGAAAAGGTCTTCATAAGGTAGATGAAGACCTTTTTCGCCAGAAAATCGCCCAGAAAAGGTCTTCATAGGGTAGATGAAGACCTTTTTCGCCGGAAAATCGCCTAGAAAAGGTCTTCATAGGATTGATGAAGACCTTTGAGATAGATAATCAACCAGAACGATTTATGAAAACACTAATTAGTTTTCATAATCGTTCTGGTTTTTTCCCTTCCTTATTGTTTTGGTCAAGATACATTTTCCATTTCTGTCGAATAAATTTTTTTAACAGAATTTATTTGTATTGATTAGTTCGACCAAAACTGGTGAAAAATAGTATTAACTATTTTCATGGAAAAGGGTTGGTTGTATTGAATGATGACAGTCTTTTGCTTGAGAAGCAAACAAATGCAGCTGCAACTGTGTCTTTTTCGAATGCGGTTTTAGGACTTTTCTTAAGCTTCCTTCCTTTTGTCGGGTGGATATTTGCTCCCATTTGGATGATCGCGATTTTATTTGGTATGGTGGGACTTTCGAAAGGTTACAATCGTCGACTAGCGGTTTATGGGATATTAATCGGTTTATTTACTTTTGCGTATAAGATTGTGTTGTTTCAAATGATGGATGGTTCATTTTTCTTTGCTCCTTAAAATCCAATGGGTTTTAATGGAGCTTTTTTTGACGGAGAGGAAAGTATAAGTCCAGAAGTAATCCACATAAGAAAAGACATCAACTCGACCTCATATGGGTCGAGTTGTGCTTTTCTAATCTAAATTTTCATGTCAGTTACAAGGAGCTAAATACTATCAACATCTAATTGGATTGTGCCTTTTTTATGAAGGAAGGTTCATAAGTAATCAAGGCTTTCATCCTACATTAAGTTTGGTAAAATACATAGATTTCTGTACAAATCCATTCATCTATAAAACAGTAACCTTGTAGGTTTTTGAACCTAGAAAACTTTTATTAGAATATATAGGCTACTATACACGTTCAAATTTACTACTCAAAATAAAATGAGTACTAGAATTTGGAATCTACAATTTGTATGTCGAAAAAGGTTTCTTTGTTGAAATCGAATTTTGGTATATGATTGTGACTATTTTGTAAGGAGTTTCATTTTATCCGTCCCCATATTCTAATAAGGTTCTATTGTTGGGTACGTTTACTTGTTGCAATTCAAAAGAGGTGCAGAACTTGAATTATCGGATTAGGTATTTCCTATTTTTAATATTAGACTTATTCCATGCACTTGTGGCTGTATTTATAGGATATTGGTTATTTAATCCTTCGATTACATTTTTCCCTTCCTTCACTATTAGCCTTGTTTCTTTATTCTTTTCATATCAAATACTGTCTCATTTCCTTCATTTATCTACAAGGATTTGGAGTGTCGCTTCCGTCAGAGATTTATTGCCTGTCACCTTTGCGGTAAACTTATCCGTCCTCATTACAATCTTATCTCAGCTTCTAATACAAGGTTCTGTCGATTTCCGTGAGATTTTTGTTATTTGGCTTATCTTTTATGTTTTAATTGGAAGTTCCAGGTTTTTTATAAGGGTCTATCGTGAGGTGAAAGACTCACAGCCTCTTGGGCAATTAAAAAGGGTGCTCGTTGTCGGTGCTGGTGAAGCTGGAACGATCCTCATTCGAAATATAAGGAAAAAAAGAAAACATGAGTATGATGTTGTGGCGATCGTCGATGATGATCCTAACAAGCAGCATTTAAGCCTTTGGGGAGTAGAAGTATGTGGAACTACAGTGGAAATCCCACACATCGTTCAAGAGAAAAAAGTTGATATCATCATTCTTGCCATTCCTTCTCTTGGGAAAATGGAGATGCAACGTATTTATGAACAATGTAAAAGAACGAAAATTAAAATAAAAACTATGCCAAAAATTGAAGATGTTATGACTGGAAAAGTTGCTGTACATGAAATGAGAGAAGTAAAGACAGAAGAACTACTTGGCCGGGAAGAAATCAAACTAGATATGGAAGCTATTTCAAAAAAATTACTTCATAAAAAAATACTAGTCACAGGTGCTGGAGGTTCAATTGGCTCTGAGATCTGTCGTCAAGTCTTACAATTTGGGCCAAAGCAATTAATTTTATTAGGCCATGGGGAGCACTCTATTTATACAATCCACCTTGAATTAGTAGAAAACAATCAATTTAGAAATATAGAGTTTGTACCAATAATTGCGGACGTTCAGGATCGAAAGCGGATATTTGAGGTGATTGAACAGTATAAACCGGATGTCATCTATCATGCCGCTGCCCACAAACATGTACCACTGATGGAAGTGAATCCAAAAGAAGCAGTGAAGAATAACATTTTCGGTACAAAGAATGTAGCAGATGCCGCCCATCATTTTAGCGTTTCCAATTTTGTGATGATTTCAACCGATAAGGCCGTCAATCCAACCAATGTAATGGGGGCAACAAAACGGATTGCGGAGATGATTATTCAAAACTTAGCAAGAAATAGTGATACAAATTTTGCAGCGGTTCGCTTTGGGAATGTCCTAGGATCTCGTGGAAGTGTGGTCCCTAGATTTCGAGAACAAATTGCAAGTGGAGGTCCTGTCAAAGTGACCCATCCCGAGATGACTCGTTATTTTATGACCATTCCAGAAGCGTCAAAGTTAGTGTTACAGGCTGGTGTTTTAGCAAAAGGTGGCGAAGTTTTCGTATTAGATATGGGGGAGCAAATTAAAATACTAGATCTAGCAAAAAATATCATTCGCTTATCGGGTTTTACAGAGGAAGAAATCGGTATAGAGTTTTCTGGTATACGTCCTGGAGAGAAAATGTATGAGGAATTATTAAATTCTGAAGAAATTCAAGAAGAATGGATTTATCCTAAGATCCATATTGGGAAAGCTCATTGTTTAGATGAAAACCAATTGCTCCAATTACTTGAAGAATTAGAAACGTTGGATTCTCAAAACCTAAAGCAACGTGTTATTGATGTTGCAAATGGAAAAGGATGGTTTATAAATACTTGAGAACTCGACCTAATGTAACATTCAGATTTACTTGTTTCAATGAAGCTTTCAAATATATTCGCAAGATTACTAAATTGATTAACTTGCTTATAGTTTCTTCAAAACTTCATTAATTTTAGAAAGAGGAATAAAAGTTGGCAAATCCACTACCTTTCAACAATGAAAGTGAAAGTTCTCCTTCTATGCAATCTAGAATCTTCCTATCTTCACCACATATGAGTGATGAAGGCTATGAGATGCAATTTATAAAAGAAGCTTTTGATACGAATTGGATTTCCCCCCTTGGTGCAAATGTAAATGCATTTGAAAAAGAACTAGCAGAAAAAGTTGGGGCTAAATCTGCAGCTGCACTCTCCTCTGGTACTGCAGCCATCCATTTGGCATTAAAAGCAGCCGGTGTCGAAAAAGGTGACATCGTATTTTGTCAGTCCCTTACTTTCTCAGCAACAGCAAACCCCATCATTTATCAACAGGCAATCCCTGTTTTTATTGATAGTGAAGAAGACACTTGGAATATGGATCCATCTGCATTAGAAACAGCATTTAAGAAATATAAGAATGTAAAAGCAGTATTGGTAGTGCATCTTTTTGGGCTCTCTGCAAAAATGGATGAAATTATGGATATTTGTAGGAAACATGGTGTCGCAGTCATTGAAGATGCCGCGGAGAGTTTAGGTTCTTTTTATAAAGGAAAACAGACTGGAACGATTGGAGACTTTGGTGCTTTTTCTTTTAACGGAAACAAAATTATTACAACCTCTGGCGGCGGAATGCTCGTTTCAAATAATGAAGAAAAAATTGCAAAAGCGAAATTTTGGGCGAGTCAATCCAAGGAAAATGAACGATTTTACCACCATAAAGAATTGGGATTTAACTATCGAATGAGCAATGTTGTTGCTGGAATTGGCCGGGGGCAGTTAAAAGTATTAGATAAACGAGTAGAAAAAAAGAAATCGATTTTTGAGTATTATAAAAACCACTTACAACAACTCGAAGGAATACAATTTATGCCGAATAACTCTTGGGATGATCCAAACTTTTGGTTAAGCTGCATTACTTTACATGGCAAAATCAGACCAATCGATGTGATGAATGAGCTAGAAAAAGAAAATATCGAATCAAGGCATGTTTGGAAGCCCATGCATATGCAACCATTTTTTAAGGACTTCGATTTTGTTGGGAGTGACATTTCTGAAAAACTCTTTGAAAATGGTGTTTGCCTACCTTCTGATACGAAAATGACAGAACGAGATTTACAAAGAGTAGTAGAAACACTTCAGAAATTGTGGGGAGTTTGATGATGAAAAAGAAGATTTGGATATTCAATCATTATGCAACCAATATGTATAAAGATAAAAACGGTAGACATTATGCATTTGCTAAATATTTATTGAAAGATGGCTATCAACCAACGATTTTTTGCGCATCGACTATGCATAATTCAGATGAGGATTTTAGTATTGCGGAAAAAAAATACACAATAGAAGAAGTGAATCACATTCCTTTTGTCTTTATTAAAACCCCAAAATACGATGGAAATGGTAAACAGCGGGTTAATAATATGCTTGCCTTTTATAAAAATCTTTTCCCTGTGGCAAAAGAGCTCGCAAAAATCCATGGAAAGCCTGACGTCATTCTTGCATCAAGTGTCCATCCATTAACCTGTGTTGCGGGAATAAAAATAGCAAAAAAACTGGGGATCCCTTGTGTTTGCGAAATAAGAGATTTATGGCCGGAATCGATTGTGGACTATGGATTGATCAGTGAGAAAAACTTGTTTACCAAGCTTATGTTTATGGGAGAGAAGTGGATTTACAAAACGTGCGATCGTCTAATTTTCACGATGGAAGGTGGAAGGGATTATATTATTGAGAAAGGCTGGAACAAAGAAAATGGTGGTCCAGTAGATTTAGCGAAAGTATTCCACATTAACAATGGGGTGGATTTAGAAGCCTTCCAATTTAACCAAGAAAATAATCGTTTTGATGATCCAGATTTAGAAAATCCAGAACTTTTTAAAGTTGTTTATGCGGGTTCCATTCGAAAAGCCAATAATGTAAAGAAAATTGTAGACATTGCAGATGTCATTCGGCAAAAAGGTTACCATCATATCAAATTTCTAATCTATGGCCGTGGCCCTGAAAAAGAACAGCTAGAAAAGTATTGTCAGGAAAACAACATCTGGAATGTTGAATTTAAAGGGTATATAGACAAAAATAAAATCCCTTACTTACTAAGTAAATCGAACTTAAATATTATGCATATTGAAAATACAAATCTAAAAAAATATGGCGCTAGTTTAAATAAAATGTTCGAATACTTCGCAAGTGGCAAGCCGACGATAACAGATTGTGAATTTGGCTATGATTTACTAAAAAAATATGAATGCGGAATTACGCTAGATGGAGCAACGAAAGAACAATTAGCAGATGCAATTATCGAAATTTCTAACCCACATTCAAACGAATATGAAACATACTGCAAAAATGCACTTATTGCTGCTTCTGATTATGACTTTAAAGTGTTAACAAAACAACTCGAGCAAATACTTTGAAAAAATAGATAGGTGATAAGATGGTCACGCTGAAAGAAAAACTCATAAACAAAACCGCTGTACTTGGAGTAATCGGTTTGGGTTATGTCGGTCTACCCCTTGCAGTTGAGAAAGCAAAAGCTGGTTATCAAACGATTGGATTTGATATTCAAGAATCTAAAGTAAATATGGTAAACGCTGGCCTCAACTATATCGGAGATGTTGTGAATGAGGATTTAAAAGATATCGTGAATTCAGGTTATTTAAAAGCTACAACAGATTTTGCACAAGTTGCTAAAGCAGATTGTGTATGTATTTGTGTACCAACTCCACTCGATAAAAACAAACAACCAGACATTAGCTTCGTTAAAAATTCCGCACAAAATATCGTTCCTTATATGCATAAAGAAATGTTAATCGTACTTGAATCTACAACTTACCCCGGTACAACTGAAGAATTACTAAAACCAATCCTCGAAACCTCTGGCCTAATTTGTGGAGTAGATTTCTACCTCGCATTTTCACCAGAACGTGTCGACCCTGGGAATTTACTCTACAAAACAAAAAATACACCGAAAGTCGTTGGTGGCATTACAGAAAAATGTACAGACATCGCCTCTACCTTATATGAAAGCATACTAGAAGCCCCTATTCACAAAGTTTCCTCTCCAGCAATTGCTGAGATGGAAAAAATATTAGAAAACACATACCGCAATGTCAATATTGGCCTTGTTAATGAGTTATCCATTTTATGTAACAAAATGGGCATCAATTTTTGGGAAGTTGTTGATGCTGCAAAATCAAAACCGTATGGATTTCAGGCATTTTATCCTGGACCGGGGATTGGTGGACATTGTATTCCTCTTGATCCGTATTATTTATCGTGGAAGGCAAAGGAGTTTGGTTTTCATACGTCAATGATTGAAGCTTCAATGATGATTAATGACCGAATGCCTGAATATTGCGTTGAACGAGCAAGCCGAATTTTAAATAAGTGGAAAAAAGCAATTAATGGATCCACTATTTTAGTCCTTGGTATTGCCTACAAGCAGGATATTGATGATTATCGAGAAAGTCCTGCCCTTCGTGTGATTGATGAATTGGAAAAAGAGGGTGCAATCGTCCGATTTTTTGATCCCTTTGTTCCGATGTATCAACACCAAGGAATTATTAAAAGTGGTGAACCGGCACTAACTGATGAACTAATTAGGAACGCGGATTTAGTTATCATTACGACGAATCATTCAACGGTCAATTATTCTTTTGTACACCAACATGCAAAAGTCGTATTTGATACTAAAAATGCAATGAAAGAAATCGAAAGTAGGGGAAAAATAGAATTATTATAGGGTGATAAACATGGAGTTAACGATCGAAGCTTACCGGCGACTGATCGAGTTATTAAGAAGTAAGAGCTATCCCTTTTGTTTCTACCATGATGCAGATGACTATGATAAATCTGTCATTTTAAGACATGATGTTGACTTTACTCTTAGTAAGGCAGTTGAAATGGCGGAAGTTGAACATGAAATGGGTGTTAAGTCGACTTACTTTATTTTAGTAACGGCTGATTTTTATAACATTTTTTCTAAACGTTCCTATGAAAGACTAATGAAGATTTTGTCGCTAGGTCATGAGATTGGACTTCATTTTGATGAAAAACGTTATGAGATTACTACAGTTGATGAAATGAAAAAGTACGTCGAAATGGAAGCTGAACTTCTTGGTAAATATTTAAACAATGAAGTGAAAGTAGTCTCAATGCATCGACCTTCCAAACTTGTACTTGAAAATGACATACAATTCGACCAACTGATTAACTCATATTCAACAAAATATTTTAAGAGTATGAAATATATTTCTGATTCTAGATTACATTGGCGAGAGAATCCTGTGGAAATTATTGAATCGGGTAAATATAAAAAGTTGCATATTCTTACACATCCGTTCTCATATTCAGTTGATAAAAAATCAATGGAAGCAAAATTAAAAGATTTTATTATAAAGGCTATAGATGATAGATACCTCCAAATTGATGAAAATTTTACGGCTTTGGAACAAGTCATTCGAAGAGATGAAATTTAGTAGATAGTCCCGTTCATTTACATTTTGAGTAACACCAAGAGAAATTAATAGTATGCACGGAGTGAAGAAATGACTAACTTACGATATGCAATAATTGGTTGCGGTCGGATTTCGCCAAATCACATTGCTGCTAGCCAGGAAAATCATTTGAACATCGTTGCTTTATGTGATCTTGATGAGTCGAAAATGGATTCATTAATCTCTACGTTTCAATTGTCAAACCATGTAAAGAAATACACAGATTATAAGAAAATGCTTCAAAAAGAACAGCCAGATTTAGTGGCGATTTGTACAGAAAGTGGAAAGCATGGCAAAATTGCACTCGATTGCATCGAAGCGGGTTGTCATTTAATTATTGAAAAACCAATCGCTCTTTCCCTAGAAGATGCAGACCGAATTATTGAGAAAGCAAAAACGAAACAAGTGAAGGTTTGTGCATGCCATCAAAATCGTTTTAATAAATCTGTTCAAAAGTTGAGAGAAGCTGTGTTAGGTGGTCGCTTTGGAAGATTACTATACGGGACAGCGCATATACGTTGGAACCGTGGTAAGGAATACTACACACAAGCGCCTTGGCGAGGTACATGGGAGCAAGATGGTGGAGCGCTTATGAATCAGTGTATTCATAACATTGACCTATTGCGGTGGATGATGGGGGAAGAAATCGAGGACGTAATCGGAATGACTGACAATTTAACGCATGAATATATCGAAGCAGAAGATCTAGGGCTGGCATTTGTGAAATTTGCAAACGGCAGTTATGGGGTAATTGAAGGAACTACTACGATTTATCCTCAAAATTTAGAAGAAACACTCTATATTTTTGGCGAAAAGGGGACGGCAAAAATTGGAGGTAAATCTGTAAATCTAATCGAAGAATGGAAGTTTGGAGATTCACTAGACGATACCATTAACGTCAAAGAAATGTTTTCTGAACATCCGTTGAATGTCTATGGATTTGGTCACAAACCTCTTTATGCAGATGTAATAGATGCAATTCAAAATGACCGAGATCCTTATGTGACAGCAGAAGATGGAAGAAAAGCGTTGGAATTAGTTCTTGCAATCTATAAATCATCCAAAGAACAGAAACGTGTACAATTGCCCATTCAAAAGACTAGTACATTAGATTTTATCGGTCAATATCATCGTTCTTCAGAGGGTCATGGTGAAGGAAATGACCAAGAATAACAAAGATAAATATAGACAATTTAGCGAATTAGAGAATACGATTCCTCTTTTTTCAAAAGGCTGGTGGATGGATGCGGTTTGTGGTGAGGATTGGGATGTCATCTTAGTAGAAGAAAATGACAAAATTATTGCAGCTTTACCTTATTATTTTGAGGACCATGAAGGCTTTAAAGAAATTCGAAAAGCACCACTGACTCAAAATAATGGAATATGGATTTCCTATCCACCAAATCAAAAATATGAAAATAGATTATCCTTGGAACATCGATTAATGAGTGCTGTGATTGATGAAATAGAGAAGTTAAATATAAACAAATACCAGCAGTATTATCACTACTCCATTACAAACCATCTCCCCTTCTTCTGGAGGGGATACACTCAATCAACAAGATATACGTATGTTATAGCAGACACTACGAATCTCGACGAATTATATAAAAATTTTAGTTCATCTATTCGAAACAAAATAAGAAAGGCTGAGAAAAGCGTCTCTGTAGTAGAGGATCTAAGCATCGAACAATTTTATCAATTAAATAAAATGACTTTTGAAAGACAACAGCTTACTATACCTTACTCATTGGAACTCGTTTCAAGAATTGATGAAGAATGTGATAAGCGGAATGCCAGAAAAATCTATTATGCAATCGATAAACAAAAACAAATACATTCTGCCGCGTATTTTGTTTGGGATGAGAAGTCCGTTTATTATTTAATGGCTGCCTCAGACCCAGCATTTCGAACATCCCAATCATTATCGTTACTAATCTATGAAGGGATCAAACTCGCTAGTAGATTAGGGAAGAAGTTTGACTTTGAAGGAAGTATGAAAAAAAATATTGAAGAACACTTTAGGCAATTTGGTGCGAAGCAGTTTCCGTATCATCATATCCAAAAGACGTTCTAGAGAAGTGTTGGAATTGAAGTGAATGAGTAGATCTTATGCACTATGTGCCCGAAGACCTTGAATTTAAAGGCGAAAGGTAACATAGAAGCGCTCTATGTGCCCGGAGACCTCAAAATTAAAGTCAAAAGGTAACATAGAAGGGCTCTATGTACCCGAAGACCTCAAAAGTTAAGGTGAAAGGTAACATAGAAGTGCTCTATGTGCCCGTAGACCCCAAAATTAAAGTCGAAAGGTAACATAGAAGTGCTCTATGTGCCCGGAGACCTCAAAATTAAAGTCAAAAGGAAACATAGAAGGGCTCTATGTACCCGAAGACCCCGAAACCAAAGGCGAAAGGTAACATAGAAGGGCTCTATGTGCCCGGAGACCCCAAAATTAAAGTCGAAAGGTAACATAGAAGCGCTCTATGTACTCGTAGACCCCCAAATTAAAGTCGAAAGGTAACATAAAAGCGCTCTATGTACCCAAAGACCTCGAAATCACAATCGAAAGGTAAAATTTGAGAAATGCATCAGGAAGTAGGTAATCAGTTTGAAAGTAGCGATTCATCAACCGAATTATTTACCATGGATTGGCTATTTCGATAAGTTAGATCAATCGGATATCTTTGTTTTTCTAGACAAAGCGGATGTTTCAAAAGGTAGTTTTTTAAATAGAAATACTATCTTATCACCAAATGGAAAAACCTTATTAACGGTACCTTTAACAAAGGGTGAAAAATCTATTCACAAAGTACAGATTAATAATTTAAGAAATTGGCGTGCAAAACATTGGGCCACAATAAAAGCGTCTTATAAGAAAAATGCTTTTTGGCACATGTATAAGGATCGTTTCGAACAAATTTATAACAAAGAATGGGATTCATTAAGTGAATTGAATATTAGTTTAATTGAACTCATCTGTGAGCTGTTAGAAATTGATGTGAAGTTTTATAGAGAATCAGCATTTGATGAAGACTTTGGGAAAAGTAGCGAACGAATTGCTAACATTGTCGCAAAATTACAAGGTAAGACTTATATCTCCGGTAGAGGTGGAAAGAAATACAATCGCCTGGAAGATTTTGAAGAGAAAGGCATCGACCTCATGTATCAAAATTTCACACATCCCATTTACAATCAAGTCTGGGGGGAAAACTTTACTGACAAATTATCAATTATCGATTTACTTTTCCATCATGGTCCTGAGTCACTGAACACCATTCGTTCTACTAGAAATCCTTTAGCGGTGGATCTATGAAGGTGTGGGGCACTCAAACAAATTAAAAGTTAACTTTGGAGTTGATAGAAAGATGCAGTTTCGAGATTTACAAGCTCAATATCAAAAGTATAAAGCTGAAATCGACTCTTCCATACAAAATGTATTAGCAGAAGCAAATTTTATCGAAGGAAAAGAAGTAAAGGAATTAGAGGAACAATTAGCTGATTATGTAGGGGTTAAACATTGTATTACATGTGCAAACGGAACAGAAGCATTATCCCTTGTGTTGATGTCATGGGGTGTTAATTTTGGAGATGCGGTATTTGTTCCTGATTTTACGTTCTTTGCTACCGGTGAAGTCGTCTCATTTTCTGGTGCAACGCCAGTGTTCGTTGATGTTTGTCACGATACCTTTAACATAGACCCTCTTAAATTAGAAAAAGCGATTCAAAAAACACTTGCAGAAGGAAAGTTAACACCAAAAGCCATTATTCCTGTTGATTTATTTGGTTTGCCAGCGAACTATCCTGAGATTGAAAAAATTGCAAAGAAATATAATTTACTCATTTTAGAAGATGGTGCACAAGGTTTTGGTGGCAATATTAATGGCAAGAGGGCTTGTAGTTTTGGTACAGCTGCAACGACTTCCTTCTTTCCAGCAAAGCCATTAGGCTGTTACGGTGATGGCGGGGCCATTTTCACAGATGATGACAGTTTAGCTGAAACTTTAAAGTCTTTGAAAGTGCACGGGCGAGGGAAGGATAAGTACGACAATGTTCGTATTGGTGTGAATTCAAGATTAGATACCATTCAAGCTGCCATTTTGAAAGTAAAATTAAAAGCATTTATCCAGCATGAATTAATTGATGTGAACCGAATTTACGATTACTATCAACAACGATTAAAAGGTGTAGTTGAAACCCCTATCATTCCAGATGGCTATTATTCAAGCTTTGCTCAATATACCATTAAGTTGAAAAATAGAGAAGTACGTGACGGATTGCAAAAATATCTTAAACAAAATGGGATTCAAACGATTGTTTATTACGTAAAACCAATGCATAAACAGATGGCATTTACGAATTTGCAATTGGATGATGATGAGTTTCCTGTATCAAACGAACTTAGTGAAAAGGCGCTCTCCTTGCCTATGCATCCTTATTTGAAAGAAATCGAGATTGATAAGATCTGTCATTCCATTCGCCACTATTTAAGTCATGTATGATTCAACATCATCTGTGTGGCGTAATTCTAATATAAAAGGGCAGTAGAACATGAAAAGTTTATTGATAAAAAATTTTTCTTGGAGTTTTTTTGGCAACATTGTTTATGCATTAAGTCAGTGGGTTTTATTAATCATTATTACGAGAGCAGGAAGTTCGTATGATGCTGGAGTTTACTCGTTAGGGTTAGCAATTACTGCTCCATTTATTTTACTAGTCAATTTAAATTTTACTGCAATACAGTCGACCAATTTACAAGTTCAATTTGGATTTCTTTCCTTCAAATTCATTAGATTGTTAGGAAATCTTTCATTTTTCATCGTATTTTCGATCATCCTCATTATGTCTAGCTATGATTTTAATGTGTCGATTGTTCTCTTATTAATTGCTTTAGTGAAAGTTGTGGAGTCGGTTTCGGATTTATATTATGGACTATTTCAATATAATGAAAGACTCGATTTAGTCGCAATCTCCGTCATTAAAAGAGGTTTAATCGGCACATTGTTATTTGGTATAGGCTATTATTTCTTCAATGAACTATCAGTCGCACTAATTTTCATATTAATCTACTGGTTTATCAACTTACTATTTTACGATAGTAAGAAGGGGAATAAATTACTAAAACGCATGCCGAAAAGTAAACATTCGATTAGTATGTGGCATCTGGTGAAATTAGGGATTCCATTGGGGATCGCTGCATGCATTGCTTCCTTTAACGTTAATATTCCAAGAATCTTTTTAGAAAACTATTTAACCTTTGAAGATTTAGGCTATTTCAGTGCAGTTTTTTATATGGTTCTAATTATTGGAAAATTTATGACCTCCCTTGCTAGTGCATTTTTGCCAAGACTTGCGAGATTGTATGAAAAAAATGATTTGAGAAGTTTTACTAACATCTTAAAGATTATTATTTTAATGCTTTTAATATTGTATTTACTCATTATGAATGTGACGTACTTTTTTGGTAGTGAGCTCCTAGGGTTAATTTACGGAGAAGAATACAAACATCTGCGAAAATTACTCATGTTAATCATCTTTTATGGACTATTGAATTATTTAGGATTTGTTTTTGAAACAGGACTTAATGCAATGAAAGAATACCGTTTTCGTATGGTGTGTGAGGTTTTAGTTTCATCCGTAATTATCGGAGGTTGCTTTTACTTTATCCCGCAATTTAGCTTAATTGGTGCGGCAGTAGTTTTAATCATTGCTGCAGCTGTAAAATGTAGCTTTTTGATTAGCTTATTTTTAGTTCAATTTTTAAAGAAACGAAGGGGTGCTTACTATTAACCGAAAAGAATTTGCTTCTTTGTTAATCGCCTTTTCTTTCTTCCAGTTTGGGATCCTACAGCCAATTGCCGTGATGTTTCATTCGCAAAATGTAATTGCCGTTTCCACAATTATAACCGTCCTTCTCTTACTAGTCGCTACAAAATTTAGCATTAGAAAATACGTTTATCTTACCTTTGCTTCAATTTCTGTCGTCTTTTTCTTCAGTTACCTCTTTTTCGATGCCCGTGATATGTCTCTTTTAATATTTGGTGAATTTCTCTTAAAAAGTTTTTCCTTGTTTTTAATCGGTAGTTTTCCTTTTTCAACAGATTCATTAAAAAAGTATTTCTACCTCTTTTCCCTCGTCAATTTTGTTGCGTTATCGTTTATTCTCGTTTCTGGGCAAATTGAAGAAATTGAATATATGCGTTTTGGTTACGCTTTGTTGCCTACACTCTTGGTCGTTCTCTATCTTTTTAAAGAAGGGAATAAGGTACTCAATGGATCCATCATCATCAGCAGTTTTTTGATGATTTTCATTTTCGGAAGTAGAGGGCCTTTAGTTGGATTGGTCATTTTCATATTGATCCTATTATTTATCAATAAATCAATGAAATTTCACACGAAAGTATTTGCTTTTATTGGTTTAAGTTTCAGTTTTGTTTATTTATTTTTCATGAATGGTTTAATTCAACTATTAAATTATCTCTATTTTGATTTAGGCTTTGACACATATTCAATTGCGAAACTAAGAATGATGGTCATTGATGGTTTGGCAGAATCGAGTTCTGGAAGGGATTATTTGTACCAAAGTTTTATGCATCTAATTAGTGAAAATCCGGTATTCGGTAATGGGATAGGGATCACCAATAAATTATGGGATGTTACGCCCCATAATATATTTTTACAAATATTATTAGAGTTTGGCATTGTCGGAATGTTCGTTTGTGTCATATGTGGAATTCCATTTTTATATTTTCTACTTAAGATTCAGAGCACTGACAACGAGTTATTTATCTTATTTTCGATTATTTTTTCTGTATCTTTTGGAAGGTTACTTGTTAGCTCAGATTTGTGGCTCCGTCCTGAGTTTTGGATGTTTCTTTCCATGACGATAAACTCTTTTCTCATAATCTACAATCGAACAAAGAAGTTTAAAGAATTGAAATTAAAATAAGTAGTAAGGGGCGGTTTGATAGTTGAGAGCGAGAAAAAATAGACTATATAACAGATTTGTGAAAAGGGCGATGGATATTATTCTGTCATTTCTTGCACTGATTCTGTTGAGCCCTATCATTTTGGCTGTGTGTTTGTTAGTGCACTTGTATCTTGGGGAACCGATATTTTTTAGGCAAGAACGAGTTGGCTTAGATGAAAAGGTGTTTACCATTTATAAATTTCGAACGATGAAAGATGAACGAGGTGCCGATGGAGAACTAATTCCTGATCATTTGAGACAAACAAAATTTGGAAAGTGGTTACGGTCTACAAGTTTAGATGAGTTACCTGAGCTTTTCAATATTTTGAAAGGGGATATGTCCATCGTTGGTCCGAGGCCATTATTAGTTAAGTACATTCCACTTTATAATGAACACCAAAAACGTCGGCATGAGGTTCGACCAGGTTTAACTGGATTGGCGCAAATCAATGGGAGAAATGCGATTAGTTGGGAAGAACGATTTGATTTAGATGTGAGATACGTAGATCGTATTTCGTTTTTCACTGATTGTAAAATTATTCTAAAAACATTTGTAAAAGTTTTTAGTAGAGAGGGCATTAACCAATCAGGAGATGTGACTATGGAAGATTTCAAAGGTAGTAATCCAAAAGACAAGGGGAGTTAAATTAACTATTTATATAGAGGGTGAGATATAAATGGAAAATCAGAAAATGACCTATGACACCTTACCGACTCCATATTTTTTAATCGATGAAAGTGAATTAGAAACGAATATTCGAAATTTAAAAGATGCACTGTCGACTTATTGGGATAACTCTATTATCGGGTATTCATTTAAAACAAATTCAGTACCTTGGTTATTGAAATATTTTAAAGATCAGGGATTATATGCAGAGGTCGTTTCAGATGATGAATATGATATGGCCAAGGCGGTTAATTACTCAAAAGATAAAATTATTTACAATGGTGTTGCGAAATCGAAAGAAACCTTTAAAGAAGCGCTTCAAAATCATTGCATTGTCAATATTGATTCACACCGGGAACTAGATTGGCTGAAGGAATTGAATGATGCTACTTGTGACGAGGTATTTGAAATAGGGATTCGGGTGAATTTCAATTTGGAAAAATACTGTCCAGATGAGACGGTGATGGGAGTCGAAGGTAGTCGGTTTGGGTTTTGTTATGAAAATGGAGAATTGTTAAAAGCGATAAACTTTATCAATTCTCTAAAATATATTCGATTAACCGGGTTGCATCTCCATAACAGTACGAAAACAAGAAGCTTAAATATTTACAGGGCTCTCTCAAAAATCGCTTGCGAAATCAAAAAAGTCTATTCACTAAATTTAAAATATGTTGATATTGGTGGGGGCTTTTTTGGAGGATTGGAAGATAAACCGAAATTTGCAGATTATTTGGAATGCATCGAAGCAGAGTTAAGTAAAGAGTTTAGTCCAACTGAAACTGTGCTAATCGTTGAACCAGGGATCTCCTTAGTTGGTTCTCCTATTCGATATATTTCTAGCGTAATCGATGTAAATGAAACAAGTCAGAACCTTTTTATCATTACAGATGGTAGCACGATCAATATAAATCCACTAAAAAATAAAGAAATCCAGTACTTTTCTATAGAAAAAAATTGTCAATCACAAAGAAAAGTGGTTGATAAACAAGTAGTTTCAGGATTTACATGTATGGAAGATGATTGGATTTTTGTTCTAGAAGAATCACCGAAGCTAAAAGTCGGAGATAAGATCATCTATGAAAAAATAGGTGGCTATTCCTTAAGTCTTTCGCCTCTTTTTATCAAATACTTTCCTGCTATCTATGTGGAAAAGGACGGGGTGATTACGAAAGTTAGTGAACGATGGACTTCTACTCAATTGGTTAATGCGAATGATTTCGAGGAATAAGGAGCAGAACGATGAATGTATTAATTCTTAGCTGTGGCAGTCGAAATAAAATCGTTCAATATTTTAAAAAAGAGCTAAATGGGAAGGGCAAGGTATTTGCAACAGATTGTAGCATCTTAGCACCTGCACTTTATGATGCGGATCAATTTTTTATCGTCCCGAGGATTGATGCCCCAAATTATATAAGTGAGATTCTATCAATCTGTAAAAAGTTTAATATAAAAGCGGTATTTTCTTTAATTGACCCAGAAATTAGTTTGCTTGCAAAACATAAAGATGAGTTTTTAGCGGTCGGTACGATTCCCATTGTGTCGGAGTACGAATTAGTAGAGATGTGTTTTGACAAGTACGCGATGGTTCAAATTTTGGAGAAGAACGGATTTAAAACGATAAAAAGTTATATTAAAAAAGAAGAATTTTATAGAGATGTTGATTTAGGGAAAATCAATTATCCAGTATTTGTTAAGCCAATAAAAGGTAGTGCAAGTATCAATATTAGTAAAGTGACATCTGTTGAGGAAATAGAACTTGCTTTTAAGAAGCACGATCAGATGATGATTCAAGAATTTATGGATGGCGTTGAGTATGGAGCAGATGTGTATATCGATATTATTTCTTCTGAACCAGTGGCGATTTTTACGAAGGAAAAGGTAGTCATGAGGGCAGGGGAAACGGATAAATCCATCTCTGTAAAAGATGAGACGCTGTTTAAATTGATAAATGACTTCGTCAAGACTGCTGGTTTTAAAGGAATGATTGATATCGACATTTTTAAAGTAAAAGATAATTATTTCATTTCAGAAGTGAACCCGCGCTTTGGTGGTGGCTATCCACATGCCTATGAAAGTGGGGTCAACATCCCCAAAATGATAATTAAAAATCTTCAAGGTGAAATTAATGAATCCGTCATAGGTCAGTATGCTGAAGGGATTCGAATGATGAAATATAACGAGATTAAAATCATTTGAAACTATTAGAATTTAGGATGGCCTTTCGAATACTTCTTGCAAACAACTCCTTCGTTTTTTACGTGTAAGTCCTCTATAGTACAGACGTATGGTACAGTTCCTGCATATCTTATGGGATAAGATAAATATTTGAGCATTGAATTTTCATTCATCTTTGTCGTAATTATTAAAGATTTCTCGTATCCAAGTCATCAAGGGGGAACTTACATTGGAGGATACAATTGATTTCCGACAATTAGCTAAAATGCTGTACCGACGTTTATTCCTAATCCTTAGTTTTGTTATTATTGCTGGCGGATTAGCTGCACTCATTAGCGTATTTTTTATGAAACCAATTTACGCAGCTGAAACGCAGTTATTAATCAATGAAAAGAAAATTGAAGGGGAAGATCGTTCGCCGGAAACGTTTGAACGCGATTTACAATTAATCAATACCTACAATATTATCATTAAAAGCCCAGCCGTTATTGATGTGGTGATTGCAGATCTACAATTAGAAATGGATTTTGAGACTTTAGTAAGTAAAATTTCTGTAACGAATGAAGAAAACTCAAGAGTAGTGAATATACAAGTAGAGGATGAAGACCCAGAACAAGCAGTAATAATAGCAAATTCAATCGCAGAAGTATTTAAAGCGGAAATCCCTTTGTTAATGAGTATTGATAATATTAATATTTTATCTGTGGCAAAGATGAGTGAAAATCCGATTCCTGTGAAACCGAATGTGATATTGAATAGTGTCATTGGTGTATTTGTTGGTTTACTTGTTGGTGTCGGTTTAGCATTTTTCATAGAGACATTCGATTCAACCATAAAAGGCGAGGAAGATGTCGAGGAGTTTTTACAGCTCCCGATTTTAGGGCTAATTAGTTCAATACCAAAAGAAATGGATATTAATTTTTCAGAAAACAGTTATATGAAATCGGGGAGGAGAATTGGTGATGGCAAAAAAGAAATCGAGTAAACCTAATTCCTCAACTTCAACAGCGCCTAAAACACTTATTTCATTTACAGAACCGAAATCCTATATCGCCGAGCAGTTTAAAACGCTTCGAACGAACATCAATTTCACATTACCTGGTGACGATGCGAAAAAATTATTAGTAACTTCAACCATACCTGGTGAAGGAAAATCTACGATTACTGCAAATCTAGGTTTTGTGTTCGCACAGGAAGGTAAGAGAGTTTTAATCATTGACGCTGATTTACGGAAACCAACTTTACATGCCACATTTAATTTACCCAACAAAATCGGTTTGTCGAATATGTTTACAAAGCAGGTATCGTTTGTCCATGCCATTAAAGAAACGTTTATATATGACCTCTATGTTTTACCAAGTGGCCCAGTTCCTCTCAATCCATCTGAATTACTATCATCAAAAACGATGGATCAATTTCTAAAAACAATTGAAGATTATTTTGATGTAATAATTTTCGACGCACCACCAATTTTAACGGTAACGGATGCACAAATTTTATCAAATAAATGTGATGGGACTGTACTTGTGATTAACTCAGGGACAGTCAATCGGAAAGAATTGTTGAAGGCAAAGTCTGCACTTTTATCTTCGCATGCCAATATTCTAGGAGTCGTACTGAATAATTTTAATTCAAAAACGAATAATTATTATGAAAAATTATATAAAAGTTAACAGAGTGAAAGAGCATTTTGTGAAGTATAATGAACTGCCCTGTAGGTGTTCGTATCGATTATGAACGAACAATTGCAGGGCTTTTCATATTAATTTTGCTTAGTGTATGGTTTGAATGGTAAAATTGAGGGTGTTAATTGATAGAAAGTGTGGTTTTATAGATGAAAGTAGTATTTATTGGCGATATTGTGGGTTCGATTGGTCGTGAGGCGGTTGAGAAATATTTGCCACGTTTAAAGAAAAAATATCAACCCGATGTCGTAATAGCGAATGGAGAGAATGCAGCGGCTGGGCGCGGAATTACATATAATATTTATCAACAGTTGCTTCAAGCGGGTGTTGACGTGATTACAATGGGCAATCATACGTGGGATAACAAAGATATTTTTGAGTTCATTGATGATGCGGATTATTTGATTCGCCCAGCGAATTTTTCGGAAGAAGCACCAGGTCGCGGCATGGTGCAGATTGAAAAAGGTGGAGTGACATTATCTGTTATTAATCTTCACGGTCGTGTATTTTTACCACCTCACGATGATCCTTTTGCTGTGGCAGATGAGCTTGTTGAGGAAGCGCGTAAGATTTCACCATTAGTTTTTGTCGATTTCCATGCAGAAGTGACAAGCGAAAAAATCGCACTTGGGTGGCATTTAGATGGCCGCGTATCTGCGTTAGTTGGAACTCACACGCATGTACAAACAGCTGACGCACGTATTTACCCTGGTGGAACAGCGTACATCACGGATGTCGGCATGACAGGTCCTTATGATGAAGTTTTAGGGATGACTAAAGAAAGCGTCATATATAAGTTCCAAACAAATATGCCTTCACGCTTCGAGGTTCCGAAGAAAGGGCGCGAAGTATTGAGCGGCTTCTTTGTCGATATTGACAATAAAACAGGTAAGGCAGTGTCGTGCGAGCGAATTTACATTAATGCGGACTATCCGTTTCAGGGGTAGAGGGTTGGTGGATGCCAGTGAGGGATGTCTCGAATATGTGGTGGTTTACAGGGAAAAAAATAGTGATCTAGCGAGAAAATTTCAAGAAAAAGCAGTTAATTAGACGGAGAAATCTCGAAAAGTTGTCAAGATAAAGTGGTTATTTGGACAGAATTGGGAGAAATCCCGAAAAGTTGTCAAGATAAAGTGGTTATTTGGACAGAATTCGGAGAAATCCTGAAAAGTTGTCAAGATAAAGTGGTTATTTGGACAAAATTCAGAGAAATCCCGTGAAAGTGACAAATAAATAGCATCTCAGTTCCCAAAAACTATCGAGAAACCTAGAAAAGGTAACAGATAACCTCAATGGTTTCCATCTAGCTTACGCTAAATGCTTATTTACAAATGATAATAAGTAGTAAGCAAATATTAAGAAAGGCATCTTTAACTATGAAAATGAAAAGTAATCGAATAGAATCTCTTGATTCTTTGCGAGGAGTATCAGCATTAATTGTTGTAGTTTTTCATTGTTTAATAGCGTTTGCTCTATTTGCAGATGCGCTAAATTTTCAATTTGCCAATGATACAATTAAATTTTTAACGCTCTCTCCATTAAAGGTCTTTTGGTCAGGAAACGAAGCGGTTTTATTATTCTTTGTATTGAGTGGGTTTGTTTTATTTTTACCTTTTATCAACCAAAAACAACAGCGCTATTCGGTGTATATTACAAAACGATTTTTTAGAATTTACATTCCATACATCGTTTTGATGGGCGTTTCTACAATACTAGCCATTTTATTAATGGATTATAAAGATAATTCGGGTTTAAGTTTGCATTACGTAAATCGATGGGATCACGAGGTTACGATTTCTGCAATCATCGCATACCTACTAATGATCAATTACGAGTTAACAAATGTGAATGGGGTCGTTTGGTCTTTAATTCACGAGATGAGAATCTCGATTATCTTCCCGTTTGTTGCATACATCATTTACAAATTGAATTTTATCAAATCATTTATCATCACTGGGGTTGCGTGGGCGATTCTGTATTACGGAATCCTATATGTAAACGATGCGGTTGACTTTGGGAAGTATGAAATTATTGTTGCCAATATTGGACAAACCATCTGGTATAGTATTTTCTTCTTTGCGGGAAGTTTTTTAGCAAAATATATGCATCTTTTCACATTCCTTAAAAAATCGGGTTGGTTTGTAAAATTAATTATATTCATCATTTCGATTCTGTTAATCAATGCAAAATCGATGTTTCACATATTTGAAATCAGTTCTTACAAGGGGCCGCAAATCGTTGCTTTATTCGGTATAATGTTGTTATTTATACTTGTGTTAAATTCAACATTGGCGGATAAAATACTTACCCAAAGACCACTGTTATGGCTTGGGAAAGTTTCCTACAGCCTTTATTTAGTACATATTCCTGTCATTATGGCAACGACAATTATTTTAGGGAAATACATTGCGATTGAATTTGCATTCATCATTGCCATCGTATTATCCTTAGTTGCTGCAGGAATTGCATATAGGTTAGTTGAAGTCCCTGCGATTCATTGGGGAAAAATGGTGTCGTCAAAGTTTATGAAAGATAAAAAGTAAAATCATTCCCTTGTGGAGTGGTTTTATTTTTTTGTGGAAAGTAAAGTATTAGCTTTTTGTTGATCTGCATATGATAAGACATCACCTCAACCTATTTAGGTCGAGGTGTATTTTTCTAATAAAAAATAATTTTCCTAATTATACAAATTCCAATTCTTTTGATTCTAATTGACTAAAGCCCAGCATAAAATGTCATACGGACACAAACTTAAACGTCCTTTGAATGAACGAAACCACAAATACCGTTTCATTCAACAAACACATAATAAAGCTCTATGGGGAGGAATAGTTGTGGATTCATTAAAAGTATCGTCTCGCTCTAATCCAAATTCTGTTGCAGGTGCGCTTGTTGCTGTTATTCGTGAGCAAGGTTACGCAGAAATGCAAGCAGTAGGTGCAGGTGCATTAAACCAAGCAGTGAAAGCAGTAGCAATTGCTCGCGGCTTCGTTGCACCTAGCGGAACAGATTTAATTTGTGCTCCAGCATTTGCAGATATAACGATTGCTGGTGAAGACCGAACAGCATTGAAACTTGTTGTTGAAAAACGTACAAGATAATCGTTCAAAGGTTCAAGGGGTGGCCCAAAAGCGTAATAGCTTTTTGAGGTCATCTTTTTATTTTATGGAAATTAAGCGTGAAATTAAAAAAGGGGCTCCTGAACATAGGAGCCTACTTTCATTTACGCAACTGGGAACCAGCCAGGAACATTCATAATCTTCTGCCATAACCCGTCTGGAACGACTAATTCATTCTGCTTATCGGGTTGAATTTTAGTGATGATTTCATTTTCTCTGCCTTCTTGGATTTTTTGTACCCAATCTGGGTCGATAATGAGTTCTCTACCTACTGCAAGTAGCTCAACACCGGACTCTAGAGCGATTCTTGCATCCTCTGCCGTTTGAATTGACCCAACCCCCATTAATGGAACTCTCTTATTAATCGTTTCTAGTAAATACTGAACGCGCGGTTTATTTAGATCTTCCACACCACGTCTTGGCGTTGAGAAAAATTCACCAAGTGAAAAGTGTAAATAATCAAGGCCTTTATTAGCTAAAACGTCCACAAATGCCAGAGTGTCATCCATCCTAATGCCAGGTGTTTCCATTTCTTCAGGCGAAAAGCGATAACCGACAATAAAAGGCGACTTCGCATGAGCTGCTACCGTACTTTTGACTTTATCGATAACCGCAAGAGGGAACATCATTCTCTTTTCAAGGCTGCCGCCAAAGCGGTCATTCCGGCGATTGGAGTGTGGCGAGAAAAATTGATGAATTAAATAATGGTTAGCACCATGAATTTCAACACCATCATATCCAGCTTCAATGGCACGGCGAGTCGTTTCTCCAAAGGCTTCAATGATATCTTCAATTTCCGCTTCTGTAAGTGCCCGCGGCGTTTTAGCATTAGGTCGTTCAGCTGCTACTGAACTAGCACTAACGATATCTCCGTTTGGTACTAAATCTGGTGGGCACATTCTGCCGCCATGGAAAATTTGCAGTACCGCCTTAGCACCTTGTTCTTTGATGGTCTTTGCGACTTTGGCTAGGCTTGGAATCATCTCATCGCAATCACCAGCAAATTGCCAAGTAAATGCTTTCCCATTTGCTGTAACATTCGTACAAGCCGTGATCACCATACTAACCCCGTGAGATCTACGTGCGTAGTATTTCAATTCCTCATCTGTCACTGTACCATCTGGGTTCGATGAATAGTGTGTCATCGGCGCCATGGTAATACGGTTTTTCAATTCCACCCCGTTAGGTAAAGTAAAAGTCGAAAATAAATCTTTGTATTTTTCGTTCATTTTTGTCACCCCAAATCTAAATAATTCCTTACCTATAAAATACTAAGGTTAATGATGATGATTTTCAAATGAGAGGATTGGTGATGGGGAGGGGGGAATGATGTCACGAACCAAAGAGGTAGAACTCCATCGAATCTCTACGAGTGAATGTACATTCTCAAAACAAAAAGGAAGCTAGCATCAATACCAGCTCCCTTATTCGATCTCTTTCGTTGAAATCAGCTTATTCACTTTCCAGGTTCCAATTATATTTCTAACTTCTGTGACGGTTTCGAATGTTTTGTGGGCTTGACCATTAGGATAGTAAATGATGAATTCCTCCACAGTCGTCACATGATATGAACCATCGCCACTTCCAATAAAGTCCACCACTTCCACAGAAACAAATTCTTCAGTAATACCCGCATTTACTAAGTAAGCGATATAATCTTTCGCTTCTTTGTAGCGTGGGCCGTCTGCGGTGATATATGGTCGCATATATGCGATGTCACCCCAATTGATGGCGTCGACGCTTGCTATAGTATAACTCTCCATGAAACTCTGTAATTCTACTCGAATGCTGTTTTCTTGCATGGCTGTTACGGCTTCAGTATTTGGTGCATAGACCTGGCCAGAACCTTCCAATGTAACTGTCGGCTCAACTGCTACTTGATCCGAAGCTTCAATATAGCTGACTTTCCATTCATTATTCGTATTATCGAAAGCTAGTCCAACATAAGAACGTAACTCAAAATCATCCATTGAAACTGGTTCGTCTCCATAGCTAAAGAAGCCATATGAATAATCAAACGTAGTAGGAACAATTAGTAAGCCGTCTTTGAACGAAAGGAAATCTGTATTGATTTCGACTTTATTTAATTTTCCTGTATAGAAGATATTTTCTTGAACTAATGGCGCAATTTCAAATGCTAAGAAGTCCTCTTTTAATATTTCAGTTGCACTTGTGAGAACATCCGTTGTTAAATGGGCTTTCGCATTTTGCATTTGTTCTCCGAATGTTAATAGTAGATCTTTTGTTTTTTTCAGTTGTTCTTCAGATAGAAAAGCAGCACTAAAATCCTTGTAGCTCGCATCCATTTTGTAAGCAGGGGATTCTACAGTACCCCATGGAAAGTTAACAACGACTTTTACTTCTTGGGAACCATCTAAAAAGATTGGACCGAATTTTTCAGAATCCCCGTTTTCATCAATCTTTATCTTTTGGTCATTCACAAGTAAATAGCTATCTGACATGAGATATTTGTCATAATTCATAATGAAGGCACTTGCTTCACCGATTGGTAGCTCGTCCATCAATATTTTATCAGATAGAGGATTTGCTAATTTTAGTTTAATGTCCGTTTTAGATTTTCCAAAATGGTTATCTAAGCTAACGTTCACAGTATAAATCCCTGGTAGCAGTGGGCCATAAGTAATGCCATCACTTTGTTTTTTCGATTGAATTTCTGATTGATTGAATTTCATTTCAATTCCGTCTGATAAACCATCATAATAAGCGAATTGCTCAATAGCGGATACTTTATACATTTGAAAAATGCCGATAAACTTACCAGCTGGGCGAATGGCAATGAATTCTTTTAACTCGTCTTCTTTCAAATCTTGGGCGAGCTTTAAAAATGCTTCTATTTCGCCTTTAGATGGGAATTGTCCATTTTCGTGAACTAGTAAATTTCCCAACTGTTCTGAATTTTTGTTTTCTAATGCTGTAAAGAAACGATCTTCTGTTGAATCTTTTGAAAAGTACAGATTGGCCCAAACTGTAAAGCCTGAGAGTAGGACAGCAAATGCCAAAGCAAAGCTGAAAATAATTTTCAGTTGTTTTGGCATCTGCTTGTTTGCTCTATGAGGCTTCACATTTGTATTAAATTGTGTTTGAAGTGTGGTTTGTTGCGGTTGTTGTTCAACAAGTTTTGTACCACAATTAGTACACATTTTGTCGCTTATTTTTGCTTCATGACCGCACTGTTTACAAAATTTTTCCATTTTGAAACCTCATTTATATTTTTTAATAGATTAGAAGATTTGAAGCTCTGATCAGTCTATATTACCAGTAACCACCGATGAATTTTCCTGCTGTGTTGTTCCAAACAACAGTGATTAACACATAGAAAAGAACGGAGAAAATGACGATATACACTAAATATGCGTAGAACGAATCTAAGCTTTTTGATCTCATTGTTAATAAACGAGTAATAATATATAAAGGAATTGCTGAGATAACTAACAATAAAGAAATTAAGAACATCCAATAACCGAAATCATATGATTTTACGATAAATAACAGCATACTAAGAATCGATAAGATAATTGATGGGATGCTAAGTGTACCTAATAAACTGATTATTTCTTTCCATGATGTATCTGGCCCAAATCCTTTTGCTACGATAAATAAGGAAAGCACAATAACCGCAAAAATTGCGATGATAAAGATAGCACTACCACCAAATACGTTAAAGAAAACAGCTCCTGTATCAATAAAGCCGCCAAAAGCAGTACTTACAAAAATAAATAATGAAAGACCGATTAATAAAGCATAAGCTATGATTGAAATAAGTCCGTTTGTAAATTGACGTTCACCCGTACCAAAAATCGATGACGGTTGTTTTAAATACGTAGTGAAGAAATTAAAGAACATTTTTGATTGATCTTTTACACGCTCCACATGCACATTTGGCTGTGCTGGACCAGCTTGCTGGTATTGTTGATATTGTTGTTGGTATTGCTGTTGCTGATATTGTTGGCCTTGGTCATGTTGTTGAAACTGTTGTTGCCCAAAAGGTTGACCTTGTTGTCCGAATGGTGGTTGTTGATAATTTGGACCCTGTTGTTGGAAATTTGGAGCTGGCTGCCCTGGTTGAACTGGTTGACCAAATTGCCCTGTTGGTTGACTTGGAGTAGGTGCTCCACCATCATTCGTAGCAGAAACTTCCGTTAACGTTCCACCACATTTTGCACAGAAATTTCCAGCATCCTGGACATTCCCACATGCGAAACAATTCTTCATATTTTTTTCGCTCGCTTTCTTAATTATTTATATAAATATATGTAACTAAAGATAGAGATATATGAATAAAAGTTCAAAATTACTTTTGACCTAGTTCTTTATACTAATATATCCCTACCCTATATCATATATTGCAAATCTGTAACATACAATGCATATTTTACAAAAATATTCCAAAGAGGTATTTCAGTATAGTTTATTGAAGGGTCACTTTATTTTCATTTGTTTTGCGAAATTGCTCATACTATTTACAAATTAGTGAACTCACCATTCGGTCAAAGGTCTGATTTTGGTTTTTTATAGAAGATTTTCGATTACTTACCGAACATTGGCATGTTATATTTATGTAGGAAATAATAAAGATGGATTTTAAGGAGTTGTTATCATGTTACATCAGCTTTCATGGAAAGTCGGTGGGCAACAAGGGGAAGGTATTGAGAGTACAGGTGAAATTTTCTCAATGGCTATGAATCGTCTAGGCTATCACCTATACGGTTACCGTCATTTCTCTTCTCGTATCAAAGGTGGCCATACGAACAATAAAATTACAGTACGACCAACTCAAGTCCGTGCAATCGCGGATGATTTAGATATATTAGTTGCTTTCGACCAAGAAACAATAGACGTGAACTATAAAGAACTTACTGAAAATAGTATTATTTTAGCAGATGCAAAATTTGATCCAGTGAAACCGGAAGATTCAAAAGCACCACTTTTCAGTGTTCCATTTACAGAAATCGCTGCAGAACTCGGTACTTCATTGATGAAAAACATGGTTGCCATTGGTGCAACAAGTGCATTATTAAACTTGGATAATAAAGTATTCCAAAGCGTAGTAGATGAAATTTTTGGCCGTAAAGGCGAAGAAGTTGTGAAGAAAAATATGGAAGCCATCCAGCGCGGATATGATGTGATGAGTGAACTTCTTGGTGAACGTGTAGGTGAGTGGGAATTAGAACCTGCAGATGGCAAACGCCGCATGTTCATGATTGGGAACGATGCAGTAGCTCTAGGAGCCCTAGCTGCAGGAAGCCGCTTCATGGCTGCTTACCCAATCACACCAGCTTCAGAAATTATGGAATATATGATTAAAAAACTTCCTAAATTTGGTGGAGCCGTTATCCAAACAGAAGATGAAATCGCTGCTGCAACCATGGCAATCGGTGCAAACTTCGGTGGTGTTCGTTCATTCACTGCATCAGCTGGCCCTGGTTTATCTTTAATGATGGAATCAATCGGTCTTTCTGGTATGACTGAACAACCGTTAGTAATCGTTGATACGCAACGTGGAGGTCCATCAACAGGTCTTCCGACAAAACAAGAACAATCCGATTTAATGGCAATGTTCTACGGTACTCACGGAGAAATTCCAAAAGTAGTTATTGCGCCTTCTACAGTTGAAGAAGCGTTCTTTGATACAATTCAAGCATTTAATATTGCTGAAGAATTACAATTGCCAGTAATCGTGATGACAGACTTGCAGTTATCTCTAGGTAAAACTACAGTTGATGCATTTGATTATTCTAAAATTGAAATTCGCCGCGGTAAAATTGTAGACGGAGAAATTCCAGAGCCGGAAAATAAAGATTACTTCAAACGCTATGAAAATACAGATGACGGTGTTTCACCACGTGTATTCCCTGGTACGCCAAATGGTATTCACCATGTAACAGGTGTTGAACACGATGAAACAGGTAAACCAAACGAAGCACCAGGAAATCGTAATACGCAAATGGACAAGCGCTTCCGTAAATTAGACTATTTAACTTTCGATACTCCAGTTTATGTAAATGCACCACATGAAGAAGCTGATGTTTTATTAGTTGGATTTAACTCAACTCGTGGAGCTATTGAAGAAGTTCAAGAGCGTTTAAGTGCTGAAGGCGTGAAAGTGAACCATGCACATATTCGTTTACTATTCCCATTCCCTGCGGCTGAAGTTGCTCCATTAGTTGCTGGCGCTAAAAAAGTCGTAGTAGTGGAAAATAATAAAACAGGCCAACTTGCAAACATTTTGAAAATGAATGTTGGCGGTCACGATAAATTTGCATGTATCACGAAGTATGACGGTACGCCGTTCTTACCACGTGAGCTTGAAACTAAAGTAAAGGAGCTGCTTGACTAATGGCTACATTTAAAGATTTTCGTAACTCAGTGAAACCTAACTGGTGTCCTGGCTGTGGCGACTTCTCAGTGCAAGCAGCCATCCAACGCGCTGCAGCAAATGTCGGCATCGAACCACACGAACTAGCAGTCGTTGCTGGGATCGGTTGTTCAGGTCGTATTGCTGGCTACATTAATTCTTACGGATTCCACGGAATCCATGGCCGCGCATTACCACTAGCACAAGGCTTAAAAATGGCAAACCGCGATTTAAACGTTATCGCGTCTGGTGGTGACGGAGACGGTTTTGCAATTGGTATGGGACACACTGTTCATGCGATTCGCCGTAATGTGGATATGACATATGTAGTTATGGATAACCAAATTTACGGGTTAACAAAAGGGCAAACGTCTCCACGTTCTGCACAAGGTTTCATCACGAAATCTACACCAGGTGGAGCAATCGAGCCATCGTTGAAACCACTTGAAGTGGCACTTTCATCTGGCGCAACATTTGTTGCTCAAGGTTTCTCAACAGATATTAAAGAGTTAACGGCTTTAATCGAAGAAGGAATCAACCACAAAGGATTCTCCTTCATCAACGTATTCAGCCCATGTGTTACATACAACAAAGTCAACACATACGACTGGTTCAAAGAACACCTAACTAAATTAGGTGATATCGAGGGCTACGACGCTTCAGACCGCGACCTTGCAATGCGCACAGTTATGGAAAAAGAAGGCCTGGTAACTGGTATCATCTATCAAGATAAAGAAACACCTTCTTACCAAGAAAAGCTGAACGGCTACGCTGAAACACCACTAGTGGATGCGGACTTATCGCTAAGCGAGGCGGAGTTTGGGGAATTGGTTAAGGAATTTATGTAAGAATGATATGTGGTCGCGCGCATGGTGCGACTAATTGGAAACACGCCCGATTTTGGGCGTGTTTTTTTGATTTTCGCTGTGGAAGTGCATTTAAAGCATTTAAATAGTTTTTGTCGCGCTGGGCAAAGATGACTCGTTAATTTAAAAGCCGATAATGGACAACCCAATCATAGAAAAACAATGAACTGTCCATTAACAGCCCGGTAATGGAAAAATTAACCAAAAAATGCAATGGAACTGTCCATTAACAGCGTGATAATGGACAAATCAATCAGAAAAAGCAATGGAACTGTCCATTAACAACGTGATAATGGACAAATCAACCAGAAAAAGCAATGGAACTGTCCATTACCAGCGCGATAATGGACAAATCAATCTGAAAAAGCAATGGAACTGTCCATTACCAGCGTAATAATGGACAAATCAAACAGAATAATTAATAGAACTGTCGATTAACAGCGTGATAATGGACAAATCAACTAGAAAAAGCAATGGACTGTCCATTATCAGTATGAAAATCAACAAATCTGCCAGAAAAGGCAAAAAATCTCTTTGAACAATAATCTTTTACGGCAAATTATTTATAGACTTTCCCACGTTTTTTACCTTCAGTAGTTAAATTTGTTTCAAGTATCCTTTGAACTCGCTTCCTAGAACCGACAACCCCGCACCACTCAACAATTCGAGTCGTTATAATTTTCTTCTCTGGAAACAACATCCGAAACTCCCCAACACTGCGCAACACGGCTGATGTAACCGATTCCTTATGGCCACAACCTACACAAACGCAACTTCGTCCTTCAACTGTAGTCAAAAACGAGCAACACTCCGCACAAGAAATCCCTTTCTTCAGGTGCTCATACTCATATGTAGGTATTTGTGTAAACGGGGATTGGGGCATGTGAAGTGATAATAACTTTTCTGCGATCATTTTATGTTTATTTGTAATTCGCGATTGTTTTGAATTGAGCTTTTCAATCAAGCGGTAAATCTGAGTTGGGAAAATAAAAGGTTTATCCATTGGGGCATGATACAACATGAACTGCGGGTTAACAAAAATAATAGCGGATTGAATGGGTAATCCCTGTCCGAGGTTTTGGAGCAACTGGCGCAACAACGTTTCAGTGCGCATTAATTGGGCGAGGGGATTCACAATTTCAACAGCACGAGATTTCGGGAAAAGTTTATCATTCTCCGCATCGTAATAATAATCACCCTCAAAATTCTTCACTTCAAACACATGAATACAATCTGAAGTAATCATCAAGGAATCAATCTGAAATGTAGTCTGATTCACTTTCAAAAGTAAGTCATTGATTACAAGGCAGTCACCCTGTAACTTTTCCAAGTAACTATCAAACAATAACTCTCCTTCAAATCCTTTTTTAAGATTGTAAAAATGTGTTTTGTCTTTCTCTGATAATTTCATCCGATTGTTTAGTGATTCGAGCATCATCAATTCACTAGACTTATTCCTTATCTTCAATATCAAATAGATCTCACATCCTCACATATAATTGGTAGAATCTTCTAACATCCATTCTATTAAGTTTCTTAAATTTTTCAAGTGGGATTTATTATTAAAAATTAACAATATCTTAACCTTCTGTTTACAACTACTCTAAATTATTCCTATATTCTCATAGTATCTGAGTGTTTAGAGGGGACGTCATCAATTGAAACTATCACGATATATTAAGGTAAAAGATCGTTTAATTATGCTGATGATTGTTTGTATCATCTCCAATGTGATTCTTGCTGTGTTTAGTATTGATTATTTAAGGAAAATGGAAAATAATTCGGTATTAATGTACGAGCAACGGCTACTTGCCATGAACGCATTTACCGATTTCGATCTTGCGATAGATCAAGGGGATTTTGATCGAGCGAATGAAATACATAGTTCTTTAGGTGCGTATCAATTTGATTCGAAAATGGAGTTATACATAAAAAATTTAAAAAGCACGTTATCCCAAGAGAATATAGCTGAGACTTTAGCTATTTCAGAGGAAACTCAAGCTTATATTGTGCAGCGTGCAAAAGATCAGATTGAAGCGTATAAGGAAGATATTTCCTTTGGTTATTTTCTACTCATTGCAGTTTCGCTCGTAATGATTGCGGTCGTTGTTTATTTTGCTGTTGGTGGGACAAGGGCAGTCAATATTCCAACCCGCGAATTGAAGAAACTATTAATATCTGCTGGGCAAGGGAATTTTACAAAATCGGCTACTTATGATTCCAAGGATGAGCTTGGCGAAGTAATGCGAAGCTATAACCAAATGGCAGCAGAAGTTAGAGAATTGTTAAAGACTGTCCAAAAAAGCGCGTCATCTGTTGATGATTCAAACCTGCGTTTACAAAACGCATCTGAAAAGACAACGGAAGCTGCAATTCACATTTCAAACGATGCAACGGACTTAACAAGATCAACAGAACGTTCAGCTGAGCAATTAATGATGAACACGGCAGCTATTCAAGAAATCTTTACTGGGATTGAATACATTGCTGAAAAAGTACAATTAATAGATCAAAGCATGAAGAAAACTGAAAATGAAGCCAATGAAGGTGTTCAGTTTGTATTAGAACATAAGGAAAAAATGAATGAAATTGAGCTTGCAGTAAAGAAAACGAACGACAAAATGCTTGATTTAGCCAACAATACAAAAGAAATTGGCCAGGTCATTCAAATCATTAATTCGATTGCTGAACAAACAACTTTACTAGCATTAAATGCCGCGATTGAAGCAGCGCGTGCAGGTGAGTACGGAAAAGGATTTAGCGTGGTAGCATCTGAAGTACGCAAATTAGCAGACCAGTCTGTGCAATCGACAAAAGTAATTGAAAACATCATCCAACAAATACAAAATGATTCAACTATGTCGATTGAATACATGGTTCAAGCAATTCAATCAGTCCATGTAGGCTTTGAAACAACAATCCAAAGTGCCACAAGGTTTGAGCAAATCGTCTCTAGCGTAAATGGCATTGGTCCACAAATTGAAGAAGTCTCTACAACAATTAACCAAATCAAACAAAACACAAAAGATGTAGCAGATAATTCAACTGAGCTAAGTCATCTATTTGATCATAATGCCGATCGTATCAAGCAAGTTTCAAGCTCAACCGTGGAACAACTAAGCTCCACCCAAGAAATGCATGAGGAAATTCAAAAAATTACACGTAATATTCAATCTTTGAGCCATGCAATTCGTAGATTTACGGTAAAATAGTGATATTTTTATATAGAAAGTGTAAGTGCTATAATTTTAGTAATTTTCAGAAAGCTATTGATGACAATAGCTTTTTTTGTTATTATTTATAAAATTTAAAGGGCTATGTAACCAATACAGCACGATATTAATGAAAATTGAGGCGAACTTAATGAAAAAAATATTACTTACAGGTTTCGAACCATTTTTAAAATTTAAAATAAATCCTACAATGGAAATAGTTGAAGCATTAAATGGAAATATAATAGAAGATTACGAGATTTGTGGACGTATTTTAAAAGTAGATTTCAACGAATCAGCTATTCAATTAAAACAACATATTGATGAATTGCAGCCAGACATTATTATTTCCTTAGGCTTAGCTGGTGGCAGATATAAAATTACTCCGGAACGAATCGCAATCAATGTGAAAGATGGAGAAGCCGATAATAATGGGTTTAAGCCAGTTGATGAAAAGATTCAAGAAGCTGGGGCAGATGCTTATTTAACGAACTTACCAATTAGACGCATGATTGAAACGTTAAATAAAGAAGGTTACCCTGCTGAAATCTCCAATACAGCTGGAACGTATCTTTGCAATAACATTATGTATGAATCTCTTGCTTATGCCAATGAGAAAGGGAATGTCCTAGCTGGATTTATCCATATACCAGCATCATTTGAGTTAGCCATTCAACATGGTGGAATCCCTGGTTGGAATCGTCGAGATCTAATTCAAAGTATTGAGCTTTGCTTAAAGGAAACGGTTCGTGTTGCAAATGATTGATTTTCCAAGTGTGATGTGGACTAGTGAGCGCACCCTTCGTTTTGCCTTTCATCAGGAAATCTCTCAACAAAATTTCCTAGCAGTCAATCAGTTTAATCAATTTATTCATAAAATATTCCGCAATAACATGATTGAAACAGTGCCGGGTTATTTTACGGTAACAGCTTTTCTGAAGAAAAGATTGCCAATTGATATTGCACAGCTTGAAAGTGAGTGGAGGGAATTTCAACTTGCTTTTAATGATGATATTTCATTAATTTCTCGCGTGGTAAGAATACCTGTCTGCTATGATGAGGAATTTGCGCTTGATATGGAGCGGGTCATGGAGTTTACTAAGCTCTCATATGAGGAGATCGTTTCAATTCATACGTCTACACCATATGCTGTCCATTTAATTGGGTTCTTACCTGGATTTCCTTATCTAGGTGGATTGGACCCGCGTCTCCACGTTCCAAGATTACAGACCCCAAGAAAACAAATAGAAGCCTCGTCTGTCGGAATTGGTGGGTATCAAACGGGAATTTACCCTATTGAATCACCTGGTGGGTGGAACATAATTGGAAGAACACCGTATAAATTATTCGATGTAACGAGGGAAAACCCAACCCTATTACAAACGGGAAATCGTGTGGCATTTTACTCAATTACAAAACAAGAGTTTAATAAAATAAATCAAGAAAGTGTGTAGAAAATGAAACCTCTACTCAAAATCATACGCCAAGGCGTTTATACTAGTTTGCAAGACAGTGGCAGGTTTGGCTATCGTGCAATCGGAATTCCTGTATCGGGCGTCATGGATCGATATTCTTTCGAAATGGGAAATAAAATATTAAATAATGCTCCAAATACGGTTTGTTTAGAAATTTTCAATGGCGGATTCGAGGCTGAGGCATTAAGTGACCATACATATGTAATTACCGGAGCAGATGGAGATTTTTTTATTAATGATGTACAACTATATGGTTGGAAAAGTTTTTCGCTTTGTAAGGGTGATCGTTTAAAAATAAAAGGTTCCCACAATGGATCTATTTTTTATGTAATCCCACAAGGAGGGGTTGCGACTGAGTCCATCTTACAGAGTCGTTCTACTTATCCATTTGCGAGAATTGGAGAAGAGATTACTCAAGGTCGAACTTTGTACGGTCATGAGTTAGAGCAGACACAATTTGTCCGTGGATTAATGCCGATCCATAGGCCGCGGTTCGATTATATTGTTCAGGTGCGGATTTTTAAGGGACCACATTTTGACCACTTTACACCAGCAAGTCGCGATCGATTGTCCCACAGCACTTTTCAATACACAGGTGGCAACCGAATGGGATACTTTTTCAAAGGGGAAAAATTAAACTTAATAGAGAACCGAGAAATCATTTCAGAAGCGACTCAGTTTGGTACAATACAAGTTCCCCCAAATGGGAATCCGATTGTGTTAATGGCCGATGCTCAAACGGTAGGGGGTTACCCAATCATTGGAACCGTGCATGAAGATGATTTATTCAAAGTCGCTCAATTGCGTACGTTCAATAAAATACAGTTTCGTTTGATGGAGGACTAACTATGCCGATGGATATCAATTGCGATATGGGAGAAAGTTTTGGAGCATTTCGTGTCGGAAATGACCAAGAAATTTTAAGATATGTAACCTCTATTAATATTGCGTGTGGTTTTCATGCGGGGGACCCGATGATTATGCGCCAAACAGTTAGACACGCGATCACCAATAATGTGAAAATTGGTGCTCACCCTGGGTATCCCGATCTTCAAGGTTTCGGCCGTCGTAATATGGAGTTCACCCCTGAAGAAATTTACAACATGATGATCTATCAGGTTGGCGCATTGAAGGCATTTGTTGACATCGAAGGTGGGGAACTTCATCACGTGAAGCCCCACGGTGCGCTGTACAACCAAAGTGCGAACGATGCTGTGAAGGCGCAAGCTGTAATTGATGCTGTGTATGATCTAGGGCCGAACTTAATTCTCTATTGCTTATCTGGAAGTTTAATCGCCAAAATGGCAAAGGACAAAGGGTTAGCGGTTTATGAAGAAGCCTTTTCCGACCGCAACTACAACGATGACGGAACATTGGTAAGCCGCTCTTTTGATAATGCCCTTATTGAGGGTGAAGACGCGATGCTCGAACATGTTAGTCGAATAATATTATCTAATGAAGTCATGACAGTTCAAAACAAAGTAATAAAATTAAATGCACAAACTTTATGCATACACGGTGATGGTGGTCATGCTTTGGAATTTGCTAAAAAAATAAGCAAATTAAATAAATGAATGTATTAAAACGCATCAAATTATTAATTTCCAATAATAACCATTTATTATCTTTCATCTCTCTTACTTTAAGTATAATTGAAGTAGGGGGGATGTTTTTTGCATTTAGTAGAGAGAACCATTCCATCGAAAATTATTGTTTTGGATGCATTAAATAGAAGGGCGCCGAGTGAGTTAATTGAAAAACTGCTTAGACGGGCAGAGATTGGATTTCGTGGTGAAATAAAGGTAGATCCGCTATGTAATGAAATGATATTACCACAAAATTCAATACTCTTTCATAACTATGAATCCAACAACCATCAACTTGATACGTTATTTGTGTGTGAGCATTTCATTTTAATTTTAGAAATTAAAAATATTTCTGGTTTTATTTGGTATGAGGAAGAAAAACATCAGTTTTTAAGTAAAAAGAAATCAGGGGAGGTTGAAAGTTTTCAAAGTCCAATCGAGCAAGTAAAACGTAATGGAGATTTCATTGAAGGGGTGGTTGAACGATTAGGTTTAACTGTCCCAATTCAAAAAGCGGTCGTCATTGCAGAACCATCAACCGTTATTGGTAAAATACCATACGAAATTCCAATTTTTCATGCAATTGGTTTGCGAACTGAAGTGAACAAGTTATTATTAAAGTATCCGAAGCCTTTTATGGCAAAGATTCACTTTGAATTATTGACTGATGAACTTATTCGAATGTATCTTCCTGGCATATATAAACCAAAGTTTGAAATCCCATCGATTCGAAAAGGAGCTATTTGCATTTGTGGTGGAACAATGCGTTATCAAAGCGGCAAATTTGTTTGCTCCTGTGGTAATGTAACGAAAGAAGCGTTATACCAGGGTTTACATGATTATCGAGTACTTTTTAATGAATGGATATCAAATAAAGAGTTTCGGGAGTTTTTTATGATTGATAGTCCAAATTTAGTGAATAAACTATTAGTTAGAATGAAACAAGATTACAAAGGACTCAGGTAGGGGGAGACTCTATTACATTCCAAAAAATATTTGGAAACACTTATAAATTAATGGATTGTCGGATTTCCCGAAAAAAGTGGCGGATTTCCCAAAAAGTTTGGCGGATATTTCGCTGGGTTTGGCGGATATTTCATCAAAAATAGCGGAATCCACTTCATTAATCTACTTATATAACACAAAGCAGGTATCAAAAAATGAACAAAATTATCGATTTTATTCAAATAAAACAGCAGAAACAAAACGAACAGCTCGCAAAAGTGTTTCAAAAAGCAAATACTTTAAAAAATCCCCAAGATATTGATAAACTAGTTGACACAAAATCGCTAGCCGTGCAGGAACACAAACTATTTCTTGCATTTCTTACATATCTTGAGGAACAAGACATTGAGCCGAAGACCATTTTTCAAGCAGTCCTCCGTTTACCAAAACATCAATTTGAAGCGGAGTATCAGATGAACTGGTATTCGGTGGTACAGCTATGTTTTACTTTCCTTGCTATATTGAAAGAAAATGATCCACAATCCTATGAACAGTTCATCAATTTATAACAATTTCAACTACTTTTATTGTTCTTTCTATGTAAATGTCGTTATAATAATATAATGGAATTCGAATGTGCAAAACGCGAATTACATAACTAAATTCGCAAAATGCATATGTAAATAAAAATAAAATAGTTCGAACCCCATTTGAAAGGAGTAAAAAAGTTCGATGAATGAAGAACAACGAGTAGCAAGTCAGCAAGTGAAGCAACCAAAACCAGACAACTCCAAAACTGAAAAAGACTATAGCAAATATTTCGAGCGCGTAATTACAGCGCCTTCCTTAAAAGATGCAAAAAAACGTGGGAAAGAAGAAGTAAAATATCATAAAGATTTTGCCATTCCAGAAGAATTCAAAGGTATGGGCGAAGGGCGTAAGTTTTTCATTCGTACATATGGCTGTCAAATGAACGAGCATGACTCAGAAGTGATGGCTGGTATCTTCATGGAGCTAGGCTATGAACCAACTGACAACATTGAAGAAACAGATGTTGTTCTATTAAATACATGTGCTATTCGTGAAAATGCGGAGAACAAAGTATTTGGAGAGCTTGGCTATTTACTTAAATATAAACGCAAAAACCCGGAATTGTTGATCGGTGTTTGTGGATGTATGTCTCAGGAAGAGTCAGTTGTGAATAAAATCTTGACTCAATACCAACATGTGGACATGGTTTTCGGTACACATAACATTCACCGCCTGCCAAACATTTTAAAAGAAGCTTATATGTCGAAGGAAATGGTTGTTGACGTTTGGTCAAAAGAGGGGGACGTTCTTGAAAACCTTCCAAAACAACGCAATGGCTCGATTAAAGCTTGGGTTAACATCATGTACGGATGCGACAAATTCTGTACATACTGTATCGTTCCTTATACTCGCGGAAAAGAGCGTAGCCGCCGTCCGGATGAAATTATTCAAGAAGTACGTGAGCTTGCAGCACATGGTTACCAAGAAATTATGTTACTTGGTCAAAACGTGAACGCCTACGGTAAAGATTTCACAGATATCGACTATCGTCTTGGCGATTTAATGGATGAGTTACGCAAAATTGATATTCCGCGAATCCGTTTCACAACAAGTCACCCTCGCGACTTCGATAATCACTTAATCGAAGTGTTAGCAAAAGGTGGCAACCTTGTAGAACATATTCATTTACCAGTTCAATCTGGATCTAACGATGTCTTAAAAATTATGGCGCGTAAATATACACGTGAACATTTCCTAGATTTAGTTCGCAAAATTAAAGAAGCGATGCCAAACGTCGCATTAACGACTGACATAATTGTTGGCTATCCAAATGAAACAGAAGAACAATTCCAGGAAACAATTGATTTATACCGTGAAGTTGGCTTTGAGATGGCATTCACTTATATTTATTCGCCACGAGAAGGGACACCAGCTGCAAAAATGGTAGACAATGTTCCATTAGAAGTGAAAAAAGAACGACTTCAACGTTTAAATGCAGTTGTGGAAGAGTTTTCAGCCGCTGCACTTAAAAATTATGATGGTCAAGAAGTAGAAGTACTAGTTGAAGGAACAAGTAAAAAACGTGATGACATGCTAGCAGGTTATACACGTCGCAATAAATTAGTAAACTTTGCAGGACCGAAAGAATTAATCGGTCACATTGTGAAGGTAAAAATTACAGATGCAAAATCGTATTCTTTACGCGGGGATTTTGTTGAAGTAGTAAAACGACATGAGGTGGAAGTATAATGACGACAAAGTTATATACAAAAGAGGAAATCGTAGAAAAAGCAAAAGAAATCGCACACATGATCGCGAATACAGAACAAGTTGATTTTTTCAAAAAAGCAGAAGCACAAATTAACGACAACCAATTCGTTCGTGAAAAAATCGCAAGTTTAAAAACATTACAAAAGCAAGCGGTAAACTTCCAACATCTTGGGAAAGAAAGAGCGTTAAAGTTAATTGAAGAAAAAATTGAGAAAATCGAACAAGAGATTGACGAGCTTCCAATCGTGCAAGAATTCAAGCAATCTCAATACGAAGTAAACAATTTATTGCAATTAGTGTCAAACGCAATTGCAAATAGTGTAACAGATGAAGTGATCGAATCTACAGGCGGCGATGTGTTAAAAGGCGAAACAGGCTCGAAAGTTCGCAATAGCCAGCCAGGAAGCTGTAGTTAATTTTATATTTAATAATTTAGGCTATCTTGAAATTTGTTCAAGATAGCCTTTTTATTTTCAAAAACTTTTTTTCATTTTTCCCGTTTATGACCCAGTTCTTTTTAGAAACTCGACATAATTTAATAATGTTACGGGAGGTGAGAATTATGTCATCAAACTTCGTAGGTGGATCGTATGATAATAAAGGAAATGGTTTCGCTTTATTAGTTGTATTGTTCATTCTTTTAATTATTGTTGGTACTGCTTTTGCTAAAAACTACTACTAATTAAAAAAAACCGTCGCTATACAACTAATAATGAACACCTTCAAAGACTAGGGCAAATGGCTCTGGTCTTTAATTTTTTATAAGAAATTTAAAATACATAGCCAATCTTTGAAATGAAGTATAAATCAACCATAGAATAACAAACTAACGGTGAAACAAAAATGGATAGGAGGTTTTTTGAATGAAACAAAATCCGCAACGAAAAGTTCAAAAAACGAATAAGGATTTCATTCCGAAAGAGGAAATGATCAAAAATATTGAAAAAAATATGGAAATCGCAGAAATCAATATGGATTATGCGGGTAAAGAGGAATTAGAACATCTACAAGAAAAGAACGAACGTCGTAAACACGAAATTCAAAAATTGAAAAATGAACCACTAAGTTAAAATGTCACCTATTTTATCTAATTTGTAAAAAACTTTTAGCATCGTCACTTGTTAGTCTGAAAAACAAGTGAAGGTGCTTTTTTTATCTTTTCTCCTATCATATACTGTTTAAATTTCCTCCAATAATTTTTCAAAAAAGAAAAACCATATTTCACCTTGCTGCATACAATACATCATGTGAATAGCCCAAAGAGATGCTTCAACATCTATTATTAAAAATCGCGTACCATAATTTAACGCGCTATTTTTAATAGGGATTGTGCCTAAATTTATTCTTTCTTTCATTTCACCAATTAGGCACATGTCGCATATCATAGGTCGACTAGTATAAAGGAGGAAACAAATTGAAACGTTTGCGTCAAATCGTGACAAAAGCGGTTGTTGCTAAAGGGAAAAAGAGAACTGAATCGAGTGAAGTATTACGTCCACCACATACACCAACAAGTATTCTAGGGTGCTGGGTGATTAACCACCACTACCATGCAAAAAAACATGGGAAATATGTTGAGATTACTGGTAAATTCGATGTAAACGTATGGTATGCATATAATAACCATACAAAAACTGCGGTTTACACAGATACAATTAACTACAAAGACAGAGTAAAATTACATTATCGTGATGAAGATGTGATCGATTCTGATGATGTAAAGGTTCGCGTGTTGCAACAACCTAACTGTATCGAAGCGATTATTACACAAAACGGTGACTGCTTCAATGTTGTCATCGAACGTGAATACTTAGTAGAAGTGATCGGTGAAACAAAAGTAGTAGTTTCTGTTCACCCAATTGAATTCGAAGAAGAATGGAAATTCCAACATGGAGACGATGACGAATCATCTTCTAGCTCATCTTCTTCAAGTTCTTCTAGCTCATCATCTAGCAGCAATAATGACGAATCATCTTCGTTTCGTAAAAGATAATTTTTGAGAGCGCCTTTCTACGCCAAAATGTAGATTTAAAAGGCGCTCTTTTTTCTTCTTTTGATATAATAAAATATAGTATTATGGAGAAATCGTATAATCCATTCAAAGTGGCGATTCTTTTATAACATAAAAATGAACGTTCTAATGAACATATATAGATTATAATTTACGAGAATTTTCCTCAAGTTTTACGTTTGGGGTAGTTAAGAGAGGGAAAAAGTATGACAACCTACACACCAATGATGCAACAATTTTTATCGATTAAATCAGAGTATGAAGATGCTTTCTTGTTTTATCGACTAGGAGACTTTTATGAGTTGTTTTTTGATGATGCCGTGAAAGCATCACAAATTTTAGAAATCACGTTAACAGGGCGCGATGCAGGAACGCCTGAGCGCATACCAATGTGCGGTGTACCATATCATTCTGCAAAAGGATATATCGAGACCCTTGTTTCGAAAGGTTACAAGGTGGCAATTTGCGAGCAAACCGAAGATCCGAAGCAAGCAAAAGGTGTTGTAAGGCGCGAGGTAGTACAACTCATCACACCTGGTACCATTACAGAAGGTAAAACGATTGATGGAAAAACTAACCATTATATAGCAAGTGCCGAGCAGTTAAGTGAAAATTCTTTTGCCTTTGCTTATTTAGACGTTTCTACAGGGGAGGCAAATAGTTCAATCATCGAAGGTGGAATAAAGTCACTTCTGCAACAGCTACAAACTTACCATATTCGCGAAATCGTAGTAACGGAACAATTACAAATTTTACTGGCTGAGCAAGCAAGCCAATTGGGGATTGTTCTTTCTATAGAAAAAGAAGAAATGGATGAGGTACAGGCTGGTCCGTATTTAATTCATTTACCTGAAGCTTTGCAAGGTGTTGCCAAAAGTTTGCTGCAATATATTGAAAGAACCCAAATGCGTTCGTTATCTCATATTCAGCCTTTCACATATACAGAGTTAAAACAGTTTTTACGAATTGATTCAAACTCAAAACGTAATTTAGAGTTGCTGCAATCTATTCGTGGTGGCGACCAAAAAGGAACTCTATTATGGTTGTTAGACGAAACGGTTACTGCAATGGGTGGTCGTAAATTAAAACAATGGTTACACCAACCTTTAGCAAGCGAAAATGGCATTAATGGAAGGTTAAACATTGTGACGGATTTGCTTGATGAATTTTTTATTCGCAATGAACTAAGAGAACTTCTGAAAAGTGTTTACGATTTAGAGCGCTTGGCGGGGCGCGTTGCCTTTGGAAATGTAGGCGGCCGTGATTTAGCGCAGTTACGTGAGTCATTACGACAAGTGCCTATGATTCGTGAGCAGTTGATGGAGAGTGGAAAAGAGACACTTAGTGCCCTTGGAGAGGGGTTAGATACTTGTGTTGAGGTCGAGCAATTGTTAGCAAGAGCGATTACAGATAACCCGCCAATCGCCGTGAAGGAGGGGGATGTTATTCGTGATAGCTATGATGAGAGGCTTGATGAACTTCGTTATGCATCCCGCAACGGCAAGGATTGGATTGCTTCATTAGAGCAGAAAGAGCGTGAAATAACAGGGATTAAAAACTTGAAGATAGGGTATAACCGAATCTTTGGTTACTATATCGAAATTACGAAATCTCAATTAGGAAACGTAGATTTATCGCGTTATACGAGAAAACAGACATTGGCCAATGCCGAACGTTTTATCACAGAAGAGTTGAAAGAAAAAGAAGCGATCATTCTAAATGCAGAAGAACAAAGTTTAGCATTGGAATATGATTTATTTGTTGCATTGCGTGAGGAAATTAAGGTATTTATTCCTCGTTTACAAGCTTTAGCTTCAGCGATTAGTGAGCTTGATGTGTATATTGGTTTTGCTGTAGTTTCAGAAAAATATCGATTTGTAAGGCCGACATTCCATTCTGGGCGAGCTTTGAAAATCGTCAATGGTCGCCATCCAGTAGTTGAAAAAATGTTACATAAGCAAACCTATGTGCCAAATGATTGTATCTTAACAGAAGATAAAAATATGATGCTGATCACTGGACCAAACATGTCGGGGAAAAGTACATACATGCGCCAGGTGGCACTGATTGTAGTGCTGGCTCAAATGGGCTGTTATGTTCCTGCTAATGAAGCTGTGTTGCCTATTACCGATCAAATCTTTACGCGTATTGGGGCAGCAGATGACCTTGCTGCAGGCCAATCGACGTTTATGGTGGAAATGTTAGAATCTCAGCATGCCATTACGAATGCAACGGAGCGCAGTTTACTATTGTTCGATGAAATCGGCCGGGGAACTTCGACTTACGATGGAATGGCGTTGGCGCAATCGATGATGGAATTTATTCATCATGAAATTGGTGCGAACACATTGTTCTCGACACATTATCATGAATTGACTGCATTAGAAGATGAGTTGGCGAGATTGCAAAACGTGCATGTAAGTGCAACGGAGAAGGGCGGTCGAGTGGTATTCCTGCATAAAGTGAAAAAAGGCGCGGCTGATAAGAGTTATGGTGTCCATGTTGCACAGCTTGCAGAAATGCCTGAAGCAATCATTGAGCGTGCTCGTGTGTTGTTAGAGGAGTTCGAATCATCAAGTCGTGGAAGTATTGGGGAAATAAAGGATAAAGTTGAGGAATCTTCTGAGTTGCAACTGTCGTTATTTGAAGAAGAGGTTGCGGGATCAGTAGGTGCGTCGCTAGCTGATGAAGAGAGTGATGTCGTATCTGATGCTGAGCGTGAGGTCTTACAACAACTTGAAAAACTAAATATTATGGGGACAAGCCCAATTCAAGCAATGAATATTTTATATGAATTGCAGCAAGCGTTGTTGAGTAAGAAGTAAAAAAGAGTTATTTCAGTGAGTTGTTAATACTGCAATTTGAAAAAGCTGTCCATTTAACAGGCAATAATGGACAAAAGGTTACGCTTAAATTAGGTGAATTGTCCAATAGAAGCGTTTTCTATGAGACAAAACAGAACTAAAACAAGGGTGAACTGTCCAATAGAAGCGCTACATGAGACAAAACAGAATGAAAACAAGGGTGAACTGTCCAATAGAGGCCTTCTATTAGACAAAACGAATTGAAAACAAGGGTGAACTGTCCAATAGAAGCGCTACATGAGACAAAACAGAATGAAAACAAGGGTGAACTGTCCAATAGAGGCCTTCTATTAGACAAAACAGAATGAAAACAAGGGAGAATTGTCCAATAGAATCGCTCTATGAGACAAAACGAATTGAAAACAAGGGTGAACTGTCCAATAGAGGCGCTCTATGAGACAAAACAGAATGAAAACAAGG
>NZ_JPVN01000028.1 GCF_000772945.1 Ureibacillus manganicus DSM 26584
ACGGTTTGATGAGGGGGTGGCCATGAAAATGGTCACCCTACTCTATTTTATAGATTCTCTACATGGGGAATCGATGTGGAGTGGAATTCTATAAGTATGTTGTATATTTTCTAATAACACCTGCACATTTTCTAATAACGTGCTGATTTTTTCTAATATCGCAGGAAACAAGTGGAAATCTGAATGAAATTCTAATAAGTATGCGATTTTTTCTAATAACACCTTCAAATTTTCTAATAACGTGCTGATTTTTTCTAATATCCGCAAGAAACAAACTTAAAATGGCACCTGCTGATAGCAACAATTCAAAAGCTTTACTTGAATTTACACTTGTTGTAAATGACTATTATAAAAATCCTTATTCATGGTGAAGATGAAATTAATGGTAAAAGAAATAGAAAGAGGATCGATAAGATGAGAACATCAAAACGCACGATTGACTCAATTAATTTTTGGTCTGGCATATTGTTTGGGTTGGGAGCAGTTGCTTTTATTGATGAAACTATATTTCATCAACTACTTCATTGGCATCATTTTTATGATAAGTCGACAACGAGTGTAGGGTTAGTTTCAGATGGACTATTTCATGCATTTAGTTGGTTTGCGACAGTAGCGGCCTTATTTATGGTGGGGGATCTAAGAAGAAGGAATAGTTGGCAAAAGAAAAGATGGTTTGGAGCGTATATTTTAGGTGCTGGGGTATTTCAATTGTATGACGGAATCATTCAACATAAATTAATGAGGCTCCATCAAATTCGGTACAATGTTGAAATATTTTACTACGATTTAGTTTGGAATGTAATTGCAGCAATCATGATTGTCATTGGACTAACAATCCTTAAAAGTGCAAAAGAAACGAAAGTAAAAGTGAGTGACGGGAAAATTGCATAATCATCCAATAAGCTACGAAATAATACTATGGCTCATTCCATTTATAGCAATAATCATTTTTTATGTCCAAGCTGTACAACATTCTAATCAAAACTATCGAAAATGGCCACTATACCGAACGATTTTATTTATCACTGGCGTTATCTTTGTCGCTCTTTCAATAGTCGGACCAATAGCTGAACAGTCTCATTCTAATTTTGTCTACCATATGTATAGTCATCTATTGCTTGGTATGTTAGCGCCACTATTAATAACCCTTTCAGCTCCGATGACATTACTGCTTCGATCGGTTCCAGTGCTCTATGCTAGAAAGGTAAGTAAAATTTTAAAAAGTAGATACTTACAAACAATTAGCCATCCAGTAATTGCGACCTTGTTAAATCTAGGTGGTTTATGGGTTTTATATACAACGAATTTATTTGAAGCAATGCATCACTCAATGCTTCTAGCAATATTAGTACATGTACACATATTTTTAGCGGGTTATGTCTTTACAATTTCAATTATTTATATTGACCCAACACCACATCGTACGTCTTATATGTTGCGTTCAGTTATGATTATTTTTTATATGGCAGGTCATAGTATTTTATCTAAATGGGTTTATGCAAATCCTCCAGTGGGTGTCTCCAAACTTGAAGCAGAGCTTGGCGGAATGATTATGTACTATGGTGGGGACTTAATTGATGTAATTATTATCATCATTTTATTAAAGCAATTCTACAAGTCAACAAACAATAAAAAGACCACAACCTTATTAAATAAATATCGTCTAAATTAAAAACCTTCACCTTGAATAGACCACGTATAAACGGGTCAATTCATCAAGGTGAAGGCTAATTTCTTTCTGCGATTAATTTCTTTAAATTCGTAAGTACGACGTCGAAATCTTGTTTTTCCCCCACTTCTCTAAAATGTAAAAATGGGTCCCCTTCTTTTTTAACTCTTTCTAAAACAGTAGGTATTGTAAATAGTTCTGGTCTCAACTTTTGTGTAACTTCTTCCCATCTTAGTGGTGTTGCGACACATCCAAGCTCATTTCCTCTTGTAGAATAAGGTGCAATGATCGTTTTACCTTCTGCATGTTGTACATAATCTAAGTACAACTTCCCATGCCGGTTCTTTTTTAAACGCTCTGTTGTAAACTTATCCGGATTTTCCATACATAAAAACATGCAAACAAACTCAGTGAAAATTCGTGTATCTTCGTAGGAGAAGGCATTTTTAGGAATGGGAATATACACTTGAAGACCTTTCCCACCAGATGTTTTCACAAAAGATTGTAATTGAAATTGATCAAAAATCTCCTTCATTTTTAAAGCAGCATCTATTGCTAATGAAAATTCGTTTACAGAAGGTGGATCTAAATCAAAAACAATCTCTGTCGGAAAATCAGTATCGATCGTTTGAAATGGTATATGAAATTCAATAGCAAGTTGATTCCCCAACCATAGTAATGACTCGACATTGTTACAAACGATATAATTAATCTCATCATGTAGTTTGGTCTGCACAAAGTCAGGTGTATAATCCGGTGCATTTTTTTGATAGAAACTTTCACCTGGAACCCCATGTGGGAAGCGGATAGCTGTAAGCAAACGATTCCTTAAAAAAGGAAGTTGATAAGGAGCGATTTGTTGTAAATAGAGTAGATAATCATCCTTTTCCAAGTTTGATGCTGGAAATATTGGTTTATCCGGATGAGTAACTTGAACAACTTCAGGAATCGGATTGAGTGATCTTTGCATTGTGCGCCAGTTGACTTCTTCAGGATTAATATCAAAAAGAAATTTATGAAATCTAGGCTCTCTTAACTTTTTTCCATCAAAATCAATACAAGCAATTTCTACACAAATTGATGGTTCTAACTCCCATACTTCTGAAGTAATTTGTCGTCCGTTTTCTTGGAAAAATGAAACTAAAGTGTCTATTTCATTGTCTAAAAGTCCATGTTTAAAAATAACAACTTCAATTAGCGAAGAATCTTTATAAATTGAACCATGAAAATAACCATTTTCCTTATCATACTTTGTAAGTAGAACTTTTATATAGCGCCAGTTTTTTAGTTTTAGCCATTGCTTAGAGCGAACACCACTTTCCCATAGGCTGTTCATCGTTTTTGCAACGACACCTTCTCCGTTATATTTTTTAACCTTCTCCCAAACTAATTGTTCTTCCTTAAATACTTCGATTACCTGTAGTAATTCATATTTATCATTTCTAACTGATAATGGAGCACCGATTGTTTCAAAAAGAGACTTTAATAAGCTCTTTCTTTCGCAAAGAAGGTATTGGGAAATATCAAACCCTTTATATTGAACAAGATCGAAGGCAATAAAATGACAAGGAAATCTATTTGCATTTTTTAGTATCACATCATCGTTTCTCATTTTCCCTCGTGTTTGAACAATTGAAAATTCACTTTTAAAAGGGTTTGTTAAGTAACATATTTCACCATCAAGTACTAATGGAAGTAATGGAAAAATAATATTACTGTATTTCTCACAAGATGATACAATTTCTGGAAATAAATGAGTTAATTCATTTTGGTTTCGACTGACTAATCTAATGCCTTTTTGATCCCAATACAATAAACATCTGTAGCCGTCATATTTTGTTTCATAATTCCATTCATTGCTTAATGGAATTTCTTCTGCAGCGGTTAAAAGCATTGGTTTCAATTACAAAACCTCTTTTTTCTTTAGTTTTTGGATATCTCGTTTACTTATACATAGAAGAACTAAAACAACAGATAATAAGAAAAAAGTAGGTGAAGTAATGCATACAGTTTGGAAGGGCAGTATTAGTTTTGGCTTGGTGAATATCCCTATAAAGCTACACACTGCAACAGAAAATCGAGATATTAAATTAAGGCAATTGCATAAGGAGTGTAATAGCCCCATTAACTATAGTAAAGTATGCCCCGTTTGCGATAAGGAAATAAAAAATGAAGAAATTGTGAAAGCATATGAGTACTCAAAAAACAAATTTGTCGTTCTAGATGATGAAGAATTAGAAAATCTAAGAAAAGAAAATGAAGATAAAGCAGTTGAAATTGTAGAGTTTGTGAAATTAGAGGAAATCGACCCGATTTACTTTGAAAAAAGTTATTTCCTTTCACCTGACAGTGGTGGTGGAAAAGCTTATTCACTATTACGAAAGTCACTTCAAGAATCGGGAAAAATAGGCGTGGCAAAAATAACGATTCGTTCCAAAGAGCAACTTGCAATTGTACGTGTTTACAAAGATACATTATTAATGGAAACGATTCATTTTCCAGATGAGGTTAGAAGTTCGGAAGAAGTGCCAAATATTCCGAGTGAGGAAAATATCGTTCAAAAAGAATTGGATACTGCTCTTATGCTGATTGAGCAACTTACAGATCAGTTTGATCCGGAAAAGTATCAGGATGATTATCGAACTGCATTATTAGAATTAATTGAAAAGAAAAAGTCTGGTGAGCTTACAGTTTCTGCTTCAGAAAAGGAAGCGAAAATTCCTTCAGATATGACGGATTTAATGTCAGCATTACAAGCATCACTAGATAAAACACGTAAAATGCCAACAACAAGAAAACGAAAAGAACCTATTAAGAAAAAAGCGTAGCGAAAATAAAACCATCTGCAATCTATTTAATGCAGATGGTTTTTTTATTTATTTGATATTTATGTTTAATGGCTAACGAGGATAAAAACAAGGTTGTTGGAGAAAATATATGAAATTGATTTAGTTTTTACAAGAGGGTGTTAAATTTTATGAAAAAATCCAGAATGTTAACCTTATGCTTTATTATCTTTTTTATATACGGGTGTAATACGACAACAAATGAGAAACAAAACACAGAAGAAGCCAACAGGGAAATAACACAAGAAGATACAGAAGCAGTAAATAACCAGCATGCCAATGAACGGATAGAAGTAAAAGACAATGGAGAGGAGGAAATTAGCGCATTAACCCAGTATACAAATTTTGAATTGAATGTACAGTATGCTAACGATATTTCATTTGAAGTTGGATATGTGAACGATGAGAAAGGGATTACTGCTGAAATAAGTGACGAAGTAAATGATGTGCACTTATCTGGCGAAGATGCAAAGAATAGCCTGATTAAAAACTTTGAAGAATTAAACTTTGATGAAAACACAGATGAAAGTGAAATTATCATACAGATTTTAACTACATTTAACTTAAGCGATGATTTCACTAATTTATATTTAAAAGTCAAATATCATACAGGTACAGTTAAAGAGTATAAACTGACAAATTAATCAGATTTAAGATATTATATATTATTTTTCTGAAGAAATTAGAGAATTTTTTATTAATTAATAACTTTAAGAGGTCGACCTGTTACCAGGGCAAGATATCAGAAGAATTGCATCAATTAGTAAGCAGATTTAAACTATAAATAACAGACCTTAAAATTTAGGAATGAAGTCTAAATTTTAAGGTTTTTTATTAGCGGATAGGAAAGTATAAGTTTTTAAAGAAATAAGCATAAGAAATACATCATCTCGACCTATTTGGGTCGAGATGTGTTTTTCTAATTTTATGAGACACACTAACAGACAAATACTTAAAAGCTGAAAGGACTACTTATGAAACATTATTTTTCGGATTTACATATTCATATTGGTAGGACAGAAAGTGGTAAGCCTGTAAAAATAACAGGGAGTAGAAATCTTACGCTTAAAAATATACTTGATACTGCAAGCTCCCAAAAAGGCTTAGACATTATCGGCATAATTGATTGCCATTCTCCTGAAGTAATCTTGGAAATAGAAGGGCTAATAGAAAAAGGTGAAATAGTTCAATTACCAGAGGGCGGACTACGATATCAAAATACAACCCTGATCCCTGGGTCTGAAATTGAAATCTATGATGAAAATTGTCACGGACCAATTCATGTGTTGGCGTACTTTCCGACCCTAGATTTAATAAAGGAATTTTCTCATTGGATGAGTTTCAAATTAAAAAATATTCAACTCAGTTCACAAAGAATCTATTGTGAGGGTATTACATTACAAAAGAAGGTAAAGGAATTGGGTGGACTATTTATTCCTGCGCATGTTTTTACACCTTTTAAAAGTTTATATGGAAAAGGCGTTATCAGTAGCTTAACAGAAGTATTTGACCCAATATTAATAGATGGAATTGAGCTTGGATTGAGTTCTGATTCAGAAATGGTAAAAAGAATAGGAGAATTGGAACGGTATACATTTGTTACAAATTCGGATGCACATTCGCTCGGAAAATTAGCTCGAGAATATCAAAAAATTCAATTGCAGGATGCAACTTTTCAAGAGTTACATCTTGCATTAAAAGAAGCAGAAGGTCGAAAAATTATCGCTAATTATGGTCTGAATCCTTTGTTAGGAAAGTACCATTCAACAGCGTGTGCAAATTGTAGTGAGCCATTAATTCCGGGAGAGTCAGTTTGCAGAAAATGTGGTAGCCATCAATTTATTAAAGGTGTTTCAACTCGCATAGAAGAACTATCTGATTTAGAAATCCCAACACGCATAAGACCATCGTATATTCATCAAGTTCCATTAGATTTTATTCCAGGAGTTGGCCCTAAAATGATCGAACGAATGTTAAATGCTTTTGGCACCGAAATGAATATATTGCATTTTGTCACTTTGGAACAACTAGAAGAGGTTATACCAGGAAAGATTGCAAAACTAATCGATCATGCTCGAAAAGGGAAATTAACAATAGATGTTGGTGGCGCTGGAAAGTATGGTAAGGTGCACTAATACTTAATACTATGATTCATTCAAGTACTAGTTTTCACTTTTTCCGTGGCTTGAAAGCACCGAGGCGAAATGAACTAAATTAAAAACAAGCTACTATTTAAGACGGGGAATCTTAAATGTAGCTTGTTTTATAGGGATGTAATGCCACAAAGGACATTTATTTTATAGCAAATTGGGGAATTTGCTAGGGGATACAATACTAATGTAGCCAATTATATAAATTTTAAACAGAAAATTTAAAATTTATCAAAAAATTAATCGTTCCATTTTAGACTTTCAAAGAATCGGTAAACTTCTTCAAATACAAGTTCTTTTTCTTTATCTAAAGTTAAAATGTGACCTGAATTAATAAAACTTTTAACTGATTTAATTCGAGATTTTACTGAATTATATATTAAATCTGCACTTTCGCAGTAATACTCATCATCATTTAATCCACGCAAAATATGAACTGGCGTTTGGATAGTATCAAATTTTGAACTTGTATCATTTATTATACCTTGAAGATACTGAAGTGATGGCATTCGAACGTATTGAGCAACTTTTAAAGGACTGTCATTTTGTTCGTCATATGTGCCAGATAATTTTTTATATTTAATCGCATAATCAACGATACGACTTTGCAAGCTGTCTACACTTTTTGCAATAGCGGGTGCACTCATTGCTACAATTGCTTTTGTTGGTCGTTCTTCACCAAGTCTTAGTGAAAAAATTCCTCCAAGTGAAACACCAGCAACTGCAATTTCTTCATAACCTTGACTACGGAGATAATCATAACCTTCTACAGCACTATTCCACCATTCGATTGGATCTGTATTGATAAGTGTTTCAGGATCTCCACCGTGACCTTTATATAATGGTGCATGAACCGTGTAATTGCGTTCTGATAAGTAACGACCTAAACGTTTTACGTCATTCGTATTGCCAGTAAAACCATGAAGTAATAGAACTGCACGTTTACCAGTTTCTATAGTAAATGGTTTTGGCGGGATGATTTTCATTTATTGTAACTCCTTTTAATTATCAATATTTCGTGTCAAAGAAATGAAAATTAACCAAAAGTGGTTGTGTTTTTATAAAAAATTTGGTATGCAAACTTGATATTAATGCTTATTATAGTAGTAACCATACATAAGTACAATTTATTATATTTATCATATCGATTCCAAATGGTTATTAATCTGAAAGAGGTAATTTAATTGGAAATTCAGCAGTTAGAATATTTTAAAACCGTTGCCGAGATGCAACATATGACACATGCGGCTGAAAAACTTAATATTTCACAACCAGCATTGAGTAAATCTATTGCCAATATTGAGCAAGAATTAGGAGTACCGCTTTTTGATCGTCAAGGAAGATCGATATGTCTAAACCGTTACGGAAAACTATTTCTAGAAAGTGTAGATATTATTTTAGATGAGTTTGAAAAAGCAAAAGAAGAAATAAGTGAAATCATAAAACCAGGGTTTGGTGAAGTTTCCTTCGGATTTATCCATACGTTAGGAATGGCTGTTGTGCCAGAATTAATGGCGCACATTCCATTAAAGTACCCAAACATGAAATTTACGTTAACTCAAAGTTCTTCCTATAATTTATTAAAAGGACTAGAAGAAGGAAATCTTGATTTATGTTTATCTCAAAAAATTCAGTCAAAAATAATGGATATACAGTGGGTAGAGCTTTGGAGTGAAGAACTATTTGTTATTGTGCCAAATAATCATCAGTTTGCAAATCGCAATACAATACGACTTGAAGAAATAAAAGATGAACAGTTTATCTCTATAAAGCGCGGAAATGCCTTACGTCAAATTGTAGATCATTTTTTGGAGAAAGCCGGAGTTACAACTAATACAACGTTTGCTGGTGAGGAAATGCATACGGTTGCAGGTTTCGTTGGAGCGGGCTTAGGTGTTTCGTTAATTCCAAATATTAAAGGATTAAATGAATATAATGTAAAGAAAATAAGTGTAACAGACCCCATTTGTGAAAGGAAAATTGGTGTGGCTTGGGCGAAAGGCCGCTATTTATCGCCAGCTGCAACACAATTTAAAAATTATTTAGTCGAGTACTATACGGGAAATAAAAGTGCAGATGGGGATAAGTAAACTTACATTCCTACTACAAACCGAATGAAGGTGTGTGTTATTTGTACGCAAATAAAGAATTATTAATCCAATTACTAACAGAATCAGATTGTTCACTTAATGACCTGCAAATAAGTGATATTTTAATTCAACTTGATTTAGCTAGAGCTGGTGATGAAGATGCAATGTTAATAGTAGCTAAAATATATAAGGAATTAACCAAGTACGACGGTTACTTATTTTGGTTACAAAGCGCAGCTTCAAGGGGAAATACAGAAGCACAGTATTTATTAGCTAATTGTTATATCGATGGTGAATTTATGGAAGAAGATTATGAAGAAGCATTTAAACTTTATAAGAAGGCAGCTGAGAAAGGTCATGCTGATGCTGCGAATAACCTAGCTGATATGTATTTCAATGGCGAAGGGGTAGAAGTGGATGAACTTGCAGCTCTTAAGTGGTTTACATTTGCAGCTGAGCATGGCGTTCCCGAGGCAATGTTTACTTTAGGAATTATCTATGAGCAGGGAATAGGCATAGAAGAAGATGAAGAATTGGCTTTTGAGTATTATTTACAGGCGGCACAAATAGGTGATGAAGAAGCGCAATACAGAATGGGAACCATTTTCCTTGAAGGTTTATGTGGGAAAGAACAAGACATCAAGCTCGCAGTTAAATGGTTCGAAAAAGCAGCAAAGGTTTATCATGTAGATGCATTGTTTAACCTTGGCTTTATTTATGAAAATGGAATTGATGTCAGAAGAAACGGGAAGTTAGCACTTAATTTTTATAAACAAGCATCACTTCTTGGCGACTTACAATCCAAAATTAACATTGCTAGAATTTACGAAAAAGGCATAGACGTTAAAAAAAATCCAGAAAAAGCAAAAAAGTGGAGATTGCAAGCTGAAAATCAAATAATGACTATCGAAGGGGGAGCGTAATGCGCCTCCTTTTTTAATCTATACTTTTTAAACACTTTCTTTAATTTGTTGGATAAACAACAGATTGAAAGAACTATTGGTGTTGTTTGTTTTTATCACCCCTTAAACTGTAATTGTAAGCAGTTAGTAAATAAACAAATAAACATTTTTATAGTAAAGGGGTAAGGTAAATTGAAGAACAATCAAATGATTTGTGATTTAGAAACGGGTGTGTGCGGGGTGTCTGGTGAGGAAGAATTAGAAGTAATCGATTTTAATCAACCAAAAAAGACTATAAACCTATACTATGTAACAGACCCAATTTGTTCTCATTGCTGGGCGATTGAACCTGTTTTAGGCCGTTTTGTTGAGCAATATGGTGACTATTTTAACTTCCAAGCCGTTATGGGTGGGTTATTAGAGAAGTGGCATGATGGACCAATTGATCCGGCAAATGGGATTTTTAAACCAGCAGATGTTGCAGGTCATTGGAGAGAAGTTGGAGAACATTCAAGAATGCCAATTGATGGTTCATTAATGATTGATAATCCAGTTCAATCCTCATATCCACCATCACGAGTGTTCAAAGTAATTCAGCAAAAGCATAACGATGAAATAGCATTGCAATTTTTACGCCGTATGAGAGAAGAATTGTTTGCATTTAATCAAAATATTTCAGATCAATCTGTCCTGATAGATATTGTAAACAAACTTGGATTAGATGGTGAAGCAATCGTTAATGAAGCAGAGCAAGGAAATGGCCAACTGTTATTGAACGAAGATTTTACTCTTACAAGAAGTTTAGGAGCTAGAGGCTTCCCTACTATTATCATGGTCAATGAAGAAAACAAAGGTGTCAAAATTGTAGGTGGTCGCCCATTCGAATACTATGTAGAAGGACTAAAACAAGTATTGGGTAAGGATGATATACAACCAAAATCACAACCTTCTCTTTCAAAATTATTAAACAAAGAAAAACTTTTATTCTCAAAAGAAATAGAAGTAATGTATGATTTAGAGCAATCGGAGGTTCAATCATATGTTGAAAAAGAGCTGTCTAAAGAAAGTTATGAAGCAAAAGAAATATTAGGGGAAGTTTATTTAAAACATGTTGAATAGATAGAAAGCTTGAAGATCCATCAGTGAGAAATTCTAAACTGATGGATTTTTTTATATTATTATACCTACAAAATATGGGCAAATTACTAAATTTGTAATAGAAGTCACACTTATTAATGTCAAAAAAGGATTATACTAAAGATACAAAGACACAAGAGGAGTTGTGTATATGAAAACAGTAGCGGTAATAGGTGGGGGTATTACAGGTGTGAGCACAATGTATTACCTGAACAAAATACTAAAGGAAAATAATGTTGATGCACGTTTAGTACTAGTGGAGAAGAATCCATATTTAGGTGGAAAAATGCATACTGTTTATGATCAAGGGTACATAATGGAAACAGGTGCTGATTCAATGGTTGCTAGATATCCTGGCATACTAGAATTGGTTCGTGAACTAAATTTTGAATCTGAATTAGTCTATAATGAAACAGGTATTTCATATATTCATACGAATAATGAGCTTCATGCAATTCCTGCTGGCTCAACCTTTGGAATTCCAATGAGCGAAGAATCATTAATGGCGAGCACTTTAATCTCGGACGAAGGAAAGCGTCGTGTTCTTCAAGATGCTGAAATTCCAAACACTCAGTTTACGAAAGAAAGTTCGATTGGTGAGTTTCTCGAATATTTTTTAGGTGAGGAAATTGTACAAAAACAGATTGCACCCGTACTCGCAGGTGTGTATTCTGGAAACCTTTATGAGTTATCTCTCCGTTCAACATTACCTTATTTAGTCGATTATAAAAACGACTATGGAAGTATCATGAAAGGGTTTCAAGCAAATCGCGATAAATTTGAAAGAGATGCGAATAAGAAGTTTATATCTTTTAAAAGGGGATTATCTTCATTCATTAACCGAATAGAAGAAGCGATTCCAGAAGCTGAAATTTTTAAAAATTTTGAAACTAAGAATATAAATAAGACAGTCGATGGCTATGAAGTAACTTTTAGTGATGGAGAAAAGCTACAAGCAGATGTGGTAGTTTTAGCTTTACCAAATCAAGCTGTGCGATCATTATTAAGCGACGAAGCGCTTGATCACTATCTTAGAGAATTCACTAATGCATCAGCGATAACAATGTATCTAGGCTTTGACCTACCTGATTCAATTCTTCCGGCAGATGGTACAGGGTTCATTGTTTCGCATAATAGTGATTTAATATGTAATGCTTCAACATGGACTAGCCGTAAATGGAAGCATACTTCAGTAGATGGTAATCTACTCGTTCGATTATTTTATAAAAGCAGTAACCCACGCTATGAAGATTTAGTGAAGATGACCAATGAAGATTTAACAAAAGTCGCACTTCAGGACATAAAATTAAGTTTAAACATCGATGAAAAACCTCAAGTAGTTCATGTGAGAAAGTGGATTGACCAAATGCCTAAATATGACTTAGCACATAATGTAGCACTACAAGATGTTCTTAACCAGTTAGACTCAAAATATCCTAATCTTTTGATTGCAGGTTGTTCTTATTTTGGTGTTGGAATTGGGGCTTGTATCGATAACGGTAAGGAAACAGCGAAGAAAGTTGAAACTATGTTAAATTAACGTAAATCAAATAATTATTCGAAAACTGTTGAAGTATTTAGAATTTTAAGATATGATTCAAACTAAGATTTATTTATAGAACTAAGATTTTTATAATAGAATATTAATATTCTTATCAAGAGAAGCGGAGGGACTGGCCCGATGATGCTTCAGCAACCAACATTTTTGTAAGGTGCTAAATCCAGCGGCCCGATCCGGTAGATAAGAAGGAGTTTCATATTAAAATGTTATGCCTTCTATTATCTAATAGAAGGCTTTTATTTTTTTTACATTAAGGAGATGAAATTATGGGACTTAGAGAAGCATTAAAAGATAGAGTCTTAACTGCTGATGGTGCAATGGGGACTCTACTTTATTCATACGGTTTAGATTATTGTCATGAAGAAATGAACATTGTAAGACCAGAGCTAATTGAAAAAATCCATAGTGAATATATTACAGCTGGAGCAGATATCATTCAAACAAATACATATGGTGCAAATGCCATTAAACTTGCACGTTATGGACTCGAATCAAAAGTTGTTGAGATTAATGAAGCTGCCATACGTTTAGCTAAAAATGCAGCAAAACCAGGTGGTGAGTTTGTAGTTGGCTCTATCGGTGGTATTCGTGGTGTAAGAAAAAGTGATATTACGTTAGAAGAAATATTGGCTGCAGTAAAGGAACAAGCTGAAGTATTGATCAATGGTGACATAGATGGAATTTTACTTGAAACTTATTATGTTTTTGAAGAATTAACTGAAACATTAAAAATGCTCCGAACAATGACTGATTTACCAATCATTGCTCAAGTTTCGATGCAAGAGCCTGGTGTACTAAGTAATGGATTAACATTAAATGAGGCATTTCATGAACTTGAACAATTAGGTGCAGATCTTGTTGGTGTTAACTGTAAATTGGGTCCTTATCATACGATTCAAGCGTTCGAAACAATTGAACTTCCAGAACGTGCGTATTTAACTGCATACCCAAATGCATCACTATTAGATATTGAAGAAGGTAGAGTTATTTACGAATCAGAGGTTGATTATTTTGCTCGTGCAGCACTTGAATTAACAAATCAAGGAGTACGTTTAATAGGTGGTTGCTGTGGTACGACACCCAAACATATTGAAGCTGTTAAAAAGCAATTAGCTAATTTGAAACCTGTTGAAGAAAAACTCGCAAAACCAGTTAAAGAAATACTAATACGTGAACCAGAACCTACAAACACAGAACCACTTCATGAAAAAGTAAAAAGAGAGCGTTCGGTTATCGTAGAATTAGATACCCCACGTCATTTAGAAGTGGATGCCTTTGTTGAGGGTGCTAAAATTCTATATAGTAATGGCGCTGATCTAATCATGATGGCTGATAACTCCCTTGCATCTCCGAGAGTAAGTAACCTTGCTATGGGTGCAATATTGAAACAACACGGTATCCGAACGATGCCACATATTACTTGTCGTGACCGTAACTTAATCGGTTTACAATCACATTTAATGGGGCTAAATGCATTAGAACTGCATGATATTTTGGCGGTTACAGGTGATCCAACAAAAGTAGGGGATTTCCCAGGCGCAACAAGTGTATACGATGTTTCATCGATGGAGTTAATTTCGTTAATTAAGCAGTTGAATGAGGGAATATCGTTTTCTGGAAAAGCACTTCGTAAAAAAGCAAATTTCTCAGTAGCTGCAGCCTTTAATCCAAATGTGCGTGTTCTAGATCGTGCTGTTAGTAGACTAGAAAAGAAGATTGAGCATGGTGCAGATTATTTTATTTCACAACCTGTTTATACAAAGGAAAAGATTGTAGATATTTATGAAGCAACAAAACATTTAGAAGCACCAATTTATATTGGTATCATGCCTCTTACAAGTTTTAGAAGTGCAGAATTTTTACACCATGAAGTTCCAGGCATTAAGCTATCCGATGAAGTTCTAGAAAGAATGCAAGCATGTAATGGTGATAAAGTTCGTGAAGCTGAAGAAGGGCTTGCTATTGCTAAAGAATTATTAGATACAGCAACCAAGTACTTCAATGGAATCTATTTAATAACACCATTTTTACGCTATGAAATGACTAGTCAACTAATGGATTATATAAAACAACTCGATGAAGAGACAAAAGGAGTTAAGGTAAATGGTTAACCATCTGATAGAAGAACAATTGAACAATCGCATATTAATTATCGATGGTGCAATGGGGACAATGCTCCAACAGGAAAATCTAACAGCTGAAGATTTTGGTGGAGAAGCTTTAGATGGCTGTAATGAAAATCTGGTTTTAACACGTCCTGATGTGATTACGAAAATTCACCGTGAATATTTAAAAGCTGGTGCAGACATTATTAGTACCAATACATTTGGTGGAACACCACTTGTATTAAATGAATATGATCTAGGGTCTAAAGCTGTGGAAATTAATAAGATTGCAGTTCAACTTGCAAAAGCAGCGGCTGAGGAGTTTTCTACAGAAGAATGGCCACGCTTTGTTGCGGGAGCTATTGGACCAACAACAAAAACACTTTCTGTTACAGGTGGTATTTCCTTTGATGAGTTATCACACAATTTCTACGTTCAGGCGAAGGCGCTAATTGAAGGTGGAGCTGATCTTCTATTACTTGAAACGAGCCAGGATATGTTGAATGTAAAGGCTGCAACAATTGGTGTAAATCGTGCTTTCGAGGAAACGGGCGTAACTTTACCGATAATGGTTTCCGCAACGATTGAACCTATGGGAACGACACTTGCTGGACAAACGATTGAAGCATTTTATATTTCAATCGAACATATTAAGCCGTTATCTGTTGGTTTGAACTGTGCAACAGGTCCAGAGTTTATGACAGACCATATCCGCTCTCTTTCAGATCTATCAACTAGCTATATTAGTTGCTATCCTAATGCAGGTTTGCCAGATGAAGAAGGGCATTACCATGAGTCTCCTGATTCTTTGTCGAAAAAATTGCGCGGGTTTGCTGAAAAAGGTTGGTTGAATATTGTTGGGGGCTGTTGTGGTACAACACCTGCACATATTGAAGCAATTCGTGGTGCTGTGGATGGATATGCACCTAGACCTAGAAAAGAAAACTCACATGGCCATGTAGTTTCAGGTATTGAACCACTTCAATACGATGATTCAATGAGACCGTTATTTATTGGGGAGCGTACAAATGTTATTGGCTCACGCAAATTTAAACAGTTAATTATTGATGGGAAGTTTGAAGAAGCTGCGGAAATTGCAAGAGCACAAGTGAAAAATGGAGCGCATGTAATTGACCTTTGTTTAGCAAACCCAGACCGTGACGAGTTAGAAGATATGAAAAACTTCATGCAAGAAGTTGTAAAGAAAGTAAAAGTTCCACTCGTTATTGACTCAACAGACGAACGTGTTATTGAAGAAGCTTTAAAGTTTTCGCAAGGAAAAGCGATTATCAACTCCATTAACTTAGAAGATGGGGAAGAACGTTTTGACGCCGTTATGCCTATTGTGAAAAAGTACGGTGCTTCTGTAGTGGTTGGGACAATTGACGAAACTGGTATGGCTGTAACGCGTGATCGAAAATTAGCAGTTGCTGAACGTTCATATCAGTTGTTAACGGAAAAATGGGGACTTGCGCCAGAAGATATCATTTTTGACCCGCTAGTTTTCCCAGTAGGTACAGGGGACGAGCAATATATTGGTGCAGCTGAAGAAACAATTGAAGGTATTCGCCTGATTAAGGAAAAATATCCGAAAGCTCTAACAGTCCTTGGTGTAAGTAACGTTTCATTTGGTTTGCCACCAGTAGGGCGTGAAGTTTTAAATGCGGTTTATTTGTATCACTGTACACAAGCAGGTTTAGATTATGCGATTGTTAATACAGAGAAATTAGAACGATATGCTTCCATCCCAGAAGAAGAAATCAAATTAGCGAACGACTTAATTTTCAATACAAATGACGAAACCCTTGCTGTGTTTACTGATTTTTATCGAGGTAAAACGAAAGAAAAAACAGTAGTAAAACTACCAGATACAGTAGAAGAACGACTTGCATATTACATTGTTGAAGGAACAAAAGAAGGGCTAATCGAGGACTTAGAAAATGCTCGTGAAATTTTTGAGTCGCCTTTAGATATTATTAATGGCCCTCTAATGGCGGGAATGTCTGAAGTAGGTCGCCTATTTAATGATAATCAGTTAATTGTTGCGGAGGTCTTACAAAGCGCGGGTGTAATGAAGGCAGCTGTTGCTCACCTAGAACAGTACATGGAAGTGAATGATGATAGTGCTGGAAAAGGGAAGATTGTCCTTGCGACAGTTAAAGGCGATGTTCATGATATAGGTAAAAACTTGGTTGATATTATTTTAAGTAACAATGGATATAAGGTAATCGACCTTGGAATTAAAGTAACTCCAGCAGAGCTAATTGCAGCTATTCGAAAAGAAAAACCAGATATGGTTGGGTTATCAGGTTTATTAGTTAAATCTGCGCAACAAATGGTTTTAACAGCTTCTGACTTTAAAGAAGCGGGGATTGATATTCCTGTTCTTGTTGGTGGTGCTGCTCTATCGAAACGATTTACTGAAACAAAAATTGCAGCACAATATGATGGTCCTGTTGTTTATTCCAAAGATGCGATGCAAGGTTTGGATTTTGCGAATCGTTTAATGGATGAGACAGAACGAGAAGTGTTAATTCAGGAATTGGAAGAGTCTAAAGAGAAACGCTTGTTAGCTGATGCAAAACGTGCAGAGCGTCCGGAAATAGTAGCACCTGTTAAGGTACCAAGAACTGTAAAGGATGCACCTGTATTTACTCCAAAAGATTTAGTGCAGCATATTACAAAAAATTACTCAGTGTCACATCTTCAACCTTATGTAAATATGCGTACGTTAATAGGGCATCATTTAGGGTACAAAGGAAATGTTTTAAAAGCATTAGAGGAAAATGAAGAACGTGCTACTCAATTGCATGAGTTAGTAAATGGTTATTTAACTTCTGGGTTGTTGAAGCCATCAGGAATGTATCAGTTCTTCCCTGCGCAAGCGGATGGAAATGATGTTGTAATTTATTCTCCTGAAGATGGAAAAACAGAAATTGAGCGATTCCATTTCCCACGTCAAAGTGTGGAGCCGTATATGTGTTTAGCGGATTTCTTGAAACCAGTTGAGAGTGGAGAGATGGATTACGTAGCATTGATGGTTGTAACTGCGGGACATGGTGTTAGAAGTGTTGCAGATCAATTAAAAGAAGAAGGTAAATTCTTAGAAAGCCATGCGTTACATGCGACAGCATTAGAGCTTGCAGAGGGTTATGCAGAGCGAATTCACCAAGAAATCCGTGATGCATGGGGCTTCCCAGATGCAACAGACTTTACAATGCGCGAACGTTTTGCAGCAAAATACCAAGGTCAACGCTTCTCATTCGGCTACCCAGCATGTCCAAATTTAGAAGATCAAGAAAAATTATTTAAGTTATTGAAACCAGAACAAATTGGAGTTCAATTAACTGATGGATTTATGATGGAACCAGAGGCAAGTGTTTCGGCAATTGTATTCGCTCATCCGGATGCGAGATATTTTAATGTTTGATAGTAAATTTTAGTGTAAGGATTACACAGAATAGTGGATCATGTACAAAAGCGCCGTGAAAAGTAAGGGAACTGTCCGTAAAAGACTCTCATGGTAATAATTAAGCGGGGATGTTTCGTCCCTGCTTTTTTCTAATGTAGAGCTTAATAGACAAATGGTAAGAGGAAAGTTACCGGTAACGTCTAATGAGGAGTGTTTAGAAATTAATTCTTCACAAGGAACTAAAGTGAATGTAATATGATTACATATTAAAAAGGGGGATAGCAATGATTAGATCAATGCAAATGGAAGATTTAGAAACTGTAAATGAAATATTTAATGATGCCATTTTAAATACAACTGCACTTTATAAATATTCTCCAGAAACGATTGAACAAAGAATTGAATGGTTTTTAGCAAAAGAGAAAAATAATGATCCTATTTTCGTTTTGGAAGAAAATGGAGAAGTTGTTGGTTTTGCAACTTACTCACAATTCCGTCCCTATCCGGCTTATAAATATACAGTGGAGCATTCTGTCTATGTACATAAAGACCACTATCGAAAAGGAATTGGATCAAAGTTAATGAAACACTTGATTACCGAGGCAGAAAAACGCGAAGTAAAGACGATGATCGCTTGTATCGACGCTAGTAATGAAGGGAGCATACTATCCCATCAGAAGTTAGGATTCTATTACACTGGAAAAATTCAAAATGCTGGCTACAAATTTGGACGTTGGCTAGATATTGTATTTTATCAACTGGATTTAAAAGGTCCTGAGCAACCTACTGAGCAATAACTAGATATTAAATAGAGCAATGATTATCTAATAGGGTAGTAATCATGTGAACGACATTTCAAGTGGATTTCCTGCCAGAAATGTCCTTCATCAAGGCGAAGAACGACATTTCAAGTGGATTTCCTACCAGAAATATCCTTCATCAAGGCGAAGAACGACATTTCAAGTGGAATTCCTATCAGAAATGTCCTTCATCAAGGCGATGAACGACATTTCAAGTGGATTTCCTACCAGAAATGTCCTTCATCAAGGCGATGAACGACATTTCAAGTGGAATTCCTATCAGAAATGTCCTTCATCAAGGCGATGAACGACATTTCAAGTGGATTTCCTACCAGAAATGTCCTTCATCAAGGCGATGAACGACATTTCAAGTGGAATTCCTATCAGAAATGTCCTTCATCAAGGCGATGAACGACATTTCAAGTGGATTTCCTACCAGAAATGTCCTTCATCAAGGCGATGAACGACATTTCAAGTGGAATTCCTATCAGAAATGTCCTTCATCAAGGCGATGAACGACATTTCAAGTGGATTTCCTACCAGAAATGTCCTTCATCAAGGCGATGAACGACATTTCAAGTGGATTTCCTACCAGAAATGTCCTTCATCGAGGTAATGAACGACATCTCAAGTGGATTTCCTGTCAGAAATGTCCTTCATCAAGGCGATGAACGACATTTCAAGTGGATTTCCTACCAGAAATGTCCTTCATCAAGGCGATGAACGACATTTCAACTGCATTTCCTACCAGAAATGTCCTTCATCCAAATTTCAGCACTATCCAACCTTAGCTAAATCGAAATATCATTATATTTCGATGCTAAGCCACTCTCCAATCCCCATGTTATCCAAATAATCCACCTATCTATATCCAAAGAATACATATCTTGCCCAACATCAAATAAAAAATAGTCCTTAAATTAATTCATAAAGGTAAAATTACCTGGAATATACTAAATAAGCACCTTGGAAATAGTTGGAATGGGATCTTCAAAACTAATTTTATAGGGGGAAAGCCGTGAAAAGACACTATCTTATTTTGTCATTAATGATTGTGTTGCTATTATTAGCTGCTTGTTCAGGTAATACGCCTACGGAAAAAGAAACAGTAAAAGAAAATGAGACAACAGAAAAAGGAACCAATACTGAAACTAATACCACTAATGAAACAACTACGGAAGATAGGGATCTAGTAATTGCAATTGGCTCGGATATGTTAAGCTTTGATATTCATAACCACAACAATACTTCAACAGAATCTATCCACCAAAATATGTTTGATTACTTGTTTAAGCGCGATGAAAATAATGAGTTACAACCATGGTTAGCAGAGTCTTATGAAATTATTGATGATACAACAGTAGAGGTTGTATTAAAACAAGGTGTAAAATTTCATAACGGAGATGAATTCACCGCAGATGATGTGAAATTTACACTTGAGCGAGTTGCAACAGATAGTGCGCTAAAGGAGCACCCAAACTATAAACAAATTAAAGAAGTAAAAATTATTGATCCTTATAAAGTGCAAATTATCACCCATGCACCTGAACCGTCGATTATCCATCGACTTGCACGTTTAGGATCAGGAATGTTACCAAAAAAATATATTGAAGAAAATGGATGGGATCACTTCCTAAACAATCCAATAGGAACAGGTCCTTATCAGTTTGTTCAGTGGATAAGAGATAGTCAAATTGTTTTTGAGCCATTTGAAAATTACTTTTTAGGTAAAGTTGATGAGTGGGATAAAGTAACATTCCGCGTTATTCCAGAAGATTCGACTCGAGTATCTGAGTTACTTACTGGTGGGGTAGATATTGCAACGAATATTCCGCCAGCTGACTGGGAGCGAGTGCAAAGTAATGACAATACATCCTTAATACAAGAAGTGTCAAATCGTGTCCTTTTCCTAGTACTTCGCACAACAGAAGGGTTACCAACAGCTGATGTGAAAGTGCGTCAAGCAATCGATTATGCAATTGATGATGGAACACTTACAGAGTTTGCTTTGAAGGGTGCTGGGATCCCTACTTTAACAATGGTTGGACCAGGTAACTTTGGGCACGAACCAAGTCTATATAATACGTATAACTATGATATAGAAAAAGCGAAGCAATTACTTGCTGAAGCAGGTTATCCAAATGGATTTGATATGACTCTTCACGCATCAAAGGGGCGATATTTACAAGATGGTGATGTAGCCGAGTTGATTGTCGGTATGTTAGCGCAAGCAGGTATTAATGTGAAATTGGAATTCTCAGAGTGGAGTACATTTGTACAATTACGAAATGCAAATGAAAATAAAGAGGCTTATTTACTCGGCTTAGGAAATTCAATGTATGATGGTGCTTACTCGTTAGACCGATTCCATACAGAACGTTTTGTAGGTCATACAGATTACTCAAATGCAGAAGTAGATGCATTATTAAATGAATCTAGAACAAACATGGATTCTGTCACACGTGAACAACAGCTACAAGAAATCCAAAAAATCGTCGCTGAAGATGTTCCGTACGTAACGTTATATCTAGAAAAAATTAATACAGGAATAAATCGTGCAATCAACTTTACTCCAACTTCAGATGAGATGCTTTACGTTCCAACGATAACTCGGAAATAAGTTTAAAACGTCAGAGGTAATTTTTCATCTTCCTCTGACGTTTTAATTTGATCAACACTGCCTTCTTCAATGAAAATCCTACATCGAATCATTAGTATGTATCCTTCAAATAACTAGTGCACATAATGAAAAAAACTATTCCAATACTATCATTGGGATAGTTTTTTCTTATTATTTTATACTTTTTCATACAAATTCAAACCGAAGTTATACTATGACATTTGTAATGAATATCTAGTGATGTTTGATTCTATTCTATATGTATTAATATTTGTATTATAAAAATAATTAATAAGCTAGAAAGAGGGATTTTCATTGACTATGACTGATGCTGAAAAAACAAAACAGTTACGTAAAGAAGTAGCTGCTTATGCAAAAGCAGAAAGAAATAAAAGTATTATTCAGATGATTAACACTATCGTTCCACTATTACTACTATGGTCCGCGGGGTATTACTTAGTACAATTTTCGCCTTGGTATGCGGCAGCTTGTGGTGTTTTATCTTCAGCATTCTTAGTTAGAACTTTCATCATTTTCCATGATTGTACACATGGATCGTTCTTTAAGAATAAAAAAGCGAATGATATCGTAGGAAATATAACAGGAATTCTAACTTCATTTCCATATATGAAATGGAGACGAGAGCATTTGATTCACCATGCATCAAGTGGAAATCTTGATAAGCGCGGAATTGGTGATATTGATATGCTTACGGTTGATGAATACTTAGCAAAATCAAAATTTGGTCGTCTAGCATACCGTTTGTATCGTAACCCGATTGTTATGTTTGGGCTAGGCCCCCTTTATTTAGTGCTAGTATTAAATCGTTTTAATATAAAAGAAGCGAAGAAAAAAGAACGCTTAAATACTTATTTTATTAATTTAATGGTGCTATTACTTTGTGCATCACTAATATTCTTCTTTGGTTGGCAGTCGTTTTTATTAGTTCATGGGATTACACTGTTTGCAGCAGGATCAATGGGGATTTGGTTATTCTACATTCAACATACGTATGAAGATTCGTATTTTGAGTACGATCCAGAGTGGGATTACGTAAAAGCAGCAGTTGAAGGTAGCTCGTTTTACAAATTACCAAAAGTTTTGCAGTGGGTAACTGGTAATATCGGGTATCATCACGTGCACCATCTTGCGCCAAGAGTACCGAACTATAAATTAGAAGAAGCGCATGCTTCAATTACGCCGTTACAAAAAGCAACGACAATTACACTTAAAACAAGTTTAGAATCTATTCGTTATAAACTTTATGATCCGAAGCAGAAGAAGTTTGTCACGTTTAAAGAAGTAGATAAAATAGTACCAGCGAAAAAAAATCAATTTACATCTAAAGAGTTATCTCAAAAGTATACTGATACTTTTGGTGGATAAGGAAGTTTAATTTTTCGGTAGTCCCGGATAAAAAAACACAACTTGACCTATTAAGGTTGGGTTGTGTTTTTCTAAAGCAAAGCATTTTAAATTGTGATAGGGAGAATGTGTCATAAAATTCATGTACTGTTATAATAAAAGGAAAACAAAGATACTGTGAGGTTAATAATGCAGAGTTGGTATACGATTTTTCCTAAGAACCCTTGGATTAGTATTTATGTTTGGATTATTTTTTGCATTTTGCCTTTTTATTTTCTTATTCGTTCCTATTCATATATTCAAATAGTCATAGGTATTCTATTAATACTTGTTTATTTCTTATCCCATTGGCTGTCCTTTAACTCTAAAAATGGTCTTGTCTATATGTGGATCAGTTTTGAGATGGTATTGAATGTTGTCATGACCTTAATGTTCGGGTATGTATATTTGTCGCTGTTTACAGCATTTTTTATCGGTAATATTCGTCATCCGGTAGGATTTTATATCATGTACGGCTTACATATAGGTTTTACTGTTATTTCTATTGTGTTCGGATATTTCTTGAATCTAAATTTATTCCTATCACAAACTCCTTTTCTTATAATTACAGTTCTAGGAGTAGTATTACTGCCATTTACTTTATACAACCGGAACAAAAGGGAGAACCTAGAAGGGGAACTTGAAGTAGCAAAAGAACGAATTGCAGAGTTAATCATCTATGAAGAACGTCAACGTATCGCGCGTGATTTACACGATACCCTTGGCCAAAAGCTCTCACTAATCGTGCTGAAAAGTGATCTTGCAAATCGTCTTGTGACAAAAAATCCAGAAGAAGCAATTCATGAAATGAAGGACATCCGTCATACAGCAAGTATTGCTTTAAAGGAAGTACGTGAACTTGTTTCTAATATGCGAGCAACTAAAATAAAAGAAGAATTAATTCGAGTAGAACAACTTTTAAAAGCTGCAAGTATAAAGTACGAAATTGAGGGAGATACACAAAAACTAGCAATGCCAGTCCTAGTTGAAAATGTTCTAAGTATGTGTATAAAAGAGGCCATTACAAATGTTGTGAAGCATAGTAATGCTAAAAAATGTAAAATAATTATTGGACAAGATGATAATGAAATTTTCATCAAGATTCAAGATGATGGTAAAGGGATTGGTCAAGTTGAGAATTTCTATGGTAATGGCTTGAGAGGTATGGAAGAAAGACTTGATTTTATCAACGGTGCCGTAACATTTGAAGATAATACTAAAGGTACAACCTTAAGTATTTCTGTCCCACTTGCCATTACCCATCAAAAAAGGAGTGAATGATTTGATACGTATTGTTATTGCTGAAGATCAAGGCATGCTTTTAGGAGCAATGAAATCACTGCTTAATATGGAAGAAGATATGGAAGTAGTGGGGCTTGCAAAAAATGGTGAAGAAGCAATTCATCTAGTGGAACAACTACAACCTGATATTTGCATTATGGATATTGAGATGCCAGTTAAAACAGGATTAGATGCAGCAGAACATTTATATTCCACACAAAGTGAATGTAAAATTATTATCCTAACAACATTTGCTAGACCGGGTTATTTTGAACGAGCTCGAAAAGCAGGTGTGAAAGGATATTTACTGAAGGATAGTCCTATTGAAGAACTTGTACAATCGATTCGAACAATTATTGGTGGGAAGCGAATTTATGCGCCTGAATTAGTTGATTTTGTTTATGAAGATGAAAGTGAAAATCCACTGACAGATCGTGAAAGTCAAGTGTTAGAGCTCGTTGCTGAAGGTAAAACAACAAAAGAAATTGCATCTGAACTTTATTTATCTACAGGTACTGTACGTAATTATATATCAACTATTTTAGACAAACTTGGAGTTGGGAATCGAATCGAAGCAATTTCAAGATTTAAAGAAAAAGGTTGGAATAAATAAGAAAAGCGGAGAACGCCTGCTCAACTCCGCGTCGGCGAAAACGCGACTTATCGCCGAAAACGCCACGTCCTGTGGCATCGTCGATATGACCAACGTCGTGTTGGCCTCTGTCGCATCGCCTACATGACCCACATCCTGTGGGCCTCAGCAACTGGCCGTTCGTTTACGCGACATCCTGTCGCACTACCGGCACTCGTACATCCATGTACTTCGGAGAAACCGACAAAAGGGCGCTCTTTGCCCTTGCAGGCGGTTTTGAAGTTGCCGAGGAGTTGGCGTTCGCAGCTAGACATTGTTCCAACTCAAAAACATATACTTTCTTATTCAATAAGAAAATAAAATGGCTACCAATCTAGGAATTTATTAGATTGATAGCCTATTTAATTGCAAATTATTTATTTTCGCTTTGTTAGACGACCTAAAACAAAAGCGGCAGCTGCTACGCCAAGTATTGTGTTTGTTTTTTTGTTAAATACTTGTTTCGTAACTAGGTTTAAATTTTGCGGACGTTCCGCTAAGCGACGCATAAAATAACCGTACCAGTCACTTCCAAATGGTACATATGTACAGAAATTGTACCCTTCTTTTGCAAGTTCTAATTGCATTTCTTTACGGAAGCCATAAAGCATTTGGAATTCAAATTTATCTTTTGAAATATTGTTATCTTTTACAAATTGTTTAACATAATTAATCACGTTATGATCATGAGTTGCAATTGATGTGAATTCACCATTTAATAAGTGATATTCTATAAGCTCAATAAAGTTTAAATCAATATCGTGTTTATCTTGATAAGCTACCTCTGCAGATTCTTTATATGCCCCTTTTACGATACGTAAACGATAATCCTTATATTTTTCAGTATATTCCTTTGCATCAAAGAAGTAAGCTTGAATAACCGTACCAATGTTGTCATAAGTTTCTGAAATTTTTTCCATTAAATCAAACGTTGGTTGTAGTCGATTATAAGTCTCTTGGTCTAAGTTAACATGCATATTATATTGGTTTGCTTTTCCTACGATTTCCATAAGGTTTTCATAACAAAAATCATAGTCAATATCTAACCCAACTTGAGACGGTTTTACTGAAATGTGTGAATTGACACCGTTTTCATGAATTGCTTCAATAACAGCTAAAATTTGTTCTTTTGCCTTAGTTGCTTCAGATCTTTCATATACAAATTCACCTAAGTTATCAACAGTACAAGAAATTCCTTGGCTATTTAATACCTTCATACTTTCAATCGCTTCTTCGATGTTCGTACCTGCTACTACAGTTTGTGCACCCAACTTTAAACCATATTTTTGCGCAGCAGAGTTTAAGTATTGATTTTCAGATAAATTAATGAAAAAGTCTCTTAATAATGGCATATATGCTAACTCCTTCTTTTTTCTAAAATTATATCATAGTTAAAAAATTGTAGTTAAATTTCTAGAATAGATTCAATTTTCCGATTATTTAGAGGTGGAGTTTTCTATATACTGAAGTCTATCATTAAAGAGAGTTGGATATGATAGAAAGCCAACTAAAATACTAGAAAGAGCTGCTGTTGTCAATAGTGCGAAAATTATAAGTATTTGAAATTGAACAGCCACTACAGGATCTGCTCCCCCGATAATTTGGCCGCTCATCATACCAGGTAATTGGACAAGGCCAATTGTCTTTTGACTTTCAATGGTTGGAATCATACTTGCTCTAATCGCGCTCTTTAGTTGCATATGAATTGCTTGCTTTGAAGTACCACCTAATGAGAGTACTAGTTCAATAGAATCTTTGGTTGCTTCAATTTCTGCAGTAAAGCGATTTAAAAATAGAATAGAAAGAACCATAGAGTTGCCTATCAACATTCCGCTGATGGGTATGATATATTGAGCAGTTGCTGGAACAATGTTTAGTCCAAGCAAAATACTTTGTGTAACAACTTCTACAATGATTAAGGTAGTAGCAATTTTCCAAGTTATTCCCTTAATTGCCTTTCCTTTTTTCCTAGCATTAAGAGTGGCTGCAACAATCATCAAAGTGATCATTAAGAACATATAGAGATAACTATCTGCATCAAATACAAATTTCAACACATAGCCAACAGCTAAAAGTTGGATAATGGAACGGACGGTTGCAACTAATGTATCTTTTTCAAGGCCAAGATTTAATGTTTTAGAAAGTATAAGTGGAATTAAGACAAAGATGAGAGTTAATGCTAATGTAGTGTATGTCATAATCAAAATTTCCCTTCAAAGAATTGTTGCACTTTACTATTTTTTGTATGCTCAAATATCGATTTATCTCCGCTTTCAACTAACTGACCTTTCATCATTACCCATATAAAATCCCCAATATCCTTTGCTTGCTGAAGGTTATGCGTAATCCATATAATTGTTACTCCGTATTCTTTATTGATTTTACGAATAAGCTGTTCAATTTCACCTTTTGATACTGGGTCAAGTGCAGATGTTATTTCGTCTAATAATAGTATTTTGGGACGGTTCATTAATGTGCGTGCAATGGCAACTTTTTGCTTTTGACCACCAGATAACTCGTATGCGTCTCTCGTTAGAAAGCTTTCATCTAGTCCTACATTATTTAACATTGAAATTGCTTCTTCCGTATGTAAATTTGACCTTTGTAACTTTATTGGTAATGCTAAATTATCAAAGACACTTCCTCGAATCATTGGGGCGTTTTGTAAAACAATGCCAACCTGTCGCCTTAAAGTCGTAGGTTCAAATTCAGTTATTGGATGTTGGTCAACAATTATTTCTCCATTCGTTGGAGAAATCAACCCATTACATAACTTAAGAAGTGTCGTTTTTCCAGCACCTGACGGACCAACAAGAGCAGTAATTTTCCCTTTATAAATTGTATCGGTAATTCCCTTTAGTATAAGAGTTTCACCCCGCTCCAAACTAATATCTTGAAATTGAATTGCTGCTCCATTTTTACTCATTTCGTTAGATCACCTCATTATATTATGCAATTTTTTAATAAAAGAATTTGTGCATTAGTATGAAACTTTAACTGTTCATATCGTTGTCGTTTTTAGCAAATAGTGTATACTATGACTAATTATGAAATTGGGAAGAAGGGGCTTCTTATGAAAACAAATTATGCAGATGATAGCTTAACATTACATACTGATCTCTATCAAATAAACATGGCCGAAAGCTATTGGGCAGATGGGATCCATAATCGCAGGGCTATCTTTGAGTTGTACTTTCGTAAATTGCCATTTGGAAACGGATATGCGATATTTGCTGGCTTAGAACGAATGCTAGATTACTTAAAGAATTTTAAATTTAGTGAAACAGATATTGAGTATTTAAAACAATTAGGATATCAAGATGATTTTATTGAATATTTAAAAACAGTTCGTTTTACAGGTACAATGCATTCTATGGTCGAAGGTGAAGTGGTTTTTGCAAACGAACCATTAGTAAGAATCGAAGCATCATTAGCTGAAGCGCAATTAATCGAAACGGCATTGTTGAACATCGTGAACTATCAAACACTTATTGCGACGAAAGCAAGTAGAATTAAACACATCATTCCAAATGATAATGCTGCAGAGTTTGGCTCAAGAAGAGCGCAAGAAATGGATGCAGCTATTTGGGGTGCGCGTGCTGCAATTATAGGTGGTTTCGATTCAACGTCGAATGTACGTGCAGGTAAACTGTTTAATATTCCGGTTTCTGGTACTCATGCGCATGCAATGGTTCAAGCGTATAAGAGTGAGTATGAAGCATTTCACTCCTATGCAAGAAGACATAAGGATTGTGTATTCTTAGTAGACACGTACAATACGTTAAAATCGGGTGTACCAAATGCGATAAGAGTAGCAAAAGAATTAGGAGACAAAATTAATTTTGTAGGTGTTCGACTAGATAGTGGTGACATCTCGTTTTTATCAAAAGAAGCACGACGTATGCTAGACGAAGCTGGTTTCCCAAATGCAAAAGTTATCGTTTCAAACGATTTAGACGAATACACAATATTGAATTTGAAAGCTCAAGGAGCGAAGGTGGACTCATGGGGCATTGGTACGAAGCTAATTACAGCTTATGATCAACCAGCGTTAGGCGCAGTATATAAAATAGTAGCGATTGAAAATGACTCAGGCGAACTAGAAGATACTATTAAAATTACAGCGAATGCTGAAAAAGTGTCGACTCCGGGCTTAAAAAATGTATTCCGTATAATTAATAAAGAGAACGGAAAAGCAGAAGGCGATTATATTGCAATGGTAGATGAAAATCCAGAATCAGAAGAACGCATTAAAATGTTCCATCCAGTTCATACATTCATCTCTAAATTTGTAACAAACTTTGAAGCTCAAAATCTGCATCAAAAAGTTATAGAAAATGGAACTATTATATATAACAGTCCTTCTGTTTTGGAAATGAAGAACTATGCCTTAGAAAGATTAAATTTATTGTGGGATGAATACAAACGTTCACTAAACCCTGAGGAATACCCTGTTGATCTTAGTCAAAAATGTTGGGATAACAAGATGAGAAATATACAAGAAGTTCGTAATATGGTTCATAACATGGAGAACTATTAAGGAGGGCTGACCCTTGGACAATTTGCAAAAAGGTATTATAGAAGAATTGAAAGTATTACCACAAATACAACCTGAAGATGAAGTGCGTAAATCAGTAGAATTCTTAAAAGCCTACGCTAAAAAGCATACATTTCTAAGGTCATTTGTCATCGCAATAAGCGGTGGGCAAGACTCTACTCTAGTAGGTAAACTAATTCAAATAGCTGTAAATGAGTTAAATGAAGAAGTTGGTAAACAACAGTATGCTACAATCGCTGTTCGTCTTCCATACGGTACTCAAGCAGATGAACAAGACGCTCAAGACGCACTTCAATTTATAGAACCAACTAAACTAATTACAGTAAATATTAAACCAGCTGTCGATGCAAGCGTGAAAGCTTTAAAAGAGGCTGGGGTTGAATTAAGCGATTTCGCTAAAGGAAACGAAAAAGCTCGTGAGCGTATGAAAGCTCAATATTCAATCGCGTCAATGAATGATGGGGTCGTAGTAGGGACTGACCATGCGGCTGAAGCTATAACAGGTTTTTATACAAAGTATGGTGATGGCGGGGTAGATTTAACACCAATTTTCCGTTTAAATAAACGTCAAGGTAGGCAAATATTAGCTTACTTAGATTGTCCTGAACATCTTTATTTGAAAACACCAACAGCGGATTTAGAAGAAGAACGACCAGCACTTCCTGATGAAACAGCTTTAGGTGTAACATACGATGTAATTGATGATTATTTAGAAGGAAAAGAAGTTCCTGAAAAAGCACGTAAAGTAATTGAGGGACATTATTTAAGATCCCAGCATAAACGTCATACACCTATCACAATATTTGATGACTTTTGGAAATAACAATTAAAGAATGAATGTATAACCAGGCCAGGTAAAATTTAGCCTGGTTTTTCTTTATTTTGAGCATAAATTACCGATATGAATAATATAATATAAGATCGCCTGAAAGGAGGTAAGTGTAAAGATGAGAACTTCACGGGTTCACTCGATTACGAGTAGTGTTTTTCGTAACTCTCGACAATATTTACAAACGAATGAACGAATTTTTAGATTGATAGATGAAGGAGAAGCAAATAGACAATCGTCCAGTCAACAACAGAATGGTAGTCAAAAAAGGGAGTCATCTGCCCGAAATCCACAAGCCCCTATAAAGCGGTTTAGAAAACAAGAGAAAAGTATAATAATAAGTGGAGTTCATAGTGATGCACAATCTGTTGCAAATCGTCATAATCGTCTTTTAGAAAAGACTTCGAATCTAAAACACACAAGTAAGAAGTCTCAAATAAACACTTACCGCTCATCGATCTAAATAAATGTCTTATGTAAAAGCTAGAATTTAAGTCTGTCTCTAAAAAGAAACAGGCTTTTTTGTTTAAGACTGTATAAATTTAACATGTATAGATAAGTTTAAGAATATATATTATTTGTTACATTTTGTAAAAATAAATTAAATCCAATTCTATTAGTTGTTTTCAATCTTGGATTTAGTTATGCTTTAAATATATTTTTTTGTAAATTCTGACTACTGTTGCGCCGGATTGGGAGGTTTGGTAATATGCATCAAAAAATAGAAGAGGTTATAAGTAATATCGAGAAAGTCATGATAGGTAAACGAGAAGTTGCTCAGTTGAGCGTTATTGCAATGCTTGCAGGTGGACATGTACTACTTGAAGACGTTCCAGGTGTCGGTAAAACAATGATGGTACGTGCACTCGCAAAATCCATGGGACTAGAGTTTAAACGTATTCAATTTACCCCTGATTTACTTCCTTCAGATGTGATTGGTGTTTCAATATATAACCCGAAAACATTACAATTTGAATTTAGACCGGGTCCGATCTTAGGTAATATCATTTTGGCTGATGAAATAAACAGAACTTCTCCAAAAACACAATCCGCATTGTTAGAAAGTATGGAAGAGGCCTCAATTTCCATTGATGGTCAAACAATTCAAATTCCAAAACCATTCTTTGTAATGGCAACGCAAAACCCCATCGAATATGAAGGGACATATCCATTGCCAGAAGCACAGCTTGATCGATTTATGTTAAAGATAAGAATGGGGTATCCAACGCCACAAGAAGAAGTGGAAGTGCTTCGTCGTGCTGAAAATAAGCAGCCAATCACAACACTAGATTCCGTTATTTCTTTAGATGAACTATTAGAGCTGCAAGAAGAAGTAAAAGCGGTTTATGTAGAGGATTCTATAAAAGCATATATTGTACAAATTGCTAGAGCAACAAGAAAAGTAAGTGAGGTATATCTTGGTGTTAGCCCACGTGCTTCAATAGCACTTATGAAAGCATCTCAAGCTTTTGCAAAAATGAACAATCGTGATTATGTTATACCGGATGATGTTCAATATTTAGTACCTTATGTATTTGCTCACCGAATCATTTTGAGACCTGAAGCAAGATATGATGGGATTACACAGGAAGCAATTTTAAACCGTATCATTAACAAAGCCATCGTTCCGATTAAAAGGTATGCTGAGAAATGAGCAAGGTAAAACCTGTCTTTAAAAAAATAAGTAGTCTTATCGTAATTTTGCTGTTAATAATCATTACATTTAGTTATGCCATGTTTCAAGGTGGATTCGTGAGTTGGTTCCTTTTTTATTCACTTATTCCTTTTTTACTGTACTCATTTTCACTAGCTCTTGTACCCATTAATATCCAAAATGTTCATAGAGAAATAATGCCTTCGGTTGTTGAAAGAGGAGATAGTGTACGTGTTACTATCCATTTTCAAAATAAAACTTGGTTTCCATTGATTTTTTTAACAGTTCGTGAAATCGATCTAGAAAAACAGTTTTTCGATAAGGCAACAGGCAACATTAGTAATATATTTTTTGTCGGTTGGAAAAGGAAATTCGAATGGACGTATGAAATAAGAAACTTGAATAGGGGTCAATTTACTTTTCAAGGGTTAGAGTTTACTGTAACAGATTTTTTTGGATGGACGGTACGTAAAAAAAGAACCAATGATACACAAAGTTTTACTGTGTATCCAAGAGTTACAGAATTAAAATATCAACAAATACAAATGCAATATGACCAAGGTGGTATTGCATCGGTAGTCCCTATTGTAAAAGATACGAGTATGGTAACAGGAGTCCGGGATTACCAAGCGGGAGACCGTTTCTCGTGGATCCATTGGAAGTCGTTTGCAAAGAATGAGACACTACGAACGAAGGAATTTGAAGATCGTACAACGCAGCATATTTTCTTGTGTATCGATCGAACGCATTTTTACAATTTTGAAGAAGTTGTAGATCTATCTGCATCGATTTTAAGAAGTGTTGTAAAGAATCAAGGTGATATTTCATTCTTATCCTATGGTGATACGAGAAGTTTTTTCCCTAATATTAAAACTCAAAGCCAGTTTCAAAAGGTGCTAAAACATTTAGCCACTGTTTTGCCTGATGCTACTGATTCTATTTATTCTATTCTTACAAAAGAGTTAAATCATTTAAGTTCCTCTACGTTTATATTTATTACGGGCAATTTTTCAGATGAAATGTCACATTTCTTTATGAATAGTTCAAATTTAATGCGTGGAGCAATTTGTTTTGTAGTTGATGATGGTAATATGCTTACAAAAAGAAATTATCCAAATGTAAAAGTGATTACACTATCAAAAGAACATTTTAAAAATGCTTTCACGGAGGTGTCGAAGCCGTGAAAACAAATAACTTTCACTATATGGAGCTCGCACTCTATTACATTGTAGTTTTTTTTATTTTACAAGAGTGGTTAATTCCTATTTTAGAACTGACAAAAACAGGTCACATGGAGTTAATTCTATTATTTATAGGTGTTTGTTTAATTATTAGCTTATTTAATGTCCACTTTATTATTTCATGGATTATTAAGTTAGCTTATATTGCATGGTTTATAACGGATGTTTATGAAGACTTATCTATTCTATCAACAGATGGCCTATTGTTTTTACTTTCAGAAATGCATTATAACATTGTCACTGTCTTTAGTGGTAGATGGCTAGAAATTACGGATCCGTTCCGAACGTTTTTATTCTTTATATTAATCTGGATGTTAATCTATCTAATTCATTATTGGATTACTATAAGAAAAACAATTTTTTACTTCCTTGTATTAACGATTTTCTTTATCGCAACATTAGATACTTTTACAGAGTATGATGGCAATTATGCAATGATTAAGATTGTTTTACTTGGATTGATAATGACAGTATTTTTATATGTTAAAGGCTTAATTGTACAAGCTGGTATTACACTTCAGTGGCACAAGTACGTAAAACTGGTTATGCCTACAATTCTCATAATAGGATTAGTAAGCATACTAGGAATCACTCTGCCAAAATCAGAACCAATTTGGCCAGACCCAGTACCATTTATAAAATCGGCAACCGGTCAAGGTGATGGTGTTGAAGGTGGTAACGGAGTATCAAAAGTTGGCTACGGAACAAACGATAGTAGGCTTGGTGGGGCGTTTGTTGCAGACGACACAGTAGTGTTTTTAGCGCAAGCTGACTCTAAACAGTATTGGCGTGTGGAAACGAAAGACACTTACACATCAAAAGGATGGGAACAGTCTGTTACTACACCAACAGAATCAGTGTATTTTAACTTGAATGAAGATATCAATTATTCTATACCAACAGGAACTGATGAAAGTGCGAAGGTAGCTCATATTACACAAATCAACCCATTTGACTTTATTATGCAACCATATGGAATGAAGCGAGTGGAACTAAATCCAGATGATTTAGAAAATCATTCTGAAATTGGGTTGATCATGAATACAAACACTGAAAAAATTTATCCTTATGGTGATAATAAAATCTTAAAGTTAGAGAGATATAGTGTTGTGTATAGTAAGCCATCTTTGCTCTATAGCCAATTACAGAGTGAACCATCTGTACCAATCGACCCTATTGTCTTTGAACCGTATCTGCAGCTTCCAGATACATTACCTGATCGTGTAGTAGATCTGGCAAATGATGTTGTAAGAAGTGCTAAAACACCATATCAAAAGGCTAGGGCAATCGAAAGCTATTTTGCTAGAAGTGGATTCCGATATGAGACGGATGACGTTGCAATCCCTACTGCCGGGCAGGATTATGTAGATCAATTCTTGTTTGAAACGAAGTTAGGTTATTGCGACAATTTTTCAACTTCAATGGTAGTGATGTTACGTTCGGTTGGTATTCCAGCTCGTTGGGTAAAAGGGTTTATGGGTGGAGAAATTGTTGATACTAGTGGTGGGTTAAAAACTTACGAAGTAACAAATAATAATGCTCACTCTTGGGTTGAAGCCTATATTCCAGATGTCGGTTGGGTTAACTTTGAGCCAACAATTGGTTTTTCTAATATGCGTTCAATCGAATTTGATATTGAAACGACGAATCCAGAAGACGAATTAGTTCTTGAGGAAGAAGAACGTACAGTAGAAGAACTAGAAAGAGAACGTGAACAACAACCTACGACAAAAGAAAATAACTCAAACTTCTTCGTTGATTTTATAGATATGATAAATAAAAATCACATACTGTTTGTAGTCATTAATCTTTCTATACTAGTAGCGGGAATATTATTATTAATCTCCCGCAAAAAATGGTTACCGAAATTGTATGTATTTATGAATCGAAATAAACCGATGGACGAAACAAATTTCGAAACAATGTTTACCAAATTGTTAAAAGCACTTGAGTTTAAAGGGTTTAAACGAAAACATGACCAAACACTACAATCCTTTGCGAAGGAAGTCGATAGTGTTCTTGGGACTAAAAAAATGTCTGAAATTACTCACATATACGAACAATTTATCTATGGAAAACAACAAGAGGAAATCGACTTTAATAAAATGAAAGAAATTTGGGAATTTTTAATCAATCGTAGAATCAGTTGATTTTACATTATAGTAGGGGTAAAATTTAGTGAAAATAATATGAACGGATGCCTTCATATAAGTCCGATAATATGGTTCGGATGTTTCTACTAAGTTACCTTAAACAACTTATCTATGACGGCAGGTAGGCGTGTACCTTTTGGTTACGTCTACCTGCTTATATATATGATGAGGAGGACGCGTAGAAAAACTTATGTAAATTGGTTTTTCTATGCGTTTTTCGTATTTTAGGTGCCCTATTCGAATCGTTTGAAAAGGTATAAAACCGAAATATTACTGAATTAAATATTACTAGGAGGTTGTATCAGATTGAAGCAAGATAATATTTTAATATTAGATTTAGGTAGTAGTGATAATACAACGATTGCTCGTTGGATTCGTGATTTAGGGGTATATAGTGAAATTCATCCTCATGACATTACTGCTCAAAATATAAATAGTTTAAAAACAGTAAAAGGGATTATTCTGAACGGTGGTAAAAATAATATTGTAGATGGCGAAGCTATCGACGTATTAGATGAAATTTACGATTTAGGTATTCCTGTTATTAGTGTGAAGCATGCTTCTACGAAAGCCTCAAAAACTTTCCCGGCTTGGCCAACTACAGAAGAAGAAACGAAAGCTTTATTAAAAGAATTTGTGTTCGATACGTGTAAAGCAGAAGCAAACTGGAACATGAAAAACTTTATTGAAGATCAAGTAGCGAAAGTACGGGACCAAATCGGTGACAAAAAAGTACTATTAGCACTTTCTGGCGGTGTCGATTCTTCAGTTGTAGCTGCATTATTAATTAAAGCAATCGGTAAGCAACTGGTTTGCGTACATGTAAACCATGGCTTAATGCGTAAGAATGAATCTGAAGGCGTTATCGCAATGTTCGAAAAAGACTTAGAAGAAAACCTTATTTATGTTGATGCGAGCGAGCGATTCTTAGGTAAATTAAAAGGTGTAAGTGAGCCAGAAGAAAAGCGCAAAATCATCGGTATCGAGTTTATTCGCGTATTTGAAGAAGAAGCTCGTAAGCTTGAAGGAATTGATTTCTTAGCACAAGGAACAATTTATCCTGATATCGTGGAATCAGGTACGAAAACTCATAAAGTTGTAAAATCTCACCATAACGTAGGTGGCTTGCCAGAGGATTTACAATTCGAATTAGTTGAGCCTCTATACCAGTTATTCAAAGACGAAGTACGAGCATGTGGGGTTGAGCTTGGTTTACCACATGACATGGTATACCGTCAGCCGTTCCCAGGTCCAGGTCTTGGCGTACGTTGCTTAGGTGAAATTGAACCAGAGCGTCTTGAAGCAGTACGTGAATCAGATGCAATTTTACGAGAAGAATTCGCAAAAGCTGGTTTAGATAAAACAGTGTGGCAATACTTCACAGTTGTACCGAATTTTAAATCGGTAGGTGTACGTAACAACGAGCGTACGTATGAATATCCAGTAATTATCCGTGCGGTAAATACAATCGATGCAATGACAGCTTCTGTCGAGCAGATTGACTGGCCAATCTTATTGAAAATTACAGACCGAATTATTAATGAAGTAAAGAACGTAAACCGAGTGTGCTACGACCTATCACCAAAGCCAGGCGGCACAATCGAATGGGAGTAAACGCTCACTAAATTTTCGAAGAGTAACTCCCGCCGCAGAAGTTTCTCGCGTTAGCTAGGATTTTGTTTGCGCGCAAGAGCCAAGCGGTTCAAAAAAACTACCATACTGGAGGTAAAATCATTTATCCATAGCACGAGAATATCTATGTAATGGTAATTTGGTCGTGTTTCTATAAATATTTTACCCTTTTCCCTTGAAGGGTGTGTCTTAAAAAAATAATATAGACACATCCTTTTTGTGATAATAAAATATATAAACAAACTAGAAGAGGTGTAAATCATGGTAACTCCCTTACTAAAAGAGCAAGAAAAAATCGTCGTACTTGATTTCGGTAGCCAATTTAATCAATTGATTACACGTCGTATTCGTGAATTTGGCGTATTCTCAGAATTACATCCGCACACAATTACCGCAGAAGAAATTAAAGATATGAATGTTGTAGGGATCGTCTTTTCAGGTGGTCCAAACTCGGTTTATGATGACAACGCATATAAAGTAGACCCAGCTATTTTTAATTTAGGTTTACCGATTTTAGGTATTTGCTACGGCATGCAACTGATTGCGCACACACAAGGTGGTAAAGTTGAATCTGCAGCAACACGTGAATACGGTAAAGCTGAATTAACAGTAACCACTGAAAACAACCTATTCGGTGATTTACCGAAGGAGCAAATTGTTTGGATGTCCCATGGTGACCATGTAACAGAAGTACCAACTGGCTTTGAAGTCATTGCAACGAGTCCATCTTGTCATATTGCAGCAATGGCAGATGCATCACGCAAATTATATGCTGTCCAATTCCACCCAGAAGTACGTCACTCAGTACATGGTAACGACTTATTGCGTAATTTCGTATTCAACGTTTGTGGAGCGAAAGGTGACTGGTCAATGGCCAATTTTATCGAAATTGAAATCGCGAAAATTCGTGAACAAGTTGGTGATAAAAAAGTACTTTGTGCATTATCTGGTGGAGTGGATTCTTCTGTAGTAGCTGTATTAATCCATAAAGCCATTGGTGACCAGTTAACATGTATGTTTGTTGACCATAACCTAAACCGTAAAGGTGAAGTTGAACAAGTGATGAAGACATTCACAGAAGACTTTGATATGAAGGTTATAAAAATTGATGCACGTGAACGCTTCATGTGCAAACTTGCAGGTGTTACAGATCCAGAGAAAAAACGTAAAATTATTGGTAATGAATTTATTTATGTATTTGATGAAGAATCATCAAAATTAGAAGATATGGATTTCCTTGCACAAGGTACTCTTTATACAGACATTATTGAATCTGGTACTGCAACAGCACAAACGATTAAATCGCACCATAATGTTGGTGGACTTCCAGAAGATATGAAATTCACTCTTATTGAACCTTTAAATACTTTATTTAAAGATGAAGTGCGTGCTTTAGGGTTAGAGCTTGGCCTTCCTGAAGAAGTTGTTTGGCGTCAACCATTCCCAGGACCTGGATTAGGAATTCGTGTACTTGGAGAGGTAACAGAGGAAAAATTAGAAATCGTTCGTGATGCAGACTTTATCCTACGTGAGGAAATTAAAAAGGCTGGCCTTGATCGTGACATTTGGCAGTACTTCGCTGTTTTACCTGACATCCGTTCTGTAGGGGTAATGGGCGATGCTCGTACGTATGACTACTCTGTTGGTATCCGTGCAGTAACATCTATTGACGGAATGACTTCTGACTGGGCACGTATCCCTTGGGACGTGTTAGAAAAAATCTCAGTTCGTATCGTTAACGAAGTAAAACACGTTAACCGCGTGCTGTATGATATTACGTCTAAGCCACCTGCAACAATTGAATGGGAATAATAATAAAATTAGATGCGATGAACCCCTTGATTACTTCAGATTGAAGTGATCGGGGGTTCTTTTTTGTAGAAGAAAATAGAGGTGAGATATGGTGTGTGAAATAACTGGTGTTGATTCTAATATAGTAAGTCGGAATTATAAGTAATATTCACAGTCAAGGGGAATATTTGGTGAATTTTTTAAATATTAACGAACTATATTTTAAATTTCTTGAAAAATGTTCGTAAATGGGATTGAAAATTGAAATGTATGATGATATAGTACTAACGTAAATTAAATATTTCGTCGTATAATGTCGAGAATAAGGCTCGAAAGTTTCTACCAAACTACCAGTAAATAGTTTGACTACGACTATTCATTCTAGATGCAATTATTCTTTTTTTCTTTTTTTCAATCTAGAGTCAGTAGAGATCGGTAGGCATGCGACTTCAATCAAGTTGTATGTCTTTTATTTTTGACATTTGGACGACAATACGGAGGATAACAATGAAAAAGTATTTCCAATTTGAAGAACTTGGAACAAATTATCGTCGTGAGATTTTAGGTGGTTTAACAACATTCCTATCGATGGCGTATATTCTTGCTGTAAATCCAGGAATGCTCTCTGAAGCCGGTATGGATTATAACGCTGTTTTTGTTGCTACTGCATTAGCTGCTGCAGTCGGTAGTTTATTTATGGGGATTATTGCTAAGTATCCAATTGCTTTGGCACCGGGTATGGGACTGAATGCCTTCTTTGCGTTTTCAGTTGTATTAGGAATGGGAATGCCATGGCAAACTGCTTTAACAGGCGTACTATTCTCAGGACTTATCTTTATAGTTTTATCTTTGAGCGGTATTCGGGAAACGATCATTAATGCGATTCCAGCGCAGCTAAAGTATGTTGTAGGTGCAGGTATCGGGTTATTCATTGCTTATGTTGGACTACAAAGTGCGGGTATTATTGTAGATGGTGCAACATTAACAGGATTAGGAAACATCACTAGTGGGGCTACGTTACTAGCGGTATTTGGAGTTGTTGTAACAGCAATCTTAATGGCTAAGAAAATTAGTGGTGGAATTTTCTATGGAATGGTTATTACTGCTGTAGTAGGTATGATTTTTGGTTTAGTTAAATTACCTGGAGGGATTATTTCTCCAATACCAGATGTAAGTCCGACATTCGGTGCAGCATTCCAAGCTTTCTTAGATCCTGGTGCACTTCTTAATTTAGATTTCTTAGTTGTAGTATTAACTTTCTTATTTGTAGATTTCTTTGATACTGCTGGAACATTAATGGCAGTTGCAGGTCAAGCTGGTTTAGTTAAAGATAATAAATTACCTAGAGCAGGAAATGCTTTACTTGCTGATTCATTAGCAACTGTAACAGGTGCAATCTTTGGTACTTCTACAACAACTTCATATGTAGAATCGACTGCGGGGGTTGCTGCAGGTGCTAGAACAGGTTTTGCATCTGTTGTAACTGGAGTTTTATTCTTACTTGCTTTATTCTTCTCACCGGTGTTAGCGGTTGTAACGAGTGCCGTTACAGCACCAGCATTAATTATCGTAGGGGCATTGATGGTATCATCTTTGAAAAATATTGAGTGGGATAAAATCGAAATTGCAATTCCGGCATTCTTAGTATTAATCTTCATGCCACTAAGTTATTCTATTGCTACTGGTATAGCTGTTGGATTTATCTTCTATCCTATTACAATGATTGTAGCGGGTAGAGCAAAAGAGATTCATCCTATAATGTATGGTCTATTTGTAATCTTCCTTTGTTACTTTATTTTCTTGTAACTACAATGACACAAACTTTAACTCAATAACGTATATTACTTTAGAAGTGTAGACAAAAATGTTCAATCTATTTTGTCTACATTTCTTTTTGGTTATAAGTGTAGTGTATGGATTCAGATTTTTGAATAAATGAAACAATAAACATGTGGAGTAATATAAGATTCTACTATGTAATATGTAATGCTAAATATTTTAATAGGAAGAGTATTAACATCTAATACTAAATTATAGGATTCCCGATCTCTAAAATTTAATAAAAGTAGTCTGAATTAATTTACTTTTCACTTCCCCCTTGCAAAAGTGAGTATAGGCTAGTATAGTAATCAATGTTGCTTATGCGAAAGCCAATAAGTAGGTAACAAGAGAAATACAAGATATTAAAGTATTAACATTGTCTCAACAAAATTTAAAATAATAGTTGACGCAACGAATGATAAATGATATTATTAAAAAGTTGCTGTTGAGAAACGGCGATATGAACCTTGAAAACTGAACAACAAAACGTTAATGAATTAAACGTTTCTATTATAGAAACAAAATTTGGACATCGAGATTGATGCCAGCAAAATTTGAGCTTTATCAAATTTTCTTTTATGGAGAGTTTGATCCTGG
>NZ_JPVN01000007.1 GCF_000772945.1 Ureibacillus manganicus DSM 26584
ATGGTAGTTGGGGGCTTCCCCCTGTGAGAGTAGGACATCGCTTCGCAACTTGACACCACTAATTGTAGTGGTGTTTTTTATACTCCAAAAATGCAATTAAATTTTGTAAGTTAAAGCGTTTCTAACCACATCTACAACCATACCTTCAAATAACTTCACACCAAATCTTTCAGTCTAGTATCTCTCTCCATTAAAATACAATTCACTCCACATCCTCTAATATCTTCAAAGTTTCTTTTATAAACAATTCTTGCATCAAACCATTATTTAAAGCAATTCCAAGCTCTACACGATCGAAGCGAAATGCTCGAATGATTGCTTTTAATTGAGGTGTATAAATTTCTTCTAAAGAAGTTAAAGGCCGTTCTTTTGTATAAGAGTTCAAAAATAATTGAAAGCGTTCATGCTCATTTAGTTTTCCTGTGTATGGTGCATGCCATGCGTGGTAAACTGCTACAGCAATACATTCATTTAAGTAAACTTCATTACCTGCAAGATTAAAGTCAAATATTGCTAATGATTCATCTGGTAGTTGAATCATGTTATAATAGCAAAAATCCCCTTGTACTGCACCTTGTGGCAACCTCATCCAAACTTGTTGTAAATTATATCGATACTCGTTGAAAAGTGATTCGATTTTAGTAAAAAGAGGATGTAAGTTAAAATGTTTTTTAAATTCTAAAAAACTTAATTCATTCTCATCATAATCTCCAAGTGCATCTGATAGATTACCACCGAATAGACTCCAAGATGTTGCGTTTGTAAATAAGTTTGGCAATTTCATAGATAATCGATGTTGAATACCTAATAAACTTCCAATATCAATGATTTCTTTATCTGTAATAACTTCTAACGGTTTTCCTGGTAGGCTTTGTTCCAACGAAAAAATCTTATCCATGTATTGAACAGTGTATGTGCCATAACTAGATTGTATATATTGAGTAACATTGAAACCTTGATCATTTAGAAGATTAGCAAATGTACAGCAAGCCTCCCAGTATGTTTTATCTGCAGGTTCGCCTTTTAAATAATATGTATGAGCAGTTTCAATCCTAGCTAATAAACGATCATTGTTCCGAAGAACTTTCACTGTTTTTGGGTTGATGTAATAATTATTACATATCTCGATAATTTTTTGATGATCCATAATTGTCATTCCTCACATAAGTTTTCAATTAAGTTTCTTCATATATTATTAGATATTATATAAATGCTTGAAAAACCCTTTATTAATTTGATTTTTCTTTTGATACCCATTATTCTACTAGCTAATGAGAATGAATTTTATTTTCGTTACCGATACTTATTTAGTGGATGTTTGGACAGATGTTGTTCACGTAATTTTTTCATTTCATATAATTTTTGAGAAACAAATATTAATATAAAGCTAAATAAATATGCCAAGCTTGTAACGCCGAACATAGAAAAAATTCCAGGTGTAAAGTATACATATAAACTAATAGGTAAAGACCAAATAAAGGAAATTAGTAATAAAGGAAGTTTAGTTTTTACAGATGCAAATATTGCTACACAAGCTGGAAGAAATAACATTACGAATGTAATAAATGTTGGTGTATTACCTGGTGGAGCAAAGGGATTAATAAATACAAAGATGAACCATAAGATGCTACTAGTTATTCCGGAAATAATACCTAATAAGATTCCAAACTTACGAATGACTCATCAACTCCTTATGCAAAATACATCACTATTAAATATATATATTCGGACAAGTCATTTAATATACAAGAAAAAAGTTGACTCTACTTATTAGTAGAATCAACTCTTATAGATTATTAATTAATCGTCAATCTCATTGTCATCATCGTCATTGTCATCATTGTCATCGTCATCATCGTCGTCATCATCATCGTCATCATCATCGTAACGATCATCATCGTCATCATTTTGATTTGGTATAGACTTTGATGATAGTGTTGAAGTTGGTTGTTGTATAGGTTGAATTTTTTCTGTTTGAATGCTCGTTTTGTTTGAATTTGATTTTTGCACTACGGCATCAGTATTCGTGTTATGGTCGTCATCGTAACGGTCAATCTCGACTAGCTCGACTTTTACTTGATTATCCATTGTATTATTTGTAACTTGTTTCTGGTCATCTAAATCGTCTTTATGTTTTTTTACCAAATCTCCAGTAATTGCATCGAATTTTAGCTCATATTCGGCATTTTCTGTTACAATTTCTATTTCGTAATACTTTTTGTTTCCTTCTTTTTCTACTTCTACTTCTACTTCACGTATCGTTCCGTTCACTTCTGTTAATGCCTTTTCCTTTATTTGCTCAATGGATAATTCACTAGCAGATCCAACTAGGCTTCCACCTGCTACTGTAATTATTCCGCCTATTCCCATAACACCTAAAAGTGCAGGTATTAAAATTATTTTTCGCATGTCATATCTCTCCTTAATCATTTGATACTTTTATCTTACAAGTCAAAAATGAAAAGAATCGGAGAGTAAGATTAGAAATTGATGAGAATCTATTTATTTCATTCTCTTTGAAGTTTCTGACTAATCGTCATCATTTTCTACCTCATCAAGATCATCATCATCATTTTCATCATCCTCATCAATATCGTCGTCATCATCATCGATATCCTTTTGAACGCGAGTAACAGAAAGTACTTTTCCGGAGATAGCATGGATTTCAATCTTTGCCTTTTGCTGTTCATTTTCAATCTCTACTAAATAAAAACCACCATCACTAGAAGGTTCAAAAACAATATATTGAACACTGCCTTTGAATTGGGATAATGCAATTTGTTTTGCTTTATCACTAGATATTGCTGTAACGGTAGGTTCAGTAGGAGTTTGTTCTTTAACCTTTTCAGAAACAATCTCACCCGTTTCTGCATTAACTACAACAGTTTTTAAGGCCTCATTTTCAATAAGTTCCACTATATACTGTGGTGTTGTTCCATTCATTTGCAGCTTAATCGTGTTAATTGTACCTTTCATTTTTGAATTTAATAAAGTTCGAATTTCACTTTTTGACATAATGTACTTAGAATCTGAACTATCTACTTTTATAAAATCAATAAAATTTCCCGTTTTTGAATCGAACGCAATATTGTAAATGGTATTATGGCGGTTAAGTGTAAAGTGGTAAATATCATTTTTTTGCTCAAATGAATCAACTTTTCCACTATATAGAGCTTCTAACCGCTCTGCTACATCTTGGATAGAGTGTTCTTCTGGTTCAGAGAAACGATCTTGGATCTTCGAAAGAACAACGAAAGACACTATTAGTAGTAAGGCAACTAAACCTAACATCCATTTTGTATAGTTCGTCATTGGCTATCCACCTCGTTTCTATCGGAGAAATTAATAGGTACCATTAATGTAAAAGTGGTCCCAACATTTACTTCACTTTCAACTTTAATATTAATGTGAAGTAAATCTGATAATTCTTTTGCAATGGCTAAACCTAACCCGGTCCCACCAGTCTTTCGATTTCGATCCTCTTTTACACGGTAAAAACGGTCAAACAAATGGGGGAGTTGATCTTCTTGGATACCTACACCAAAATCTTGAATCGCAACAGAAACATAGTCATTTTCAACCATAGTCTTAAGGATGATTTTTTCATCACTATATTTTCTAGCATTATCCAATAATATATAGAGAAGTTGCTTTAATCGTTGTTCATCTGTATTTATGGTTAGTGAAGGTTCTATTTGTAATTCGAAATCTAGATTGTAAGCTTGCTTCAGTTGTAAAGTTATATTTTCGAGCAATTTACTAAAGTTTATTTTTTCTATATTAAGGGAAACATGCTCCTTATTTTTGGCAAGTTCAAGCATTTGTTCAATTAATTCTTTCATTCGATTGGATTCACTGACAATCGCACTTAGCGCTTCGTTTGCTATTTTTTCATTTGTAAATCCTCGTCGAAGTAACATTTTTGCATAGCTATCAATTACAGTTAATGGTGTTTTAAACTCATGAGATGCATTCGACACAAATTGCTGTTGCTTCAAGTAATTTGTTTCTAGTGCTTCCATCATGTGATTGAAAGTTCGACCAATTTCAGCAAGTTCATCTTTACCTGCTATTGATTCATCAATTTTTTCATAAGTTCCAGAAGTACTACTTTTCCTCATAACCTGATTTAACTTATCTAATGGTTTTAAAATAATACTGCTTAGAACCATATTCGACAGAATAATAGGAATAGCCACTAAAATTGTCACGGCGATTAGTATTAACTTCAGTAAATCCCTATTGTAAGCAAGGTCATTTAAAGGTTGAATTAATTGAAAATTTACTACATTACCATCAGTCCAAATTGAGGGTAGTTCAATCATAATAGTGGGGATACCCTTTACTTCTTTGATTGCGAATTGTTCATTACTACCATTCTGAAATTCAACAGGTTCATATAATGGAGATTCAACTGATGTTATTTGGATTCCATTGTCGTTGATCACGTGAATTGCTCCGTTAGATGGAATATATGTGCGTAAAACCATATTGGGATCAGATACTTCTTGAAATTGGTTGAAGGTTGTCACTAGTTCCTCGCCACGTAGAACTAATTGTTTAAATTCAGTATCAATCGATAATTGTTCATATAGTTTATAAACACCGATGTTCACTATCACAATCAATACAAGCATTAGCATAGTAGTGAAAATATGAATTTTCGTTCTAAGCTTCATAAGTTGGCTCCTTTAATACATAGCCGACACCACGAACTGTATGAATAATTGGGGCTGAGTTAGCAGTATCTAGCTTTTGACGAACATAACGAATATAGACATCTACCACATTTGTATCTCCGTAGTAATCATAACCCCATACTGTCTCTAAAATTTGCTCACGAGATAACACCTGTTTTGGATGCTTTAATAAGAATAAGAGCAAGTCATATTCTCTAGGTGTAAGGTCGATTAATATTCCATGATAGTGAACTTCACGAGTTTGCTCATGGATTGATAGCTGATGGTAAACTGTAAGATGTACGTCCTTTTCTTTGTCTTCTCTTACTTCTTTTCTCAATTGGGCAAACCTTAAATTTGCACGTATTCTTGCGATTAGTTCTTCGAATTCGAATGGCTTTGTAACATAGTCATTTGCACCAAGGTCGAGTCCTTTCACCTTATCCTCTAAGTCACTTTTGGCTGTAAGTAAGATGACTGGAGTAGTTTGTTCTGTTGTTCGAATTCGTTTAAGCACATCAAGACCATGCATTTCGGGCAACATTAAATCAAGAAGGACTAAATCAAAATTACCTTCTCTATATTTGATCAAACCTTCTGTACCTGTATGTGCAACATCAGTCAAATACCCTTCAAACTCAAGCTCTAATTGTAGAACGCGGGCAATATTTTCTTCATCTTCTATGATTAATATTTTTTGCTCCATTGATCACTCACTCGCTTTAATCTATATTTGTTTTGGAATTTTGAATTGTCGATTTACTTATGTAAAATCATACACAAAAACAATTAGAATTTGATGAGAAATAGCACTTTGATTTGAACAATTTTGCGAAATGTCAGCTAAGTACAATGAAACTCACTTTTAATTCTTTGTGGACATGTTATATTAATATAAATATCGAAAGGATTAGAACTATGTCGAAAAAACAAGTTTGGTTTGAAGTTGAAGAAAATGAAACGATTGAACAATGTTTAGATCGTATGCGAAGTGAAGGCTATATGCCAATGGGGCGTAAAGAAGAACCTGTATTTCATATTGTAAATGGAGAACCTACATATCTACGTCAAAAAATAAAATTTAAAGGTGTATTAGTAGGTGAATAAAGAAAGTTGTGGCTAAAAACCGAACAATACTGTTTTCTGAAAATTTATCGTTCGCATTTTTCCATTGATTTTCTGTTTAGACCTTGTTAAAATGATAAGGCAAAGCAAACAAAACAATCATATAATCTTTGTTAAGTAGTTTACCTTCTTAACAATTCCCACATATATGCTAGAGAATAAGGCTCTAGTGTTTCTACCCGGTACCGTAAATTCCGGACTATGCGGGAAAGCGAACTTAACGACAGCGTTATGAATGTGAGAATTATTTTGGAGTCACTTTTCATAACTTACTATTACTGTCCTCAAGTAATCTGCTTTCTAACGCGTAGAATGTAGATTATTTGGGGACATTTTTGTTTAGAAAATTATTAAAGGAGCGAGATCATGAATCCTAAAATTGGTGTGATCATGGGCAGTTCAAGTGATTGGGAAACAATGAAACACGCATGTGATATTTTAGAAGAATTAAACGTGCCATATGAAAAGAAAGTTGTTTCAGCCCACCGAACTCCAGATTTAATGTTTGAATATGCAGAAAACGCACGTTCAAGAGGTATCCAAGTAATTATTGCAGGAGCTGGAGGCGCAGCCCACTTACCAGGAATGGTTGCAGCCAAAACGACATTACCTGTCATCGGTGTACCTGTACAATCGAAAGCATTAAATGGATTAGATTCATTATTATCCATTGTCCAAATGCCAGGTGGCGTACCAGTTGCAACTGTTGCTATTGGTAAAGCAGGCGCAACAAATGCAGGATTACTTGCTGTACAGATACTATCAACTACTAATGAAGATTTAGCCAATAAACTTGATGCTAGACGGGAATCGATTAAGCAAAAAGTTTTAGAAAGTACAGGTGATCTACTGTGACAAGAATGATTTATCCTGGTCAAACAGTTGGTATTATCGGTGGTGGCCAGTTAGGACGTATGATGGCTCTTTCAGCAAAAGAAGCAGGATTTAAAATTGCTGTATTAGAACCGTCTATTGATTCGCCATGTGGCCAAATAGCGGATATTCGAATTGTGGCTCCTTATGATGATGAAGCTGCATTAGAAGAATTAGCAGAAGTAAGTGATGTCATTACATATGAATTTGAAAATATAGATTACGAAGGTTTAAAACGGCTTACAGAAATAGCTTATGTACCCCAAGGTGCGGAGCTTGTACGAATTACACAAAATCGAGTAACAGAGAAAGAAGCAATCGTAAATGCAGGATGTCCTGTAGCTCCATACATTGTTGTCAATACGTATGAAGAATTAGTGGAACAGATTAATACAATTGGCTATCCATGTATCGTAAAAACTGCGCGCGGTGGATACGATGGGAAGGGTCAGCAAAGACTAAACAGAGAAGAAGATTTATCTTTAGCAAAAGGATTAATCGAACATTCACAATGTGTTGTTGAAAGTTTTGTACCTTTTAAAATGGAAATCTCTTGTATTGTTCAAAGAAATGGCTATGGTGAAACGTATTGTCTTCCAGTTGGTGAAAATATTCATGTTAACCACATTTTGCATGAAACGATCGTACCAGCTCGTATAACAAGCGAAACATTGAAAAGAGCAGAAGATGCTGCATCAAAAATTGCTGATCAATTACAACTTATAGGGACTTTAGCAGTGGAAATGTTTGTTCTAGAGGATGGTCTAATTGTTATTAACGAGTTAGCACCTAGACCACATAATTCAGGCCACTATTCAATAGAAGCATGTAATATCTCACAATTTGGACAGCATATTCGTGCTGTTTGTGGATGGCCACTTAGGGAACCAAAACTTTTAATGCCCGCTATAATGGTGAATGTATTAGGGCAACACGTGATGCCACTAAGTAATTCGATTTCAAAAAATCCAGATTGGTCTATACATTTGTATGGTAAAGCAGAAGCTAAAGTCAATCGTAAGATGGGACATGTTACAATAATGACGAATAATGTTGAAGAAACATTAGTCGAAGTCGAAAAATCTGGCATTTGGTCGGAATAAAAGGGAGAACGAATTATGATCGAACGTTACACACGTCCTGAAATGGGCGCAATTTGGACAGAAGAAAACAAGTTCAAAGCTTGGTTAGAAGTTGAAATTTTAGCTTGTGAAGCTTGGGCAGAACTTGGTGTTATACCAAAAGATGATGTAGCATTACTTCGCCAAAAAGCGTCATTTGACATTAACCGTATATATGAAATTGAACAAGCAACACGTCATGACGTAGTAGCCTTCACGCGCGCAGTTTCTGAAACATTAGGTGAAGAACGAAAGTGGGTTCATTACGGTTTAACTTCTACAGACGTTGTTGATACAGCTCTTTCTTACTTGATAAAACAAGCAAACACAATTATTCGAAAAGATCTTAATAACTTTATCGATATCTTAACTGAAAAAGCAAAAGAACATAAATATACAGTAATGATGGGGCGTACACATGGTGTACATGCTGAACCAACAACATTTGGTTTGAAACTTGCATTATGGCTTGAAGAAATGAAACGTAACTTAGAACGTTTTGAAGCAGCAACAAAAGTGATCGAAGCTGGTAAAATTTCCGGAGCTGTTGGTACTTATGCAAATATAGATCCATTCGTTGAGCAATACGTATGTGAGCAACTTGGTTTAATAGCAGCACCAATATCAACACAAACATTACAACGTGACCGTCATGCACAATACATGTCTACATTAGCATTAATTGCAACTTCAATTGAGAAGTTTGCTACAGAAATACGTGGTCTTCAAAAATCAGAAACACGCGAAGTTGAAGAAGCATTTGCAAAAGGACAAAAGGGTTCATCTGCAATGCCTCATAAACGTAATCCAATTGGTTCTGAAAATATGACTGGTATGGCTCGTTTAATTCGCGGATATATGTTAACAGCATATGAAAACGTATCTTTATGGCATGAACGCGATATTTCTCATTCATCTGCAGAACGTGTCATCTTACCAGATGCAACAATCGCATTAAACTATATGTTAAACCGTTTCGGTAACATCGTGAAAAACTTAACTGTATTCCCTGAAAATATGAAACGTAACATGGACCGAACATTCGGCTTAATCTATTCACAACGCATTCTACTTGCACTAATTGACAAAGGATTAGTACGTGAAGATGCTTACGATACAGTTCAACCATTAACAGCTCGTGCGTGGGATGAACAAATCCAGTTCCGTACGTTAGTTGAGGCAAATGAGAAAATTACTTCTCTATTATCACAAGAAGAAATAAATGATTGCTTCGATTACAACTATCATATTAAAAATGTTGATATGATTTTTGATCGACTTGGTTTAAATTAATTCAGTTTGTATATATGCAGAGGGGTAAGCCCTCTGCAATCAATGGGGGCAAACGTATGAATAAAGGTCAACTTTTATATGAGGGTAAAGCGAAACGTCTATACGAAACAGAACAAACGGATATTTTGTTCGTGGAGTACAAAAATAGTGCAACGGCCTTTAATGGCGAAAAGAAGGCTGAGATAGATGGTAAAGGTTTATTAAATAATAAGATTTCGACAATAATTTTCGAAAAATTAAAAGAACATGGAATTGACTCACATTTTGTTAAACGTGTATCTGACCATGAGCAAATAGTCCGAAAAGTTGACATTATTCCAATTGAAGTCGTAATACGTAACATTGCCGCAGGTAGTTTTGCAAAGCGACTAGGCTTTGAGGAAGGCACTCTACTAGAACGTTCAATTGTTGAATTCTATTATAAAGACGATGCATTAGGTGATCCATTTATTAACAATGAACATGTCGACATATTAGGAATTGCAACAAAGGCTGAAGTAGAAGCACTTTATGAACTAGGTTTGAAGATTAATAGCGTTCTTCAACCAATCTTTGAAGAAATAGGTGTAATTCTAGTAGATTTCAAATTAGAGTTTGGCCGTGACAAAGATGGCAACGTTCTACTCGCTGATGAAATTTCACCAGATACTTGCCGCCTTTGGGATGCACAAACAAAGCAAAAGCTAGATAAAGATGTATTCCGTCGCGATTTAGGTAGTTTAATAGAAGTATATGAAATTATTCTTGCTAGACTTGGAGGAAAATGAAAATGACTAAAGTAAAAGTTTTTGTAACATTAAAAGAAAGTGTATTAGATCCACAAGGTGCAGCAGTACAAGGATCGTTAGCTAAGATGGGTTACGGTGAAGTAGCAGATGTAAGGATTGGTAAATACTTAGAATTAACAATTTCTGAAACGACTCGTGATATTGATAGCGTAGTAAAAGAAATGTGTGAAAAGCTCCTTGCAAACACAGTTATTGAAGATTACCGCTTTGAAGTTGAGGAGGAAAACTAATCATGAAATTCGCAGTACTCGTTTTCCCTGGGTCAAACTGTGATATCGACATGTATCATGCGATAAAAGATGAACTAGGTGAAGAAGTAGAATATGTTTGGCATGACGCAACTGACTTAAGTGAATTTGATGGAATCTTAGTACCAGGAGGATTCTCTTACGGAGACTACTTACGTTGTGGTGCTATGGCTAATCAGTCAAATGTAATGGTAGAAGTAAAAAAAGCTGCGGCAGAAGGAAAACCAGTACTAGGTGTATGTAATGGATTCCAAATTTTAACGGAGGCTGGTTTACTTCCAGGAGCATTACTTCGAAATGTAAATTTAAAATTCATGTGTCGTACAGTTCAATTAAAAGTTGAAAATAATAATACATTATTTACAAATCAATATGAGCAAGGTGAAATCATTAATATTCCAATTGCACATGGAGAAGGAAATTACTTCTGTGACGAAGAAACTCTAGCAAACTTAAAAGCTAACAATCAAATCGTATTCACATATTCAGGCGAAAATCCTAATGGTAGCTTAGAAGATATTGCAGGAATTATAAACGAGCAAGGAAACGTACTTGGTATGATGCCGCATCCTGAACGTGCTGCGAACGAAATACTTGGAAGTAGCGACGGTCTAGCATTATTTAAATCAATTGTTAAACAGTGGAGGGAACAACATGTCTAAACTAGAACCAACAGCAGAGCAAATTAAAGAACAAAAGCTTTATGCTGATATGGGGATGTCAGATGAAGAGTTTGAACTAGCATGCAACATAATAGGACGTATTCCAAACTGGACTGAAACAGGGCTTTTCTCTGTTATGTGGTCTGAACACTGTTCATATAAAAACTCAAAACCAGTATTACGTAAATTCCCTACAAAAGGCCCTCAAGTATTACAAGGACCTGGTGAAGGTGCAGGGATTGTAGATATTGGTGACGAGCAAGCGGTTGTATTTAAAATGGAATCTCATAACCACCCTTCAGCAATCGAACCTTACCAAGGTGCTGCAACAGGTGTAGGCGGTATTATTCGTGACGTATTCTCAATGGGTGCTCGTCCAATCGCAATGTTAAACTCTTTACGTTTCGGTGAACTACAATCCGAGCGTGGTAAATATTTATTTGAAGAAGTTGTAGCTGGTATTGCTGGATACGGTAACTGTATCGGAATTCCAACTGTAGGTGGAGAAATTCAATTTGACCCATGTTACGAAGGTAACCCATTAGTAAATGCTATGTGTGTTGGATTAATCGACCACAAAGATATTCAACGTGGTATTGCAGCTGGTGTAGGTAACACAGTAATGTACGTTGGTGCAAAAACAGGACGTGATGGAATTCACGGAGCAACATTCTCATCAGAGGAATTGAGCGAAGATTCAGAAGAAAAACGCGCAGCTGTGCAAGTTGGAGATCCATTTATGGAAAAACTTCTTCTTGAAGCTTGTTTAGAAGTTGTAAAGTCAGATGCTCTTGTTGGGATTCAAGATATGGGAGCGGCTGGTCTTACATCATCATCAGCAGAAATGGCTTCAAAAGCTGGTACAGGTGTAGAAATGAACCTAGACTTAGTACCACAACGTGAAACAGGAATGACAGCTTATGAAATGATGCTTTCAGAGTCACAAGAGCGTATGTTAATCGTCGTAAAGCATGGTCGCGAAGAAGAAATTAAAGCGATTTTCGATAAGTACGGCTTAGATGCTGTAGCAATTGGTCGTGTTACAGACGATAAAATGCTTCGTTTACTACACAATGGTGAAGTTGTAGCTGAGGTTCCAGCTGATGCATTAGCAGAAGATGCACCTGTGTATCATAAACCATCAAAAGAGCCTGCATATTTTGCTGAATTCCAAGCAATTGAAAATGTTGAGCCAGAAGTTGCGGACTATAAAGAAACATTAACAGCTTTATTAAAAGCACCAACTGTTGCTTCGAAAGAATGGGTTTACGATCAATATGATTACCAAGTTCGTACAAATACAGTTGTTGCACCTGGATCAGACGCAGCGGTTTTACGTGTGCGCGGTACAAACAAAGGTCTTGCAATGACAACAGACTGTAACTCTCGTTATATTTATCTAGATCCTGAAACAGGCGGTAAAATTGCAGTAGCAGAAGCAGCTCGTAATATCGTTGTATCAGGTGGTGAGCCACTTGCAATTACAGACTGCTTAAACTTTGGTAATCCAGAAAAACCAGAAATCTTCTGGCAATTAGAGAAAAGTGCTGACGGGATTTCAGCTGCTTGTACAGCATTAAATGCACCAGTTATTGGTGGTAACGTATCACTTTATAATGAACGTTCGGGTGAAGCAGTTTACCCAACTCCAACAATCGGTATGGTTGGATTAGTAAAAGATTTATCACATGTGACAACACAAGAAGTGAAAAATGCAGGTGATGTCATTTATTTAATCGGTGATTCGAAAACAGAATTCGGTGGATCTGAGTTACAAAAACTAATTCACGGTAAAATTTTCGGTCAAGCACCAAGCATTGATTTAGATGTAGAAGCTGCACGTCAAAAAGCTATTCTATCTGCAATTCGCTCAGGGTTAGTAGAATCTGCACATGATGTTTCTGAAGGTGGAGTTGCTGTTGCTTTAGCAGAAACAACTTTCTCTGCGAAAGATTTAGGCATTTACGTAACACTTGAAGGTTCTGCAGTTACTGCTTTATTCAGTGAATCACAATCACGTTTTATCGTAACAGTAAAAGAAGAAAACGCTGGTGAATTTGAAGATATTATTCCAGAAGCAAAGAAAATCGGTGTCGTAACAGATGATGCAAAAATTACAATCAACGGTGACGCTGGTGTTCTTGTTGAAGGGACAGTGGAGGAATTCCGTTCTGCTTGGAAAGGAGCAATTCCATGCTTGGTGAAATCAGAGGCTTAAATGAAGAATGTGGAGTATTTGGTATATGGGGACATGATGCAGCAGCCCATTTAAGTTATTACGGGTTACATGCACTACAGCACCGAGGTCAAGAAGGTGCAGGTATTGTTGCAACTGATGGAGAGTTTCTAAAAGCTGTTAAAGGTGAAGGTCTTGTTAATGAAGTATTTAATGAGGAAAAACTAAAAAGTGCTAAAGGTAACGCGGCAATTGCACATGTTCGCTATACAACTGCTGGTGGTGGCGGAATCGATAACGTTCAACCGTTATTGTTCCGTTCATCAACGGGTACATTAGCCATTGCTCATAATGGTAATTTAGTTAATGCAAATCACTTAAAAGGACATCTAGAACGTTCAGGGAGTATATTCCACTCCACTTCCGATACAGAAGTTGTTGTCCATTTAATCAAGAAAAGTAAAAAACCTCGTTTCCTAGAGCAAGTAAAAGAGGCGTTATCTTTACTAAAAGGTGCTTTTTCTATATTAATACTATCAAAGGACCGAATGCTCGTTGCTCGTGATCGAAATGGATTACGACCACTTTCTATAGGGAAATTAGGTGATTCTTGGGTTGTTGCCTCTGAAACAAATGCCTTTGATTTAATTGGTGCTGAATATGTTCGTGATGTTGAACCTGGAGAACTTTTAATTATTTCTGATAAGGGAATCGAAGAAGATCGTTTTGCTGCAATGGAAAAACGTTCGATGTGTGCAATGGAATATATCTATTTCGCACGTCCAGATTCAAACATTGACCAAATCAATATTCATATGGCACGTAAACGTATGGGAAAACAATTAGCAAAAGAAATTGGACATATAGAAGCAGATGTGGTGACAGGTGTTCCAGACTCATCGATTTCAGCAGCAATTGGTTTTGCAGAAGAAAGCGGAATACCATACGAATTAGGATTGATCAAAAATCGTTACACTGGGCGAACTTTCATTCAGCCAACGCAAGAATTACGCGAGCGTGGTGTGAAAATGAAGTTGTCTCCTGTGGTGCAAGTTGTTAAAGGAAAGCGTGTAGTAATGGTGGATGATTCAATTGTACGTGGAACTACTTCACGTAGAATTGTAAGAATGTTAAAAGAAGCGGGAGCAAAAGAAGTTCACGTTGTAATTTCTTCACCTCCATTAGCAAATCCATGCTTTTATGGAATTGATATTTCATCAGATGAGGAATTAATTGCTACTGGAAGAACAGTTGATGAAATTTGTGCAGAAATCGGTGCTGACACATTAACATTTTTATCTCCAAATGGATTAGTTGAAGCGATCGGTCGTCCATTTGAGGATGAAACACGAGGTTTATGTTTAGCTTGCTTTACTGGAAATTATCCAACTGAAATATTCCCTGATACTGTCTTACCACATGAAAAAGAACTTATTCGTTAAAAGAATTCTTAGTGTAGTGTAGGATTCATTTTAATGATTGGGATATGAGCGTGGGGCGTAACTGCGCTCATAGTTCCAAGGCGAAATTGATTAAATAGGAGAGAAAGTACATGTCAAAAGCATATGAACAAGCAGGCGTTAATATAGAAGCTGGCTATGAAGCAGTAAAACGTATGAAATCTCACGTAGAGCGCACAAATCGTTTAGGTGTGATGGGTACTTTTGGTGGCTTTGGTGGCATGTTCGACTTATCAACACTTAATCTAAAAGAACCTGTTCTTATTTCAGGTACTGATGGTGTTGGAACAAAATTAAAGCTAGCATTTATGGTCGACAAACACGACACAATTGGTATTGACTGTGTTGCAATGTGTGTGAATGATATTGTTGCGCAAGGTGCAGAACCATTATATTTCTTAGATTATGTTGCGGTAGGTAAAGCAGAGCCTTCCAAAATTGAACAAATTGTAAAAGGCGTTGCAGATGGCTGTGTTCAATCAGGAGCAGCTTTAATCGGTGGAGAAACTGCAGAAATGCCTGGTCTTTACGAGGAAGATGAATACGATCTAGCTGGCTTTGCTGTTGGTGCAGCTGAAAAAGCTAATATTGTAACTGGTGAAAAAATTATTGCTAGGGATGTTCTAATTGGTTTAGCATCTAGTGGAGTTCACTCAAATGGATATTCATTAGTTCGCAAAATCGTATTTGCAGATAACGGATTTACGACTGATCAAGTTGTTGAAGGATATGAAGATTTAGGACCAATCGGAGAAGCCCTTCTTACACCAACTAAAATTTACGCAAAACCTGTTCTTGAAATTTTAAAAGAAGTTGAAGTTCACGGAATGGCCCATGTTACAGGTGGAGGCTTCTATGAAAACTTACCACGCATGATGCCAGAAGGGCTTGCAACTGAAGTTGAAATAGGTTCTTGGCCAGTACTTCGTATTTTTGAGTTGTTAAAGGATAAAGGACGCCTAGCAGACAAAGATTTATATAATGTTTTTAACATGGGTATTGGATATGTACTTTCTGTTCCAGAAAAAGATGCAGAAAAAGTAATTGAAATTGCTGAAAAACATGGTGAAAAAGCTTATAAAATTGGTCGTGTAGTGAATGGTGAAGGTGTAATTTTTAACGGTTCTCATGATGGGAGTTTAGTGTAATGGCAACAAAGATTGCAATTTTCGCTTCTGGTAGCGGAAGTAACTTCCAAGCAATCCAAGAAGCAATTGAACGTGGTGAGCTAGATGCTAAAGTAGAGGTTGTTGTAACTGATCGACCCAATGCATTTGTTGTAACGCGCGCTGAAAACTTTGGGATCCCAGTACATACTTTTACTGCAAAAACATACGAATCAAAAGAAGCATACGAAACTGAGATTGTCACGTTACTACGTGATAAAAATGTAGAATGGATTGTGTTAGCTGGTTATATGCGATTAATTGGAGACACTCTATTGTCCTCTTATACGAACCGTATAGTGAACATCCATCCTTCGCTATTACCTTCATTTCCAGGAAAAGATGCAATCGGTCAAGCATTGGCACACGGCGTAAAGGTAACAGGGGTTACAGTGCATCTAGTCGATGAAGGTATGGATACTGGTCCGATTCTAGCCCAAGCAGCTGTTGAGGTAGTCGATGGCAATCGGGAGGAAACAGAAACTCGTATTCATGCATTAGAACATGAGCTTTATACAAAAACTTTGAAACAATTATTTGAAAAATAATAAATGAGATCTTAGAAAATGTACGCCTTGCGCGTACTCTTTGCTTAATTTGGTTAATTTTATTGATATGGAGGACGCATCACATGACTAAACGTGCACTTATTAGTGTTTCGAATAAAGATGGTATTTTAGATTTTGCAAAAGAATTAGTAGCATTAGGTTATGAAATTTTATCAACTGGTGGTACGAAAAAAATGCTTCAAGACAACGATGTTCCTGTAACAGCTGTTGATGAAGTAACGAAATTCCCAGAGATTTTAGATGGTCGTGTGAAAACATTGAATCCTTTAATCCATGGCGGTTTATTAGGGAAATTTGACGACCCTTCTCATAAAGTACAAATGGAACAACACGGAATTGAGCCAATCGAAATTGTCTGTGTTAACTTATATCCTTTTGTTGAAACAATTTCAAAGCCTGATGTAACATGGGACGATGCAATTGAAAATATTGATATCGGTGGTCCAACAATGTTGCGTTCTGCTGCAAAAAATCATCAATATGTGACGGTAATTGTCGATTCAAATGATTATGCAAAAGTACTGGAAGAGTTAAAAGCAACTGGTGCAACAACAATTGAAACTCGCCGTAAACTAGCGGCTAAAGTTTTCCGTCATACAGCAGCATACGATTCTTATATTTCAAATTACTTAACAGAAGAAGACTTCCCTGAGAACTTAACAATGACGTATGAGCTAAAACAAACGTTACGTTATGGAGAAAACCCTCATCAAAAAGCAGCTTTCTACCAAAAACGTTTAAGTTCAGATTTTTCATTAGCTTATGCAACACAATTACATGGTAAAGAATTATCATATAACAACATTCAAGATGGAAACGCAGCCCTTCAAATCGTTAAAGAATTTAACGTTCCTGCTGCTGTTGCAGTAAAACACATGAATCCATGTGGTGTTGGTACAGGTGAAAACATCGAAGCAGCATTTGATAAAGCGTACGAAGCAGACCCAACGTCTATCTTTGGTGGTATTATTGCTTTAAACCGTGAAGTAGATGTTGCAACAGCAGAGAAATTAAGTGGTATTTTCCTAGAGATTATTATCGCTCCATCATTCACAGATGAAGCGTTAGAAATTTTAACGAAAAAGAAAAACATTCGTTTAATGTCAATCAACTTTGCTCAAGAAAAACAAGACAAATTCAAAGTTGTATCTGTTGAAGGTGGCTTACTAGTTCAAGAAGATGATCAATATGGTTTTGATAATGCAGAGATCAAAGTTGTCACTGACCGAGAACCTACTGAAGAAGAGTGGGAAGCGTTAAAACTTGGTTGGGCAGTTGTAAAACATGTGAAGTCAAATGCAATTGTTGTAAATGACGCTCATATGACTTTAGGTGTCGGTGCTGGACAAATGAATCGTGTTGGAGCAGCAAAAATTGCTTTAGAACAAGCTGGTGAAAAGGCAATAGGTGCAGTATTAGCTTCAGACGCATTCTTCCCGATGAGCGATACAGTAGAAACTGCCGCAGCTGCTGGTATTAAGGCAATTATCCAGCCTGGTGGTTCTATTAAAGACCAAGACTCTATTGACAAAGCAAACGAATTTGGAATCGCGATGGTGTTTACTGGAGTTAGACATTTTAAACATTAATTAAAAATGAGCGCTCGTCTTTGGTGAGGCGAGCGTTTCGTCTAGTCTATTAGTTGTGCGCACGTATTTCGTGAAAACACGCACGTAAAGTGAGGAAATCCGCACGTAAACACGATGGAATCGCACGTAACAAAGGAAATTTCGCACGTAATAAGAAATGCGCCGGTAAATCGTGCAATCTCGCACGTAACAGGAGTAACTTTTCTCCCAAAAATAAAGATTCGTACTAAAATAAATTAATTATAAGGAGGAACCCATATGAACATCCTCGTAATTGGTAGTGGCGGCCGTGAACACGCTATCGCGAAAAAATTTAGTATTTCTCCCTCTGTGAAGAATGTTTATGTAGCACCGGGGAATGACGGAATGCGCGATTGTGCAGAAATCTTACCAATCGATGCCCTGAATTTTCAGGAACTCGCAAGTTTCGCAAAGGAAAACAAAATCGACCTTACATTTGTTGGGCCGGAACAGCCATTAGCAGAAGGTATTGTAGATTATTTTCAAAACGAGAACTTGACTATTTTTGGACCAACAAAGGCAGCAGCAAAAATTGAAGGTTCAAAATCATACGCAAAACAAATTATGGAAAAGTACAATATTCCAACAGCAACTTATGAAACATTTACAGATGCAAAATTAGCGATTCAATATATTAAACAAAACGGTGCACCAATTGTTGTTAAAGCTGATGGCCTTGCCGCTGGAAAAGGTGTGGTTGTTGCCATGACTGAGCAAGAGGCAATTGACGCAATCGAAGACATGATTGGAAATCAACGTTTTGGTGAATCGTCTTCACGCGTAGTAATTGAGGAGTTTTTAGATGGAGAAGAATTCTCTTTCATGTCTTTTGTACATAAAGGACAAATCTATCCAATGGTAATTGCACAAGATCATAAACGTGCATATGACGGCGATAAAGGGCCAAATACTGGAGGAATGGGAGCTTACTCACCAGTCCCACAAATTTCAGAAGAAATAGTATCAAAAGCATATATTGATATTGTCGAACCGACAGTAAAAGCTATGGAAGAAGAAGGTGTATCTTTTACAGGAATTTTATATGCTGGGTTAATACTCACAAAAAATGGCCCAAAAGTTATCGAATTTAATGCTCGATTTGGTGACCCAGAAACACAAGTCGTTCTTCCGAGAATGAGTTCAGATTTTGGTTTATTTATGAAAGCATTAATGGAAGAAAAAGAGTTTGATTTACAATGGTCAAATGAGGCTATGTTGGGAGTCGTTATAGCAGCAGAAGGATATCCAGGAGATGTTGAAAAAGGTAATACACTACCTAACTTAACTAACCTAAGTGAAAGCTATGATGTCTATCATGCTGGAACAAAATTAGTGGATGAAAAATATGTTGGTAATGGTGGACGAGTACTCTTAGTTGCAACTAAAGCGAACACGCTAAAAGAGGCGCAAGATCGAGTGTATGAAGGTTTAAATCAAGAAGTTTGGGACAAATTCTTTTACAGAAAAGATATTGGTTGGCGCACATTTAAATAAGGTGTTAGGCACTCACACAACTTTTGTTTCTCAAAATTGTATGAGTGCCATGCACCATTTTTTTATTTAGCTAGGATTTGTGGCTGCTTGACCACTACTAGAAGTACCCGAAGAACTTGATTGTCCTCCTTGGTTTTGATAATTCTCATTAAATGCTTTCATTAATGTTTCCCCATCCATGAATTCATCAAAAGTAGAAGTAACTGCATCTTTCACATTTGAATTAATCAGTGCAGTTAATGGACAATATAAGAAAATCCCTTCTGCAACCTTCATTGCTCCTGCAGCTACTAAAGCAAAACCTAACCCTTTACTATCACGTGCTAAGTGCGCTGTCCCCATCGCAGTTAAAGCAACACCACACATTAATCGCCCAAAGCCATTACGTTCTGAAATATTTTCTTCCATTTGTAACATCTCCCTTCATGAAGTAACATAAATATTCCTATAGAAATACTTCAATTTAAAATTTTGCTGTGATACGATAATATAAACAAAGTTTGCGTAAAATAATATGACGCAATATTTTTGCAAAGTTAGTATGTGCGTATATAATGTGATTAACAAGTTTAAATTTTTGGAAAATTGGAAGGGAGTGTAATAAATGATGGAACCTACGTGGAAAATTGAAGAAATACGTAATCAAATTGCGGTAATTGATGGCCAAGCATCACCCACCATAGTGTTGAAAAATGCGAGGTATTTACATAGCATGCTGAAAACATGGATTTCAGGAAATATTTGGATTTCTGGAGATCGAATTGTTTATGTTGGCAGTAAAATGCCTCTTAATCTAACTAATACCGAAGTCGTTGAATTAGATGGCAAGTCGGTTGTACCTGGTTATATTGAACCGCATGTACACCCATTCCAGCTCTATAATCCGCATTCCTTTGCAGATTTTGCCACGCAAACGGGTACAACTACATTCATTGCCGATAATATGACTTTTATGTTATCACTTCCAAATAAGAAAGCGTTTGCAATTATCGAACAATTGAAGAAGTTACCTTTCAACTTTTATTGGTGGGTAAGATTTGATTCGCAAACCGAATTAGAAAACGAAGATGAAGTATTTACAAATAAGTCCGTTTTTGAATGGTTGGGCCGAAATGACACGATCCTTGGTGGCGAACTAACAGGATGGCCGAGATTACTTAGTGGTGACGATCAAATGCTTTACTGGATACAATCGGCTAAAGCAAAAGGGAAAAAAATTGAAGGACATTTTCCTGGAGCATCCGAGAGAACGCTTGCTAAGATGCGTTTATTTGGAGCAACTGGCGACCATGAGTCGATGACTGTTGAAGATGTGGAAAAGAGAATTCTGCAAGGTTATGCAGTCACGTTAAGATATTCTTCCATTCGACCTGATTTACCAGATATACTAAAAGGGATTATAGAAAAAGAGTTAAATATATTTGATCATTTAATGATGACTACTGATGGGTCAACTCCTAGTTTCCATAAAGATGGGATAATGGATTTGTGTGTTAAAATTGCATTAGATTCAGGAGTAAATCCTATTGATGCTTACAATATGGCTTCATACAATGCTGCGCGTTATTATAATATGGATCATTTACATGGATTAATAGCTCCTGGTCGCTTTGCAACTCTTAATATATTAACAGATGAATATAATCCAACACCAGAATCAGTGTTATCTAAGGGAATTTGGTTAAAACGCAATTTTGAAAAAGTGAATGCTTTTACTCCATTTGATTGGAGCAATTTTGAACCGCTAAATATTTCGTATGATATTACAGATAATGATTTCCAGTTCTCGATGCCGATTGGTATTGAAATGGTAAATGATGTAATTACAAAACCTTATCGTATTAGTGTAAAACTAAAGGAAAGCGAATTATCAACAACACATGATGAATGTTTGCTAGTATTGATTGACCGTAATGGTAAATGGCGTGTGAACACAATGCTAAAAGGATTCGCTACTCATGTAAAGGGATTTGCTACCTCTTATTCTAATACAGGTCATATTATTCTAATAGGTAAAAGTATTAAAGATATGAAAAAAGCCTTTTTAGAAATGAAGAAATTAAATGGTGGAATTGTTTTAGTAGAAAATGAAGAAGTAATTGCATCGATTCCACTCACTATTGGTGGAACGTTATACGATGGACCAGTTGAAGAATTAATCGAAAAAGAAACTGCGCTAAAATCAGCATTAAAGGATCGAGGCTATCATCATACAGATGCGATATATACGCTTTTATTTTTACAATCAACTCATTTACCGTATATTCGTATAACTCCTAGAGGCATATTCGATGTTTTAAAGAAGCAAGTAATGTTACCTGCTGTTATGCGCTAAAGGGGATAGAATTATGTGGAAAAAAGGACTGTATTGTGTTGTAGCAACAACTTTATTACTTGCTGCATGTGGGAGTGAAGACGAAGCAACCGAACAAAGTGATCCCCCTAAGCAAGAAGAAACTGTGCAACAGGAAGAATCTAAAGTAGAAGAAGTTCAATTGCCTTATATAACACCATTTACTGGGGAACGTGTGGAAAATGAAATTACGATGCGTCCAATCATTGTAACTATTAATAATCACCCTCAAGCTAGACCACAAGCTGGTCTTGCTTCGGCTGATGTTGTTTATGAAATGCTAGCAGAAGGAGATGTGACACGATTCTTAGCACTTTTCCAATCTGACATACCAGAAAATATAGGGCCAGTTAGAAGTGCCCGTGATTACTTTATTGACATCGCGGTAGGACTTGATGCGTTCTACATTGCTCACGGATACAGTCCAGAGGCACATACTATGTTATTTAGTGGTGTGATTGATAATGTCAACGGAATGCAATATGATGGAACTCTGTTTCACCGTTCCAAGGACCGTAAAGCACCTCATAACTCCTATATTTCAGGTGATAATGTAAAAATAGCGGCCGAAAAAGTAGGCGCTTCACTTCTCTATCAAAAAAAAGTATCGTATACTTATTATGAATCTGACGAGGATGTTAATATAGGTTTACAAACAAATAATATTGAAGTGAATTATAGCAAAAATGGTCAGTTCAATAGTGTTTATTCGTATAACTCTGTTGATAAGACCTATTCAAGGCAATCAGGAAACGATGAAACAGTTGATGATTTAACTAATCAGCCTATCGCCATATCTAATATTTTAATTTTTGAGATGGATCATAAGATTATCGATAGTGTTGGTCGACGAGAAATCGACATAACAAAAGGTGGTAATGCTTATGTCTTCCAAAACGGAACAATGCGAGAAGTGCTATGGGAAAATCGTGATGGTGTATTAAAAGCAGTTGAAGGAAACGGTAGTGAAGTGAAATTAGTTCCTGGAAAAACTTGGGTCCATTTTGTTCCATCTTACCCTGGAATTGAGTCTTTTGTTACCTATACACAATAGTAATGAAAGGATGAGACATTATGCAAATAGAGAAAATTCGTGGTCATCAAACAGATCAATTATTTAAAGCTGTTCTTGAATTAAAAAACCTAGAAGAATGTTATGAATTCTTTGATGATCTATGTACAATAAGTGAAATTCAATCACTTGCGCAACGATTTGAAGTAGCGCACCTTCTTCGCTTAAAAAAGACGTATGAAACGATTAAGAAAGAAACTGGAGCGTCGACAGCTACCATTTCACGCGTAAGACGTTGCTTCGACTATGGGAACGATACATACGACAAAATGTTAGGTCGCTTGTACCCAGATGAAAAGCCTTTTCAAGCTTCAAAATAAACTATGACCATCTAACAGTAAACTCACTGCTTAGGTGGTTTTCTTTTGGTAAATATTAAACCAACATTACGTAGATTATAATATGCGACTTCTTTTCGCTTTTAGATAGTTTAGGATATACTTGTAATCGAGAAAAAGATTGTTTGAACGAATGAGTAGGTGGGAATGAAATGGATTATAAAAATTGGAGACATGTGTTTAAAATAGACCCTGCAAAAGAAATATCTGATGAGTCATTAGAGAAGATTTGTGAGTCAGGAACTGATGTTATATTAGTTGGTGGGACCGACGGAGTAACAATTGATAATGTAATTGATAAACTCGTAAGAATACGCCGTTTCACAGTGCCAGTAGCATTAGAAATCTCTAACATAGAATCAGTGACACCGGGATTTGATTATTATTTAATTCCTTCTGTATTAAACAGTACAGAAACAAAATGGGTGAAGGATTTACATCATGAAGCTATAAAAGAATACGGGGACATTCTTGTATGGGACGAACTGATTGCTGAAGGTTACTGTGTTTTAAATTCTGATTGTAAAGTGGCAAAGGAAACAAAAGCCCAAACAGATTTAACGGAAGAAGATGTTATTGCATATGCTCGTTTAGCAGAAAGCTACTTTAAGTTCCCTATTTTTTACCTAGAATATAGCGGAACATATGGGGATCCAAAAATGGTTTCAGCGGTAAAAGGAGTTGTGAATGACGCAAGAGTATTTTATGGTGGCGGAATTTCATCACCAGAACAAGCAACTGAAATGGCAAAAATTGCGGATACGATTATTGTAGGAAACATTATTTATGAAAATTTAAACCAAGCATTAAAAACGGTAAATGCTGTGAAAAGTATTTCAATTTAAAGCTGATTAATGATTGACATTATAGTATAATATAGAACAGGTGTTTGTATTGATTTTATTTTGAATTAATAGAGTTAAATATAATTAATGCATAGGTCGTTGACACAGATTACGTAGAACAATATTTAACTAACGCTACAAAATCTGGTCCTCGCAAAACCGTAAATGATAAAGGTGGTGCATCATGGAACAATTAACTAAAAACTTATTAAACGGTATGAACCCTGAACAAGCAGAAGCAGTGAAAACGACAGAAGGACCACTTTTGATCATGGCTGGGGCAGGTTCTGGAAAAACAAGAGTGTTAACACATAGAATTGCTTATTTAGTCGTTGAAAAAGAAGTCTATCCATCGAAAATCTTAGCAATTACATTTACAAATAAAGCAGCTCGTGAAATGAGAAATCGTATAGATGGCTTACTTGGTGCAGGAATATCAGAAAGCATGTGGGTATCTACATTCCACTCAATGTGTGTAAGGATCTTACGTAGAAATATTGACCGTATAGGCATTTCTAAAAGTTTCTCCATATTAGATTCTGCGGATCAATTGTCTGTGGTGAAAAATGTATCTAAGCAATTGAATATAGATTCAAAACGATTTGAGCCGCGTGCAATTTTAAATGCTATTAGTTCGGCAAAAAATGAATGTATTACAGCAGATCAATATCAAGCAAATAGTAATCCTAACAACCCCTATGAGAAAGTTATTGCACAAGTCTATGAAGGATACGAAAAACGCCTTCTCAAAAACCAATCCCTCGATTTTGATGATCTTATTATGACAACTATTCGATTGTTTGAACGAGTGCCTGAAGTATTAGAGTATTATCAAAATAAATTCCAATACATTCACGTGGACGAATATCAAGATACCAACCATTCACAATATAAACTAGTTCAAATGCTAGCAAAAAAATTTAAAAATATCTGTGTAGTGGGTGACTCAGATCAGTCGATTTATCGTTGGCGTGGAGCCGACATCGGAAATATATTATCCTTTGAAAAAGATTACCCAAATGCAAAGGTTATTTTGCTAGAGCAAAACTATCGATCGACAAAACGTATTTTAAAAGCCGCAAACGATGTTATTGAAAATAATGAGAGCAGATATCCTAAAAAACTACGAACTGATAATGTAGATGGGGACAAAATTAAGCTCTTTAAATCTGGAAATGAACAGCAAGAGGCGCAATTTGTTGTAAAAACGATTAAAGAGCTAATGGAAAAAGAAAACCGTTCTTTAGATGATTTTGCAATTCTTTATCGTACTAACGCACAGTCACGTGTGATGGAAGAAGTACTTGTAAAATCAAATATTACTTACCAAATCGTTGGCGGAACAAAATTCTATGATCGTAAAGAAATTAAAGATTTATTAGCTTATTTACGTTTGATTGCAAATAATGATGACGATTTATCCCTTGCTCGAATTATTAACGAGCCGAAGCGTAATATTGGTGCTACCTCCTTTGAAAGAATGGCAACGTATGCAATTGAACAAGATCGTTCTATCTTCGATGCTATGAACGAAGTAGTATTCATGGGCTTAACACCAAAAGCAATGAATGCAGTTGAGAAATTCCGGGATCTAATTGCTGGATTTACTAAAATGCAAGAATATCTTTCCGTTACAGAACTTGTAGAACAAGTAATAGATAAAACGGGTTATCGCGAAATGCTTCAAAATGAAAAAACGATTGAATCAGAAAGCCGTTTAGAAAACATTGAAGAATTTTTATCTGTTACAAAAGCCTTTGAAGAACGCAGTGACGAGAAATCATTAATAGCCTTCTTAACTGATTTAGCATTAGTAGCAGATATCGATTCACTTGATAAGGATGATACTTCAAAAGGAAGCATTATTTTAATGACGATGCACTCCGCGAAGGGGTTAGAATTCCCAGTTGTCTTTATCATCGGTATGGAAGAAAATATTTTCCCACATTCTCGTTCGCTTGATGATGCAGCAGAAATGGAAGAAGAACGCAGACTTGCTTATGTTGGAATAACGCGTGCAGAAGAAAGACTTTACTTAACTTGTGCACAGTCAAGAACGTTATATGGACGTTCAAGCTTCAATGCACCTTCAAGATTTTTACGTGAAATTTCGGACGAAATAATTGAGCAAATTACATTAGCAAACGCCCGCCCTGAAGCGGACAGACTTCCATTTGGAGCCGGTCGTAACAGTAGAGAGTATAGTCACCGCAGAACCATCGGCAATGTTCAATCAAAATCTCAAGTTTCAAGTCTCGAGTCAACGGGTGGAGACCAAATGGATTGGAAACTTGGTGACAAAGCGATTCATAAAAAGTGGGGTACAGGTACCGTTGTTAGTGTAAGAGGAAATAACGATGATTTAGAACTAGATATTGCTTTTCCAGAATTAGGTGTGAAGCGTTTATTAGCTAAATTTGCTCCTATTACAAAAGGATAATTAGTAGCCAAATGAATGGTGGAGGAAAACGATGAACGACAAAGAAAAACGAGTTGCAGAACTTAATACGCTACTTCATGAGTACGGTCATGCTTACTATGTACTTGATAGGCCAATTGTTTCGGATGCTGAATATGATCGACTTTTACAAGAACTCATTGCGTTAGAAAAGGAAAACCCTGAATTCATTTATCCTGATTCTCCGACACAAAGAGTAGGAGGCAAACCATTAGAGGGTTTCCAAAAAGTTACTCATACTTACTCAATGTTAAGCTTATCAAATGCGTTTAATGAAGAAGATCTGAGAGACTTTGATCGTAAAATTGGCCAAGCAATTGGATCAGAATACTCTTATGTTTGTGAATTGAAAATCGATGGATTAGCTATTTCATTAAAATATGAAAATGGCGTTTTTGTTCAAGGGGCAACCCGTGGGGATGGAACTGTTGGAGAAGACATTACTATGAACTTAAAAACAATCCGATCGATTCCACTTCGCTTAAAAGAGCCTTTGACAATTGAGGTGCGCGGGGAAGCTTACATGCCAAAGAAATCCTTCCAAGATTTAAATGCATCACGTGAAGAAAATGGTGAAGAACCGTTTGCAAATCCTAGGAATGCGGCAGCAGGTTCTCTAAGACAACTTGATCCGAAAGTGGCAGCAAGCAGAAATCTCTCAACCTTTATTTATGCAATTGGTGGAGATGGAGAAAGTTACGGAATCGACTCCCATGCGGAAATGCTAGATTATCTAGAGACATTAGGATTCCCATCGAACAAAGAAAGACAATTATGTGCAACAATCGATGATGTATTAACGTTTATAAATAAATGGACAGAGGAACGCCCAAATTTACCTTATGAAATTGATGGAATAGTCGTCAAAGTTAACCGATATGCACATCAAGATGAACTAGGTTTTACAGCTAAAAGTCCTCGTTGGGCAATCGCTTACAAGTTTCCTGCAGAAGAAGTGACTACAAAGGTACTAGACATCGAGTTAACAGTAGGTCGAACAGGGGTTATAACCCCAACTGCGATTCTAGAACCTGTGTTAGTTGCAGGTTCAACTGTGGGTCGTGCCTCACTTCATAATGAAGATTTAATCCGTGAAAAGGATATCCGCATCGGAGATACAGTCATTGTCCATAAAGCAGGTGATATTATTCCTGAAGTTGTGGGCGTCATCTTTGAACAAAGACCTGATGATGCAGTGCCATTTGAAATGCCAAGTGAATGTATAGCTTGTAGTAGTGAATTAATCCGTATTGAAGGAGAAGTTGCCCTTCGATGTGTTAACCCTACTTGTCCTGCACAAATCGCAGAAGGTATTAAACACTTTGTCTCTAGAAATGCCATGAACATTGATGGACTTGGAGAAAAAGTAGTTGAACAACTGTTACGTGAAAACCTTATTAGAGATTTCGCTGATTTATATCATTTGGAAGTGTCCCGTTTAGTTAATTTAGAAAGAATGGGTGAAAAATCTGCTACAAATTTAGTGAATGCTATTGAGAAGTCAAAAGAGAACTCAATGGAAAGGCTACTCTTTGGTTTAGGTATTCGTCATGTGGGTGAAAAGGCCGCTAAAATTCTTTCAGAACAATATGAATCAATTGATACATTAATGGTAGCTACTGAAGATGATATCAAGTCCATTCATGAAATTGGCGACAAAATGGCTGTATCGATTGTCACTTACTTTGAGAAAGATGAAGTGAAGTTGCTAATAACTCGTTTAAAAGAGGTAGGCGTGAACATGACCTACAAAGGGAAGAAAGTACAGGTAGAAATAGGTTCGAGTCCATTCGCAGGAAAAACAATCGTTCTTACAGGAAAACTTGAACAATTAACACGTAACGAAGCAAAAGCAAAAATAGAAGAATTAGGTGGCACAGTTACAGGAAGTGTAAGTAAAAAAACTGACCTTGTTATTGCAGGCGCCGATGCAGGCTCGAAGTTAACAAAAGCGACTGAATTAGGGATTGAAGTTTGGGACGAAAACCGCCTAGTCGAGCAATTAGAAGATAAGTAAAGGAGTTTCAAATAATGAACCGTTTTCGCTGGCTTCCTTCAATCGTTGTATTAACAATGCTAGCAGCCTGTGTTCCTTCTCCTGAAGAAGACACAGAAGTTCTTCGAGACGAAACAGAAGAAGTTGAAACAACGATTATCCCCAGTATGCAATTAGATGAAAGTTACTATAAAACGCTAATTCCTTATAAAGAGAGCGCTAGCAGGGGGTTAGTTGTTTCAAATTTATATACTAAATATGATATTAATGAAGTAGAACTAGGACTAATGCGTCTTTCGCAAAATGCATTTAGTACAGACGAGTTCTTCTTTCAAGAAGGACAATATTTAGATGCAAATACTGTAAGTAATTGGCTTCTCCGTGAAAATCAAAATGCAAAGAAAGATCCTTCTCTATGGGGGCTAAATCCTTCAAACTTAAATGAGTCTGATGTAGAAATGGACCCTGTAACACGAGCGAAGGAAGCACCAATTTATCTTGCACATATTGTAGAGCAAAACTATTTAAAAAAAACTGATGACAATAAAGTCGGACTTGGCGGAGTTTCAATTGGACTGGCACTAAACTCAATTTACTACTATCAAAAAGAGCAGTACGGTGAATATTATCAAGAGCCAATCCCAAATGACGTCATGGTACAAAAAGGAAAGGAAATTGCTGAGGAAGTAATTACAAGATTGCGAGCGCGTCCTGAACTAAGTGATGTACCAATTATTATCGGACTTTTTGAACAGAAAGCAAGAAACTCAATTGTACCAGGTACTTATTTTGCATATAGTGTGTCTGAGCAAGGACAAAATGGATTAGGCGATTGGCAATCAATTGATGAGGTTTATGTAACTTTTCCAACGTCAGCAGAAGGTGACTATTATCGAGAAATGAATACCGCCTTCCAAAACTTTAAACAAGATATCGATAAATATTTTTCTAACTATACAAGTGTAATCGGATCTGGATATTATCGAAATAAAGAATTACAAGAAATTCAAATCGAGATTCCGATTCAATTTTATGGTACGACAGAGATTATAGGGTTTACACAATACTTGTCTGGTGTCATTCTCAATCAATTACCAAATGATGTGAGAATAGAAGTAAATATTACTTCCATTAATGGCGCAGAAGCACTTCTAATTAAAGAACCAAATGAAAATGAGCCATTTGTTCATATTTATTAAATAAGAGTTAAGAAAAACAGTGTAGTCCTTTTCTGGCTATGCTGTTTTCATTTGCCCCCACATATTATTTCTATTGTTGGTAAATAGGTTTGAAATGTAGCTGAAAATGGCGATAATTAGTAGGTACTATGTAGACGACAAAATGTGATGAAAAAATGAATCATCTAACGCGAACTTTCACGTATTTGTTCAAATTTGAGATTTTTTAAAGGAAAAATGGTATTATTATTGATTATTGCCATGTATTAAATTCGGAGGTGTAGAAATGGCAAAACTGTCAAAAGAAGAAGTAAAGCACGTTGCACATTTAGCAAGACTTGCAATCACAGATGAAGAAGCAGAAAAGTTTGCTGATCAGCTTGGTAAGATTACAGTCTTTGCAGAACAACTAAACGAATTAGACACTACGAATGTTGAACCGACTTCGCATGTATTATCTATCGTGAATGTAATGCGCGAGGATGTTGCAGTAAAAGGTTTAGATCGTGATGTAATGATGTTAAATGTAAAAGAACAAGAAAATGGACAAGTTAAAGTGCCACCAATCTTAGAAGACTAACATTAACCGTGAAGGAGGGACCCCCTACTATGACGTTATTTGAACGTTCAGCAAGAGAATTACAAGAAGGTTTACATAACGGCGAATACACAATCGCTGACTTAACAAACGAAGCGTTTTCACGAATTGAAAAATTGGATGGAGACGTACAAGCGTTTTTAGCTTTAGATAAAGAAAAGGCACTACAACGTGCAGAAGAATTAGAGACTATCCCTACAGGGGAACGTGGTCCGTTATTCGGTTTACCTATTGGGGTAAAAGATAATATTGTGACAGAAGGCCTTGAAACTACATGTGCTTCGAAAATCTTAAAAGGGTTCATACCTATTTATGATGCAACTGTCGTAAAAAAATTACGCGATGCGGGCATGGTAACAATCGGAAAATTAAACATGGATGAATTTGCAATGGGTTCATCAAACGAAAACTCTGCATATAAAACGACAAGAAATCCATGGAACTTAGATTATGTTCCTGGGGGTTCTTCTGGTGCTTCTGCAGCTTCTGTTGCAGCAGGTGAAGTTCCATTCTCGCTTGGTTCTGATACTGGGGGTTCAATCCGTCAACCAGCAGCATATTGTGGCGTTGTAGGAATGAAACCAACGTATGGACGTGTTTCACGTTTCGGTTTAGTTGCTTATGCTTCATCACTAGACCAAGTCGGCCCAATTACTCGTACTGTGTATGATAACGCACTTCTACTTGAAGCCATTGCAGGAGTAGATCCTAACGATTCTACTTCAGCTAATGTTCCAGTTCCGAATTATGTAGCTAACTTAAATGGTGACATTAAAGGACTACGTGTAGCAGTACCGAAAGAGTTTTTAGCAGAAGGTGTAAGTGAAGAAGTACGCCAATCGATTAAAAGTGCTCTAGATGTATTAAAAGGATTGGGTGCTACAGTGGAAGAAGTATCACTTCCTCACTCTAAGTATGCACTAGCAGCATACTATATCCTTGCATCTTCAGAGGCATCATCAAACCTTTCACGTTTCGATGGAATCCGTTATGGTTTCCGTGCTGAAGGCGTGAAAAACCTAATGGAGCTATATAAAGAAACACGTGCCAAAGGTTTTGGTGAAGAAGTTAAACTTCGTATTATGCTTGGTACGTATTCGTTATCTGCAGGTACGTATGATGCTTACTACAAAAAAGCTCAACAAGTGCGTACATTAATTAAAGAAGATTACGATAAAGTATTTGAAAACTACGATGTGATTGTTGGGCCAACTGCACCAACTGCAGCATTTAAAATCAATCAAAATACTCATGATCAATTAACGATGTATGCAAACGACATTTTAACAATTCCAATTAACTTGGCAGGTGTTCCAGCAATCTCTATTCCATGTGGATTCCACGAAGGTTTACCACTTGGTTTACAAATTATCGGAAAACACTTTGATGAGGAAACAATCTATCGCACAGCTTACGCATATGAGCAAGCGACTGACTTCCATAAACAAACTCCTCAAATTTGGGAGGGTAAATAATTATGAATTTTGAAACAGTCATTGGTTTAGAAGTTCACGTTGAGCTTAAAACAGAATCTAAAATTTTCTCTCCATCACCAAACCATTTTGGAGCAGAACCTAATACAAATACGTCGGTAATCGACCTTGGGTACCCAGGGGTTTTACCTGTATTAAATAAAAACGTTGTTGATTTTGCGATAAAAGCTTCATTAGCATTAAATATGAAAATCAATCAACATACGAAATTTGACCGTAAAAACTATTTCTATCCTGACAATCCAAAAGCTTATCAAATCTCTCAATTTGATAAACCAATTGGGTATGATGGTTGGATTGAAATCGAAGTTCCTGGAACAGAAGGTCAAGAGGGATACACGAAGAAAATCGGAATTACACGTCTTCATATGGAAGAAGATGCTGGTAAATTAACACATGGAGATGGCTACTCTTTAGTAGACTTTAACCGTCAAGGTACGCCATTAGTGGAAATCGTGTCTGAGCCAGATATCAGAACGCCTGCTGAAGCGTATGCATACCTTGAAAAAATAAAATCAATTATTCAATATACAGGTGTATCGGATGTTCGTATGGAAGAAGGTTCTCTACGTTGTGATGCGAACATTTCGATCCGTCCTTATGGTCAAGAAGAATTCGGTACAAAAACAGAGTTGAAAAACTTAAACTCATTTAACTTTGTACGCAGAGGTCTTGAGCATGAAGAAGTACGTCAAGCAGAAGTATTAATGTCTGGTGGCGTAATTGAGCAAGAAACTCGCCGTTTTGATGAGAAAACAGGAAAAACTATATTAATGCGTGTTAAAGAGGGAACTGATGACTATCGTTACTTCCCAGAGCCTGATTTAGTGAATCTTGTTATTGATGATGAGTGGTTAGAGCGCGTACGTCAGTCGATTCCTGAACTACCAGATGCTCGTAAAAAACGTTATGTTGAAGAATTGGGCTTAACGGAATACGATGCAAGTGTACTAGTAGTGAACAAACCGATTTCTGATTTCTTCGATGGAATGGTTAATGCCGGAGCAGATGTTAAATTATCTGCAAACTGGTTAATGGGTGACGTGTCAGCTTACCTAAACGCAGAGCAAATCGAAATTGGCCAAACAAAGCTTACAGCTGAAAATCTAGCTGGAATGGTGAAGTTAATTTCTGATGGAACAATTTCTTCTAAGATTGCGAAGAAAGTATTTACTGAGCTTGTTCAAAACGGTGGAGACGCAAACGAAATCGTTAAAGCAAAAGGTTTAGTACAAATTTCTGATGCATCTGTATTAGTTCCAATCATTACGAAAATTCTAGATAATAACCCACAATCGATTGAGGACTTCAAAAACGGGAAAGACCGTGCAATTGGCTTCTTAGTCGGTCAAATTATGAAAGAAACAAAAGGACAAGCAAACCCACCAATGGTGAACAAAATCTTGCTTGAAGAGATTAATAAACGATAGTATTTAATGAATGCTCATTTAACAGTTAGGGAAACCTATCAGTTAAATGAGTTTTTTATTTTGTCAGAAAAGAGATTTAGTTTTCTTAACTTCATAATGCAACTAATGCTGATCCTCGTAGGATAGTGAACAGTCAAGTTTACTAATCTTAACAAGGATATGGAACGATTAATAAAGATTATTGAAGGGGCGATTACGTAGTGTATAAGACACATGAGAAATGGTTAATTTACTTAAGTTTTGGAGTTGCATTCATTATGCTTTTATCCATCATCGGTAGACTATTTAGCTAGGAGGATTTACTTTGATTAATGAATCAGCAGTATTTTGGAGTCGAGTTTTAACTGAACTTACCTTATCGTTCCACATCATATATGCCACTATAGGAGTCGGTATTCCATTGATGATTATGATTGCTCAGTGGGTTGGTTATAAAAATAATGATGAACATTATATCTTACTTGCAAGACGATGGGCGAGAGGATTTGTAATAACGGTTGCAGTAGGAGTAGTAACTGGAACTGCAATAGGGTTGCAACTTTCTTTACTATGGCCAAATTTCATGCAACTTGCCGGTCAAGTGATTGCCTTACCACTATTTATGGAAACTTTTGCATTCTTTTTTGAAGCAATCTTTTTAGGGATTTATTTATATACATGGGATCGGTTTGATAGTCAAAAGAAACATATGTTACTACTTATACCTGTTGCGATTGGCGCCTCCATGTCTGCCGTATTCATTACAATTGTTAATGCTTTTATGAATGCTCCTCAAGGATTTGAAATATTAAATGGAGAACTGGTGAACATACAGCCATTAGTTGCAATGTTTAACCCAGCGATGCCAACAAAAGTAGCACATGTATTAGTTTCAGCTTATATGACGTCAGCATTTATACTTGCGTCAATTGCAGCCTTCAGATTATTAAAAGGATCTAACCATATCTATCATAAAAAGGCGCTCTTTTTGCTAATGAAATTAGGACTTATTTTTTCGATTGCAACAGCAATTATTGGAGACTTCTCGGGTAAATATTTAGCGGAATATCAACCGGAAAAGTTAGCAGCAGCTGAATGGCATTTTGAAACAGAAGAGGGTGCATCACTTGTACTCTTAGGGTTTTTAAATGCTGAAGAAGAAATAACGTATTCCATTCGCATCCCTTATGCACTAAGTATCTTGGCATTTGGAAATCCGATGGCGGAAGTAGTTGGATTAGAAGAATTCCCTGAAGATGAAATTCCACCACTCTATATCCATTATTTATTTAACATAATGGTGTTTATAGGAATGTTCATGATACTTGTGTCAATTATATACCTGGCAGGAATATGGCGAGCATGGTCCTTTATAAAAGCAAAATGGTTTAGGTGGGGAATTGTTGCTGGAGGTCCGTTATCAATCATTGCTATTGAAGCCGGTTGGTGGTTAGCAGAGGTGGGAAGGCAACCATGGATTCTCCGAGGAATAATGCGAACAGAAGAAGGCGCCACAACGAGTGGTCAAGTAGATTTAATGTTTATTCTGTTCTGTTTATTATATTTAGTACTAGGAATCGGCAGTATTGTTGTATTAAGAAGAATGTTTCGTTCAAATACAATTGAACAAGAAATTGCAGACCGCGAATCTGTAAAGGCAGGTGAAGGACAATGAGTTTAGAGATATTGGGAATTACAGTATTATGGACTTTTCTATTTGGCTATATCATTGTCGCTTCTATTGATTTTGGAGCAGGTTTCTTTAATGCATATAGTTTACTGACGAATCGATCACATATTTTAACAAATATTATTCAACGATATTTATCCCCAGTTTGGGAAGTAACGAATGTATTCCTTGTATTTTTCTTTGTAGGTATCGTTGGATTTTTCCCTCAAACTGCTTATTACTATGGGACACTTTTGCTCGTCCCTGTCAGTATTTCAATCATTTTACTTGCAGTACGTGGATCTTATTATGCCTTTGAATCTTATGGCTCAAGGGGTCATAAGGGATACGCTTTTGCGTATGGGTTGTCTGGCTTATTGTTTCCAGCTTCTCTTTCAGTAGTTCTTACAATTTCTGAAGGTGGTTTTATAGATGTAGTTAATGGTCACCCTGAATTAGATTATTGGAAGTTATACACAAGCCCGTTATCCTGGAGTATTGTTTTATTAAGTGTAGCTGCAGTTCTTTATATTTCAGCTGTTTTTCTAACTTGGTATGCTTGGAAGGCGAAGGATTTAGAGGCAAGTAACTTAATGCGAAAATATGCACTTATATGGTCAATACCATTAATCATAACAGCTGCTGGTATTATTGTGGAATTACGAGATCATAACAAGATTCACTATGAGAATATAGTAAAATTATGGCCTGTTTTTTCCTTATCAGCATTGTTATTTTTAGTTACATTATATTTCATATGGAAGAAGCGTAGTTATGGGATATCGGTTGTTCTATTAATTTTGCAATTTGCTTTTGCTTTTTTTGCGTATGGATTTTCACACTATCCTTATTTGTTATATCCACATTTAACCATTCATGAGGGCTTTACAAATCAAGAAATGGCGATTGCCTTAGTTATCGTATTTGTACTCGGATTGTGTTTATTAATACCGTCATTATATCTGCTGTTCCGACTATTTTTATTTAATAAAGAATATGTCACAGGTGAAAGAAAAGATCATGCATAGGAGAGTTAAGTATGAACGATTTTATGATTTTTGTAGCTCCGTTTATAATGGTTATTATTTCCATTATTATTGCATTTATAATAGCACCAATGGATAAATCAATAAAAGAGGAAAAGCAATAAATTTATATGAAATCTTTGTGTTTCTATTGTACGCGTAATTGTTGAATAATACTTAATTTCATAAAAATGGATGGAAATTCATTAATAAATGAAACATAAAAATTGTTTTTCTTAAAAAGGAAATGCAAAATAGATATATAGGAAGGGGAGATCGAATATGAAAACAGAACAACAATATTTTGAAGAATCAATTTCAATGCAAGAGTATATGGAAAAAATGACGACAAACCTAAAAGAACCAGGCTTTGAAGTATACAATAATTTTAATGTGAACCCAGAAGATGAAGCGTTTCAACTGTTAAAAGAGAAAAAGCCGCATATTCTTGCCATTACTGAAGATTGGTGCGGTGATGCAATGTTAAATAATGCTGTGATCCGTAAAATTGCAGAAGAAGCAAACCTTGATATCCGCTGTGCACTACGTGATGCAGATACAGATTTAATTGACCGTTACTTAACTAATGGTGGTCGCGCAATTCCAATTTACCTATTCATAAGTGAAGAAGGGGAAGTCATTGGAAAATGGGGTCCACGTGCGCCAGAGTTACAACAAATGGTTATGGACATGAGAGCACAATTACCAGATAAAGAAGACCCTCAATTTGCTGACAGACAAAAAGAAATGTATACTTCTATCCAGAAGAAATTTGTCGAAGACCCACAATGTGCAAAATGGGTGTATGAAGACATGAAATCAGTCATAACGAAAGTATTATCATGATCATATAATACAAAAGAACAATCAGGATTTTACTTTGACTATGTTAAAGGATGAAAACAAAATGAAAAGAGCTAGAATCATTTATAATCCAACTTCAGGGAGAGAATCGTTTAAAAAACATTTACCTGAAGTTTTAGAGAAGCTGGAGATTGCGGGGTATGAAACATCTTGTCATGCAACAACTGGAGAGGATGATGCGAGGCTTGCTGCTGCGGATGCTGTAGAAAGAGGCTTTGACATTATTATCGCAGTTGGGGGCGATGGTACGTTAAATGAAGTGGTGGCTGGTATAAGTCCCTATGAAAAGCGACCTAAGCTTGGAGTAATTCCAATGGGTACAACAAATGACTTTGCTCGTGCAGTACACATCCCAAGAAAAATTGAAGAAGCAGTAGACATCATTGTTAAAGGAGATACCATTCCAGTAGATGTAGGATTATTAAATGATGAACGCTATTTCATCAACATTGCGGCTGGAGGTCGCATCACAGAGTTAACCTATGAAGTACCAAGTAAAATGAAAACAATGCTTGGACAACTGGCGTATTACATTAAAGGAATTGAAATGCTTCCATCCATCAATGCAACACATATGCGTATTGAGTACGACGATGAAGTCTTTGAAGGCGATGCAATGCTATTCTTCTGTGCATTAACAAATTCTGTTGGTGGCTTTGAAAAAATCGCCCCTGATGCAAGTATCAATGATGGACACTTTACAATGATGATTTTGAAAAAGTGTAATATTGGGGACTTTATCCGCTTAGCCTCATTAGCACTTCGCGGGGAACATTTAAATGATCCGAATGTAATCTATAAAAAAGCTCGTAAAGTAAAAGTGACATCCGAAGAAACAGTTCATCTAAATTTAGATGGTGAATTCGGTGGAGATGTACCTGCTTCATTAGTTAATTTAAAACGACATATTGAAGTATTCGTTCCGATTGAAGACATTAGAGAATTGGATCGAGTGTAAAACTGTAAAACCTGTATGGCCGGCTATAAGCTCTAAGTCATACAGGTTTTTTATTTTTTAGAAGAAAAGTACTACTCAAGTAGATCTGATACACATAAAATGTAATGCTATTCATTATATTTTAAAGGAGCATAGAATGTATTCTTTATTGGTTCTAATCCATGTATTAGCTGCAATTATTGGTATCGGAGCAACGTTTGTATTTCCTGTACTGATGGCTTCTGTAAAACATCTAACTCAACTAAAGTACACATTGACATTAATGAAAAAGGCTGAATTGTATCCGAAAATTGGAGGCGTATTTTTATTACTTTCTGGACTCATTATGGGATTTATTAACCCTGTATATTTTACGAAAGTTTGGTTTACAGGGTCACTAGTTTTGTATGTAGTCATTGAGATTCTAATTTACGGAATTGCGAATCGCAAAATGAAGAAAGTTGTCCCTTTAGTTATGGCGGCAACAGGCGAAGAAATCCCACACGAATATAAAGAAGCAGAAAAAGTCTCACAACCCATCCATATGATTGCATCATTAATAGCCATTGTGATAATAGTATTAATGACATTAAAACCTTTCTAAATTGTATTTTAGCTTAGGAGAAAAGTTAAACTTTTCTTCTTTTTTGTTTGTTGAATTTGCTGGAATGTGCATGATATTTTTTAAGAAATGAGTAAGTCACAAAAATTTCAAATATGGAATTAAATCCCTTTATTTTGTTCGTTAGTTATAGCGAAGTTACATAATTTTTGCAATAATGAAGGTAAGAATAGAAGAAAGAAAGTAATAAAAATTCAACATTGACGTAGAGAAAAAAGTTGAAATAGCATATTTTTCTTAGCTACATAGAAGGAATATGAAGATGAAAGGAACGATCTGCTATGACGTTCGGTAAAACAAGGGTAAATCTCTGGTTAGCATTGCTACTTTTAGTATTAGTGAGTAATTGGGTTCTGTACAAAACGAATTTAGGTTCAATGATTTTGACAGAAGAAACAAATCCAGTAGTTATTGGCTCTTTACTTGATTTCATCGTAATTGCTCCAATTTTGTTTATGCTATACAAAAAGAAATTTTCATGGAAGATGGCAATTGGTTTGATTGCTACAGGTTGTATAGCTGCAAAACTAATTATTCCGGCTAGTTTCCTGCAACCATTTGATGCGATTACATGGACTGGGATTGGGTTAGAAGCTGCAATTGTTCTATTTGAACTTTCATTAGTCATAACATTTGTTCGATATATGCCAAAGATTAAAGAATCAGTACGAAATAGTGATTTACCAAGAGTCTTTTCTTTCCCCAAAGCTGTAGATCAATATGTAACGAAAAACCCTATCATATATGCCATTTGTTCGGAAGTGTTAGTATTCTATTATTCATTTTTGAGTTGGAAGAAGAAGCCTTATGAAGGTATAACAATATATAAAAATTCAAGTTTAATCGCTTTTCAAATTATGCTAATTCACGCAGTGATCCTAGAAACTATTGGCGTTCACTGGATGTTGCACTATATTGGAATTAACCCAATTGTAGCTATAATTATGTTAGTGTTAAATGTGTATACAGTGTTTTTCATACTTGCAGATATTCAAGCGTTGCGTTTAAATCCAATCTACTTCAATCGTGAATCGATTTATCTTTCACAAGGGTTAATGCAACGTGTAGAGATCCAGTTCGATAATATTGAGGAACTAATTACTGATAAAGAAGTCATACAAGGGAAACTTCCTAAAGGTACTTTATCTTTTGTAGCTAGAGACTTTGAAACAGTGTACCCTGATGTCATTATCAAACTTAAAAACCCTGTAAAAGCAACACTCATTATGGGATTACAAAAAGAATGTACACAAGTTGCAGTACGTACTGATTCACCAAATGAATTTTTAGAAAAACTTCAAAGTGAAATAGAAAAAAAAAAATAAATTAATGAATAAAAACCTTCCTATGAAAAAAGTGATAGGAAGGTTTTATTTTATCTATATAACTCCGAATCAAATAGCCACAAAGAAGATCCATCATTCCACACTGTACCTGAATTTTGAAGTAAGCGAAGTGAGCTGCCATCTTGTGAAGGGGCAATGGCCCAATCTGTGCCCCCAGAGCCATTCGATAATATGAGTGCTTCGCCTGGTTCTCCATTAATTTCGCCAGGATTTGAAAGATACCATTTCCCACGAACAGTTCGATCTTCCCAAAGACCATATGACATTTGATAGGTTCCATTCTCATTAAGGATGATTTGTCCTGCATCTGCACCAGGGGTGAATTCATGTGTTGCGTATTCATTCGTATTTTCATCATAATAATTTGTAGCTGATCCAGGAATCCAAATATACCAAGTTCCAAAGATCCCGTTGTTCTCCGGTTTTTGTTCTACTTGTTTATTTTCCTGATCTAGTGTTTCTTGCTTTCTGTTTGTAGACTGTTTTACATTATTAACTTGAGATACCCCAGTAGATTCTTCTTCCATAGATATATCCGAAGATTCCTCATTTAAATTTGCTATTTTAGCAGGACTAAAGGGAAGCGATTGGTCACCGCAACCTACAATTAAAACGATAGAAAAAATCAAAAAAGCGAATGGCAAAAGGTTAAATGATTGGCTTTTTCTCACCACAAAAACACTCCATTTTATAGTTTCTTTACAATTAACTCAGATTATAACATTACTATATTATAGATAATATGCTAAAAGTCACACTTTAGATATGTATTTTTACCTGATAATGTAATATTTGTATGTCAATGTTCTTGTGGGATAGTATTTTGCAATGATACTTCAAATGTTATATGGCTCTATTTATGTCTTGAAAGAAATACCATTACTTATTAAATGGATTCACCATCGCTATGCTACCCTCAATGACGTAATTTTGCTACAATAGAAACACTGAAATGGAGGACGGAACATGGCATTACCAGTAAAGAAAAATGATCGAAGAACAGTTTATATAGAAGACTTAACCCATGACGGAAATGGTGTAGCAAAGATTGATGGCTATCCGTTATTTATACAAGGAGCACTTCCACAGGAGACAGCTGAAATTCACGTGTTGAAGACGCTAAAGAATTATGGATTTGCAAAAATTGTAGATATCATCGAACCATCACCTGATCGAGTGAAAGCACCTTGTATTTATTTTGGAAAATGTGGCGGATGTCAGCTGCAACATCTTTCATATGAAGGACAATTGAAGTGGAAGGAAAACATGGTAAAGAACGTCATGAAACGAATTGGCAAGATTGACGCACCTGTACTTCCAGTAAAAGGAATGCAAGACCCATGGAACTATCGTAATAAATCACAAATACCTTTTAGTATGACGGAAACAGGTCCAATTGCAGGATTCTATAAATCAAAAACCCATGACATTGTTGATATGGAACGTTGTTTAATTCAAGTAAGTGAAGCGGACGCAATTATGGCGACCCTAAAGAAAGAATTGAAGGAAATTGGATTACAACCATACAACGAAGAATCTCACCAAGGGATGCTTCGTCATGTTGTGGTTCGTAAAGCGCGTGCAACAGGAGAGGTAATGATTGTATTAGTTACAAATAAACATAAATTCCCTCAGAAAGATGCAGCTATTGAAGTCGTACGTAAACTTGTTCCGAATGTGACATCGATTGTACAAAACATAAACATAGAAAAAACAAACGTTATTCTTGGCAATGAAACTTATACACTTTGGGGTAAAGATACGATTGAAGATACAATTGGTGGCGTACGTTTTGAAATATCTGCTCGCTCATTCTATCAAGTAAACCCGGTACAAACAGAAGTGTTGTACAAGCAGGCATTAGATTATGCACAGTTAAAAGGTGATGAAACTGTCATTGATGCCTACTGTGGTATCGGGACGATTTCGTTATTTTTAGCAGAGAAAGCGAAGCAAGTAATGGGTGTTGAAATCGTAGAGCAAGCTATTGAGGATGCAAAACGTAATGCTGAGTTAAATGGGTTTATGAATACGTATTTCGAAGCAGGTCCAGCAGAAGAAGTGATTCCTCGTTGGTATTCGGATGGTAAAGAGGCTGATGTGTTAGTAGTGGACCCACCACGTAAAGGCTGCGATGAGGCGTTACTCCAAACAATCATTGAGCACAAACCAAAGAGAGTGGTCTATGTTTCTTGTAACCCTGCTACACTTGCGCGGGACTTACGCATTTTAGAAGACGGTGGATACAAAACAATGGAGATCCAGCCGGTGGATATGTTCCCGCAGACGACACATTGTGAAGCCGTCGCATGGTTGGAGTTAATTAAGTAATACCAAAATAAACATTTTCGATTTCGCTTCCAGATTTAATCATTCTCGGGTTTTCCTGAATAGGAACCCGAGATTTTTTCGTTCTGGTATTGGTAATCAGATAGGATTTATTATTTTATTCTCTATCCCTGCAATTTTATCTAAGTTCATCGATTCTGGTGTTGGGGCTAAAAACGGATTAAAAATTAAACTGAAACTGAACTCCGAAGATGTACATTTTTGAAGTGACTAATATTCAGATTCAGTTTACAAAAGGAATAACGTCCTAATATATATTTTTTAGCTATTTTCTTTATTTTTTACTAAAAAATAGGCAGTGATCCAGGAAGTAACCGGAATAACGAGAGTTACTCCAATTGCTGCACATAAGATTGTAATCAATTCTGCACTAAAAACCTTTGAATTCACTATTTCACTTATTGAATAAGATAAATCTTTAAACCATATTAGCAATGCCAAATAGCCACCAAAGAAGGCGAAGAACAGTGTATTTGTACTTGTTCCTAATATATCTCTTCCAATACTTAACCCAAAACGGAATAATTCATTACGACCAATATGTGGATGATGATACTGCATCTCGCGCATAGGTGATGAAATGGCAATTGCTGCATCCGTAATAGCTCCAATTGTACTCATGATAATTACTGATACGGCAATTTTCACGAAATCAATTCCAATGTTAAATGAAAACGCCCCAAGCTCTTCTATTTCCTCTTCACCAAAACCTTGTATCATTGCCTTGTTCGTTATGACCGTTATAAACAAAATCAGGATTACAGTCGTAATAATGGTTGAAAGAAAGGCAGTCTTTGTTTTTCCGTTAATTTCATTAATATAAAAAAGATTGATACAACTGATCACTACACATGCAGCCAATGTCAACATGACAGGATTAATATGTGGATCGTGCATAAAAAAGACAGTTGTCATGATGACGGCAAAGTTTAAAAATATTGCAAAAAAAGACCTTATCCCTTTTCTTCCTCCTATAAGGGACATTAATAGGAACAATATCCCTGACAATAACAATAATACATTCATAGTCTTGCCTTCTTTCTATTTACGAAAAATATCGTTGTATAGAGGCCTATTGGTATGGTTATCACAATACCAATCCCTCCAGCCAGTGCTCTGGCCATTTCCAGCGAAAGGTTTACTGAAATCGTATAACCGAAAGGAGATGCGTTCTTAAAATAGAGAAGGAGCGTCGGTATCGAACCACTTACATAGGCAAAAAACAAAATATTTGTCATGGTGCCCATAATATCTTTTCCAATTTCCATTCCTGATTTAATAAGTGCTTGTACTGAAATATTGTTATCTTTCTCATATAATCCAAAAATGGAAGAAGACATGGTAATAGCTACATCCATCACAGCACCTAAAGAACCAATGAATAAACCGGCCATAAATACCGTCTTATATGGTCGAGTAATAAATTGTAATTCCTCATATCGAAGTCCATTTTCGCCTGTTACCAAAAGAGCTAGGTATGTAATTAATAGTGAAATGAAGGTTCCTAGTATGGTCGCAATAATAGCTGCATATGTTTTTTCATTTAAACCATTAACGAGTAACAAAGAAACGACTGTAAATAAAATAATACATATACCGCAAATCCATAACAAACTTTGATCTGACTGATGAACATAAATATCCAACGCGAATGATAACAGAGTAGTAGTAAATACTAAACTAATAACTGATAATAGCCCCTGCTTTTTTCCTACAAGCAACAATACAAAGACAAATACCCATGCAATAATAACCAAATATTTATCACGTTTGACACCTTGAATTGTCCCCGTTCGTTCCTTACCTTCATCAATATTCTGGTCGATTGAAACTAGTAACTCATTACCAACTTCAAACTTATTATCAAGGGCTTTGGATTGTGAAAATTCATTTATCAAATGAATCTCCATTCCTTTTTCTTCTCCATTTTTCAATTCGGCGATGATATGTTGCGTATATAATACATCTTCATTGTTAATAAGATCCTCTACCTTGGTTACATCCTCTATGTTTGTTTTTATGACCTCAGCAATTGGGCGGTCATAAAAGGAATAGTTATTATGAACAAAAAAAACGGAGCCTATAAAACAACATATGAGTATGGTGTAAAAAATTTTATGTTTGTAAGTCATTTTTTTATATAGGCTTCTAACAGAATTCATTAACAAACCTCCTTTAAAAGTAATTGCTATGTAATTTGCGCATTTTGAGTTGTAGAATACTCTACTTCAGCGTGTGTAAATATTTGTGTGTACTAATGAAAATAAGGAGACTGAGTTTATAATAAAAACCTGCAAAAAGTGTTAACCGAACCATTGTATCAAAATTAAATATGGTGCTCAAAATGTAGGGCCTTCGAAAGAATTGAGGCCCTGATTTTTTTCGTTGGTTTAAATAGTTGTATGACACAAAATTACAAAAATTTATGCTCAATCATTGGCACGAGGAAGGGGAAATTTGTATGGAATGAAATTTTAATGAACTATTAACGATTACGAAGGCGATACAAAAAAACGTTACTAAAAAGATTAAACATCTTTTTCCGTAGATAAAGCTGTTTTAGAAATCACTTGCTTATACAAGATGCAAGGTACAATAATTTTCAATTAAATATTGCATTTTAGAAAGCAACATTTTGAGATGAATAAGAAAAATTTGCCTCGACTCTATTGAATTGATTCGATGTCTATATAACTAAACCCACCAGCAACCTTGTGTTGCCACATACAATCGACACATTGTGAAGCGGTCGCGTGGTTGGAAAGAAATATAATCTAAATGTAACAGTGAGAAGAGAGCCTTTCCCTTTGGGAGAGGCTATTATCTTTGAGTTTTATAATTAATTACTATGAACAAACATTATTAAGGTAACAGTGGTGTAAAAGTTAGACAAAGTTATCAAAATAAAAGGGATAAAAACTGGATTATCATCTACAACAAATTAATGGAGCAAACATATTCTGTGATACTAGTTATAATCATTATGATTAAAGGAGATGGCTTTCGTTGGCCCGTACATCATTGGCAACAATGTTAGAGAAAGCATATAATGCTGCTCATGCAGCAATGGAGATAGAAAAAGGTAAAAATAATGTTATGACTAATCAAAACAATACTTCAAATGAAACTAAGACTAAGGATCTTTTAAAAAAAGGAAAAGAAAAACAATCCCAGGATAGAAAGGAACGTAAAAATAATCCTAAGGTAGTCATAGTGGGCGCGGGTTTAGCGGGCCTCACTTGTGCTTATCGTCTTAAACAGGAGGGCATAGATGCTACCGTTTATGAGGCGAGTAACAGGGCAGGGGGACGCTGTTGGACAAGAAGAGGAGAATTTAAAGAATGTCAGATTGTTGAAAGAGGCGGGGAGATAATAGACACGGATCATATAGAAATTCAAGAGCTTGCTAGAGAGCTAGGTCTAGTATTAGATGATTTAATAGAGGCAGAACCAGCGAATACAGAAACTTTTTATTATTTTAATGGAGGTCCTTATACTGTTGAAGAAGCAACAACGGATTTTTTGGAAATTTACCCCAGATTACAAGAGGATTTGGATGAAGTTGGGGAATATACTCTTTATAACCATTATACAAAACGAGGGTTTCAGCTTGATCATATGTCCATCATCGATTATATCAATGAAATAGTTCCAGGCGGTATCCGTTCCAGGTTTGGTGAACTATTAGCAGTAGCGTATACTGTAGAATCCGGGGCAGAAGCCTATATGCAAAGTGCGTTAAATCTACTATATTTGTTAGGGAGTGCCCCAAGAGGTTCCTTGGAAATTTTGGGAGAGTCAGATGGACGATTTAGAATAAGAGATGGTAATGATAAGCTAACTACGATTTTAGCAGAGAAACTTAGCGGCCAAATTGAGTTCAACGCAGAACTCATAAAGATTGAACAATATAGAGAAAATCGCATAAGGCTTATCTTCCGAAACCAACAAAGAATGTGGGAAGTTTTAGCGGATAAAGTTATTATCACCATTCCGTTTAGCATTTTAAGAAGGTTGGATTATAGAAAGGCAGGATTTAGACGCTTAAAACATATTGCTATCCAAGAGCTTGGAATGGGAGTAAACACAAAACTTCATGTACAATTTTTCAATAGGTATTGGAACGAACTTGGGAACAATGGAGAAACATATACAGATACTGGTTATCAAGGTACGGACGAAGTTTCACGTGCTCAGCCTGGAAAATCGGGGATATTAGTTAACTATACGGGTGGAAGAACTGCAGCAAGACAGTTTGCTACAACAGATAAACAACTAGAGGCCATTACATTAGATTTCTTGAGAAATATAGAACCTGTTTTGCCAGGTGGTATTAAGAACTGGAATTCTATTTCAAAAATTGACCACTGGCTCAGTGATCCATGGACAAGAGGCTCCTATTCATACTTTAAGGTTGGGCAATATACTAAATTTGCCGGCATAGAGGGGGAACGCGAGGGGAATATTTTCTTTGCAGGAGAGCATACATCCATTGATTATCAAGGTTATTTAAATGGAGCTGTTGAAAGCGGAGAAAGAGCTGCTCAAGAGGTGATGGATGATTTATAAGATCCACAAAGAAGAACCCCCATTGTTAGTTTGGGTTTTTCTTTGAAGTATGACTCAGTTAATATGAATTTGAATTGTTGACAATTATTAAAATAAACCCATCAGCAACTTGTTGCCACATACACTCTACACATTGTGAAGCGATCGCATGGCTTGAGTTATCTGAATAAATTTAAATGGCTGTACCGAAAAAAACGATTTTGTTTGGATTTTTTCGGTACAGCTTTTTCTTTTGCTTTTATAAATCGTGAAAACCTTTTTGATCATGCAGAAAAATATGGTCACAATGGCATTGGATAAGCTATAGTGACCCTTTATACATTTTGAATCAGCTCTATAAAATTTTGGGCAGCTTTGGACAAGCTATGATCTTTGAGCCATATTAATCCGACTGATCCAGTCAAATCGGTTGTGCCTGATATTCGATAGGCATTTATCGGATATCCCTGAAATCGGTGAAGCAGGGTTTCTGGAACAATTGAAGCAGCAAAGTCAGCTGTAACTAGATCCAACAGAAGACTAATATCAGAACACTCCCCAACAATAGTAGGTTGTAGTTTGATTCGTGAAAAAGCTTCCAAAATCAGATAATGTACACCTAATCCTTCAGTACTTGGAAAAAGGAGAGGATACGGTTGAATTTCAGTAAGTGATATTTCTTCATTAAATGATGGATGATCCTTAGATGTAATGAAATAAAATGGCTCATTGCATAAATGGAGTACAGAAAAATCGTCCAACGGCAGCGGCAAACGGATAATTGCTAATTCAATCATCCGGTCCCTGACTAATTGACAAAGATGCGAGGATTCATTCTGTTGAATTTTATACGTAATATTCGGGTATTTTTTTTGAAAATGCTTAAACACTTTAGGCAAACCATTGACTGAAAAGGTGTTAACTCCGATTGTAAGCTTCCCGTTTAAGCCTCTTCCTACTTCCATTACTTCTGATTTTGTTTCTTCCATCAATTGAGTTATTTCCAATGCATTTTTGTATAGCGTACTGCCTGCCTCTGTTACCTCCAAATATTTTCCGCTTCGCTCGACTAGTTTTGAACCGAGCTCTTTTTCCATCGCTTGCAATTGCTGGCTTAATGGGGGCTGGGACATATGAAGTCTTTTTGCGGCAGCAGAAATCTTTCTTTCTTCCACAATCGCAATGAAATAGCGCAGTTGCCGAATATCCATTTTGAACATCCTTTCCAATGTATATGAAAAACATAAGTATAGATAATTTTTTTAATATTTTTAATATAATTACCCCCATGATAACATTTATATAGGAGGTGCAGAACAGTATGAAGCTGAACGGAATTATTACAAGCTTAATTGTAGTTTTGCTTACTGCATGCAGCGCATCGCCAGGCAATGAGAAAAGTTCACCTGTACTAGAAGAAAAGGAGGAATCCCCTGTGGAACAACAGCTAATTTCTGCAGCAGCACGAGGAGATATAAAAGCCGTTTTAGCATTACTAGAAGACGGGGCGGATATTAATGCAACGGATCATTACGGAAATACAGCTGTAATGGCTGCAACGCAAAAAAACAATGTAGACACAGTTAAGGTTCTTATCGGACAAGGAGCAGATATAAATATCCGCAATAACAATATGGATAATGTATTGTTATATGCCGGTGCAGAAGGTTTGCTAGAAATTGTGAAAATTGCTATACAAGCAGGTGCCGATACAACAATTACAAATCGTTTTGGCGGAACTGCGCTTATCCCGGCTTCAGATCGAGGTCATGTGGATATTGTGCAGGAACTTTTAACTAACTCTGACATAGACGTGGATCACATTAATCACTTGCATTGGACCGCACTGCTGGAAGCGGTCACTTTAGGAGATGGAGGGGGAAACTACCAAAAAATTGTACAATTATTGGTTGATCATGATGCTGATGTTAGCATTGGTGATAGAGATGGTGTTACCCCTTTAGAACATGCAAAAAGACGCGGGTTTAAAGAAATTGAGCTAATTCTAATAAACGGAGGGGCGTAATCACCCAAGTTGGGCATATACAAGGATGAGCAAATTAACAATAGGGGTTGTTCATGAATTTTTTACAGAGATATTGATAAAATGAAATTATTTAAAGGGGAGAAATACTTTTGACATTATTAATAAAGAATGTGCGTTTGGAATCTGGCTATTTGTATGATCAAACATTTGTCACATCTACCGAAACAAAAATTGTTGATGTTCTAATCGAAAATGGAAAGTTTGTTAAAATAGCCCCAACAATCGAAGTAGGCGGTGCGGCAGTTGTAGATGCCAAAAACCAGCTTCTCGTTCCATCGTTCAGGGAAATGCATACACATATCGATAAAACATACTTCGGTGGCGGGTGGAAAGCACCAACTCCGGCAATAGAAGGAATTTTCACTCGTTTTAAAGAAGAAGCGATTTTATTGCCTAAACAATTGGATGTCGCTGAAGAACGGGCACATGCAATGGTAAGGCATTATATTAAAAACGGACATACGCATATTCGCACGCATGTGAACGTTGACCCGCAAATTGTGACGAAGCATATAGAAATAGCGAAGCGTGTTTTAGATAGTTATCAAGATCAAATCACGTATGAAATCGTTGCATTCCCACAACATGGCTTATTACGTAATGGTCATGAATTTTTAACGGTCTTTGAAGAAGCATTGCAAATGGGAGCAACACATATTGGAGGAGTAGACCCTGCTTTAGTAGATCGAGACAGCGGTGAAGTTTTAAAAACAACTTTTCATTTAGCGCAAAAATACGATTTGGCAATCGATATTCATTTGCATGAACGAAACACATTAGGGGAATTTGAAATACTGCAAATTGTGAATGAAATCGAACGGCGTTCTTTTAAAAATGAAGTAACACTTAGTCACGCATTCGCATTTGCAGACTTGCCCCAACAATCTTTAGACAATCTAATAGATCAGGTAGCTGCAAATAATGTTGGAGTGACAACAACGGTTCCAATTGGTGCAGGTCCGATTACACTCCCTGTCAAATATATGTATGATCGGGGCGTAAAAGTTTCATTTGGACATGACAGCCTTACTGATCATTGGTCTCCTTTTGGAAGTGGTGATACGATTCAAAAATTAAATCAATTTATACAACGTTTTGGATACATTGACGAATGGCATATTGGACAGTCATTGAAATATGCTACAGGCGGATTAACACCATTAAATGAAGCTGGTGAACAGCAATGGCCGAAAGTCGGCGATACGGCCAATGCGCTGCTTGTCGATGCAGTAAGCTCAGCGCATCTGATTGCAAGACAATGCCCTATTTCGACTGTAATTTCAAAAGGTAAAATCATTCATGAAAAAGAGATAGAGTTAAAGGGGGAATTCCGATGATTACATGGCTGCGAAATGTTCGGCTAGAAGTTGGCGAAACAATAAATGAAGATGGCAGCATCCAAACCAAAACCGATTTGTTTCATATTCAAGTTGCAAAAGAAGGAGTCATCCAAGCGATTATCCCTGCAACTGAAAATATCACTGATGTAGATGCTGTTAATATGGAAGGAAAATTAGCGCTTCCTCCATTTAAAGAAATGCATAACCATTTGGATAAAACGTATCTCTCTTTAGGATGGAGGGCTTGTCGTCCTGTAAAGAATTTATCCGAGAGATTGGCTCTTGAAGCAGCCGAGCTGGAGGAACTTGCAGAAACAGTGGAACAAAGGGCATCAGCCATGATTGAATTGCACTTGGAAAATGGTGTGAATCATATCCGGACACATGTCAATATTGACCCTTTTATTAAATTGAAAAATTTAGAAGGCGTTAAAAAAGCACTGAAAACCTATGAGCAATATTTAACTTATGAAATTGTGGCTTTTCCTCAACACGGCATGCTGGCTCATGAAGAAATGCCAAGTTTATTAAGGCAAGCATTGGAAGCAGGTGCAACAATCTTAGGGGCGCTTGATCCGGCAGGTATTGACAAAAGTATTGAAAAATCATTGCAAATTACGATGAATATAGCCAAGGAGTATGGTGTGGATGTCGACATGCATCTTCATGACAGAGGACAAGTAGGCTTCTATACGATGGACAAATGGCTGGATATGACGAAAGAACAAGAATATAAAGGATCCACTTCTTTTAGTCATGCATTTGGTTTAAGTCAGATGTCGCCACATATGCAAAAACAATTTGCAAAAAAATTAAGCGAGCATGATGTGGAAATTATGTCCACCATACCTATTTCTGTAAACTCTCAGCTTATTCCAATTGATATTATGAGAGCGGAAGGTGTTAAAGTGGCTTTAGGTTGTGACGGTTTTTATGATTCCTGGAGCCCTTATTTTTCTGGTGACATTTTGGAAAAGGTGCACAATTTTTGTAACTATACAGGGAAGTCGAGCGAACGTTCATTACGCCAAAGTTTAAGTTTAATTACTCAAGGAATAACACCATTGAATGGTAAAGGTGAACAAGTGTGGCCTATGGTTGGAGATGAGGCGAGTTTTGTATTTGTGGATGCCAGCTGCAGCGCGGAAACAGTTGCAAGACTACCTAAAAATAGACAGCTGTTGAATAAAGGGAAGATATACAACTCAAAAAAATAGATTCAAGCAATAATGATTACCTAATTACATTTATAATGTATGACACATTTTGTCTTATCGAGAAATGGATAAAAGACCGATACTCCACAGCACTTGAAATCCTTGCAGAAGATACTTTAGCAATCTATACAAAATCCTATATGTTTTCACATAAACAGTACCCCGTAATTGTTAGACGTAAATCTAGCATTTATGGGTTTTTTTATGAGATTTACTATTGTAAGAAACTATTCGATGTGTCTATCGTTATTAATATTATCTTGACAGAAACTCAAATAAGTAATAGTATAGACCACCTAGAAAAAACTATTTCACTATAATATTATTTTGTTATTTTAATAGTTCTAATTCGAACTTAATATAAATCTCGATTTTTAGTTTAACTTATAAAAGGAAGGTGTGAAAATGGGAAATTTAGTATATCGAAAAGATAATCTATTAAACAAATTTTTAGGAGTATACTTTTTAGCTGTTTTGATGTTATGGGTTAAAACGTATATCACTCAATTAACACAATTTGATCTAGGTGTAGAAGGATTCCTTCAACAATTCCTTTTATTAATAAATCCAATAGGATCGGCCATGCTATTTCTAGGATTTTCACTTTTATTTAAAGGAAAGAGGAAATATACATCGTTAGTTGTAGTTTACACTCTTATGTCCATTCTTTTATATGCGAATGTTGTTTACTACCGATTTTTTAATGATTTCATTACGTTACCAACCTTATTTCAAACACAGAATTTTGGAGATTTAGGCGGAAGTATTCTTTCTTTATTGAAACCATACGATATTTTATTCTTTGTGGATGTATTTGTATTGATTTATCTACGATTTTCGAAAAAAATACAAAAAAATACAAGTGAGTTTCGACGCAAGAAAGCAATCTTGGTTATTGCTTTCGCATTAGTAGTATCGGTTATTAATTTAGGCCTCGCTGAAGCAGATCGTCCACAATTATTAACTCGAGGTTTTGATCGAAACTATATTGTGAAATATTTAGGAATGTATAACTATTCCATTTACGATTCAGTTGAAACGATGAAGGCCTCATCACAGAGAGCTTTGGCGGATAGCGATGATATTACAGAAGTTATTAACTATACGAAAGCGAACTATGCTGAACCCAATTCGGAATATTTTGGTGCAGCAAAGGGAATGAACGTCATCTATTTACATTTGGAATCATTCCAAAACTTTATTATCAACTATAAATTAAATGGCGAAGAAGTAACACCATTTTTAAATTCATTAACAAAAGATTCAAATACATTGTACTTTGATAATTTCTTCCATCAAACAGCCCAAGGTAAAACTTCGGATGCAGAGTTTATGCTTGAAAATTCTTTATTTGGTTTACCACAAGGGTCTGCTTTTATTACTAAGGGGCAAAATGAGTATCAATCAGCTCCAGCAATATTAAAAGATAATGGGTATTCATCTGCGGTATTCCATGGTAACAGCGGAAGCTTCTGGAATCGAAATGAAATTTATAAATCATTCGGTTATGATCATTTCTTTGATGCGAATTATTATGATACTAGATCTCCAGTAGATATGGCTGAATATGGTTTGTTGGATAAACCATTCTTTGAACAATCATCAAATCTTTTAAACACTTTACCGCAACCATTCTATACGAAATTTATTACAGTGGGTAACCATTATCCATATAATCTAAATCAAAACTTAGCCACAATTGGTAAAGGTAGCACCGGTGATGCGAGCGTGGATAATTATTTCCAAACGGCACGTTATGCGGATGAAGCAATTGAACAGTTCTTTACTCAATTAAAAGAATCAGGTTTATACGATAATAGTATGATTATCCTTTATGGTGACCATTATGGTATTTCAGAAAATCATAATAAAGCGATGGAAAAAGTTATTGGAAAAGAAATCACACCATATGAAAGTGCAAATTTACAACGGGTACCATTATTTATACATGTTCCTGGAATGAAAGGCGGAGTAAATCATTCTTACGGCGGTCAAGTAGACCTACTTCCAACCTTATTACACCTACTTGGAATCGATTCACAAAAGTTCGTTCAATTTGGTACAGATTTATTGTCAGAAGAGCATAATGAACTTGTAACATTAAGAAATGGCGATTTTGTCAGTCCTACGATTTCTTCAATAAATGAAAAGTTTTATGATAATAAAACAGGGTTACTATTAGAAGATAGTCAATTAGAATTAGCAAATAGGTTCAAAAAAGAGGTGGCTTTTAAATTACAATTATCTGATAAGGTCGTGAATGGGGACTTATTGAGATTCTATACGCCAACAGGATTTACACCAGTTGATCCTTCTCAGTACAATTACAACAAAAATGCAAATATAAAATCTAAATAATTGAAATTTAGTAGGTAATCCAAGAAGATGTATTTGAATTAAAATGGATATTTTTAGAAGTATGAATATCCTAACGTTTTATTGAATTGTCTTATATATTTTAATATTAAGTTAGGAACTAAGTATATACATTAAACCCCACAGTACTTATATGTTGCACATACACTGTGCACGTTTTGAAGCGGTGGCCTGGTTGGAAATAGTATAAATATATTAAGAGAACGAATTTCAAATGTTGAAATTCGTTCTTTTTGTTTTTTAAAATAGTATTTTAATTATTTACGTAAAATATATGTTGAAAAGTGCAAAATCAGCTAACTTCTTAAACTGTGATCACTTTTTTTTTGTATATTGATTTGGAAAGTACATCAAAGATATTTTGAAGCATTTTGTTGTTAATGTCTTTTCGATGAGCTAAATAAATTGGTGAAGAAATATTAGCAAATTCTTCAATTTGTAATGGAACTATACTGTTATTATATATTTCTTCAATTATATTTTCTTTAGTGAAATAGCTAATGCCATACCCCTCAATTACAAGCTTTTTTTGAATTTCTACATCATTTGTTCGGAATTTAATATTTGCCTTTCTAGCTTCTAAGTAGGTTATAAAAAAATCATTCTGCAAAGTTTCTCGACTAGGTACAATAAAATTCTCGTCTATAATTTTCTCAAAGGAAATTTTACTATTTCCACTTAAACCTAATTTCTTTCCTGCCACAGTATAGATTGGCTCATCACTTATTAAATGAAATTCCAAGTAATCATTTTCTAATAATTCTCTAGTAAAGCCAATTTGAATTTTATTTTCCAATAGATTAGATACTACATCAACATCTTTAATAGCTGTGAAATTATAACAAGTATTATGATTTAAACTAGTAATGGAGCTGATAACGTTATTGATCATAAAGAGCTTTAAGGAAAAACCATATCCAAAATTGATCGAAGGTTCACTCTTCAATGATTCTATCTTAGTTAAACTTTCTTGGAAGGATTGCAATATATCTTTGGCGTAATTTAAAAAAATTCCCCCTTCTTGTGTTAGCTGAACTTCTTTTTTCCCCCTAACTAATAAGGAAATCCCTAATTCAGATTCCAATTTATTAATTCTGTGTGTGATAGTAGGTTGGCTTAAAAATAGTTTTGCAGAGGCTTTGTTAAAACTTCCACTTTCAATTACAGCAACAAAAGTACTAATCTGATCCAAATGCATTAGAAAGACCCCCTAATAAAATGATTAAAGTTTTTTTTAGTAATAATAAAAATTTCTATTATTCAAAATATTATAAAAATTGTATATTGTAGTAACAGAGATAAATTGCATTTTAAAGAGAACACTCATATTAGCTTTAAATTGTATACAATAATACACAAAGCAAGGATGGTTTACAACAGAGTTTTGAATATTCAGTAAATATTTTATTTTTTTTCAATATTTGTATACAAGTATATAGTTTCAGGAAAGGAAGGGTATGATATGCAGCAGATTAGAATGTTAGCGAAGGATAATGCTTATTTAAGTATTAAGGAAAGGGTTATTAGTGGTGAATTAGCTCCAGATCAAGTACTTACAGAAGACTTTTTAACAAACCTTCTAAAAATTAGCAGAACACCTCTTCGTGAAGGTATCCAACGATTGGAATTTGAGGAGTTTATTTATAGACAACCAAATGGGAGATTTAGAGTTTCCTCAATTTCTAAAGAACATGCAATTGAAGTCTATCAAATGCGTGGCTTAATGGAAGGATTTATCGTTCGAAATGCAACAATAAAGGCAACTTCAGAGGATATTAAACAATTAGAAAGTATTATCGAAAAAACAAGATTATCTGTTTTAAACAATGATCCCGAAAGTATAGTAGTTTACGGAAATGAATTCCATAACCTTCTATATAAAATAAGTGATCTTCAAACACCTACTAAATTTTTAAGTATGCTAAATGATCATTCTTTAAGATATAGAATGCTTATATCTAAAACAGGTGTATGGTATCCCAATACAGTAGAAGAACATCAGACCGTAGTCGACTATATGAAACAAAGAAATTTCGAAGCAGCTGAAATGACTATAAAACTCCATATTGAAAAGAGTTTAAATTCCCTTTTAAAGAAATTCGACCAAATAAAAATTCAAAAAAAGGACTGATTAAAAAGTGAGTAATTGTAATTGGAAAATAGATACAAGAATAATTCATGAAAAGTTAGAACCTGATAAAAAAACGCGTGCAATTGTACCAAGTATTACTCCAGCAGTAGCATACTCATTTTCAACTGCTGAAGAAGCAGCAAATGTTGTATCAGGACTTGAAGATGGAATTTATTACGGACGATATGGTAATCCAACGATACGCCAACTTGAAGAAAAAATTGCTTCCTTAGAATTTGGTGAAGCTGCACTTGCTGTTTCAAGTGGTATGGCTGCTATATCAACAGCACTCCTTTCTTGTTTAAAATCGGGAGACCATGTACTGGTAACAAAAGATGTATACGGTGGAACGTACAGTTTCTTAACATCATTAGCAGAGAGAATCGGCATTAAATATGACTTTGTTGATTGCACAAATCCTCAAAATATTTTAGACGGGGTGTTACCTAATACGAAAGCAATCTATATCGAAACACCATCAAATCCTAATTTAACAATTTTGGATATTGAGAAAATCGCTAAAGTATCCAAGAAAATTGGGGTTCCTCTAATTATAGACAATACATTTATGAGTCCTATTTTGCAGAATCCATTATTACTTGGTGCAGACATTGTTGTTCATAGCGGAACAAAATACATTAATGGTCATGGCGATGTACTATGCGGATTTATTGTTGCAGATGCAGACAGAATCAATATGATGCGAAAAAAAATCATGGGTGATTTAGGGCAAAATTTAAACGCTTTTGAAGCATACTTAGTGATTCGTGGCTTAAAAACAATGTCTATCCGAATTGAAAAACATTGTTCTAATGCACAAAAGGTAGCTGAATTTTTAGATTCACATCCGATGATTGAAAAAGTTTATTACCCTGGCCTAGAAAGTCATCCCGGACATGAAATTGCAAAAAAACAAATGAGGGCAATGGGGGGAATTGTAAGTTTTGAAGTTAAGGGTGGCATTAATGAAGGAAAAAGATTTATTAACTCACTTGAATTAGCAATGATTTCATTTAGTTTAGGAGATCCAGAGACTTTAGTGCAACATCCAGCTTCTATGACACATGCTCAAATTCCGAAAGAAGAAAGGAAGAAGTATGGAATTACAGATGGGCTGATTAGACTTTCAGTTGGTTTAGAAGATCCACAAGATATTATAAACGATTTAGAGCAGGCATTGAAAAAGGTAGAACTAGCTGCAAGTGTTTAATCTCGAGGGGAGGGATATGAAATGCTATCTATTAGAGACTTACGGTTGTCATTTAAAGAAAATGAAATTTTAAAAGGAATAAATATTGATGTAAATAAAGGAGATGTTGTGACTTTAATTGGCCCCAGTGGGACAGGTAAAACAACCTTACTAAGGTGTATTAATTACTTGGAAAAACCAACAACTGGGAGTATTACTTTAGGGGATTTAAATCTTAACTACGAAAAAATTACCAAGAAGGAAATTTTGACCTTAAGACGAAAAACTGCGATGGTTTTCCAACAATATAACTTATTTAAAAATAAAACAGTTATCGAAAACGTTATGGAACCACAAATGATTGTACAAAAGAAAAGTAAGATAGAAGCCTACGAAAATAGTGTGGAGCAACTAGATAAGGTTGGTTTAATAGATAAATTAGAATCATATCCTTCTCAACTTTCAGGTGGACAGCAACAACGGGTTAGCATTGCTAGAGCCTTGGCCTTGAAACCAGAAGTAGTTTTGTTTGACGAGCCAACTTCTGCACTTGATCCAGAATTGGTTGGAGAAGTGTTGAAGGTAATCGAAGCAGTAGCAAAAAGCGGTATGACAATTGTTCTTGTTACGCATGAAATGTCATTTGCACAAAAAATATCTACAAAAATTGTCTTTATGGATAAAGGTAATATTGTAGAAGAGGGCCCACCTAAAGCCATCTTCGAAGATTCTACAAATCCACGAACAAAAGAATTTTTAAATCATTTTTATATGAATAAATTACACGTGGTATAGGAGGATGTTTATGATAAAAAAGTTCAAAAAAATTCAGTTAACGATCTTAGCTTTGGGTGCGGTGGCACTATTAGGTGCATGTGGTAGTGCAGAAGGGACTAGTGGGGGATCAGCAAATGGTGTACGTACAATTGATGTAGCAGTTCCGCCCGATTCAAAACCTCTGAGTTATACAAATGAAAATGGTGAACTGGTTGGTTATGAAATTGATATTTTAAAAGCAGTAGATGAAAAACTAGAAGATTACTCATTCAATTTATTGGGTGTTCACGATAGTGCTGCGGAAATTGGTTTAGATACTGGAAAATATCAAATGATTGCACAAGGTTTATTCAAATCACCAACGCGTGAGGAAAAGTATTTAATCCCAGAACAACATAACGGTGCAAGTTTAATGCGTGTGTATTCCAATAAAAAATATTCGAATATTAAATCTTTAGATGATTTAGTTGGATTAACAATATTTCCTCCATCACCAAGTGGAGGAGTATATAACTTATTAATGGCTCACAATGAAGAAAAACCTGATAAAAAATTAGAGTTTGCTACATCTGATGCTGGATTTACGGTAGCTGAAAGATTAAAAGATATAGAGAGTGGCAAATACGATGCCTTAGTTTTACCTTCAAATCTGGGAGCGGCAGACATAATAAAATTACAAAATTTAGAGGTTAATATTTCGGATCCAGTTAAAGTTTTCCCAACATTCTTCATGATCTATAAGTCAGATGAAAACAAAGAGTTAGTATCGAAGGTTAGCGAGGCTTTAACTGAATTAAAAGACGAAGGCGTACTTTCAAAAATTTCAATTGAATATTACGGTGAAGACGTATTCATTTATGAATAAAAGCCTAGTAGCTTAAAGCTACCCTTAGGAGGGGGATACATGAATATAGGCTATATGATAGAAGTATTTCCAAAATTACTTGCTACCTTACCTATTACACTATTAATAATTATAGTATCCGCTATTCTTGGTCTGTTACTAAGCATAGGTGTAACATATCTAAGACTAAAAAACTTAAAAATTCTTGGGCCATTTTTAGAAATGTATGTTTCATTTATGCGTAGTACGCCAATTCTAATCCAGCTATTCCTTGTTTTTTACGGCTTACCAGTTTTAATGAGAAGTTTAGGGTTTAATATGGATTTTGGTGCTATAACATCTTGTATTGTTGCGTTAATTGTTTATAACGGTGCGTATTTATCGGAGATTTTAAGACCTGCTTATTTAGCTGTTGAGAAAGGCCAACATGAAGCTGCTGATAGTCTTGGGTACACACCTTTTGAAAAATTTCGTAAGGTAATACTTCCTCAGTTAACACCAATCGCATTACCGGGATTAGGAAATGCTGTCGTTTACTTAGTTCATGACACATCTCTAATCTTCACAATTGGAGTTGTCGATATAATGGGGCAGGCAAAACTAATCTTAGCTAATAATTACGGTGAAAATAAAATTGAAATGTATCTAACAATTGCTCTTTTATATTGGCTAGTTTGCTTAGTTTCAGATCGTACTATTAAACTACTTGAACATTTCACATATCTAAAGAAAATTGAAAGAAAATCAAAGTTTAACAAATCTAAAGTAAATAAAGAGCCAGTATCGATACAATAGACTGAATATTCAGATTAAAACATCTTTGAAAGGGGGGAGCCTTTTGTTTGATGTAGGTGTTTTCCTTAATGGAATACTTGAAATTTTAAAAGTTGTACCTAGTACACTATTGTTAGCTGTTATTATTTTGTTACTCGCAATAATGCTTGGCTCAATAATTCACCTTATTGTCCAGCATAAAGTTCCAGTATTATCTCAATTAATAGTGGTTCTTCAATCATTTCTTAGAGGAACACCCAATGTTGTACTTCTTTATTTCATGTTTGCAGCATTACCGGAACTCCTTACTATTATTACAGGAAGTTTAGGTATTCCATTCGATGCAAACAAAATTAACCCTGTTTTTATTGTAATATTTACTTTTTCAATTACTTTATCAGTTTTCCAGTCTGAGATTATAAGAGGCGCTATATTATCTGTAGATAAAGGACAGATTGAGGCAGCACATGCCTTAGGATATAGTTTCTGGCAAACATTCACAAAAGTTATTTTCCCTCAAGCCTTGATTGAAGCATTTCCGGATTTTATGAACTCACTTTTACTTGTTATTAAAGGTCTATCATTGGCGTACTTGTTTACAGTTATGGATATTTTGGGACAAGCCAAACTTCTTGGTGGCTATACACAAAGATACCTTGAAGCTTTTGCGGCAGCAGCTTTGATTTACTGGTTGTTATGTATCGTGTTAACGAAATTCGCAAATAAGGTTGAATTTAAAATGAGAGAAGGATTCCATTAAACATTAATAGGAGTGAATAGAGTGAATAAGTTTGAAAGAATAAAAGCAGCATTAAGTCTGGAGGAAGTTGATCAGGTTCCAATTAACCTTTGGATGCATTTGTCAGCTGTTGACCAAAATCCTAAAAGTTTAGCTTTAGCTCAAGTTGAATATGCACGTAAATACGATTTTGATTTTATAAAATTAATGCCATTTGGTTTATATTGCGTAGAAGACTGGGGAGTAGAAGTTGAATATTATAGCCAGGTTAATAAACCACCTGTTGTAAAGAAGTTTGCTATAGAAAAAGTAGAAGATTGGGCAAAGCTTGAAGTGTTACCACCTATTTATGGAACTTATGGAAAGCAACTACAACTGTGTAAGTACGTAGCTGCTGAAGTGAAAAACGAAATTCCTTTTGTACAAACAATCTTCAGTCCATTAACAGTAGCACGTAAATTAGGTGGGGATAGACTTATTTTGGATATGAGAGAAAAACCTCATTTAGTTAAAGCTGCTTTAGAAGTTATAACAGAGACGACGATTAACTTTGTAAAAGCAAATATTGAACTAGGTGTAGATGGATTCTTCTTTGCAACCCAATGTGCATCGACTGATTTTATGACAAAAGAAGAATATGAAGAATTTGGTGTTCCTTATGATTTAAAAGTTATTGAAAGTTATAAAGATGAGACTTTCTTTAATATTGCCCATATGCACGGAGATAACATTATGTTTGATACCATTGCAAAATATCCAGTAAACTGTTTAAACTGGCATGATCGTTGGACTTCACCATCATTTGCTGAAGCTCGAAAACTTACGGATAAATGTCTATTAGGTGGAATTAGAGAAGTTCCGTATTACGATCAAAATAAGAATGTCATTAAAAATAGTTTGCTCTTAGACGGAACAATTCCAGAGATTGAAGAACATATCAGAGAATCAATAAATCAAGTGGACGGAAAAGGAATTATTCTTGGTCCAGGATGTGTTGCTAGTCAAAATATCCCTGAAAAGAACATCTTTGCTGTACGTCGCAGTGTAGTTGAATATACTAAAACTTTAGCTTAAAAATTATTTAGAAATTTTCTAATACGCTACTAACAATTTTGAGAGTTTTCAAAAAGGCAGGTATACATTACTTGCCTTTTTTAATTGGATGTTTTACATAATCATATTGAGAGTGATGTAATTTAATTGTGCCCAATGAACTTTTTTCATATGAAATGGGAAAGCAAGTAATTAAAATAATAATTAAATAAAAAGTGACACAATAGAAGGTGATTAGTTGAGTGATATGTATTTTAAATATGGAGAAACAGAAATAAATTATCTAAAAAAGAAAGATAAGAAACTCGGAGAAGTAATCGATAAGATAGGCCATCTCAACCGTGAAGTTAATTCAGACTTATTCTCAGCTATTGTTAACACTATTATCGGACAACAAATATCAACCAAAGCTCAAATAACGATTTGGAAGAGAATGAAGGATGAACTGGGAGAAATAAATGCAGAAACTATTTTGAATGCTGGTGTTGAAAAGATTAAACAATTTGGCACCTCATTTCGTAAAGCAGAATATATCATAGATTTTGCAAAGAAAGTTAAATCCGGTGAATTTAGACTTGAAGGTATAAATGGTATGACAGATGATGAGGTTATCGCAGAGCTTTCTTCACTCAAAGGGATTGGTGTTTGGACCGCCGAAATGATTATGCTTTTCTGTTTGCAAAGGTCAAATGTGTTCAGCTATGGCGATTTAGCGATACTAAGAGGGTTGCGCATGGTTTATCACCATAAGGATATTGATAGAGAACGGTTTGAGAAATATCGTAAACGCTTCAGTCCTTATTGCAGTGTAGCAAGTCTATATTTCTGGGCAGTAGCTGGTGGTGCCATTGAAGGAATGAAAGATTATAAAATCAATAAAAAATGATATCAGAGGAGAAAAAAATGTACTACTCGACAAATTACAAATCTCCGGTTGGGGAGATCTTGCTAGCAAGTGATGAAGTTAACATTATTGGTCTTTGGATTGGCGAGCAGAAATATATTGGAAATACAATGCCAAAAGATATCATCGAAAAAGATGATTTTCCAATATTACAAGAAGGGCTCACATGGTTGGATGATTATTTTTCTGGAAAAAAACCGAAATAGTCCAGACTGCCTCTTGCTCCGATCGGTGGCGAGTTCAAACAGCAGGTGTGGAAAATTCTCACTGAAATACCTTATGGTGAGCTGACAACATACGGTAACATTGCAAAAGAAGTTGCAAAACGTATGGGAAAAGATAGGATGTCTGCGCAAGCTGTAGGTGGTGCTGTCGGACACAATCCGATTTCTATCATTATACCTTGCCATCGTGTGGTGGGCTCTAACGGAAGTTTGACGGGTTATGCAGGTGGGATTGAGAAAAAAATCAAACTACTAAAGCACGAAGGGACAGATTTGACCGAACTGTTTGTGCCAGTAAAAGGAACAGCACTTTAGAAATAGTAATTAATAGAAGGAACGGTATTGTTTAAAAAAGGCTATTACGTTTGAACAATCAGATCCTAGAGCGTACATTTGTATTGAAGTTATAGATTACTATTTGTACTAAAGAGAGGCGTTTCTTTAAGAGAGAGAAATGCCTTTTCTTATTGAAGTAAAGGGAAGGTTAGTTGAAGAACAAGTTTTTAGCTTGTTCTAACAATCGGGACTTTAATTGAACAGGGAAGGATGTTATTATACTGCAAAATAATTACCTACATTTTTTACTTCATTTTTCTAAGATATTTTTTAATGCTTTTTGAAGTACGTCCACAATGGCAGCAATGATAGCTGTTGCAAAAATACCCATTAGACCGAGTGCTATCGGACCTGCTGCGTCATCACTCGTGAACATTGCATACACCCTCAAGTAAACTATTACTAACAAAATTAAGAAAATAATTGTAAAAGAGCATTTTTTTATAACCTTCAAGGATTTAAGGGATAATTCGGAAAAAGCGTTATTTTTATCGATATAACTCAATAGTTTAAATGCTTGATACAACGCAACAGAAAACGTAATACATACTCCATACGCACATATTAATAATGGATATATCGAGTAATCTCCTGGACGCACTATCGAATCTCTTCTGGCTGCTTCAGGCAACAAAAATATACACACGGCAAGTACCGCAATTCCAATAAGAAGAGTAACGACCTTTAAGAAAAAAGTTGAACCTAGTTTAACATTCAATTGAAGCACCTCACTGATTTAATGATATTGTAAGTTTAGTACATTAATTATTGATTTACAATAAATTTATTTCGTTTTTCACTAAAGTATTATTGTTTATTATATATAAATTTAATTATTATGTGAGAATCGTAACTTAACAATCGGCCGCTATTCTTGAATAAGAAGCGGTTGAAATGAATAAAAAAAGCTAGATTCCTAAAAATAGGAACCTAGCGTATATAATTTCGTAAATTAATAATTAACTATTCATACAACTTATGATTTCTAAAGTTTGTTAAGTCTCGTTTTCTTTTATATAAAATCCTCTTGCAAAGGTATTAAAAATACGTATTAGACGTTCTGTCATATCACTGGGTGTCACATCAAAATCCTTCGCAATCCAATCCATTATTGTCCCCGCCGTACCATAGGCCATATAGCGTTTTTGGGCGTGGTCATCAACGCTAGTTACTCCGTATTGAATATCAAATTTATTCTTAAGTAAATTAAAAATAGCTTCAGGCAATTGTTGGTGAATGTAGGGTAATGTATCTTCTAAAAGTATTAATGTGAAGTAATCACGGTGATCGTAAATGTAATACAACAATTCGAAGGAGTTTGTGGTCAACTCATTTACTTTCATCTGACTATCGCTTTGGTATTTCGACATGCTGTAATACTGTATGGCTTCAAACATTTCATCCATTAATTCTTCTACTAATTCGTATATGTTTTGATAATACACATAAAAGGTTGTTCGATTATATTGGGCATAATCAACCACGTCCTTCACCGTAACAGCACTAAATCCTTTCTTATGTACCATTTCAATAAATGCCTTTTTTAAGAAACTCTTGGTTCTTAAAGCATGGGTGGAATTGGATTTCATATTTCCCTCTCCTATTATTCGACAGATTGATTAAAAGTGTTGGTTTCTTCGACATTATAGCAAATGTTAAGGATTGTGTACAAAGCGTGAAAGCGATTACACTTTAAATGTAACCAAAATCTTTAGGGGAGGAATTAAATATGAGATTTGAAAACAAAGTCGTAATTATTACAGGTGCTGCTGGAGGCATAGGTAAAGAAATTGCTCGTAAACTTGCAAGTGAAGGTGCAAAGTTAACACTTGTGGATTTAAATGAAGCTGCTGTGATTGCGGTTGCAGAGGAACTTAACTTAGGTGAAAATCGCGTTCTAACATTAAAGGCAGATGTTTCTAAAGAAGCAGAAGTAAAGAATTATGTTGAGCAAACTATGGAAAAGTTCGGTCGTATTGACGGATTTGCAAATAATGCAGGAGTAGAAGGTCCAGCAAAAAGTATAGAAGAAATAACAGAACAAGATTTTGATTTCGTATATAGCATCAACGTAAAAGGTGCTTTCTACGGTTTAAAATATGTATTACCAATAATGAAACAACAAAAAGCAGGTTCAATAGTAAATACTGCTTCAGTAGCAGGACTAATTGGTTCACCACAAATGATGTTATATAATTCGTCGAAACATGCATTAATGGGTATGAATAAAGTAGCGGCGTTAGAAGCTGCTCCATTTAATGTGCGTGTGAACACAGTAAACCCAGGTGTTATTAACACACAAATGATGCGTAATATCGAATCAAAAGTTGCACCAGGTGCAGCAGAAGCAGCACAAGCAGCTTATAACGATGCAGTGCCAATGAAACGCTACGGTGAACCTGAAGAAGTAGCTAACGTGATTGCGTTCTTACTTTCTGATGAAGCTACTTATGTTAGTTCATCTTCATTCACGGTTGATGGTGCATTATACAACGTTTAATTCATTGAGATAATGAGTCCTTGAAACTGGCTCAAAAGCTAGATTTGGACTGATATATTAAAGTATTAAAACAATTAGGAGGAGATAGTATGAGAGGTTGGGAATTTAAAGGAACTAACATTCCATTAGAATTGATAGAAAAAGAGGATCCAAAAGCGATTCCAGGTCATGTTGTTATTGAAGTGAAAGCTGCTGGTCTATGCCATTCAGATGTTGCAGCATTACAAGATCCAGGTTGGATGCCACTTTTCCCAAATGGTCCTGTTATTATGGGACATGAGTTTGCAGGGGTTGTTATTGAAGTGGGTGAAGGTGTAGAAGGTTTTAAAGTTGGAGACCGCGTTGGGGCCAACCCAATGAATCGTGAAACAAAAGTAACTGCTGGGTACAACTATGATGGCGGATATGCAGAAAAAGTGCGTGTTCCTGCTGATCAATGTGTAATTATTCCTGAAGGGGTTTCCTTTGCAGAAGGTGCAGCTTCAACAGATGCTGGAATCACATCTTATCGTGCTCTTTTCAGTATTGGACAAGCAAAAGAGGGTACAAAATTAGGAATTATCGGTATCGGCGGACTTGGTCAATTTGCTCTTCAAATGGCACTAATTAAAGGTTGCGAAGTGTACGCTACAGATGTTTCTCCAGAAGCTCGTAAACTAGCTGAAGAATTAGGGGCTACAAAAGTATTCGACACTGTTTTAGATATGAAAGAAGCAGGATGTGACGTAATTGTTGACTTTGCTGGTTTTGGACAAACAACTTCTGATGCACTAGAAGCTGTAAGACCACAAGGAACAGTTGTAATTGTTGGTATGGGTAAATTAGGATCTAATATCAATACTTATTTAATGATTACAAAAGAAATTAAGCTTTTAGGAAGCAATGGTGGGTCAGTTGAAGATCTAAAAGGTGTGTATGATTGCTTCGCTACTGGAAAAATGAGTCCAAATCTTATTACAATTCCATTTGAAGAAGTGGACAAAGGAATTGAAAAATTGAAAAATCATGAAGTTAAAGGCCGCTTAATAGCTGTTTTTGAATAAATGTAAGTTTTCATTAAAAAGGAAGAAGTTGGAATAAGACAATTCTCTGAAATAAAGAGCCTGTGAAATTTTATCATAAAAATTTCACAGGCTTTTATTATCCTATTTTCTCTATTAGTTTATTTTTGGTGTTGTCGAAAAATATTAGAATAGTGTTGAATCCCTAATGCAATTTATATAAGAGATTTTAAGAATTAAATTGTGTATAAAAATTTAGTAAAATTGAAAACGCTTTATTTATAAAATTTAGAATCTTCTGTTGAACAAAGGGTTTTATCCTGTTAAAATCATATTATTAATTTTTTAGAAAATTGCTATTTTCAGAAAATATTTTTATGTTTATTCATTTGATATTAAATTTATACGGGATAGGAGCTAGAATATATGACCAAATATACAGATTTAAATGTCCCACTTAGAACCATTATGACACCAGGTCCGGTAGAAGTAGATCCGCGAGTATTGAGAGCGATGGCTACCCCGATTTTGGGGCAGTTTGATCCAGCATTTACAAATATTATGAATGAAACAATGGAGATGCTCCGAGAGGAAAATTAATGGGCATTTCCGGTTGATGGAACTTCCAGAGCAGGTATCGAAGCCGTTCTATGCAGTATTATTGAACCTGGAGATAAGGTTTTGGTACCAATCTACGGTAGATTTGGCTACCTATTAACTGAAATTTGTCAGCGTTATGGAGCAGAGGTTACGACAATGGAAGTTCCTTGGGGAGAGGTTTTTGATCCGGAAGTAGTCATCAATAAGATTCATGAGGTTTCTCCGAAAATTGTTGCCATTGTTCATGCAGAAACATCAACTAGCTGTATGCAGCCGTTAAAGGAAATAGGAGAAGCTTGTCGAAACGCAGATGTTCTGTTAGTTGTTGACGCTGTAGCATCATTAGGTGGAGTTGATCTAAAAGTGGATGAACTTAAGCTTGATGCAGTTATTGGCGGAACGCAAAAATGCCTATCTGTTCCATCCGGATTAGCCCCGATTACTTTTAATAAACGAGTTGAAGAAGTTATAAATAAAAGAAAAAGCATTGAATTAGGATTAAGAACATCTCAGAGCGAGTTATCTAACAACCGAATTGTTAGTAACTATTTTGATCTAGCGCAGCTTCAGGATTATTGGAGTCCTACACGTCTTAATCATCATACTGAAGCGACAAGTATGCAATATGCTTTAAGAGAAGGGCTTCGTATTATTCTTGAAGAAGGACTTGAAACTCGATTTGCACGCCATAAGTTAAATGAAAAAGCATTAATTGCAGGAATTAAAGCGATGGGCTTAGAGTTATTTGGTGATGAAAAGAATAAGCTACCTGTTGTTACTGCTATTCAAATACCTGATGGAATTAACGGTGACGAGATACGTTCCATGATGTTAGAAGATTTCGAAGTTGAAATTGCTAGCTCTTTTGGACCGCTTCACGGAAAGATTTGGAGAATTGGAACAATGGGTTATAGTTCACGTAAAAAAAATATTCTTCATGTTCTTTCAGCATTAGAAGCGACGCTAGTTCGAAAAGGCTTTAATGTTCATAAAGGTGAAAGTTTACAGGCTGCATTAAACGTATATGATGAATATAAAAATCTTTATACGAATGTGCAAGCCCAAACTCTGATTGAATGTTAAATAAGTTAAGTTTTGTATTTAAAAAACTTATAATCCAATTGTTTTTTATATATTCAATGATCTTAGGTTTCCAATTTATAGAAAAAATGTATGTTGGAACTAGTATAAAGGAAGAAGAACGAATTTCTGATGAAGGAAATTTGTTCTTTTTTTGTGGAATAATTTACTAATGTTATCGTTCTTGAATGAAGTTAGGAAAAATAGTGAATACTAAAAAATAAGGAATATTAATTAAATATATATCTATAAAAGCGATAAAATCTTTGTAAATAGTTATCCTTATTGGTCAATGACTTTAAAACAATAATCATTATAATTGAATTATAGATGGTAAGAATCCAAATGATGATTATTACGGAGCGATGGTTTTCAATTTCTTTGGGACAATAATTTTTATTGTCTTACCGGTCTTGGCGATTCACACAGTGAATCCGTTTTTTTTTGGCTTTAATATTGACAGCTCCATAGTTTAGTCCGGTTTTTCGGTGCAAAACATGAATTTAAAAAATATCTAATAAAAATTTATTCTAAAGGAGAATACATCATGAGCGGTTATAATGCAGTTTTAGCAAGAAATACAGAAAATGCTCCAAACGGTAACGGTCTATATTCACATAGTGTTGCTTTCTCACATTACAATAATCTTTCGGCTCAATTACCTATCGAACCTGAAACTGGTAAATTGGTAGCTGGTGGTATAAAAGAACAAGCTGAACAGTGCTTTAAAAATATTAAGGCAATTGTAGACAGCATCGATCATGTTATGAGCGATATTGTTAGAATTACGGTATTCGTTAAGGATATTAAAGATGTTGACGCTGTAGACGAAGTTTATAAATCATTCTTCCCAACTTATGTTCCTGCACGTACAACAGTTGCAGTTGCAGCTTTACCAATGGACGCTATGGTGCAAATTGAAGCACTTCTTTCACACGGTGAAGGTACAATACCAAATGCACCACAAGCAGGCGACCTAATTAAACTTACAAATAACACGGCAAATGCACCAACTAGTGTACTATCTACACAAACTGTAGCTTTCTCTCATTACAATTATCTTTCAGCGCAATTGCCTATCGATCCTAAAACAGGAAGATTGGTTGTTGGTGGTGTAAAAGAGCAAGCTAGACAGGTTCTAAAAAATATCAAGTCAATTTTAGAAAGTATCGACGTTCCTGTTGACGATATCGTTAAAATGACAATTTTCCTTAAAGACCTATCGGATATTGAAGCGGTAAACGAAGTTTATTCAACATTCTTCCCAGATTCTGCTATCGCAAGAGCAGTAGCTTATGTTCCTGCACGTACAACAGTTGAAGTTTCAGCTTTACCAATGGATGCTTTAGTACAAATGGAAGCAGTGGTGTCACACGGAGACGGTACACCTCCACAAGAGATTGAAGACAGACATGGTATTGTTATTTGGGCAAACAACACTGAAGATGCACCAAAGAATTCACTATCTACACAAACTGTTGCGTTTTCTCACTACAATCACTTATCAGCACAATTACCATTAGAACCAAAAACTGGTGAAATTGTAGCTGGTGGTGTAAAAGAGCAAGCTGAACAGTGTCTAAAAAATGTTAAGGCAATTGTAGAAAGTATCAATCACGTTATGGACGATGTAGTTAAAGTAAACATCTTCCTTAAAAATATCGAGGATATTAGTGCTGTAGATGAAATTTACACAACATTCTTCCCTGGCGGCACTCCTGCACGTAGAACAGTTGGCGTATCAGCTTTACCTAATGATGCGTTAATCCAAATTGATGTAGTCGTATCAAACGCTGAAGGAACACCTCCAAAAGCAAAATAAGCATTCGTTTGTTAATGCTTAGATGAGAAAAGAACGAATTTCCGAAGGTGGAATTCGTTCTTTTTTGTATTAATTTATTGTGCAAATCGATAATAAATCAATAGAAATGTACTTAGAGCAAATAAAAAGTTTAGGAAAACAAATATCATTTGGTCCAATCGGGTCTTATGCATTTTAACTGGTGGATAATAAAAGGATACTCCCTCGATAATAAATATTAGTAATACAATATGAATCATCCCATGTCCGACTACTTCGGTATAGCCAAATATCATCGTTGTTAGGGTAAATAAAATTGTTAAGGCGACAGCTAATACACGGTTAAGAATACCAACGATTAATAGGTAACCAACGACGAATTCAATAAATGCGGAAAGAACAACAAATAGGTCACTAGGAAAGCCGAAAGTAGGAACATTATGTCTGTGAATAATATCAATCGTCATTAATGGGTAAACCCACTTTTCAACTGCAACCCAACATAAACTTAAACCTGTTCCAAGATAAAGAAATGGAAAACCTGCTGTTTCAAATTTGGTTTTCCCTACCAAAAATACACCGATAATAGCAAGGTAAAACCCGTAATCTAACATATGGAACCAACCAGAATAACTCCAAATAAATAGAAATAATCCAAGCATCAATATGGAAGCTATTTTCGTTGCATAATGATGTGGTATCAAAAGTAAAACAATAATTGTCCACATAATTACTGTTTGCCAACTATTGTGGATGGTGAACTCAGGTGCAAACATAGTTCCATTAACTACCTGTAAAATAAAAGCAACAGCTGTACCGTACTTAAGAATAGAACTAGAATATTTCCGGTACCCATCTAATTTCATATCAATTTTGGCGACACCGGGAATCTTCATTAAAAGCGGAATGAATTGAGATAATAACGCCAAGAAAAGAGCAATTAGTAAAGATAATACTATAAATTGTATTGAAAGTATTTGTTCGATAGGAACCTTTTCAGGTTCTTTCTCCGTAAACCATTTGACATGTGCATTTGCAATAATTGGTGAGAGACAAATTAATCCTATTAACAGTATAATTTTGTATTTTTTCAATGAATATACTCCCTTTTTGTAACAATGCTTAAAAGTTATTATTCCTTAACTAATTTCGATTATGCTGAAGCTTTCTATAAAATAATGCACCTAACAAAGAAGGGCTTTTATTACATTATGTGTAGAATGCAAATTTATAAAATGATAATGGTTTAGAAACTGAATTCGAATAGGAGTTCGTTCTTTTAATTGAACGTATATAAAAAGAAATGTGAAGAATAATAGTAACTAAAATATTTGTATTATTAAATTTAACTTGGTATTCAGGAAAAGATTTGTATTTTGGGGGCGTTAATATTGAAAAAGTTTATAACAATAATGTTTGTATTTTCACTAGCTTTAATAGTTGCAGCTTGTAGTAGTTCAACAGATGATAATAACGATAAGACACCGGTTGATGAAACAGCCGAAAAGCAAAATGGTGAAAACACTAAGGATGAAAGTACAAAGACTGACAATACCGATGTAACTCTAGAAGAACAAGTTATTTATGAAGAAAATGATATAAAAGTTACCGTGACAGGATTAAAAAATGATAGCTTCTATGGACCTGAAATAACGGTACTGATTGAAAACAATTCGACAAAGAATATAACAGTTCAATCTAGAAGAAGCTCAATTAATGGTTTAATGGTTGATACTATGTTCTCTGCCGATGTTGCTGCAGGTAAAAAAGCAAATGATGGAATAACATTTTCAACTTCGGAATTAGAAGCTTCAGGAATTACAACAATAAAAGACATTGAGCTTGCTCTTCATATAATTGATGCAGATACTTGGGATGAAATTGCAAATAGCGATTTAATTTCATTGACAACAACTGCTGATGCATCATTTGTGCAAGAATATGATGATTCAGGTTTTGTTGCATATGATGCAGACGGCGTAAAAGTAGTTATAAAAAAATTAAACAGCTCTGAAAGTTTTTGGGGATCGGATGTTTATCTGTATATTGAGAATAATTCCGATACGGATATTACAATTCAAGCGAGAGATGTAGCTGTAAATGGTTTTATGGTTGACCCGATGCTTTCTAGTGATGTAGGTGCCGGCAAAAAAGCATTCGATACGATGACATTTATGGAATCTGATTTGACGGATAACGGGATCACAGATATTACTGATTTAGAATTTAAACTCCATATTTTCAATACTGAGTCTTGGGATACAATTAAAGATACGGATAGCATAAAAGTAACTTTTGATTAATTTTAATAAATCCATTAGAACGAATTCCCAAATAAAGGGGTTCGTTCTTTTTTATTGAAATTATATTAAGAGCTTAAAGAACATAAGTAATTTTATAGGATCTATAAACATGAGCGAAGGGGAGCGATCACTTGGAGGGGTTTATCTATAAAAATTATGATGGTCTCGGTTTGGCAAAGTTAATAAAAAACAAAGAATTGCAGTCAAAGGAAGTTCTCACAGAAGCAATTAAAACAATCGAAAAGCATAATCCAACGTTAAATGCGGTGATCAATAAATTTTATGAAAAAGCAGAAAGACACGCTGAAAATGTTGATTTGACAGGGACCTTTGCTGGTGTGCCGATGCTTTTAAAAGATATTGCACAAGAAGTTGCAGGGGAGAAAATAACTCAAGGGTCGAAAGCTTTTCAGAATTACCGTGCTCAAGCCGATTCGGAGTATATCAAGCAAGTACGGAAGACGGGGGCGGTTTTTGTCGGTCAAACAAATGTTCCAGAGTTTGCTTTAATGGGAATTACGGAGCCTCAAGTTTATGGGCCAACACGTAACCCATGGAATCTTGACCATACACCCGGGGGATCAAGCGGAGGCTCTGCTGCAGCAGTTGCCAGCGGTATGGTTCCAATTGCCGGGGCGAATGACGGTGGTGGTTCAATTCGAATTCCTGGTGCTTACTGCGGGCTGTTTGGGATGAAGCCTACTCGAGGTCGAACGCCTGTTGGACCAAAGTATGGTAGGAACTGGCAAGGTGCATCAGTTGATCATATTTTATCAAGGTCAGTTCGTGACAGCGCGGCTATGCTGGATGAAATCAAAGTTTTTGAAAAAGCTGCTGCTTTCCACGCACCACCTTTTGAAGGTTCGTATCTTCAAATGATGAAAGTAACTCCAGTTAGCAAGTTGAGGGTTGCCTTTTCGGTCCGTTCGCCACTAGGTTCGGAGGTTCACCAGGATTGCAAGGAAGCAGTGTATAATGCAGCAAGGCTTCTAGAGTCAATGGGTCATCATGTTGAGGAAGTTGATGCACCTGTAGATGGAAGAAAAATTGCTAAAAGCTATTTGACGATGTATTTCGGTGAAGTAGCTGCAGCCATTGCCTCCTTAGAGGAAATCTTAGGACGAAAGGCTGTAATGACCGATGTGGAACAGACTACTTGGATTTTAGGATTAGTCGGAAAGGCAACATCTGCGGAGGAAGTAGTTCTTAGTATTCGTGAATGGGATCACGCCGCTTATTCAATGGAAATTTTTCATGAGACTTACGACTTCTATATGACACCTACCACCGCGTTTCCTCCGGCCAATATTGGAGAACTTGAACCGAAGAAATCAGAAAAGCTGGCAATGCAGGTTGCTGGTAAACTTTCAATGGGCGGCATACTGAAAAAAGCTGGGATTGTCGAGCAGGTTGCGGAAAACAATTTGATGAGAACCCCATTCACACAACTGGCTAATTTAACTGGTCAGCCCGCAATGACGGTGCCGTTGCACTTGACCGCTGATGGTCTCCCGGTTGGTGTCCAGTTTATGGCAGCAAGAGGCAGGGAGGATTTGCTTTACTCATTAGCGGAGAAACTAGAACAAAGTGAACTATGGGTGCCCGCTGAGAAAAATCCGATGTTTTTGTTGTAAAAGTGTAATTATATTAGAAGAACGAATTCTTGATTGAGAGATTCGTTCTTTTTTTTACAAAGTGTATGTTTGCGACTCAATTTTGAAAGTGTGCCACCATTAATAATAACCAACCAGTAGGAAATACTGTCTTAAACGACGTAAAATGGAGGACAGAATTATGCCTGAATTGCCAGAGATGGAAACTTATAAAACATTACTGGAGTCATTGATAGGTGGAAAAACAATTTCAGATGTTGAGATTGTGCGGGAAAAATCGATTAACGTTCCTGTTGACCGGTTTACAACTCAAGTTTCAAATCAAAAGATAACAACGGTTACTAGAAGAGCTAAATATTTAATTTTCCGACTAGAGGATGGGTCATGTTTACTATTACACCTCATGCTTGGCGGGTGGATGTTTTTTGGTAAAGAGGAAGATAAACCAGACAGGACGATTCAAGTAAAGCTATTCTTCGGTGAACAACATTTATACTTCATTGGATTGCGATTAGGCTACCTACATCTTTTATCACCTGAAGATGTGAAGAAAGAGTTTGAGAACCTGGGTCCAGAAGTGCTTGATGCGGACTTTACTTTGGAGAGCTTCCACAAGCTAATGCAAAATAGAAGAGGTGCAATTAAAACAACACTAATCAACCAAGATGTGCTAGCTGGAATAGGGAATGCTTATTCTGATGAAATTCTTTGGCATGCAGAGATTCGCCCTGATAAGAAAATCAATGAACTAAACGATCAACAACTAACGCGGGCTTATCATTCCATTCAGTTCATCCTAAAAAAAGGAATCCAAGAAGGTGGCTATATGGAAAACCCACTATATAAGGGAGATTCCAAAACCGGCGGCTATCAGTTCTATGTGTATGATAAAGAAGGAGAAGAATGTTCTCGTTGCAATACTCCAATAATTAAAGACGAGATATCTTCACGAAAAACATTCTTTTGTCCTAATTGCCAGCAGTAAAGGATTATTTTTCGTTGTAGAAGCGAGGAAGTAATTAATAGATGGAGGGGTAAAGTGGATAAAAAATGGATTTCCAAAACATTGCTGGTGACGGTTGTATTAATATTGTCGGCATGTAGTGCTGAAAAAAGTACATCACTTTTAGAAGTAACAAAAATGGATGATGAAAAAAAGCAAAATGTCTCAAAGCAGATTGCCAACGATCAGGGATATGAACTCATCACTGAAACTTATTCTAAAGAGAATGTAAAATTAGAATATCCTCAAATCATTAATTTCAATGATGAAAGAAAACGACAGGAAATAAATGAACTGATAAAAAAAGAGGCACTTACTCCTTTTCAAGAGACAATTCAAAATTTAGAGCAAGACCAGAAATATAAGGCTGAAGGAAAATATGAAATTAAATTAAAGAATAATCAAATTTTAAGCATTGCTTATAATAGTTACAACAATATTAGTCCATCTGCCCATCCTTATAATTTGTTTTTCACAACAAATATAGATTTGACTACTGGCAAGCAATTGTTTTTATCTGATTTTGTATCGAAAATTGATAAGGATTTTATTAGGCTATTAAAAAATGCAAAATATGTGGGAGATTTAGGAGATGATTTTGACCCGCAGATTAAAGAACTAGCATTTGGTCAGTACAGTAGTGATGAAGATTTAATATTAGCGCTAACTAATAATAAAGAGAACGGTATTTATGTCTATGTAATAGAAAATGCTCTTGGTATTAGCATGCCGGTAGCTCATGTTGCGGGTGATCATGCTGAATTTGAAATTAATCTAAATTTATTAAACAAAAAGTGAGAAACGATTACTGTACTGGGGACAAATAATATATTTCCGCTACAAAGTTTTAATTAGAAAAACTTTGTAGCTATTTTTATGATTATACAACGGATTAAACTAGTTTGAATTTGATATAATTTGAACTATCTAAATAAATTTAAGGAAGGTATCTGAATGAGCCAACAAGTAGAAACTTCCATATTAAACCTCAAGGAATTGCTTGAACTTTATTTGTCTATTCCAGAATATCAAAGACCATATACATGGACACAAAAGAATGTTTTCCAGCTTCTTGATGATGTAATAAGGTTCTCTGTGTACCCAGAATATCGAATTGGAACAATAATTTTACATAATAATAATGGGAAATTAGATATAGTTGACGGGCAACAACGTATTATTACGAGCTTGCTTATTTCTAGATTTTTAGATTATAAGGATACAGAAAAACTAACTAAACTAGACATTCCTATGCATGAAAAAACCATTGAGAATATTAAAAGTAATTTTAAATTGATTGAAGAATATTTCGACAGTAATCCTAATGCGAAAGAGATTCTTAGAGACTATTTTTTAGAACACTGTACAGTTTTAGTTTTACAATTGAGTAATTTAGACGAGGCTTTTCAATTATTTGATTCATCCAATAACCGTGGGAAGGCCCTGTTCCCTACTGACTTATTAAAAGCCTACCATTTGCGAGAAATAACAGGAAACGATGAGAAAAAAAGAGAGATGGTTGATTTATGGGAAAACATTAAACCTGAGCACGTATACATACTATTTTCTGATTACTTCTTTAGGATTAAACAGTGGTCAAGGAATAAGCCTGTTAATGATGTTGGTTTCACAAATCAAGAGATTGATTTGTTCAAGGGAGTAAGTGAAGCAAACGATAACAAACATAATAATTGGTCAAAATCGCTATTAATGGCGAAGAATTTTGTAGATAACTATAATAGTCAAAATCAAACGATGATTGAATTTAAAGCGATGCAACCTTTGAATTATCCATTCCAGATAGACCAACCAATGATTAACGGCGAGTACTTTTTTAAATTTGTGGAGTATTATTATTCATTAGTAAATAAGTTAGGATTCTTTGAAGGAAATAAACAAATTGAAACTCACACATCTAAGATTAATATGCTGATTAACCAATTTGAAAATAATAAATATTTCAGATATGTAAATTCTTTGTACAAGACTGCTTTGTTATATGTAGTAGATAAATTTTCTCAAGATGAAGTAGATTCAATTGAAAAAATATGTTTTAAATATGCGTTCTATCCCCGTTTCTATTTCGAGCAAGTTCAGAAGAAAACTATCAATAAATATGTGACTGATAGTGATGCAGGTGTTCATAACTTTTTTAATTATGTAAATGAATCGTATTCCATTAGGGATATACTTCATTTTGAAGTAAAGACAAGTGAAGAAAAACTAAAAAACTCAAAGAAAATGAAAGAAAAATGGGAAAAAGTATATAGCTTATACTTTGAAGGTGGTAACTAATGATAGAGAAAGAGTTTAGTATTAGGGATATATTTAATGGTTACTATAGCATTCCAATCTATCAAAGAGCGTATGCTTGGACTGATAAAGAAATAGAAACTCTCGTCGATGACATCTATGATTATTATTCTATTAGTAAAAATCAAAATTATTATATCGGTTCATTAGTCGTTCACAAAGGTGATCATGATTTTGAAAATGTCATTGATGGACAACAACGATTAACAACATTATCATTGCTCATTTGTTATTTGAAAAATGAATCTAACTATAAAGATTTAGTGAAAGGCATTAACGTTAATCTTGATTTTGAGAGTAGAAAACGTTCAACTGATATTTTTAAGTATTTAAAAAAGAATTACGCGAAAGTAATCAATGAATCAAATGAATTAGTTGATGGTTATCGAATTTTGAAAAAGAAATTGAATAACGAAAAATATAATGAAGGATATTTTCGATACTTAATTGATAATGTAATTCTTATCAAGAATGAATTGCCAAAAAGTACTGATCTTAACCATTACTTTGAAATCATGAATAACCGTGGGGAGCAACTTGAAAAGCACGAAATTGTGAAAGCTTATTTAATGGGAAAACTAGATGACTCTGACGATATTGGTCGTAAGGTTATTGCTGAAGTTTGGAATGCATGCCAACGATTAGATAAGTACGTGCAAATAGGGTTTAAACCGAGTATTCGTCGGGAGATTTTCGGCGAGAAATGGGATGAGATTGTCCCAAATAATTATTCTGAGATGAAAAGAATATTTGAAGAAGATAACGAGATTGAAAGCTCGTTTTTAGGAACAATAACAATCGATGACATAATACAATCAAATTCAAAAACAGGTGAAAGTGAGAAGAAACGCAAAGAGGACGATGATACTGGAAGATATCATTCTATTATTAACTTTCCGAATTTCCTATTGCATGTATTGAAATTATTTAAGAATGACCGTTTTAACTGGAGAAACGAGTCAGATGGCATTTCTCTTGATGACAAGAAATTAATCAGTCATTTTAAAACTAACATCCACAATGTTAAAGATGTTGAAGACTTTGTTTACTTGCTGCTGAAGACACGGTATGTTTTTGATAATTACGTCATCAAAACGGATAGTTTAAATGATGCAACAGATGATGGCTCTAATTGGAGTTTGCATAAACCATATATGCTGCCTAGTAAAAGTGGTAATAAGTTATCGCCGCGTAATACTTTTTATAATGATGAGGATATGCAAGAGATAGTTGTCAAAATTCAGTCCATGTTCCAAGTAACAGATCCACGTCAAATCTATAAGAGCTACCTATATGGGATTCTAAGAATATTGAACTCATGGATTGATAGCAAAGATGATAAACATCTTGTAGATCAATTGATTAGTTTTGCAAAAGAACGTTTTAAAGCTATGACTGTTAAGGATACAGTTTTTGATGACGGCGTTAATACTCCAAACTATATCTTTAATTTCTTGGATTTCGTTCTTTGGTACCAACAAAAATTTGAAGGCAAAGAACATGGTGTAAAAGCGAATGAATTTGAATTTAAGTATAGAAATTCAGTAGAACACTTTTACCCACAAAATCCTAATCAAGCTGAAAATCATGCACGTCTTGAGGATAAATATCTCGATAACTTTGGCAACCTTTGTATAATGGCAAGAAGTCATAACTCTCTCCGTTCAAATCTAATGCCATCAGCAAAAATCAAAGAATTTAGCTCTACGAGTCAGAGTTTAAAATTTGAGCTAATGGAGAAACTCGCAAAACAGAAAGATGATTGGAATAAAAATGAAATCATACAGCATGGTAATGAAATGAAAAGATTGTTATCGGAATTTATTTCTTAACAGTTTTGATGGAAATAAAGGATTGATGAGAATCCCTTGGAAATGAGCAAATAAGATCATTTTCGAGGGTTCTTTTTATGTAATGGAACCAAGTTGTAATGTGTATATTAGTTAACTAATGTAAGTAAATTAAAAACTCAAACAATTGAAAAAAGATATAAATTTGATACTAGAAGAATTATAATATACTAATCCGCGGAAATTTATTGAAAGTTGAGGGTTATCATGGTTAAGAAGTTGATTGACCTTATGCGACCTACTTATTTTCTAGTTATCATCGCCTTATTTGTTTCTTTAATCATTCCTTTTGTATTCAACAAAGTGTTAAATTTAGAGTTTGCTAAGCCAGATACATTAGCATATGTTGGGTCAATTATAGGTGGAATTTTGACACTAATAGGGGTTTACTTAACAATAAGACATTCTGATAATTCTTATAAAAAGGCATTCGAAAAAGAATTAGAAAATGAATTTATTAATTCCTTTCCTCTGAAAATAGAAGCTATTAACAATGTGAAAATAGAAAGTGAAAGACTTCTTTCAGAATACAAATCTATTATTGGTAATGTTATTGAACAGACTGAAGTAGTAGGTATACAATACGAAACTCTTAAAGAGCTAAAAAATACATATAGCAATAAACTATTACCAGTGGCAGGGAAGTTAGACGGTCATGTCTATGTTGAAGTAATACACTATCTAGAGGAAATCGATCATTTTAACAATTTTATACTTGATAAAGATCGGTTTATCCAACGTAATAGTCTTGAACTGTATATCGAAGAATTCAAAGTAAAGTTTGCACATATGTGCTTAAAGGTAAACCGTTCCATTGAGTTCTTTGGTGAATATCAAGAATCAATCGGAGATTACTTTACAAAGATCACAAAAGATAAGAATCTTTGGAAACCTAACCCAATGCTTAGTCAACAACAGTTTAAAACAAGCTTTTATGAGAAGTTCTTTCAAAGTGTCGTTAAACCTAATAAAGAAAAAGTTAAAATTGCAGTAGCACACAATCAAACTTCCCTTGAAAACCCCTATCATTTAGGATTGGAAAAATTTAAAGAAATAGCAGAAAAAATATCTGATGATACACTTCAAGTAGAAATTCATCCTGGAACGCTAGGAACGAACGAAGTTGAACTGTTAGCTAAGCTTCAAAAAGGAGCCATTGATGTAGTTGTCGTTTCACCGAACGTAATATCGTCAAAAACAGGGATTACTGAACTAGATCTGTTAACTCTACCTTATCTTTTTGATAGCTACGAGCATTGGGAAAGAGCTGTTGATGGTAATGTTGGACGGCACATTTCTACTTTAATTAAACGAAAATCACATAACTTACACGTCTTAGGTTACTTTTCAGCAGGGGTAAGGCATTTTTATGGGAAAAAGCCTATTGATGGATTAGAAGATTTAAATGGAATGACCGTACGTACACAAACAACAGGTGTAGTAGCTGAATATTTAACAAAGATCGGTGTTATTACTACCTCAATGGTTTGGGGTGAAATCTATCAAGGACTCCAACAAAAAGTGATTGACTTTGCAGAGAATGCCTATCCTTATTTTGTTGAACAGAACCATCATAAAACAGAAAATGGAAAGCATATAACGGAGACGGGCCACGATTACACGACTCGTGTATTGATAATGAATGAGAAAAAATATGCTGGACTATCGAAAAAACAGAAAAAAGCTCTTATGGAAGCAGTAAATGCAGCAGTTGAAGAAGAACGACAGGCCATTTATGAACAAGAAGCAGTATATAAAGAAATTGCTTTACAAGATGGAGCCCAGATATACAAAGTGGATCCAAAGCCATTTAAACAAGTATTGGAACCAATACAGCAAACGTTTGCCGAAAATATTGAATCCGAAAATTTGTTAAAAATGATTAAGGAATTAAAGTAGGTTAACTAAAGTGATGTGACCCCGAAAAGTTAGAGTTTTATTTTATGCAGCTAATTGGCAGGTATGAAGACAGTATTGTACTGGACTCATACCTGTCAATTTTTGTTTCATGCTTTTGTTAGGCATTAAAATTCACTCTTTTATCTTCACCTGTCTCCAACTTCAGCAAATCTTCATACCATATACTCAGGTACTTCGTTTTCTTTCAAGTATAAATACCTACTATGAATATGGAGTGTGGTAGTTTATGAATTTAAGAAAGATAGGATATAATATTATTTCAAAAATAAAATCAAGTCCTGTCAAAGAGTTTATAAGAGAATTTTATTTTAGTGATGAAGAAAAAGACACACTTGCTTCAAAGCGTTTAGAGTTAATACTTAGTGTCGCAAAAAACAATACTAAATTTTATTCTGAATATAATACATTTGAAGAATTTCCAATTATATCAAAAGCCACTTTAAGAGAAAGATATGAAGATTTTTTATCTAACAAACTTGATAAAAAGGAAGCTGTGATCACCACCACTTCAGGATCGACTGGTCAACCTATGACTTTTTACTTGTCTAAAAATAAAAAATATAGGCAAAATGCAGAAGTGATTTTTTATAACAATTGGGCAAACATTGATGTTGGTGATTATCATGCCTTTGTTAGAGTTACGAATCTAAAGTCAAAACTTAAACTTTTTTTGCAAAATGAAGTATTAATGAATCCTAAGCACCTTTCTGACGAGTGGTTAGAAGAACAAGTGAATATATTAAATAAAAAACGTGTGACTGGAATTATTGGTTATCCTTCTTCAATTTCAGCTATTGCACAAAAAGCTAATGAAATTAATTTTAATAAACAAAATTTCCATTTAAAAGGGATTGTGTGCACGGGAGAATCCCTGAAAGAAAAAGATGCGGAAATAATGGAAAAAGTATTTGGAGTAAAGCCAATTAGTCGATATTCTACAGAAGAATTTGGCGTATTAGCTACATCTTGTCCTCGATGCGGTAGGTTTCACGTCAATGATACAGGGTATATAGTTGAAATATTAAGATTAGAGGATAATATGCCTGTTGAAGTTGGCGAATCTGGCAGAGTGGTTGTTACAGATTTGTTTTCAGATAATCTGCCTTTGATTCGTTTTGACACGGGTGATATTGCAATTTACGGTGGAAAAAGTAATTGTTCTTTTTATCCTACAGGAATAGTCTTGGAATCAATTGTAGGTCGTCAAATTGATACAATTTATGATATACATGGGAAAGCTGTATCAGCTTTCGCTATAAATGGTTCATTGAGGAATTTTCATACTATAAAACAATTTCAATTTATTCAGGACTCTTTAAGTGAAAACACCCTTTTATTAGTAGTCAATAACGAATTTGATAATAGAGATAAACACATAATTACGAATAGATTTATAGAGATATTAGGGGAAGAACCGAAAATTAAAATAGTTGATGAAATAACAGCGTTAAAATCAGGGAAAAGACCGTATATAATAAGTAATTATAAAAAGAAAAGTACACATCAGTCTCAAATTTTGCAGTAACTATGTGATTAGCCGGAATAAAATTACGTTAAACAAGCAGTTAATACGATTGTTAAATTTTTTATAGTCAAACCCTATCTTCCGGAGATTAACCTACTAAACTAAATCCTATTTTACTAGTAGGAACGTATTTCCATTCTCCACTAATTTTCTTCATAAAAAACACTCCAAAAGTTAGTTTATTTACTCTAACTTTTGGAGTGCAGTACATTTTCTTTTGATTGAAATAATTAACTGTCCTTTTGTTCCAATTGCTCTATATGATACGTAATTTTCAAAAATGGAATTGAAAAGATCCACATTTGATGCTCTGCATAAAGGTTACCTTCGTGCGTTTCTTTCACATGAAAAGTTTCTTCAATTGGTAATGATAGTAGGTGTTTATTCCATACTAAATAGATGCCCGCATCAGAATTGGAATCAGACTTTTTGCTTGATAGTTGAAGCTCATTGCCAATTTGATTTAACTCTAATATCCCAAGCATGGATGACCATGGAAGGGGGAGAGCGATGTTCATAAAGTTTCGATCATTTGTTTTGTGCCATGAATATAAAGCGATAAAGGTAACATCATTATTTATTTTTCTTACCCAAGCTCTGGGGCTTCTTCGTCCATCCAATTCTTCATTGATTTTAAGGATGTCACCACTCATCTCCACTTTTTTATTAGATAAAGGGAGGTTGATTTGTTTAACTTGTGAGCTAATTAAATGATACACGGCAGCAAAAGGTTTAAACCAATTCTTCCATTGAACAGTAGCATAAAGCTGGTAATCGATTGTATTTTCATAAAAATCACGAATCGTTGGTGAAAGTGTATTTATATTGATATGTGGCTCATAAACATGCATTTCATCTACTAACCCTTTAAATGTAGCTGTTGCTTCTTGATCTACTAGTTTAGGAAGAATATTTTCACCAATAACCATTGTTCCTCGTACTTTACTAATAGGGAATGTCCAATTTTCCTTTTTTTTTAGAGGAATGAATATCGACCATCCAATAACGCCTAGTAAAGCAAATAATATGCAGTTTAAGAAACCGTGAAATTGAAGCATAAAGTCAATACTAACCGAAAAGTTGCTTGTTAACCGCCCAAAGGCATATAAGAATGAAAACAAAATGGTCACACCTAATGATCCAAATGATAATAGGATGAATCCTTTTTGTAATCTACGTGCAAAGTGGGCCCGCCAAGTATAGTAAATAATCATGTAGATTCCTATCATATAAAACACAACTGACACCCATTCAATCCACACTGAAAAAGTAATTCCGATGGCTAAAAGCATAAGTGAGATTAATAAAATACCTGCAGCGAAGGTATAAAATCGTGGCTTATAAAGCCTACCAAGGAAACCTACAAAAACAGGAAGTAAAAATGCTGCGTAATGAAAATGTATCGCAGTAAGCCAAGTAATCATTGGAGAAAATCCGGTATCGATATGGGTAATGTGTGCAAAGTACCACATTCCACCGATAGATAAATATACCAGTGCCAGATCAATAGAAAATTCCTCAAATCGAATAAAGCCCCTCTTTAGAAATCTACTAACCCCATAGACAGCTACGATACAAGTAAATAGCAAATAAATCCCTGCAAGTAAACCATCCCATAATGATTGATGAGTTATATGTAATAGAATTACAGAAATATAAGCCGGGAAGGCAAAGTAAGTGTAATAACGGCTAAACCAATCATCCTTCTTAGTAATCATTTGTAAAATAAGTGGAACGTAGACAGTCTGCGCCACTGTTAGCATTAAAAAATAAGGAGAATCTTGTCCAAAAACAACAGCAACTAAAAACAAAATAATCGAAAGAAGTGTCCAGTTATTCCAGTACATGTGCACTGAACTCTCCTTTATACGAGAAAATATGACCGATTAATGGATTTCGCACATCCACTGCTATTTCAAAAGAGCCTTTTTCTTCGTTATATTTTTCTTTGACAGTCGCTAATCCTTGAAAAAGTTTAGGTAAAGGAATCTCAATTCTGCCTAGGACTAATCGTTGTTTTCTAGATTCAATTTTTAAACCTCCATCGGAAGAAACAGTAAACACTAAGTCTGAATAGACTACACTTGGCTCACCTAAGTAATCTTTAATTATGTTTCGTTTAGAGTCCAAACTCATAAGTGCATTGAAATGTCGTTTCTTCTTTCCAAAATAAAAGGTTCTTTCCCAATGGATTTGTTCCTCTCCATTTGGACCAACTATGGGAGTATTTATAATTGTAAAAGGGATATCTATTCCCTGTTCAGGGAATAGGAGTTTGTTTTTTGTACCTAACGAAAATAATGGATAGAGAATTTTTGGTCCCCCATTAATCGTTTTCATAATACCTGTTGCATGAAAAGGTGCGTTATTTGGAAATCGATATCTCTTTTGTAACATAGGGTGCAACCTATCAAATTGTTTATCTAATACTTTTATAAATATTGACATCAATCACTTCATCTCTTTCTCTTACAAGTAGTTGCTGAAGGTAGATCTTTACTTACAAAATAGCCTATTAATGAAATTAACAAAAGACTAAAATTAAATGTTAATGGATTAAAAGGATGAATCAATGTACTAGGTTGCGCTAGTATCGCTGTAATAGTGAGTAGTGGGAATATTAGTACCTGCATACCAAATAGTATTCTTTTATTCTTATACAGTAACCAGAGTAATCCAAAAATTACTTCGCAGATTCCAGTAATAATAACAATCCAAGAGGCAACTTCATGAGAAACCGAAACTAAGCTTTTCACCATTGAGATTTCATCTGGGTGCATGTAAAAAAGCTTTGGAATAAGTCCATGATAAAGCCATATAAAGCTAAAAAGGATTGTAATGAACCAGTTTGTGAAAAAGCGAAAATATTGAGAAGAAGGAGTTTCTTCTTTTTCCATCCATCTTTTTAACACATCGAAACTAAGCGCAGTTCCCCAACCAATCATTGGACGAAACATTAGCAGATCTAATAAGCGACCAAATTTACCAAAATTCACATCATAATCATATTGCGTTAAAAATGTGATAGAGTTTTGGCTGTTGTTCGGAACATACTTCCAATACCCTTTTCCTTCCATAATCGGTGAGATGGTATTTTCCGTTCCAAAATGTAATGACGATGTTCGTTCACCATTATTACCGTCATGACTACCGGCAGTAATTCCCCATCCCTCTACTTCTAGTCCAAATCCAATCTTTCGTTTATATGAAAAATGTTGAGGTTCATTTTCTTTCTTTGGTAAATATGTAATTGAAGAAAATCGAAGATCCCATTGTTCATGCATTTCCGGTGTTTGAGTTGCTTTCCATAATTTGTCCATCTGGGTTTGAATCTCAATTTCAACATAAACAGGCTTATTTTTCATTATGCTCATCCCACCTTTATTCCTATTTGTTGAAAAAGTTACCAAATACATATGTTTTTAGTATAACATGGGTGTTTAAAAATTTTGGGGTTGTTTATGAACCGAATTATTAATTACTTCTAGAAGGATTCTTTTCCAATAATTGGATACTACTAAAAAGGTTAAGGAATGCCATTTAGGTCGGTTATCTGTTAAAATAAACAGTTGTGATTTTCAAAAAATAGTTTTTACAAACTTTTAATTACTGAAGTGTAGTTATAATTAATAGTTATTTATTAAGCATGATATAAGTTGAAAAATAAAATAGAATCATTCAGATTTTGTTGAAGATTTTGAATTTGGGATTATGATGAGAGGATTTGAATTTAACATGATAGATAATTTTTGGCGTGAATTACCAAGACCATTTTTTGTGCTTGCACCTATGGAAGATGTGACTGATACCGTTTTTCGCCATGTCGTAAGTAAAGCTGGTAGGCCAGATGTGTTTTTTACTGAGTTTACAAATACAGAGAGTTATTGTCACCCAGAAGGTCAAAAAAGCGTACGTGGACGTTTAATTTTTACAGAAGATGAACAACCAATGGTAGCGCATATATGGGGAGATAAGCCGGAATATTTCCGCCAAATGAGTATCGGAATGGCGGAGATGGGATTCAAAGGAATCGATATTAATATGGGCTGTCCTGTGCCGAATGTGGCATCTAGAGGAAAGGGAAGTGGCCTAATCCTTCGTCCAGAAGTCGCTGCAGATATCATACAAGCAGCAAAAGCAGGAGGATTACCTGTTAGTGTAAAAACACGACTTGGTTATTCGAATATAGAGGAGTGGCATGACTGGCTAACACATATATTAAAACAAGATATTGCTAATCTTTCGATTCACCTTCGTACAAGAAAAGAAATGAGCCAAGTAGATGCCCATTGGGAGCTCATTCCAGAGATTAAAAAACTTCGTGATCAAGTAGCACCAAATACATTACTAACTATCAATGGAGACATCCCTAATCGACAAATAGGCTTGGAACTCGCTGAAAAATATGGTATTGATGGGGTTATGATCGGGCGCGGTATTTTTAAAAATCCATTTGCCTTTGAAAAGGAACCAAAAGAACATAGTCCTAAGGAGTACCTTGAACTACTTAGATATCAACTGGATCTGCAAGATAAGTTTTTAGAAGAATTACCACGTTCCATCACAGCACTCCATCGCTTCTTCAAAATATATGTAAAAGGATTTAGAGGCGCGAGTGAATTGAGAAATCAATTGATGAGCACAAAGTCAACTGATGAAGTGCGAGCAATGCTAGATCACTTTGAAAAGAAATTTGAAGTGACGGGAGAGTAGAAAAAAATTATCACATAAATAAAAGGGCTTCAAAAGTTTCACAATACTTTTGGGAGCCTTTTTTAAATACAATTTTTAGCAAGTGCAGAGAACAAAATTTCATTTTACCTCTTGGTAAAATGTGTTGTCAACAAGAAATTTGTGAAATTATCAGAAAAATGTTATAATAACTTTATCAATTGTTTTTCAATCGTATTCTGGTTTTGATGTTTTTCTGCAAGTAGATGATGGATACGTTTTTTAATATTTTTCCCAAAGTAAAAATTCAAACAGTTGTGTGCGCTTTAAAAGAAGTTAGTTGAATTATCGAATTGCAATTTTTATGTAACAAAGTTTTCATTCTCAAGGAGGACTAGAATAATGAATCTAATCAATAAAAAAGTTACACACAAGAGTTTTGGCACGGGTAGTATAGTTAAGCATAATGAAACAAGTATTGAAATACATTTCGCTTCGGAAAACAAAAAGTTTGTGTTTCCAGATGTATTTGAAAAGCATCTTAAACTACATGATCCAAGTGTTGCAAATACACTTGAGAAAATTATACAGGATAAGGAAATGGAACGAAAAGAAGAAGAACGAAGAAAGGAAGAAGAAAAGAAAATACTAAGACAAAATCATGAACTTCGCTTGGAACATGAAAAGCTGATGAAAAACCATAAACTCCATCCAGAATCACAAATGGTTTTTTGGTGTGACGAGGAAGAACAGATTAGCTCACTTTCTGAGTGGAAGGTCTTTTCAGGGGAAATCAAAAGTGGTAATAACAAAGGGAAACCAAATAAACCGATTCGCTTACACCAAAATAGTGCAGTCTTGTTAACTGCAGTAGATTCTAGCGTGCCTGAAAAAGACAGACGTATCCTGGGTGTCTATATGGTGCATGAGAATTTTATCGGTAAGCTTTGTGAAGATGGATTTATTCCAGCTCATTCAAAATACAAACTCCAACTTACAGAACAAGAATCTGATCAGTTGCTATTTTGGAACTATTATGTAAATGAAAAATCACCGGATAAGATGACATGGAATACTGGGAAATACCGTTATTTCGATAATGTATGGATGGCACAAATTTTGCGTGATATAGCTTCGTTGAAAACTGACCCAATGGAACAAGAGCTTGCGCAACAGTTCTTTAAACATTTTTGTAAAATGAATAAGATATTAGCACAAGAGTTACCTGAACCTAATGGTGCATTAAAGCGAATGTAGACGTTAGATTTGGAACGATGAAAACCATAAAATTTGCAACCCTTGATAATGCCTTTTATACGGCGTTATCGAGGGTTTTCTTTCGCCAATATTATGTAACGATTGTAAAATATTTGAAATAGGCTTATCGTAATCAGTAGTAGAATCTGCAATACGGAAGGATGGGTTCAAGTTGGATTTAATAGAAAAGGCAATAAATTTTGCTGCAAAAGCGCATAAAGATCAGACTAGAAAAGGGACGGAGATTCCTTATATTACCCATCCTTTTGCTGTAGGAATGCTGTTGCAAAAAGCTAAATGTTCAGAAGAAGTAATTGCTGCAGGGATTTTACATGACACACTAGAAGATACTGAAACTTCTTTTAAAGATTTAACTGAAACGTTTGGTGTTCGTGTGGCAAACCTTGTTTTAGCTGCATCTGAAAATGATAAAAGTTTGCCTTGGGAAAAACGAAAACAACATACAATTCATAGGTTAAAAGATGCATCTGTAGAAGAACTCCAGGTGATAATTGCTGACAAATTGCATAATTTGAAATCAATCCGTACTGACCTCAACCTGAGTGGAGACATCATTTGGCAACGTTTTAATCGAGGAAAACGCGATCAGCACTGGTACTACGCTAGTATTGTGAAAGCCGTATCTCATAGAAAAAGAGAATTTAAAATGATTGGTGAATTAGAGTACGAAATAAAAGGAGTTTTTGGATCATTTGAATTTCTCTCCACAGAAGAAATCGCACTTCTATTTACTTGTGCATATCTACACATGGATGATGTTATAGAAACAAATTTAGAATCAAAACAATTAATTCATTTTGCGAAAGAATTAGTAAAAGAGGCGGATACAATTTATCGCAATCAATCCGAATCCGATGAGATTACTGCAAAATTAGATGATCTTCAATCTAGAGGAATTGAGTTTCAGTCAAATTCAGAAGGACCTTTCCTTCTTGCGGCATTTTGTATCGCACTCCAAAACAAAATGCACTGGTCAAATGAAGAATTATATAAACACGTTAGGAAAAATCTATTGAATTTGGAATATTGATTTACGTTAGAATCCATTCTCTAGAACTAAAATTAATGATGTAAAGTGAGGCGAATGTTAAATGCAAATGATTAAGTACGATCGTAAAGCTAGCTCTAAAACAGACATCAACTTCTTAGGATTAGAGCAGGCTCAAAAAGTACTGAGATTTCACAAGAGTTTTCCAAATTATCAACCTACACCACTTGCAGAATTAGATCATTTAGCAAAAGAGCTAAATGTAGGGAAAGTCTTTGTGAAGGATGAATCTTATCGTTTTGGTATCAACTCATTTAAAGCTTTAGGAGGTTCTTATGCAATTGGAAGCTATTTAGCAGCACAATTAGAAATGGATATTAGTGAACTCCCATATAGCGCGTTGATTTCTGAAGAAGTGAAAGCTAAGTTAGGGGAACTAACCTTTGTTACAGCTACAGATGGAAATCATGGAAGAGGGGTAGCATGGACAGCGAAGCAATTTAAGCAGAAATCTATTGTTTATATGCCTAAAGGATCTTCAATTGAACGGCTAAACCATATCTTAGCTGAAGGAGCGGAATGTTCGATTACAGATGTAAATTACGATAGTAGTGTCAGATTAGCATCTGAAAATGCCAAAAAGAATGGATGGGTATTGGTGCAGGATACTTCATGGGAAGGTTATGAAGAAATTCCGAAGAAAATTATGCAAGGATATTTAACGATGGTGTTAGAAGCCTATGAGCAACTCTGTATGTTGGATGAAATACCAACCCATATTTTTATTCAAGCAGGTGTTGGATCAATGGCGGCTGCAGTTCAGGGCTTCTTTGCAAGCGTATATGGTGAAAATCGCCCGATTATTGTAGTAGTAGAACCTGACAAAGCTGATTGTATTTTTAGAACTGCTGCGGCTAACGATGGAAAGTTGCATTATGTAACAGATGATATGGATACAATTATGGCAGGATTAGCTTGTGGGGAGCCAAGTAGTATAGGATGGCCAATCCTTAGGGATTATGCGGATGGCTTCATTTCATGTCCCGATCGTATTGCTGCACAGGGAATGAGAATATTAGCAAACCCATTAAATAATGACCGTCGTGTTATTTCGGGTGAATCCGGGGCTGCTGGAATCGGAGTAGCAAGTGAAATATTAAGAAGACCTGAATATTCAAACTTAAAAGAACAGTTAAATCTTAATGCAGATTCAAGATTATTATTTTTCAGCACAGAAGGAGATACAGATGCTGAAAATTATAAAAAAATTGTTTGGGACGGAGCTTATTCTATCTAACTTTCAATCAGCCAGAGAGGAAGGGGTTGTACGATGTCAGAATCGAAAGATGAAATCATTTTGAGAGGGCTTAAGGAAAATAATTTAAAAAATATAGATTTAAATATCCCAAAACAAAAAATCATCGTATTTTCTGGTCTTTCTGGCTCAGGGAAAAGCTCGGTTGTATTTGATACATTGGCAACAGAAAGCAGAAGACAAATGACTTTAAACTATCCACTCTATGTTAGAAATCAAATGCCAAGGTATGAAAGACCTCATGCCGACCTTATGCAAAATTTAAGTCCAGTTGTAGTTGTAGAGCAAAGGCAGATAACAAGTAATTCACGCTCGACAGTTGGTTCCTATATGGATATAAATCCGCTCATTAGACTTTTATTTTCAAGAATAGGGTTTCCATCCATAGGTTCTTCTGCTAATGATTTTTCAAGTCAAAGTTCCTTTGGAAGATGTCCACAATGTAGTGGATATGGAGAGGTAGTTGCCCCAGACCTAAATAAGATGCTGGATTTTGATAAGCCCCTTCGAGAATATGCCGTGAAATTCAAGCCATTATCTCCTTCTGGTTGGCAAGGTAGATGGATGATAACTGGAGGATTATTTGATCCGGATCAACCAATCAAGGATTATCCGAAAGAAAAACTCCAGCTGTTATTATATGGTCCAAAAGAAGGGGAACGAGTTTTTGCACCGTTTCATACAAAAAATGGACCCCAGCCTCATGAGTGGGATGGAATACTACCAAGGTTCACTCGGCTATATATTAATAGAGATATTTCAAAGTTAAAAGAAGTATCACAAGAAGATGTTCTAGCAGTATCGACACAAAGCCTATGCCCAACCTGCCAAGGATCAGGTCTAAATCCTAAGGTATTAGAATGTAAAATTAATGGGCTAAATATTGCAGAATACGACCAATTAGAACTAACAGACCTACTTGAGGAACTAAAGAACATAGATGACCCGATAGGAAAGTCTATAGCACAACAAGCAGTTGCGCATATCTGGCAGCTCGTTCAAATGGGATTAGGATATTTGAGCCTATCTAGAAAAATGGGTACCTTATCCGGTGGAGAAGCTCAAAGGGTAAAAATTGCTCGACATTTAGGAAGCAGTCTCAATAATTTGACCTATATTTTTGATGAACCTAGTGCTGGACTCCATCCGGAAGAAGTATATCTGTTAATACAGATGATGAAAAGACTAAAAGAGCAGCAAAATACTGTTATTGTCATCGAGCACGATTTAACAGTAATAACAGCAGCGGACGAAGTTATTGAGATGGGACCAGGTGCAGGAGTTAGCGGGGGTGAAGTTGTTTATCAAGGAAGACTAGAAGGAATAAAAGACACACCTACTGCATTAGCCTTAAACCAAATTCTAAAGCTAAACAAAAATCCTAGGAAGATAGAAAGTTATTTTAAAATAAATCGTGCAAGATACAATAATTTAAAAAATATTAGCGTAGATATTCCTAAAAATGTGCTGGTTTCTATATGTGGAGTTTCTGGATCTGGAAAAAGTACTCTAATGTTAGAAGCTTTTACGAAAAAGTATCCTGAAACAATAGTAGTTGGACATGGCACGATAGGCATCTCGAGCCGTTCAACACTTGCAACATACATGGGAATTATGGATGATATTCGCTCCATATTATCAAAAGAAACAGGACAACCAGTCGGTTTGTTCAGCTTTAATTCCTTAGGTGCATGTCCGATCTGTAAGGGAAAAGGGGTTATAACGCCAGAAGTTGCATTTGCAGATCCCGTGACTGTTCCGTGTGAAGCATGTGGTAGTACGAGGTATTCAAACGAAGCCCTTAAGTTTTGTTATCAAGACAAAAATATCGTAGAGATTCTAAATTTAACAATTGATGAGGCTATGAACTATTTTTCGATGCCAAAGATCATAAAAAGAATTAATACGCTAAAAGACGTAGGATTAGGGTACCTGACTTTAGGACAGACGACAAGTTCTCTAAGTGGAGGAGAACTTCAACGTCTAAAACTTGCAAGCCATTTACAACATGAAGGACAAATCTATTTATTAGACGAGCCATCACTAGGACTACACACAAAAGATAATGGAATCTTGTTAGAAGTATTTCAAGGTCTTGTAAACAAAGGGAATTCTGTGATCATAATTGAACACAATTTAGACTTTATAGCTGCGAGCGATTGGATAATTGAAATGGGACCTGGTGGAGGAAAACAGGGAGGTCATATTCTGTTTGAAGGCACACCAGAAGATATGATAAAAACAGATACATTGACTTCAAAATGGTTAAAGAACGGAATAAATGAAGTGTGAAGAAAACAACCAAAATACTAATTGGTGTAGCTTGCGAATTAAAAAGTTGTATTGGATTGTTGTCTAACATGAAAATCTTCATTTTTCTTATCTACAGAAAATGACATACGACATAACCAGAATTAAGTGTATGTTTCACGTAATTCTAGATATGTCGTATCTCAAAACAGTTCAAACCCTTTTGTTAAATAAAAAAGTAACTAGCAAAAAATTAATTCCAAAGTTGAAAATATATATGAGTAAAATCTTAGTCTACTAATTCGGCAATCGCTTCTAATTCAATTTTACATCCATTGTTTAATTCAAGTATAGGTATTACTGCGCGCGCAGGTTTATGTTCACCAAAGAATTGGCTGTATACATGGTTTACAGAGTCCCAATCGTTTGCTGAGGTAATATATACTCTACACATCACTACTTGTTCTTTGGTACAACCTGCATTCTCTAATACAGTTTCCAGTTTTTCTAAAGCCATTATTGTTTCAGCTTCAATACCACCTGGTACAGGCATACCTGTTTTTGGATCTGCAGATGTTTGTCCAGATATGTAAACTGTGTTTCCACTAATCATTGCAGGACTGTAATGACCTCGTGGTGAACCTGTAACTGCTCTCATATGCTCATCTCCTCAAATTTGCTAAACTGATCCATTCCGATATTCCCACCTGAAATAAATAAAACAATTTTGTCATTAGGATTAAATGACACCGCTCCCTGTAAAAACGCACCTAATGTAATACATGACGAAATTTCAGCTACTAATTTTCCCTTAGTTAATAATATCTTCGTTGCTTTTAAGATGTTTTCTTCATCCACTGTAACGATTTCATCTACATATTTTTTTACCACAGGATAGTTTAATTCACCTGGTTTTAATGTTTGTAATCCATCTGCTACGGATTTTGAATCATTTGGCAAGGTAACTGGTTGACCTGCTGCAAAACTAGTACTATAGCGAGCTACTAAAGTTGGTTCAACTCCAATAATTTTTATGTTTGGGTTTGTTTCTTTAACTGCTGTTGCTAATCCACCAATTAAACCACCACCGCCTATTGGAACAACAATAGCATCGACATCTGGAAGTTGTTCCATTATTTCTAATCCTGTTGTGCCTTGTCCAGCCATGATGTCATAATCATCAAACGGAGATATGAAGCTCCAATTGTTTTCTTCCTTAAGTTTGTTCGCTACTTGGAATCTTTCAGATGGAACACTCAAAATTACTTCTGCACCATAAGATTGTATACCTTCGATTTTAATTTTCGGTGTATTTTCTGGAACGACAACGTGAGCCTTTGTACCAAGTAGTTTTGCTGCATATGCAATAGCTTTACCATGATTCCCTGATGAAGCTGTAACAATTCCTTTTTTTAATGCGTCTTCTGGTAAAGATAATAATGCATTTAGAGCACCTCGTAGTTTAAACGAGTTCGTTTTCTGGAAAGACTCAAGTTTAACATGTACTTGGCAACCAAAATCTGCATCTAAATTACTTAAATGAAGGAGTGGAGTTTTGTGGATATATGGAGAAATACGTTTTTGTGCTTCCTGAATTGATTCAAATGTGAGCATGGATACAACCTCCAAAAATCAGAATATTTTAAACTATAAATCAAATATTAAGGTTCTGATAGATATTTGTAAAATGATTAATTTAAAAATTTCATATTTATGAGATTTGATTAAAGAATAAAAAATAAAAGGAACAGTGTGTAAACATCTTTACATGCTGTTCCAAAGTACTATTATTCAAAAATATAACTGATTACTTCGATTGCTTGGTCAACCGTTTCCACAGTGACATTTGCTTTGTTAGATAATTCCTTTAACGGGTGAATTAATGAGTCGGGTCTAATGATAATTGTCGGCTTATTCATAGCAATTGCAGTACTAGCATCCATTGCTGTATTCCATTGTTTATACTTTTCCCCAAAAAGGGCAATGACAATATCAGCTTTTTGCATTAATACTTGAGTTCTGAAATTATTAATATCTGAAGCTGCATCATCTTTGTAAAAGTTTGATGGCTGTTTTCCTAGAATATCTTCACCAATATTGTCTGAACGATCGTGGTTAGTTTGTGGAGCTACAAAGTGAAGTGGAAGATTCTTTTCCTTTGCTTTTTGAGCAACTTCCTCTCTCCAATTATCATGAATCTGACCTGCTAAATATACAGTAAGTTCCAATCTAATTCCTCCAATACATTTTACTTTATTTAATAGTATCTAATTTAGTGAAGGTTTTCAAAGTAATGAACACAAATCATTTTAATAGAATTGAAATATTAATATTGCGTAACATAAGAATGTAATCAATATTAGGAGTTGATACAATGGATAATTTACATTGGTTTTGGCAGACAGTCATTATATTTTATGTAGGACGATTACTTTTAAGATTAGCCGGAAGAAAATCTATATCACAAATGACAATTACTCAAGTCATCGTTATGATTGGAATTGGTTCATTATTAATTCAGCCTGTAGCTGGAGAAAATTTATTTCGTACTTTAGCAATCGGCTTATTAATAACACTTTTAATGGTACTAACGGAATACTTAGAGATGAAATTTGATATTTTAGAAACAATATCTACTGGAAAAGCAAAAATTGTTATTGAAGATGGTAACTTAAATCAGAAAGCCCTTAGAAAACTTCGAATGTCGGTGGATAGACTGGAAACAAGACTAAGACAGTCCGGGATTCCCTCTATTGATGATGTTAAATATGCGACGATTGAGGTAAGTGGACAGATCGGTTATGAATTAAAAGAAAATAAAAAGCCAGTAACAAAAGAAGAATTCGATTTACTAATGAAGGAAATATTGAATTTAAAAAAGTTAATGGGAATGAATACAAGTTCACAATTAAATGAAGATCACAGTAATAATATTTTTTCAGAAATGAAATCAAAGAAATTTGAAGGGGGAAATGAGCCCTAACTTTCTTCCAATATTCAATGATACAACCACTTATGATGTTTCTGGTAAAATAAACTAATAATCCACTATAAGACAAGACCTTCAGAATAAAGCATTCTCAAGGTCTTTTGTTATATCCCTCTGTGCCCACAGAGAAACAAGATATAATAATACATAGGTGAATATATTAGAAGCAAAATAGTATTCTATTACTTAGAAATAAGGAGGCAAACGATGAATATCGGTTTAATAGGTGCCGGAGCAATCGCAAATTTTTTGCTGGAAAAGCTAAATGGAGATCAGGGTGAGAACTTAAGGATTAAGAGTATCCTTGTTCGGGATAAGGAAAAATATCGATCTATAGAATCCAATTTTCAGGTTAAATTGTTTACTAATTTAGATGCATTCTTGAGTTCGGATATTGATATTGTTGTGGAGGCTGCAGATATACAGGCGGTGAAGTCTCTAGTACCATCTGTTTTAAAAGAGAAGGATGTCGTATTAATTAGTATAGGGGCTCTTGCAGACGGGGAACTACTTGAAGAAATAAGTGAACTAGCTCAAGCGTATAAAAAGCAGGTTCACTTACCTTCAGGTGCAATTGGTGGTTTGGACTTATTGCAAAATGCACACGCCCTTGGCACAGTTACAAGTGTTTCGTTGACAACTCGAAAACCAGCTAGCTCACTAATTGAGGAACACATTGATGAAGCGAAGGTTGTGTTTGAAGGTAAAGCGTTAGATGCCATTAAGCAATTTCCTAAAAATATGAATGTGGCAATTGTTCTCGCATTAGCTGGATTAGGGATGGAGAAAACAAGAGTATGCCTTGTGGCTGATCCGAATATTGAAAAGAATGTGCATAGTGTGGAAGTTGCAGGTGATTTTGGGGAAGCAACGTTTACTATTACTAATAATCCACTCCCGGAAAATCCTAAGACAAGCTATTTAGCAGCGATGAGTATATTGGGAACTCTAAAAAGGCTGGATGGTAAGCTTAGAATTGGCGGGTAATGCTGTTTAAGGCTGTAAAATAAAAACATAAAAGCTAAAGAAGTAAGTTCAGTTACTTCTCTAGCTTCTTTACAATTTATAAGAACAATTTTTCTAATTCTAATGGTTCAATATATTTCCCGTCTTTGTATGCACGCATGTTACCGCCAGAGATTTCATCAATCAGAACAATTTGGCGATCTTCACCTGTACGACCGAATTCAAATTTAATATCGTATAATTCAATGCCTTTTTTCGCGAGTTCTTCTTTCACAACGTTTCCGATTTGTTGTGTTAATTCTTTTAACACTTTATATTCATCTTTCGATAATACACCAAGCATATCTAGCGCATCTTCACTAATTGGCGGATCCTGGCGATCATCGTCCTTAATTGTCACTTCAACGAATGCATCAAGTGGTTGACCTTCTTCAGCATATAACCCATATCTACGTAAAAAACTTCCTACTGCTCGGTAGCGGCAAATCACTTCAAGCCCGCGACCAAAAACTTCAGCAGGTTTTACAGTCATTGTAGCCTTTTCGATATCTGCATCAACATAATGAGTTGGAATTCCTTTTTCTTTTAGCACTTCAAAAAAGTATTTAGTAAGCTTTAACCCAGAACGTCCAGCACCTTCAATAGTCAAACCGACTGTATTGGCACCAGGATCAAACACTCCGTCAACACCTGTAACATCATCTTTAAATTGCAGAAGGTAGTTGCCATCTTCTAATTCATATACGTCTTTTGTTTTCCCTGTATAAATATGCTTCATGTTAAATCTCCTTTATGATTCTAGCCATAAGCTTGGATTTTTGAGCTATATAGATATAATAAAGCAAAAAAATATAGTTGTACAACGATTCTGAGAATTCTAGATAATAATATCTAAAAATATTATTTTTAAAAAGAAGAAGTTGAATCCATAACTTGTAGTATAGACATTAAGAAAGAACGTATTTCTATAACGGAAATACGTTCTTTAATAATAGTATAAAGTTAAACAGCAGGTTTGGAACCTGGTTATTACCTCATGAAATATTATACTTCTACAAATACTCTGAGTTTATCTAGAATGAAAGCGTAACATTCAGCAGCTTCTTTCAAATGGTTAAATCGACCAGATGCACCGAAATGTCCAGCACCCATATTTGTTTTTACAACGAGAGTATTGTTATCCGTTTTCATGAATCTTAAACGGGCTACCCATTTCGCTGGTTCCCAATAGCCAACGCGCGGATCATTTAACCCTGTTGTAATGTACATATGAGGATAATTTTTAGCTTCAACATTGTCATAAGGACTATATGATTTCATATAGAAATAATCTTCAGGCTTTCGTGGGTTGCCCCATTCGTCCCATTCCAAAGTAGTAAGAGGAATCGTGTCATCTAGCATTGTTGTAACTACATCTACAAACGGTACTTCAGGAACAATTACCTGAAACAGATCGCCTGCCATATTTGCTACTGCTCCCACTAGTAAACCTCCAGCACTGCCACCTCGAGCAGCCATCTTGCTAGAAGTTGTATATCCTTTATCGATTAAATATTTCGCTGCAGCAATGAAATCAGTAAACGTGTTCCGTTTATGTTGCATTTTTCCGTTCATATACCAACTGCGTCCCATTTCAGAACCACCGCGTACTTGTACAGTGACAAATATTACTCCCTGATCTATCAATGGTAGACGATAAGAATTAAAATATGGATCGTTATTTGCTCCATAAGAACCATACCCAGATAAAATCAATGGTGCTGGTCCATTATCAAGCGCACCTTCTCGATATACAACAGTCATTGGAATTTTTACGCCGTCATCAGCTAACGCCCACAATTGCTCTTGTCGATAATTTGAAGATTCATATTCTCCACTAACAGGCGTAACTTGTAAAATAGTCTTTTCACCAGTTTTCAAATTCAGAGCGTAAGTTGTTTTAGGTGTTAGTAAGGATTCGAATTGAATTAATATTTCTGTTGCATCGTAGCTTTGGTCGTCAATCATGGACAATGTATAGATTGGTTCATCCCACTCAAATTGTTCTAATTTATCGTCTTTAAGTACCCACAATTGTGTTAATCCAGATTCGCGACCTAAAAGAAGTAAAGTGTTCTGGAATGGGTACATTGCCTGAATAAAGCGATTTTCGTTATATGCTAATAAATTGTTACGTGAAGATGGATCGCTTATAGGACAATGAAGTAGCTGGAAGTTCAATGCATTTTCATTTGTTAGAATGAGCAATTCATCTCCCCAATGCTCAACATCATATTCTATTCCTTCACGTCGAGCATCCAACAGTTGTAAAGGTGACAATGGGGTCTCCGTATTAATAAGTCGGATTTCACTTGTTGTACTAGATTTTGAATGTACAATAATAAACTTGCCACTTTGTGATTTATAGATATATAGAGTAAACGTTACATCTTTTTCTTCATAAAGTAACTCGTCACTGTTAACATCACTACCTAAACGGTGTCGCCATAATTGATAGGGACGTTGCATCTCATCTACCGTAATGTAAAAAATAAATTCATCACAATGACTCCATTCAATGCTACTGTACAAAAAGATATTTGGAATTTTATCCTTTAGAAGTTCGCCTGTTTCCAGATTGTTAATATTTAAAGTATAGCGATCTGAACCATCGCGATTTTCTAAATAGGCTAATAGGTTATGATCATTGCTCAATCGGCGTTCTGTCACACTTAAATAATCATCCCCAGTAGCTAATTCATTTAGGTCTAGTATAACTTGTTCTGTTGCATTTGATAGAAGCTCCCGGTTGGCTGCTTGCTTACGGGCATAAATTGGATATTGTTTGTCCTTATCTAAACGAGAATAATAGAAGAAGGGACCACGTTGAACAGGAACCTTTACCTCAGATTCAGGGACACGGTCAACCATGCTTTGATAAATTTGTTCAGTATGTTTCTCTAGTGGTTTCATGTTTTCTTCATAATAACGGTTTTCTTCCTCTAAATACTGAATGACCTCTGGGTTCGTACGATCCTTCAACCAATAATATTCATCTTCACGGCGATCGCCATGCAATTCATGCGTGTAAGGAACACGTTTTGCTTCAGGTAGTTTCATAGAAATTCTCCTTTCTTTCTGTCTACTGAAAGGTTCTAGAAAATGTACTTAAATCCTTCTTTTATTAGCTTGAAAGGGGATTATACACTATTTCTCATGCTATCAACAAAATGAAAAAGTGCTATATATTTTAATACAACACTCAAAATCACAAAATATCTATTTTAAAAGGCGGTTGTACAGACTGGTTTATCTAATACAGTAAATATAGAATTTAAGACTGGAAGGAAAGTAGGGTCGCTTATCTCTACTTTACTATACATATACAATTCTTTTAATGTGATAACACCCATCAACAAAGAAGACAGTTCTGTTATATCAATTTTAACCTCTACTTCAACAATGCCAAAATCTATAACTTCTAGTAAACCATCCTTCACTTGAAATATATATTCCCCTTGATTTTCAGGAAAGAAAGAATCTTTCACATAGAGTTTCCATTTCAAGTCAGGTACATTAGAAAAACGTTGACTAATCTGTTGCATAAAACCTTTCACATGAATAATTCGATACATTAATCCTACACCTGCTGTTGCACTTGGATGGTACACACTCGGTATCAAATCTGATGAGCCATTACGGGCATCATTTACGAAAAATCTCACATTTTCATCCTGTGTGTTCCATTCAATTCGTTGTACTTGGTCTGCTTGACTATTTAAAAATGTGCTAAGTTCTAATAATGCTTCTGGGGTTTCATATATGAATTCCTTAATAACAATCTTATTTAGCATAAAATTTGTTTCGCTTTGTTTTTGAAATGTAAAGACTAGATAGCCTTGTACTTTTTGATTCTTTCTAAAAGCTACGATTCGGTTTTCAGTATTTTTAAACAGAGCTTTCCATTCGTGCGCGGTTTTGTAAAACATCCCATGTCGGCTTTCGACAACACGGTTATAACAAAATGATAATAGCTCCATGTCTTCTTCATTTACATAGTGTAAATGCTGTTTCGAAGGACCTTTTGGAAAACTAGCAGGCTCTAATAAGTATTGATAGATGCTAGAACCATAGCCAAACCCCATATTCTTATAAAAATCAGGTCTAAAAGGATATAAAGCTACTTGATGAACCCCTTTTTCCTTAAATATTTGGAGAAACTGTTCAATCAGTTTTTTTGCAGCTTGCTCTTTTTTACGTAGTAAATCGACCGCTACGAGACCAACACCTCCAATGCTCACCTTATTCCCGAATAAATTCATTTCATAATAATGAATGCGCATCCCCGCAATTAGCTTCTGATCTCTAAATAATCCAAAGAAATCTACAGCTGAATCATCTTGTTGCTTACTTATTAGAAATTCTTTAAATTTTTGTTTTTCATGAGGAGTATTCGCTAATATTCCTGGGTAAGCATTGGCAACAATATCTACGAACTCTTTAAACTCTGTTTCCGTAACTAACTTTCTTATTTCCCCCATCTAAATTCTCCTTTTACATTTCAGAATCTCATAAATTGATAGATGCATAGTTAGAAATTGAATCGATTTTCTACACCATCAATAACCAGCTTTGTGTGATATACCTGTAAGGGTTGATAATTAATAATATTTATTAATTGTTTCGCCATCTCCTCAGAAGTAGGTGAAAAATCATTTTTAATCCAATTCATGATTAACCCCCAAACCCCATAGGCCCGGTATGTGATAAAAAAGTCATCTTCTACTTCATCAGAACTATAAGATATATCCTCTTTATGAAGCAAAATCATAGTATTAATAAATTTGTTTTGAAAGCCAGGAATCCCTTCTGAAAATTTCCATAAACAATAAAAGTTTTTATGCTCAAAAATATAGTCAAAAATAGCTACTTTAGATGGTGATAGATTATCTACTTGAACAAATTTTGCATTTTTATAAGGATAGCGAAATGCATCTCGAAGCTTCATCAGCATTTCATTCACTAAATCTTCAACCAGTGCTTCTTTATCTTGGTAATGACGATAAAAGGTTGTTCGGTTGTTGTCTGCGTTTTCGACAATATCTGTAACGGTAATACTATGGTACGGTTTTTCCATCATTAGCTGAATAAATGTATTTTTTAAGTTTCGTTTTGTTCTACGTATACGGCGATCTTCTTTCCAATTTTTCATAGAATTGCTCTCCTTTACTTTGAGAATTACAAGTTACTACCAATTAGAAAAATCTATAAGAAAAATTCCATGAAATGCAACAGTTTAAATACTTCTGTTGCTTAACGATACAACAACGAAAAGTTTAATGATTGTTAATGACTACCATTCTTTTATACTTAAAAGCAAGTAAGAAATGTTTGGTAGTTTCAAAAATGTAAACGGATACAGTATGTTTTTATTAACTATTTTAACATTCTGAAATCTAAAGTTCTAATCTAGTACACTTTTGAATTGGTAAATAATGATAAGGGGGAGTCTAATTATGAGATTGCATGAAAAGGTTGTCATTGTTACAGGTGGAGCAAGGGGAATGGGTGCAAGCCATGTTAGAAAGTTAGTAGGTGAAGGAGCAAAAGTCGTATTTACTGACATTCTTGAGGAAGATGGAAAGAGACTAGAAAGTGAACTTGGAGAAAATACGCTTTTTGTAAAGCATGATGTGACGAGTTCAACAGATTGGGAAAATGTCATCCAAAAAGCAGAAGATGCTTTTGGCCCTATAAATGTTTTAGTGAACAATGCTGGTATCGATGTTCCAGAAGTAAGTACTGATGAATATCCAGAAGAAACATACAGAAAAGTCATCGAAGTAAATCAAACGTCCGTATTTTTTGGAATGAAATATGTTGTGCCATCTATGAAAAAAGCTGGTGGCGGATCAATCATAAATATATCTTCACTTGCAGGAATTGTTGGTGCATATAAAAAGATAGCATACACAGCATCAAAATTTGCAGTTAGAGGAATGACAAAAGCAGCTGCGCTTGAACTAGGGGATTATGGAATCCGTGTAAATTCGGTTCACCCTGGTTTTATCCGAACACCAATGACTGAACACTTGATAAATGATGAATTAGTAAAGATGTTCCCTTTAAGAAAAGCTGGAGAACCAGAAGATGTTTCGAACCTAGTTGTATTTTTAGCATCTGACGAATCGAGCTATTCTACGGGTTCTGAGTTTGTCATTGACGGTGGTTTAGGGGCGCAATAATAGTACATTAGTTAAATAATTTTAGAATAGGAGAATATGAACTATGGGAAGATTAGCAGGAAAAGTAGCAATTATTACTGGTGCAGCTAGTGGAATGGGATTAGCTGGAGCACAACTATTTGCTAAAGAAGGTGCGAAAGTAGTCGCAACGGATATTTCAAATGCACTCGAAGAAAGAGTAAGTGAAATTGTTGCAAATGGTGGTGATGCCATTGCAGTTCGTTTAGATGTAGCAAGTCCTGATTCTTGGAATGAAGTTATCGAAAAAACGATTGATAAGTATGGAAAGATTGATATTCTTGTAAATAATGCAGGAATCCATATCGCTAAAGGGATACTAGAAGCTGAATTAGATGACTGGAATAAAGTAATGACAATTAATACTACAGGAGTTTGGCTAGGTATGAAATCCGTCATTCCTCATATGCAAAATAATGGTGGAGGTTCAATTGTCAATACTTCATCTATCGCAGCAATCGTAGGTGGAATTGCTGATGCAGGAGGCGCGGCTTATAGTGCATCTAAAGGAGCAGTTCGTGCGCTGACAAAACATGCTGCTCAATGGTTTGGTAAAGACAATATTCGTGTTAACTCTGTTCACCCAGGTGCAATTTATACTGGTATGGTAGCAGCAGTAGGTATAAAATCTCAAGAAGAAATGGGTTCAAACTATGAAGGCAGAGCAGCATTAAAACCTTACGCTGGAGAACCAATGGACATTGCAAATGCATATTTATATTTAGCTTCTGATGAATCTAAATATGTAACAGGATTAGAACTAGTTGTTGATGGTGGATGGACAACAAATTCATAATTATGTAATTTTTATAGAATAGAATAGAATAGAATAGAATAGAATAGAAGTTAAGAGGAGACCTATCAAAAAAACTAGGTCTCCTTTTTACGATAGCACAAAAAAGTATCGATTCTCTGATTTAGTATCATAACTTAAAAGTTTTTCAATATAAAACTTCTTGATGTTCTAAAGGGAATTGTTAATGGTGTACAAGCATAACCAATTCTTTGACTTATCATGAATCCACTTCCTTGAACCCGATTGGGGTAGCTGCTGGTTTTCCGAATAGATAGCCTTGGAAAAGCTCATACCCAATTTGTTTTAACCAATTAAAGTCTTCTCTCGTTTCAACACCTTCTGCTAAAGGAGTGGAACCAATCTCAATCGCTTTTTCTAAAAAGGATTGTGCAGTTTGTTGTTTGTGAGGATCAAAGGCTACACCTTGTACATACTTCATATCTAGTTTCATATAACGCGGCTGCAGATGTGCTAACGTATCAATCGTACTAAAGCCTTCTCCAACATCATCTAATGCGTATTGGAATCCTTTGTCTCTATAGTAAGTTAGGATATTTTTTAAATGATCTAAATCTTCAACTTGCTCTGTCTCAACCACTTCAAACACAAAGCGATTTGGGTTGATTCCTAATTGATTTGCTAATGAGATTGTCGATTTTAAACAAAACTCAGGTGAGTAAATTGAAGTAGGTATAAAATTGATAAATGCAATAGTATCGATTTTTGTAGAATGTTGTACTGCAGTCAGTCGACATAAACGATCTAATGCATATAATCGCCCACGTTTTTTGGCGGCAGTAAAGATTTCATTTGGATATATTGTTGATCCATCCTCATGTTGAAACCTAGCAAGCAATTCATAGGCATATATATTTTCTTTTCTATCAACAATAGGTTGAAAATGACAAGTAATTAGTTTTTTTCGTATGACTTCATCAATCCATCCAGCTTGAATATATTGTTGTATGTCCCTTAGTGGATTCCACGGTAGGTTATCTATGCGAAAAAATATCTTCTCTGTTTCCATATGAACTTCACAAAAATCTAGAAATTCTCTAATCCCCGATTCTTTTATTTCCAGGTGCTCATCCTCTACTTTTACCCATAAATTTCTCCGCTTTAAGTGATTAACTATATTTTGCATCATCGATAAATTTTCTGTTCCCTTTAACTTAACCTTATAGATTATTTCTAACATTAAACAACTATGGCACTCCAAATCAATTGTCCTCCTTAACATATGATTGTTAGTAATTACATTTTTTTGGTAATGAATAAATAACTCTATTTACATTGTAATCTATTTAGATAAGGTTGTATAATATTTGTATAATGATGTTATACAAAAATTATACAAATGAGGTCAGTATATAAAAAGTTGGTATTGATATTCATAAAATAGATTGGGGAGTAGAAAGATGAATAGTGCAGCTTATCATGTAACGAATGAACATATCATTCAAGCCATTGAAGACAATCTTGCAATTATTAGATTTGACTTAAATCGGCAGGTAGTTTATGTAAATAGACTATTTGCCCAATCGTTAGGTTATACAGTAGAAGAAGTATATGGAAAAAGACATGAAGAATTTTGCTTTCCAACCTTTGTAGACAGTTCGGAATATGAGAAATTTTGGGCAAATCTATGTTCCGGAAAAAAATTCCAAGATAAAGTAGAAAGAATCGATGCTGGCGGAAATCGAGTTTGGTTAGAAGCAACTTACATGCCACTATTTGAGAAGGAAAGTGGGAAAGTGATTGGGATATTAAAAATAGCTACTAATATTACAAAACGCCAAAACTCTGTTGTAGAAGTTGCTAATGAACTAAATCAAATGTCCGCGGAGTTGTTCAATCGTTCTAAAGCTGGAATTTTGAGAAGTGAAGAATTAGGGGATACGTTAAAGAGAATTTCCACAGATTCAAAGGATAATATACAAAAATTGTTAAGCTTACAAAATCAAACAGATTCTATTAAAGGAATTGTTAAGACTATTAAACAAATTGCTTCTCAGACGAACTTGTTAGCCATCAATGCAGCAATAGAAGCAGCTAGAGCTGGAGAGTATGGACGGGGATTTGATGTAGTTGCAAAAGAAGTTAGAAAACTAGCTATCCAAGTTGAACAATCGATTTCCGAGGTAAAAGATACAATAGAAGAAATTGTTCGTGAGATGGAACATGAGACCCACAATATTACACGCATATCCAAAAACATAGATGAAATGCATAAACAGGTGGATGTGGCAATCAATGATTTTTCACAAATCATGTTGTCGGCTGAAGCTCTGGATCAGAGAGCACATCAATTTAGGGAGATTATTTAATAAAACTATGTATGTAAGACATTATGGGCTTCCAATTTAAACTATTAGGAAGCCCATACTATATATCAAAAATTATAATTTATAAACTATCGTTATAAAGAGCCCATAAAATCTTAGTACTTTTCCATGTACAATAACTTAATGAAGATGCTTTTTTAAAAAATGAAGTACTTCATTAAAAGCATTTTGCACAGTTGAATCATTCCAATCTTCGTCAAATACATGTTTACCATTTGGAATCGTTACTAACTTATTTTCAACTGAAGCTTCTACCAATGCTTTCGACATAAGTACTGACTGTTCATATGGAACATCCTCGTCCAATGTACCGTGTAATAATAATGTTGGTGGAAAACTTTCATTCACGGAATGTAGTGGACAATAAGGTAAAAGTTCAACATTACTCATACCACTTATTTTTTCAATCCATCCACCACTTTGTCTAGCGTGCATATATATTGCGTAACGTTTTTGAATTGGTCCAATCGTAATTACTTCTTTAGAAACGAGCATATCAGCTAACTCTTTTGGAACTTTTGTCATCTTTTGATAATGAGGACTTGGCTTTTGTGCCCAATCTGCAGTGATATCACCGTATCCATAGAATGAAACAATCGCTCTTGGCTTTTTATCAAGGGTTCCTGTTAGTAGAGCTAGATATCCACCAGCTGAACCACCAATAACAGCAATTTTTTTTGGATTATAGTTAAACTGTTTTGAACCTTCATTTTCCAGCCATTTAAGAGCATCTTCTATATCTGTTTTAATGTCGGGAAGCTTTGTTTCAGGTGCTAGACGATAATCAATCGAAAATACATTAAATCCTGCATTTAAGTAAAATTGTACCTGTTCAGTCTTTATATCTTCTCTCGATCCCCAAACTAGTCCTCCACCGTGGATATAAACAATTAATGGAGCAAATTCTATAGTAGTCGGATAAAAATCCGCGTGTATTTGGAATTTCTCTGCTTTTTTATAAACGACAGTTGTTTTCATCTCGTTGTTCACACACCTTTAACAATTATTCAATTTTTCATTATAGTGTAACAGCAAAGTGAAAGAAAAGCTTTAAGGACCGTTAGGACTGAAAAAGGCTTGGTTACAACACCTTTAAACTTATAAAGATTAGTTTCTTATTTGGAGAGATCTATTTTTATCCAATTTTGCTAAAAATTTATTTAACTTTTATCCTAATTATCAAATGTATCTTAATGTTACCATTTATAAAATTAAAGTATATATTGAAAGCGCTTTCGACTAATCCTAACCAATAAAACGATTAGTTTTAGGGAATAACTTATTGTTAGGAAATGATCCTCGTATCAAAACTATTGAAGAGGGGTCTTTAAAAATGGCAAAAATTTTAGTGGCAGGGGATATTCCACAAAAGGGATTAGACTTGCTAATGGAAAAACACGAAGTTGAAGTATTTCATGGTGAAATACTAATTACTGAAGATGAACTAAAAGAACGCATTCAAGATAAAGATGCTCTATTAAGTTTACTATCAACACCTGTGACTAAAGAGATTATTGATTCAGCACCAAATTTGAAAATAATAGCGAATTATGGAGCGGGCTTCAATAATATAGATTTCGAATATGCGGCTTCGAAAGGAATACCAACAACAAATACTCCTTTTGCGTCAACTGCTGCAACAGCAGATTTAACAATTGCATTATTGTTAGCTGCTGCAAGAAGAGTAGTAGAGGGAGATAATGTGTGCCGAACTGTTGGGTTCAATGGGTGGGCTCCTTTATATTTTAGAGGAAGAGAAGTAACTGGTAAAACAATTGGAATTGTCGGTTTTGGACAAATTGGACAAGCAGTAGCGAAAAGAGCTGCTGCATTTGATATGAAAGTTTTATATTACAGTCCACATCAAAAAAGTGCTGATGTAGAGAAATCATTAAATGCAACCTATGTCTCATTAGAAGAACTGATTAAACAGGCTGATTTCATTACACTTAACTGTTCCTATAATCCAAGTATGAAGCACATGTTTAGTACTGAACAATTTAAAATGATGAAAGAAACAGCCTATCTAATTAACTGTGCGCGCGGACCTATAGTAGATGAGGCAGCTCTTATAAAGGCTCTTGAGGAAAGAGTTATCGAAGGAGCAGCATTAGACGTTTATGAGTATGAACCTACTATTGGTGAGGGCTTAAAGTTTCTTAATAATGTTGTTTTAACACCTCATATTGGGAACGCTACATTCGAGGCGCGAGATGATATGGCTAAAATGGCTGCTGAGAATATTGTAAAAGTATTAAATGATGAGAAACCTTTCTATGTAGTAAACGGTGTAAATTAAAATTACAATGAAGCAATAAGGAGGAACTGTAATGATGTATGATTTAATTATTAAAAATGGAAATGTAGTATTCCGAGATGGTGTCCGTAAAGTAGATATCGGTGTAAAAGATGAAAAAATTGCATGTATTGCACAAGAAATTACAGATACAGCAAATGAAGTAATTGATGCTAGTGGTCAATATGTTATGCCAGGAATGGTCGATACACATGTACACATTAGTGAACCAGGCCGAACAGAGTGGGAAGGTTTTGAAACAGGTTCAAAGGCAATGGCAGCTGGAGGAACAACTAGTTATGTGGAAATGCCTTTAAATGCACTTCCTGCAACAATTAACAAAGAAGCCCTAGATTTAAAACTTGAAGCAGCTGTAAATCAAAACTATGTAGACTACGGCTTCTATGGCGGACTTGTCCCTGAAAATTTAGATAAACTAAAAGAAATGTGGGACGGTGGGGTATTAGCATTTAAATGTTTCCTTTCTGATATTACAAGTGATGTTCCTGGTGACTTTACGCATGTAGATGATTATTCCATGTATAAAGGGATGCAAAAAATTGCTGAATTAGGTGGCATATTATGTATTCATGCTGAGAACCCAAATGTTACAAAACGACTTACAGAAGAAATGGTAAGAGAAGGCCGCACATCAGCAGCAGACTATGTAGATTCTCGCCCTACTTTTACTGAGGTTGATGCTGTGCAACGTGCAATTTTGTTTGCTAAAGAAACAGGGTGTAAATTGCATTTAGTACACATTAGTACATCTGAAGCAATTCAAGTAATTCAAAATGCAAAGGCTGAAGGTGTAGATGTAACTGTTGAGTCATGTCCACACTATTTTGCAATGAATGCTGAGATGCTACCTGAAATTGGACCAAGAGCAAAATGCCAGCCTCCACTACGTAGAGCAAAAGACCAAGAGAAATTATGGGAAGAATTACTTAACGGAAATATTGACTGGTTAACTTCTGACCATTCACCATGTACTGAAGATTTGAAACAAGGTAATATCTTTGAAGCATGGGGCGGTATAAGTGGAGTTCAAAACAATGTAGATTTAATGTTCGATTTAGCTGTTAAACAACGTGGTTTAGCTGTTGAAAAATTTGTTGACTTAATTGCATACAATCCTTCACAAAGATTTAATTTACCAAACAAAGGTGAAATTGCAGTAACAAAAGATGCTGACATTATTTTAGTAGATCCAAATCAATCGTATGTTGTAAAAAGAGAAGATTTATATTATAAAAATAAACACTCTGCATATGAAGGACGTAAAATTGACTGTCGCGTAACAAAAACAATCGTTCGTGGTAATGTTGTATTTGACTTAGAACAAGGAATTGTTGGCGAACCTAAAGGGAAACTTCTTTCAGCTGGGAAATAAACAACGTTTGTGTAAAGGGAGATCATATAGATGGCAACTTACGATTTAATAATTAGAAATGGTCAAATTGTAACTTCAGAATCCGTAACAACAGGAGATATTGCCATTAAGGATGGCAAAATTGTTGAAGTAGGATCACAAATTAGTGGTCAAGGAACGAACGAAATAAATGCAGAAGGTCTCCATGTGTTCCCTGGGTTAATCGATACACATGTTCATTTTAATGAGCCGGGAAGAACAGAGTGGGAAGGTATTGAAACTGGAAGTAAAAGCTTAGCGGCAGGTGGAGTAACATCCTATTTCGATATGCCATTAAACAGTACACCTCCAACGATTGATAAGGAAAATTTAGACATAAAGAAAAAACTTTCAGCTGAAAAATCAGTGGTAAACCCGAACTTCTGGGGTGGACTAGTTCCAGAAAATATCGGTAAATTAAAAGAGCTTCATGAAAATGGAGTTATTGGCTTCAAAGCATTCATGTCCCCAAGTGGAATTGATGATTTCAATCGTGCGGACGATGAAACCCTCTATAAAGGAATGAAAGAAATAGCAGCTGTTGGATCTAGACTTGCTGTTCATGCAGAAAGTACAGTTATGTGTGATCAACTTGCAACAGAGAAAATTAGAGCTGGTAAAACATCAGCACGTGACTTTGTTGAATCTAGACCAATCATCTCTGAGATTGAAGCAGTTCGTAGACTAATTTCTTATGCAGAAGCGACAGGCTGTAAAGTACACGTAGTACATGCAAGTAGTAAAAAAGTTGTAGACGTTATAAATGAGGCAAAACAAAAAGGCGTAGATATAACTGTTGAAACATGTGCACATTACTTAGCGTTAACAGTTAAAGATTTAGAAGAAAAAGGTGGATTAGCAAAATGTGCTCCTCCACTACGTGACCAAGATGAAGTGGACGATCTATGGACTGCTGTGCTAAATGGTGAAGTTGACATGATTGCTTCTGACCACTCTCCAGCACCAACTTCAATGAAGACTGTAACAGATAATTACTTTGAAGGTTGGGGAGGTATTTCTGGTGCACAATCTACATTAAATGTATTGCTTACTGAAGGACATTTTAAACGAAACTTGCCTTTAGAAAAAATCGTTACATTAATGGGGACAAATCCTGCTAAAGTATTTGGTTTAGCAAACAAAGGTAATATAGCTGTTGGATACGATGCAGATATTGCAATTGTAAACATAAATGAGAGCTTTAAATTAGAAAATGATGACTTATTTTATCGTCATCAACATTCCCCATATGTAGGAATGACGTTTAATGGAAAAGTAAAAACTACAATCGTAAATGGTAAAGTAGTGTTTGAGAACGGCACTTTTCTAGATGCTTAAAAAATAGTAAGATCTCAATAATAAAGGGCTGAGGGTTATAATTCTCCGCCCTTTTCTTCTATAGGGAAGGAGGATTGTTATTGGAGTTTTCCGTTAAAGACTTGTTGACATTATCATCTCTTAAAAATGCAAATGTATTAAGTGGGAAACAATATTTACATAAAGTGGTCAAAGGATCGACTATTATGGAAGCGCCAGATATTACTGACTGGTTACAGGGTGGAGAACTACTTCTAACAAGTTTATACCCAATTCTTTCATTTAATGAGGAAGAACAACGTCAGTTTATTGCAAAATTGGCTGAAAAGGATATTAGTGCTTTAGTAATTAAAACCCATCGATTTGTAAAAGAAATTCCCAAGTCAATTATTGATGAAGCAGAAAAGTGCAGGTTGCCGATTATACAAATACCCAAAGAGGTTCCTTATGTTGATATTATGTATCCTGTAATGGAAGAAATTTTAGATCTTCAGGTAAAAAGACTTCAGTATTATAAAGAAATCCATGACCAGTTTACTGCTTTATCATTAGCAAATGAAAGTGAAGAAAAAATTATTGAAACATTAGAGAAGCTAATTGGTAATCCTGTTGCTTTGTTTGACCGTAATTTTATATGTTTAGCATCGACATCGCCATACTTAACAAACTTCGAGATTGTTGCAAAAAACTACCATGTAAATGAAAGTGAAATGATGAAATTTCCTCATTATCGTCAAGTAGTTAAGTATCGTGAACAACAAGAGAAAGTAGGGCATCAAATTGTTGTCCAGATCGAGACTATTAATCATATAAAAACTTATTTATTAATCGGGGAAATGAATAAACCCTTACAAGAACTTGATTTTATTGCGGTAGAAAATGCTGCAACTTCTTTATCTCTTGAATTAGTTAAAAAGTTTGCAGTTGCTGAAGTAGATAAACGGTTTAAAAATGATTTACTAGAGCAGTTAATAGAAGGAAAAGTACCCCCGAATATACTGTATCATGATGCCAATTTAATTGGTTGGGATATTGAAGGGTCTTTTGCAGTTGTACTATTAAAACTAAGAAAAAGTGCAGACCGGGTATCAACGAAAAAATTACGGCGTGGAATATCCAAAGGTGGTAACGAGGAAACACTTCTAGATGAGAGTATGTACCGCTATTTACCTCAAGCTATAACTGGCAATAAGAGCGGATTAAAAGTTGTTCTTTGGAAAGTCAATTTAGAAGATCGCCATTGGTTAAAGAATATTAAAGACAATGTAACAAAGATTATTGAATGGGTAAACAAACAAGATAAGGATATTATGATTCAAGTTGGTATTGGGACGTTGTCAGAAGATGTGAAGACTATTTCAGATAGCTATATCAAAGCTAGAGATGCCTTGGAATATGGAGAAGTATTAAATGGTAAAGAATCCATTACATCGTATTCTGAATTAGGAGTCTTTAGAATGCTAGGGCAGTTCACCGATACAGAAGATTTAAAGTCCTTTATTCCACCATCATTACAGATGTTGTTAGATTACCAACAAGCAAATAAGTCTGACTTGATAACCACATTAAAAGTATTTTTACAGTGCAATCAAAATGCAACAAAAGCATCTCAACAGCTGTTTATCCATCATAAAACGGCTGTGTATCGTATTGAACGAATTAAAGAAATTACCGGAATGAATTTTGATGATGCTGAAGAAATGTTATTAGTACAAATCGGATTAAAGATAACCGAACTTCTTGAACGAGAAAAATTAAATAAATATTAAATTAATAGGAGTGTTTTGTAATGGTTAGAAAAACGTATCGTGGAAAAAATGTAACAGCTTCAGGACCGTATTCTCATGCAGTTGATGCGGATCCGTTTGTATTCTTTTCTGGACAAACAGCTATGAATTCTGAGACTGCTGAAGATTTAAAAGGAAATATTGCTGAGCAAACTAAACGATGCTTTACAAATTTAAATGACGTACTTGAAGCAGCAAATTTAACGTTTGATGATGTAGTCAAAGTAAATGTATATCTTACGGATATGGGTAACTTTAATGCCATGAATGAAGTATATAAGACATTCTTCAATGATCCGTATCCAGCTAGAACATGTGTAGCTGTATTAGCATTGCCATTAGGTGCAGAAGTAGAGATTGAATTTATTGCTAAAAGAAAAGCATAAATAAAAGTTAGATTATGCTTGTTGAAATAAATTGGCTGGGATTAAAGATAACTTTCAACCAAAGTAAGTATTACGTATAATAAAAATCTGCTAACGCTATATTAGAAAGTCGTTCGTTGGAGAGGCATGCGAAGACTCCAGCAGGACGTAGAAGCAGTCATGAGACCCCGGAGAGCTTTAGCTCCCGGAGGCTCATGGCTTCCCTGCGGAAAGCGAAGCATGCTTCGGAAACGAACGTCGCTATATCAAAAGGTACAATCCCAATGAATGGTGGATTGTACTTTTTTACTTATGTCCCGGCCTGTTTTATACTAGAAACAAAAAACGCAACTATATAACAATCGTCATACAGTTGCGTGTATTTAAAAGGCGTTAGACATTCTTTTGAACATTTGCTTTTTCTTCAATACCAACCTTGTCCCAATCCATTGTATTCTCGACAATTATTGCTATAATCGAACCCATCAATAAGCCACTTGATAGTAAAGGTTGAGCAAATTGAGGTAAAGTTGACCAAGCTGAACCTGGAATAGCAAACAAAACTAAACCGATAAACAACGGAATTGCTGCACGGTAAACGTTAGTTGAGTTAAATGATACTTTTTTATACCATTCAAGAGCAGATCCAAATAGTGTTACGTACGATACGAATAGCACGGCACTACCTATACTTAATGGAAGTAGTGTAAAGAAATAACCTACTGGAGGAATAATCCCCATAATAAAGAACATAACAGAACCGAAAATGAATGGCATTCTATCATATATTTTTGTTTGTTGGATGAAACCGATAGATGACACAAACGGTGAATATGGTACTAACCCTAAGACACCAGATAATAGACTTTGAACACCAGTAATTACAAATGAATTACGATAGTCTTTACTTGTTGATGGTTGCTCTGGATACATAATGTCTGTACCTTTAATTGAACCATATTGTTTTGAAAGATTTAAAATACCAGTTACAACTACTGTGATAATAATCCCCATATTCCAAGCAGGTTCACCTAGAGGGAATAAAAATAATTCAAGAGTAAGTGGAACTTCACCGCCGCCTAATTGGCTGCTAGAACCTAATAGTATTGCAAATAAAGGCCAACCGATAATGATACCAATTAACATTGAATACTGAGCTACTTTTTTCGAACCTTTTATAGTTAAGATTAATACCAATAATACAATAGCAATTGATAAAAGGCCCATTCCTATATCAATCGTACCTTCAGCTGAAATAAACATACCTTTAAAGAAACTGATACAAAGTGAAACACCAAATAGTAACATGAAAGTTCCCATTACACTTGGGTTAAATAATTTTTCTAAAACATAACCAAAGCCAGTAACACCGATTAGTATAGTTAAGATACCCGCAATGATTACACCAACTGCAATACTTCCACCAACCTCTGCTAAAGGAATACCTTGTGCAGCAGACATTGAAGATAGCGCTAAAATTACACCCCACCATAGTCCCGAAGGTCCATCCATTATTGGTCTTCTATGACCAATAATTGCTTGTAATAAACATCCTATCCCACCAATTATAAAGGAAAATTGCATCATACTTACAATTTTTTCTTGACTTAAGTCATATGCAGCACCAATCGTAATTGGTACTACAACTGTGTTAATAAAAATAAACATTAACCATTGTAAACCGCCAAGCCAGTTATCGACTTTTTTTATTTCATTCATATTATATTCACTTCTTCTTTCCTGAAAAATTTACTAATGAACAACAGCTTTACTGATCTTTTCTTTGTTATGTGATGATGTAACATTTGTATACACTGTTGAAATATTTGCTAAAATCACTAGGATTAACGTTCTTAAAAAAAAATGGGGGACGATGATGTACCTTGATGTATGATAGTTTCCCTTTGTTAATAAAAAGTTATGTTTGTTTGGCGTTATGAAATTAAAACACCATGCATTCATACTTTTTTATTAAAATAATCAGCTTATATAGTGTAGCAAAAAGCAAATTCGATACAGAGAACTACAAAGGATGAAATTTTATTTTTTTTTTATCTACAATTGCTAAAGAAAAAATCTAATTCGTCCATAGTGAGGAGTAATTAATAAAAACTAGAGCAGATTATTCAAAGGGAACTTTTTGAGAACTTTTTATGTATTGATGATTAATAAAAAAACATAAAGACAACTTTTAGCGCACTTCAAAAGTGCGAGTAATTAATAGTTTATTCCCACAATTCTTAATAATTTATACTATTGAATGCTATTTTTCCTTGATTTGTAAAAATTTTTTTTGTCTATTTTGTACAACGGTTTGTACGAATGAACTGTAATTATGATTATTGTTATGCAACGTTTATAGCGAACGGTTGTCCATTTTGTTTAATTGACATAAAGACCATACGAAAAAACCTATGTATAATAAAAAATGTTCAAGGGTGAAAACGTTTTCGATAGGATTATTAGTTGAACAAAGTGATAAATTTTTTGCAAATTGAAGTAAACTACCTAATATTGGGGAGGAAAATTATTATTCAAAATGCAAACACTAACTAATGTGAATTAATAAACAAAGTGTTTAAACTTTTACTTATCGTTAATATATCGCAGCAAAATACATCAAGAAAAAGGAGTATGTCATATGTCAAACGATACTAACATGACAAATATTGAACAAGTTTCGGTTTTGGATAAATCACTACACCCAAAAACTGATAATGAAAGAACTGTCAATTCAAAAGATTATATATTCATGTGGATTGGCGATGGAGTTAACATAGGGAATATGACGTTAGGTGCCAGTGTAATTATTGCAGGGATCGCAACGTTAAACCTTTTCCAAACTATTTTGGCAGCATTAATTTCAATCGCAATTATTTCAACGATTTTCGCATTAAATGATCGACTTGGTTATAAATCAGGTATTCCATACGTTGTCCAATTGAGAATGGCTTTCGGAACAAAAGGTACAGTTATTTCTTCATTACTACGAGGGGTACCCGCTATCGTATGGTATGGTGTTCAAAGTTGGATCGGTGGTACAGCATTAAATGAGATAGCTAAAATTGTAACAAATGGATCTTTTGACAACATTTTTATCTGTTTCGTAATTCTTCAATTAGTACAAATTGTAATTTCACTTTACGGTTTCCATGCTATTAAGTGGGTAGAGACAATTGCATCTGTAATCTTCATTATCGGACTTATTTATGTATTTTGGATTCTTGTAACACAGTATGGTACTGAAATTACTACAACTTGGGTACAAGCTGAAGGTACTTGGGGATTACCATTCTTCGCATTAATTATGGTGTTCTTAGGTAACTATGCAGGTATTTTCGTAAGTGCTGCAGACTATTCAAGAGAATTAAAAACAGGTCTAAGCAATACTAAGCGTGGAGCATTATACTTTATTCCAATTACACTTTCATACGGTTTCGTTATTGTAATTGGTGCAATGTTAGCTGCAGCAACAGGAATAACAAATCCTGCAATTGCATTACCAGTAGTACTTGATAATGATATTCTTGCAGTAGCTGTTTCAGCGTTTATCGTATTTACAGTAATTGCTACAAACATGGTGGCAAACGTTATTCCACCAACATATGTAATTCAATTATTAACTAAAATGAAATACAAACCAGCTGCGATTTTAGCAGGATTACTTGCACTAGCTGCATTCCCTTGGTTACTAATACAAGAGTCTTCAGCACATGGACTAAATATGTTCGTACTAATCTACTCAGCATTTTTAGGACCAGTTATCGCAATTCTTTTAGTGGATTATTATATTATTCGTAAACAAAAAGTAGATATTACTGATTTATACAACGACGGAGGTTCGTTTGCGGGGTACAATCCTGCTGGTCTAATTGCAATGTTCGTCGGTGCTGGAGCAGCATTTATCCTAGTAGACATCGCATGGATTATTGGGTTAGTTGTAGCAGGACTTACTTATTATTTACTTACAAGATATGCATTTAAAGGTTCAAGCTTCAAAAACGGAACATCTTTTAAATAGTTAGCTTAAAACAATACCTCATGGTGAGTATCTCCCATGAGGTATTGTTTTTGTCATTTTAAAATGAGTCCAGTTTTCTCACTAGACTCATTTTTAGATACATATTAATGGTTTACTACATTTTCATCTTCATTTAGTATTGCGCCAATAACAAGTGCAACACGTATTCTCAAAGAATCAGCTGGATCGCGAAGGGAACAGTTTAGCACTTCCTCTGCTTTTGCTATTCGATATTTCACTGTATTTCGATGGACAAATAATTTTCTAGAAGTTTCGGAGATTTCGCATTGAGAATCCAAATAGACTTGAATTGTTTTTATTAACTCTATGTCTTCTTTTGTTTTTGGAAAAGCTAATGATTTTAATGTATTTTCATAAAGCGCTTTTATATCTTTCCGAGGAAGCGCTTTTAATAATTCCTCTAAATCCCTTGTTTTGTAATATTTAATAAAACCATTTAATTTTTGTTCATAACCTTGGGTAATTGCTTCTACAGCTTCCTGATAGATTGTAGGTATTTCTTTAAGGGATGGAACAGAATGGCTTACACCAAATGAAAGGGTAAAGTCCCCATTGAAATTTGTTTGGATTTTTTCTAGAAATTGAGTAATTATATTAACTTGCTCATCACCATATTTCTGGAACTGTACAACCATTGCAAAGTATTTTCCCTTTGTGAATAGCGTAGCTGTTACACCTTCATTAATAATTTCATCTTCGATTTGATCGTAAACAGTATTATGAAGTTCACCTATTTTTTTTTCGTAAAGTTGTAACGATTCGTACTCTTCACCTTTTGTATCGATTGTGCAAACTATGCAAACATTCTCCATATTTTTTTGTAGTCCGTAATAGTTTGATCGACTTAATATTTCTTCGTCTGATTGAATCTTCATTTCAATAAGATCTGCGAAGAAATTGTTTTTTAACAATCTAGCATTTTCTTCGATTGCTTGCTCCTTGACTATTGTAAACGATATAACGTTACCAGCTTGTTCTATTGCCATTTGTGATGAAGGGTAAGGTAGAGTAAGTGAGTCAAATATAACGAGCATACTTGGATATTGCCGTTTCGTATGAACTGAAAATGTTGTAACACTTTCAAGTTCCCTTGAGGGAATTGTGAAAGTAGTACCTTCTCTTGCAAGAGGTAAGTCTTCTTTTACTTTCTCAATAACTTCCTCTTTAACTTGCTTCATGGATTCCTTTATAAAATGGTGACTTTGAGCAATTTCCTCACCTCTATGGTTTAACAAAAGGCAAGGTCGTGCCAAAAGGTGACCTAATTGTTCTAATAATGCACTAAGGCTATAACCTTTAATTAGCATATCAGAAAACTCTTTTTGAACATGCAACGCATAATATAATTGCTCGGCCTCATGATCATTTAAGTAATTTAAAATATGACGGGAAACTTCCCCTAATGTATGTGCTGTAGGTAAGTCGATAATCGGAAATGCTAAATTATCAGCTAATAGTTTTACTTCGGTCGGCAGCTGATGGAAGAATCGATTAATTTTAATTACAATGCCTGAACAATTTAGGTCGTTCATCTGTTTTATTAACTCACAAAATTCTTGCGTATTATCCTTAAATGCATATCCAGTTGACAAAAGAAGGAAATTTTCTGCCAAAAAATTAATTGCATCCGGCGTATCTGATATATTTACAAATTGTACATTTCTAGTGAGGCCGCGATGGCCAGCAAGTACAACTGCTTCTCTCATACCTTCTAAAATAAATAAATCATTTACAGTTTTCATTCGAGGTTCCTCTCTTTTATCGTACAAATTTTCTGCTTTAGTTACAATTCTGTTCATTTTACGGTATACATAAACAAAAATCAAAGCAAAATTTGTTCATTGTAAACAATAATTTTATTTAAACAGTACTTGTAATCAACTATACGAATAGGTAGAATTATCGAAATATAGAAGTAACCTAACTTTTCATACAGAAAGGGTGATTGTTATTAATGAATTATTAAAATCGAGTAACTGGATCTCAGGCTTGCAATGGCTCTTTTTTATTTTTACCAACATAGTAATTATTCCGATCACTGTTGGAGCAGCATTTGAGCTTTCTCCAAACACAATTGTCAATATGCTACATCTTTCCTTTATCGTGACAGGGTTGGCATGTATTGTTCAAGCTATCTTTGGGCATAGACGTGCCATTATGGAAGGGCATTCTGGGCTATGGTGGGGTGTAATTTTAACTTTATGTAGTTCGGCTGTAGCGCAAGGGATGCCTTTATCACTTTTAGGAGGCAGTTTAACTGTTGGAGTAATAATTACTTCGATATTGACTTTTTTAATGGGTATCACTGGAGTCGGACCACGAATTGCTAAGTTATTTAACCCTGCAGTAATGGGCGCATTTATGTTTTTGTTCGGATGCCAATTGGTTGGAATCTTTTTAAAAGGGATGCTAGGCATTCCATTTGGAAACCAAGCACAGAGTGTGCAAATCGATATTGCTGTATCTCTATTATCAATAGCAATCGCAATTATTGTAATTTTAATTAGTGTGAAAGCACCTTCAAGTATTCGACGTTATGGGTTACTCATTGGAATTATCGGTGGTTGGATTATTTATGCGATTATTTTCAGACCAGAAAATGCTGTAAGTGCAGGGACATCGCTTGGGTTTGAGCTATTTCCATTAGGGAAACCTGCATGGGATATAGGAATAATTGTTACTACAGTAATTGCAGGATTGTTAAACACTGCTAATACATTTGGGTCTTTAAAAGGAACCGAGGAACTGTATAATGTGAAAACAACAAATTCCGAATACAGAGCTTCTTTTACTATTACAGGAATTTTTACTTTTATAGCTGGTATTTTTGGACTTGTTCCAAATTCGCCTTACGTTTCATCAATTGGTTTCTTAAGTCAAACAGGAATAATAAAAAGAATTCCCTTAGTGTTAGGTGGATTTATGTTTCTTGTCATAGGACTCATACCACCGATTGGTAGTTTTTTCTCACAACTACCTTTAAGTGTTGGTAGTGCTGCACTTTTTGTATCATATTTACTTCTTTTCAATTCTTCCTTGAATTTCTTCAAACAGGTTGAATTTAATACTGTTAATATTTATCGTTCGGCTATTCCGATATTTGTAGGTGTTGTAATTATGACCCTTCCAGCTACTTATTTTGTCTCGATTCCAAGTGTGATTCGACCAGTACTTAGCAGCGGATTATTAGTTGGAATTATCCTCGCTATACTATTAGAGAATCTTATAAAATGGGATCGATACGGGGATATTGGGAAAAATCACAAGGAAAATGAAGATAGCTTAAATATAGAGAATTCAAAAGAATTAGAGCTAAAATAAAGAATTTCAATACAAGGCATCTACTCCAATACTGCTGAGTGGATGCCTTTTTCTATAATTTTAGGATGGATAATGGATTTTTAACGGGTTATAAAGTAGGTAAAATTTGGAACATTAGTAAGAGAACAAAGAAGTTATTACTACAAATGTACCTAATTTTTAAGGAGTTATCCATTTCGGAGAAATAATATAAATACCTTTATCTGCTAGTGCTAAAGAATATTTATTTGGTACCGTTTACAATGGTTATAGAACTAAAGATATTAAGTTGATATAAGACTTTAATGCATACTATCGTAAAGTCTACAAACAATAAATAGCGTTACAAACCAATTTAAAAAGAAATATTACATAACGTGGAAAAGGGTGGTGAAATAGGTGAACGATATGAAAAATATAGTGCAAAACCTTGATCTAACCGAAGAAACAGATAGCAGACTTGAATGGTTAGCGGGATACGGAAAAGATCCTAAAGGTGGTGTTTCTCGTTTACTGTATACAAAAGAGTGGGTTGAAGGTCAAAACGCACTGAAAGAATGGATGGAAAGCGAAGGCCTCGAAGCTCGTTTTGATGATATTGGAAACCTATTTGGTACATTAAAAGGTCAAAATACGAATGAAACTATTTTAACTGGCTCTCATGTGGATACTGTTACAAACGGCGGACGTTTAGACGGTGCATATGGAATTGTAGCCGGAATACTTGCGTTAAAGTACTTAAAAAAACATTTTGGTCAACCTTTAAGAAACATAGAAGTTGTTTCTATGGCTGAAGAAGAAGGAAGTCGTTTCCCTTACTCGTTCTGGGGTTCTAAAAACATCGTTGGTTTAGCTAAACGAGAAGATGTAGAAGGTATCAAAGATTTTGATGGTGTTCCATTTGTTGAAGCCATGAAAAACGCTGGCTTTGACTTTAGAGATGAATCTAAGGAAACACGTAAGGATCTAAAAGCGTTCGTAGAAGTTCATATTGAACAAGGTAGTGTATTAGAAAAAGAAGGAATCACTATTGGTGTAGTAAATAGCATTGTTGGACAAAGACGTTATACAGTTGAAATATCTGGTGAAGCGAACCACGCAGGTACAACACCTATGGGATATCGAAAAGATGCTGTTTTTGCTTCAAGTCATATTATTCATGAGATTATTACTATGGCAAAAGAAACTGGTGATCCACTTGTAACAACAGTTGGTAAATTTGAGGCTTATCCAAACATCGTAAATGTTGTACCAGGAAAAGTTATTTTTACAATTGATGTACGTCATACAGATAAACAAGCTATCATTTCCTTTACAGAACAAATGACAGCAAGAATGCAAGAAATCGCAAAAGAACATGAAGTTGAAATGAATATCGACCTTTGGATGGATGAAGATCCAATCCCAATGGATCAAAAGGTCGTTGAGCTGATTGAAAAGCAATGTGATGATAACGGCTTAAATTATAAAGTGATGCACAGTGGTGCAGGGCATGATTCTCAAATTTTTGCTGCACATGTACCTACTGCAATGCTGTTCGTACCGAGTCGTAAAGGTATAAGTCACAATCCGGCAGAATTTACTGAACCGAAAGACTTAGCTGAAGGTGTAAAAGGTCTTATCGGTGCTTTATATGAACTTGGTTATAAATAATTCGCAACATACAACATTGAATTAGCTTCTAACGTATGCGAAATTTAAAAATAAAAAATATTGAGGCAATCAAAGGAGATAAAGGATTATGGGATACCCAAAAGATTTACTTTCTAGCAGATCAATTATTAAACACGGTTTATACGCACTTATTACTCCAGAAGGATTAGTAAATAATATTATTCCTGGATTTGAAAATTGTACGATCTCAATTTTAGGTTCACCAAGATTAGGGGCTAGCTTCGTTGATTACATCGTAACAATGCATGAAGGCGGAAAAAACAGCCAAGGTTATTGCGGTGAAGCAGACGTTGAAACGTTTGTATATGTACTTAACGGTAAAGTGAAAGCAAAAGCTGGGGAAGAAGAATTTGTACTTGAAGATAGTGGCTACTTATATTGCCCACCTGGAGTAAAAATGTACTTAGAAAACTTAGAATCAGGTGATTCTCGCCTATTCCTTTACAAACAAAAATATAAACCGCTTGAAGGTAAAAAACCTTGGACAGTATCTGGCCATGCAAACCAAATTGAGTTCAGAGATTATGATGATATGCACAATGTTCATATTAAAGATCTATTACCAACAGACATTGACTTTGACATGAACTTCCATATCTTATCATTTGACCCTGCAGCAAGCCATCCATTTATCGAAACACATTACCAAGAGCACGGGGCATACTTACTATCTGGTGAAGGTATGTACAATCTTGATAACGAATGGATTCCTGTTAAAAAAGGTGACTATATCTTCATGGGTCCTTATGTACATCAAGCAGCATATGCAGTTGGTAGAGAGCCACTAGCATATGTATATTCAAAAGATTGTAACCGCGATGCATCACTAGATAAAAAATAATTTTAACACCCAAACTTCAGATTTTACTTAATAGCTTGTTCATCAAAAAAAGTAGGTGTCTAAAAAATGAGAGTAACAAAAGAAGAATTAAAACAATTAATAAAAAACAAACTCCATAAAGCAGGTTTAACTGAAAGTCATGCAGATACAGCTGCAGACGTACTAGTATTTGCTGATGCACGTGGAATACATTCACACGGATCAATGCGAGTAGAATATTATTCAGAACGAATTGCAAAGGGTGGAATCAATACAAATCCTAACTTCCAATTTGAAAAAACTGGCCCTTGTTCTGGTGTATTTCACGCTGATGGAGGCAATGGTCTAGTTGCGGCTAAAGAAGCAATGAAGGAAGCTATTGCAATTGCTAAAGAAAACGGTGTAGCAATCGTTGGTGTTGAAAATATGTCACACAGTGGTGCGATATCGTACTTTACTGAACAAGCAGCAGATGAAGATTTAGTTGCTTTAAGTGTTACTTTATCAGATCCAATGGTAGTTCCATTTGGTGGATCAGAGCCTTATTACGGAACGAACCCAATTGCCTTTGCAGCACCAAGTAGCGACGGAAGAAAAATTACATTAGATATGGCAACAACTGTCCAAGCATGGGGGAAAATCCTATATGCTAGATCAAAAAATGAATCAATTCCTGATTCATGGGCAGTTGATGCAAATGGAAATCCAACTACAGATCCACATAAAGTGAATGCATTATTACCTATTTCAGGTCCAAAAGGATATGGACTTATGATGATGGTTGACGTATTATCAGGAATTCTTCTTGGACTTCCTTTTGGTAACAAGGTTACTTCTATGTACAATGATTTAACAGAGTATCGTAAACTAGGTCAACTTCATATCGTTATTAATCCATCATATTTTACTGACTTAAATCAATTTAAACAAAATATTACACAAACAATGGCAGATTTAAATAACATTAAACCTGCTCCAGGCTTCTCTAAAGTATTATATCCTGGTCAAAACAATGATGAAGTAATTGAGAAGTATGAAAAAGATGGAATTGATATCGTCGATGATATTTATGAATATTTAGTTTCTGATGTAGTTCATAACAATAAATACGATAATAAAGACCCTTTTGCAGAGTAAATAGGTTTCTTATTGGAAAGTGGTGAATGGGATGAGAGTAAGTAAAGAAAAATTAAAAGAATTAATTACTAATAAACTTAACAAAGCTGGTTTAACTGAAGAACATGCAGCTGGTGTTGCAGATGTATTAGTTCATGCGGATGCAAGGGGTGTACACTCCCATGGAGCAATGCGTGTTGAGTATTATGCTGAACGAATTGCTAAGGGTGGTATAACTCATAATCCTGAATTCAAATTCGAAAAAACAGGACCTTGTACAGCAGTATTTGATGGTGACAACGGGGTAGGTCACGTTGCAGCAAAACTTGCGATGGACGAGGCAATTAAGATGGCAAAGGAAAACGGAATCGCTGTAGTAGGCGTAAGAAGAATTGGCCATAGCGGTGCCCTTTCCTATTTCGTACAACAGGCAGCGGAAGCTGATTTAATCGGAATTTCTTTATGTCAATCAGATCCTATGGTCGTACCGTTTGGTGGAGCAGAACCTTATTATGGTACAAACCCAATTGCTTTTGCAGCACCAGGTAAAGACGGCAAAAATATTACTTTCGATATGGCAACTACTGTACAAGCATGGGGGAAAATACTCCATGCTAGATCGAAAAATGAATCAATTCCAGATACTTGGGCAGTTGATAGCAATGGAGAACCAACGACAGATCCATTTAAAGTAAATGCTTTACTTCCAATCTCAGGGCCAAAAGGATATGGACTGATGATGATGGTGGATGTATTATCAGGAATTCTGTTAGGCTTACCTTTTGGTAAAAATGTATCATCTATGTACCATGATTTAACGGCAGGCCGTAATTTAGGGCAACTTCATATCGTTATTAACCCAGAATATTTTACGAATTTAAACACATTTAAAGAAGCAATTGCACAAACTATGCAAGATTTAAACAACATCAAGCCTGCTCCAGGATACAACCAAGTATACTATCCAGGCCAAAGAAGTGCAGAAAGAGAAGAAGCATATGAAAAAGACGGCATCGAAATTGTCGACCACATATATGACTATTTAACTTCTGATGTTATTCATAATAACTCATATGATCATAAAAGCCCGTTTGCAAAATAAAATGTAAAATTGCTGTACAAAAGGGGCGGCTAGAAGAAAAGTCGCCCTTTTTGTTTGGAGTTCTTTTCATTTAAATCTTTTATATAAGTACAAAAATAAAGAAGAGGTGCATTTAAACATGCTTTATACAATTGTAAAACAGAATTCATATCAGGATTCAGTTAACTTAATGCTTCTTACAAACAAAATTTCTACTATGGAAGGCATTAACAAAGTTCAAGTTATGATGGGAACTCCTGCGAACAAGGATATCTTCAAAGGTTCAGGTCTTTATACTGAGGAGCTTGAAGGCGCTGCTTCAAACGATATGTGTATCGTTGTTGACACTGACTCAGAAGAAAAAATTCAAGAAGTACTTGATGAAGTAGATAACTATTTAAATAACCAAGCTATTGCAGGTAGCAAAGAAGCTTTCGAAACTGTTCGTTCTTGGGATAAAGCAACAAAAGCTTTACCAGGTGCAAACTTAGCAATTATCTCTACACCTGGACAATATGCTGCAGAAGAAGCTGAAAAGGCTATTGATCGTGATATGCACGTATTAATTTTCAGTGACAACGTAACTGTTGAAGATGAGCGTCGTATTAAAGAAAAAGCACATGACAAAGGTCTATTAGTAATGGGTCCTGACTGTGGTACAGCAATCGTTTCTGGTGTACCTCTTGCATTTGCTAACGTTATGAAAACTGGAAAAATTGGTGTAATCGGTGCTTCTGGTACTGGTATTCAAGAAGTTATTACACAAATCGACCGTTTAGGTGCTGGTATTAGCCATGCAATCGGAACTGGTGGACGTGACTTAAACGATAAAATCGGTGCTATTACAATGTTAGATGGTATTAAAGCATTAGCACAAAATAGCCAAACTGAAGTTATTACATTAATTTCTAAGCCACCTGCAAAAGAAGTACGTGACCAAGTAGTTCAATTACTACAAAGTCTTTCAAAACCAGTAGTAGCAATCTTCCTTGGTGAAGACCCACACAACCATGAAGGTAATGTTTACTATGCAAATACTCTTGAAGAAACAGCTGCAATTGCTGTTGATCTTGTAAGAGGCAACGAAGTTAAACCAAACTACAACACTTTACAAGGTGAAGTACCAAGCGTTGAGCTAAAACCTGAACAAAAAACAATTAAAGCTCTATATTCAGGTGGAACTTTAGGATATGAAGCAGCTACTCTTATTGCTAGAGGCCTAAACTATGATAATTCAGGTGCTCACGAAGAAGGTTACTTATTAAGTACTGACGGATTTGAAGTAATCGACCTTGGAGATGATATTTATACTCAAGGTAAACCACACCCAATGATTGACCCTGATACAAGAATTCAATACTTCCAAAAAGCAGCTCAAGATGAGTCTACTGCAGTTATTCTTTTTGATGTTGTTCTTGGATATGGTTCTCATGAAGATATGGCTAGTGCATTAATTCCTGGAATTGAAAAAATCCAAAAAGAAGCACAAGCAAATGGCAAAAACATTTACTTTGTTGCAACTGTATGTGGTACTGACCAAGATCCACAAGGAATTGATGATCAAAAAGCTAAATTACAAAAAGCGGGAGTAATTATCCGTGACAGTAACAACCAAGCAGTATTAACTTCTTTAGCTATGTTAGACATGCAAATTGAAGAAGTACAAAAAGAAGTAGTTGCTGGTACTGAAGTAGCAAAAGTAGATGTAACAGTTTCTGAAGCAATCGAAAGATTATTAACTGAAAAACCAAACGTTGTTAACGTAGGGTTAAAGAAATTTACTGAAGCAATTACTTCAACAGGTGGAAGAGTTGTTCAATACGATTGGCGTCCAGTTGCTGGCGGTAACCCAAGAATGCGTAAAATTTTAAGTTTACTAAAATAATTTCGAATTCTAAAACTTCTACTTTAAACCCTTAAAAAAAGTCATAACTCACAAAAGGTGGTGTTCTTCACCTTTTGTGGCAGATCGACTCTGTAAAATTAGGTCGATAAAAAAATATCGATCTTGTACATAGGGGATAATCTTTGAAGTCGGATGGTTGTAAAAAATTGGAATTAATGAATGTTCAGGAGGAATTATAATGTACGGACAATATAAAACAATTGATGAAGCAAACAGAGCGGTTATCGATAAAGTTGTATCAAGTTCTCCATTTTTAGTGGATGTTGTTCCAGCTAAATCTGTTATTGAAGAACTAAATGGTAAAGTAATATTACACGCAGGTCCACCGATTAAATGGGAAAACATGACTAGCCCAATGCAAGGTTCTTGTGTAGGTGCAACTTTATTTGAAGGTTGGGCAAATGATGCTGATGAAGCACGTAAAATGTTAGAAAATGGCGAAATTGAGTTTATCCCATGTCACCATGTAAACGCAGTAGGACCAATGGGTGGTATAACTTCTGGAAGCATGCCTGTACTTGTTGTAGAAAATCGTGACGGTGGAAACCGTGCTTATTGTACTATGAACGAAGGGATCGGAGCAGTATTACGTTTCGGCGCATATTCTGACGATGTTATCAACCGTTTAAAATGGTTCAGAGATATTTTAGGACCAACTATTGCAAAAGCACTTAAAGTTAAAGGCGATGGCTTAAACGTTAACGTTGCTATGGCAAAAGCAATTACTATGGGTGATGAGTTCCACCAACGTAATATTGCTGGTTCTCTTATTTTCTTAAAAGATATTACTCCATACATCTTACAAACTGATGTAAATGAAAAAGACAAACTAGACGTTATTCAATTCTTAGCAGATACTGACCAATTCTTCTTAAATATTGCAATGGCTACTGGTAAAGTAGTAATGGATACAGCTAGACAAATTCAACATGGTACAGTTGTAACTGCAATGTGCCGTAACGGTTATGAATTCGGTATCCGTATTGCAGGAATGGGTGACGAATGGTTTACAGCACCAGTTAACACACCTCAAGGTTTATTCTTTACAGGATATGATCAAGATATGGCTTGTCCTGACATGGGGGATAGTGCAATTACTGAAACATTTGGTGTTGGTGGATTCGCTATGATCGCAGCTCCTGGTGTTACTCGTTTCGTTGGTGCAGGTGGTATGGACGATGCAGTAACTACAAGTAACGAAATGATGGAAATCTGTATTGATCACAATCCAAACTTCTCAATTCCAACATGGGATTTCCAAGGCGCTACTCTTGGAATCGACGCAAGAAAAGTTGTTGAAACAGGTATCGAACCAATTATCAACACAGGTATTGCACATAAAGAAGCAGGCGTTGGTCAAATCGGTGCAGGTACTGTACGTGCTCCATTAGCATGTTTCGAAAAAGCAATTGAAGCTTATGCTGTAAAACTTGGTCTAATTGACCCACAATAAATGAATAATCATACTCTTTTTGGAGAGGGATATAGTTATCTAATTCCTCTCCTTCTTTTTAAAAAAGAGAAGGCATTTGTTCATAGTCGTTTCACAAATGGCTTCAATATCAAAATGGGGGATTCTCTCATTTTTATCGGAACGACGAAAAACGGCCAACTTCCATTTGGAATCCATCTCCCTGAATATGATACTGCATTAGCAGTTACCTCAGTGAACAACGGTGAAGCTGTTCAATGGAATGAAAAAACGAATTCCATCGAATTTTATAACTTTGCGATTAGCTTGAACAAAGCAAATCCGTATAAAAATGAACTAATAAAATTAAAAAGTATAGAAATATTTGTAAGCAGCATTAACCAATTTAAATCCCAGTTAATGGAATTAGATGAACGCACTGGATTGGATGTCTTTATCAGAGATTTTATAAACGAGTTTCAAGTAAATAATAATCATAATCTAAGTGGTATTGATTTGTATTTGAACTTATTAATAAAATCGGCGATAACAAGTGATGAGCAAATGATGGACAAAGCATTTCGATACTTCCTAGGAAGAGGTAATGGCCTTACTCCATCAGGAGACGATATGGTTGTTGGATTACTTGCATTTGATGCTGTATCGCATTTCTTATCCCCCAGGTTTTATGAAAAACTTTCTGAACTAATAGAAGGTGAGTCCATTACAACTGATGTGGCAAGAGAATATTTGCGATATGCACTAAAACATGAGTTCAGCTCAACCGTTTCTAATATGGTCAATACACTTGCTAGCGGGGATACCGCTAAATTTGACATGAATTTCAAGGACTTGCTTGGAGTTGGACATAGCTCGGGACTCGATACATTATTTGGTATACTAATTGGTATGCTCACTTTTGAAACGATAAATAATACAACAGAAACTAATTTTTAAGGAGTGTTAATATGAGCAAAATCGTTCTAGCGATCGGTGGAAATGCCATCATCAAAGAAGGACAAAAAGGTACAATTGAAGAACAACAACAAAACCTTGTTGAAAGTGCTGGACCAGTACTTGATTTAATGGAACAAGGACATACAGTTGTAATTACTCACGGTAACGGACCACAAGTTGGTAATACGTTAATCAGAGGGGAAATGGCGAAATCAGTTATCCCTGAATATCCTTTACATGTTTATGGTGCAGAAACACAAGGTAACATCGGATATTTAATCCAACAAATCTTTAAAAATGAAATGGTTAAACGTAATATCAACAAAACAATTGCGACAGTTGTTACTCAGTCAGTTGTATCTTCTGATGATCCAGCTTTCCAAAGCCCAACAAAACCAATTGGACCATTCTATTCTGAAGAAGATATGGAGAAAATCGTTGCTGAACGTAACTTAACATTCGTTGAAGATGCTGGTCGTGGATACCGACGCGTTGTTGCATCGCCAAAACCAGTAAGAATTGTTGAGAAAGAAGCAATTGAAACATTGCTAAATAACGGGATTTCTGTTGTTTCTACTGGTGGCGGTGGTATTCCAGTTATCGAAAACAACGGTAAACTCGAAGGTATTGAAGCTGTAATCGATAAAGATTTCGCGAGTGCATTACTCGCTGCTGAAATTAACGCAGACTTCTTATTCATCTTAACGGGTGTAGAACAAGTTGCTATTAACTTCGGTAAACCAAATCAAGAAAATTTAGCTGAAATGACAGTTGAAGATGCTCTTCGTTATATGGAAGAAGGTCAATTCCCTAAAGGAAGTATGGGACCAAAAATTGAAGCTGCAATTCTTTTCCTACAAAAAGGCGGAAAAAATGTTATCATTACTTCAATTGACAAACTTCAAGATGCAGTAGAAGGAAAAACTGGTACTCGAATTGTTCAATAATTAAAAAAGCAAGCTAGGTTTGTCCTAAACTATTAATGAAAAGTACCTCTAATGTAGTATCGCTACTTTAGAGGTACTTTTTTTTATTTATATGAAAAATAAAAAAATCTGTTAACGCCAGCGCAAAACAACTAATAATTGGCAGCATTTAGATCTGAATTCTAATCTAATCCCATCAGGATTAAAGTAAACTTCTATTTGTGAAGTAACACCATTTGAACGAATTAACCGCTTAACTTCTTCTCGATTAGAATGTTGCGCTGCATCCATTACTTTTGTACTGAAATCTTTTGAAGTTGAAAACATTTCAACTACTTTATTAGCATCACTCATTAGCTTTTGAGTTTCCTTAGCGGATTCGTGTAAAAGAGTAGTATCGACTGGAGGCAATTGGCTACGCTGGGCGGTCTGATATAAAAGATGAGGGTTAACAGTAATAGGTGCTTGAACTATGTGATTAGCAGGATTTTGATAAAAGAAATTGTGTGGATGTGGCTGTTGAAAAAAATACATAAATATACCTCCTTCCACAATTGAATAACTTACTTCAAGAGTATGCCAAATTGTTTAATCTTTATGGGCAATGAACTGATTTTAAAACTTTTTGATAGTCCATAGAATGGGACTGTTCCAATGTAGTGGTTTAAACATAAATTCAGGATTTAGATATGAAAGATAAAGTTAAATCATATTGTATAAGTAAAATACAAATTACCAAATAATAGGTGATTAATTCCGCGATTGGAAGGATCATTGTGGATAATTATTGGAGAAAAAAGGAGTGCTATCTATTACAACTAAGAAGATTTTATTTTTCTGTGACCCTGGAATTGACGATTCTTTGGCAATTATGTATTCCATCCTAGATCCAGAAATTGAACTAGTTGGCATTGTAGCTAGTTATGGGAACATAACAAAGAATCTGGCTACAGCAAATGCCGCATATTTAGTGCAATTGGCTGGTAGAACTGATATTCCAGTTATACCTGGTGCATCTATGCCGGTTCAAGAAGATGAAACCTTAAGAATATATCCAGAAATTCATGGAAAGGAAGGTCTTGGTCCGATTCAACCGCCTCGTAATTTTCAATATCAAACATATCCTTTCGACATGATCCGCGTCATCATAGAAAAATACGGGAAAGAACTTATTATAGTAGATACAGGACGTTCAACTACCTTGGCAACGGTATTTAATTTGTATCCGGAACATGTAAAAATGGTTCATTCGTTTTATATAATGGGTGGAGCATTCTTTGTTCCAGGTAATGCATCAGCGCTTGCAGAAGCAAATTTTTATGGTGATCCAACCTCAACCAATATTGTTCTAAAGAACGCACATAACCTGACTATAACTCCTTTGAACGTTACACAATATGCTGTCATTTCTGAGGCTCTAATGAAAGAAATCACTCAAAATAATAAAAGTGTTTTTGCACCTTTGATGGAACCAATATACAAATATTATTTCGATTTTTATAAAAAAAGTAACCCTGGTATTTTAGGTGCACCTATTCATGATCTTCTCACTATTATGGTAGTAAAAAATCCAACACTTGTAGATTACATACAATATGATCCAACAGTAATTGAGAGTACAGATGCAAAGGGTATGTCATATATTGATATTCGACCAACAAGTGAAAAAGGGAAAACTAAAATTGCCGTAAATCTTCATTATGATGCATTTCTAGAAGAGTTTAAGAAAGTTGTGCTGTAAGGATTAAGAATCCTTATGTAGAAGAATTGGTAATAAAAGTATTTACAGAAAAAATATATAATGGCATAATGTAGATATTCTAATAAAAGGGAGAGTAAGTATTTATGATGCCATCTAATTGCTAATATTAATTTATTTTAGTATTAATAGGATTTATTTATGAGTGTGAAAATTGCCTAATTTAATTAGGTTTATTTGTTATGCTCTTTATGAATCGGGCAATTTAGAAGGATTACTTACTTAGCTAAATCTAGAATATTTATTGGTATGGGGTACTGTATCATCATTATGCACTTTTTTAATGATGGCATTTTAATGCGTTTACCTCACCAAATTAATTCATATTCAATGACTATTTAGGCTGTAAGAGGATTTTTCTTCTTACGGTCTTTTTTGTTACCTATTCTGCTAGGCACCCAAATTTTAGGACATCTCGAGTGCAAAAAATACTAGGAATTATGAAACTATAGTAAGGTCTTCTGTTAGCCCTTTCCATAAAAAGTGTAACTTTTACTATGGAAATGAGGGAAAAATTTATGTTTGAGTTAAAACTGATCGGAATAAAAAAATATATGGAAGCTACGCTTGTCGTAAATAATATATCCTTTGAGGCTTATGAGGGGGACAGAATTGGAATTGTTGGAGCGAATGGTAGTGGGAAAAGTACCATTCTTAAACTCATTGCGGGTATAGAGCAAATGAATTATTATCCTGGTTACCCCCAAACATCAAGTCCTGGTTATGACGAAGGGTTGATTAAAATGTCAAGAGGTGCAAGTTGTGCATACCTTGAGCAAATACCGACTTATCCTGAAGGGTTAAGAGTGAAAGATGTATTAAATTTAGCCTTTGAAGAACTTGAATTAATTGAAGAACAAATACGAGAGTTAGAAGGGAAAATGCAAACTTTAGAAGGAACCGACCTTGAAAAGACTTTAAATAGATATAGTGACTTAGTTCAACAATATGAACTAAAAGGCGGATATGAAAAGGAAGAAAAATTAAGCAAGGTTTGTACAGGTTTAAAGTTTGATGAGAGTTTTTTAAATAGAGATTTTGATCTATTAAGTGGTGGGGAAAAAACGACTGTTGTTTTAGGGAAACTTCTAATTCATAACCCAAACATACTACTACTCGATGAACCTACAAATCATTTGCATATGGACTCAATTGAATGGCTAGAAGGCTATTTAAATAGTTACAAGGGTATCGTCATCATCGTTTCACATGACAGATATTTTTTAGACAACGTTGTCATGAAGATTGTGGAGATAGAGGATATGGAATCTATATCTTATAAAGGAAACTATTCATCCTATGTAAGCCAAAAAGAAGAAAATATGCGGATTCAATACGAGCATTTCCGTGAACAACAGAAAAGTATAAAAAATATGGAACAACAAGTTAAAAATTTAAGAGACTGGGCTATGAGAGCAGACAATAACAAATTCTTTCGAAGAGCTGCAAGTATACAAAAGAAACTCGACAAAATGGATCGAATAGATAAACCTACTTTTGAAAGGCGAAATATGCGGCTGAATTTAACTGCAACAGAGCGTTCAGGAAATGAAACTATTAAAGCTGTTGAACTATCAAAGTCTTATGGCGATAAAATCATTTTTAAAAACGCAGATGTACTAATTAAGTACGGTGAAAGAGTTGGGTTGATAGGTCAGAATGGAAGTGGCAAAACTTCCTTTATAAAAATGTTATTAGGTGAAGAATTACCGGATTCTGGTTCTGTACAATTAGGTGCTAATGTGATGCCAGCATATCTACCACAAAAAATCGCATTTAATAATGAAGAAAGCACAGTTCTCGAAACATTTAGAGAAAATATTTCGATTTTGGAAGGAAAAGCTAGGGAATATTTATCGAAGTTCATGTTTTATAAAAGCACGGTCTTTAAAAAAGTAAAGCATTTGTCAGGTGGAGAACGAATCCGATTAAAGCTTGCTTTGCTATTATACCAAGATATTAATTTATTAATACTAGATGAGCCAACAAATCATTTAGACATTGAAAGTATTGAAACTCTTGAAGAAGCATTAGATGATTTCGAAGGGACAATTTTCTTTGTATCACATGACCGATACTTTATTAATAAAATTGGTCAACGTATAGTAGCTATTGATAACAATACATTTAAAAGCTATCCGGGTAATTATGATGAATATAAAAGTGAAAAAGACAAACTGAACCTAATTGATAAAGAAAAACATGCAATTAAAGAGAAAAAAGATAAACAGAAAAGCACGAATCTATACGAACGAAGTGAAAACAAAGAAAGGAAAAAAGAAAAAGCTTTAACAAAAATTGAAAAGCTTGAGAAAGAGATTAGTGAGATTGATGTAGAAATGTTAGCAAATCAAAGTGAATATGAAGTCCTTGATAAGCTTAACACTAGAAAAGTTGAATTAACTGAGGAGTTAGAATGTATGCTCAATTTGTGGGTGAGTTTAGAAGAATATTAAATAGAGGTAAATACACTAACATTGAATTTTATGAAACTTCCTGTCGATAGAATATTTTTGAAAATATGCTCATACATTTTATCGATAGGAGGGCAAATCATGAATGAAAAGAATCAGGTAAATGAAAATAGCAAAAATGAGCAGTTAGAACAGTTTCTTGTCGAAGATGAAGGAAAGGCGCTTACAACGAATCAAGGGCTGAAAATGTCTGAGGATGAATTTTCATTAAAGGCTGGAGAACGTGGGCCGACCTTAATGGAAGATTTCCATTTTCGTGAAAAACTCACACATTTCGACCATGAAAGAATTCCAGAGCGTGTAGTACATGCAAGAGGATTTGCAGCACATGGGTTTTTTGAATTATATGAAAGCATGAAAGATTTTACCCGGGCAAAGTTTTTGCAGGATCCTTCTGTAAAAACACCCGTTTTTGTCAGGTTTTCTACTGTTAATGGTGCGCGTGGTTCTTCTGATACTGTTCGTGATGCAAGAGGTTTTGCCACAAAGTTTTATACTGAAGAAGGAAATTATGATTTAGTTGGTAATAATATTCCTGTATTTTTCATTCAAGATGCTATTAAGTTTCCAGATTTAGTACACTCCTTTAAACCAGAGCCTGATAATGATATTCCTCAAGCTTCTACTGCCCATGACACATTTTGGGATTTTGTAGCGAATAACCAGGAATCAGCCCATATGATTATGTGGATTATGTCTGACCGGGCTATACCAAGAAGTTTCCGAATGATGGAAGGGTTTGGTGTTCATACATTTCGTTTTGTTAATGACCAAGGGAAGGCACACTTTGTAAAATTCCATTGGAAACCAAAACTAGGCGTACACTCTCTTGTTTGGGATGAATCACATAAACTAGCAGGAATAGATCCTGATTTTCATCGGAATGATTTGTGGAATGCAATTGAAAATGGCTTCTTTCCAGAGTACGAATTAGGAGTTCAATTACTAAGGGAAGAAGATGAGTTTAAACTTGGGGTCGATATATTAGATGCAACTAAGATCTGGCCAGAAGAAATTGTTCCGGTTAAAATCATTGGGAAAATGACATTAAATAGAAATGTTGATAACTTTTTTGCAGAAACCGAACAAGCTGCATTTCATCTTGGTAATGTAGTACCTGGGGTGGATTTTACCAATGATCCTTTACTTCAAGGTCGTCTATTTTCATACTTGGATACACAGCTAATTCGCCTTGGTGGACCAAATTTCCATGAGATTCCAATTAACCGTCCTGTTGTACCTTTTCATAATAATCAGAGAGATGGGTATCACAGGCAAACGATCAATAAAGGAAAAGTGAACTATCACAGAAATTCTTTAGCAGGAAATACTCCTTCCCCTGTTCCACCTGAAAAAGGTGGGTATGAATCTTACCAGGAAAAAGTTGAAGGTCGTAAAATTCGTGCCAGAAGTGATAGCTTTAAAGATCATTTCTCTCAAGCTACTCTATTTTGGAATAGTATGAGTGACGTAGAAAAGCGACATATTATCGAAGCATTTCAATTTGAGCTTGCAAAAGTAAAAAGTGAATCAGTTAAACAGCAAGTTGTCGATATGTTTGCAAATGTAAATTTGGAATTAGCAAGGAGTATAGCTGAATATATTGGGGTTAACCCGCCGGCTTCAGGTGGTTCAAATGTAACTACATCTTCTCCTGCACTTAGCCAACTAAATACAGTATTTAGTCCTGAAACACTTACAGTTGCAGTCATAGTGACAAAGGGGTTCAATGGTCCAGATGTGAAATATGTATTAGATCACTTAGTTGCTGCGGGAATTCAACCAAAAATTATTAGTGAAACAATTGGTGAAGTGTCTGGGACAAATGGGGTTAATCTGAATGCGGAATTTACATTCTTAACAGCAAAGTCAGTCCAATTTGACTCTGTCTATATAGTAAGAGCAAGCAGTAGTAGCCCTACGTTTAACAAACAGATAGCTCATTTTACTGATGAGGCCTTTTCCCACTATAAACCAATTGGCGCAAGTCCTGGGCTAAATCAATGGTTGGAGAGAAATAATATTGCTGGTCAACCTGGAGTGGTCATCAGTGAAAACCTAGAGCAATTTACAAAAGAATTGATTGATGCTATATCACAACATCGTTTCTGGGATCGAAAGGTAATATAAATAATGTAAGATTTAAGAAAAAAATTAGTAGAAAATAGAGAGAAAAGAACGTGTTTTCCTAGCGTTCTTTTTTTAATGGGGAATTTTTGAAAAATATTATACGGGAAGTGTGTAATTAATTTAATTCCTTTAATCTTCAGTGTTTGAAAGTATTTATAATTTTCTAAATATTAGAGTGGAAGAACCCAACATTTGATGTATAGTTAAACATATAAAACATAAAGACAAACGCAAAACGCTGTGTTTGGTAGAGGAGATGTCTAATGGGAAGAATAATATTAACTACAGAAAGTGGAGCGGATTTGCCGATAGATTTAGTTGAACGATATCAGATTCAAGTAGTTCCAATGCACGTAATTATGGATGGCAAGGATTATTTGGATGGTGAACTTCCTGTTGAAGAAGTTTTTGATTATCATCAACGCACTAAAAAAATCCCATCTACGGCAGCAACGAACGAACTTGAGTACCATGATTTATTCACAAAAATTAGAGAAGATTTTCCAGAGAGCGTAATTATTCATATTGGCTATACATCAAGAGCATCTGCTTCGTTTCAAAGTGCGGTAATCGCAGCACAGGATTTTAAAGATATTTACCTTATTGATGCATTGAACGTAACAGGTGGTTTAGGTGCCATTGTGTTGTATGCAGCAACTTTACTTGAAGAAGAACCGACTATTGAACCTAGTTTGTTAGTAGAAAAAATTGAATCAGTAGTACCTAAATCAAGGCTAGCCTTCATTCCTGGAAGCTTAGACTTTTTAAGGGCAGGAGGACGTGTAAGTAATGTTGCCTATATCGGAGGTGCGTTGTTAAAAATTAAACCTTGCATCGAACTAAAAGATGGAAAGCTTGTTTCAACTAGAAAATATCGTGGGAAAATGAGTGTAGTTGCAGAGAAACTGATGCAGGATTATTTAAATGAATACAATATCGACCGACAACAGTTGTACCTGCTTTACTCTATTGGACTTGATGATAGTATAAAGAAACGGATTGATGAAATCGCAATAGAAGAAGGTTTTAAAAATGTAAAGTGGATGCAAGCTGGTGCTATGATTTCTACCCATGCAGGACCAGGAGGCTTTGGAATAGCGGGATTAGAGCGGTAATAAAAAAGGGGGTGTCTTGATGACATCCTTTTTTGCATTACTACTTTTAGGATTAAATAAGTTATTGTTCTTCATTTTATGGTACGATGAAATAAATTCGTTTTGGTACATCTTTTGGAGGTATTTATGAAAAAGGTCGCTGTAATTCAGGATTTATCATCTTTTGGGAAGTGTTCGTTGACTGCAGCAATTCCAGTTCTTTCTGTCATGGGCGTACAAGCATGTCCATTACCTACAGCAATATTATCCGCTCAGACTGGTTACCCGAGCTTCTTTTACGAAGACTTAACATCTAAAATGCAATTTTTCGAAGAAGAATGGAGCAAGATGAATGTAACCTTTGATGGAATCTATACAGGTTTTGTGACTGGGAGAGAGCAAATTAACAACATTCTTAGATTTTTAGATAAATTTAATCACGAAGAATCACTTGTTCTTGTTGATCCTGTTATGGGAGACGAGGGTGAAGCATATAAGCTAACGACAGATGAATTGTTAGATCGAATGCGAGATCTTGTTAAGTGTGCAGATGTCATAACTCCTAATGTTACGGAGTGTTGTCTATTAACAGGATTAGCCTATGAGAAATTACATAATTATACAGATGAGAAGGATTTTCTAAAGGCACTTGAAGATGCAGGTAATACTTTGCATCAATTATCAGATGCTAAAGTAATTATTACTGGTGTGACACGACCGTCTAGTAATGCAGGAAAGCGGTTTGTTGGCAATATGTATTTGGACGGAAATAAAACCTTTTATTCTGAAATGGTTTATAACGGAAAAAGCTATTCAGGGACTGGTGATTTATTTGCCTCTGTATTAATGGGAAGTATGATGCGTGGTGAGAATATTGAGAAGTCAATTCAACTCGCAGAACAATTTCTGACTGCAGCAATTGACGATACTTATATAAAAGGAATACCAGAAGTAGAAGGTGTAAACTTCGAGAAGTATTTGAAAATGTTAATTTAAAAAGATGGTTACCTTTGAATATTAATATAGTAATTTTGAAATAAAAATGCCTATGGAAGTGTTTATTTTCCATAGGCAATTTGTTTACATATACTCGTTTTGAATTAACGCGTAGGATTCTCTTACTTTTTCAATATAGTTCGTTGCTTTACCTGTTCTACGGAAGCCAGTTTTCCCCTTATTATAGGAACTTAGTACAGCCTCATCTAATGCAGTACCTGTTAATCCTTGATTTTTCCAATAATCTATTAAATCGGCTAGAAAGTATGTTCCCCATTGCATATTTACGTAAGGGTCTAGTGGAGCATTAGGTGTTCCAAGTGTTTCAGAAAGCCACACGTGGTTGATTGAATTGATTTGGAAATAGCCGAAATCTGAAGTTGCTCCAATAGCATTTGGATTGAATTTACTTTCATGCTCCATGACAGCCAAAACTTTTTCATACTCTAAACCGTATTGAACACATAACTTATACAAATACTCTTGATGTTCATAGGGGATTGGGAGTTTTTCGCTATATGGGAATGATGGTTGCTGTGCAATGATTGTAACATCTAATGCTGGATCGTTTTCAATTTGTGTATCTAAGTTTTCAGTGGTTGGATCGTTTTCTTCTTTTTTCTCTGTTGTTGAATCTTCTTGAGGTACTTCAGTTTCAGTGTCTTCTTCTATAGCCGGATCCTCGTTTGATGTACTTTCAGTGTCTTCGTCGGTTCCCTCGTTTCCGACAAGCTCATCTTGATTTTCCTCAGCGATGGATTTCCCCAAAGTAGGGTTATTTTGAAGCAGTGCAAATGTAGAAGTATCTTTAGCTGTATTATCTTCTGATGAATTTTCGGCTAAGGTTAAACTTCCGTGGAGTTGTAGTATGTTAGAAGGTTTAAATACGGAGTTTTTTTCATGTTGTTCAATCGTAGATTCGTTAGAAGTTGTATTATTTTGTAGATCAACAGCTGATGTTATTTTCGGCTCAAATTGTTCTTTTTTTACTTCTTGGTATTCATCAGTTGAAATAGATTCTCTATCTTGCCCTAGGCTAATGACTACAAAATAAGTCATTAGTACGAAAAAAACAAGAATTCCAATATGTGTTAAACGCATGCCAATTCTTTTAAACAAACTATTATTTCCATGATTCATAGGAATAGAATTCCTCCTTAAATTAATCTCATATAAAGTTCAATTTTGTGGGTGTTTTTATTCCCACTTTCCAGGTTGGAGTCTTACAGGACACTTATACCGGGAAAAAATTGAAAACTCTCCATAAAAATCTTCTATACTACAACTCTTTCTAGATATCATGGACAAAGAAGTTTTCTTTTAAACATACGAAATACAAAAATCGTTTGAGAATTGATAGACTTGATTGTCTCTAGTGTGAATATCCTAAACTTTAATTACCTTCATTGAAAAAGAGAGTAGATATTTACCGTTTCTATCTACTAATAGAAAAAATATGGTTATAGGGTTTCGTATGGTAGAATGAAAAGAGTTTATTTTGATGAATAAAGTGAGAATACTTTGAGAAACTGTACTCGTTCTCAGAATTAATATTTTTAGACAAGGAGATCCAACATGACGAATAATGATTTGTTAATTCGATTACGCTATGCGCTTGATATAAAAAATACGGACTTAGTAGAGATGTTTCGATTAGGTGGGATGGATTTCACCAAAGAGGAAGTATTGAAGATTTTTACTAAACCAAAAGTAGATGAAGACGGGGTTGCAGATCTAACACCAACGGATGAGTTTATTCCATGTGATTATGAAATGTTAGAAGCTTTTTTAAATGGATTGATCACTTTTAAACGTGGAAAACAAGAGCAAAAACAAGGTCAAACACAAGCTCCTGTTCCTTCTAAGAAGGATACGCCAAACAATTTATTTATAAAGCGAGTAAAAGTGGCATTAAGTTTAACAACTGAGGATATGATCGCTATTTTCTACGATGCAGGACTGAATGTTTCTAAAGGCGAGATTGGGGCAATCTTGAGGAAAGCAGATCATCGTAATTACAAAGAGTGCGGAGACAATTTCACACGTAACTTCTTAAAAGGATTAACGATGAGGTATAGGGACTAGATGAGGATTTTAATCTATATAAAGTTTTAAAAAGTAGTGTTACAAGAAGTTGAAGTTGGCTGCCTTCGTAAATGGCTCTAAAAATCCGCTTAATGGACTTTATAAATAGAAAATGAAAAACCGAGCTACTTTCTTAAACACTAATTAGCGTTTAGAAGTAGTAGTTCGGTTTTAATTGTGGGAAGCTACAGATCTAATCCACAACAAAATCTTTTAACTAATTTTCAACAGATCACCTGGATAAATTAAATTACGGTTTTTAATATTATTTTCCTTCACGAGTTTATCTACAGATGTTCCAAATTTTTTAGCGATATTCCACAGTGTATCACCAGACTTAACAACATAAGTGTTTGATTTATTGAAACTACTTTGGCTGGAGTTATTTTTTACAATGTGAAGTTCATCCCCAGGATAGATTAGATTAGGATTTTTAATATTATTTGTCTCTACTATACTTGAAACCGTAACACCAAAATTCCGTGCAATTCGATAAAGAGTGTCACCTTTTTTTATTACATAGGTTGTATTCGTCTTGACGGGATGAGTCTTAGAATCTGTTTGTTCTTTTTCAATAGGTACAGTAGGTGTTTCTTCGATCGTATCAGGTTGTTTCTCACCGGATGAATCCTTTAAAAATATTCCATCATTGAAGATATTTAAATCGGCATTGCCATTTATACCTTCAACTGTTCCAGAATCTGTATATTGCCAGCCTGCCCATGTGTCCCAAATGATATCATCCCAAGGTTTGTTTCCATCATATTGAGCAACCCATAATGAATATTTCGTTAAAGACTCATCAAATACATTTGTTGCGTTACTCGAGTTACTATAGATCGCTACTTCTTTACCTGAAAGCTTTTCGACTTCTTCTGCAAAAGCTAGAGTAATTTGATTAATTTCATCTATTGATAGTTCCCCAAAATCTTCAAAATCTACAGCAAGCTTAGCTTCGAATGATTTATCTTGGATAACTGAAACAAAAAATTTAGCTTCAGCTAAAGCATCTGAAACAGACCTTGCATTTACGTAATGGTAAAACCCTACCTTCAAGCCAGCTGCTTTTGCACCATCATAGTTTTTCTCGAAGTATGGGTCTATCCAGTCAATTCCCTCACTGGATTTAATATATACGACTTCAATTCCCGCATTTGCTACTGCTTCAAAATCAATATCTTCCTGATGTCTACTTACATCAATTCCACGATACTCTGTCGTTCCTTCGGGCTCAATTGCATTAACAATCACACTACCAACTAAAGAGAGAATAGCAAAACTAATCAATGCGAGAAATATCTTTCCAAGAATTCTCACCGTCTCACCTCCTTCTTTCTACTAAACTATGCAAAGTAAAAAGAAGGACTTGTGCGAATATAACGGAAAAGCGTTAAAGCATTGTCTGATTGTAGTATAGAGTAGGGCAATACGAGAATAGTAAAGAAATACTAAAGAGAACAATCAAAATAAAAACCCGATATTTATTAATATCAGGCTTCAATGTAGTTATTTAAATTCATCTAAACGCTTTGCCACAAACATCCAGTCATCTAAAAATAATGGCCATAGGTTTGGTCGTCGCCTTACTGCTAAAGGATGATAAGCTACAGTGTTTTGGTAACCTAACATATCATGCCATTCCTCTCGTAATGATTTAACGTCTAATTCAGTATTTTGAAAGAAGGATTGGACTGAAACGTTGCCGAGACAGAATATAAACTTTGGCTTGTTCAGTTGTATCTGTTCTAGAAAATGATTTATGCAGATTTTTCTTGTTTCTTCTTTATCATACGCTTTTTTCGGTCTTCTTTTTAAAACAAAAGTAACATACAAGTCGTCAGCAGTTAACCCAACCTCATTGGCTGCTTTTTGCAATGTTTGTCTAGTTCCACATAAAAATGGTTTGTTTTCCCGATCCTCACGGGCACCAGGGTTATCCAACAATATATAGATAGGTGCTTGTGGATTTCCCTCCCCCCAAATCATTCGGGTACCGTGTTTTTCTAGACCACATTCGCTACAATTCTTTAAATGTTCAGGTATTGGATCTTCTGGCCATAAAGTGCATAATTCAGTCAATAATCTTTCCCTCCCCAAGAAACTTAAATATATTATATCCATGCACTAATAAGAATTAATCTCATAGGTTGCGATACAAATATAGATGTGGTAAAAGTTACTAAAAGGGAAATACATATTGGTTAAACAGGGGGATGGGGATGGACTATAGTCCGAAAGAAATTGCACAAGTTGCAATCGAAAAGGGAACAGAAAAGGTGAAAATGTCGATAACGACAATGTTCTTTTTAGGGTTTTTAGGTGGTTCCTTCATCGCAATAGGTTACCTCGCATGTATTCGTATGATTGGTACTATGCCAATGGAATGGGGAAGCTTCGCAACTTTCTTAGGTGCGAGTGTATTTCCGCTTGGGCTAATCTTAATCGCATTAGGGGGCGGGGAATTAGTTACTGGTAATATGATGATGGTAAGTATTGCTTACTTAGCGAAGAAAATTAATCTAATACAGTTATTGCGCAATTGGTTTTGGATCACTGTTTTTAATTTGTTAGGGGCTTTATTTGTTGCATATTTTTTTGGTCACTTTATTGGGCTAACAGAAGGTACCTTTTTGGAAAAAACTGTACATACAGCAATGGGGAAAGTGGAAACAAGTTTTTGGGAAGCATTTGTATCTGGAATCGGATGTAATTGGCTTGTCGCAATGGCAGTCTGGTTAAGTTTTGGAGCTAAAAGTTTTGGTGGGAAAATAGTTGCGATATGGTTCCCAATTATGGGATTTGTCTTAATTGGCTTCCAACATGTTGTGGCGAATATGTTTATCATTCCTGCTGCTATTTTTGCTGGTGAATTATCTTGGACAACTTTCTTGCCGAACATGATTCCTGTTTTTTTAGGGAATGCTGTTGGAGCAGTAGTATTTGTTAGTATGTTTTATTATATATCTTTTAAAAAAGAGGATAATAAAGTTGAAGCATAATGAAAAATTGGTTTTTCGGTATACAAATGTTAAAGCAAAGCAAACTAATCCTAATTCTTTATTGGAGGGTTTGTATGGAAAATCAAAAACAACCAAAACCAGATAATCGTTCTAATAACGTGGAACGATTACATGACATGATTGAAAATACAGAGAGAAAATTACAAGAAGCTGAAATTAGTGCCGAATTTGAACCACCTGAAAAACGAACTTGGATTAAAGAGAAAAACGAACGTCGCAGACAATCCATAGAGGCTATGAAAGAAGAAATGAAAGATGAAATGGATGCGCGGCAACGAGGAGAAGTCTAGTTACGAGCCAGAGACATTAAAAAGTTGTCTCTGGCTTTTTTGTGTCAATAAAAGATCTATTTCATTTTGTATGAAATTTCATTAAATCCTTTAATAAGGAGCCAAACAGCAAGAATCATTTCATTCGCTGCTACTGGAATTGCAAATAACGCTCCCCAAACGGAAAACTGTGAGAAAACGCCAAACAATTCTAATAGGGCTGCGGAAAATACAAGTATTGAACCTGTAATACCTAGAATAGATATAAATCTTGGAACGAGCTTAGTTTTGAAAAAGATATAGCTATACATAATCGTGTTAATTCCTAACATGAAATTGGCCCCAAGTAATAAACACCAATCATGAATCGATCTAAGAACAACACCAGCAGAATGATAAGTAGTTGTATCAATAGCACCTGAAGCAACAAATTCTCTACTTAAACTCAACAAAGCTAACATACTGATAACACCAATTGTAAGTATAACTGCCTCCATAAATCTAAAGCACACATGCCAAAGAGCGATGGTTTCATTATATTTTCTTAAAATAGGATACATTGTAGTTGCAGTTCCTATTGCAGAAACAACAAGAACTAGTTCCATTAATGCACCTAACACAATTTGGTTTCCATGTTCTGCACCATCGATTAGATAATCACTTCCGTATTTAAGCGGACCATATAACAGAACGCCAATAACAGCGGTAACAGCTGCCAGCAAGAAAAGTACACCTACAATATATGAACTTTTTCTAATGTTCAACGTAATTTCTCCTTTTACCATTTTTGAAAGAAGATCACCGAAATACTTAAAGGTTCGTTCTCGTACGTGTATAAAATGCAAATGTTAACTACTTTTCCTGTTCTTCTGTGTAAGAGAATATATCCTCCACCCCAAGGTTGAAGACACGAGAAATCTTAAAAGCTAATTCCAAGGAAGGTGAGTATTTTCCATTTTCAATGGCAACAATTGTTTGCCTTGTCACACCGACTAGATCTGCTAACTGTTGCTGTGTCATTTCATGATGGTTGAATCTTAGAACTCGTATGGTGTTACTGATGTGACATTTGGCCATATTCTAAACTCCTCTCTGGTACAAAAAGATTTTCCATACAATACTGAACGCTTCAGATAAGAAACCTGAAAATAGTAGGATGATAAACATCGTAGAAGGCGTTGAGTCGAATAGTAACGACCCCATCGCAACAAAGAATCCCAAAATAAATATGAAATGAGATACTCTCATGGCTTTTAAATCGATAATTTTGTCAAACTCATCTGAAAAAGACGGCGCAGACTCCTTCGTAATAATTCCATTGATTATGATAAAAATGATTTCAATAATTAAACGGAGCACTATTGTTACAGGAATTAGTATTAAGATTGCAGTTGCCCAGAAGCGGAACAACTCGACTCCCTCTACATTTCTCTCTAAGTACTGCTGATAGACATACCAAAAGTAAATACCAAAAACAAAAATCGCACTGACCAACTGCATAATGTTCTTTTTAACTTGATAAGTCAAAATTAATATACCTCCAGTCAAATTATTTTTACAGGGTGTAAAGTATTATATGCATGATGTAATGTAAATGATACGTAGTGTAAAATTTATTTTACATTTAGGGATAAAATATGTAGAAATTCCATAAATCGGAGAGTTTAAGAAAAGAATCAATAATACTTTTACACAATGCTATGAATTAATAATTACAATTATTTTATAGCATTGTATAAAAATACCAAGTATGATGAATGATAGTATCGTATTCTTTAATAGTTATTCTATTAACAAAAATACAGGAGGTAATATAATGGGAAGACCGTTACATTTTGAAATTCATGTAGATGACATGGAACGTGCAAAGAAGTTTTATGGAGAAGTATTTGGGTGGAAATATGAAGATTGGACAGGCTTTGCTGGTATGCCTTATTTTGGAGCGGTGACTGGTGATGACAGTCAACCAGGAATTAATGGTGCATTAATGCAAAGACAAAGTGCAGCACCTGAATTAGGACAACCGATAAATTCTTTCGTAGTTACCATGGGTGTGGAAGACTACGATGCTACTGAAGCGAAAATACTGGAGCACGGTGGAAAAGTGGCATTACCAAAATACGCATTACCAGGAATGGCATGGCAAGGATATTACCTTGATACGGAAGGAAATATCATCGGTATTCATCAACCAGATCAAAACGCAAAATAGGAACTTCACAAAAAAGCTACTTAACTTCCCTTTATAGGAAGATAAGTAGCTTTTTTTATGAATGTTAAATAACTATAGGTAGGGTGTTGCAGAAAATAACGATGGTGCCGTCTCATTGAATCACGAAAAAGTATGAAACTGACTAAATCATCCTCACATTTGGTTTACTAAAGCTTAAAATGGCAAAGGTAATGAGAGAAGGGAGGAATATATATGCTAAATTATACAAGACAAGGGGAAGGGGAAGTTCTTGTATTAATACATGGCTTTTTAGGATCGGTTGACGTTTTTAAAAATGTGACTGAGGAATTTGCTTCACGTTATGATGTGATTGCCGTTGATTTACCTGGACATCATAAAAGTAAAATTGAAAGAGTATCTTACTCTGTTTATGATTACGCAATGGCTGTAGCGGATGTATTGCAGCGTGAAAGAGTAGAAGATGCAACCTGGCTTGGTCATTCTATGGGTGGTTATATTGTATTGGCAGCTTTAGAAAGAGAAGTTGCGAAGATTAAACAAGCAATCTTAGCTTATTCATCAGACTTATCTGATACAGATGAGCAAATTGAAAAGCGCTCCAAACAACAAAAACAAATATTAGAAGATGGAGTTCAAGGTTTCGTAGATGAAGTGATTAGTGCATTCTTTAGTAAAAATGCCCAAAAAGCTACGATTGAATATGCAAAACAAATTGCATATAAAGCATCCCCAGAAGGGTTAACAATTGCTTTAGATTCAATGAAATCTAGACCAAATCAACATTCATTTATTGAACAAACAACAACTCCAATATTAGTTATAGAAGGTACTGAGGATAAAGTTGTTAAACCAATTGAAACGAAAAATCCTAATGTAATGAAAGTCTATACGGAGACTGGACACTTAGGAATGTTAGAGGATCCTAAAAGTTTTATAACAGCTGTTAATAAATTTATGGAAAATGTGTGAGTAAAAAATCTCACACATTTTTTATTTCTTCAAATAATCGTGTAATTTGTAGCATATTGTTGTACTAAGTAGAATGACAGATACAAAGGTCACTGATTTTATGGAAAGGAGGTGAATCATTGGGCATACGATTTATTAAAATTGCAGGAGTTTATTTTGTCCTTGCTGTTATCTTAGGACTTGTAATGGGAATCATTCAAAATTTTGCTTTTACTTCTGTACACGCACATCTAAATCTACTTGGTTGGGTTTCAATGGCTTTATTCGGATTAATTTATAGTGTATATAAACGTGCTGGGGAAACAACATTAGCAAAGGCACATTTTTGGCTTCATAATATTGGTTTACCAATCATGCAAGGGACCCTCTTTGTCGAATTATTAACTGGTAATACATCATTAACAATTGGAATTATCATTGGGTCACTAATTGTTGTACTAGGTGTACTATTATTTGTATTAAATCTATTCTTAAGTCTTAAAGAAGTATAATAGATTAATAAAAAGCAATCTCCTCAAAGGTTAGATGAGGGGATTGCTTTTTGATATTATTTAAAATTCGAGAAATAATTGTATCTAGGAAATATTAAATTGCCCAATCTCCATTACGGAATACTGGCACCACTGTACCGTCTTCTTTAATACCGTCAATGTCCATTTGAGCAGAACCAATCATAAAGTCAACATGGACTGTTCCTGTATTTAGTCCATTTTCTCTTAATTCTTCAGCAGACATTTTTGTTCCACCTTCAATTGTCGTTGGATAAGCTGAACCAATTGCAAGGTGATTTGACGCGTTTTCATCAAATAACGTATTAAAGAATGTAATACCTGATTGTGAAATTGGCGATGGATCTGGAACTAAAGCGATTTCTCCTAATCCTGTTCCACCTTCATTATCAAACACTAATTTTTTCATTGCCTCATCGCCTGTTTCAGCTGAAATGTCGACAATTTTTCCATCTTTAAATGTCACTTCAATGCCTTCAATTAAAGTACCAGCATAGCTTAATGGTAATGTGCTGCGAACGACGCCGTCCATACGACGAGTGTCTGGAGCAGTGAACACTTCTTCTGTTGGCATGTTTGCAATAAACTCTTCACCTTTTGGATTGTAGCTTTCCGCACAAACCCAAATATGATTTTTAGGCAATCCTAAAGTTAAATCTGTTCCAGGTGCTGTGTAATGTAGTGCATCAAATTGGAACTCATTTAATTTAGCTGCTTTTTCATTTAATGTTTGCTTATGCTCATCCCATGCAGCAATTGGATCTTCTTCATATACACGACAAGTTTTGAAAATTTGGTCCCATAAAGCAGCTACTTGTTCTTCAGACGTAGCTAAGTTAGGGAAAACTGTAGCAGCCCAACCAGCTCCTGCTGCAGCAGCAACAGTCCATTTTAAATCATCGTTTTGTGTAGCTTTTCTTTGTGCGTGGAACGCTTTTCCGGCAACTTGTTGGTATGCAGCTACTTTTGCAGGATCTGCTTCATTTAGTAAACCAGGATCGCTTGATACAATAGATAAACGACTTACACGTTTATTTAATACGTGATCTTCAACTTCATCAATTTCATATTGCGGAATATCAGTTAAAACTTCAGTAGGTTGGTGTAAATAATGAAGTTTTGAAATTTCATCATCAGACCATTTAACAATTACTTTTTCTGCACCTAAAGCGTATGCTTCACTTGTAACTAAACGAGCTAATGGTGCCTGGTCAACATTAATCGTCATCTTTACCCAATCTCCCGGTTGTACATTAATCCCTTTTGATACAAGAAGTTTTGCGTATTTTTTTAAATTTTCTTCGAAATTATTTGCTACCATGTAAATTCACCCCTGTTAATTTATTTCCCAATTTTACCATACTTCATAGTATAGTGTTTATTTTTTCTCTCATATTTTATGGCCCAAACAATATTTAAAAATATGTACAGGTGGTATATGTTTCACTGGTTATAACTAAAGGATATAATTGGTAATATACTTATGTGGAGGCGAACTATATGACAACAAAAGGAAGATTGGTAAGAGAAGTTGACCAATATATTGCAAAGTTACCGGAAAATATTCAAACGATTACTGAAACGTTAAGAAAAATTATAATAGAAACCTCAACAGAATTAGTCGAAGAGTACAAATGGGCAATGCCTAATTACTCATATAAAGGGTTAGTATGTTATTTACAATCCTCTAAAAAACATGTAAACCTTGGATTTCATAGAGGAAATGAACTTCAAGAAATAGATACAAATGAGTTGTTGCAAGGTACCGGGAAAAGTATGAGACATATAAGAATTACTAATATTGAAGATATACAATTAGAGGTAATTAAAGGATTTATACTAGAAGCAATTCGCCTGAATGAGGCTTAAATAGATTATTTACTGAAAAAAGGAAGGAACGATTTTATGATAAGAATCGTTCCCTATCTTTAGGCAAGGGAAGCATACAACTTTCTTTTTTACCAAACCATTTATATCGATTTTTTGCTATATATCTATAGACGTAATTTCGAATAGGTTTTGGGATAATGATGAAGAAATATAAAAGCTTATATGCACCTTTTAAATATTTACATACACGTAGTGCTGCTGTTGACTCAAAGTAGCAATGGTCACCATCAATTAGAACAAAACTATCAATATTGATAGGAGCATGGTGTAAATTTAATAGATTCTTTCCAACATCACTTTGCAAGGATGCAAAGTGAAATGTATATTTAGGATCTCTTTTAATGATAAGTTGCACACTAGAATCACAAAAGTTACATTCCCCGTCAAATAAAATAATTCTTTTCAAATTCTTCACCTCAAAAGATATTCTCTATTCGTTCAAAGTTTTCGTCCACTTCATTGTATTTCATGAAATTTTTAGTTCTGATTAAAAAAATATATACATATACTTCAGAGTTAATGAAAAGAAGATAATTTAATGAAAATATTGTTTTTTGGTCCATTTTCTAAAGCCGGTATTAACACTTCTTATAATTATAATAGGAGGATAAGAGGATGGAAAATGAAATCATCCAAAAAGAAGAGGATCAGCAAGATGGAGGAGAGAAAAAGGGACGTGATTTAGACCACACACTAGAAATTATAGTGGTTGTAATGCTAGGTATTACTGCGCTACTAACTGCATGGGCTAGTTGGATTGGTGCATTACATGGAGGCAATCAAGCTACAAATTATGCAGAAAGTAATAACTTTGCTTCGGAAGGTAATTCCGAATACAACGCTGGTGTTCAAGGTATGATGCAAGATATGCTTTTATGGAATGAAATTAGTGATTTGCAAATTGATATTATGTTTGCACAAGCGAACGATGATGAGTTAGTTCTAGAGCAAGCTTCGAATAAACTATTTTATAAACTAAATGATAATCTATCCGATGAAATGGCAACTGCATTAGGTTGGGATACTGAGAATGTAAGTGATGATCCGACTGAAGCTATTAGTCAATGGATGGAAAATGAAAAAGCATTAGTATCACCATTTACCGAGGATGGCTTTACAGATTCGTATTTTGAAGCGGCCAATGTGTTACTAACAGAGTCAAAAACGAAACTTGAAGAAGGGCAGAAGGATAACACAAATGGTGATGCCTTTGGCTTAGTAACTGTAGTCTTTGGAGTTGTGCTATTCTTGCTTGGTATTGCTGGTACTATTAAAAGTCAAAAAAATCGAATTGTTATTATCTCCATTTCTTTAATCAGTTTCTTAATGGCTACTATTTATATGTTTACATTACCATTACCTACAGGATTCAATATAATGAGTTTCTTTGGTCAAGGTTAAAGTTACATGCTAAGATGAAATTGTCTGTAGTGAAATAAAAAACTGTCCTCATCTGTGAGATGAAGGACAGTTTTTTTTAATTAGAAAAAATATGAGGATATTTAATTAACCTTAGCGTCTTTTCTTTTTTTCGCTATATCAGCAACTGCAGTAAATAATACGTCAGATGATGAGTTTAATGCAGTTTCAGTAGAGTCCTGTAACACGCTGATGACAAATCCAACGCCAATAACTTGCATCGCGATATCACTTGGAATACCTAACAAACTACAAGCAAGTGGAATGAGTAGTAAAGATCCGCCAGCAACTCCGGAAGCTCCAGCAGCAGAAACTGCAGATACTACCATCAGTATAATTGCTGTCCAAATGTCGACTTGTACATCAAGTGTATTTGCTGCAGCAAGTGTTAATACGGAAATGGTAAGTGCAGCTCCAGCCATATTTATTGTTGCCCCTAATGGAATGGAGACAGAATAAGTATCTTCATCTAGCCCTAATTTTTTACATAAGTTTAAGTTTACAGGAATATTTGCAGCTGAACTACGTGTGAAAAATGCAGTTAAACCACTTTCTTTCACCGTTCTCCAAACAAGTGGATACGGGTTTTTGCGAATATAGATAAAAGCAATTAATGGATTTACTATGAACGCTACAAAGAATATAGATCCAAGTAATAAAATTAAAAGTTGTCCATATTCAGCTAATGCTTGTATTCCATTCGTAGAAATAGCAGTGAAAACAAGTCCCATAATCCCAAATGGTGCTAATTCAATTACCCATTTTACTAGAGTTGTAATTGCTTCGGATATGTTTGCAATGGCTGTTTTCGTTGTATCGGCAGCCTTTCTTAATAAGAATCCTAGTAAAAGTGCCCATATAAGAATACCAAGATAGTTAGCATTTAATAATGCATTTACAGGATTATCTACTACATTAAAGAGTAATGTTTGAAATACCTCTAAAATACCACTCGGTGGAGCCACGTCAGAAGCCCCTTCAGTAAGAGTTAATGTGACAGGAAATAAGAAGCTAGCGATAACTCCAACGACTCCAGCTGTTAATGTAGCAATTATATATAAACCTAGAATAGATTTCATATTTGTTTTTTTTCCGCTTCCATGGTTGGAGACTGCATGCATAACTAAAAATAAAACAAGAATAGGTGCAACAGCTTTTAGTGCACTTACAAATAACGATCCGAACAAAGCTACCCATTGTGTGTAATCAGGAATTGTAACAGCAAAAAGTACCCCGATGATGATCCCTGCTAGTATCCGTCCAACTAAACTAATTTCTGTCCATTTAACAATGATGTTTTTCATGTTGTACCCCCAAGTTAATAAATAAATATTTTTACAGTGAACATTTGTACTGTCTGAATGGACAGTTTAATAGAAAATAGTTTAACACGATTCTCTTATTAGGGAAACAAGAAAATAAAAATATTTATATTATTTATTTTATTTGTAAAAAGAAAAATAACATTTTAGTAGAACAATTGAAAAGTGTTGCTCTATTAATTATTTAAAGTATAACAGCAGTGCAACTGTTATACAACAGAATAATTTTTCCAATTAATAAAACATTATAAAATTTCAGATTTATTATTTGGAAAATAAATTAGGATTATATAAATGGATTGTTTTAACTTTAAAATAGTATTAATAATAATAATTTTTTATTTAAAATTTACGTTTAAACCATTGACAGCGTTTAATGTTGAATTGATGGACTTGTAAAGGTTTTCATATGGGATACAAGTTGAAATTGTTTTTATATAAAAACAAATCTAATGTGTCTAAAATGTGAAAATATGTACTATAACAGTATGTAAATTATCTTGAATTCTAAAGAAAATTTTTGATAAAGTTACAAACAGACCGGTTGGTAGGCTTTGGGTGATAAGGATACAAGCAAACCATTAAAAGTTATTTCAGAAGCATTTCCACGAATGGTCATAGTTCATAGATAGAAGGAGATAAAAATGGAATCACATTTGAAAGTAAGAAATCCAAAATTAATAGCATTTGTATTGATGGCAGGTGCATTCATTGGACTATTTAGTGAAACGGCATTAAATATGGCGTTGACAGATATAATGGGTGAGTTCGTTGTTGACCAAACAGTAGCTCAATGGGTAACGACAGGGTATTTATTAGTATTAGCAATTTTTGTTCCAATCTCGGCATTTTTAGTACGTTGGTTTACAACAAAGCAATTAGTTATTGCTGGTTTGATATTATCTTTAGCAGGCGCATTGCTTGGGGCTTTAGCTGTTAGTTTCCCAATGCTGATGGCAGGGCGTGTTGTTCAGGCGATTGGTACTGGGATTATCATTCCAGTAATGAATATCGTTGTTTTAGTTATTTTCCCGGTAGCTAAACGTGGGTTAGTGATGGGGGTTATGGGGCTGGTTATTACAACTGCTCCAGCAGTAGGTCCAACATTAGCAGGGTTCATTATTAGTGCATTAGATTGGACTTGGATTTTTTGGATTGTAGCAATTCTTTATGTTCTTTTATTGTTTAGTAGTTTTAATTTAGATAATGCATCCGATATAACAAAACCAAAAATCGACCTATTATCAATACTTTTATCAACGGTTGGTTTAGTGGGTGTTATTTACGGTTTGAGTATGTTAGCAGGTAATGTCTTTACAGCAATAATTGTTTGGTTACCAATTTTAATTGGTCTAATTGCAATATTGTTATTCGGAATTCGTCAGTTAAAAATGGAAACGCCAATGATTAATATACGTGTTTTTAATATTCCAATGTTCACATTAGGTACATTAACAATGTTCCTAGGGATCTTAATTATTTTAGCTGCAGGTATTCTTTTACCGATGTACTTAAAAGGTGCATTATTAGTAAGTGCTGCTGTAGCAGGTTTATCATTATTACCAGGTAACGCAGTGAACGTTATTTTAGCTCCTGTTGTTGGTGGATTATTTGATAAATCAGGCGGTAATGCTCGTGGATTTATCATCTTTGGTGCATTATTTATTGTTATCGGTACAGTCATTTTTGCTACAACATTATCGGCAACAACATCTTTATGGCTAGTAATTTTAGCATTCATTATTCTGTTCTTTGGTATGACGTTTGTTATGATGCCAGCTCAAACAAATGCTATGAACGTATTACCACGTAAATGGTATGCGGATGGTGCTGCCGCTATGAACACATTAAACCAAGTTGCAGGTGCTGCAGGTACATCTATTGCAATTACATTATTTACAACTGGTCAAAAGAATTTTGAGACTAATTCACCAAGCAGTTCACAACAAGAGATTCTTGCAGCAGGTACTCAAACTGCATTTACATTTGTCGCGGTAGTTGCTGTAATCATTCTAGTATTATCATTCTTTACAAAAAATCCAAAGAAACAATAATTTCATAGATTAAGCTCGGGTAAGAAGGGAAGTTTTAAAATGACAAATCATTTTAAAAGTATTTATTAGCAGTTGATGGTTCAACAGAAGCAGAATATGCATTCCACAAATGTACTTGTTATTAGAACACCAGAACAATAAAAAAATAAAATTCAGGCTATTACAAATAGACTGTAAAATGTGAGATAATTAGATTATAAAATATATGATTTCAAAGAGCGCTCCTTCGTGTTATCGATTGCGCTCTTTGATTTCTTTTAAGTTGAACAAAAAGGAGATATGTATAATGTTTTCGATTGGGGATACAGTCTTTTATGGTGCACATGGAGTATGTATTGTTGAAGATATCCAAGAACAAACATTTTCGGGAAATACAAAATCTTACTATATTTTACGTTCACACCACGATAAAACCTTGAAGCTATTTCACCCAGTAAATTCAGATGATTCAAAATTAACACCAATCGCATCTAAAGAAAAGGCAGAATTATTATTAGAAACGTTTAAAAATCCATCTGATGAGTGGAACGATCGTGCAATTGACCGAGTAAACAACTATCAAAAGATATTAGAGACAAATAATGATTTTAAAATTGCTCAAATGTTAAATACAATTTTGAGAAAGAAATATGAATTGGAACAAGAAGGCAAGAAATTAGCAAGTCAAGACCAGCAAATTTTAAAACAAGTAACACCTATCTTTAACAAAGAACTTTCTGTTAGTTTAAAAGTTACGGTTGAAGAAGTTGCTGAAAAAATAGACGAACTAATTCTAAAAAATTAAAATTCCCTTGGCATTTCTTTTGTTAAAGAAGTGCGTTTTATTAGATGAAACAAAGGCAAGAGGTTATTTCACTTCCCATAGCCCCTTGCCTTCAAGAATATGCTGGATACCTTCCTCGCAAACACCGTAAGATTTCCAATTACATGTTTCGCAAACAGTTTGAATATCCGAGGGAACAACAAATTTTTTTACCCTGCTTTCGATCTCTTGCCACATTAGTTTTTCTCCGATTTTGAGCCCCATTTTTTCTAATATTACTGCATCTCTCACATAGATATTTTGATTTTTGCAATGATACTCTCCTGAATTGGGGTATTTCTCACACAATTGGTCAGGCCCTTCAACTAATTCAACAAGTGTTTCAGGATGGCTTCTCAATGTTTGGTGAAGCTTCGTCATATTTTCTATATATTCCTTTGAATAGCCCATGCCTCGATAACCTAAAAGACAAAACAGGTGGTGACCACGTAGTTGAACCATTAACTTTCCCCCTTAAACATTACGTTAACTCAATTTATTTTCAGGTTAACTATTAAAATTATAGTATCATACTATAAATGGAAATGTTTATATTTTTCTTGTTCTAATTTAAGGAAGGAAAATTAAAATGTTAATGTTTTCCTACATCTTCTCTTTTGAGGATTGCTAGTAAACTAACTTCATATTTCTTATAAGACGAGGTTATTTCGTAAATCGATTTGCATAACTACTTGCCACAAATGAATGGGGTTTAATCTTTGCCTCTAACCCAATCGATTTCATGCGAGATATCATTTCGTTTACAAATATACGAGTTTTGTTGCGATTGCCTGAACCAATATCAATATGGCCTTCAATAGTAAAACTTGCTCCCTTGTAGATGTGAGGCAACACAATTTGTATTAATTGCTCTTTTTTCTCTTTTGTAAACATCGACACAGCTTCTTCCGTTAAGGATGTTTCATAAGAAATTCGTTCATGTAAATTGGTCATTTTTCTATGAACAATAACTTTACGGAAACACGCCCAAACACCTTTCCGTTCTTGTTGAATAACGATGCCAGTAATAAATTTTGTTAAACTCCCATGAACTTGTGAATCCGTTCCAAACATTAATCGAAAATTTCCGGTAGGGTCTTTTTCCATAAATTGAATGATACAGCGAAATACTTGCTCGAAGGACATTCTTTTTTCACTTATATTTTGAAAGGTGATCCCATTTTCCATCGCTTGCCTACCTTTCTATGTTTTAGTAAGCTAATATTAAAAGTCTATTCATGAAAATTAAAAAATAATTAGTCAAATAAGTGAATTTGTTCTTTAAATTGTATGATTTAATATTATTAGCTCATGATAAACGAAGGAAATTGGAATGAGGTGACAGGTATGATTGCTACGAATTTATTCAAGTTATTCCTTAGTTTTAGTGCATTATTTTCTTACGTTGATTTTGAACAACCATCGAACACGATTGAAGTAAGTGAATTATCTGGTACATCTGTTTCTGTCGAGTCAAAAACCTATAAAGAGGATTTTTTAGTTTATCCACAAGTGACTAATATGAAGGATCAAAATGTGCAAGGAAAAATTAATGAAGTTTTTATTGCCCATATAAAATCTTCTTATGAGGGTTACCTAAAGTTGAAAAACGAAATGGAGAAATTTAAAGAAGAAGACAAAGAGCATTGTAAGGAATTCCCGTACTCTTGTGAATATAGTTACATTACTAGCTATGAAGTTAAGTACAATCATGATGGCAAGTTGAGTGTTTTAATTTATGATGCTACATATTCTGGTGGGGCTCATGGTATTGAGCCGGTAACAATATACAACTTTGATACACAAACAGGGGATAGATATACATTAAAAGACATCATCTCAAATGAGTCAAAGTTTGCAAGTTTAACCGCGTATGTTAAAAAATATATAAAAGAAAATCAGGATCTGTTCTTCGATGAGGAAATGATTGGGGACTTTGCAGTGAATGATCAAACACAATTTTACTTTACTGATAGTGGTATCGATTTGCTATTCCAACAGTACGAAATAGCACCTTATGCAGCAGGTCATCCAACGATTAGTATTCCAAGTTCGGAATTATAAAGATTATGGAAGCCTCGAACACTTTTAAGTGTTTGAGGCTTTGTTATTTAAGTTTGCCGTTAGATTCTAGTAACTCCTCAATAATTTCTAATAACTATCACGGATTTTCTAATAAGTTCTGTATGTTTTCTAATAATTAGCCCACAGAGGCTTGGGACTAGCTTAAATTCTAATAACTTTTCGATATTTTCTAATAACCACCTCGAATTTTCTAATAAGTCATTCGTTTTTTCTAATAAGTGCCGCTTAATAGCTTGAATCTAACCTAACTTAATTCTAATTACAGCTCATCTAACATAAAAAGACCTCTTTCATTGTGAAAGAGATCCTTCATCGTTATATTAAATTTTTAATAATTGCTTCTTTAACTTCACTTAATGTAGAAGTTCCACCAATATCGCCTGTCTTAATACCTGAAGCCAAAGTTTTTTCAATGGCATTTAATAGACGCGAACCCGCTTCATGATTGCCTAAGAAATCTAACATCATTTTACCTGTCCAAATTTGGCCGATTGGATTTGCGATACCTTTTCCAGCAATATCAGGTGCTGAACCATGAACAGGTTCAAACATGGAAGGGTATTCACGTTCAATATTCAAGTTAGCAGCAGGTGCTATTCCGATACTTCCCATAATAGCTCCACCTAAATCTGTCAGTATATCACCGAATAAATTAGAAGCAACAATTACGTCTAATTCTTGTGGCTTCATAACCATATAAGCAGCTAAAGCATCGATATGATTGGAAACTGTTTTAATTTCTGGATAATCAACTTTTACAGTTTCAAATACTTCATCCCAAAATGGCATGGAGTAAGTTAGTCCATTGGATTTCGTTGCACTTGTTACATGGCCTTTTGAATTTTTAGCTAATTCGAAAGCATAACGCATTGCTCTTTCAGTGCCTTTTCGTGTAAATACTGCGTTTTGAATGGCAATTTCATCTGATCCACTATGTATACGACCGCCACTGTCGGAATATTCACCTTCCGAATTTTCGCGAACAACGGTAATATCAAAGTTTTGGGGATTTTTTAAAGGTGACTCAAGTCCAGCTAATAGTTTGGCTGGACGAACATTTATTGACTGTTTCATTTCACGGCGAATTTTGATTAGTAATCCCCAAAGTGATATATGGTCTGGTACGAGTTCAGGCATGCCAACTGCACCTAAGAAGATTTGATCATATTTTTTTAATGTTTCAATACCATCCTCAGGCATCATAACCCCATGTTCTAAGTAGTAGTCACATCCCCAAGGGAAATACGTCCACTCGAATCGAAAACTTCCATCAATCTCTGCAATTTTATTTAATACGTCAATAGCTGCAGGTACTACTTCTAACCCAATGCCATCACCAGGAATTACTGCGATTTTGTATGTATTCATCATGACACCCCTTATAAAGGAAGAATTTAACTGTTAGTGTAATTATACGTGTTAAGAAAAAATAAATAAACAAAAAGAGAGTGGGGAATACTCCACCACTCAAAAGAAAGGTCTCTATAATAGGATTTCATCTTGCAAGTATTGATCCAACACTGAGCGTAATGTATTTAACTGGTCTTCGTTTAATGGTGTCATCGGAAGTCGAACACCACCAACTGGAATACCGTTTAAATTTAATGCAGCTTTAACAGAAGTTGGATTTGGTGTAGCAAATAATATATTCATTATTGGAAGAAGTCTTCGGTGATCACGAGCTGCTTCTTGGAAGTTTCCAAGCTGGAACTTTTTAATCATCGCTTGCATTTCATTTCCAATAATATGTGAGGATACAGAAATTACACCAGTACCACCAATTGATAGAACTGGAATTGTTAATCCATCATCACCACTATATAAAGAAAAGTCCTCAGGTGTTTTTTCAATCATTTCAGCCATAGCATTTAAATTGCCACTAGCTTCTTTAATTGCAACGATATTTTTTATTTTTGATAGCTCAATTACAGTTTCAACAGATAGGTTTACAGCACTTCTACCTGGAATATTGTAAAGAATAATCGGCAGTGTAGTTACGTTAGCAATTGCTTTAAAGTGCTCATACATGCCTTCTTGAGAAGGTTTGTTATAGTAAGGAGTAACAAGCATAATACCATCAACACCAGCATTTTCAGCTTGTTTTGTTAGTTCGATCGATGCTTTTGTGTTGTATGAGCCAGTACCTGCAATAACAGGAATTCGTCCATCTACTACTTTTACAGCAAATTTAAATAATAGTACTTTTTCTTCTTCAGATAATGTTGGAGATTCTCCTGTAGTACCAGATACGACTAAACCATCAGTTCCGTTTGCGATTAAATAATTAATTAAGTTTTCAGTTGCATTCCAATCGATTTCACCGTTTTCATCAAAAGGAGTTACCGTTGCTGTTAAAATTCTTCCAAAATTCATTTCTTCTCCACATCCTTAACCTTTTTTATTAGAAATTAGAGGGAGAAGGGCGTTAGTATTAAACGCAAAAAGCAACAACGAGGGCTCGTTGTTGCTTAGAAATAAAGTTCATTTCCTTCGCGTAAGATAGCCCTCCATATAGTTTCCTACATGACAATCCTGCACTTATTTAATGCAGAACCAGCTCCAAGAACAATGAGGTTTCTTGAAACTTCGGCAAATTCCCCTTTCCACAATTTTCAACGGATCTCATTATCCTCAAGTTGTGTACTAATGGTTTTTGCGCCTCTATCCTTACTTCAAAATTTGAAATAAGAAAATATATAATTAAACAAATAATACCCCTTTTCACAATGGAAAGCAATACTCAAAATTTTAAAAAATTCAGATTAACATAACCTATCGTAGATGGAGGTGTTTTGTTAATTTTATTTATATTTTGTTAATTAAATGTAAATATGAAGCATATAGGATAACTATAGGAATAGTTTAAATAACAACTTTGAAATAGAGAGTCCTAAATAATAATGAGTTACAGGTGATTATATGAAATATAAATTATCGATAAAAATAGCTTGTTACCTTATGTTAGGAATGTTGGCTATCGGATTATACAGTTATTCACAAAAGAATCCTGCAGTATTATTACGAACAGAAATCTCACCAATTGATGAAGAAACATTTATGCAATTAGGATCTTATGAAAAAAATAAGTCCAAAGACCAAAACAACTATCAGGAAGTATCATTTTCGTTGAAAGTAAATTATCCTAACGAAATTGAAAATCTGGAAGTACGTATTCCTCAATATTTTAGTGAACTGTTTGGTAATGATATTTATTTAGGTGCAAAATATAAGGAGTCTAATAACAAAGAAAAGTACCAATTTATTCATGAAGCAGAAATACTCTTATATACAGGTAATGTGACTAATGAAGAAATTCGAAATATACTTGATGAAGGAATTGTAAACTTAAGTTGGGTATATGAAGGTGAAAATATACAGCAGAAATATAACATTGGTGATTCCGTAATATTTATAAAATAAGACTGTAAAACCCGACCTTCTTAAAGAATGTCGGGTTTTACTATTTCTCTAGATGTTATATGTATCAGGCTATTTGAAAATTATTTTCTCAAAGATACAAAGTATTTAAAAGTAGTACCAATAACAATAAGTAAAACAATTAAAATTAAGATATATTGAAAATTTAATAAAAGTAATTGCCAGCCGTTTTTCACTGCGAAAATTAGATCAATAAAAATCACGTGTGCAATTAATATCAAAAGCAGTTTATTAAATTTTGAATCGCGTTTTGAAACAATGGCTTTCCCCATTTGAAATAACAATACAATTAATATAAATATTCCTGTAAATATTAATAAGGTTGGCAAAAGTAAATTCATGAAAAAGCTAATTTGGTCATTGCCATCAAAAACAAGATCAACTAAGGATGTCCCTAATTCAAGTTCCGCCATTATTGGTTTAGATAACCATCTAGAAAATAAAAACATTAAAAATGTTAAGGCTAGTCCAACAGAATAAAATATTAAATCGAAACTGTCCTGACTTTTTTTAACCAAACAAGTTCTCTCCCCTCAAATCCCAATTATTTTGGTAATTTAATGTATGTTGTAGAGAGCGCAATTAAAACGGAGAATTGGTTGTAGTAGAACTCTTTAGTTTATATTTTTTCCCTTATTAATTTAAAAGTTAAATTGATAAATGATTATTCATATCTATTGTAAATATTTATTAATGTATTAAAAAAGCCTCCTTCGTGCATTCTAAAATACACAAGGAGGTGAAAGAAATGGCTTCTAACAACGGTAGTTCAAATAAGTTAGTATTTCCTGGGGCACAAGCTGCAGTGGATCAAATGAAATATGAAATTGCACAAGAGTTTGGTGTTCAGTTATCAGCAGATAATTCTTCACGCGCTAACGGATCAGTAGGTGGAGAGATTACCAAACGCCTTGTGCAAATGGCTGAAGCACAATTAAGAGGTAGAACTCCAAGCGAATAATTAAACGTATATGGATGAGGTTGATTCTTCTAGAATCAGCCTCTTTAAATTTTGGTGGATTCTTATTTCAGTAAAGTTATCGCCAAGTTTTAGCGAACATATTCACTTTCAATGGAAGAAATTTTTTCGTATAACAATTTGTTCACAGGAACGTTAATGTTGTGTTTTTGTGCATATTTTAATACTGTTCCAGAGAAAAGTTCAACTTCGCTTAAACGCTTTGCATCAACGTCTTGTGCCATTGATGGTTTTCCTTCGGGACTTAAGGTACCAAGAACGGTTAACCAATAACTCAAATCATCTTCTGATAGCCCAATACCTTCTTTTTCTGCTACTTTTATAACTTCACGCATTGCAGCAATCATAGTTTGACGGGCTTCACCTTCTTTTAAAACCTCTCCATAGTTACTTTTATAAACTGCTACTGTTTGGTTTACTCCGACATTTAACATGAATTTGCCCCAAATTCGATGTTTCATATTTGTGTCAATCTCATAAGGTAGCTCTACAAGTTGAAAAAACTTTTCTACAGCTCTTGTTTGTTCAGAGATTATACCTGATTTACGATCTCCGAAAACGAGCTTTCCTTTATGATGATATGTTAATTGATTGTCAACTTTAACCGCATCCATCCCTTGTGCAACACAATATAAGACGTTATCAAAACCGAATGCCTCACCAATCATTTCCTCGCTAATAATGCCATTTAAAGCAGACATAAAGATCGTATTTGGTCCGACATGATTTATTACGGATCGAATTGCATTTTGTAAGCCTTCGAATTTAACAGTAAAAAGAATTAAATCAGAAGGTGGAATGGACTCTTCAGGTGTTACATAATTGAAATCACAAAGTTCTCCATTACAATAAATTCCAGTTTTTAAATAACGATTAATACGGTCTTGATCAGCAATTATTCTAACATTTTCCTTTGAGAATTTTTTTGAAAAATGGTGTGCGTACATAATTCCTAAAGCACCTAATCCGATAATTGAAACAGTTTTAATCTCCATAGAATCGCTACCTTTCACATAACTTATATGTACTTTAGTGTATCACATAAAAAATACCAGGCACTCAAGCAATTATAAATTGTTTGAGTACCTGGCACTTAAGTTATTTATTTAATATGAATGAAAAAGCTGCAGCAAAGCGATATTTTTTATTTGTCGTTTTTAACATTTTCGTAAGTTCATCTCTGTCAATTAACTTGATTCCCTTACGCTTTGCCAACTTTTTAGCAGATGATGTGTAGTATTGGTTTGTTATTACAATTGCTCCGTTTGCAGCGTATTGATTTAGCGCCTCTATCGCCTCGTGGATTGTACCAGGACCAACTTTCTCACTCTTACGTTTTGTTTGAACTACATAAGTTTTTATACCTTTTTTGATGATTAAGTCTGCTCCTAGCTCTGAGCCATTTTTTAATACGGTAGTATAACCTTGTGTTTCTAAAATTGGCTTTAAAAATTGAGCTACTTCAACACAATTTAATTGATTTATCCTTTTCATGTCAACTTTGTACATTTTACTATAAGTCATCTTTTTAAACGGCTTAGCAAAAGATTTCAAAAGTACAATTATTTTGTTCATACAATAAGAACCAAATGGTTTATATAAAAATGCTAGTACCACAAAAAGGATTAGATAGAATTGAACATTCGTAAAACTAGGCTCAATGGATAGCCAATTAAATATTGCAATTACAATTCCAAATCCTAAAAAACTAAGTAATAGTAAGTGTGTTAATCTATTTTCTCTTACCTTTGAAGTATGTCGACTCATTGCTGTCATCCTTTAATCATTTTATTTGCCGAATTGAACATAATCTGCAAAAACAGATCATTAGTATGAACTAATTTAGGTCAATCTGTATTTAGCTAATAGTATCGACAAAATTTGCACAAATTATGATTGAGGTCGAAGAATGTGTAATTTTAAACATTCATTTTTACTAACGAAACTAAGGAGATGTCGCTTTATGTCGAATAATCAAATACCTAGGGAAGATGGAATCGATCATACATTACCTCTATTAAAAGAAGGTTATGAGTTTATTTTAAATAGAAAGAGGAGTTTCAATTCCAATATTTTCGAAACGCGCATTATGGGGAAGAAATCATTATGTATGAGTGGAAGGGATGCTGCTCAAGTATTTTATGATACACACTTATTTCATCGTGAAGGTGCAGCACCTAACCGATTAGTGCAAACTTTATTTGGCGAAAACGGCGTTCAATCGCTTGATGGGCAAGCGCATAGACACCGAAAAGAGATGCACATGTCTATCATGAATGAAAAAAATATAAAGAAATTTCAAGAGCTAGCAATTCAATATTGGGAAAAAGCGCTAGATCACTGGACAAAAAAGGAAGACATTGTTTTGTATGATGAAGTTAAGGAGCTTCTATGTAAGGTAGCATGCACTTGGGCGGGAGTTCTTGTTGAAGAAGAAGAAATAAAATGGCTTACTAAAGAACTAAGTGAGATGTTTGAAGGAGCTGGAGCAATAGGTCCAAATCATTGGAAGGGAAGAAATGCCCAAAATAATGTAGAAAAGTGGATGGGCGAATTAGTTGGGAAAATTCGAGAAGGTAAACTTATACCACCAGAAGATACAGCATTATATCAATATACATGGTACAAAGATTTAGATGGAAACTTACTTGATCCTTCAATCGTTGTTGTTGAATTGTTAAATGTTTATAGACCTATGGTAGCGATAGCAGTCTATATAAACTTTGTTGCATTGGCACTAATTGAACATCCTGATGAAATAGAAAAACTAAAAAATGCAGATGAGAAATATACCTATATGTTCATTGATGAAGTAAGAAGATATTATCCGTTCTTCCCATTTATCGCTGCAAAAGTTAAAGAGGACTTTACATGGAGAGATTATAAAATTGAAAAGGGTACATTAGCTTATTTAGACATTTATGGCACAAATCATGATGAAAACTTATGGTTATATCCACAAGAATTTAACCCAAACCGCTTTGCAGACCAAGGTAATGATCGTTTCAGTTTTATTCCTCAAGGTGGAGGTGAATATTTAACAGGTCACCGCTGTGCTGGAGAGCAGTTAACGATAGAAATGATGAAAGTAAGTTTAGATTATTTAGTAAATCATATGGATTACGAAGTGCCTGAACAAGATTTAACTTTTGAAATGAATGAATTTCCAAGCATTCCACGTAGTCGAGTTATACTGAGAAATGTAGAGAGAAAATTAACTCACTAATGATAATTACTTTGAGGTGGAAAAATGTATAAGTTGCTATCCCATAACGATTTAGATGGGGTTGGATGCGGAATTTTGGCGAAACTTGCCTTTGGTCAAGATGTGACAGTTCGCTATAATTCTATATCATCCCTAAATCGAGAAATTGAATATTTTTTAGAAAAAGATTCTCCGGAGACATTTTTGTTTATAACGGATCTATCCCCAAATGAGGAAAATGAGCATAAATTGCAGCAGTTTTATGAAAAAACTGGAAATGTCCAACTAATCGATCATCACAAAACTGCGCAGCATTTCGATGAATATCAATGGGGATATGTACTAGTTGAAGACGATATAGGCCGATTAACGAGTGCGACATCGCTCTTTTTCGAATACTTAGTAAATAATAATTATTTAACTAAGTCTACAGCAATTACCGAATTTGTTGAGCTTGTAAGACAGTATGATACTTGGGAATGGGAGAAAAATGAAAACCATAAAGCTCATTCATTAAACTCATTATTTTATTTAGTGTCGATTGACGAGTTTGAAGAAACAATGTTAGAGCGTTTGCAAACAAGTGATCGTTTTGATTTTGATGAGTTTGAAAAGAGACTTCTTAACATGGAAGAAGATAAAATTGAACGATATATACGACGAAAACGTAGAGAAATCGTACAAGCAAAGGTTGGAAATTATTTTGCTGGGGTTGTTTACGCTGAGTCCTATCACTCAGAACTTGGAAATGAGTTAGGAAAAGAGCATCCACATCTAGATTATATAGCTATCCTGAATATGGGGGGGAAACGAATTTCGTTCCGTACAATCCATAATCATATAGACGTGTCAGAAATTGCAGGACATTTTGGTGGTGGTGGTCATCAAAAAGCTTCGGGGTGTAATTTAGTTGAAGAAGCATATAAACTATATGTATTAGATACATTCCACTTTGATGCTATTCAAGAAGATGCAAAACGAAATCGACATAATTTAAAAGAATCTACATTTGGTGCTATGTATAAAAGTCGAAGTAATGATTTGTTTTTTGTTTACCCTAAAGATGAGAAATGGATTATTGAGCATAATAAAGTCATTTTAAAAGAGGTTTTCGAAAGTTATTTAGAGGCTGAAATCTTTTTAAAGAGAACTTTTGAGGCAAGGCTTGTACGTGATGAGGAATTCGTAGAGTATTTGATGAAAGAAGTTAGAAAATCATAAATACTAAAACTGAAAAAGGAACTGAGGCTGGGACAAAAGATAACTTTCAACCAAGAGTCAGTATTACGTATGATAAAAATCTGCTATTAGAAAGTCGTTCGTTGGAGAGGCATGCGAAGACTCTCTCGAAAATACTAAAGTATTTTCTCGTTGCGATGATAATTCAAGGAAGCATTCCTTGTCCTGCAGGACGTAGAAGCAGTCATGAGACCCCGGAGAGCTTTAGCTCCCGGAGGCTCATGGCTTCCCTGCGGAAAGCGAAGCATGCATCGGAAACGAACGTCACTATATTAAAAAAGTACAATCCAATTTGAATGATGGATTGTACCTTTTCACTTATGTCCCAGCCTCGTTTAGTTTTTATATACAACCTGTTTAGTTATATATTGTACAAATTTAATTATGAGTTATGATCTTGTATGTTAAATAGAAACTCCCACTTTTCTTGATTTAATATTTCCTCTTGATGTAGTTGGAACCCACCACCTAGAAATACAGTTGTTCCTTGTATTGCAATAACCATTGCTTCAAGTTGATTATCAACTTTCCTATACACATCGCCAATTGAAGGTATAAATTCATCATCCAGTAACTCATTTTGGGTTTCGTCATCATCTATGGAATTATCTTTAACTTGATAATCGATTGGATTGCTAATTTCTAATCGTCCTGGAACCATTAACAAGTATTCACTATGTTTAATTCCATTTGAATTTTCAGTAACTACTCCTTTTGATTCGACAGATGCAACGATTTCAATCTCATTTAAAGAGTAATGATCGAAATAATCTGGGTCTGGATTCGTAATTAGTATATAGTCGCCAACTTGTGCAATTCTTTCTTTACTTAGTGTGTATCTCTTTTTGTTAAAAATAAAACTATCGAATTCTTTTGGTTGATATTTTTCAATCTCTTTTGCAATACATAAATGTTGTGTCATATCTCGTAATCGATATAGGTGAACTGATTGCTTAAACATTGTTTTGACTGCGTATACCTTGTGTAACTCATTGTTGTAGTAAACAAATTGTCCTTTTCGAACTTGTAATAAATTCATGAATCTTCCTCCAAAGTTCAACAGTATAATTAAAGTGATGTATTGCATTGCAAATTGTTAATTTCGCCAATCTTACAGGTAACTTACTAAATATTCTTTTCCAAAAGTGTAGAAATATAAGAAAATCTTTTGAAGTTCTATTGATAGACAGGAAAATTGAAAGTTCAACAAGTAGTAATGTATGATTTACATAATAAGATATAACTATTGAAGCGGGCAGATTGGGGGAAATTATTATGGAAATAGGTTTAACGACATTTGTAGAAACAACACCAGACGTTAAAACGGGTAAAGTAATTAGTCATTCAGAACGATTACGTGAAGTAGTGGAAGAAATTGTTCTTGCAGATGAAGTTGGTTTAGATATATACGGGGTGGGAGAACACCATAGAAAAGATTACGCTTGTTCAACGCCTGCAGTGTTATTAGCAGCAGCAGCTTCCAGAACAAAAAATATTCGACTATCGAGTGCGGTTACAGTGTTGTCTTCAGATGATCCTGTACGTGTTTTCCAAGAGTTCTCAACTGTCGATGCAATATCAAATGGACGTGCTGAAATTATGGCGGGGAGAGGCTCCTTTATCGAGTCATTTCCGTTATTTGGTTACGACTTAAAAGATTATGATGAGTTATTTGATGAAAAATTAGATTTATTACTAAAAATTCGTGATAACGAAATAATAAATTGGGAAGGAAAACATCGCCCTTCTATTAATAACAGAGGTGTATATCCTAGACCAGAGCAAGAACAGTTACCAATTTGGATAGCTAGTGGAGGAACACCTCAATCTGTGGTCCGTGCGGGTGTGCTAGGATTACCTCTTGCACTAGCAATTATTGGAGGCAGTCCTCTACAATTTGGTGCGCTAGTTAAATTGTATTACCGAGCTGCACAACAGGCAGGACATGATATATCAAAACTTACGGTTGCATCGCATTCCCATGGTTTCGTAGCAGACACGACTGAGGAAGCAGTAGAAAAATTCTTCCCTCCAACTCAACAAGCTATGAATGTACTTGGGAGAGAGCGCGGTTGGGGACAATATACTAAAGAGACATTTGATCATGCCCGTAGCTTAGAAGGGGCACTATATGTTGGTGATGTTAAAACCGTCGCAGAAAAAATCATTTACCTTCGCAAAAGCGTCGGAGTAACTCGTTTCATGCTTCACTGCCCAGTAGGTTCAATGCCGCATGAAGATGTAATGCGTTCAATTGAATTACTAGGTAAAGAAGTCGCTCCAATTGTACGAGAAGAAGTTGCAAAGTGGGAAGCTGAAAATCAATAAAATTTAATTCAAGCTGTTTTTATAGATATTTTGTCTATAGAAACAGCTTTTTTTGTGAGGAAAATAAGTAAAACTAATCATTTCCAACAAAAATTTACATATTATGCATTTTTACTCCACAAAAGGGATATAACTAGAAATATTGAGTTCAAATAGGGGATATAAGACGATTTACAAAGTGTAGGTAAAAATTTTACAAAATTTACAGAAAAAATTAAAACGTTTTTGGGATCTATTCGTCTTATATTTATACAATCTCATTTTAAAAGTAGTTAATAAAAGTCTTTTCATCATGTTCCATGTGGAGGCATAAACTTGAATTCTCAAATTACAACATTTATAGAAAACTTTAATTTTTTTATGTTTTTATTATTTGCTTTTATGTATTTATATCAAATGATTTATATGATCATTGCTTTTAAGGCAAAACGAGCGCTTAAGCGAGGGAAGGATAATATTAAACTCAACAAAATTGGTGTAATTATTGCAGCAAGAAACGAAGAAGTTGTAATAGGTCAACTCATTAACAGTATTCATGCACAGGGATACCCGAAAGAATTTATCGATATATTTGTTGTTGCGGATAACTGTACAGACCAAACGGCACTTGTTGCTAAAGAAGCTGGTGCAATTGTAAAAGAAAGGTTTAACACAGATCAAGTTGGTAAAGGTTATGCTTTAGATTTTATGTTGAAATTTATTGACAAGGAATATTCTTATAAGAATTATGATGGATATCTTGTTCTAGATGCTGATAATCTACTCGACAAAAACTATATTGCAGAAATGAATAAAACATTTAACGAAGGATACCGCGTAATCACTAGCTACCGGAACTCCAAAAACTATGACCAAAATTGGATATCAGCAGGTTATGGACTTTGGTTTTTACATGAAGCAGAGTATTTTAACTTACCTAGAATGACACTGAACAATAGTTGTGCAATCTCTGGTACAGGTTTTTTAGTAAAGTCAGACATATTTAAAGAAAATGGTGGTTGGGTTCACCATCTGTTAACTGAGGATATTGAATTCTCTGTTTCTCAAATTCTTAAAGGAGAGAAAATTGGATATTGCAGAAATGCTGTCCTTTATGATGAACAACCAATTACATTTAAGCAATCATGGCATCAAAGATTACGTTGGGCAAAAGGATTCTATCAAGTTTTTAGTAATTACGGAAAACGTTTAATTGGTGGGATTCTGTTTAAAAGGGGAAATAGATTTTCATGTTATGATATGGCAATGACCCTTATGCCAGCAATGCTAATAACTTGTTTTAGTATAGCTGTAAATAGTAGCTTCTATTTAGCTGCAATCCTAGGTTTTATTAATGAGAAGGAAATTATTCTTGTTACTACGATGTCGATTATTAAATCCTTTGTTTGGTACTATAGCATTTTGTTTGTAATAGGGTTTATTACAACCATTTCAGAATGGAATCGAATTCATAGCACTGGTTGGAAAAAAATTATGTATTCTTTTACTTTTCCATTATTTATGTTTACGTATATTCCAATTGCAATTGTTGCCTTATTTAAAAAGGTTGAGTGGAAACCAATTCCGCATACTGTAGCGAAAACGATTGATGATGTACTTGAAAATGTAAAAAATTAATAGGATATTTCAAAACTACACTCGCTAAATCTAGCAGTGTAGTTTTTAAGTTTTAATTCTTCAACTACCAGACTGAAATAGGGCTCAAGACGTAGATGAATTTACATATGAGGGGCATGTTGCTTTTATTTACTTTCATTTATCATGTAGTTATAGCAAACAATTGAGAGGGCGATATGAAAATGAAAAAATCCTATATAATTATAATTCTTGTTTTTCTTATTGGAATTAGTTTAGTTAATGTAGCTTGGGGATTCTTTACAGGTGGCGGCAGAGAAGATGTTCAAATTGAGGGTAAACAATTTAATCAGATAGAGATTGATACGAAAAATGCTGACATTAATATACAAGTTACTGATGGTAGACCTTTTGTAGAATTAGTCAATAAAGACAAGTATAACTTATTAGTTGAAGTTGAAGGGAACACACTTGATATTGAAGTGGATGAACCTTGGTTTAACTGGTTTTCGTTTGATTTTTCATTCCGTACTCCGAAGTTAAATGTGTTTTTACCTAAAGAAGTGTATGAGACGATAGAAGTAAAAACAAACAAAGGAGCAATCGTTGTTAACCATTTAGAAGTAAAAGAATTAAATACAAAAACTAATAATGGAAAAATTGTTCTGAAAGATGTAGACAGTTCAGCCGTTATGACAGACTCAAGTAATGGAAAAGTAATTTTAGAAAATGTAAATGGGAAGATAATTGGTGGAACGAATAATGGAGATATTACCATAACGAAAGATGTTATTGATCAACCAATGGAGCTTAAGACAAATAATGGAGATGTAACAATTATTACAAAATCTGAACCTGAAAATGTTACTTATCAATTTAAAACTCATAATGGAAATGTAACTGTTTTTGGTTCCGAATACTTTGATACAGTAAAAGGGAATGGTGAAAATATAATCCAGTTAAGAACGCATAATGGAAATATATCTATAAAGAAGTAATAATAATATAAAAGGCTTAATCGGTTTAGCTGGTTAAGCTATTTTGTTTTTTAAACAATTCAACTATATATCGTTTTAAAATGATGAAAGAAATAATATAGTTTAAAGGATAGTGTCTTTGTTTGGATGTTTAAAGTAAATGTGTAAAGGTGAGTTTTGATGAATGAAATATACGTAATAGATGCAAATAGGTGTTATATGGAAGCTGAAAGGAAAGCGAATGAATACTTTTCCTTATTAAAAGATCAAATACTTGAACAAACATATGTCCAAACATTAACAGAAGACATTCAAAAGTGGAAAAAAAATCATGTTCATACAGGTGTGCTGTCATATATAGGGGGTAGGAAAGATACCCGTTCCAATTTAGATTATCGACAGTATATCCATTGGCTTGAAAATAAAGGGAAATTAAAAGATTATTTAGAACGAAGCGTCTCTTATATTTTTTTACGAGATTTAGGGAGAACTTTGAATTCAAAAGCCACACAAAAAAGAATTACCCATATTGTAAACAACTTAATCGAGCAAATGAAAAATCCAAAAGATCATAAGGATGAAATTGCTGAACTATTTAGTTTTAAAGGAATGTATCGGAAAGCGCAAAAAGAAAAAGTAGAAACAACAATGATTTGGTTGTTTGAAAAACTTCAAAATGTAACGAAAAACTTACCAGAAGAAATGGATGCATTAAATGCAAGAAGAAAGCTGATTAAAATCATAGCTGGCGTAATGATGCATGTAAATGAAGAAATGGATGAGTCATATGCAGAAGATAAACGTGTGCAAAAATTTGAAAACGCAATCCGTTTAGGCTATTCCTATGGTCTAACCTATCCATTTGTCGATGATTTACTAGATTCAAATGTATTAAATGCAGATGAGAAAGATCGTTATTCAAATATTATCCGTGAGACGTTATTAACAGGTAGAGTACCGGATTTTGGTGAGGAGTGGCAGGAGAAAAATCAGAAGCTAATGCAATATATCCATTCAGAATTAAAAGAAGCCTTCATTTATATGAAAGATTGCCAGCAGGAACAATCGAAATTTTATGAACAATCCTATGTTTTCTTCCATTCCCAAGAGGTTGATCGAAACAAAGACTTAAGCTACAGCCATTATTCAAACGAAAATTTATTTATACCCGTTATTTTAAAATCATCTTCTTCAAGGCTAATTGCGCGGACAATGGTGAATGTGGAGGAAGATGAAGGATTTGAAGAACGGACTTTCTTTTACGGAATTTATAATCAACTCGCAGATGATTTTGCAGATATGTTTATAGATGAAAAAGAGGGTGCTGTAACCCCGTATACTTATTTTTTAAAACACCATCAGACGCGAAGTGATTTAATCAATCCTTTCGAAATGTACTGGACAGTTATCTACAATTTAATTCATCATGTTTATCATTCAGATGAAAAAACACGTGAAGTTATATTAGACCGTGCCATCAATGGATTAAAGCGTTTTAAAGAGAAGCATGGAACTGAAACTTTTGAAAATGTAATGAGTATTTTCGCATTAAGAAACAGTAAAATTCAAAAACTTATTATACAAATGATCAATAAAGCAGATGATGTTGATTTTTATGACAAACTCTTACGAGACCAAATGTTAACTTCCTTTAAAAATGAGAAGGAAGAACTCGAACAATTTTCAAATACTATAAAAGAAGTTCAAACTAAAATAAACAATAAACTAAAAATCGATTCGGAAAGTAACTTATCCGTAAAAGAATCAGTTATTGATGCTGCAAACTATAGTTTGGACAGTGGTGGAAAACGATTACGTCCTATTATTACATGGTTTATGGGAGTAAAAATTTATGGATTAAACGAAGCAGACCTATTTCCACTTCTTAAATCATTAGAATATATGCATACTGCTTCATTAATTTTTGACGATCTACCTTCACAAGATGATGCGTCAACACGACGGGGACATCCAACGGTTCATCAAATTTATAATGTTGCAACTGCAGAATTAGCTGGGCTTTATTTAACTCAAAAGGCATTTGAAGAACAAGCATCGATGGAGAAATTTGATGCAAAATCTGTGTTGAAGCTGATCCAGTATGCAGCCAAAATGACTGCTGAAATGTGTCAAGGTCAAGCGATGGATTTAGCTTCAAAAGGAAGAACTCTCTCACTCATTGAGTTAAATACGATTAGCTTTTATAAAACAGGTTTAGGGTTCGAAGCAAGTCTCATAATGCCAGCTATTTTAGCCCAAGCAACTGAAGGTGAAATAGAAGCTCTGAAGAAGTTTGCAAAACACGCTGGAATTGCTTTTCAAATTAAAGATGATTTATTGGATGTTGAAGGGGATTCACAGTTACTTGGTAAAAAGATTGGCATCGATGCTTTGAATAACAATTCAACATTCGTTTCAATACTTGGTATCGATGGTGCGAAAAAAGAGATGTGGGAACACTATTGTCAGGCAATGGATTCTATAGAAAATATTCCACGAAATACAACATTCCTAAAACATTTCCTAAATTACATTGTTCACCGTGAAAAATAATAATGGAAAGAAAAACCCATCCTAAAAGAATCTACTTTAGGATGGGCTTGCTTTATTTTAGGCTAGTTTTTACTTTCTGTTCTGCAATAAACGAGTGTCGTTTCCCAAAAAAGTTAACGATAATGACACCTGAAATTGCAATGATTCCACCTGTTATTGAAATCATTGTAGGTAATTCACTAATCCATATCCAAGCAACGATAATCGCAATGACTGGCTCTAGGTACAGGACACTTGAGATGGAACTAGCAGATGACATCGATAATGCAATTGCCCAAGTTAAGTAGGCAATAGCAGTAGGAAAGATACCAATATAAATAGTAGTAATATTTGCTTCTACAGATGCATTTTGTACAGTATCTAATAACCCTGGTGTATATACGAAAAATGGAATAGTCCCAGCCCATGTAAAGTAGGCGGTAAGTTCGATAGCTGTATACTTCTTAAATAAAGGCTTTTGAAAAACGAAAAACAATGAAGTAGCAACTGCTGCAAGTAAAATTAATATTACCCCCGGAGAAATTCCGAAAGAATCCCCTGAGCCTATTGAGATTATGACAATCCCTAAAAGACCAAAGCCAAGTCCAAACCAACCAACTTTTCCTAGTTGTTCCTTCAGAAACCACATCGCAAACAAAGTAGTGAAAATTGGGCCTGAACCTATTAATAGCCCAGCTGTTCCTGCACTAACTGTAACTTGTCCAAATGTATTACAAATATGATAAACGCTTATCCCTAATACACCTAAAAAGAATATCTTTAGCAGATCTTCTTTCGCTGGTAATCTAAACTTCACGTTTGGTAATAATGCTATGATTATAAAGAGAATCGATGCAATAATGAAACGGACTAAAACTAAATGTCCTGCAGGATATCCCCCCTGTAAACCAACGCTGTTTGCAGCAAAGGTTGACCCCCAAATAAAAACTGTTATAAGTGCTAATATTAACGCCTTTAAATTCACTTCTACACCATTCTTTCTAATCTAGTTCGGTAATTTATCTTCCCGTTTTAAAGAGTTTTACAAGACTATCATTCTAACACAAAAAAACCCTTTGCTTAATAGAGCGAAGGGTTGAATTTATTATTCTTAAAAAATTTTCTTCTTACCTTGATCGTCTTTCAATATTTCAACAGCTTCTCTAAATCTTAAAGAGTGAATCACTTCGCGTTCACGTAAAAACTTCAGTCCGTCATTTAAATCTGGGTCATCTGACATATCAATGATCCACTGATATGTGGCACGTGCTTTTTCTTCAGCTGCAATATCTTCGTAGAGGTCTGCGATAGGATCTCCTTTTGCTTGGATATAAGATGCTGTCCATGGCACTCCAGAGGCATTATTATAAAATAGCGCACTATCGTGAGCCACATAATGATCTCCTAATCCAGCTGCTTTCATCATTTCCGGTGTTGCATCTTTCGTCAGTTTATAAATCATCGTCGCAATCATTTCAAGGTGTGAAAATTCTTCCATTGCTATATCATTCAACAGACCAATCACTTTGTCGGGAATGGTATAACGCTGATTCATGTAACGAAGAGCAGCAGCAAGTTCTCCGTCTGCTCCACCATACTGCTCAACTAAAAACTTTGCGAGCATTGGATTACATTGACTTACCCTTACAGGATATTGGAGCTTCTTTTCGTAATAAAACATAAACTAGTCACTCCCCTCAATTTCCACGAATATATAAACTTACACCTGCCATGGCCATGGCGAGTCATCCACATCCCAAGGATAATTTGAGTAACTTTTCCCGAAATTCATAAGTGGGCCAAATTGCCTTTCAAATTCAATTTTAAGGTGCATGGAATGCTGTGATGCTTCGTTAAATTGCTTAATGGCTTCAAAATCATGCGGATGAGTATTTAAATACAAGTTTAACTCAACAATCACAAAATCAATGGCTTGGAGTTCCTCCAGCAGCTTGTAATACTCTGGTGGCATTTGTTTTGTCATGATTTTTCCCCCCTTTTATGTGGGTCTGGATAAGGGCTATATAACTGTGGCCAAAGAGTACCGTGCATTAACGCTTGTTTAGGAGATTGAAATTGTGGTAGCCCAGGTGGCTGGAAGTTCATATATAGTTGTGGAGGTGTTGAGTAACTTTTGACACGTATTGGTTTACAAGGATCATAGGGGCTGACATATGGTTTCCAATACTTAAACTGTGAATGCATGAAAATCCTCCTTTCATTTGCACTATCACATGTATATGAATTTGGATTAATTTCATGACAAAAAACTAAGAATTTCGCGTTATTATTTCATTTTTCACTTAAATTCCCTATTAATCTACAAAGTTTTAATAATCTTCTTAGTATAGGGAACAAAATAATTTACCTTTCATGATTTAGATAAGAGCCATATAACTAAAAAGCAATTATTAGTCTTTATTTTGAAGTTAAATGGGAAGGATTGAAATGAGGAATATACCAGCGCTTATCATATAAAAAATATAATACTCGATATGAAGAAAGGCGAAATTCTGCCAGAAAAGCGCAGTATTAAGACAACTTATTGAGGAAAGGAAAAATTTTGTCCAAATACCCCAAGTATTAAGACACTTTGATTAAGAAACGCTTAATTTTGTCTAGAAACCCGCAGTATTAGAAATATGTGAAAGGCATCTTTCACCTATTAATGGGAAAGATGCCTTTTTGCATTGCATTATTAAAGAATGTCTATTCATTATAGCTTTCGATCATATTAATCATATGTGCATAGGCCCCACCTGCGCATAATGCAGATGAAACTAAAACTGCTTCAGCTAGTTCTTCATTTGTTGCACCATGTTTCATTGCATTTTTTGAATGGACATCAATACAGTAAGGACATTGTGTTGCAGTTGCAACCGCTACGGCAATAATTTCTTTAAATTTTGCTGATAAATTGCCCTCCTTCATAGCTGTCTGACTAAAGTTTAAGTAACCTTTAAACCCATCAGGTGCAAATTTATTCAGTTCTTTTAAACTCTTTAAATTTGAACGAGTATACAGCTCATCTATCGAGTTATCATTTAGAGCATTGTGGATGTGTGTGCTATGAGTGACTACACCGCCAGCTTCGATTGCCATTGTAACAAACACTGCCTCTACTAATTCTGAGAGCGTTGCACCAGCTACTTTAGCTTTTTTTGTATGCGTATCAATACAATAAGGGCATTCTGTTACATGGGCAATGGCAACAGCAATTATTTCCTTTTCTTTTTTCGAGAGTGCACCAGCTTTTAGTACTGCGACATCAAATTGTTGAAATGCTTTTAATTGTTCTGGAGCAAGTTCTTTTAATCGAAAAATATTTTTAGATTGGCCTTTATCGTAGTAATTTTCTGACACATTTAACATCTCCTCTTCGATTGAAACTTTGTTGTCATAAATTGAATTAACTTGATTATACAAAGGATTTTCCAATAAAAGTAACTATATGCTTGTCCCAATCTGTCAAGTAAAAAAATATTAAAAGCCAATTTCGTCTCGAACCGCTACAATTCAACAAAAAGAGGCCATAAGTATTTGCAATAAATAAAATGACTTGGAATCTTACCTGCTCTAACTTCATAGTATGTTTAATAAACCATGCCATGAAGAATGGAGGTAAGACTATCGACATCTTAAACAAGGTAAGAAAATACCGTGATGATGAGGACAGGTTAAAGTGGGAAGGGACTTTCGCAGAGTATTTAGCACTTATTAAAGAAAGACCAGAAGTTGCTCAAACAGCTCACTCTCGTGTATACAATATGATAAAAACAGCAGGTGTAGAAGAAGTTGATGGCCAAAAGAAGTATAACTTTTTCAACAGAGAAATTTATGGATTAGAATCAGCACTCGAGCGTTTAGTAGAAGAGTATTTCCATCCAGCTGCTAGAAGACTTGATGTTCGTAAACGTATTTTATTGTTAATGGGTCCTGTAAGTGGTGGTAAATCGACAATTGTGACGATGTTAAAAAGAGGCTTGGAACAATTTTCAAGAACCGATGAAGGTGCAGTATACGCAATTAAGGGTTGCCCAATGCATGAAGATCCGCTACATCTTATTCCACATCACCTAAGAGATGATTTTTATAAGGAATATGGGATTCGCATTGAAGGTAGTCTGTCTCCTTTAAATACAATGCGCCTTGAACAAGAGTATGGTGGTCGTATTGAAGATGTACTTATTGAAAGAATTTTCTTTTCAGAAGATCGACGAGTTGGTATTGGAACATTCACTCCATCCGATCCTAAATCTCAAGATATTGCTGATTTAACAGGTAGTATTGACTTTTCCACAATTGCAGAATTCGGCTCTGAATCCGATCCACGTGCCTACAGATTTGATGGTGAGCTTAACAAAGCAAACCGAGGTATGATGGAGTTCCAAGAAATGCTAAAATTAGATGAAAAGTTCCTATGGCATTTATTATCTTTAACGCAGGAAGGAAATTTCAAAGCAGGCCGTTTTGCATTAATTTCAGCTGATGAGCTAATTGTAGCGCATACTAACGAAACGGAATACCGAAGCTTTATTTCCAATAAAAAGAATGAGGCACTTCACTCTCGTATTATTGTGATTCCGATTCCTTATAACTTAAAGGTGAGTGAGGAAGAACATATTTACGAAAAAATGATTCGTGAAAGTGATATGGCACATGTCCATATCGCACCGCATGCATTACGTGCTGCAGCTATCTTCTCAGTACTTACAAGGCTCGAAGTTCCAAAGAAACAGGGAATTGATTTATTGAAGAAGATGAGGTTGTATGATGGTGAAAATGTTGAAGGGTTTAATGATGTGGATGTTCAGGAGTTGAAGAAAGAATTCCCGAACGAAGGAATGCATGGAATTGATCCGCGTTATATTATAAACCGAATATCCTCAGCGATCATTCGTAAGGATGTACCTTCAATTAATGCTTTAGATGTTTTACGTGCTTTAAAGGATGGATTGGATCAACATCCGTCAATCTCTCAAGAAGATAGAGAGAAATATATTAATTATATTGCAGTGGCAAGACGTGAGTACGATGAAATTGCGAAAAATGAAGTACAAAAAGCATTTGTTTACTCCTATGAGGAATCTGCAAAACATTTAATGAATAACTATTTAGATAATGTAGAAGCATTTTGTAATAAAAATAAGCTTCGTGATCAGTTAACAGGCGAAGAAATGAATCCAGATGAAAAATTAATGCGCTCTATTGAGGAACAAATTGGTGTTTCTGAAAATGCGAAAAAAGCATTCCGTGAAGAAATTTTAATTCGCCTTTCTGCTTATGCAAGAAAAGGACAACGTTTTGACTATAATTCTCATGAACGATTAAGAGAAGCTATTCAGAAAAAGCTATTTACTGATTTAAAAGATATTGTGAAAATTACAACGTCATCGAAAAATCCTGATGAGTCACAACTTAAGAAAATCAATGACGTAGTTGCTACACTTGTTGATGAGTATGGATATAATACAACGAGTGCAAATGAATTGTTACGTTATGTAGGAAGTCTACTAAATAGATAGATCATAAATTGTAGAAAGAGAGTACCCTAGAATATTACGGGCACTCTCTTTATTATTACAATTAACAAGTAGAAAAATATCTATTAGTATCTCTCGAAAATACTAAAAACTAGGTATGATTGTTTGTGATGTTAATCTCAATTAAGCTATAAAAAACTATAAGAATGTCTGGAATTATTAAATTTTGGACATTCTTTTTATTTTTTTCATTTTTAGTGAAATAAGTCAGAAAATTCTCATATTATAAGAAAAGTGCTTTTCCTTTAAAAATAAGAACTTCACCAAGATTTAGCACTTTTTGACGAGTTGTTCAAAAGTCGATGAAAACTAAAATATAGATGGGTGAGGATAATATGAGCGAAGAACAAAAAAACTTTGTTATCTCCAAGGAAAACTGGTCCCTCCATCGCAAAGGGCATCAGGATCAACAACGTCATATGGAAAAGGTTAGGGAAGCAATAAAAAATAATTTACCGGATATTGTGAGTGAAGAAAGTATAATTATGTCGAATGGCCGAGAAGTTATTAAAGTGCCTATCCGGTCCTTAGATGAATACAAAATACGCTATAATTACGACAAATCAAAACATGTTGGTCAAGGAAAAGGCGACAGTAAAGTTGGAGATGTTATTGCTCGCGAGCGAGGAACAGCAGAAAAAGGACCAGGTAAGGGAAATAAACCTGGCGACTCTCCAGGTGAAGATTACTATGAAGCGGAAGTAAGTTTAGAAGAAGTACAAAACTTATTGTTTAATGAATTAGAGCTTCCAAACTTACAGGAAAAAGAAAAAGAAAATATTACAATTGAAAAAATTGAATTTAATGATATTCGTAAAAAGGGATTAATGGGTAATATCGATAAAAAAAGAACGATCCTTTCAGCTATTAAACGAAATGCAATGAAGGGTGAGGCGAAAATTACCCCTATCCACAATGACGATTTACGATTTAAAACTTGGGATGAAGTCATAAAGCCTGAATCCAAAGCGGTAGTATTAGCAATGATGGACACAAGTGGCTCAATGGGAACATTTGAAAAGTACTGTGCTAGAAGTTTCTTCTTCTGGATGACAAGATTTTTAAGAACTAAATATGAATATGTCGATATCGAATTTATAGCACATCATACAGAGGCAAAAGTTGTGACAGAGGAAGAATTCTTTACAAAGGGTGAAAGTGGAGGTACTGCTTGCTCATCCGCGTATGCAAAAGCTCTTGAATTAGTTTCAGGAAAATATAATCCAAAACGTTATAATATTTACCCTGTTCACTTTTCAGATGGTGATAATTTCTCAACGGATAATGAAAAATGTTTGAAATTGGTAAAAGAATTGATGGGAGTTTCCAGTATGTTTGGATATGGAGAGGTCAATGCACATAATCGCTATTCAACTCTAATGAGTGTTTACCGCAAAATTGATGATCCGAAATTTAGATACTATATATTGAAACAAAAAAATGACGTATATGAAGCATTGAAACGATTTTTCCAAAATCCAGTAGAAGCATAATGCCTTTACGAATTGACATTCCCTATACTTATGGACGGAGGGATTCATTTTATGGAAAAACAGCTTCATAGAGCGATAGATGAGATTACTGAAATAGCCGTTGGATTTGGATTAGACTTTTTTCCGATGCGCTATGAAATTTGCCCAGCAGATGTAATTTATACAATTGGTGCATACGGCATGCCTACTCGTTTTACCCACTGGAGCTTCGGAAAACAATTTCATAAAATGAAGCTTCAATACGATTTTGGTTTAAGTCAGATTTATGAATTAGTTATTAATTCTAATCCATGTTACGCATTTTTACTTGATACAAATACATTAACGCAAAATAAATTAATCATTGCCCATGTTTTAGCCCATTGTGATTTCTTCAAAAACAATGTTCGATTTTCTAATACGAGAAGAGATATGGTTGAAAGTATGACGGCCACAGCTGAACGGGTTGCTCAGTATGAAATGCTATATGGAAAAGACGAAGTGGAGCAATTTTTAGATGCAGTTCTTGCTATACAGGAACATATCGATCCTTCATTATTAAGACCAAAACTAATATACAATGATTATGAAGACGATGATGAGATCATTGTGAAACCAAAATCCGCTTACGACGATTTATGGAGTTTAGATCGTTCAAATAAAGAAGAAAATACTGTTCGTCAAAAAAAGAAGAAGTTCCCTCCACGGCCGGAGAAAGATTTGTTGCTATTTATTGAACAGTACAGCCGCGAGCTAGAGGAATGGCAACGTGATATTTTAACGATGATGCGAGAAGAAATGCTATATTTCTGGCCACAATTAGAAACTAAGGTAATGAATGAAGGTTGGGCTTCCTATCGCATAGGTGTTCAAATATTTAAACCTTA
>NZ_JPVN01000029.1 GCF_000772945.1 Ureibacillus manganicus DSM 26584
CAGGATCAAACTCTCCATAAAAGAAAATTTGATAAAGCTCAAATTTTTGTTAGACATTCATTTGAATGTCTAAAAAACATCTGCTGGCATCATTTTTGATGTCCAAAATTGTGTTTCTATAATAGAAACGTTTAATTCATTAACGTTTTGTTGTTCAGTTTTCAAGGTTCATTTATGGAGCGGGTGATGAGAATCGAACTCACGACATCAGCTTGGAAGGCTGAGGTTTTACCATTAAACTACACCCGCAATATATAATAATTATGAATAAAAGCTAAGTTCTTGGTGCGGCCGAGAGGACTTGAACCTCCACAGGGTTGCCCCCACTAGGCCCTCAACCTAGCGCGTCTGCCATTCCGCCACGACCGCGTTTTCGTATAATTAGAGACTTTACTAATTATACACTATCAAACGCTATTGTCAAGCAATTTTGATGAGCCATGAAGGACTTGAACCTTCGACCCTCTGATTAAAAGTCAGATGCTCTACCACTGAGCTAATGGCTCACAACAAATGGCTGGGGTACCTGGATTCGAACCAGGGCATGACGGAATCAAAATCCGTTGCCTTACCGCTTGGCTATACCCCAATAATGGCGGTCCCGACCGGGATCGAACCGGCGATCTCCTGCGTGACAGGCAGGCATGTTAACCGCTACACCACGGGACCAAATAATATATTTTTTTCAAATGGTGACCCGTACGAGATTCGAACTCGTGTTACCGCCGTGAAAGGGCGGTGTCTTAACCACTTGACCAACGGGCCTTGGCTCCGAAGGTAGGACTCGAACCTACGACCAATCGGTTAACAGCCGATTGCTCTACCACTGAGCTACTTCGGAATAACTTTGACGACTTAACTTGTCGACTTTTACTATTATAAAGACATCAACTTTGAAAGTCAACACTTTTTATTATAGTTTTTTAATTTCTTTTTATACAGCTGAAATCAATAATTTTGCATTCTTTTGAAAGCAGTTTTTAATATACTATAAACATCTATAAAAAGTCTAGATATTTCTCTTTTTTTCTTTCAATTGAAGTTGGCCAAAACATTTTCCGCATTTATATTTTAAAATATCTATACGTCTTCTTCTATTGTATGTCTGATTACATGTCACGCACTCATAAACATAAAGTAACCCACTTCTTCTCTTTTTATTTTCCTCTATAGTTGAACAGAATCTAGGGGCGCCCACTTTTTTTAGCAAAGATCTAAAATCTGCATCTCGGTGTTTATATCCTTTACCTTGAATATGTAAATGATAGTGGCACAATTCATGTAGAATAATTCCTCGCAATTCTTTCATGCCGAATACCTCATATGATTTTTTATTAAACTCTATATTATGATTGTTAAGTAGATAGCGGCCACCTGTTGTTCGTAGTCGGGGGTTAAAATAAGCAGTATGAACAAATGGTCTTTTAAAATATTTTATAGATAATTCTTCTACTAATTGCTGTAGTTCTATATCTGTCATTCTTTCACTTCCCAACATTCTTAAATAAAAATAAGCAGTACACAGTTATACTGCGTACTACTTATAGTATAGCTTTAGTTAGCTACTTTTTCTTCTTTCTTTTCTGGTGGAATCATCGTTAACGAGATTCGTCCTTTTTCTATCTCCACTTTATCAACCCAAACTGTTACGATATCACCGAGTGAAACAACTTCTAGAGGATGTTTTATTCTTCGTTTTTGTAATTTGGAAATGTGAACTAATCCATCTTGTTTAACACCAATATCAACAAACGCTCCAAAATCCACAACGTTTCTTACTGTACCTTGTAATTCCATTCCCACTTGAAGATCTTCCATCTTTAAAACATCTGTTTTTAATAATGGTTGTGGGAAAGCGTCCCGTGGATCACGAGTAGGCTTCATTAAAGTTTCTACGATATCTTTTACAGTAATTTCTCCTATACCTAACTGATTGCTAAATTGTCCTATATTTACATTCGCTAATGCTTCTTCACATGCTTTTGTACCAACATCTTTCTTTGTTAGCCCTACGATTTTTAAAATTTCTTCAGCTAATTCATAACTTTCTGGGTGGATTCCAGTTGCATCAAGCGGATTTTTAGCATCAGCGATACGTAAGAAACCAATTGCTTGCTCGTATGTTTTCGCCCCTAAACGAGGTACCTTTTTCAACTGAACACGTGAAGTAAATTTACCAGCTTCTCCTCTAGCCTTCACGATATTCTCAGCAACTGTTTTTGATAGTCCAGATATATACTGTAATAACGACACCGATGCGGTATTTACATCTACACCTACTTGGTTAACAGCCGTTTCAACGATGAACGTTAAAGATTCCGCTAATTTCTTTTGAGTTACGTCGTGTTGATACTGACCAACACCAACTGCTTTTGGTTCAATTTTTACTAGTTCCGATAGTGGGTCTTGCAATCTTCTTGCAATAGATACTGCACTTCTTTGTTCTACCTGTAAATCTGGAAACTCCGCGCGTGCTACTTCAGAAGCTGAGTAAACAGAAGCACCCGCCTCATTTACAATGACATACGAAATGTCTTTATCCGAAATCTCTTTTAACAGATCAGCAATAAATTGCTCCGTTTCCCGAGATGCAGTTCCATTCCCTATTGCAATAATACTTATTGGATACTTAGCTAAAATAGACTTTACAACTGCTTTTGATTTTTCAACATCAGGCTTAGGTGGATGTGGATAGATAGCTGTTACTTCAAGCATTTTCCCTGTCTCATCGATTACCGCTAGTTTGCACCCAGTTCGATAAGCAGGGTCAACACCTAATACCATTTTCCCTCGAATAGGCGGTTGTAGTAATAAACTTCTTAGGTTTTCAGAGAATATGTGAATCGCTTGTGCTTCAGCTTTTTCTGTCAATTCATTTCGAAGCTCGCGTTCAATAGATGGTTGTATTAAACGTTTATACCCATCTTCAATTGCTTCACGTACAAAAATTATAGATGGTGAACTTGAATTAGTCGGAATCCACTCTTTCTCCATAATTTGAATTACACGATCTACTGGTACTTGTATAGAAACTCTAAGTATTTCTTCTTTTTCCCCTCGATTAATCGCAAGTGTACGGTGAGGAACGATGTGCTTAATTGGTTCTTCATATTCGTAATACATTTCAAAGACTTTCTTTTCGTCCTTTTCCTGATCTTTGGCTGTAGTTGTTATTCGTCCATCTTGCCAAGAAAGTTTACGTATTTTGTCGCGTACAGATGCATCATCAGCAAAGATTTCAGCTAATATATCTTTTGCGCCTGCTAATGCTTCTTCGGTATTAGCTACACCTTTTTCTTCATCTATGAATGGAATAGCCAAAACTTCAGCGTCCTCTTTACTAAATTCAAGTAGTAGTGTTGCTAACGGCTCTAATCCTTTTTCCTTGGCAATCGTTGCTTTCGTTCTTCTTTTCTGTTTATATGGACGATACAGATCCTCTACTCTTTGGAGAACTTTTGCCGAGCGGATCTCTATAGCTAGCTCCTCAGTTAACTTTCCTTGTTCATCTATTAACCTGATTACTTCTTCTTTTCTCTGTTCAAGCTGTTGAATGTAATGATAGCGGTCTTCTATCGATTTGATTTGCACTTCGTCTAAAGAGCCTGTTGCTTCTTTTCGGTATCGTGCAATAAAGGGTACAGTGTTACCATCTTCTAGTAACTTAATGACAGCTTCTACTTGATGTGACTTAACTTTAGTATCTGCAGCTATCGTTTGTAACATTTTTGTATCACTCATATTCCCACTGCCTTTCAAGTGTATATCGTTTAATTTTAACATTAACTACATATTACCTACTTCTATTAACAACTATTCTCCTTTAGGCATAGCAAAAGTAAAGTAAACCTTGTTATTCTCATTATTCATAGAATGGTAATTGGTACATAATTCTCAACATAATATAAATGAGGCCGACTTGAAAGATTATCTCTCACGACAGCCTCATAAGGTTCATATTATACTCTACCACTTGTTAATACTGCTTCTTGTAGCTTTTTTATTGCCTGTCTCTGTATCCTTGAAACATGCATTTGTGAAATTCCCAGCTTTTCTCCAACTTGCTTTTGACTCATTTGGTTAAAAAATGTAAGCTTAATGATTTCTTGTTCTCGATGTGTTAATAATTCCATACAATCAGATAATGCCATTCTAAAATTGATTAGTTCATAACCTGTTTCTTCTTCACCAACTAAATCTAACAAAGTAACTGTGCTACCATCAAAATCTGACTCGATTGACTTATCCATTGACAGTGCATGATAGCTTTTACTCATTTCCATAGATTCTAAAACGTCCTCCACTTGCACACCAAGGTAATCGGAGATTTCTGGTATGGAAGGTGACCTTTGTAATTCATGAGTTAATGTATCAACTGCAGATTTTATTTTTGGTACTAATTCTTTAATCCTTCTTGGAACATGTACGTCCCATGTTTTATCCCTTAAAAAACGTTTAATTTCTCCAATAATTGTTGGAATGGCAAAAACCTCAAAATTCCTACCAAAAGAAGAATCATATCTTCGAATTGCTCCAAGTAAACCAATCATTCCTACTTGATAGATATCATCGTAATTTGACTTTGTATGAGAATATTTTTTCGCTATTGATTCAACTAAATATTCGTATTTAAGAACTAATTGAGTTTGAGCTTCTTCATTATTTGCTTCTTGTGCTTCTGCAAATAATGTTGCGAGCTCCTTTTCGGAAAGGTTACGTTCTAATTGTCTGGGCAAGATTGTTCACCTGCTCTCTCTTGACAAACTTTGTCATGAAAACAGTGACTCCACCCTCGTTATTCACCTTTACTTCGTCCATTAATGTTTCCATTAAAAAAAGACCTAATCCACCTTCTCTTAATTGTGCAATACTATCATTTTGTTTATATGGACCAATATTCCTCTTAATTTCCTCAAAGTTAAAACTACTACCAAAGTCAGTAATTAAAATCTCAATTTTGTCAGTATATAGAGCACATCCTAGAACTATCTCACCTAGTTCAATTTCTTGGTATGCGTGCTGAACTACGTTTGTTACCGCCTCGCTTACAGCAATTTTTATATCTTCAATTTGATCATATAAAAAGCCAACACGTGTTGCTAATCCTGATACAGCTAATCTTATGACACTTACATATTGTGGTTTAGCGGGGATTTTAATCTCTACATAGTCAAAAGCTTTCATAACTTTATTCCACCTTCACTTCAACTTCGATATTCATCAATTCGCTTAAACCAGTAATAGTAAATAGTCTTATTAATCTAGCAGAAAGACCAACTAATTTTAGATTTCCTTGTTCTCGAGTCACCTTTTTATATAATGCAACAATAACTCCTAGTCCCGTACTATCCATATAGACAACTTTAGATAGGTCTAATTCAATTATATAATTTGGATCAATATCAAAAGATTCTAGTTTATCGCGCAATTTTGGTGCTGTAAATGTGTCAATTTCACCTTCAATAAACACTTTTAGTAAATTGCTTTCTTTACGAAAATGTATGTTAAGTTCCATTTTCTGCACACCCCCCATTGACTTTAATGTAATTCCCCTTTTCCTTACTTTTAAACCTACTATTCTACTTTTTTAATATTACAATTGTAAAATCATCATTTAAGTTGTAATCTTGAAGTTTTTGCAATTCCGAATAGACTTTTTCACACATTTTTTGTGCGGAAAGGTGTCTGAGTGGGAATGCAATTTTTTTTAACAAATTTCGCGATTCAATTACATCATAATTTTTTAATTCGGTTACACCGTCTGTCACAATCATAATAAAATCATTTTCCTCAAATTGAATTGTAAATTGAGGATACTTTACCTCGGGCATTACACCGAGTAATAACCCTTTGCTATTCAAATCATAATAAGATTCATTTTTTGCACTAAAATATAATGCAGGCTCATGTCCAGCTGAACCATATGTAAAAACACCATGTTCAATGTCATATCTCCCATAAAAAGATGATACAAACATACTGTCATCAACACTTTTTTCTATAATATTATTTAAAACTTCTAACACATAAGAAGGGTTATGATTAGCGTATTTCATAGTTTCTAACCCATTTTTCACCATAGACATACATAAAGCAGCCGGTACTCCCTTCCCAACAACATCGGCAACCGCAACGCTTAAATAATTTTGCTCGTCGTATAGAAAATATACATAATCTCCATTCATTTTTCGAATGGGTTCTGAAACCATCCCTATATCTATACTTTCCAACTCCGGCATTTCTGTTTTCAGCAGAATATTCTGAATATTAGCAGCGATATCCATCTCTATTCTTAGCTCCTCTTGCTGTACTAACAAGCTTTGATGTTCTCTAAATTGCAGCCCAAATTGCACCATCACTTCTATTAAAAAATCATAAGCATGTGTAAGTGTATCTGGAAGCTGAGTATATATTTCTTCAATTGCTTTCCGATGAATGTTGATGACATCTTCTGGTGCTACGTTCTTTTGGATCAATTGTCGAATATAGTTTTGTCCTATGTATAAATTCTGTTCTTTCCGATTGGATATATAGTCAGATAAAATTTGTTTATATTGAATTAATAACTGTTCCATCAAACCACCCTTATCTTAGCCATTTCTCAATGCGAACAATAGTTCCTCCACCTAATTCGGATTGAATTTCTAACGAATCCATTAACCTTTTTACCCCAGGTAACCCAGCACCTAATCCCTTAGAATTACTCTCATCAAATACACTTTTTATATCTAGAATGCCAGGTCCATTATCAATGGCTGTGATTGATATTCCCTTTTCTTCAGCACTTTCTAATCTTTCTATCGTTATGAGCCCTGCTTTAGCATACATGAATATATTTTTTGCAATTTCGCTTATAGCAACTACAATTCTAGCTTGATCTACTGTGTCAAATCCAATAGATTTTGAAGTTTCACGAGCGATTTGACGTGCAGTGATAATATCCCATTCTGTATTTATATTTACTTCTAGTATATTGTTCATTACTGCACCTCCTAATATATATCTACTATTCTACCAAACAATTAAGGTAATACTAATATATGTTATCGACAACTGTAAGAAAACTTACATAGTTAGATAGAAATGGTTGCTTTTCCCTATTTATCATACTAAATATAAAAAGCATTGAAAACCTTTTCGTTTTCAATGCTTTTTTTATTATGTATTCAAAATTTAATTAACCCTAAACTTATTTCTAGCGCTTCGTCCACTTTATCCATTAATTCACTATCTAACTGAGTTATTCGGTCAGTTAATCTTGATTTATCTATTGTTCGCAATTGTTCAAGCAAAATTACCGAGTTTCTTTCAAATCCATATTTATTTGCGTCTATTTCAACATGGGTTGGTAATTTCGCTTTTTGTATTTGCGCAGTAATCGCAGCGATGATTACTGTAGGGCTAAATCGATTCCCAATATCATTTTGTATAATTAATACAGGTCTAGTACCACCTTGTTCAGATCCTATCACAGGAGAAAGATCTGCAAAAAAAACGTCCCCTCGTTTCACAATCAAATTTTCATCCCCCGCTTACGAGACGCTCCACCGTATGCTCTGCTTCATATTCAGCATGCAGACATTCACTACTAATTGATAAATTTATTTGTGACATTTCTACATAGCCTTTCATTAAAGCTTCCCGTATTTGATTTGGTTGCTTGTGCGTTGATAATCTACGAGTTGCAATGACAACATACTCATCCTTGCGTGTAGACTTTTGCTCAAGTGTATTTAATTCCATAAACATTTCTTGAGGAAAGGTAAGTTTTACTTCCTTTAATACCTCATCAACTTTTTTCGCGTACAAAACAAGCACCTCCACAAAAACCGTACCAATTCTTCTACTTATTCTATCATTTGAAATGGTAGTTGAAAAGACAAGATATTTTATAATATGACAACACTTGTAATTATAGCGGTTTTTGTTGAGATTTTTGTCGAAAATTATTTTTTGAGATAGATTCTAGGCACTCTAGCAGTTATGATACATGGAATTTCGTAATTAATCGTTTCTAATTTTGTTGCCCATTCATCAATTGCAATTTCTTCCTTATTCTGTAATCCGAGTAAAGTTACTTTCTCACCTATATTATATGCAGTAGGTAAAGCAATCATACATTGATCCATGCAAATTCTACCGATGATAGGAACACGTTTTCCATCAATCAATACTTCTTGCCCACCTAATCTTCTAATTAAACCATCTGCATATCCAATTGGAATTGTACCAACATACATTGATTCTTCTGCAGTGAATGTAGCACCATATCCTACAGATTCACCTTTATGTAACAATTTAACAGCGACTAACTCAGTTTCTAATGAAAAAGCTTCTTTAATGGGAAATGGCAATCTATTTTTCACATAAGGAGAGGGAGCTAATCCATACATAGAAATACCAAAACGTACTGCATCAAATTGAAGTGTCGAATCTTTCGTTAACATTGTCGCAGTATTTGCAACATGAACAATACGAGGTTTTGTTGGTAACGCATCAATGAATTTTTTAAATTTATCAACTTGCTTAGTAAAGTACGAATCATCCTCCTCATCAGCTGTTGCAAAATGGGTAAATATTCCGTCCAATATTAAACAGTTTGATTTCTCGATTGATTGATAAAGATCCAACAATTCATCAATTGACGTTACACCAATTCTCCCCATTCCTGAATCAACTTTTATATGTACCTTAATAGGTTGAATAACATCTGTTGGAAGTCGTGTAATCCAATCTGATGAATATACTGATAAAGTAATATTTTTCTCTGCAGCAACCTTCGCAAAAGAAACCGGCGTATATCCTAATATTAGTATTTCAATATCGGGAAAAAAATCACGAATATGAAGTGCCTCATCGGGTGTTGCTACCGCTAACATTGTAGCGCCCGCCTCAATTGCAGCTTCAGTAACTTGGATATCTCCGTGACCGTAAGCATTTGCTTTTACCACGGCTACAATATGTACATTAGGTTGTAGAAATTTCTTTAACTGACGAACGTTTTCTTTAATTGCTTCTAAATTGATTAGTGCACGTGTTGGTCGATAGTGTTGTAATGTCATTATTATTTTCCCTCATTTTATTATACATTGTAAACTAATAATAGAGAATATTCGGTAAATTGTGTATGAGTTTTTTAATTTTGTAATATTTGTAACCTATAACCATCAATTATAAGTAAATATATTTTCTTGTTAACAGTTAAATCTAGCAGTAGTAACTTCATTCAGCAGGGGAAACCCACCGAACGAAGTTACTACCCGTCCAACTTTGCAATACATGTTAATAATTATTTTAGTCCACCAGGAATTACGGAAGACGCCACTTCAATCATTTCTTCTCTTGTTAAATTATTTGTAGCAAGGAAGAATGATACACCATTTTGTTCCCAACTAATAGAGTTGTCCGTAATTGCACCAATTGTAAAGCCTAAATCTGCCGGATCACCAGGTGCAAACACTGGTACCGTTGACTCTGCATCGTATACAATTGGTTGTTCCATTAAAGTAAATGCTTTTTCACCTTCGAAAGTAAGAATGACACGCTCTGTTCCATCCTCAACAATCTTTTTCTCGTCAACTAATGCAGTTCCTTCCCACTGAATATTAGGATAGTGAACTTGGAATTCTTGTTCTTCTACACTACCTGTAGTACTACTATTTTCTTCAGCAAAATTGTCTACCTTAAATTCTTCTTCCTTATGTTGAGTACCAAGGTCAATCTTACTGAATGTGATCAGAAGTTGTTCCTCTCCCGCTTCATTTAGAACAGATACAGTTTTTGGAAGCTTTGTTTTCTTATCGACAGTAATAACTTGTGATGGCATAACACTCTTATGATTGTTTCTTGTAGCTGCTTGGAAAATGTAGTTATTCTCATCTTCCTCCATCGTTACATTTGCATCAGCTAATAGGTCTTCTCCCAATGCTCCTATTAGATAAGCTTGACTATTTTGTTTTGGCCATTCACTTTGGAACTTGTACGTTTTTCTTAGAGATGGTGTTACAACAAAAACGCCCTCTTTGTTACGAATAATCATCTGTGTAACATCTTCACCTTGTTGTGTAACTTTTACACGATAGAAGTCTGGTTTTGTGTGCCATACATTAACATCGTATACTCTAGGCTCACTACCAGTTTTAATTTCCATTGTTGCATCTAGCTCATAGCCGTTCACATTGCCCCATTTGTTGCTTAAGTCCTTCAAAACATCTTCCTTCGATTGACTACCACATGCTGCTATCACTAGGACACTTAACAACAATACTAATAATAACGTTATACGTTGTCGCAAAATTCCATCCTTTCTATTTCTCGATAGGACAAATATATGAGTAGAAGTATAACTTTATGCTATCACTTTTGGACAATCTAACAATTTATTAACTGGAAAAAGTTAATCCATTAATAGTACTTGTGCTGCTGCATAATCCTTCGAATGCGTAACACTAACAAACCCGTTAACAAGTTGACGATTAAAATATAAAATCGGTTTCCCTAGTTCGTCATTTAAAATTTCTATTTGATGAAATTCACACCCCTCTCTAATACCTGTACCATTCGCTTTAGCATATGCTTCTTTTGCTGCAAATCTTCCTGCTAAAAACTCAATTTTTCTTATATTGGACAATTTATTGTATTCTTCAAGTTCACGATCCGATAAGATACGAAGTCTAAACTTATCGTGCTCGTCTGCTTTTTTTATTCTAGAAATTTCTATAATATCTAAACCTATTCCTTTAATCACAGACATTCTCCTTTTCTTCTTGTTTCAATACACTGTATAATAAACGATAAAGTGAAACTCATTAATTGGGTGGGTTCTCATCATCTTCTGATTGTTAGTTGAACCAATCGGACTTTTACGGACAGTTGAACTCCCATCAACCCTTATTGCCTTACTTAATACATTAGGCGGAAGTCATACAGTCCGTTAATGCCGGATAAATTGAGGTGGATATATGTTTATTAGAAGGGAAAATTTTAAACAGTTCATTAAGTTTTACCCTATCGTATCACTTATCATAGCGATTAATCTTATTATATACATTCTTACAATACCATCCGACATGAAAGAACTCCTCTTTACGTATGGTATGAGTCATAATTTATTAATTGCCAATGGTGAATGGTGGCGCGTAGTAACTTCAATGTTTTTACATGCAGACTTTTTCCACGTTTTGTTTAATATGTTTTCATTATTTTTATTTGGACCTGAACTTGAAAAGATTGCTGGTAAAGCTAGATTTTTAACTATCTACTTATTAGCTGGGATTTTCGGTAACATCCTTACATTTGTTACTCAAGGTCCACTATATGCAAGTGTAGGAGCTAGTGGATCTATTTATGGTATTTTCGGGGCATTTGCAGCTTTAGTTTACTATACTCGACATACAATGCCTCAATTAAAACAGATTATTTTACCAATAATTATTATTAGTATAGTTTTCACCTTGTTCCAACCAGGTATAAACAGAATGAGTCATTTTGGCGGTCTAGCAACCGGTGTTGTTTTAGGCCTCATTTACTTCACACCAAAAAATATATTACGTTGGCGTAATAGAAGGTAAGAAAAAATAGGGCATCCTGAAATTTATCTTTCAAGGTGCCCCTTCTTTTCGTGTTCTAACCAGTCCAGAACAATATTTGCTTCTTCCTCATTTAAATTTGAAGCTTTTGCTGTAGCTCCAGTTAAGCCAGACATTACTGTTGCTTGTATAGATGCTAGCTTCTTCCTCTTTTGAAAATAGCTTTGTTTTCTTACAACCACCTGTATGCGTTTCTTTTCCACTAAAAATGTAACACGACTGATCGTACGGTAAATAATTGTTAGTTGATTGCCCATAATTGCATACCCCGTTGTTTTAAACTGCCAAATACCTAACAAAATGATAGGGATTATTAAAAGGAATGAAAACAGCCCAAATGGATAATAAAAATAAGAGCATAACGCAATCACAGGGATTAGCCAGATAAAATCCACTCTATAGAAAAATGCTTTCGCCTCTTTTGGCGGCCTTGTAACATTTAAATCTAAAGCAAAGTGTGGAAATAAATCATTTAAAATTGGATCTAATCGTTTCTTCCTTATTAGGGGAAACAAGGTCATTTTCTTCTCTTTCTCACTAATGGCGCCACCCGCGCTTTCAATAATTACCGAAGCATAACCAAATATTTGTCTTATTGGATTCTCCACAATTTTAATTGCTTGCACACGATTTAATGGGATTGTTACTTTTTTCTTTTCAAGCAGTCCCCTTGTAACAATTATTTTTTCAGACTCTTTCATTACTGAAAAATCATAGTAGCTCAAAAAAGTTATTGCAATTGATAGTAACCAAGCTAACAATAATCCTACAATTATCACTAAGATGATTAATATAACACCAAATTGAACAAAAACTCTTAGTTCTTCAAAAACTAAATCATAAGGAATATATTCGGAAAACTGCCCCAAAACTGCAGCAACCCCAGCTAGTACTACTCCGATACTATTTGAAGTCGTTGCTAATACTAATAGATCATTGTTTGGCATTTTATGTACCAGTTCATTAGATAACTCAGTAACAATTTCTCCATCTTCAATATTGCTCCCAAGTTCTATACTTCTTTGTTGATTTTTTGAGTGGTTCATTTGTACTTCTATAAGTCTTGCAGCATCTTTTCGAATCGCGGTTAACTCGACTTCAGGTTTACCATTAGTACTGCCTGCTGTTTCCACCATCACTTGAACTAAACCAAATAGTTGATGAAAAATACCTTCTTTATAGTTTAGGGATTGTATGCGCTCAAAAGGGATATATCGTTTCTTTTTAATAAATAAACCATATTCAACACGAAGCTCATCATTTTCAAACCAATATATAAATGTCCACCATTTAATAATTCCAGAAAACAAAATATAAATTACAGGTATCGCAATAATTAGAATTGGAAATAAATCTGTCCAGAAGTTCAATTCTTCTGACCTATTTAAAAATCTTGAAAATAAAATAATCGCTACAGGGATGATAAGTTCTTTTAATCCCTTTAGGAAATTAATGATTGTTGATATTGGGTGTAACTTATAAATTTGTTTAGACATCATCTTCAGCCACCCTTGCTAATTCAGAAATTCTAGACCGAAGATTGTCTGCATCATCAGATAAAAGCATTGGTATCATATGGGTGGTAGCAGCGGTTGAAATAGCGATATTGGCAAGGTTATATTTCTTTAAAATCGGTCCTTGAGCAGTATCAACATGTTGAACCCGAACCATCGGAATCATCGTCCTTTTAACAACAAATAAACCACTTTGGATTTCTATCTCATGTTCCCTTACTTCGTATCGCCAATGATCCCATCTTATATTTGGAACAATCCATATCGAAAATATAGCATTAAGTATAAATAACCCTATTGCAATGTAATAGATAAACGTTGGCCACAAAAACCGATAGGTTAGAAAACTAACAACACCTGCTAAAACTAATACGATAATCGTACTGATTACTCCATATAAACGCCAAACTGTGAGGCCTTTTCTTGGGATTTTGTGTGATGGTTCTTTTCTCACTACGAACACCTCATTTCCTGTACTATATACGAATCATTATATAATTCCGTTTCAACTTTAATAGGAGATTATAAATTTATTATAAACAGTCATAACATAGGGGCTTAATTCAGATTATCCAATAATTATTTATAGGTTATACCTAATTGATAGTCATTGGCCTTTTATAATAGACAATCCTTCTACCTCATTTTTTCAATCAGAGAGCTTATTAAAGACATTTCTCATCCTTCTTTTCCATATAAAAAAGCCGACCCATATTATTGGGTCGACTGAATTTAAATTTAAATTTGTTAGCTATCACGACGACGCGGGCTACGGCGTTCGCTACTGCCTTCGCGACGTCCACCTTCACGGCGACCTCCACGTTCTCCACCAGCACGACTACCACGGCTACCACCGCGACTACCGCCACGGCCTCCTCCGCCATCTCGGCGAGGACCACGATCTCCTCGACCTCCACGACCACTTGAACGCTCTTTTCTCATTGGAAGTGGACGTTCCTCTGTAATCGTTACAGGAGTATCATCAGGTTCTTTTGTCATTGATTTAATTGCTGCAGCAACTAAATCAACAGCATCGTATTCTTCTAACATTTGATTAGCTAAAATTCGGTAATCACCTAAATCATTCGCTTGAACAATTTCAACTAATGTTTCCATAGCTTGTTGTTGTTGCCCAACTAAAGCTTCACTTTCACTAGGTGGACGAAGTGGTGTCATACGTTTTTTCGTTGTTTCCTCAACGATACGTAAGTAACCCATTTCTCTAGGTGTAACAAAAGTTACAGCAAGACCTGATTTCCCTGCACGTCCAGTACGACCAATACGGTGTACATAGCTTTCTGGATCTTGTGGAATATCAAAGTTATATACATGCGTAACACCTGAAATATCAAGACCACGAGCAGCTACATCCGTAGCAACAAGTATATCGATTTTGTTTTCTTTGAATTGTCTTAATACAGAAAGACGTTTTGCTTGGCTTAAGTCACCATGAATTCCTTCTGCTAAATAACCACGTAATGTTAATGCTTGAGCTAATTCATCTACACGGCGTTTTGTACGTCCAAAGATAATTGCTAATTCAGGTTGGTGCACATTCAGTAAACGAGATAAAATTTCGAATTTCTCACGTTCTTGTGATTTTACAAAGAATTGATCAATGTTTTCAACTGTCATTTCTTTGGATTTAATTTTAACTTCTTCTGGTTCTTTCATAAATGTTGTTGCAATTTTACGAATTGCAGGTGGCATAGTTGCTGAGAATAACAACGTTTGTCTTTCTGCAGGAACTTTTTCTAAAATTGCATTTATATCATCGATAAAGCCCATATTTAACATTTCGTCTGCTTCATCTAATACAAGAGTTTGAACATTTTCAAGTTTCAATGTATGGCGGTTAATATGGTCAATAATACGACCAGGAGTACCTACGATGATTTGTGGTCTGTTTTTTAGTGCACGGATTTGACGACTAATATCCTGTCCACCATAAACAGATAATATTTTTACGCGTTTATCATACCCAATTTTATAAAGTTCTTCTGAAACCTGAATAGCTAATTCACGTGTTGGAGCAATGATTAATCCTTGGATATTTGGATTATGCGTGTCAATCTTTTCAATAAGTGGAATACCAAAAGCGGCAGTTTTACCTGTACCTGTTTGTGCTTGGCCGATAATATCTTTACCTTCCATGCCAAACTTGATTGTTCCTTCTTGGATTGGTGTCGCTTCTTCAAATCCCATTCGTTTTAATGAACGAAGTGTTGATTCGCTAATGTTTAATTCTGAAAAATTTGTCAAACTATTTCAATCTCCTTTTTTCCTTTAAGTTGACAAATGGTTACATTCAGATGAAGTATATTCGGCAATCTCGAGCCTATTTATTGGAACGTTTCCGATTAAATCAAATTCGCCTTGGCGTTTTTAGCCCAGATTTTATCGAACGCACTCGATAAATTACATTTAATAAATCTGTGGCTTCCGCCTCTTTTACAAGAGCTGCTTTATATGAAAAGGAAAGCCCGGTCGTTGCCGAGCGGTTCATTCTACACACTACAAATAAAAATTCAATTAATAGAATAAAACCGTAAATTCAAAAAAAAGCACTCTTCATAAATGAAGAGCCTTCGCAAAATGTATCCATTGCTTTTATTAGTCTATCATGCCTTTGTGATGATATGCAATGATAAAGCTCCTTTGTTGGGAAATATTCATTATTCAGTTAAAAGGAAAACACATAAATCTCTTTCATGTTTTGAATAGCACTACTGACAGGTACATTATTATTTTGTTCTTTAATATTTAATTAATGCATTCCACTTTCTATGAACAATTTCTACATCTTCATAAAAAAAGGTCCAAAAGTTATTTTTCAAACTTTTAGAACCTCTATTTTTATTATTTAAACGAATCTAAAATCGTTTCTAATCTCATACCACGAGATCCTTTTAATAAGATTAATGAATCTTCGTTTGCATATTGTTTGATGTATTGAGTAATTTGTTCATAATCATCATTTGTATGGATTATGTTCTCATTTGCAAATTTGTTGTGTAATTTTTCATATAGCCATTGCATGCGTGGCCCAAATAAGCACACCTTCTGAATTGCAGCTTCATCAATAACATCTGCAATACTTTCGTGGAACTGTTTTTCATTTTCACCTAATTCAAGCATATCACCAAGCACTAACCATTTCTCTGGACGCAAATTCGTTGTTTGCATAAATTGGATTGCTGCAGACATTGAAGTAGGAGCAGCGTTATATGCATCATTTAAAAATAGTATTCCATTACTCGAGTTAATTAACTGCATGCGCATATCGGTAAGTTGTGCCTGTTCAATACCAAAGTGGATTTGGTCATCTCTTAAACCAAGTGATTTTGAAATCAACATTGCGTTCAACGCATTTTTCACTTGATGTTTCCCCAATACAGGAATAAAGAATTCTCCATTTAGTTCACCACGCACATCAAAACGGCTTCCCTTTTCAGTCATTACGATATTGGATACAACTAAGGAATTTCCTTTTTGGAAACCAAAGGATTCTACATTAAGATTCGGTTCTTTTCCGACTAGGTTTTGTAATAACGGTTCGTCTCCATCATAAAAAAGCACACCATGTTCATCTAAACCTTTTATAATCTCAAATTTTGCCTTTGCAATCCCCTCACGAGAGCCCAGATCTTGCATATGCGCCTCACCAATATTCGTTATTACTGCATAATGAGGTCTAGCCAGGGTAGATAAAAACTCAATTTCTCCAAAACCGCTCATTCCCATTTCTAATACAGCAATTTCCGTATCTTCGTCTAGAGACAGTATAGTGATTGGTAATCCTAATTGGTTATTTAAATTTCCAATTGTTTTTTGCACTTTGTAGTAAGGTGATAAGCTACTCGCCAAAATGTCCTTTGATGAAGTTTTACCATTTGATCCTGTTATACCGATAAAAATCGCTTTATGTTCGTTACGGTACTGTCTAGCCATCTCTTGTAAAGCTAATTCAGAATCATCTACAAACAAGACTGGAACATCACTTGGAGGGTTAGGCTCATCTTTTAACCAAAGTGTCGCAGCTGCGCCATTCTCAAATGCTTTTGCTACATATTGATGTCCGTTTACCTGCTCACCTCTAAACGGAATAAATAGATCACCTTTTTGGATTGTACGTGTATCTATGGACACTCCGGTAACAACTGTATCACCATACACTCCACAATCTATATTTAACCAATTTGCAATTGTCTTTAATGTTTTTTTCATAGTAATCCCACTTTAGTCTTTATTGTATTGAAGCAGTTGTTTTTCTTCATAACGTTCAATTCCAAGTTCTATTAAAGCATCTATTAACTTCGGATAACTTAACCCTGATTTTTGCCATAATAGAGGGTACATACTTACAGGTGTAAATCCTGGCATAGTATTTATTTCGTTAATTAGTACTTCACCTTCATCTGTTACAAAGAAATCTGAACGGACTAATCCAGAACAGTCTAATATTTTAAAAGCACGAATTGCCATATCCTTCATAGTAGATTCGACTAGTTCACTGATGTCAGCTGGAATGATTAGTGATGTTGAATTGTCTTTATATTTTGATTCGTAATCATAAAACTCTGTATTTGGTTTAATTTCACCAGCAACAGATACTTTAGGTTCATAATTTCCAAGAATGGACATTTCTATTTCACGCGCTTTTATCCCTTGTTCTACAATAATTTTGCGATCATATTTAAGGGCAAATTGGATTGCTTTTATTAATTCTTCTTTGTTTGATGATTTACTTATACCAACGCTTGAACCTAAATTTGCAGGTTTTACAAACATTGGCCACGAAAGAGTATTTTCACATTTTTCTAAAATAGTCGATTGGTCTTTTATCCATTCATTACGCAAGAAATAGACATATGGCACTTGATTTAACCCTGCGATTTCAAATAGTTGTTTCATCACAACTTTATCCATACCAGCTGAGGAAGCTAAAACACCATTTCCAACATAAGGTAGGTTTAGTACTTCTAGTAACCCTTGAACTGTACCATCTTCTCCATTGGTACCATGTAACAGCGGGAAAACAACATCAAACTTAATTTGTTCACCGTTTTCATCAATTATAAATTTCGCTATGTTATTCGCTCCACTATTTGAATCACCTTTATGTTGTAACTGTTCCACCGATTCTAGCGGTTGTGATAATTGAGGTCCTTTTCGCCATTCTCCATCCAAAGTAATGTAAATTGGATGTACTTCATACTTTTCAAAATCAATCGCTTTTATTACGGCTAATGCTGTTGATAGTGAAACTTCATGTTCTGCAGACTTGCCGCCGTATAACAAACCAATTTTCTTTTTCATAATTTGACCTCCAATATTGAATAATTTCAGTTTATCACGAAATTACATCGCTGATTGTCTTTGACATCCATTGTAATAAAGATGAAAAAATCCCTCTGTTGACTCACCGGATTTCACCATAGACAACAGAGAGTTTTAAGGGATTTTAATGAGATCATCATAGCTTTGGTTTATAATTACATCTAAATCATCCCATACTTCATCAGGGAAATCATAATCCACTAATGCTCGAACTTCAATTTCAAATCGTTTAGGCTTTTCTAATTTAATTAGAGACAATAACGCCCCATCTTTTGCATAAGGACGATACGCTTTTAGAAAATCAGGATCTATGATTGGAAATGTACTATTTGTTCTTTTACGGAACAATCCACCACTTCCCAGTTTTTCTTTAATAACCGAATTAAATATATGAGTAACAAGAATTTCTGCATCATCTAAGTTTCTAAAATAAATTTTTATTGCCTTTTCTGAATTTGAGGAATGATAAACAAATCGATTTGACAGCTTCTCTGAAAAAGGAGTGCCAATCGGTTCTTTTTTATGGCTTAAATATAATAATTTCGCTTGTTCCATTGGAGAAAGTTTGTTCAACCCTTTTTCATCAGCAAAGTCAATCCAACATAAATCATTCGTTGAATCTGAAACTCGTTTAACAAAGTTTTGAACATCCTCTTTCGATACAAAATCCATTTGAGTGTGCATATTAAAAGAGCCGTCTTCATAACTGTGTTTTAAAAGTAAAAGATTTGTCATCGGATTGAAAGCTGAAACAAATTGTTTTAAAGATAAGCCACTAAAAATAACAAATTGATCTATTTCATTCATATGTACAAATAAGTGCTGAATAAAATCCTCTGATGGCTTTTTATTCTTTGACATTTCTGCTCACGCTCCAATAGTTCGCTACAAAAGTTATTATATGTGTTATCGTCTAATTTTGAAACATTTTCAAAGAGATTTCGTTTTATCTTTATAAAATATCCTTTAATATGTCTTTTACGATATAATATGATAAGTTTTAAAAAAGCTTTATGTATCGGGTACATAAGGAAATATACTATATTATAGGTGAAACTATGGAAAATGACCGCAATTTTTCGAAGAGGCTTGACTGGCCTCTCATATTTATATTATTCGCATTCTTGATCATTAGTTTGTTAGCAATTTCTTCAGCTCAAACATCCGGTCAATATGCGGGTAACTTCGTATTTTTACAATTTCGTTGGTACGTCATTGGTGCTTTTATTATTGCTTTTGTAATGTACTTTGAGCCTGACCAATATAAAAAAATGTCCTGGTATTTGTATGGTTTAGGGATTTTGTTATTATTGGTGCTCGTCTTCTTGCCAGAAGGAAAGGGTCAAATTGGAGAACCTATAAACGGCGCAAAAAGTTGGTACCATCTCCCGATTGGAAATATCCAACCTTCAGAGTTCATGAAAACCTTTTTCATCTTAGCCACTGCTCATTTAATAAGTAAACATCATGAAAAATATTCCGTTAAGTCTATTACAACGGATTTATTGCTTTTGGTTAAAATCGGTATTACTTTATTAATACCTTTGGCTTTTATAATGACACAGCCCGATTTAGGTTCATCACTTGTATTTTTAGCAATTACAGCTGCTTTAATTATCGTTGCAGGTATATCGTGGAAAATACTCATTCCTATATTTGCTGGGTTTGCCACAATTGGTGGAGCATTGTTATGGATGGCTGTCTATATGCAAGAATTTCTTAAAGAAACATTTGGTTTTAAGAATTATCAATTCGCAAGGATTAACTCTTGGCTAGACCCTTATGCATATACCGGGGGAGACGGTTATCATTTAATTACCTCCTTAAACGCCATTGGCTCCGGAGAGATAATGGGGAAAGGCTATTTAGGCCGAGAAGTATATGTTCCTGAAAACCATACCGACTTCATTTTCGCAGTCATAGGTGAAGAATGGGGATTTCTTGGGGCTAGTCTTGTAATTTGTTTATTCTTTTTACTTATTTATCATTTAACGAAGACAACCCTGTTATTAAAAGATCCTTTCTGCACTTATGTTTGTGCAGGGATTATCGCCATGATTACTTTCCATGTATTTGAAAACATTGGAATGACTATACAATTGCTACCTATTACAGGAATTCCATTGCCATTTATTAGTTACGGCGGAAGTTCATTAATGGGGAATGCTTTAGCCCTAGGACTAGTATTTAGTATGAAGTTCCATTATCGCACGTACATGTTTTCTACTTTAGATGAAGAAGAATAATTAGAAAAACACAACTCGACCCAAATAGGTCGAGTTGATGTACCTTCTTATGAAGATCCCCTAAAGCTCATTCTTTAAAATTTGCAATAAATTACACCTCGGACATAAATCTGAGGTGTAATTTTATTTCTATATAGTTCTTTCCTTATATATCAAAAAACCCCGACAGCTACATGTCGAGATTTTTCTCATTGTGAGTTTTGAGTTAGTGATGTTAGTTTATGTTTGTGGAGTTTGTATTGGTGGTGTTAATACTTTTAATATTTCTAGACGTGACTTTGTAACAGATGCCGTAACACCTAATTTAGATAACTTTTTGACAATTCTTTTCAAGTCTACTTCCTTAGCCATACTTCCACCTAACCTTTCCTCATTATATATAAACGTATATTTCCAAAAAAAGTTTCAATATATTTTCTCAAATAGTTTCTTGATACATCATAACATTTTTTACCTACAAAATTCTTTTCAATTTTGTTACAACTTTCAAAAGTCAAGTATTTTGCATAAGTATTATAAAGTTATGCATTTTATTGCATGATATAAAAATAGTATAAACTTCTATACCATTTTTCAATCATCTATTTTGAACTTTTTATACTAGGTTTTATCTACCCTTCTAACTTGTTTCATTTTGTGTAGAGGGTTAAAATTGACGTACTAAGGTGGTTTTAGAAAGCGGGTTTTTCTATGAAGAAAGAAATTTTGTTATTAATGTCTATCCAATTTTTAGTTTATCTTGGATTCGGCATTATCATTCCTGTATTACCAGAGGTCATAGTCTGGAACCATTGGAACGAGATACATGTTGGTGGATTATTAACAGTATATGCACTAGCTAGTTTCTTTACGGCACCAGTTTGGGGCTACCTATCAGATAAATTTGGAAGGAAACAATTAATATTAATTGGTTTAATAGGTTTCTCATTAAGCTTTGTTATTTTTAGTCTATTTATCAATCATTTATGGATGCTTTATGCTTCTCGAATCGTCGGAGGATTATTCTCAGGAGCTCTTTATACAGCCGTAACAGGATATATTAGTGATATTTCGACTAACGAAACTCGTAATATGTACATGGGTTTTATGGGAATGTCAATCGGTCTTGGATTTATCTTCGGTCCAGCAATTGGTGGGGTTTTAGGACATATTAATCTTCAATTTCCATTTATCGCTTCTGCTGCTCTGATCGCTTTATTGTTCGTTTATGGATTAATCTTCTTAAAAGAGCCTAACCGTAGAGGAGAAGCCAATAAAAGGAAAATTGTACCTATCGGTGCAAGAGAATTATTTAATTATCGTATACGCTACTTATTCTTATTTTCATTTATTGTAACGTTCATTTTAGCTGGAGTAGAGGCTACTTATCAACTTTTCCAAATAGATAGAATTGAAATAACACCTTTACAATTAGGGTTTTTGTTTATGTTTAGCGGCTTTGTAGATGCTGCTATACAAGGTGGGGTAGTAAGACGGATTAAAGACGGCACAGAGACAAAATGGTTAATAGGTGCACAATTAGTAACGGCGGGTGGTTTACTTTTAATTATTTTCACATCAAATATTTTCACTGCAGGCTTAGCCCTTTGTGTATTTACTGCAGGCAATGCTCTTGCAAGAACATGTGTAGTCTCATTAACAACAAAAGAATCTGGTGGTAGATATGGCACTGCAGCTGGACTTTCATATTCTATGGACAACTTAGGTCGGATTATTGGCCCGTTATTGTTTACTTCTCTTTTCCAAATTGAATCGTCCTTTGGATACTTAGTTTCAATTTTTATCGCAATGCTGTCTATATTGTTTATCGTTCTATTTAAATCTTCTAGAAAAACACTAAGATTTGAACATGAAAACGCATAGCATCACGTATAGTTATACGTGATGCTTCTTTGTTCACGTTTAATAATATGAAAAATGTGGTAATTAATGTTGTAAGTCACTTTTATTTAATGAGTTGCGGAGGATTTTAAAAATGAAACCACCCCATCATTTAGAACTACCAACTGAATTAGAAAGTATTAGACCGTTAATTGAAAATTCATTATTACCTATATATAAATTATTACCTTTCTCAAAAACGACTTCTCTTTTTGATAGTAAATTTTCCGGGAGCGCATATTTCCCTTATAACATTACCTACCCAAAAGATATAGATGGTTGTCAAATGGCCATGTTAGCACAGATTAACTTCACACAATTAAATATGGAGCTACCTTTTCCAAAGGAAGGCATTCTTCAATTTTTCATATCGCCGTCAATTTATCGTTCAAAACTTCCTATAGAAGAACATTTATTTCAACACTATTTTAAAGTAAGATATTATCCACAAGTTTTACCTGCAGAAAAGTTAAACTATGATGTTCCTTTAAATAAAAAAGTGGAATATGAACCATTTCCTATTGGTAATGAAATGGCATTATTACTTACTCATACTTTTGAACCTGTTTCAGCAATGGATTACCGAGTTGAGAGATATTTAAAGAAACCTTTGTCATATTACTCAACAATACCTAATGATGGTAAATCGATTGAGGATCTTTATTTAGAACATTATTTAGGTGCAGAGCATAAAATAGGCGGATACCCATACTTTATTTATGATGATACGCGTAAAAGCTCTCCTTTTTTAAGAAGGTTTGATACACTATTATTACAAATAGTTTCTAATGACGCCCAAAATATTATGTGGGGAGACTCGGGAATCATTAAATTTTTTATAAATGAACAAAAATTGATGAACCTAGACTTTTCAGATATCTATTTTATTGCTGAACAATATGAGTAAATTTAAAATTGAAAATAGTTAAGGGATGCTAATTTCAATGAGATTACTTTGTCTATAAAGTACCCGAGAATTTTTTTGAAATAATTGAAGTAGGTGCAATAATAATGAGTATCCTTCTTAATCCTTATTTTTTTCTTCCAATTTTATTTGTCTTGAATTTATTATTCGCTATTACTGTTATCTTTTTAGAACGGAAAGACGCTTCTTCTGCTTGGGCCTGGATTCTTGTATTATTCTTCTTGCCATTTTTAGGGTTTGTATTATATCTCCTTCTTGGTAGACAACTACGGAAAAAACACTTATTTCGTTGGGACGGTCAGAAAGATATTGGTATAGATCAGCTAATTGGTTATCAAATCAAAGCAATTGAAGAAGATACATTGGAACTCCGCGACCAATATGTAGAAGATTATAAAAATTTGATCCATATGAATTTGAAAACTAACAATTCGGTTTTAACCCAAGACAATCGTATTCAAATCTTTAGTGATGGCACAGAGAAATTTGAAACGTTAATAGATGATATTTCATTAGCGAAAGATCATATTCATATTCAGTATTACATTTTTAAACTCGATCAGTTAGGACAACGAATCTTGTCTGCTCTAATCAAAAAGGCAAGACAAGGAGTAAAAGTTAGAATACTCTATGATGAGATGGGTTCAAGAGGATTAAAAAAGGGTCGTTTTAAAGAGCTAATGGAGTTAGGTGGAGAAGTAGAGGTCTTCTTCCCCTCTATATTACCTTTATTCAATCCCCGATTGAATTTCAGAAACCACCGTAAAATAGTTATTATTGATGGTCGTATTGGTTATATTGGGGGATTTAACGTAGGCGATGAATACTTAGGATTAAATAAAAAATTTGGTTACTGGCGCGACACACATTTAAAAATGGAAGGAAGTTCAGTTCATCCGCTCCAAACAAGATTTTTATTGGATTGGAATCAAGCAAGTAATAATAATATAAACTATTCAGAAAAATACTTCCCGGCAATTCCCAAAAAGGGAGATGTGGCAACTCAAATTGTTTCAAGTGGTCCTGATGCTGAATGGCCAGCTATTAAAAATGGTTATTTAAAATTATTAATGAGTGCGAAGCGTTACATCTATATTCAAACACCCTATTTTATCCCTGATAGTAGCTTCTTAAATGCAATCGAAGTTGCTACCCTTTCTGGAATTGATGTTAGAATAATGATTCCAAATAAACCAGACCATATGTTTGTTTACTGGGCAACTTATTCTTATGTTGGAGAATTACTAAAAGCTGGTGCTAAGGTTTATATTTATGAAAAAGGATTTATCCACGCAAAAATGATTGTCATTGATGACGAAGCCTCAACAGTAGGAACTGCAAATATAGACGTTCGTAGTTTTAGTTTGAATTTTGAAGTGAATGCATTTATATACAACCGTGAAATTTCACATGAATTAGCAGAGATTTTTGAACGTGATATTTTTGACTGTACTGAGTTAACTATTGAGCAATATAATAATCGGTCGAATATTATTAAATTTAAAGAATCGGTATCACGTTTACTAACACCAATATTATAAGAAAATGGCACTTCATTTTTTGAAGTGCCATTTCAATATTATTCAATTCCTAAAAATTCTTCTAAAGTAAGTTCTGATTCTTTAACTTCTGTTGCTAACGGAATACCTAAATAACGGAAATGCCACGATTCATACATATAACCTGTTATATTTTCTTTTCCTTTAGGATATCGAAGGATAAAACCATATTTATGAGCGTTCTCAACTAACCATTTTCCCGCTTCAGTTTCTCCAAATTCACTTGTTAGCCATACATCTTCTCTACCTACTTCACCAATGTCGAAGGCTAAACCTGTTTGGTGTTCAGAATAGCCCGGGCGAGCACTATATCGATCTGCATTATCTTTCCCATCTCGTGTTACGTATCTGTTGTATAAGTTTGATTGGTAGTCAAAAGAGCGGAAAGTACTAAATGCTGTAAGCTCAAATCCTGCATTACGCGCTGCTTCAGACATATCATTTAGTGCTGCTAGCGCTTCTGCATCCTCACCTGGATTATAATCTTTTGGCAAAGGGTATTTTTTATTTGCGATCAATACCCCTTTTATGAAAGTAGGCTCAGTTGGTAATGTTTGACCTACAATATATCCATTATCGTCTTTCGATGCTTCGTTTGTAGTAGAATTCGATACATCTTTATTATCTTTGTCTTCTTCCTCTTTTTGTTCTTCTTTATTTTCATCACGTTCATTAGAATTAGTAGGATTCGTATTATCTTCTCCCTTTTCAGGTTCAAGATTTTCTTCCGTTTTAGGATCTGCTTTCACGGGCTCTTTTTCTTCCATTTCTTCTTTCTGAACTTCTTCATGACTATTCTCATTTTTGTTAATAGTAATAAATACTATAGCAATTATTGCTAGAACTAAGAGAACAATTGTAATGATGGATAATGTAGTGTTGGTCTTTTTAGACATTGAGGATCTTTTCATTTTATCTTTCCTACTTTCTATTACAATAACTTTATATTAGCACTGTTTTATAGATTTGACTTAAAAATTTTAAAGAATAGTGCAAGATTAATATTATTTTTACATAAAAAGTTAGTAATAATATCTTCAAAGCCAACTACAAACTAATTATAAAAAAAAAAGACCTGAGTGAATTTTCTCACCAGGTCCTTCATCTTATTTTGCCACAACATTTTCAGGAATATCAGAGTAAAATTTTCTTCCAATATACGTTTGAATAATTAATAATATCCCGCTGACTGACCAATATAGTGGTAAAGCAGCCATAGAAGAAATGGAGATAATAACAATCATAATCGGCGAAATATAGATCATCAATTTCATTTGCTTTTTCTGAGCTTCAGGAACAGTCCATAATGAAACTTGAGCTTGAACAAAGTACACAACACCAGCAACTGCAGTCATTAATAAATCTGGAGTACCAAGATTAAACCATAAAAACTCATGGCTTTTCACATCTGGAGAATAAAGAATCGCAAAGTATAATCCCATGATAATTGGCATTTGAATCACAATAGGTAAACAACCCATATTAAAAGGGTTAATATTATGCTCGCGATAAAGAGCAAGCATCTCTTGCTGAATTGCCATTTGTTCTTCTTTTGTTTTTGCTGCTTTCAATTTCGCTTGAACTTCATCCATTTTAGGCTTAACAATATCCATTTTGGACTTCATTAAGGCCTGTCTACGGTAATTTTTAAGCATTGGCGGCATTAATATTAAGCGTATTGCAACAGTGATTGCAATGATTGCTAAGCCATAACTTCCACCAAAAAGCGCACCAAGGTAATCTAGTAAAAAATCCATTGGTTTAACAAAAATATCATAAAAGAATCCTTCTTGATTTTCAACCGCTTGACATCCTGTTAAAACTAACAATAATGCACCAAGCATAGAGAATAACAGTAGTTTTTTCATTAATCCACCCACTATATATTTTTACTATGTTGAAGTATACAGTACCTAATATAAAAAATACAATTAGCAGGTGTGCTTTTATGAAAAGAATTCTTCATATTATTAATTCCCTGCAATTTTAAAATAACTTGACTTTGAGTATTTGTGACTGCCGATAGCTTATGAAAGGCTGAAAACACAAACATCCTGAAATTATATGTTCTAACCACTTATAAAAGTTGGCTAATTTAACATATTTGAAGTTAGACAGACTCATATTCAACTTCGTTGATATCAAATCGATAGAAATCATGGTGCAATTCATCTCTGAAATGTTTCGGAGTTACCCCAGTATATTTTTTGAATATACGTGTGAAGTAACTTTGATTGCAGAAATGAAACTGTTCGGATATAGAGGTTATACTTTTGTTAGTATGTCTTAAGTAATATTGTGATTCTTCTACTCTACGAACATTTAAATATTCAACTAAAGTGATGCCTACGTGTTCTCTAAAAATACGGGATAGGTGACTTGTGCTAATGTGAAACTTACTGGCAATACTTTCTACTGTTAAGTCATTTTCTAATTCGTCATTTATGTACATAATTACTTTATTAACTGTTTGATGCTTAAACGTCGGTTGTTTACGATCTGCGATGAAATCTACATAAAATTCAATTAACTCGTCTGCAAATTGTAAGAACTCAGCATCTTTCATCTTGTTTTCTATCATATCGGCACATGCATAGTTAAAAGCAAACGCTTTCTTCGCAGGCACTTGGTTATCTAATAATTTTCGTGCTACGATTGAAGACAGATTGATAAAATATCCACGAACAATTTTTATTACTTGTTTCCCAAAACGAATGGATAGGATATCAATAATTTCATGTAATGACTGCTTTGCCTTTGCTGATTCTAGATGAAAGATTTCAAACAACAGCTTGGATTCAATATTAAAAAAATCTTCTAATCCGCTATATTGATTAATACCATCAATTTCTTGAAAGTACCTTTTAGATATTGTTTCTGATATTGAATGTTGATGCTGCATAAATTACCCCATCTTTCTTCAGAATGCACTCGCATTAATTTTTTACATAATTTGGTTATTTAATTTACTTTAAACGAATAAAGGTATGAGGAAATTATCTTTCCTACTATAAAATATTATTATTTAGTATTGAATGAGTATGATATGCAAAAACTTAATAGATTCTCTTTTTAAATATGTATAAAGTAATATTTTAATCTAATGTGAATATTACCATATTTTGAGTTTTTTTTTCAACTCTATTTTAGGTGCAATCAATTTCTATTAGAAAACTATTATTAATCTTAAATAAAATATGTTTTGTATAATAATAATAATTTTATGCCGTGTAAAAATATGTAAAGATATTAACATGTTTAATCTCATTATTGAACTTCTAATATTAATTGCATCAATATTTCTTAATTATTCCACAATCTTCTCTTTTTCATTTTATCAAATATGTAGTAATATGAATTTATACTTATTTAATTATGAAGAGGTGTAATATAGTGGATCCAAAACAAATTGAAGAAATCATGGATGTCATAAAAGATTTCTTCCCTGAAAACACATCAATCGCAATCTCTGATACAAATGAATATTTGTACTATCAGCCAAGCAAGAAAGTAGATTTAAAAATCAAGCCTGGTGATCCTATTAAAGAGGGATCTGCAGCATATAAAGCACTTACATATGGCCAAAAAATTAATACTTATATTGAACCAGACGTTTTTGGCGTTCCGTATTATGGAATGAGTATTCCTCTTATTGAAGAAGGTGAAACGAAGGGTGCAATTACTGCCATTTTCCCACAAAAGCCTTCTCCATTTTTAACTAATTATATAACAATTAAGATTGATGATTGTTGGTACCCTATTAAACATAACGAAGTCATTTATCTTGAAACCCAATTGCGTAAAACGTTTGTAAAAACGATGCATCGGGAAGGTTACCACCGTTTAAATTTAAGTGACCTAGAACTTTTCTTAGCTCCAGACTCATTTATACGTTGCCATCGTTCTTACATTGTAAATATTGATTTCATTGAAGAAATTCAACCTGATTCACATTCTACATTCCTACTTATCATGAAGGATGGAACTCGAATTCCTGTTAGCCAAAGATACGCAAGTTATTTCCGACGTTCTTTAGGATTCTAAATAATATTATATCTACAAAGCGACTTTTGAACCACGTTTTAAAGTTGCTTTGTATTTTTTTATGTTTTTGCTATTCGACAAATTTCGATCAACCCCTTCTATTCCGTCATTTTTACTGGTTTTTTCTTTCTGAAACGGTAATTAAGCACTTTCATAAAATTATTGAAGATTTTGTGACATTTTGGTGTTACTATAAGAATATAAGATTTATATTGTATTGCACTTAATATAGTGTACAGTTTATGCTTTTCCTATATAGCAAAAGGGGGATTTTAAAATGGATCCAAGAGTCGAAAAACGCTTAGGACTAAAAAATTTGTCTGAAAAGATTGTTACAGCAGAAGAAGCAGCAGCACTTATTCCAAATGGTGCGGTTGTCGGTATGAGTGGTTTCACACGTGCTGGTGACGCTAAAGTTGTTCCAATGGCATTAGTAGAAAGAGCTAAAAATGAAGAAATTAAAATTGATGTATATACAGGAGCATCACTTGGACCAGAAGTGGACAAGTATTTAGCTGAAGCTGGTGCTATTCGTAAACGTGGACCTTTCATTGCAGACCCAATGATTCGTAACCAAATTAACACTGGTGATGTTTTATATGTAGATGCTCATTTGTCTCATAACGCAGAATTAGTTCGCCAAGGAATCATTGGCCCTATTAGCTACTTAATTTTAGAAGCAACTGCAATTACTGAAGATGGTATGATCATCCCTACAACTTCTGTAGGTAACTCACCTATCTTTGCTGAATATGCAGAAAATATTATTGTAGAATTAAACGTATCTCACCCAGAGTCGCTTATCGGAATTCATGATATTTATGTTCCAGCACCACAGGGTGAACGTGAACCAATCAACATGACTAATCCAAAACAACGTATTGGTGAAGTTGGTATTAAAGTAGATCCTGCGAAAATTAAAGCAATTGTAGTTTCTGAAGAACCAGATGCTCCATCATTAATCGTACCGCCAGATGAAGAAACACAAACAATGGCAAACCTTTTACTTGATTTCTTCCGTTCAGAAATTAATGCTGGTCGCTTAACAAACAAATTAATGCCTTTACAATCTGGTGTTGGATCAGTTGCAAACGCAGTATTAGACGGCTTTGCAGACTCTGAATTTGAAGATTTAGTTGTAGCATCTGAAGTACTTCAAGATGCAGTGTTCAACTTAATTGATGCTGGTAAAGTAAGTTTTGCTGCAGCAACGTCTATTACTCTTTCTGAAGAATTACAGAAAAAAGTTTATGGAAACCTTGAGAAATATGCAGACAAATTATGCTTACGTCCACAAGAGATTTCAAACCATCCAGAGTTAATCCGTCGTATGGGGTTAATCTCTATCAATACTGCACTTGAGTTAGACATTTACGGTAACGTAAACTCTACACATGTTAGTGGTACTAAAATGATGAACGGTATCGGTGGTTCTGGTGACTTCGCTCGTAACGCTCGTCTTGGTATTTTCGTAACAAAATCATACGCTAAAGGCGGAGCTATTTCGTCAATCGTTCCAATGGTATCTCACGTAGACCATACAGAACATGATGTTGACGTAATTGTTACAGAACAAGGTATTGCTGACTTACGTGGATTAGCTCCAAAAGAGCGTGCAGCACTAATTATCGAAAACTGTGTACATCCTGATTATAAAGAGCAATTACGCGATTACTACAACCGCGCAGTTGAAGCAACAGGCAATTCACAAACACCACATATTTTAGAAGAAGCTTTATCTTGGCATGTGAACCTTGCTAAAAACAAAACAATGAAAAAAGAAACAGCTAACGCTTAATTATCAAAACGGTAAAATCATATATTTGATTTTACCGTTCTTTTTTTATTTACACTATTCATCTTAATTTCTATTTTTTAAATGTAAGTTTGACTACTGAAACATATATTTCAAATACACCTTTAAATATGATAATATATTAATGTGCATTATTATCAAATGGGAGGTTGTTCCATGCGGTATTTAATCTATGCGATAATCTTTTTGTCGTTTTTTGATTTATTTACTCAACTACCAATTATGAGTACATTTGCTGAATCCGTTGGAGCATCAACATTCGTCATAGGATTGGCCGTTGGTATGTATTCCTTTTCTAATACATTTGGGAATATCATCTCTGGGTTTTGGACCGATCGAAAGGGACCCTTCTTTGTATTAATTACTGGCTTATTTACTACAGGTATATCTCTTTTACTCTATCATCTTATACATGAACCCATTATTTTAATTATCGTTCGCTTTGTTCATGGACTTGTTGCTGGTTTAATTGTCCCAGCTGCATTTACTTATTTAGCGAATATTACAGAAAAAGACAAACGTGGTAAGAGAAGCGCTGTATCAGGGGCATTTGTCGGGATTGCAGCTATTGCAGGTCCTGCATTTAGTGGAATTCTTGCAAGTCGTATTAGTGTACCTTCAGTATTTAGCATTACGTCAATATTCATGCTTTTTCTCGGCATATTAGCACTATTTACCCTAAGAAAAATCACTATTTCTAAAACTAGTAAGAAAGAAGATAAACTACAGAACTCTACAGGTGTCATTGGTGGATTTTTCAAAAACTCCATGTTAGTTAAAGCTTTTACTGGCGCGTTCTTCCTAATGTTTTCACAAGGTGTTATTGCGTATTTATTACCTTTGAGAGTGCAAGAGTTAGGCTTTGATTCTAAAGTTACAGGTACATTATTAAGCACTTTTGGTATTGTAGCTGTACTTGTTTTCTTATTACCAACAAATCGTTTATTTGATAAAATCGCTCCAGTCTACACATTAGCTTTTGGCATTTCGTTAATGGGCATTAGCCAAATTTTATTAAGTATTTCAGTAGATATGATTTATTTATATTTAGCACTAGCTTGTTATGGAGTTGGTTTTGGGTTCTTATTCCCCTCTATCAATTCATTATTAATAGACTCCACTTCTGCAGAAAACCGAGGAAAAGCTTATGGTTATTTCTACGCATTCTTCTCATTTGGGGTTGTAGTAGGATCTATGTTAATAGGCGGACTTCCATTAAGCATTCAAGAAGGCTTTGTATTAACAGGTGTTATTTTACTTGCATTCTCATTAGTAGCTTTAATTGGTAATCGAAAAAATGTTAGAAAAACACAACTTGATCCAAATAGAATGAATTAATGTTTTTGAGAATAGATTACTGAAGTCATGGAAAAAAAGTCGACAACATTGTGCATAGTTGTCGACTTTTATTTATGATCTATCTTGCTTATGATTATAGTAGGAAAGGGCAGTTTGTCCCCCACCTTCTCCGATGAAGTTGTTTCCTCTTATACTTGTGTCATTCACACTTGCTGCTGTTTCAGCTAGTTCCTTTAGTGAATCATTTTCTGAAACAAAATTGTTAAAGTTCTTTTTATTCATAGCTTTTGATCTGAACGAACTTATCATTTCCATCGTTTTATCACGATTTTCCTTTTTACTCAAAAATGTTGCAACTCCGGCAGCTAATGCTGTTAAAACTACGCCTTTTCCCTTCATTTTCGCCAATTTTATCCCCTCCAAAAATTCTATATATATTAATTTCACCTTTTTATTTCTTTTTATACTCCCATGAAATTGTCCTTTTTTCTGTAGAATAAAAATTCTTCACTAATTATGTCTCTTTTTGTATTTTATTGCTTTTTCGTTCTATTTATCTGATGTTTTTAATAGATTAGTAGTATTCGATTTTTTAAAAAATGGAGGGTGGACTACATGAAGAATCAGGAACTTTACTATGATTGGATGGATATTATCTCCTATTTTGTTGGCGCAATAATTTTAACTGTGTTTGTCTATCTCTTTTTACAACTTTAAATCTACTAATTTACTACTATATATACTCTATACATTCCAATTACTATAAAAGAAAAGTGTGTAGATGTATCCTTCACATCTACACACTAACAATTATGCTTTCACATCATCGTATTCATTACTTTTATTAAATACTTGTACAACATACGAGCAAACAGCTTCCATTTTGTAGTTATTCTCTCTTGCATACTCAGAAGCTTTATCTAAAAGCTTTTTAGCAATTCCTTGACCCCTTAATACATCAGATACAAACGTATGGTTCATTACCATAATGTCCCCTCTTTGTATCCACTCAATCTCAGCTAATTTTTCTCCATCCTTAATGTACTCAAATGCGAAATTCTCTGAGCTCAATTCTTTTAACGTGAATTCCATCTGTTAACTCCTCCCCTTTGTGTAAATCTTCAAAACATAAATCAAATTTTACTGATTATTGCAATTCTGTCCATCCATCTTGTTGTTTTACAATACCTGATTTCATTAGGGTGCCTAATGCACGTTTAAAAGCACCTTTACTCATATGAAACATTTCTGTTATTTCTTCTGGTGTTGATTTATCACCAAATGGCATTTTACCTCCAACACTTTGTAAGTAATCCAGAATTTGTTCAGCATCCGTACTTAGCCTTTCATGTTTTCTCGGAAGCAACGATCCATTTAAGGAACCATCCTCTTTCACAGCAATGACACGTATTGTAACATCTTGTCCTAATCTCGGTTCACTTTCCATTTCTGAATTATGAACAAATATACGATAAGGGATTTCTACGCCTAATAAAAAAGCACCCACTGGTAATAAGCGATAAGGTCGAGCTACTAAGTTTTTATTGTGTAAATCGTCAAATGCGCCTTCAAAAATATCATTTACCTTTTCTTCAGTTACTAATCGGCCAAACAAATCTCCATTTCGATCTGTACGAAGAGTTAAATATAAATGATCTCCTACTTCTGGCCAGACATCTCGAATTTGCGGTAAGTCCTCAGCTTTAACTAATACTTCCTTAGAAGTACCAATATCTACAAAGGCACCTTCATTAGTAACTTTTATTACACGAGCCCAACCGTACTCTCCTTGTACAATCTCCGGAATAGCAGTCGTTGCTTGCAAGTTTCCTCTGCGATCAGCGAAAAGAAATACTTTTAAACGATCTCCTCTTGAAAATGATTCTGTCAGTTCTGAAATATTAAGTGGGATTTCTAAATCTCCATTTGTTAATAATAATCGTGATCCTTGTTCTTCTAATACAGTTAATTCAACAACTTGTCCTGATTTAAGTTCTTCCATAGTTATTCCTTTCGTTTTAACATTTGTTACTGGTTATTTGCCTTTATATCTTCTAGCTTTTTTATGACGGTTGGATCTTCTTCTAGAAGTTGCACTAAGTCAGCGATTCTATCTATAGAATTCCAACTTAAATGGTGTTCAATACCTTCAACATCCTCATAAATCTTTTCTTCGTCTACACCGATTAGCCTCAAAAATTGTTCTAGTAAATCATGTCTTTTTACTAATCTTTTACCTAGTCGTTCACCCTTTGATGTTAGTGTCAATCCTCTATATTTTTCATAGATTAAATAGCCATCTTTGTCTAATTTTTGGACCATCTTTGTTACTGAGGAAGGTAAGACTGATAATGCTTCTGCTATGTCAGACACCCTAGCATATCCTTTTGTTTCAATAAGTAAATAGATTTGTTCAATATGGTCTTCCATACTAGGTGTAGGCATTAGCGACCCCTCACTTTCAACATCTTACTATTAAGTTTACTACAAGCTCACCTGAAAAGGTAACAATTAACAAGAACAACTAAGCGAATGCTCCCCCTAAAATACTGTTTCAGTGGTTTATTACCTAAACCTAATAGTTAGAAAAAGCCGACTCTCTGTTTCTGAGTCAGCCTAGACATGAATTCTGCACCGCTGAAGTCAATTCTTTGAATGACCTGGCTTTTTGCCAACTAAATGTATTGCATGAATAATTTCCTTGTTAACAATACTTATATATATAGGATTGTTTAACCTTTTAAAAACTTCATCCCTTTGCAAAACAGATGAAACATAATTTGAAGGAAGTTTATTCAATGCATTTGCTACAATATTCAATTCACAACGTCCACAATGGCAAAACGTTTGATACTCTGGTCCAAACAATAGAAATCTAACGAGTCCGCGAACTATTTCTTCTGTTACATTCACTAATATTGGTTGTGTCATTATGTTTTTTTCTCCATCGTTGTTTTTGTGTGTGATAAAACATCTAGATCAACAACTAAAATGACAATTTATATGTTACAGTATTAAAGTTTTCACCTTAACATATTCAATTCTATGTCTAAAAGTATTGGACAATGATCGCTTCCGAAGACTTCCGAATGGATTGATGCTTCTTTTATTAGTTCGCTTAAAGCATTAGAAACAATAAAATAGTCGATTCTCCATCCAATGTTCCTTTCCCTAACTTTATTCATGTAAGACCACCAAGTATAAGAATCTGTCTTTTCAGGGTAGAGAAAACGAAATGAATCGGTAAACCCGGACGACAATAATTCTGACATTTTCCCACGTTCTTCATATGTAAAACCTGAATTTCCTATATTGGATTTTGCATTTTTTAAGTCAATTTCAGTATGTGCTACATTTAAGTCTCCACAATAGATTACTGGTTTTTCAACATTTAGACTTAATAAGTATTCTTTTAATTTATCTTCCCACTCCAGTCTAAATTTAAGTCTTGCTAAATCTCTTTGGGAATTAGGTGTGTAAACATTGACCAAGTAGAACTGTTCGTATTCTAAAGTTATAATTCTTCCTTCCATTTCATCTTCTTCAACTCCAACGCCATATCGCACATTTTTCGGCCTGTGTTTTGTAAATATCGCAGTTCCCGAATAGCCTTTCTTCTCTGCATAATTCCAAAATTGTTCGTAACCTTCCAAGTCAAGTTGTACTTGTCCATCTTGACATTTTGTTTCTTGAATACAGAAAAAATCAGCATCCACTTCATGAAAGTAATTTAAAAATCCTTTTGTCAGGCATGCTCGAATACCATTTACATTCCAAGATATAAACTTCATCATATTCTCCTTATGTATAAAAAAATAAAGCGCCACGTGCTCTTTTCACGATTGGCGCTTTCTATTGTACTAATCTTCCCCAACAATTTTAACTTCAAGTTCTAAGTCAACACCGTATTTATCTTTTACTACATTTCTCACCATTTCAATTGTTTGAATATAGTCAGATGCTGTAGCATCACCTTTATTAATAATAAACCCAGCATGTTTTGTAGAAACCTCTGCACCACCAACACCTTTACCTTGCAAACCACTATCTTGAATAAGTTTTCCTGCAAAGTATCCAGGTGGTCTTTTAAATACACTACCTGCAGAAGGGTATTCTAAAGGTTGTTTTGATTCCCTTTTGAATGTTAAATCAGCAATTTTCTCATCAATTTCTGCTTTGTCCCCTTCTTCAAGTTGAAATAGAGAAGAAAGTACATAATAACCTTCTTGAGAAATAATGCTATGTCTATACCTTAAATCTAATTCATCTTTAGATAAGACAAGAATTTCTCCTTCTTTTGTTAAGACTGTTGATGAAATAATGATATCCTTAATTTCCCCACCGTAAGCTCCCGCGTTCATCGCCATTGCTCCACCTACCGAGCCTGGGATTCCACACGCAAATTCAAATCCGGTTAGACATTTGTTCGCAGCAATTTTAGAAACGTCTTTAATTAATGCACCGCTTTGTGCATAAATACGAGTACCTTCCACTCGAATTTCATCTAAGTTTGCAAACGTAATGACAATTCCTCTAACACCACCATCACGTACAACCATGTTTGAACCGTTTCCAAGCATCAAAAGCGGAATATTGGAATCATATGCATATTTAACAACAGCTTGTGCTTCTTTTTCTGTTTCTGGCATAACAAACACATCGGCAGCCCCTCCGAGTTTTGTCATCGTGTATTTTTTTAATAATTCATTGGTCTTAATATTATTTGGATTCACTATTTGGGCTAAATCTTTAGCCCATTTTTGCATAGTCATCATTGAAAAATCCTTTCTAAATCAAATACGTCATACTTAGTATGGGAAATGAAAAGCTTTTTGGCAAGTGGCTATACTCACTTGTTTATCCATTTTTTTGACCAATTTTCGACTTCTCGAATCGCTCCTTCGAGTGCACGGCCTTTTTCAGTCAATGAATATTCAACACGAATAGGCACTTCTGAAAAGACTTCCCTTTCCACAATGCCTTCTTTCTCCAATTCCTTTAAGCGTTCTGATAATAATCGACCACTTATCGGTAAAGACGATTCAATCTCGTTAAATCTTTGTGGACCTTCCAATAACTGATATAAAATTAATGTTGTCCACCGTTTACCTAAGAGATCCATTGCCTTAGCCAATCTTGGACAAATGCATATTTCTTTCAACAAGAAACACCTCTAATCTAATGTTGTAGTGTATCGTTATAAATGTCTATTTGAATAAGTTAACTGTATCATTCTATATCTACTTACGAAAAGTAACTATATAATCATTTTATCATTATAACCAATCTTGTGCCTATATTTTCATTGAATTTTATCAAATATGTTTTCTGCTGAATGAATACGTAAATTTAAATCCCCCTTGATTAAATCAGGGGGATTCCAAAGATAAGATATTATATGCATTTAATGTTTCAATGGTCATCAAAGCGGAGAACCTACGTTGTCACTATTGATTTTTATTTATGTTTCAGTCCCGCTTCACTAGCTGCTTGCTCAATTGTTTGTTCGAATAAAGCCTGAGGTTGTGCACCAGATATTCCGTACTTATTATCAAATACGAAGAAAGGTACTCCACGAACACCTAACTGCTGTGCTTCAAAGATATCCTTCTCCACATCGCCTTTAAACTGATTACCATCTAATATTTCCTTTGCCTCTGCCTTGTTTAGCCCGAGTTCCTCGACAAGTCTTAATAATACATCACTCTTACCAATAGCTTCTCCTTCGAGGAAATAGGCTTTTAACAATCGTTCGCTCATTTCATGACCTTGCCCTTTTGTTTCTGCCCATTTAGCCAAACGGTGAGCAGCAACAGTATTCGCAGTTTTCATCTGGTCAAAGTCATAATCTAAACCAACTTCTTTTGCACGTGTTGCTACATTTTCAGTCATATTTTTTGCTTGTTCTTCCGACACTTGATACTTTTTTGCTAAGGAAGAAATAACGGGTTCTTCTGTATCTACCGGTGTTGTTGGATCTAATAAGAAACTTTTATATTCTACTTCTATTTGTCCTTCATATCCTGAGTCTTTAATTGCCTTTTCAAGCTGTCTTTTTCCAATATAACAAAATGGACATACATAATCTGACCAAACTTCTACTTTCATCATTTTGCCCCCTTTTCACCTCATTTTACGAATCTAATTCATAATGTTCAATAATACTGCTCATTTGAATAATGTCTGCATAATTTACCGATACTTGTAAAAAACAACTGCTTTGGAGGTCCTTATGCAAAATTCACTATGGTTAGCTGGAATTGAAAAATTAACATTAAATAAACTATCCACTTCTTTAAATTGCGATGTTTGTATTGTGGGAGGTGGTTTAACAGGAATTTACACTGCCTATCTATTAGCAAAAAAAGGGGTTAACGTTGTACTGCTTGAAGGGAATTCTTCAGTAGGTATTGCAACTACCGGACATTCTACTGGCAAACTAACACCTCAACATGATGCAGTTTTCAGTAAGCTATTAGGGGCATTTTCAGAGGATGAGGCACGAATTTATTATGATGCCAATGTAAGTGCAATAGAGGCAGCCTTACAAAATGCATCCATTGATTTATATCAAAAGGTTGATTCCTATGTATTTGCCACAACTGAGCAAGGTAAAAAGACTTTAGATGATGAGGCTGAAGCTTATAAGACTCTTAAAATTCCTGGTTACGAAACTCTAGAAACGGAGTTACCTTTCGATGTGCTTTCAAGCATTAACCTACCTAATACATTCCAAATTCATCCAACAAATTTTGCTTTACACTATGCAAAACTTGCGATAAAAGAAGGGGCTAATCTATATGTAAATTCCCGAGTGACTAAAGTGGCAATTGATGAAAAAGCAGTATATGTTGATGATGATTTACAAGTATCCTTCAACCATCTCGTATTAGCAACTCATTACCCAATAGAAGCAGTAAAAGGGCTTCAACTTGCCAAACTTTCTGTAGAAAGATCTTATTTAACAGCAACAAAAACATCAGAAATGCTAAAAGGACAATATATCTCAGTAGATACTCCTTCTAGGACAATACGTACCGCACTAATTAATAATCAGCCTTATTTTATATATGGTGGTAGCTCCCATAAGGCAGGTACAATTGAAGATACACAATCCTATTATGAAGTATTACAAAATGAGGTTGTATCAAAATTTGACTTATCAAAACCTGAATTTTTATGGAGTGCTCAAGATCCAGATACAGCCGATTCCCTACCGTATGTAGGGCCAATTACAGAAAATGAGCCAAATGTCTATATAGCAACTGGATATCGTAAATGGGGACTCTCCAACTCTCTTGTTGCAGGTGAAATTATTACAAGTGCTATTTTAAAGGAACCACATCCTGCTTCAGATATATATAATCCTGCACGGAATCAGTTTGGAAGTACAATGTTAAGAATGCTTAATTTAATCGGTTTTACGGTTGCAAATTTAGCAGATGGTTATATAACTCGATTAGATGCACCAAAATGTACTCATTTAGGTTGTAGAACACGATGGAACGACGGCGATGAAACGTGGGATTGTCCATGTCACGGATCTCGTTTTGACAAATTCGGAAATGTAATTGAGGGACCTGCTGTATATCCACTAGATTTAAAGTCATAAAAAGAGCGACTCATTTTGAGTCGCCCAGATTGTCGACAAAAGGTCATCAAAATGCTTTTCATTTTGAAGACCTT
>NZ_JPVN01000030.1 GCF_000772945.1 Ureibacillus manganicus DSM 26584
CGGTTTGATGAGGGGGTGGCCATGAAAATGGTCACCCTACTCTATTTTGTTTATAGTTCCTATAAAAGTATACTTCGGATTACTTATGTTGTTTGTGTTTTCACGAAAATCAACTTTACGTGACAGTAGAGTTGAAAAATTAAGCCGAGTTGTCACGAAAGCCAAGTTTAAGTGACAGTATAGAGGGAAAATCAAGCTGAGTTGTCACGAAAGCCAATTTTATATGCCAGTATAGATGAAAAATAAAGATGAGATGCCCTAAAAGCATTGAATAGTCTGTATTGGGAATAGGTAGTAGTACCACAGCAAGCACCACTTTTTTGCACAAAAATTCGATACTAAAAAGGATAGGTTTTATCATCCAGAACCTATCCTTATTTAAGAAGATCAATTCAATTAGAAGCGGTCCCATGAATACTTTGTTTATTCGCAAATGTGATCATAATCAAAAAAATAAACTCTGCACTCTCACCACATTATTGTTTTTTTGCATACTATTAAAATTCTAATATCTTTTTTAACTCGCTAATGTACGATTGACTAACTGGCAATTCTACATTGTTTTTTAACACAATAACAAAGTTTGAAGCAATATCTTTAGTTATTTTTTTAATAAAGTATATATTTAAAATATATGAACGATGTATTCGAATAAAACAATTTGGTAATCTTGTCTGTAGCTCTTTTAACGTTATATTTGATTTATACTGTTCGCTATTTGTATAAAACCAAGTTCGTTTTTGGAGACTTTCGATATAAAAAATTTGATCGATGGGAACGGGTGTCCAATCTTCATCATTTTTCCCTGTCAAGAATTGATAGGGTTCACGCTTTTCAATAGGAGATGAAGGTAAAACAATAATTAGTGCAGCATCCTTTCGGTCGATAGAAATAGGGTACCCAATTGTTAGATACGGCTCGCCAAAGATGGAATTATCCACAAACTCTGATTTAATCTTCGTTTTAAGTACTTTTGCCGCAACACTTTCTTCTTTAATCATATTCTGGATTTTTAAATTTGAGTGCTGTTTACTCAACAAGGTGAAAATATAATCTTCACCAGTTGCAATAATAATTGAGGCTTCTTTAGGAACCCAATCTTGCAAAATTATTGAAAGTTGATTCAGTTCATCCCCGCAAAGATTTAAATCGTTCATCTTCATAAAACCATTCTCCTTTGAAAATTTGAGTCATCCTTAAAATAGACTATTCTATCCTAATATTTAACTCTTTTGTCAGAAAATAATGAAAATAAACTCATGCTGTTATATATTAATTTACAACAAATACACCTGTTATGGAACAGAATTCTAAATTTTTTATATATTAATAGAGTGTATTGAAAAATTGCGGAAGGTGTGAATTTTTACATGTCAACAAGACAAGAAAAAATTGAAGCGATTAAAAAAGACTGGGCAGAAAATCCAAGATGGAAGGGAATTACACGTCCATATAGTCCGGAAGAAGTAGTAAGGTTACAAGGTTCGGTAGTTGTGGAACAAACTTTAGCTAAACGTGGTGCTGCAAGACTTTGGAAGTCATTACATGAAGAAGATTTTGTTAATGCTCTTGGTGCGTTAACAGGTAATCAAGCAGTTCAACAAGTAAAAGCTGGTTTGAAGGCAATTTACTTATCTGGTTGGCAAGTGGCTGCTGATGCTAACTTAGCGGGCCAAATGTATCCAGATCAATCATTATATCCTGCAAATTCTGTTCCAGCAGTAGTAAAACGTATAAATCAAGCTTTACAAAGAGCAGATCAAATTGATCATGCTGAAGGGCGAAATGATGGGTTTGATTGGTTTGCACCAATCGTTGCTGATGCTGAAGCAGGCTTTGGAGGGCCATTAAATGTATTTGAACTTGTAAAAGGAATGATAGAAGCGGGGGCTGCTGGAGTCCATCTGGAGGACCAACTAGCTTCAGAGAAAAAGTGTGGTCATTTAGGTGGGAAGGTATTGCTTCCTACTCAAAATGCAGTCCGCAACTTAGTAGCTGCACGACTTGCGATGGATGTGTTAGGTGTAGAGGCAATATTAATTGCACGAACGGATGCAGATGCTGCTGATATGGTCACAAGTGATATTGATCCTCGTGATGCTGAGTTTATAACTGGTGAACGTACTCCAGAAGGGTTCTTCAAAACGAAAGCAGGTATTAAACAAGCAATTGCTCGTGGATTAGCATACGCACCTTATGCTGATTTAATTTGGTGTGAGACATCAAATCCATCATTAGAAGAAGCTCGTGAATTCGCAGCCGGAATACATGCTGAGTTCCCAGGTAAAATGTTAGCTTATAACTGTTCACCATCATTTAACTGGAAGGCAAAGCTATCTGATAAAGAGATTGCCGATTTCCAACGTGAAATTGCAAAATTGGGTTACAAGTTCCAATTTGTTACTTTAGCTGGATTCCACTCATTAAATTACTCTATGTTTGAACTTGCCCACGATTATAAAGATCATGGCATGGCTGCTTACTCTAAATTACAACAAGCAGAGTTTGCTGCAGAATCGAAAGGTTATACTGCAACAAGACATCAACGCGAAGTTGGAACAGGCTACTTTGATGAAGTTGCTCAAACAATTTCAGGTGGAACATCATCTACTACTGCAATGGCTGGCTCAACTGAAGCGGAGCAATTCGTTTAAGTTCAAACAGAATAAGTCAAAGCGTTTTTAAAGTTTGTAAAAACAGATGATGCCTTGGTTAAAAGCGCATAAGTTTATATCACATCACATACTTAAATTTAGAGTGCCTTTTATCAAGGCCGTTTTTACGATTTCAATTAAGGGTGGGGATATTTCTAAATGGAACATGCAATTTCAGAAAAGCTAAAAATCGTTGGGGAACTATCTGAGGATGCAAAGGAAATTCTAACTCCAGAAGCACTAGAATTCCTTTTCAATCTTCATGTTCAATTTAATGAGCGAAGAAAGACATTGTTGCAGAATAGACAGGAACGTCAAAAAAATTTAGATGCTGGAGAAAAGCTTGACTTCCTTAAAGAAACAATAGAAATACGAGAAGGAAATTGGACAATTGCACCACTTCCAGAAGATTTGAAAGACCGTAGAGTTGAAATTACAGGTCCTGCAGTTGACCGTAAAATGGTTATTAACGCTTTAAATTCTGGGGCAAAAATGTTTATGGCATGTTTTGAAGATGCATCAACACCAACTTGGGAAAACATGATTGCAGGGCAGATTAATATGCGTGATTCAATAAGAAGAACCATCCAATTTACTCAACCTGGAACTGGTAAGCAATATTCACTAAAAGAGAACTCAGCTGTATTATTAGTTCGTCCAAGAGGGTTACATTTGCTTGAAAAGAATGTTCTCGTCAATAATGAACCAATGTCAGGTAGCTTCTTTGACTTTGGACTTTACTTCTTCCACAATGCGAAAGAAGCACTAGCACGAGGAACGGGTCCATATTTTTATTTACCTAAACTGGAGAGTCATTTAGAAGCGCGTTTATGGAATGATGTGTTTGTCTTTGCGCAGGATTATGTAGGGATTCCACAAGGTACAATTAAAGCTACTGTGTTAATAGAAACTATTCTAGCTGCTTTTGAAATGGATGAAATTCTTTATGAGTTAAAAGAACATTCAGCAGGATTAAACTGCGGTCGCTGGGATTATATTTTCAGCTATATAAAACGATTAAGAAATCAACCAGATGTGATTTTACCAGATCGTGGCCAAGTAACGATGACCGTACCATTTATGAAAGCATATACTTCTTTATGTATTCAGACTTGTCACAAACGAAATGCGCCAGCTATGGGAGGAATGGCAGCCCAAATTCCAATTAAGGGTGACTCACTGGCTAATGAAATGGCCTTTGAAAAAGTACGCGAAGATAAACGTCGTGAAGCAACAGATGGTCATGACGGTACTTGGGTGGCACACCCAGGTTTAGTACCTGTTGCAATGGAGCAATTTGATGCTGTTATGAAAACACCTAACCAAATCCATAGGAAACGTGAAGATGTTGTTGTTACTGCAGAGGAACTTGTAGCTGTTCCAGAGGGGACGATAACAGAGGAAGGTCTTCGTATTAATGCAAGCGTAGGGGTACAATACATTGCTTCTTGGCTAAGAGGAAATGGTGCTGCTCCAATTAATAACTTAATGGAGGATGCAGCAACAGCAGAAATCTCTCGTACACAAGTATGGCAATGGATTCGTCATGAAAAGGGAATTTTAGATGATGGACGTAAAGTAACATTGGAATTAGTATATGATATTCTCCAAGAAGAACTTGCTAAAATTAAAAATAGCGTTGGGGAGCAAGTATATCAAAGTGGCAGATATGATGAGGCCGCTGAATTATTTAAATCATTGATAGATCAAGATGAGTTTGTAGAATTTCTAACTTTGCCAGGTTATGAGAAAATAAGCTAATACTAATAATCCTTTGTTATGAAAAAGTCTTACGAGGTCTAATAGGCACGTAAGACTTTCTTTATTTTGCTACGAAATGCCATATATTCTACCTATAACAAGATAATATTCATCTTTCTATTTATAAATAGAGGGATAGTTACATAGTTTGTAGAAAGATAGAATAAAGAACTATTGATAGCAAAGGAGATTATTATGAGAAATCAAGATATTTTATTAGTCCCAGGGCCAACGCCTGTAGTCGATGAAATATATGATGCACTTACAAACGAAACGAGAGGCCATACAGATCCACGCTTTGTCGAAATATTTAAAAATGCACTTCAACAAACAAAAGAACTATTAAAAACAGATGGAGAGGTCTTTATCGTTGCAGGATCAGGTACATTAGCAATGGAAATGGCAATTGTAAATACCGTCGGAAAAGGGGAAAGATTACTTGTAATTAGCCATGGGTATTTTGGCGATCGTTTTACACCATTAGCAAAGGCTTTTGGAATCGAAGTTGACATTCTACAAGCAGAATGGGGTAAACAGGTAGATCTTGCATTAGTTGAAGAAAAATTAAAAGAAACTCAATATAAAGCTGTCACTATCACTCATGCAGATACATCAACAGGTGTAGTTTCAGATTTAGAGCAACTGGTACCACTTATTAAACATAGTGGGGCTCTTGTTATTGTAGATGGCGTCGTTGCCACAGCTGCCTTGGATGAAAACATGAGCAAAGCATATGGCAATCCAGAATATAAAATTGACGTCGTTTTAACTGGTTCTCAAAAAGCAATAGGTGTACCGCCAGGGTTAGCAATTATTGCATTTAACCAATCGGCTCTTGATGCACGCAAGGCATTAGGGGATATACCTGCTTACTACGCAGACATTCAAAACTGGATACCAATTATGAAGGACCCATCAAAATATTTTGCTACACCACCAGTGAATATGATCTATGCATATAATGAGGCATTAAAAATTGTTTTAGAAGAAGGAATCGAAAAGAGAGAACAACGTCATATTGCATACGGTCAGGCTATCCGTGCGGCATTAAGAACATATGGAATGACGCCATTAGCTAGTGAAGCTGTTGCTGCACCAACTTTAAGTTGTCTTTTATATCCAGAAGGTGTTGATGATGCTTTGTTCCGAACAAAGCTTTCACAAAGAGGGATTATCGTTGCAGGTGCTTTAGCACATCTAGTAGGAAAAGCCTTCCGTATTGGCCATATGGGGAATACGACCGCAGATATGCTTGAAAGAGCGCTTAGTGAAATTGGCGAGGTATTACATGAGCTTGATAAACATGTAGATATTGATGCAGCAATAAATGTGTTTAAAGAAAAATTAGCACAAGGTGTAAATTAAAAATTAATCATTATTAAGCTCGAGTACGTTACTATGGCGCTACTCGGGCTTTTCTATATGTGCTAGATTGTCAGATAAGCGTTATACTAGATTAAGATAGTAAAATAAAGCAAAGCAAAAATTCGAATAATCTAATAAGAAATAGATTTGGAGGATCCCTTATGAAAGAAGATTTCCAATTAGATGCTGTTAGTGGAAAAGAAAAACACTATTCACCTAAAAACTTTATAACTAAAATTAAGTTTAGTGGTTTGAAATTAGGATTTAAGGCATTACATGGTGCAGCCACATTATTTAGTGCAATTAAAAGCCCTGATATGCCTAAAAAAGATAAATTGCTTATTGCAGGGGTGCTTGGTTATTTTATCTTACCAATTGATTTAATAGCTGACTTTCTTCCAGCAGTAGGATTAGCTGATGATGCTTTTTTAATCATGCAAGCAATATCAACAATCTATTCTTCTATTACAGATGAGATGAAAGAAGATGGTCATCTGCTATTAAAGAAAATTTTTGGAGAAAAATATGAATATAAAGATGAATAATTAGAGATACCTAAGTATGAGGTGTTCTTATGTTAAAGAAAATTACTTTCATAGTACTATTAATAGTATTAATAAAACCAGCTTACGATCACGGCCCAAGACTGTTAAATGACTTAACTAATTTTTTAAATGATCATTCCAATGAAATTACTGATGCAACAAGTGAAATCATAACAGTAGTTTCAGATGGGGTAAATAATATTAAGTCAAATTTATCGAATGTTACTACTTCTAATACAACAAAGAATTCTACTCTACAAAATGAGGTTCAGAGTGTAGAAGAATTGACAAATGCATTTTACTATCATTTTAGTAATTGGGATACTGAATTTGAAATCCAATATAAAGGTAGTACAAGTGACATTGAACATATTATTGAACAGGCTATCTCTGATGCCGTAAGTAAAGACCAGTATATCGAAGGCCATCTTTCCGACCGGAAGATTGAATATGAATATGGATTAATGAGTGCAAAAATAAATGTGTATCAACAATACTTAACAGATCCTGAACAAGAAGTATTAGTAAATGTCGAAGTAAATGAGATTCTCTCTACTGTAAAGCCAGAGAGCATGACTGATTTTGAAAAAGTTAAGTTTGTAAATGATTATATTGTGAAAAACACATCATATAGTGAAGACACAAATGCTAGCCCACATAGTGCATGCGCGGTTGTAAGTGAGGGAAAAGGGGTATGCCAAGGATATGCATTACTTGCTTTGAAACTGCTACAAGAATTAGGGGTTGAATCTAAATATGTAGTGGGTGAAGTTTATACTGGAGGGCATGCATGGAATCTAGTAAAGGTAGATGGTGAATGGTACCATTTAGATACAACTTGGAATGACCCTGTTCCAGACCGCGAAAATACAGTTAGTTATAAATACTTTCTAATTAACGATGCTCAGATGAAACTAGATCATGCATGGGAAAAGACAAATTATCCAGAATCAAATAGCGCAAAATACGCATTTATGAAACAGGTTGATCATGCATATGAGTTAAATGGATATATGTATTACAGCAATTTAGAAGACAATAACATATTATACCGTGTCGACTTGAATACAGGAGTCAGCGAGCGAGTAACTGATAGTCGTGCTCAATATATTGTAGGGTATGGAGATTGGTTATACTTTAGTAACTACTCCAATGGAGCCTATTTATCAAAAATACGTACTGATGGAACTGATGAGTCCACATTATATCAAACAGAAGTTAAAAATTTGTTTATAGAAGATGCCTATTTGTATTTCTTTACACCTGATGGGTTGAAGAAAATGGCGTTACAATAAAGATTAAGAACTGCAACCACATGCTATTAGTGGCTGCAGTTCTTTTTATTTCATTTCGTATAATGCTCGATTAACGATATATTGAATAGGTTGTTCTTTGCATAACTCAAAAGATAGGTTTGGATAACTTCTCCTCATGTTTTCAATAAATAGTCTTCGTATGATGGAATGGTTTTGAAGAATACCACCATTTAAGTAAAGTGTGAATGGCTCATTTGTTATATTAATTTTCTGTAGTGTTGTTTCGGCTAAATTGGTTAGTTCTAGGGCTGCATTAAGTGCAATTTCCTTTGCTATTGTATCCCCGCGATTCACTGCATCAATAAGGATTGAACTAATACCTGCTACTTGAGCATTTGTATATTCGGAACGATAAAGCCAGGTTAACATTTCACCTAGATGGTTAACTTGTAATTTCTCATATAATAGGTCTTTAAGTATAGTATGTTCTTTAGAACGGCCATCTTCACATTTGACTACGGCACGAATAATTTGCTGACCTATCCAATAACCACTACCTTCATCTGCAGCGCGGTGACCAAATCCACCGGTACGAACGATAGTTCCTTCACTATTAATGGCATAAGCAATAGAACCGGTACCAGATAAAATCAGCGCACCTGGTTTCCCCGCAGTAATCCCCTTTAAAGTTGATAGAACATCGTTTTCTACAATGATTGTATGGATATGAAAAGGAACATTGTTAAAAGCTTTTTCAATAATTGCCTTTACGGTTGATAGGTCATAATCTGTATCAATCCCCGCCATTGCAAAAGCCACAATTTCTATATTTTCATGAGGGATTGCTTGATATGCATCAAGCAATAAGTCAGTGATTACTTTTTCAACCTTTTCTGTTCCAATTGCGTGATAGTTAGAGCCTGTTGATGTTTTCTCAAAAAGTTTCTCCTGATCTTTTGAATAGATTACGAGAGTTGTTTTTGTTGCTCCACCATCAACGGCCATGACGAGTCGATTTTTATTCATTTATTTATTCCAACCTTCTAAAAATGCTAACAGCTGCTGCTCGCTATGATTAATACGATTCTCTTTATCTTTCACCCAGTTTTCAAGAAGTGGGGATACGGCATTTGCCTGAAGTAATGACTTTCGCATCGTATCTGGAGCCGGTCCACCGTAAAGCGAACGAATTTCAACAAAATAACCTGGTTTTAGCGCTAAGTAAAATTGTTCCTTAGAGATTTTTAATGGTTTACCAGTCAGTGCTATAGACTTTTCATTGATAAGTTCCCATGTGAGTTCTTCCAGTGATTCTTTCTGATCTTCAAGTAGTGAGCGAACACTACTACTAACTATGCTATGGGATTGCCTAAAAGAAATTTTTTCAGATCGTACAAGTGTATCAGCTAATTCTGTGACGTTTGCAAAACTCTTTTTTGCACGACTAAATAATTGCTCTTTGTTCACTTCCATTGTAACTATGATGTTACCAAAAAGGTTATAAATTCCTCGTAAACGTTCCATTGCTCGCCATAGGTACGGTTGCATATCGTCTTCAGTGTCTACAATATCCCCGAATGGCGTGTTATGAATCATTTGCAGAACCGTCGAGGCATCACCTACAACAGCTGAAAGCAATGAACGGGTATGCTCGATTGAAACGGGGTTTCTCTTTTGGGGCATAATGGAGCTTACTTGCACATATGGGCTTGCTAGTTTAAAAGCATTAAATTCTTGAGTAGCCCATTGTAGAAAGTCCTGTGAAGTACGTCCAAGATTTAGTGCAGCAAGTTGGATCACACTCGCTAGTTCACCTATATAATCTGCGCCTGCAACTGCATCCCAAGCATTTTCAATAATTTCATCAAAGGCTAATAATTCAGCCATTCGTGCGCGGCTAATATTAAATCCTGTTGTCGTTAGTGCTGCTGCCCCCATACTGCTGCTGTTAATCGTGTTGTATGCAGCTTGAAGTCGTTTAAAATCACGGGTTAATTGATCAATTACAGCCTTTATATAATGAGCTAAAGTCGTTGGTTGAGCCTGCTGAGTATGCGTATATCCGAGCATAATCGTTTCAACATGTTCTTGGGCAAATACCAGCAAGGAAGATCGTAGTGTTAGTAATTCGTTCATTAGTAATAACAGTTTTTTTCTTAAAGTCATACGATAGATTGCAATGCCCATATCATTGCGACTTCTTCCAATATGCAGATTCCCAGCTACATCACCGGCAAGTTCTATTAATTTATGTTCAATACGGAAAAACAAATCTTCGAATTTTGGATTGTAATCTCTTTGTTTATAGTAATCTAAGTCAATTTTATAGAGTGCCTGACCTATTTTTTTAGCATCTTCTTTTGTTACTAATTGTTGTTCCTCAAGCATTTTTAAATGGGCTATATGAATTTGCATCATCGAATGTAGAAAATGCTTTTTCGCTTCTTCATAGGCAGGTTGTAATACCATTTGACGATAACTATTTGAAGGGAAATGCCACCCTTCAAGTTCAAAAATTTTACTTTGATAATCTTGAAACATTAAAGAGTCTCCTTCGTTAAATTCTCTATATGTATATCATAAGCATACAATACAATGAGTTGATTAATTTATCGACTTTTTTTTCGTAAATAAAAAAATCGGCCTATACATAATAAATGTTAGACCGACTTTTTTCTTTGGGCTAGTACAGTTGGCAGTACCATCCCGATTATGACTAGAACAATTCCCATAACTTGTAGGAATGTTAAAGTTTCACCTAATACGATTACTGAAGCAAATATAGCAACAGGTAATTCCATAGCACTTAAAATAGATGTTAAACCGCCACCCACCTTTGGAGCCGCAATTGAGAATAGGAGAATTGGCAAAATAATTCCGAAAACCCCTAATATGAGACCAAAAATCAACAATTCACTACCGAATAATTTTCCGTTCCAAATAATTTCAGGTGAAGTAAATAGGCTTATTAACAAAACTGCGAAAAATGACATGAGTAAAGTCCTAGTAATAGTTGAAACACCTTCTACAGGACGTGAATTAAATTGAATAAAAATAGAAAAGCTGACTGCGGAGGATAAACCGAATACCCATCCTTGCCATGGAATTGATGATAAGTCTACATCAATAATTCCTGCTGCAAAAATCGTCCCTAAAAATAAAAAAACTAAAGCAAAAACTTGTGGTCTGCTTGGTAATCTTTTGCGAAGTAAACAATCGATCAGCATCCCAATCCAAGTAAACTGGAAAAGTAGAACTACAGCAAGGGAAGCTGGTAAGTAATTTAATGATTGGTTATAAACGATTCCAGTTGTACCGGTACATAATCCGGCAAAAATAATAAATATTAAGCCAGAACGACTTATTTTAGGTAGTTTCCTTTGGGTAATTAAAAACAAAATCAATGCTAAAAAGAACCCAATTACGTATTGACTTGCTGTAGCTTCAGCAGATGTATAACCATGATTCATTGCTACTTTTACGATGGTGGAAAGTATTCCATAACTACTAGAAGCAATGATAATCAGTATTGGATAAAGTAATTTGTATTTCATGTTGCATTAAACCACATTTCTTATATTTTTTTCACCATATGATGAAATGGTTCACCAATGATTGTCCAAGGTTCGACCACGACATATCCGATTCTTTCATACAAACGTCGGGCATTCACCTTTTCCGTTTCAACATTTAGTGCTAATTTAGTAAAGCCTTTTTGGCTTGCCACTTCTTCAGCAAAATGTAAAAGTTTTGTGCCTATGCCTAATCCTCGATAGTTATCGTGTACACAAATAGTATCAACATAAAATTCGTCATAATGTGCTTCTTGATCAATTTGTATTAATTTAGTGTTTTTGTTTTGCAACCATTTTTGTAAGGAAAGATCCATGGCCAAGCCATCCTCACCGCTATACAGTACGAGAATCCCTAATACAACGTTTGGATTTTCTTCTTGAACTGCTACATATGTGTTTAAATACGAATGACGGTTATCTTTTTGGCAAAATAAAAACTCCAATTGATCAATAATTTTATGCTTAATAGTTTCACCTGTTAAACGTTTTGCAATTTCTCCAATTGCGTCATAGATTAAAGGTGCAACTTGATTTGCGTCTTCTAGATTTGCGTTACGAATGTATATTGACATTTAGGCTCGCTTCCTTTCGTGTAAAGTATAACAAATTATTGAACAAAAATTAGATTTTAGAATGTTTGAATTATATGAAATTTTTATTGTGAAATAGCTTTATGTTAATCTAATAAGAAGAAACTTTTTGGAGGTTAACAGCTGATGCTTCATTCAAAAAAGGAATTTGTTCTCGTATATGGCGATGCATTTGTTGATTATATAGCAGATGATGTAACAAATACATCATTCACTAAATATTTAGGTGGAGCAACCATTAATGTGGCTGCAGGTTTAAGTCGAATTGGTGCACCATCTGCACTAATTACGGTAACAGGCAATGATGAAACTTCAGAATTTGTACGATCTGAGTTGAAAAAAGAAGGTGTCGATTTAGACTATGCAATCTATACTCCTGAAAAGAGAGTTAGTGGTGTTTATGTGCATCTAACAGACGCTTGTGAACGTATTTTTAAGGATTATATTGATGAAACACCAGATATACAAGTAACGCCTGACCAGTTAAATGAAGAAGCTTTTCAAAGAGCTTCTGTGCTAAATATTTGTTCAGGGACAATGTTTCATCCGACAGCATTAGAAACGACAAGAAAAAGTGTTGAGCTTGCAGTAAAAAATGATGTGATGATTGCAATAGACGCAAATATACGTCCATTACGATGGAGCGATGCTGATACTTGTCGCAATACCATTCGTTCATTTTTTAAAAATGCTGATATATTAAAATTGGCTGATGAAGAACTACTATTTCTAACTAAAACAGAGGACTTACAAAGTGGACTAGAGGCCTTAGGTGAATTGTCCATTCCAATCATATTAGTAACAGTAGGTGCCAATGGAACATATGCAGTTTTAAATGGTGAGGTTACCCATGTTCCAACTATTGAAATTGAACCTGTAGATACAACTGGTGCAGGGGATGCCTTTATGGCAGGTGTGCTAAGGTATGTACACTATAACGGACTTCCAACGGATCAAGAGGCGTTGAAAAAGTGTGTAAATATAGGAAATATACTAGGGGCATATGCTTCAACAAAAGCCGGGGCTTTAACTGCCTTACCATATTATGATGATATTAAATCACTACTTTAAAATTAAAGGACTATTGATTCCCCTAAAAGGGTTATCAATAGTCCTTTTCAATTAGATTAGCTGCTTTATTTTACAGTGCCCCCATTATTTAAACTGATATAGAGTGATCCATTTTCAAGAACTTGAGCAAAATAAACTTCCTCGACACTTTTAATATTTTTCTTTTTTAATTTGTTAAGTAACCATTCCTCGGTTAAGTTTAGCTCGATTAGATTTTTAGTATTTATTTTCCCATCCGAAATTACCTCTGTCGGCATAAATGGTGGGATAGTAATATCTGCTTTAACATCCTGCTTTGTTGCAGTACTTTTAGAAGGTTTCTTTAAAATACTTAACTCTCCATTTGTTTCAAATACGGCATATAGAACTTCATCAAACGAAAAAATCCCTTGTTCTCTAAGGAGCATGGATAGCTCATCTGTATGTAGTCTTGCTTTTTTCATCCCATTTTTAATAATAGTTCCATTCTGAATTAAAATTGTCGGACGATCATCAAATAAGACTCTTGCTTTAGTGGACTTCATCGAAATATAACTAATGAGTATGGTTAATAAAGCCCACCATATTAGTGATACAAATCCATCCCAAAAAGGTGTTTTTACTTGTGTTGATACTTCTGCAGCAATCGACCCAATCGTTATACCAGTAATGTAATGGAAAAAGGTTAATTGGCTTAATTGCTTTTTTCCAATAACTCTTGCCAGGACAAGTATGGTGAAAAATGATATTGTCGAGCGTAGAATCATCTCCCAAAAGCTAACTTCATGTAATCCCATTACTTCATCTCCTTCTCTTACATATAGATTGAGCAAATGGAGGAGAAAGTATTACGAGTTAAATCTTATCAGAACAAAAAAGTGAAATTCACAATTTTGTGAATTTCACTTAACGGTTACTTAATAATATTTCCGTATCATATAACATAACCAGTTACATTCTGGTTCATTTTCCAAAATAGACAACATCCCAATTATAATGGCTTTTCGTGGGGTCTCAAGATTTATCTGATCTTCTAATATTTTGAGTGCATCCTTTAATAAATCATCATTTATAACAACTAACAGTTTTTCTAATTCTTCTAAGATTAGCTCCTTTGTAATGGCTAATTGTCTACTTGATTGACTTGTGGCCATCTCTTTCGTGAAAAATGCTCTTTTCCCATGCTTCGCAATTATTTCAACCTTTTCAACGAGACTATCTGTTAATTCTTCTAAATCATACTGATTCACATTTTTTACTATAAAGTCCCCGTAGCTTGCTAACAAACCTTTAACAATGACTAGCAAATCAAATTGGAGATTCACTGCATTTTCTGGGTATAGTTCGGTAAATAAGTCTAATAATAATTTATTATTTAGATCATCATAGTAGGACATTTTCTCAATAAAGGCTTCATCAATTATATGTTGTTCTTTAATAAAAACTGTCGCAAAATCGCCATATTTTTGTAATACATTAAAAATTTCTATAAAGTAAGCTGCGAGTTTATCTTGAGGTGTTAGTTGTTTATTGACCGAACGTTCAATATTTGATGTAACGTTCTTCGAAAAATAGTCAATTATTGCGAAGATTAGTTCATCTTTCGATTTGAATGATAGATAAAAAGCACCTTTAGAAATGCCACAATGTTCGGTTATCTGTTGTACTGAAGTCGCACCAATACCCTTCTTTGAAAATAATTCTATGGCAGCTTCCATAATTAGTTGCTTTTTTAACATAGTAAATCTCCTTATAGATTAATTGACAAATGACCGATTAGTCACTATTATAGAATTTGGAATTTGAAGTGTCAAGAAAGGGTAGGTGTGCAAGTGAAATCATTAGTCAACTTTGTCTTAAAGAATAAATTAGCTGTATGGTTATTAACGCTGATTATTGCAGCTTCAGGTATTTATTCAGCTTCGAAAATGAAGATGGAGTCATTACCGAATATTTCAATACCATATTTAATTGTCGTAGGTGTATATCCTGGTGCAACACCGGAACAAGTAATGGATGAATTGTCGATCCCGTTTGAAAAGGCGGTCGAATTTTTAGATGATGTGAAAGCAGTCTATTCTACTTCATCGTCAAACGTAGCTCAATTGCAAATTGAGTATGATTATGGCGTTGATATGGATGAGAAAAAGAGACAGCTAGAGTCAGCTCTAGATAATGTAACACTCCCAGAAGGGGTTCAAGAGCCTACGATCATGGCAATTAGTATGAATATGATGCCAGTTGTAGCCCTATCCGTAAGTAGTACAAGTGAAGACATTGTTGAATTAACTTCAACAGTTCAAGATATATTATTACCGAAAATTGAAAAACTAGATGGTGTTGCAGATGCAACAATTAATGGTCAACATATTGAACAGGTTACTCTCGAATATGATATTGAAAAAATGGCCGCTCTTGGTTTAACAGAAGATACAGTGAAACAAATGGTTCAAGCGAGCGACCTTGCACTATCTTTAGGGTTATATGAGTTTACGGTCGGTGAACAGGCTGTTTCTGTTGATGGTAAAGTGAAGTCTATTGATGAATTAAAAGAATTATTAATACCAGTCACACCTTCTGAAACAAATCCAGTACCCTTTGTTCGATTAGGTGATATCGCTACAATTGAAGTAGAAGGAAAAGTTCAATCAGTTTCTCGTACAAATGGTGAAGATGCAATTGCAATCCAAGTTGTAAAAGGTCAAGAAGCGAATACAGTTGATGTTGTAAACGCAGTTAAGAAATTAATCGAAGAAGAAGAAAAAACTATTGATGGGCTTGTTGTTGATATATCACTAGACCAAGGTGAACCTATTGAAGAATCTGTGTTCTCGATGGTAGAGAAAGCCGTATTCGGTGGATTAATTGCTGTAATAATTATTCTACTCTTCTTACGCGATTTCAAATCAACAGTAATTTCAATTATTTCTATCCCTGTTTCAATTTTAATGGCATTACTTTTATTAAACTGGTTAGATATTACGTTAAATATTATGACATTAGGTGCAATTACAATTGCGATTGGACGTGTAATAGATGACTCCATTGTAGTTGTTGAAAACATCTATCGTCGAATTCATTTAAAAGAAGAAAAATTAAAAGGTCGTGCTTTAATTCGAGAAGCAACGATTGAAATGTTCAAACCAATCTTTTCTTCTACTTTAGTTACAGTTGCAGTATTTGCACCGTTACTATTCGTAGGTGGAATGGTTGGCGAGCTATTCATGCCATTTGCGTTAACAATGGCATTTGCATTAGGGGCTTCTCTAGTTGTTGCGATTACAATTGTTCCTGTTTTATCTCATACATTATTCCGTAAAAAATTGTACGGCGAAAAATCAGAGAAACAACATAAAGAAGTTGGTAAATTAGCTAAGTGGTATCGTGGTGTATTAGAAAAATCATTAAATCATAAAATTATCACTTCTACGATTGCTATTTTATTATTAGTAGGTTCATTCGCTTTAACACCATTAATTGGGTTTAGTTTCTTAGGTTCTTCAGAAGAAAAAGTAATGTACTTAACATATACACCTGCTGCTGGAGAGTTAAAAGATGAAACGTTAGAAAACATCGAAGAAGTAGAACAAGAATTAATGAAACGTGACGATATTGAAATTTTACAATTATCTGTTACAGATTCAACAAGTACAGACATGGCCTCTATTATGTCTAGAGGTGGTGGCGGTGCTTTAATGTACCTTATCTTTGACGATGAGATGAAAGATTTCCCTGCTGCACGTGAAGAAGTTGAAGAATATGTATTTAATATCGGTCAATCCGGTGAGTGGAAAACTCAGAACTTTGGTTCAATGGGTATGGGTGGTTCAAATGAAGTTAGCTACACATTATACAGTGAAGATTTAGATGATTTACGAGATGCAGTTAAACAAGTTGAATCTGCATTATTAGATATTAATGGTTTGGAAGATGTAAGCTCAGACTATGAAGATCCTTATGTAGAACACGTATTGAAGGTAGACCAACAAAATGTGCTTCAATATGGTTTAACAACAGCTCAAATTGTTATGGCTCTTGCAACAAATAATACGCAAGAAGTATTAACATCTGTTGAAAACGATGGTGATGATTTAAATGTTGTTATTAAACGTGAAGAAAGAGCGGCTGCTACATCTTTAGAAGATGTATTAGCTACAGAAATTGACACAGCTCTTGGCACTACAATGACAATTGGTGATCTTGTCGAAGTTGAAGAAGGAACAACTTTAAACTCTTTAGCTCGTTCACAAGGACAATACTATGCATCTGTTAAAGGAACAATCACAGATAAAGATATTTCAAAAGCAACAGCTGCTGCAGATGAAAAAGTAAATGACTTAGACTTACCAAAAGGTGTAACAACAGGAATAAGTGGTGTTGCTGCAGACATGCAGGAAACATTTACTCAGCTAGGAGTTGCAATGGCAGCAGCGGTTGCAATTGTGTACTTTATCTTAGTAGTTACATTCGGTGAAGGTTTAGCACCATTTGCAATTTTATTCTCATTACCATTTACAGTAATTGGGGCATTTGTAGGATTATTCATCACTGGCCAAACAATTTCCGTAATGGTTATGATGGGTATGTTAATGTTAATAGGTATCGTTGTAACGAACGCCATTGTATTAGTTGACCGTATTATTCATATGGAACGTGATGGTATGGAAATGAGAGAAGCCATTTTAGAAGCTGGGGCAACTCGTTTACGTCCGATCTTAATGACAGCTATTGCTACAATCGGTGCAATGATTCCGATGGCTGTGATGGACAGTGGTGGTTTAATTTCAAAAGATATCGCAATTACTGTTATCGGTGGTTTACTATCATCTACATTGTTAACATTAGTTGTCGTACCAATAGTTTATGAAATTCTTTCTAAAATGTTTAAAAAGAAACGTAATGAAATAGAAGACAATTAATTTACTTAAATAAAAGACAGTTGAAATTATACTAATGATAACTTTCAGCTGTCTTTTTCTTTATATTAATATAAAAAAGCACCCTAATTGGTCAGCATTACAAATCTGAATTAGGGTGTTATAATTTTAACTTAAGTTAGCTATGTTTATGTTCGAAAAGTGGTTGAATTGCATAAGGGTTCACTACATAACCCTCTTTAACCATAACTTCATTCATTTTATGTTCATGTGGAAATTTAAAAATACCATTGTCAAAATCAGTACCAATTTCTTTAAAGAAAATTCCTTCTAAATGTTCCATTTTCGGACAAGTAAAAGAAATTTTATAGCTTTCGTCATCTCGAGTAATATAAGCGCGGACACCTTTTTCAAAGTTTCCATTGTCATTATCAACAAACTGCCTTTTCACCGAAACGATATGGAAATCTACAAAAGGAACCTCTTTTAACAACACATTTAAAAATGACCCTTTAGTAATTTCTTCCCATCTACTTTGAGCACTTTGGCCGACAATAATTTGAGTAATGTCGTGTTGACGTGCTGTTTCAGCAATTACTTTTTGAATTGGTCTTTTTTCGTTATCGCGGATAATGAATTTTTCCACACCAAGTTCGTTACAAAGCTCTGTCCATTTTTCAATATAACCTGACTTTTCAGCATCAAAAGCATCAAGAGGGTTATGGTCAACTGTTAAAATATATAAGGGACAATCTAATAACGTTGCCAGTTTATGACCTCTCCGAATAAGCCGCTCTCCATTTAATCCATAATACACGCAGACGAGTATGCTTTCATCTGACCTTTTTAAACTAGCCATTTTAAATTACACCTCAAAATAATAGTTTTGTCTTAAAAAATTCAATTTTAAAATAGCAAATTTGCGGAGAAATGAGAAAAAGTAAATGCTATTTAAGTGCATCGATGTATATCTTATTGTATACTTTTATTAAGAAGACTTATTGTATTTTTATGAAAATTTACGTAAATTTCATTTTCGTAAGAAACGTAAAATGAAATTTTTAAAGTATTAATTCCTCTGTATGACATCATATTATGAATTGAGTTTGATAGTAAGTCAAGTGAAGGGTTGGTTTTACATAGGAAAATCAAAACTTCATTCAGTTTTAATTATTATCTTCTATGAGTAGTGAGGTAGTTTGCCGAGCATTATGGTTATTTGAGATATTAAGCCCTGAATGAAGTTTAGCCTCCGGCGGATGCCACAGATTTTTAATGGTCCAAACAGATGAACTTAGACTAAGAGCGCCACGTCCTGTGGCAACGTCTAAGTGACCAACATCCTGTTGGCCTAAGCTCGAGAAAATCTGGGCGACAAATACGCCAAGGCGCATTTGAAACATATATTGGAGGTCTAGCTTTGTGTCAACTGAATTTGCCATCATCCTATGCCCATTCCTAGTAGCAGCGCTCATTCTGATTTTTCACAGGAGATTGAGCAAAAATGTTATTGGTTGGGTTGTATTTTTTATTCCATTAAGTCTTTTCATTATATTAACTACATTTATCCCTCGTATTTCAAGTGGTGAGACCTTCTCCAATACATATGAGTGGATTCCCTCGTTAAACATTAATTTCACAACGTATATAGACGGACTTAGTTTAATATTTAGTTTGCTTATAACTGGAATAGGCGCGTTAGTCGTTTTCTACTCTATTTTTTATTTATCAAAAAAAGAATCATTACATCATTTTTATTGTTATTTGTTACTCTTTATGGGCGCTATGTTGGGCGTTGTATTTTCCGATAATTTAATGGTGTTGTATGCATTTTGGGAGCTAACAAGCGTATCTTCTTTCTTATTAATTGCCTTCTGGCACCATCGTAAGGCTTCAAGAGCTGGTGCAAGAAAGTCAATGACCATCACAGTATCTGGTGGAATTGCGATGTTAGCCGGTTTTTTAATGATTTATACAATGTCTGGAACAATGAGTATAAGAGAAATTCTCGCAAATGTAGACTTAATTAGCGAGCATACATTATTTATCCCATCGCTAGTCTTAGTTCTATTAGGTGCATTTACAAAGTCAGCGCAATTCCCGTTCCATATATGGTTACCAGATGCTATGGAAGCACCTACACCTGTTAGTGCCTATTTACACTCAGCCACAATGGTTAAAGCGGGTATTTACTTAGTTGCTAGATTTACTCCTATTTTTGGTGGAGAAATGATTTGGTTTTGGGCTATTACAGGAATCGGTTTAATAACGTTGTTCTGGGGTTCTTTTAACGCTGTTCGACAAACAGATTTAAAAGCAATATTAGCTTTTTCTACTGTCAGTCAACTAGGATTAATTATGAGTTTACTGGGTATCGGTTCAGTAGCTTTAAACTTTGGCTATTCTACGGAATCCATAATTTATACGCAAGCTACGTTTGCAGCCATTTTCCACCTTATCAACCATTCCACATTTAAAGGTGCTTTGTTCATGATGGTAGGTATTGTTGACCATGAAGTTGGAACACGTGATATAAGGCGTTTAGGTGGTCTTATGTCCTTCATGCCAGTAACATTTACCATTGCCTTAATAGGATCATTTTCTATGGCAGGGTTGCCACCTTTTAATGGTTTTCTCAGTAAGGAAATGTTCTTTACTGCAGTATTAAGAATTAGTACATTAGACATTTTTTCATTAGATAGTCTTGGTGTATTAATCCCTGTTGTTGCATGGGTTGCAAGTGTATTCACATTTATTTACTGCTTAATCATTGTAGGTCGTACCTTCACTGGTAAGGTGAAACCTGATATCAAAGAAAGAGAGTTGCATGAGGCACCCTTTGGGATGTTAGTATCTCCATTAATTTTAGTAGGGCTAGTTATTTTAATTTTCTTTTTCCCAAATATCGTAGGAAACTATTTAATAAAACCTGCAATGGCAAGTATATATCCAGCATTTCCAGTAGATGAGATGACACCACGCATCTACGCTTGGCATGGCTTTAATCCGGAATTGTGGATGACGATTGGTGTAGTAATTCTTGGGATTATTCTTTATAAATTCTTAAAGTATTGGTCTCGAATTTATAATTGGATTCCACAAGGATTAACGTTAAATAGGCTCTATGAAGGATTCTTTACTAAAAGTGAAGATATCTCTGGTAATCTGACGAATCGTTATATGAACGGTAATTTAACGAACTACTTTGTTTATATATATGTAATCTTTGTTGCAATTGTAGCGGGCTATTTTATCACTTCTGATGCATTTGCGTGGAATCTTTTTAGTGGATCGAAGATAGATCACTATGAATTGATACTTGTCTTTGTCATGATGTTTTGTGCAATAGCACTCATAACTGCTAAGTCGAGAATATCAGCAGTATTAATTAATGGTGTTCTAGGCTATTCTGTTGCATTCTTTTTTGTTTCATTCCGTGCACCAGATTTAGCTTTAACTCAGCTTGTTGTTGAGTCTGTTACTACGGCTTTATTTTTAATTTGTTTTAAATTCTTACCTGAAATAAAACGTGAACATAGTACAAAAAGATGGAAAATAACAAAAGGGGCAATTTCAATTTTTGTTGGCGCAACTGTAACGATCGTTGGGCTAGCGGTAATAAACTATGAAAAATTCGCCTCTATTTCTACTTACTTTGAAGATTCTTATAATCTTGCAGGTGGAAAAAATATCGTAAATACAATCTTAGGAGATTTCCGTGCATTTGATACGATGCTAGAAGTTGTAGTCCTCTTTATTGCAGGCTTAGGAATCTATGCCCTCATTAAGTTAAAAGCAGTAAAGGGGGATAAGACAATTGAGAAAAGTGAATGATGTTATATTACGAACGGTTGTAAAAGGTGTTGTTTTAATTATTTTAACGCTTGGAGTTTACTTGTTCTTTTCAGGACATAATGCACCAGGTGGAGGGTTTATAGGTGGGCTTGTCTTAGGTTCGGCGATTGTTTTACTTTATATCACCTATGACATAGAGACAATTCAGCGGAAGATGCCTTTTGACTTTAAAAAGGTAGCTGCTTTGGGAGTCTTACTTGCAACAGGAACTGCAATTGGCTCATTATATTTTGATGTTCCATTCTTATCCCAAACAGACGGATATTTTAATATTCCATTTTTAGGCGAGAAACATTTAACAACTGTGACAATTTTTGAAGCGGGTGTTGCTTTAACAGTTATAGGAACTCTTGTCACAATAATTTTGAGTATTAGTGAGGATGATTAATATGGAATCTTTAATGGTTGTATTAGTTGGCGTTCTCGTTTCAGTGGGAACGTATTTAATCCTCTCTCGCAATATTATACGTATTATTTTAGGAACAGCAGTTTTATCTCATGCAGTCCATTTACTAATTTTGACGGTTGGTGGGTTAAAAACAGGAGGTGTACCAGTACTTGGTCAAAAAGATGGTCCATTTACTGATGCACTTCCACAAGCTTTAATATTAACCGCTATTGTGATTAGCTTTGCTACAACAGCATTACTATTAGTATTGGCATACCGAGTGTACAAAACCAATGGAACGGATGATGTTTCAGAATTGAGAGGTATGCCTGATGAATAATATTATCGTTTTGCCACTGATCATTCCAATTATGACGGCAGTTATACTCGTTTTTTTACGTAACAATATTATATTACAGAGAATTATTTCGCTGATTACAATGGTGTTTGTTACAGCGATCTCCATTCTGCTTTTACTAAATGTCGAAGCGGATGGAATTATGAAAATTGATTTTGGAGGTTGGTTGCCACCTTTTGGTATTTTATTTGTAGCAGATTCTTTTTCATTGTTATTAGTGATCACTGCAAATATTGTGGCAATTCTTTGCCTTATTTACTCGTTTTCAACAATTGGGTTTAGACATGAAAACATGTTCTTTTACCCATTTGTACTTTTATTAATTGCCGGAGTGAATGGGTCGTTTTTAACAGGAGATATATTTAATCTATTTGTTTGTTTTGAAGTAATGCTTTTAGCATCTTATGTATTGATTGCGTTAGGTGGAGAAAAGGTTCAATTACGTGAATCTATAAAGTATGTTTTGATTAATGTTGTAACTTCATGGATTTTCCTTGTTGCGCTTGCTTATTTATATGGAACTTTAAAGACATTAAATATGGCCCATATAGCAGAAAGGGTTGCAGAAGTAGGGCAAGATCCTTTAATTACTACAGTAGCAATTCTGTTCTTAATCGTATTTAGTATTAAAGCAGGCCTACTATTATTCTTTTGGTTACCAGGTTCATATATTGTGCCTCCTACCGCAGTACAGGCGTTGTTTGCTGCTTTGCTTACAAAAGTGGGGGTATATGCATTAATTCGTACATTTACATTAATGTTCCCACTAAATCAGGAAGTGACACATACGTTAATTGGGATTATGGCCGGCATAACAATTGTGCTTGGTTGTATGGGTGCAATGTCAGGGAAAGATGTTTATACAATTGCTACATATAATGTCATCATTGGTGTTGGGTTTATTTTAATTGGATTAGCTGCTGGTACGGAAACAGCATTGTCTGGAGCAATTTATTATCTAATTCATGACATGTTAGCAAAAGGATTGTTATTCCTTTTAGTAGGGACCATGGTCTATTTAACTGGAGAGACCATTGTTAAAAGAATGAGTGGACTCATCCAAAACTATCCGCTTTTTGGTTGGATTTTCTTTATCGTTTTATTAACGTTAACTGGAATGCCTCCATTCAGTGGATTTGTTGGGAAAATCCTTATTGGACAAGGTGCGATTGAAGCAGGCTCTTATGTATTATTAACTATCGGATTTGCTTCAAGTATTATCGTATTGTATTCTCTCTTAAGAATTTTCTTAGCATCTTTCTTTGGAGAAACGACAGTTAGTGAAGAAGATAAAAAACCTATTCCTAAAGGTGTAATGGTGTCGTTTATATTATTTACGATTGCTATTATCTATTTAGGTGTAGGTGCGGAATCACTTTCTATTTATGTACAAGATGCAGCCCGTACTCTAATAAATCCATCTATTTATATTGATGCGATTTTAGGGGAGGGAATATAAGATGTTTGGACAATTTATATTAAATCTGTTTATTGCATTATTATGGTTGTTACTAGCTGACGAAGATTTCCCTCTATTAACAACATTCTTTACAGGGTTCGTTGTGGGAATCGGTATTATATATATAATGCATCGATTCTTTGGGACAAAGTTTTATTTGAGAAGAGTTATAAAGATTATCGTGCTAATTTTAATTTTTATCCGAGAAATTTTAAGCTCTAGTCTAGTAATTATGAAACAAATTCTAACACCTCAGTTAAAGATTACTCCTGGTATCATTAAGTATGAAACGAAATTAGAAGGGGACTGGGAAATTACAACACTAGCACTCCTTTTAACATTGACACCAGGTTCTGTTGTAATTGAAGTTTCTGAGGCAGGAGATGTGTTTTATATTCATGCGATGGATCTAGAAGAATCAAGGGATTCATTACTAAAGCAAATAAATAAGTTTGAAAGAGCAATTATGGAGGTGACGAGATAAATGAAAGAAACTATATTATTTATAGCACTTGCACTATTTATAGTGGCCATTTTCTTAATTTTATATCGCGTCATCGTAGGACCTTCAATGCCTGATCGGGCAATTGCTCTAGATACGATAGGTGTTAACTTTATTTCTACGATTGCGATTGTTTCTATTGTTTTATCAACAAAGGCCTTCTTAGAGGCAATTCTTATTTTAGGGATACTAGCCTTTATCGGCACAATTGCCTTTTCAAAATATATTGAAAGGGGCGATATCATTGAGCGGAAGCGAGATCATTGAATGGATTGGTATTCTCTTAATCTTACTAGGCGCAATTTTTAGTGTAATCAGTGCTATTGGATTGGTTCGTTTACCAGATGTCTATACAAGGGCACATGCAGCTTCCAAAAGTTCCACATTAGCAGTAATGGTTTGTTTACTAGGAACTTTCCTCTATTTCTGGGCAGACAATGGCTATGTTAGCGTGCGTCTAATATTAGGGATTATCTTTGTATTTATTACAGCTCCAGTTTCAGCACACTTAGTATGTCGTGCCGCCTATCGCTCACGAGTACCGTTAGCGGAAGGATCTGGAGAGGATGAATTAAAGGATGTATTATTCGGAGCAGATAATGTAACTCCAGTTTCAGTAGAGGGTGTTTCATTTGAAGAAATAGAAAGTAAAAAATCAAAAAACGAATAAATCTTATCCACAAGGTGAAAACATCTACTTTTTAAAGAAGTAGGTGTTTTTCTTGTTTTGTGGATAAAAATTGTATATTTGTACGTGATTTTCTCATATTGGATTGTGGAAAACTTGCAGGATTGAGGATAACCCTGTGGAGAACTGGGACAAGTTTGTAAGTTGAGAGGGTTTGTGGATAAGTTTTTTTCTCCACTTTTTAAAAGGACTTTGAGGAGTTGTAAAATGGTGGAAGCACTGATTATAATAGTTTAAGGAAGAATGAGTAAGAATGCGGTCAAAAACATAAAGGAGCGAGCGCTACTTTTGGAGATTCTTACTAAATTGAATGTTGATGTACTTATAAATAGATTAGAGATTAGTAACGTAGAAACTAAACAGTTCTTTGAAGAAAAATTATTTAAGATGAAATCCGGAATAGTGGGGGAAGATCGATTAAATAAAATATTCAATCACTATCAATTTCCCTTCCCCTATCAAGTATTAAAAGGAGTTTCTTTAGATTCTGGTGGTAAGTTTCAAACCGATTGTCTAATCCTAACACCGAATTTAATTATTTTGCTTGAGAGTAAAAATATTAGTGGGAAACTATATTTTGAAAGTAACCCTGAAAGGCTTGTTCGTGAAAAGGAAAATGGACTAATCGATGTCTACGAAAGTCCTGAAGTCCAAGTTGAAAGAAATGTAACCCTACTAAAAATGTGGTTGGAGGAGCATGGTTTAAAGATACCTGTTGTGGGAGCGTTCATTCTTACTAGTGCAAAACACCCAATTGTAGTAAAGGAACCATTGAGAATCCAAGCATTATTTCCAAAATCAGTTTTTTCCTATGTGCATCAACAGTGGAATCAATACCGTAATAGAAAGCAGTTTTTATCGATTGACGGTATGGAGAAATTACGGGAGATGATTGAATTAGAAAGTGTGAAAAACCGCTATGAACAATTTCCGTTGAGAAAGCGTTGGAGTTTTGAAAATGTAAAGCTAGTTCAAGGTGTCCGCTGTTGTAGATGTAACAAAATAGGTATGACTTGGATCTCACGTAGTTGGGAGTGTAAGTGTGGGTATAAGGATAAAGATGCTCACATTCCAACGCTTCAAGAATGGTTTATTTTCAATAAAAATACAATAACGAATAAAGAATGTCGTGAATATTTAATGATTGATAGTCGGCATGTAATTAAACGCTTGTTAAAACATAAATGTATTTTAGAAATTGGTAATACTAAAGGTACTAATTATAAGTGGAATTGGTGATCGAAATATAAATCCACCTTTCGAATTTTCGAAAGGTGGATTTTTGCATATTGGACCTTATATATAGATAGTGGAAAGCGTTTGGTGATGCGAGTTGAGTGAGTTTGGAAGTTTTTATGTAGAACTATTGGGGTCGCTAAAAGAACCCCTAAGCCGCTCAAATCCACGCAAAAGCCGCTCAATTGTATGCAAATTCCGCTCAATTCAAACCAGAATCCGCTCAAAAATCTACAAAGAAGTGAAGGTCGCTCAAAAGACCCCCGCAGCCGCTCAAATCCACGCAAAGGCCGCTCAATTGTATGCAATTTCCGCTCAATTCAAACCAGAATCCGCTCAAAAATCTACAAAGAAGTGAAGGTCGCTCAAAAGAACCCCGCAGCCGCTCAAATCCCAACAAAGACCGCTCAATTGTATGCAATTTCCGCTCAATTCAAACCAGAATCCGCTCAAAAATCTACAAAGAAGTGAAGGTCGCTCAAAAGACCCCCGCAGCCGCTCAAATCCCAACAAAGGCCGCTCAATTGAATCTAAATTCCGCTCAATCCACTCCTCCTATCGTACATTACACCCAACAATTGACAATTATTACAACTTAATATATAGTACATTACAACAGTAATGCACTAACCGGAAATGAACGGAAACAAACGAAAGGAGGGGCCACGTTTGAATGTTAATACAGATAGCTCCATCCCCATTTACATACAAATTGCAGAATGGATAGAAAATGAGATACTTGCAGATCGACTTATTACAGACGGGAAAGTTTATTCGCAATACCAGTTAGCAGAAATGTTCAATATTAATCCAGCCACAGCTGGTAAGGGGCTTACGATTTTACTTGAGAACAACATATTGTACAAGAAACGGGGGCTAGGAATGTTTGTTCAAGGGGGAGCAAAAGAATTCATTGTAGAAAAAAGACGAGATGAAAAATTAACAATTCTCGCCAAAGAAATCGTTCTTGAAGCGAAAAGATTGTTTGTTTCCGATGACGAATTAATAGAGCTGATCAAAAAAGTACAAAAGGGGTGCTAATCTATGGCGATAGTTTGTAATGAAGTAATTAAAAAGTATCGAAATCACAAAGCACTTAAAAGTATGTCGTTTTTAATTGAAGAAGATAAAATAACTGGGCTAATCGGACGTAATGGGGCCGGGAAATCCACTTTACTAAAAATAGTAGCTGGCCTCCAAAAGGCAACAAGTGGTCATGTTCAAATCTACGGAGAACAGCCATTTAATAATTTGAAAGTCGCTAGTAACCTTGTTTTTATAGAAGATACGATGTCCTTTTCGCCGATTTTTAATCTGGGTGAACTATTTCAAATGGCTAAAGACTTTTTTCCACATTGGCAGGATGATCTGGCGCGTAAACTTTTAGCCTATGCCAATATTTCAGAAAAGGAATACCATCACCATCTTTCAAAAGGGCAAAAGTCAACTTTCAATCTTATATACGGGCTCGCAACAAGATGTAAGGTAACGCTATTAGATGAACCTATGAATGGAATGGATGAAGCGATACGATCCGATATGTATCGTGCCATTTTAAAAGAGTATATTGCGTTTCCACGTACGATTATTATTTCTAGTCACCATTTACATGAGATTGAACATTTAACTGAGGATGTTTTGTTAATTAACCACGGGCATGTAACATTACATGCCCCGTTAGAAGATGTTAAAGGATTACTTGTAAAGTTAGTAGGTAACATCACAAAAATCAAAGAAAGCATTCCCTCTGCTGAAATTTATTATGAAAATGAGTCATTAGTCAATGGCGAGGTAATTGTTGAAGCAACATCCATTGCTTCTAGGGAAACTGAACTTTCCCAACAAGGAATCTCTATACATCCTGTTTCTGCAAGTGAGGTTTGCAAATATTTAACGAGTCAAACGAGAGGAGGAATTGATGATGTCTTTAAATAGTTGGACCACCTCACAATTGATTTGGAAACAGGTGAAATGGAAATGTAAGGCTTTTAGTCAATCCTTTATCACATTGATTGGGGTACTAATAGTAATCCAACTTTTAGGCTGGAATGGTTCGGGGAGTTCTGGTGGTGGCTTTAATCAATTTAGTGTATATATCAATATCTTCAGTTTAGATATGAATGTTCTAATTACGTGTATGTGGGCATTTGTACAATCGTTATTGATGCAAGGAAGAGTTCAGCATCAAGATGATTACTCTTTTGTCACGAATCGTTTTGTTACGAATGTTTCAAATGCCATTGTAGTCATCATCTATAGTTTTATTGCCACGCTTATAGCCATGGCAACTCTTTATATTTCTACGGTGGTTATCCAGTTATTTAGAGGAATCGAGATAATTAGGGATGAATTAATCGTGAACCCTGTTGATGCAATTGTTATTTTTCTAATTATATTGCTAATAGCTGCAATTGGCTTTTTTATCGGTTCTGCCTTTCATTTATCGAAACTATTAGGGATTGGGGTTATCGTTCTTTTTATTATAATAATGTATCGACTCCCAATGCTCCCAACAAATGCAATTCAATTCTTCTTTGATGGTGGAGACCTTCTCTTTATACTTAAAGCGGTGGTTAGCTCTATTTTAATCTTTGGCCTTTCAATTCAGATGCTGAATCGAAATGAGGTGACTCGCAGATGATGGCGATTTTTACGATGTTCATTCTTATAGCATTTCTAGCTATTGTTGTAATGGCACTTACAAAACTAACAGGAAGTAAATTATGGACTTTCACTATGAATCAATGGATAGTGATAGGCTTTTTAGCTCTTGGATTGATATCCATGGGAGTTTTGAGTTTTACAGCAAAAGAGGAGGAGAGACTCTCTGTAGAAAAGAGTAAAGAAATATTAGAAGATGAATCGCAATTATGGAATGTACTTTTAGATGGTGAAACAAATGCTCACTATGAAGGTTATTTACAAAAGGAATGGCGATTTGAAGTAACTTCGGACGAATTCCGTGTAATCCCTTCAACAGGCATTGACTTGTTTAAAGTAGGGGTCATTGCAGAGAGAAGAGAAGATCCAAATTCAAATGAGATATTTGCAAAAACTTATGTTATTCCATATCAGGTAAAGGGGTTTGACTTTACGAAGAAAGCTTCCTTAGACTATTTTGAGTATGTGGATAATAACCTGTTTGTAAATCAAATTCGCCCGCAAGAGTTTAAATTTCACCAATTCTATCCAGGTTCGTTAATTCTCAATCAAATTAATGGGGACTTAGCTAAAGAAGAGGAATATTACAGTTTCTATACTGGAAGGACAATTCTCTTTTTGAATGTCCCTAGTCATGTTAATATTATTGATGAAAGTGATTTTATTTATTATGTAAGGTAAGTTTTTATAATGGAATAGAATGATAGAATACTTACTACCCGTGTAAAACCACTTATCCAACAATAATGAATCGAGCGAGCCATTTTGAAAAAGTTATTACTATTAATCATCCTAATAGTGGGTGCTTACTTATTCTTATATATAAATAACCATTGGATTGTTACAACTGAACATGTATTTGAATCTGAAAAAGTGCCTGAGAATTTTGATGGCTTTCGAATAACACAAATTTCTGATTTGCATGATGCACTTTTTGGCGAAAATCAAGAACATCTAGTAGAAAAAGTTAGAGAAACTTACCCAGACGTAATTTTTCTAACAGGAGATGTTATTGATAGTAATCGCTATGATTTAGAACAAAGTTTAACCGCAGTTCGTGAATTTGTTAAAATTGCTGATGTGTATTATGTGATTGGTAACCATGAAGTTGCAAGTAATAAAATCGATGAAATTTATGATGCAATGAAACAACTTGGAGTGAAAATACTTCCTAATGTTTCAACAACGATTAACCAAAATGGTGAAAGTATTGAACTTATAGGGATTGAAGATCCGTTAAACGGACATGAAACTCAGTGGATGCTAGATTTAGCAAGGGAAAAGACAAATGGTAGCACATTACAGATACTCCTAGCGCATCGTCCTGAATTCTTTAAAACGTACGTAAGGAACGATATGGATATGGTGTTTTCTGGTCATGCCCATGGTGGTCAAGTTCGAATTCCCTTTGTTGGAGGTTTAGTTGCCCCAGGTCAAGGGTTCCTACCAACATACACTGCAGGTGCATATAAAGAAGCTGACACTACAATGTTTGTGAGTAGGGGGCTTGGAAATAGTACCGTGCCTTTTAGAATATTAAATTTACCTGAAATCGTAGTAGTTGAATTAAGAGCAAAATGATATGTACAAAAGGCGAGCCAACTAGCTCGCCTTTATTTATGAAAGGGCATTTTTCATTTCATCAAGCAAAATTTCAGCAGAAATTATTTTTTCTCCCCCACCTTGTACAAGTGAATCATTTCCTCCGCCTTTACCGTTAATTAAAGGTAAAACTTTTGAAGAAACGTCCTTCATACTTACGCCATTGTTTGAACCTTTAGCAGCTACGAATTGCAACTTATCTTCATTTTCAGAAACGAGTAATGTAACTAGTTCAGGATTTTCTACAACAATTGCGCGGCTAAGCTTTTGTAATGTTTGAACTGTACGGTTAACAAAGTTTATAGCAACGACATTGTTCTCGCAATTTACCACTAACTCACGAGCTTCATAAACCAATAGAGCATCTTGTGCTTCTCCTAATGCCTTTTCAATTGTTTTAGCATCTTTCATTACTTTCTGAAGTGCAACAGCTGATTCTTCTTCAGGGACGCTAAGGTTTCGAGCAACTTCAGTTAAAACCATCTTTCTCATAGCCAATTGCTTAAGTACACGATTTCCGCAAACAAATGATACGCGAGTGTTTTTTTTCATCTTCTCAGTACCCATTATTTTTAGTAAACTAACTTGTCCTGTAGAAGTAGGGTGCGTACCGCCACAACCGTTATAGTCGTAGTCTGGGATGATAACTAAACGAATATCTTCATCAACTGTGACATCTTTACGTAAAGGGTATTGTGAGAGTTCTTCTTTTGTAACCCACTTCGTTTCAATAGATCGGTTTTCTAAAATAATTTCATTTGCACGTTTCTCTACAAGAGCTAGCTGTTCTTCGGTCACTTGTTCAGTATTAAGGTCAATTGTCACAAGCTCAGAACCTAAATGAAAGCTAACAGTAGCAAAATCAAAGAGTTCAACAAATGTAGCTGATAAAATATGCTGGCCACAATGTTGTTGCATATGGTCAAAACGACGTTCCCAATCTAATACCCCAGTTATTTCTCCTTGTAACCCAGTATTATCTTCTTCTAAATAATGACGAATTTCATCGTCCACTTTTTCAACATCTAATACACGAATATTGTTAATGAAACCTGTATCGTGAGGCTGTCCACCACCAGTCGGGTAAAAAGCAGTATTCGATAATACAACATATGGGCGACCATCTTCTTCAACACTTGAACGTAAAATACCTGCCTTGAATTCTTTTATCATTGGATCCTGATAATATAATAAATCCTTCATAAACATGCCCCTTTTGAACAATAATAGTATTATTTTGTCATACTTTTACAGTTGTGTCACTAAGCGCACGCTACAAATAGTAGTTTTTAATTGACCAAGGGCGTGGAAAGGTTATTATTAAAGGTACGAAACATTTAGGTTTAAAAGGAGTAATTAAATGGAAATAACACAATATTCTATCGAAGAAATAAAAGATCCGACAAATATTATCGAGGGAAAGCGATTTGAAGTATTGTTAGATGTAGAAATTGATGAAGATGATGAGTTGTATTCAGAAGCGGGGATTGAAATCCGTGCGATTATAGCTAAAAAGAATGAGGACATTCGCATAGTTAATTACTTTATCATCGATAAAAAAGACAATGAATACTTAGACTTTGCTTTAGAAGAAGATGAAGAAGATGTAATTCTTGCATTTTGCCGTGAAGAATTACAAAAGAACGAATTTTAACTCCATAACGAATCGTTATAAAAAATCTCCAGTAAATAACCCAGCAACCGCTCTAAATTGCTGGGTTATCTCACGTATAAAAGGGAGCTTGGTAGACTTCCAAGCCCAACATCATCATACTTTATTTTTTATGCAAATATTTGAAATTTACATACTTTTAATAAAAAATTTACTATTTAAATAACTACCAAAGTAAATTAAAAAACCCAAAAATCATTAGGTGGTTTTAGTAGGGGTAATTGGATTGGTCTTCATTTTCATATATTGCTCTAAACCACCATATAATTATCAGAAATTTCTATTAAATATAAACTTCCGTATATAAAAAGATAATCCAAACTGTTATAATACTGATATAAATTAGTGAAACTGTATTAATACAAATCGAGTTTTTTGCAAAGGGATGTCTAAACAGATGATATGGAGGGATGGGGAATTGTCTATTTTAAAGGGGTTAAAAATACTTGATTTTTCGTCATTGTTACCTGGATCATTTACGACAATGATGTTTGCAGATTTAGGTGCAGACATTATACATGTGGAATCAGAACGTCGAGTTGATATGTTAAGGATTATGCCACCTTATGATGAGCAAAAAGATTCCTTTATTCACCAACATTTGAATAGGTCTAAAAGATCGCTTTCACTTAATCTAAAAACTTCTGAAGCAATGGATATTGTAAAAAAACTGATAATGGAATACGACATTATTATTGAAGGGTTTCGTCCGGGCGTAATGAAACGGTTAGGTCTTGATTATGAAAGTTTGAAACAGGTAAATCCGAAGCTAATTTATTGTTCCATTACTGGATTTGGTCAAACAGGTCCATATAGCAATAGACCTGGTCATGATATCAATTACTTGTCAGTAGGTGGGGTTCTTGATCATTCAAGATTGAAAGATAAGAAACCGGTTCCAATGGGAATCCAAATCGCAGATATTGCAGGGGGATCATTATATGCAGCGATAGGCATATTAGCTTGCGCATTGAATCGCGAAAAGACAGGTGAAGGAAAGTATATAGATGTTTCGATGACGGATTCAGTATTTACCTTAAACGCATTATATGGTACAGCTTTTCTTGGAAGTGGCATTTTACCAAAAGCTGAAGAGGAAATCTTAAATGGGGGAACCTTTTATGATTACTATCGAACAAAAGATGGTAGATATTTTTCAGTTGGTAGTTTAGAGCCTCAGTTTAGAAAATTATTATGTGAAGCGTTAGACATTCCAGAACTTTTAGAGAGTACATTTAATGCTTCAAGTTATACTCAGAAACGATTTAAAGAAGCAATTAAAGATGCATTTTTAACTAAAACCTTTGATGAGTGGTTAGTAATATTCAGTGATGATTTTGAAGGTTGTGTGGAGCCTGTACTTACTTTTGAAGAAGCAAACAATCATCCACAATTGAAAGCTCGAAATATGGTCGTAGATGTTCCGAAAGAGGATGGAGATTCACAAAAGCAAATTGGATCTCCGTTTAAAATTAGTGATATGGAACCAACTTATAAGTTTACGGGAGTGAAGCTCGGATATCACACGGAAGAAATTTTGGCGAAAATAGGATATTCAACTGAACAAATTAAACATTTACATGAAAAGGGAGTATTAGAATAGAAAAAGAGGGATGTCTTGAAAGTCACACTTTCTTGGCATCCCTTTTATACATAACAACCCCACCTATGTGGAGCGATTTGTTTAGTTCTTAGTATTTAAATTTTTACATAATCAGCAGCAAAATCGCGAAGCTGATGGAAATGAGCATCCACTTTTATATATTTTGCGTACACTTCCATTAGTTTATCAAATAGCTCAAAATGTTCTGTTGCAAATAATGCCTTTAAAATATTGCATATATGCTTTGATGACATGATTGCAATTTCGTAATAAGGACTATCTTCATCTTGGTAATGATTAAGCCAAACTTCAACTGAATGCATAATGTGTTGTGGTGTATGGTCGACTATAAAAATGATATCCCTTTGAACAGTAGCTTCGATATGGTGAAGGGAATTTCCATCATCAATTACATCTTGATTTAAATAGTTATAGATAGCAGTGCAAGAGGCAATCTCATATTCCTTTAATAAGCGAATGACATGTTCATATTGATGTTTTTGAATATATGCTTCTATTAATATATAAAATATTTTTTCTATATAATTTTTGTTATAACGTTTTATTAATGCAATGGGTTCAGGTTTTATATTAGGAAGTACTTCTCCATATTCAAGGATTAACTCAATGGCATGGTTGTTTAATCGATCGTTTTGAATTAAGTATTCTCCATGTGCAATTATACTTTCAAAGTCTTCTTGTTTATAAGCATCAATCACTAACATAAACTTGAGTATTGTTTGTTCTTTTTCAGATAAAGCCCAAGTACCTTCCACCCAATTATTGTACATATCTTCAATAATTCTGCTGATTTTCTGCCTATGCCTTTTTCCACCTTTATAATGATTGATAACATTAAATAATTGAAGTTCTTTAAGTTGAAAAGAGCGTGGGTTATTGAACGCAATTACATTGATCAACTGATTAATTACACTAATTGACTTGTTACTTGTATGAAGTTGCTCTAAGTGTGCTTGTAATTGTCTAATAAGATCCAAAGAATCATTAATTGAAAGCATAGGAGTTTGTAAAAAAATTGAATAAATCTTTTTTACAAATAGCGTTTTCCAAAAAGTCTCTTTTTGGTTGTAAATTATATGAATAAAGAACTTTTTTTCTACTTTGTAAAAGTAAATACAGTTAAGTCCGCCTACATGATTAGTAATCTCAATTTCCTTCCCGAAAACAAGATTAATTAAATGGTCAAATCTTAGGACATTATGAATGGTTAAATATTGTAAAAGTGCTTTTTTCCCTTGACGAGAGCTGAAAAAGTGAGTAAGGCGTTCATTTGCATTGTTTAAATCAATGGAGGTATCTTGTAATTTCTCAAATAGAAATAAATCAATATTTCCCCAATACTTTTTTGCAATGTTACTGACGATATTTAAAGCTTTTTCCTTCGTAAGAAGAATGCTGCTTAGAGGGATTAGTGTACCGAATTGAGAGGTATTTTGTATATTGTCTTGATCTGAAAGATTTCTAATGGCTAATTCAATTGGTTCTCCAATTTTCCCGGCAGTTTCTTTATAAATCTTTTCATCCCAGTCCAACATTAAAGTAACCTCCTCTTTTAAAAAGTGGTATTCTAACAAGAATATATCAAATAATAGTGTGAAAAGGGTAGAACAATATAAAAGAAGTCTGAAAAGCTAACACCTTTCAGACAAATAGTAGTTTTTATGATGGCTTTTTAAGAGTGTAAGTGGATAGTATTGTTGCTATATAGACAGCTGCAGTAATAATTAGATTTGCCATTGGTATTTCACCAGTATCCATGTAGCTTCTTACTAGATTTATAGTAAATATGACGGAAATGACTAGACAAATATAGAAATGCCTTTTTTGTTTATTTCGCTTCACTTTAGAACCTCTTTTTCGCTTTTTTGAACTAAGTACATAAAGGTTAACACATGTATCGTATTTTTATTATAATCTAAGATACACGTAATTACTAAGTCAATGTATCTTTTGACATTGTGAAAGGATATAACATATGACATATTTATCTATAATATTTTTTCAAATAGTTGCACCTATACTCGTGCTACTAATTATTGGCGCAGTGCTTCAGAAGAAATTTAATTTTAATTTAAAGGCTTTATCTCATCTAATTACATACTGTTTTATGCCTGTGGCAGTTTTTATGAATTTATACGAAACGACCGTTAATTTAGGTGTGTTAGCACAAGTTGCTTTTTTTATCATTTTATTTATTGGAGTTAATATCATATTAAGTCATTACATTGCAAAGTTTCTTAAGTTGAATCGAACGGAATCGGCCGTATTTAAAAACAGTGTTGTACTTATCAATTCAGGTAATTATGGTATTCCTGTTGCACAGCTTGTGTTTCAAACTCAACCAATTGGAGTTGCTATTCAAGTAATACTCGTTATATTTCAAAATGTCACTACCTATACATATGGTTTGTATAATTTAATCTCTGCTACTAAGTCGGGGATTGAGATTGTAAAAGACTTTATCAAAATGCCAATTCTACATGCATTAACTATCGGGATTATCTTAAATATAATGAACATAGAGTTACCAATTACTTTAGCTATTCCATTGAATCATATTGGAGAAGGGTTTATTGCGGTAGCGCTAATTACACTTGGCGCACAGCTGTCTCAAATAGAGATTCGAACAATAATCAATAAAACTATTGTCATTAGTTGTTTTACTAGATTGATCGTGGGTCCTATTCTAGCGTTAATAGTTATTTGGATACTTGGCCTTGATGGCGTTGTCGCTCAATCATTATTTATTGCAAGTTCTTTCCCGACTTCCAGAAATAGCTCGAGTTTAGCGCTTGAATACGATGTAGAATCGAATATTGCTGCCCAAACGGTGCTCTTTTCAACGATTGTTAGTTGTATTACTGTTACCGTTGTAATTTATCTATCAACAATATTATTTGGATAATGTCTTTTAAAAATACAATATGAAAAATCCCTATCTAAACATTTAGATAGGGATTTTATTATTTGGATAGTGGATAGCAGAGTAAAGTTACTATACTGTGATTCTTGCAAGAAACACAATATATAGTTAAATTTTCAAATTAGTTTGCAGCTACAGTTCTTTCATATGGATTTGTTAAATCCATTCCATCGAGTGTAAGGCCCATAGCTTTTGCTACACCTTCACCATATGCTGGGTCAGCAAGGTAGCAGTGTAAGATATGTTTGCGTTTAATGAATTCTTCAACACCAGCCATGTTGTCAGCAGTGTTTTGGAATAAACGTTCTTGTTCTTCAGCAGACATTAAACGGAATAATTTACCTGGTTGTTCGAAGTAGTTATTATCATCATCTGCGAATTCATAAATATCAGCTGCACCATCTAGAGCTAGTGCTGGATCTTTGTATTCTGGTTGTGGTTGGTTTGCACCATAGCTGTTTGGATAGTAAGTTAATGCACTACCGTTGTTTCCATCAGCACGACCTTGACCATCACGGTGGTGAACCAAGAATGGACAACGTGGTTGGTTTACTGGAATTTGGTGACTGTTCACACCTAAACGGTAACGAGCAGCGTCTTGGTAAGCAAATAAACGTGCTTGTAACATACGGTCAGGTGAGAATGAAATACCAGGAACTACATTAGATGGAGCGAATGCTGCTTGCTCTACGTCAGCAAAGTAGTTTTCTGGATTACGGTTTAACTCGAATTCACCAACTGGAATTAATGGGTATTCAGATTTAAACCATACTTTTGTTAAATCGAATGGGTTATCTTTGTGATTACGTGCTTGTTCTTCAGTCATCACTTGGATGTACATTTTCCATTTAGGGAAATCGCCATTTTCAATTGAATCAAATAGATCACGTTGTGAAGATTCACGATCTTGACCAATTACTTGTGCAGCTTCATCGCTAGTTAAGTTTTTAATACCTTGTTCTGTACGGAAGTGGAACTTCACATATACACGTTCACCAGCTTCGTTGATCATTGAGTATGTGTGGGAGCCAAATCCGTGCATATTACGGTAACCAGCTGGAATACCACGGTCACTCATTACGATTGTTACTTGGTGTAATGCTTCTGGCAAACTAGTCCAGAAATCCCAGTTGCTATTTGCGTTGTGCATGTTCGTTTTAGGATCACGTTTTACAACGTGGTTTAAATCTGTAAAGTGTAATGGATCACGGAAGAAGAATACTGGTGTGTTGTTACCAACTAAGTCCCAGTTACCCTCTTCAGTGTAGAATTTTAGTGAGAAACCACGAATATCGCGTTCAGCATCAGCAGCACCACGTTCACCAGCTACTGTTGAGAATCGAGCAAACATTTCTGTTTTCTTACCAACTTCAGAGAAGATTTTTGCCTTTGTATATTTAGTAATATCATGCGTTACAGTGAAAGTACCAAAGGCACCAGAACCTTTCGCGTGCATACGACGCTCTGGAATTACTTCACGGTTAAAGTTCGCTAATTTTTCAATTAAGAATACGTCTTGTAATAGAATTGGGCCACGACGACCTGCAGTTTGGACATTATCATTGCTTACAACTGGAGCCCCAGCATTAGTAGTTAAACGTTGATTTTTAGAATTTGTCACGTTATTACCTCCTAAAGTATTCGAATAAACCTCTTCGAAAGTTAGTATAACAAATGCAAATAAAAATTTCTACTAAATTATAATAATTCTTTTTAAGGAATTGTTTCATTTTGTCGAAATTTGTCTCTACATTACTTTACTGGAGCACAATGGGGCTATTGCATGTGTACGTTGAGTTATATAGGTATTAACGTACTTTTCCGACTTTGTCGTTCAAAAAGATTTGGGCTATAAATATAACAGTCATGAAAAAATATTATCAATTATTGTAGAAAATTAACCTTAAATGAAAATGAACAAGTAATCTTGGATTATCATTTAGCTATAAAAGGTTCTGTTCATGGTATTAATAACCTAATTAGAACGAATTGAATACTCTATGGCATATACCTACTATTTAAATGCATGCGGAGTTAAAAGTTGCTTTGCAATGTACTTCTGGAGGAAATACGATGAACCTTTTAGAGGTTGAACAATTTCTTATACAATGTAGTGAAGAGTTAGGTTGGTCAGATGAGTGGTATAAAGAAAGAATAGAAGGGATACAAAACACAGGCGAATTTCATCCCACCTATGATGAGTTGGTCTTTGGTGCAAGAGTTGCATGGAGAAATAGCAATCGATGTATTGGTCGATTGTTTTGGAAGTCACTTCAGGTGTTTGATGAACGGAACCTAGAAACGGAAGAAGAAATTTATGAAGCACTATTACGCCACATTCAGTTTGCAACGAATGCTGGAAGAATACGTCCAACCATTACAGTGTTTAAATCCGGATCGGTATGCATATGGAATGAGCAATTAATACGTTACGCTGGTTATAAAACTAAGGATGGAATTATTGGTGACCCGAGTTCTCTGGTGTTTACTGAAGTTTGTCAAAAGTTGGGCTGGCAAGGAGAAGGGAGCCATTTTGATGTTTTACCATTAGTTATTCAAGTAGATAATAGAAAACCAGTGTTGTTTAACATACCAAAAGAATATGTTTTAGAAATACCTATTCGACATCCTCAGTACGAAAGGATTTCGGAACTTAATTTAAAATGGTATGCTGTGCCGATTATTGCCAATTTTAAATTGAATATTGGGGGCATTGAATTTGAAGCAGCTCCCTTTAATGGATGGTATATGGGGACGGAAATTGGATCCCGAAATTTTGCGGATATAAACCGATATAATCTGTTACCTAAGGTAGCGGAGATATTAGAATTGAACACATCTACAAACTCAAGTCTTTGGAAGGATTATGCACTGTTAGAATTAAACATTGCAGTTTTGCATTCTTTTAAAGAAGAAGGCGTCAACATTATAGACCATCATACAGCTGCACAGCAGTTTAAATTGTTTGAGCAGCAAGAAGCTGAAAATAATCGAGAAGTAACTGGTAATTGGATGTGGCTTATTCCGCCAATGTCACCAGCAACTACCCATATTTATCATAAATCTTTTACAAATGTTATTAAAAAACCGAACTACTTTTATCAAATAGCCCCTTATTTGCTTGAGAAACAAACGATTGAAACAGATCTTTATAAATAATAAAGTGGCACAATTTTTTTATTTGTGCCACTTTTATGTGCGACGGGCAGTTGCACCATGTGCAATAACAGCACAGGAT
>NZ_JPVN01000031.1 GCF_000772945.1 Ureibacillus manganicus DSM 26584
CGAAAAAAATCGAAGAACTGTCCTTGAGAAGCAGTCTCGAGGACAAAAATCTGAAAAAAATCGAAGAACTGTCCTTGAGAAGCAGTCTCGAGGACAAAATCCGAAAAAAATCGAAGAACTGTCCTTGAGATGCAGTCTCGAGGACAAAAATCCGAAAAAAATCGAAGAACTGTCCTTGAGAAGCAGTCTCGAGGACAAAAAACCGAAAAAATCGAAGAATTGTCCTTGAGAAGCAGTCTCGAGGACAAAAATCCGAAAAAAATCGAAGAATTGTCCTTGAGAACATCAATTCACAATTTTCATTTAACATACATAACTAAAACCCAGGAGGTATTTCAATGAACGGCATCCTTCCATTATGGAAAGAACGTGGCATGACGAGTCATGATTGCGTTTTTAAACTACGCAAAATTTTAAAAACTAAAAAAGTGGGCCATACAGGGACATTAGATCCTGCTGTGGAAGGTGTCCTGCCGATTTGTATTGGGCAAGCTACGCGCATAGCTGAATACTTAACGGATGCGGGGAAAGAGTATGAAGCAGTCGTTTCCATCAGTCGTACGACAACCACTGAAGATGCAGAAGGAGAAACAGTTGAGCAAAACACTTCATTTAAATCCATTACAAGAGCCGAACTAATGCAAGCACTTCACAAACTAACAGGTGAGATCCAGCAAACCCCTCCTATGTATTCAGCTGTTAAAGTAAATGGACGCAGACTCTATGAATATGCCCGAAAAGGAGAGACTGTTGAACGCCCAACACGCGTAGTCACGATTTATTCTCTAGAACTGCTAGATGATGGCCGTGAGCTTTTTGAAGGAGAAGAAATTACATTCAAAATCCGTATTGCATGTAGCAAAGGCACGTACATTCGTACATTGGCCGTTCAAATTGGAGAGCTGTTAGGGTTTCCTGCACATATGGCTTCACTTGTCAGAACTAAATCAGGTACTTTTACAGAAGAAAATTGCATGACGCTTAAAGAAGTAGAAAAACTCATGGAAGATGGAAAAATCCATGATATAATTTCTCCTGTAGAGTATGCTTTATCATCGTATCCATTTATTGAAATTACTGAACAAAACGAAAAACAAATCATAAATGGGCAAGTGCTTCCAAAGCATGATTTACTACAAGAACATGATAAAATTGTTTTTACTAAAAATAGTAAAGCAGTTGCGGTTTATATCCAACATCCTGATAAAAACGATGTGATGAAGCCAGAGAAAATGTTCCCAATCGTAACGTAGGAGGCTTAACGTATGAATGTTATTCATTTAAAATACCCACACCAGTTGAATGAAAGTGAAGCTACCACTTCATATTCTTTAGCAATCGGTTTTTTTGACGGTGTACATAAAGGGCATCAAGCAGTTATTCAAAGTGCTATTAAGAAAGCAAAAGAATTAAATGTGAAAAGTGCGGTAATGACATTTGACCCCCACCCATCAATAGTCCTTGGTGGTCGTAAAGAGAAGGTATTTTATATTACACCACTCCAACAGAAGATTAATGTATTAAAAGAACTTGATGTTGATACAGTGTTTGTCGTTCAATTTACATCAGACTTTGCGAAACTAACACCTGAGGAATTTATTAACTTCTTTATTCGCGAATTGAATGTTGTACATGTGACTGCTGGATTTGATTTTTCATTTGGTGCCTTTGGAAAAGGGAATATGGAAACAATGAAGGAGTTAAGTAACGGTGATTACGGTGTAACGGTAGTTGAAAAGTTAACAGACGATGAAGAAAAGATTAGTTCAACTCGTATTCGTCAAAACTTACAAAAAGGCGATATGGAAGAAGTACATAATCTTTTAGGCCGTCCTTATGAAGTGCCTGGAATTGTAATTCATGGAGACAAAAGAGGGCGTACAATTGGTTTTCCAACTGCGAATATCCAATCTCATGAAGGAAGCTATATCCCTGCAACAGGAGTTTATGCTGTAAGAATACTCGTTCAAGACGAATGGTATGATGGGGTTTGTAATGTAGGGTACAAGCCAACATTTAAAAATCCAGAAGACAAACAATTGTCCATTGAAGTCCATATTCTAGAATTCGAGAAAAATATTTATGGTGAAGAAGTTGTCGTTGGATGGTATAAAAGAATTCGAAGTGAGCAAAAATTTGATGGAATCGAATCGCTAAAAGCTCAAATTGAAAAAGATAAACAAGAAGCCATCAGCTACTTCCAAAAATAATCTTTAGGGCAACTAGAAATCTAAATATTTTGCACATGCTTAAAAGGTTATTTCTTGCTAGGTTATGCGAATTGTGTTACTATACTTTAGTACTGTCATGTACTTAACCTTAGCTCGGCTATTCGATTCTCCAACGATTGCTGTGCTGATGGTGATCAATAAAATTTAGGAGGTCCATAATTATGGCAATTACAAAAGAACGTAAAAACGAAATTATTGCGGAATACCGCACACACGAAGGAGATACAGGTTCTCCAGAAGTACAAATCGCAGTTTTAACTGAAGAAATCAATGCGTTAAACCAACACATCCGTACGCACAAAAAAGATTTCCATTCAGAACGCGGTCTACTTAAAAAAATCGGTCGTCGTCGTCACTTATTAAAATACTTACGTGATAATGACGTTGCACGCTACCGTGAATTAATCCAACGTTTAGGTTTACGTCGATAATTGTAAGTTTTCGAATCAATCGAGAAGCAAGTATGTTTAATTTGTTTTAAACTACAAATACTATTTGTAAGAAAACTTCTTCGCGAACAATTTGAAAGCTGATCATTTAAAAAGCGGGAATTTTCCCGCTTTTTATTTATGTAAAAATAACTTTTTTACTATCACCTAACCCAAATGTAAATTTTAACGAAAAATCCATATTTTTATTGAAAATATTTAGCATACAATAACGATTTTTGTTACACTTACTATTGGTACAGTATATATTGCGACGTATTGTGTTTTAGCGGATAATAAAGTAAAAACTAACTATCTGCATAAGTGTGCAACTAAGGCTAATCGCCTAAAGCTTGGTGCACAACCAAGTTTTCTAATGAGAAAGGGGTTCATTAAATGACCGAAAAGAAAGTCTATACTTATGAATGGGCAGGTCGTCCTTTAGTGATTGAAGTTGGGCAGCTTGCTAAACAAGCAAACGGCGCAGCTTTAGTTCGATATGGCGAATCTGCAGTATTAGCAACAGCAACAATGTCAAAACAACCAAAAGCGCTAGATTTCTTCCCACTAACAGTTAATTACGAAGAACGTCTTTACGCAGCTGGTAAAATCCCTGGTGGATTTATTAAACGTGAAGGTCGTCCATCAGAGCATGCGATTTTAACATCTCGCTTGATCGACCGTCCTATCCGACCAATGTTCCCAGATGGTTTCCGTAACGAAGTACAAGTGATTTCTATGGTTATGTCATCTGATCCAAACGGTCCAACTGATATCGCAGCAATGTTTGGTTCATCTTTAGCTTTAGCTATTTCTGATATTCCATTTAACGGACCTATCGCTGGTGTACACGTTGGATATATTGATGGTAAATTTATCGTCAATCCAACAGTTGAACAATCAGAGAAAAGTACTGTTCACTTAACAGTTGCAGGAAATAAAGATGCTATTAACATGGTAGAAGCAGGAGCTTTAGAAGTACCTGAAGAAACAATGTTAGAAGCAATTATGTTCGGTCATGAAGAAATTAAAAAATTAATTGCCTTCCAAGAACAAATTGTTGCTGAAGTAGCGAAAGAAAAAATCGAAGTGACTTTATATGAAATCGATCAAGAAATCGAAGCTCAAATTAAAGCTGCTTGTGAAACAGATATGAATGCTGCCATTCAAACTGCTGAAAAACACGCGCGTGAAGAAGCAATTACTGCTGTAAAAGAACGTATCATCACTAGCTACGAAGAACAAGAAGCAGATGATGAAACATTAAAACAAGTAAAAACAATTTTAGATAAAATGGTGAAAGACGAAGTTCGCCGTTTAATTACAGAAGAAAAAATCCGTCCTGATGGTCGTAAAGTAGATGAAATCCGTCCTTTATCGTCTGAGGTTGGTTTATTAACACGTACACACGGTTCTGGTCTATTCACACGTGGACAAACTCAAGCATTATCTATTTGTACATTAGGGCCTTTAGGTGACGTGCAAATTATTGATGGTCTTGGTTTAGAAGAATCGAAACGCTTTATGCATCACTATAACTTCCCTCAATTCTCTGTAGGGGAAACTGGACCGATTCGTGGACCAGGTCGTCGTGAAATTGGTCACGGTGCGTTAGGTGAGCGTGCATTATTAGCTGTTATTCCAGATGAAAGTGACTTCCCATATGCAATTCGTTGTGTATCTGAAGTGTTAGAGTCAAATGGTTCAACTTCACAAGCATCTATTTGTGCATCAACACTTGCAATGATGGACGCTGGTGTTCCACTTAAAGCTCCAGTTGCTGGTATTGCGATGGGTCTTGTGAAAAAAGGTGAACATTACTCAGTATTAACTGACATTCAAGGAATGGAAGACCACCTTGGTGACATGGACTTTAAAGTAGCAGGTACAGCAAAAGGTGTTACTGCACTTCAAATGGATATTAAAATCGATGGTTTATCTCGTGAAATTTTAGAAGAGGCATTACAACAAGCAAAAGTTGGCCGTATGCATATTTTAGATTCTATGCTTTCAACTTTGGACAAGCCTCGTACTTCATTATCACAATATGCACCAAAAATCGAAGTGATTCGTATTAACCCTGAAAAAATCCGTGATGTGATTGGTTCTGGTGGTAAAACAATCAATAAAATCATTGAAGAAACTGGCGTAAAAATCGATACAGAGCAAGATGGAACAATTTACATTTCTTCTGCAAACGAAGCAATGAACAAACGTGCAAAAGAAATCATTGAGTCAATCGTTCGTGAAGCAGTTGTAGGCGAGTACTACTTAGCAACTGTAAAACGTATTGAGAAATTCGGTGCATTCTGTGAAATCTTCGCTGGTAAAGATGGATTACTACACATTTCTGAGATTCAAGAAGAACGTACGGCAAAAGTTGAAGACGTTCTAAAACTTGGCGATCAATTACTTGTAAAAGTAATCGAAATCGACAACCAAGGCCGTGTAAACTTATCTCGTAAAGTTGTTATCAAAGAAGAAAAAGAACGCGCTGAACAAGCACAACAATAATAAAAGTGTAAAGTAGCTCTGGACACTGTACTTGCAGTGTGCCAGGCACTGTTTTTGCAAACGGGCCTTGCGCTCAGCATAAGAAAAATGGTAAGCAGGAAATGAAGAATGACTTCGTTTTCTGTTTTTATTTTTGAGTTGAGGTAGTAAAATTGCGCTGAATTTGTTACGAATTTGCTAATGTCGGATTTATTTGAAGTTATGTCGGATATATCGAGTGAAATGTCGGGTTTATCAATGAAAGTGTCGGATTTCTAGGTAAAATTGTCGGATTATTATCATTAGAATGAAAAAAAACAGGAACGAAGCGCGAAACTTCATTCCTGTTAAAAATTATAATTCTTGTCTTAATGCCTGAATAACTTCAATTTTTGTCGCTTTACGAGCTGGGCGCCATCCAGAAAGAACAGCAACAAAGATACTAATGCCGCCCGCTAAAAGGACAAGGCTCACTGGAATAGTAGAGAATGTAATTCCAGCCATATCTGGAGTGTCTTCTGATAATGCAAAGGACACGATTGAAGGAAGAACCGCATTAATTACATAGCTTAAACCATAAGAAACGATAACCGCTAAAATCGTACCTAACAATCCAATAAAGGCACTTTCCATTAAAAAGAGTCGCTGAATAATCGATGGTGATGCGCCGATTGCCTTCAAAACGCCGATTTCACGAGTTCTTTCCGTTACCGCCATCGTCATAGTGTTAAAGATACCAATTGATGCAATTAAAATCGAAATTGTACCAATAAAGATAAGTCCGATTTTGAAAATAAGGAAGAATAAATCGAGTTCTTTAAGTTGCTCAATTGGTGAATACACTTGATAGTTGTTTTCTTTTAATTGATCTAATACAGGCATGACATTATCTAGTGTATCGACATAAATTGTTGTCGCTGGATATGAAACTAAGTCGGGTTGTGCTTTGAATAAATCATTACTGAATAAAATGCTGTTGTCGATCTGAAATTCATAATCTGGTTCATCTAAAATACCAACGATTGTGAAGGGTGTGCTCTGTTCTAAATATTCGAAAGTCTCCGGATCCATAAACTGTAGCTCGACTTGTTTATTTAAAATGTCTCCTTTATATCCTTCCTCGGATCCATCATACCAACTACCTTGCTCTTGGGCTTCCTTTGATTTTTGACTAATGATCTCTTGATCTGTCTCGTTTAACAAACGCATTGCGTAATGATATCCTACCGCGATTTCATTTGCGTTTTCCGGTAGTCTTCCTTCACTTAATGTGGAAGGAAGCTTTGTCTGGTCTTTTATATCAACTGCAACCCCAATAGATTCAGCATCGCGGTCATCAAATGTCGAACGTATCGAACCTGAGATTTCATTTCTTGTTAAGACTACATTTACGTGTTCAATTTCTTGGATAAATATCTTGTCGTCCTCGGTTAATGCCTTATCGCCCCAAAGCCCGATTTCTGTTATGGATTCTTGATTCAAAATTTCACCTTTGATTGTTTGTTGAAGTCCAAAACCTACTGAAGCAAGGACAATTAGAAACGCACAACCAATCATTGCTGCAAGTACCGTCATTGTAACTCGTAATTTATTTTTTCTCATGTGTTGAAAAACGAATGAAAGTTGATCTTTAAATAACATGTTTTACATCTCCTAACAATAAACCATCGTGCATGCGAAGCTTTCTATGTGCAATTTGAGCGACTTCTTCATCATGTGTAATAATCATAAAAGTAATATTTGCAGATTTGTTTAGGTGCTTAATGAGGTCGAGAATTTCTATCTCAGTTTGAGAGTCGAGGCTCCCTGTTGGCTCGTCCGCTAAAATAATCGGCGGGTTGGTAATTAAAGCTCGTGCGATAGATACGCGTTGCTGCTGCCCACCTGATAGTTCGTTTGGATAATGATCCGCCACATGTGATAACCCAACTTTTTCGAGTATTTTCTCAACATTATGTTTGCGAATCGATGGTTGAACACCTTTTAATTTCAATGGGAGCTCAACGTTTTCGAATACGTTTTGATTCGGGAGTAACTGAAAGTTTTGGAAGATGAAGCCGAAGTGATCCAATCTGAAGGCGGCACTTTGCTTTTCATTAAATTTCGCGATTTCCGTATTGTTCACTTTCACCGATCCTGTATCAGGTTTCATAAAGCCCGCAACGACTTGGAGCAGAGTAGATTTACCAGATCCACTTTTTCCAACAATAGCGATAATTTCACCTTGATTTATATGAAAATCGATATTCTTCAATACCTCAATTTTCTTCTCTTTTCCTTTCTTGCCTATTTTAAATGTGTGATTTAGTGATTGAACTTCTATCATGTTCTCAGTCCTTTATATTGATTTACTAGTTTCAAGTCTACCCAACGAATCTGAAGAAATGGGGAGGGGAATTCTGAAGATTTTCTTAAGAATTGATTAAGCGGGAGGGGATAGTGTTAGGAGGAAGCGGTCTTTGAGACAAAAACGAATGAAATAATTGATGAAAAGTCCCATAGGAGCGTTCTATGAGACAAAAGGGGATGAAATAATTGGTGAAAAGTCTCGTAGGAGCGTTCTATGAGACAAAAGGGGATGAAATAATTGGTGAAAAGTCTCGTAGGAGCGTTCTATGAGACAAAAGGGGATGAAATAATTGATGAAAAGTCTCGTAGGAGCGTTCTATGAGACAAAAGGGGATGAAATAATTGGTGAAAAGTTACATAGGAGTGTTCTATGAGACAAATGGGGATGAAATAATTGATGAAAAGTCACATAGGAGAGTTCTATGAGACAAAAACGAATGAAATAATTGATGAAAAGTCCCATAGGAGTGTTCTATGAGACCAAAGCGAATGAAATAATTGGTGAAAAGTCTCGTAGGAGCGTTCTATGAGACAAAAGCGGATGAAATAATTGGTGAAAAGTCCCATAGGAGCGTTCTATGAGACAAAAGGGGATGAAATAATTGGTGAAAAGTCACATAGTAGTGTTCTATGAGACAAAAGCGAATGAAAAAAACGATGAAAAGTCTCGTAGGAGCGTTCTATGAGACAGAAGCGAATAAAAAAATCAGTGAAAAGTCCCGTAGAAGTGTTCTATGAGACAACAGAAGATGAAAGAGCTGAGAAAAGTCCCATAGAATAACCCCCTCAGTTGAATCCCGCCCCACTTTAGCATATCATTACTTAATATGAGAATTTTTGAAATAGGTGAGTGAACGAATGGTATCGGTATATACATGTCAAAACGGTGTGCGAATAGTATCGGAAACGATTCCGCATGTGCGCTCCATTTCTGTAGGGATTTGGGTTGGCGCGGGTTCTCGTTATGAGGCGCCGGAAGAAAACGGGATTACGCATTTTATTGAACATATGTTATTTAAAGGAACGAAAACGAGAACTGCCAGACAGATTGCAGAGGAGTTCGATCGAATTGGTGGGGAAGTCAACGCGTTTACGACAAAAGAAAATACGTGTTATTACGCAAAAGTGTTAGATCACCATGGTGAACTGGCTGTTTCAATATTAGCGGATATGTTTTTTAACTCGGTCTTTGCAGAAGAAGAACTAGAAAAAGAGAGACAGGTTGTTCTTGAGGAAATCCTGATGAGCGAGGATGCGCCAGATGATGATATTCATGAGCAGCTTTGGCAAGTGATGTATCCAACTGATTCGCTAGGGCTACCTATCCTAGGAACTAGTAAGACGCTTGAAACGTTCACGGCAGACTCGATTCGTCAATATATGGATCAGCATTATTCCCCAGAAAATATTGTCATTTCTGTTGCTGGTAATATTACAAAAGAATTATTGGTACATATCGAAAAACTGTTTAGCCACCTTACTCGCTCTCCTCAAGCGGTGCAGCAAACACTAACTTATCCAAGATTCCATTCTGGAAAGTTTGTGAAAAATCGTGATGTGGAACAGTCGCATATTGCCATTGCCTATCCAGGTGTCGGGGTCAATGATGCAAACTACTTCAGTTTTATCGCTATGAACAATATTTTAGGTGGGAATATGTCTTCACGTTTATTCCAAGATATTCGGGAGGATAAGGGGCTTGCTTACACAATCTTTTCCTATCACTCAAGTTATGCTGATGTCGGTTCATTAACGATCTATGGCAGTACGAATAATCAGCAATATCCACTACTTCAACAGTCGATTGACGAATCCTTACTAAAAACAAGAAGTGAAGGAGTTACGGCAATTGAAGTTGATAACGCAAAAGAGCAATTAAAAGGTAGCTTCGTGCTTAGCTTAGAAGGAACGAATGCACGAATGAGTCATAATGGAAGAAACGAATTAATTCACGGGAAACATCTAACTGTGGATGAAATTATCACAGGAATCGATCAAGTAACTCAGGAACAGGTAAACTCTTTATTCAGACAAATATTAAGTGTGGAACCAGCCATCGCCCTGATCGGCCAGAACGTAAAATAAAAGGGACCGGTCCCCAAATATAGGGGACTGGGAGTGCCCTTAAACAATATCCATCTTCTCATACAACTTAACGCACTTTTTATAGCTATACCACAAAGCAATATGAAACAAAATTGGCACAACATAAAGTGGAATAAATCCTAGTAAAAGTACTACAAAAAAGTAAAGAATACCTGCAATGATTGATGTAACAAATGCAGAAAAGTAACTGAAACCCTTGAATTTTTCCCGATGACGATAACGGAAATTTACGTAAAAAATAACTGCAATGTTTGCAATCGATATACAAAAGAAAAATAAATAAACCCTTATATTTTCAAAAAATGTGCCATCTCTCATTAGAACAATTGGTGATGCAATTAGAAAAAGTAAGAGGCAATAACTCCATGCAACAATCATAGGTGCTTTTACAAAATTCTTCTTTGAGATAGGAAATGTATGGAGATGACTTTCCCAGCCTTTTCTACGATAAGTTGAAATAATTTCTACAGACCAAATAATATTAAAAATAAAAATATAAAATTCAACCGATGGATTATAATCTAACAAGAAAAATGAAATAGCAATGAGAATAATAAAACAAATCGAAATGATGATCGACATAAGATGTTCAGTTAAATTTAAGTACAAGCTAGCCTTCATAGGAACACTCCTTTAAAACTCTTTCTGTTCATACCATTTCACTGAAACGAAATAAGAAAGTAATAGAAAAATAAATGCCCCAACTGGCAAATAATCGATGAAACTCATCAGCTGATTTACATCAATGGTTTGTAAAAAATATTGGATAAAACCAGAACCAAAAACCGGAATAAATACAATGGCGAAAATAATGATTCTTCCTTTTTGAGTGCCAAACTTAATGAAAAACGGAATGGTCACAGATATATAGATTAAAGCAATCGACAAAACTAAAACAAAACCTTTGAAAAGCTCAAGTAGTGAAACTTGGCTATGAAATTCATTTGAAAAATAAACAAAAGGTGTAAAGATGAGGATTCCGCCTACAACCAATATCAATCCTAAAACATACTTACTCTGTACAATTGTTTTTCGATCGATAGGAAGGGTATTTGCATATTTATCCCACTTACTCATCTCATCAAAAGCAAATGCAGTGGTCAGCTGCAATGATGCAAAAATAAGCGCAAATATAATCAGTACAATCGTCATATCAGTAAGTAATGAAATAATCATGAAGAAGGCAAACAATATTAACATCATTTTGATTTGTTTACTGAGCATTAGAAAGTCTTTCATCAACAAAGCCCGCAAAGTCATGAACCCCTCTCACGTAAATTAACATAATCTCCTCAATAGTAGGTTTATATAAATGAAACGCTTTACTCACTTCATTTCTTTTCACAAGTATTTCAAGTCCAAATGAATTTTCGCGCATGGCAAGAATGCTCTCGCTAGGAAGATCCTTCGATTCTTCAACAGTCCCACGCCAAATCGCATAGTCATATAACAACGTATCCTTACTTTCGCAAAATAGAATTTTCCCTTCGTGAATGAACGTAATATAATCGGCTATTTTCTCTAAATCACTCGTTATGTGAGATGAAAACAGAATGCTATGTTCCTCTTCTTGCATAAAGTCTAAGAAGATGTCGAGAATTTCGTCGCGAACAATAGGGTCAAGCCCGCTTGTCGGCTCATCTAAAATTAATAACTTTGGATGATGGCTAAGGGCAATCGCAATCGACAATTTCATTTTCATCCCGCGTGACAGTTCGTTGATCCTTTTATTCTCCTGGACCTTCAACTTAGTTAATAAATGAAAATAATACGAGTCATCCCAATTTGAAAATACTTTAGCCATAAATTTGCTTATTTTCTTCGCCGTTAAATTTTGCGGAAAGTGGAGATCATCAAACACCACACCAATATCAGACTTGATGGATAGTTCATCCTCATGCATTTCTTTCCCAAATAATTTAATTTTCCCATTATCTTTTTTAAGTAAATCCAAAATACATTTAATCGTCGTTGTTTTCCCGGCACCATTTTCACCAACAAACCCCATAATTGTTCCTTTTGGAAGGGTGAAGGAAACGTCCTTTAGTTGAAAACTGTGTAAAATCTTCCGTAATTTTTGAATCTCAATTGCATTTGTCATCTATATATCCTCCTTTTAGGACGAGGGACCTGTCCCCTTAGTCCTCTAGTAACAATGAAAGAAGATCCTGCACCTCATTTGCTGGGAGTCCTGCTGTTTTGGCAAGATTTACTGCCTTTTGTAAATGTTCTTCTATTTGTCTGAGCAGTTCTTCGCGTAAGAAGTCTTGATTGCGCTCGGCGACAAAGCTACCTTTTCCAGCCACGGTTTCAATGAAGCCGTCCCTTTCTAAATCAGCATAAGCGCGCTTTGTAGTCATGACGCTTATTTTTAAATCTTTCGCGAGCGATCGGATAGAAGGCAACGCTTCACCAGAAGTTAGTTTGCCAGCAAGTATCGCTTGTTTAATTTGTTGAGTAATTTGTTCATATATTGGTTTATCACTAGCATTACTAAGACGTATAAACATGTGTGCACCACCTTTGAATTAACTGTGTATACACAGTATATACAGCGGGCGAGGTAATGTCTAGTGATAAATATTCATTTTTTGGAAAATTAAAACTTTCATTGGGAGCATCACCCAAAAATTATGTATTGCATATGCTAACAATGAGCTCGGGAGGAGGGAAAACATGCTGTTATCGGAGCTTGCTGAAAAAGAGCTAATCGAAATGGAAAATGGCGTACGTTTTGGATTTTTATCGGAAACAGAATGCATTTTTGACCCGAAAACGGGAATTATTTACGGCTTTGAGCTAGGTGACCAGGCTGCGAAAATGCCTTTTCAAAAGAAAAAGCCAACGCAAACGTTATTTATCCCATGGGAAGAGATTCACCTAATCGGCGAGGATCGAATTCTATTTCGAAAGGCGAAACCAACAAGAAAACAGTATGACTGATGGGAAACGAGAAGTGGCTTGTTATTGGAACGGATGCAAGACTAAAAAGCTTAGCTAAAAAATTAAGTAACGGGAATCGTACAGTCTATTATAAAAATGAAACCGTATGGAGCGAAGAATTAAATTTAACTGCCTTTAATTTTCAACCAGATGTAGTTGTGTTACCGATTCACCCACTACCTATACAGGTTGCTGCTGTACTTGGGCTATCCAAAGCGAGAATTTTTGCTGGGAAGCTGAGTGAAGAATGGAAGGAAATATTAAAAAATCACGATATTCACTATTATTTACAAGATGAATCTTTTATTTGGAAAAATGCGCAGCTGACTGCAGAGGGGTTTGTTTCATTTTTCTATAACACGAAGCAGGCAGTTTACGGGAAGAAATTTATCATTACAGGTTTTGGACGCGTATCTAAGATGCTTGCGCATGTGCTGAAAAATATCGGTGCAGATGTATGTGTCGCAGTGCGATCTGATATACAACTCAATGAAGCGAAGGCGTTTCGTTATGAGGCAGTGTTTTTAGAGGATGTTGCAAAAGTTACAGGAGATTATTTCATCAATACGATTCCTGCAAGATGGTTCGACGAAAAATTCAATCAAACAATTGAAATGCCAATCTATGATTTAGCTTCCTCTCCAGGGTGTTTAACTGAAGACGTAAAACGTTCGAATTATGAATTACTACCTGCACTTCCTGGGAAATATTTTCCACAAGATGCAGCTCATGTTTTATATGAATCAATAATTGGACAAATAAGGGGGAGAGAAGAATGCTAGAAGGAAAACGCATAGGCCTTGGCATTACGGCTTCACATTGTACTTACGAGGATGTTGTTCCGAAAATTACACAGTTTACGGATGTAGGTGCTACAGTCGTACCAATCATTACGCATTCTGTATTAACGGCAGCAACACGCTTTGGAACAGGTGAAGAATGGATTAAAAAGATTGAGTCAATCGCTGGGGAAAAGGTAGTGTCATCTATTGTAGAGGCAGAGCCGTTTGGACCTAGTAATCCACTAGATGCAATGGTTATTGCACCAATGACAGGTAACTCAATTAGTAAATTCGCAAATGCAGCAACAGATAGTCCAGTATTAATGGCTGCAAAAGCGACCTTACGTAATGGATCCCCTGTTGTTTTAGGGATTTCCACAAACGATGCATTAGGACTAAATGGCATCAACATTATGAAATTAATGAACTCCAAAAATATTTACTTTATTCCTTTTGGTCAAGACGATCCATTTAAAAAACCAAACTCATTGATCTCAGATTTTACAAAAATGCGTGAAACTGTGGAGCATGCGCTTGAATATAAAAAGCAACTACAACCTTTATTAATCCAATATTATAAATAGTCAAATATTTATCAAACTTTTCTCACACAAATGAAAAAAACTATGATACAATTTCTAACATTATGTATAAGTTTGAGGAGAGATGAGTAATGACTAAGCAACTAGTAGTAGCAATCGTAGGTGCGACAGGCGCTGTAGGATCACAAATGAAAGAACAATTAATTAAACGAAATTTTCCTATTAAACATATAAAGTTTCTAGCATCTGCACGTTCAGCAGGTAAAGAAATCGAATTTAACGATCAAAAATATATTATTGAAGAAGCAACTCCAGAAGCTTTTGAAGGTGTGGATGTTGCATTCTTCTCTGCTGGTGGTTCTGTATCAGCGAAATTAGCTACAGAAGCTGCAAAACGTGGTGCAGTGGTAATTGACAATACAAGTCATTTCCGTATGCATCCAGATGTTCCTTTAGTGGTTCCTGAAGTGAATCGCGAGGATTTAACTAAGCATAATGGAATTATTGCAAATCCAAACTGTTCAACAATCCAGATGGTTGTGGCATTACAACCGATTAGTGAAAAATTTGGTTTATCAAAAGTTGTTGTTTCAACATATCAAGCGGTTTCGGGTTCAGGTATTTCTGCTATTGAAGAACTTCGCGCACAAAGTGCTGAGTGGGAAAAAGGGAAAAATGTAGAAGCACACATTTTACCTGCTAAATCAGATAAAAAACACTATCCAATCGCACGTAATGTCATTCCGCAAATCGATGTATTTACGGATAATGGCTTTACATATGAAGAAATGAAAATGATCAATGAGACGAAAAAAATTATGCACTTACCTGAGCTTTCCGTTGCTGCTACATGTGTTCGCGTACCAGTCGTTTCAGGACATTCTGAATCTGTTTATATTGAAGTTGAGCAAGACGCTACAAAAGAAGATATTTTTGAAGTGTTAAGAAATGCTCCGGGCGTTGTACTCCAAGACGATATTACTCAACAAGAATACCCAATGCCTATTTTCGTTGAAGGCGAAGATCCAGTTTACGTTGGACGCATTCGTCAAGACTTAGATAACAAAAAAGGTTTCCACTTATGGGTTGTATCCGACAATTTATTAAAAGGTGCTGCGCTAAACTCAGTTCAGATTGCAGAAGCGATGCTAGCGGATAACTTACTATAAGGGGTGTAAGTTAATGGATTTAGGTCGGATTGCTACGGCCATGATCACTCCATTTGACGCAAATGGTGAGATCGATTATGACGTTGCAGAAGGAATTATTGAGCACTTAATTCAAAGTGGAACAGATTCAATCGTAGTGTGTGGAACAACAGGTGAAACGCCGACCTTAACAATAGAAGAAAAACGATCCATTATAGAATTTACAATTAAAACGGTAAACAAACGCATTCCAGTCGTAGCAGGAGTGGGATATAACGATACTGCCTACACGATTGGTGCGGCTCAGTGGGTAGAAACTACAGGTGCTGACGGCATTATGGTCGTCGCACCTTTCTACAATAAACCAAATCAGCGCGGCATTTATGCGCATTTTGAAGCTGTGGCAAAAGCGACAAGTTTACCTGTTGTCATTTATAATGTCCCTGGTCGTACAGGGGTAAATATTTCTGCAGAAACAACAATTGCTTTAAGCAAAATTCCAAACATTCGTATTGTGAAAGAAGCAAGCGGAAGTCTGGATCAGATGACTGAGATTTTAGGGAATGTGAGCGATGACTTCCACGTCTATAGCGGTGATGACAGCTTAACGTTGCCGTTACTTGCGGCAGGTGGGCGCGGCGTCATTTCCGTGGCATCCCATGTCGTGGGCGATGACATGCAATTGATGGTCCGTGCATTTGATGAAGGACGCCATGAAGTTGCTGCTGAGATTCATCAAGCACTGCTGCCGTTGATTCGCGAACTATTCGTGAGCCCAAATCCGGTGCCTGTAAAATACGCTATGAGCAAAGTTGGATTTGATGTAGAGCACGTCAGACTCCCATTAGTTAGTTTAAGAGACGAAGACAAAGTGGACTTCGACCGTGTTTGGAATGAATACCAAAAGAAAGCGGCGAGTTTTAGAGCAAGGTATTAGATATAGTTTAGTTGTGAAAAGCAAGGCGCCCGGCACATTTTCGGATGTGTCGGGTGTTTTTTTGTGTTGATTTGTTCATTATCAGGGTTCTAATGGACAAAAGAGGTGGGAAAAGCATGTGAATTGTCTAATAGAAGGTCTCTAATGGACAAAAGAGATGGAAAATGCATGTGAACTGTCCAATAGAAGGGTTCTAATGGACAAAAGAGGTGGGAAAAACAGGTGAAGTGTCCAATAGAAGGGGTCTAATGGACAAAAGAGATGGGAGAAACATGTGAAGTGTCCATTATCAGGGCTCTAATGGACAAAAGAGGTGGGAAAAGCAAGTGAAGTGTCCAATAGAAGGGCTCTAATGGACAAAAGAGGCGTGCAAAACAGGTGAAGTGTCCAATAGAAGGGGTCTAATGGACAAAAGAGATGGAAAAAGCAGGTGAAGTGTCCAATAGAAGGGGTCTATTGGACAAAAGAGATGGAAAATGCAAGTGAAGTGTCCAATAGAAGGGCTCTAATGGACAAAAGAGGCGTGAAAAACAGGAGAAGTGTCCAATAGAAGGTCTCTAATGGACAAAAGAGAAGGAAATAGCAAGTAAAGTGTCCAATAGGAGTTTCTCTCAGTGCCCGAATGCGGTAAAAAGTGAAGTAAAAGGTAACAGAGAAGCGCTCTCAGTGCCCGAACGCGTAAAAAATGAATCGAAAGGTAACATAGAAGTGCTCTCAGAACCCGAATGTGATAAAAAGTGAAGTAAAAGGTAACAGAGGAGCGCTCTCAGTGCCCGAACGCGTAAAAAATAAAACGAAAGGTAACAGAGAAGCGCTCTCAGTGCCCGAACGCGTAAAAAATGAATCGAAAGGTAACAGAGAAGCGCTCTCAGTGCCCGAACGCGTTAAAAAATGAAGCGAAAGGTAACATAAAAAGATTAGATTTTTGGGGGCTGCTTGAATGTTGTTTTCAAGTCAGCCCCTTTGCTCCAAAGATTACTTTAGTCCTGTCTTTATTAAACAACGCTTAATTCCTCCATAGCTTTTCACTTTTTATTTGTGATAAATCAAAACACACCTTATAATGGATAATAATTGGTTGTATTGTTCGGGATATTCAATCTTTTACAGCATTTCTCTAACACGTGTAATTGGACGAAATGCAACAAATTCAAAATAAATTAATCAGCAAACCTAAAAAACGTAAATTGTTTAAAGTGGTGCTTTAGAGAGGAATGGCCGTTTGAATTTCGGATTCAAGTGCACGAACTGATCCATTAAACGCTTTTCCTGATTCTAGGGTGTAATTGATATAGGAGGAAATCAAGTGACAATAACAAAAAAGAATGAAGTAATCCGAGTAATCCCTCTTGGAGGAGTAGGGGAAATCGGAAAATCGATGTACGTGATCGAAATCGATGACGAGCTTTTCGTTGTGGACAGCGGTCTTATGTTCCCAGAAGACGAAATGCTAGGAATTGATATCGTCATTCCTGATATCTCGTACCTTGAAGAAAACAAACAAAGAGTAAAAGGAATCTTTTTAACTCACGGCCATGAAGATGCGATTGGATCGATTGCTTATGTACTGCAAAAAGTACAAGCCCCAGTCTATGGCTCAAAGTTAACGATTGCCTTAGCAAAAGAACATTTAAAAGAATTACCAGTACCACATCCAATTAAATTCTTTGAAGTAACCAATAGAAGTCGTATGAATTTCAATTCTACATATGTGACGTTTTTCCATGTGACACATAGTATTCCCGATTCGTTAGCAATTGTTTTCCATACATCTGAAGGTGCAATCGTTCATACAGGAGAATTTAAATTTGACCAAGCAGCAAAAGGTAAATATAAGCCAGATATTGCGAAAATGGCTCAAATCGGTGAAGAAGGTGTCTTCATATTATTATCTGAATCTACTGAAGCCGAACGCCCTGGATATACAACGAGTGAAACAGTAATTGAAGAAAAGCTTGCTAAGCTATTTTATTCGGCACCTGCTCGTATATTAGTTGCGGTATATGCATCGAACTTTATTAGAATTCAGCAAGTGTTTACTCATGCCCAAGAAGCAAACCGAAAAGTTGCTTTAATTGGGAAAAGTTTAGAAAAAGTTATTAATATTGGTGTAAATCTTGGCTATCTGACAATTGATGAAGATACATTAATTCCAGTTCAAGATATCCACAAATATAATGACGAAGAATTGATTATCATCGTAACAGGCAATCAAGGGGAACCACTTGATGCTCTTGATAAGATCGTGAAAAAACAACATCGCGATATTCGCATTAAAAATACGGATACAATCTTAATTACATTTACACCTTCCCCAGGGATGGAAATTCAAATCGGAAATGCTATGAATAACCTAGCAAAAGCTGGTGCAACTGTACTAACTGCCGATAAAAAGATTCATGTTTCTGGTCATGGAAGCCAAGAAGATTTGAAATTTATGTTGAACATACTAAAGCCGAAATATTTAATCCCGATTCAAGGCGAATATCGTATGTTAATTGCCCATTCAAAAATTGCACAAGCAGTGGGCATGCAAAAATCTCAAATTTTCATAGCAGACAAAGGTGACATTGTTGAATATAAAAGTGGAAAAATGCGTATGAGCGGTCGTGTTCAAGCTGGTAACGTTTTAATTGATGGTATTGGTGTTGGTGACGTTGGGAACATCGTTTTAAGAGACCGTAAACTTCTTTCACAAGATGGTATTTTCATCATAGTTGTGACATTAAACCGTGCACAAAAGAAAATTCAATCTGGCCCAGAAATTATTTCTCGCGGATTCGTGTATGTACGTGAATCTGAGGAGCTAATTGTGGAAGCGACTGAGTTAGCACGTGGAGTCATTGAAAAGTATGTGGCGAAAGAAACGTTTGAATGGACAAACATTAAACAAGAAATTCGCGATACGTTAAACGCATACCTATTCCAACAAACAAAACGACGTCCGATGATTATCCCAATCATTATGGAGTACTAAATTGCTTAGACATATCGAAAGTTAATGAAACAAAGGAGGATTTTCTTAACCGAATAAACGGGGAAGGAAATCCTTTTTCACTTCAACTTTGTAGAATTAGCTCACATTTTGCGGCAGGGCGACGATTGCTATAGTGAGTAATCCGCGAGATCTCCGTAATTTAGAACGAAACTTTTCAAGTAAAACAATGAGTAAAGAAATAGGTGAAAGTAATGGCAGAGAAAAAACGAAGACCATCGACAAAAGCAAAAAATAAAGGTGGACCTTTAATCTATGAAATTCTCGGATTGTTATTAATCGCTTTTGGTATCATCGTCTTCTTTGAATTCGGTGTTGTCGGAAGTGTCATCCAATCCGCATCAATGTTTCTATTAGGAAACTTATATATTTTCATTCCGATTATTTCTGTATTCCTAGCAGTAATGATGATGATTCAGCGAAAAGGAATATCATTGAGAGATCGTATCATTATTGGGTTTATCTTAATGATTTGTAGTTTAACAATCTTTAGTCATAGTTTCCTATTTGAAGATTTAACGAGAAGAAACGCACTTATGTCGGATTCCGTATTAAGAGAGACTTGGAGAATACTAATAGAAAATCAGGGGATTAACGCTCGAAGTGATGCGCTTGGTGGCGGAATGGTTGGTGCCATTCTGTTTAGCTTATTCCACGTGTTATTTGACGCAAGTGGAGCAAAAGTGGCGGCATGGGTACTTTTATTTATCGGACTTATATTAATTACAGGGAAAGCACTTGTTCCGTTTATTATTGAAAAGGGCCCACAGCTAAAGAAAAGACTGGAAAGAAAGAAAAAACCCAAACTAAGAGCGAGTACGAAAGAAGAAACAAAACCAAAACGTGAAAAGCGTACAAGTAAAAGGGAAGATCCACAAGCAAATCCTGCCAATGAGATTGTTGCAACGAGTATGGATGCTTACGATGATGAACCCGTAATTGTGCAACAACCAATGATTTACCAAGAACCAATTAAAGAACCAATCATTTCTGCTTTCACACAAAATATTAAGCAAGAACCAAAAGAATCCAAAACGGAAAAAGTCGAACCAGTAGATGATGGATTTGATGATGCATTGCAAAAAGCGGTGCAAACGAATATCGAAAATACTGACTATTTACTGCCTTCGATGAATTTATTGCAAATTCCACCTGAGCATGACCAAAGTGGAGAATACTCTGTTATTCAGATGAATGCGAAGAAGCTTGAACAGACATTCCATAGCTTTGGGGTAAAAGCTCGAGTTACACAAGTGCATCTTGGTCCTGCAGTGACAAAATACGAAATACTGCCAGATGTAGGTGTAAAAGTAAGTAAAATTGTGAGTTTACAGGATGACCTTGCATTGGCACTTGCTGCAAGAGATATTCGTATGGAAGCACCAATTCCAGGAAAATCAGCCATTGGGATTGAAGTGCCGAATAGTGAAGTTGCCATCGTAACGTTACGTGAAGTATTAGAAGCGAAAGAAAATAATCGTCCCGATTCTAAATTATTGATTGGGTTTGGTCGCGACATAACAGGACAAGCTATATTATCTGAACTAAATAAAATGCCTCACTTACTTGTTGCAGGTTCAACAGGTAGTGGTAAATCGGTTTGTATTAACGGAATTATTGTTTCGATTTTAATGCGTGCTGCACCTCATGAAGTGAAAATGATGTTAATCGACCCGAAAATGGTTGAGCTAAATGTATATAACGGAATTCCGCATTTACTTGCACCTGTAGTGACGGATGCACGTAAAGCTTCTCAAGCATTGCAAAAAGTAGTTTCAGAAATGGAAAGACGCTATGATTTATTCTCCCACACTGGAACGAGAAATATTAAAGGTTATAACGATCATATTGATAAGTTCAATGCTGAAAATGATGAAAAACATCCAAAACTACCGTATATCGTAGTAGTTATTGACGAGTTAGCGGATTTAATGATGGTTGCTTCACATGATGTGGAAGATTCAATCACGCGTTTAGCACAAATGGCGCGTGCTGCTGGTATTCACTTAATCATCGCAACGCAAAGACCATCTGTTGATGTTATCACTGGTGTCATCAAAGCAAATATCCCTTCACGAATCGCTTTTGCCGTATCATCTGCCATTGATTCGCGCACAATATTAGATATGGGCGGTGCAGAACGATTACTAGGGAGAGGTGATATGCTATTTTTACCAGCTGGTGAATCAAAACCTATTCGTGTACAGGGAGCCTTTCTTTCGGACGCAGAAGTAGAGGCTGTTGTGGATTATGTCATTGAACAGCAAAAAGCACATTATGATGAAACAATGATCCCAACTGATGAACCAGAAAAGGCATTTGAAGAAGAAGTTGACGAGTTATACGATGAGGCAGTTCAATTAGTCGTTGAAATGCAAACAGCTTCTGTTTCAATGTTGCAGCGAAGATTCCGAATTGGTTATTCAAGAGCTGCGCGTATTGTGGATCAAATGGAAATGCGCGGAGTCGTAGGACCACCAGATGGTTCGAGACCAAGACAAGTACTGATCAATAAGCAGAATGTTGAGAATAGTTAAATTACGTTTTCATTTTCGACATAAATACAAACTTTTGTATAATTTTTAAACAAAAGTTTGTAAAAGTTATTTAATAAGTTTGTAAATGATGATATATTGATAAAAATTAGTAGGAAAGCTCATCATTTATAGTAATTACTTGGTTAATTCTGTTAAGAGTTCCCCCAAAGACTCACTTATAGATATTTAGGCATTTCAAACGCAAGTTTAAAGCTGAAAATAGATTTCCATGTAATTCAAAAAGGATGTAGAAAGACACCTAGAGAGTAACTGCTAATTATTACTATATTCCTTTGGAGGTACAACACAACATGAAAAAACGTAAGTTTGGTTTTGCAATGGCGTCATTACTTGCTGTTGGAACACTTTTAGGTGCTTGTGGCACAAAAGACGAAGGCAAAGACAATGCAGAAAACAAAGAAGATACTTTCTCTGTAGCAATGGTTACTGACGAAGGTGGGGTAGATGACCGTTCATTTAACCAATCTACTTGGGAAGGTATTGAACAATTTGGTAAAGATAACGGATTAACAAAAGGTAATGGTGGATACGATTACTTACAATCAGAATCTGAAGCGGATTATGTTCAAAACTTAAATAGCTTAATTCAACGTGATTTTGACTTAATATTTGGTGTAGGTTTTAAACTTCATAATGCAGTAGTAGAAGTTGCAGAGCAACGTCCAAATGCGCAAATTGCTATTATTGACGAAGTAGTTCCTGATCTTCCAAACGTTGCATCGATTATGTTCAATGCAAACGAAGCTTCATACTTAGCGGGTGTAGCTGCTGCTCTTGAAACGAAAACTGGTAAAGTTGGATTCATCGGTGGTATGGAAGGTGCGATCGTTGGTGGATTCGAAGCTGGATTCGCTGCTGGAGTTAAAGCTGCAAACCCAGATGTTCAAGTATTTGTACAATATGTAGATAGCTTTACAGATGCTGAAAAAGGTCGTTCAATCGCAGCATTAATGTATGACCAAGGCGCAGACATTATTTTCCATGCTGCTGGTGGTTCTGGTAATGGTCTATTCACAGAAGCAAAAGAACGTAAACAAAAAGATCCAAACGCTAACGTATGGGTAATCGGTGTTGACCGTGACCAATATGATGACGGACAAGTAAATGCTGATACAAACGTTGTATTAACATCTGTTTTAAAACAAGTTGGTGTAGCTGCTCAAGAAGTTGCTAAATTAGCTCAAGATGGCAAATTCCCTGGTGGAGAGCTGATCACTTACGGTTTAGCTGATAAAGGTGTTGACTTAGCTGACGATCGTGGTGCTATGTCAGAAGAAACAAAAGCACAAGTTGAAGATTTCAAACAACAAATTATTGATGGTACAATCGAAGTACCAACTGCACCAACTCGTTAATTAGAGGTTGGTGAAGCGGAGCCCGTAGCTGCTGAGGCGGCTATTGGTGTTGAAAACCGAACTATATTACGGATACTTTAAGTAGTGATTCGTAGTAGTAGTTCGGTTTTTTTTTGATTGAGGAAAGGCGTGCAGGAAGCTGGAAGCTGTGCAGCTACTTTCGTGACAGTGGAGATGGTTTTGGGGTTGAGTTGTCACGAGAAGGAAAGTGGCGTGACAGTAGGAGTTGTTTTCAAGGCAGAGTTGTCATGAAAAGTGAAGTTATGGAATAGTAGGAGGCGTTTTCGAGGCAAAGTTTTCCAAATAAACCCAGTATTAAGACAGTAGAGGGAGATTTTGATGCCGAGTGTCCAAATTAACCCAGTATTAAGACAGTAGGAGGAGATTTTGACGCTGAGTTGTCCAAATAAACCCAGTATTAAGACAGTAGAGGGAGATTTTGATGCTGAGTTGTCCAAATAAACCAGGTATTAAGACAGTAGGAGGAGATTTTGATACTGAGTTGTCCAAATAAACCAAGTATTAAGACAGTAGGGGAAGGTTTTGACGGTGAGTTGTCCAAATAAACCAAGTATTAAGACAGTAGAGGAAGATTTTGATGCTGAGTTGTCCAAATAAACCCAGTATTAAGACAGTAGAGGAAGATTTTGATGCTGAGTTGTCCAAATAAACCCAGTATTAAGACAGTAGAGGAAGGTTTTGACGCTCAGTTGTCCAAATAAACCGAGTATTGAGACAGTAGAGGAAGGCTTTGGCGTTCAGTTGACCAAAAAGCCAAGTATTGAGACAGTAGGAGATCGTTTTGATACAGAGTTGTCCTCTAAAGAGAAGTTATTTGACACCGAGTTGTTCCGAAATCTAAGTTACACTATAATTTCGACAACGAGAAGTCCCAACACCAAAGTTCCGCTACAATAAAAGATTGTTTCAATGCCGTTATCCCCCCTTGAAAATCTTAGCATCCACCCCACCAATATATTTCAAAGTTTACTAATTATTTCGACATCTAACCTATTAGTATGTCACAAATAACGATGCTATTTCTCAATAGTGTGACATAATGCGAAATTAGTACGAAAATTTGTCATTCTTTTAATTATTTCAATAGATTTTAGTAAAAACTATTTTAATAGTTTGTAAAAAATGATATATTAATGAACGATTAGTGGGAATGTTCATCATAATTTTAATAGACCAACTATTTCAAACTGATTTTTCCTGCTAGTTCAATATTAATTAAAATCCTTTGGGGGGACCAAAAATCATGAAAAAACGTAAGTTTGGTTTTGCAATGGCTTCTTTATTAGCTGTTGGTACACTTCTTGGTGCTTGTGGCGCTAAAGAAGAAGGAGGAGAAAAAACAACAACTGATGCTGGTAACAATGAAAGCGATTTCTCTGTTGCAATGGTAACTGACGTTGGTGGAGTTGACGACCGTTCTTTCAACCAATCTACTTGGGAAGGTCTAGAACAATTTGGTAAAGATAACGGCTTATCAAAAGGTAACGGTGGTTACGACTACTTACAATCTGAAGATGAAGGCGATTATGTACAAAATTTAAATAACTTAATTCAACGCGAATTCGATTTAGTATTTGCAGTTGGTTTTAAACTACATGATGCTGTAGTAGAAGTAGCTGAGCAACGTCAAAATGCACAAATTGCAATTATTGACGAAGTTGTACCTGATCTTCCAAACGTAGCATCAATCATGTTCAAAGCAAACGAAGCTTCTTTCTTAGCTGGTGTAGCTGCTGCTCTTGAAACAAAAACTGGTAAAGTTGGTTTCATCGGTGGTATGGAAGGTGCAATTATCGGTGGATTTGAAGCTGGTTTCGTAGCAGGTGTTGAAGCTGCTAACCCAGATGTAGAAATCTTTATTCAGTATGCTGATAGCTTTAGCGATGCTGAAAAAGGTCGTTCAATTGCAGCATTAATGTATAACCAAGGCGCAGACATTATTTTCCACGCTGCTGGTGGTGTTGGCAACGGTTTATTCACAGAAGCAAAAGAACGTAAACAAAAAGATCCAAATGCAAACGTATGGGTAATCGGTGTTGACCGTGACCAATACGATGAAGGTCAAGTTAACGCAGATACAAATGTAACATTAACTTCAGTATTAAAACGTGTTGACGTTGCTGCACAAGAAGTATCTAAATTAGCTAAAGAAGGTAATTTCCCTGGTGGAGAATTAATTACTTACGGTTTAGCTGATAATGGTGTTGACTTAGCTGACGATCGTGGTGCTATTTCTGAAGCTACAAAAGCTAAAGTTGAAGAATTCAAAAAGCAAATTATTGATGGTTCTCTAGTTGTTCCTAACGAACCTAAATAATAATCTGCAATAGTTCGGATTTCTGAAGGCTAGCAAGCGCTAGTCTTCAATTTTTTGTTTGACACTTAATTTTCCAGAGAACTCAAAATTATCGAAATTTAGGAAAGTTTGCAATGGAAAAAATTACTTTTATTTTCTATTAATTATCAGATGAAAAGTTTTAAATTAAGCAATATACTAGTCTAAAAGAATTAAAACTTTTTATGTGTTAATTAAATAATCTTTGTTGAGTTAAGCACACTATAAAAATAAGCAACGCGCCAAAAAAATGGTATAAAGTTGAAAACGCTTCCTCCACAAAGTCTGTTTTACGAGAGGTATATGTTTTTTATAAAAGAGGAAGTTAAATTAAGTATGATAAATTTATTATTATATTGTTTTTTGACCTCAAATAGAATATCTTCAATTAGAGACTTTAACATATAGTGATTTGAGTAATTCAAACTTTGCACGGATCTCGTCAATGGTTAACACAACCAAAACATCTTTAAATGCATTTATGCTTGATTTTATTTATTAAAACAGTTGGGAGTGAACAGGTTGGAATACGTAATTGAGATGCTTGGTATTCGAAAGCAATTTGGAGATTTTGTAGCTAATAACAATATTACGTTGCAACTCAAAAAAGGAGAAATCCATGCATTATTAGGAGAAAATGGTGCCGGAAAATCCACTTTAATGAACGTACTTTTTGGTTTATATCAACCTGAAGCTGGAATTATTAAAGTAAACGGAAAAGAAGTAAAAATTACTGATCCAAATGTCGCAAACAGACTTGGAATCGGAATGGTGCATCAGCACTTTATGCTTGTTGAAAACTTTACTGTAACAGAAAACATTATCTTAGGTCATGAACCAACAAGAGGCGGTACGATTAACATTAAAGATGCTGCTAAAAAGGTTCAAGAATTATCTGAACGCTACGGACTGAATGTTGACCCTTATGCAAAAATCGAGGATATTTCCGTAAGGATGCAACAACGTGTTGAGATTATTAAAACATTATACCGCGGTGCGGAAATTTTAATCTTTGACGAGCCAACAGCATCACTAACTCCACAAGAGATAACAGAGCTTATCCAAATCATGAAACTCCTTATTAAAGAAGGTAAGTCTATTATTTTAATTACACATAAGCTACAAGAAATTATGGACGTATCTGACCGTGTAACGATTATTCGTAAAGGGGAAGGAATTGGTACAGTAACAACTTCTGAAACTAACCCTATACAACTTGCGGAAATGATGGTTGGTCGACAAGTTACATTTAAAACTGAGAAAAAAGAAGCTCAGCCAAAAGATGTTGTTTTAAAAGTCGAAAATTTAGTCGTTGCTGATAACCGTGGCATCGAGAAAGTAAAAGGGCTAAATTTAGAAGTTAGAGCTGGTGAAATCGTAGGAATTGCTGGGATCGATGGAAATGGACAGGCTGAACTAATCGAAGCAATCACGGGCTTGCGAAAAGTGAAAAGCGGTAAAGTCGAGCTTAATAACAAAGATATTACTGGTTTCAAACCTCGTAAAATTACTGAAGCAGGTATCGGTCATATCCCTCAAGATAGACATAAACACGGACTAGTATTGGACTTCCCAATAAGCGATAATATTGCGCTTCAAACTTATTACAAAGAGCCTTTTTCAAAAAACGGCATTATGGACTATAAAAAGGTAAGAGGTATTGCTGCTGATATTATTAAAGAATTTGACGTTCGTGCTGCAAGTAACATGAGTTTAGCTCGTTCTTTATCTGGTGGTAACCAACAAAAAGCAATTATCGGACGTGAAATTACACGAAATCCAGATTTACTGATTGCTGCACTTCCTACGCGCGGACTGGATGTAGGTGCTATTGAGTACATTCACAAACGTTTAATCGAGCAACGTGACAAAGGTAAAGCGGTTTTATTAATTTCATTTGAATTAGATGAAGTTATGAACGTTTCGGACCGTATCGCTGTTATTTATGACGGTGCAATTATTGATACGGTATTCCCAAGAGAAACAAATGAAAAAGAATTAGGCTTATTGATGGCTGGACAAGAGTTGTCATCTAAGCAATCAAAGGGTGGTGATGCATAATGAGTAGCCGCACTCAGAATTTTTTAGTTCCAATTATTTCGATTATTTTAGGTCTGATTTTCGGGGCAATCGTCATGCTAATAAGTGGTTACAACCCCGTTGCTGGTTATACAGCTTTATGGAATGGTATTTTCGGTAGTAGTTATAACTTTGGTGAAACTGTACGTACAATCATTCCTTATGTATTCTCAGGTTTAGCGGTTGCCTTTGCATTCCGTACGGGTCTTTTCAACATCGGTGTTGAAGGACAATTAATCATGGGATGGTTCGCAGCAGCTTATGTAGGTTTTGCATGGGACTTACCAACGATTATTCACTTACCCGTTGCGATTTTAGCAGCGGCTTTAGTGGGTGCTGCATGGGCATTTATTCCTGGTATTCTAAAAGCAAGACTAGGTGTGCACGAAGTTATCGTAACAATTATGATGAACTATATCGCTCTACGTTCCATTAATCCTCTGATTGCAGCGGTAACAGGTGGGGCAGAGCGTACACCAAAAGTACATGAATCTGCATCATTACGTTCAGAATTCCTACAATCACTTACAGATTATTCTCGTATGCACTGGGGATTCATTATCGCGATTATCGGTGTGTTTGTGATGTGGTTTATTTTAGAGAAAACAACTTTAGGTTATGAGTTAAAATCAGTTGGATTTAACCGAAATGCGTCTGAATATGCAGGGATGAACGTTAAGAAAAACATCGTATTATCTATGGTTATTTCAGGGGCATTTGCAGGGTTAGCGGGTGCAATGGAAGCATTAGGTACATTTGGAAATATTGCATCAATGTCGTCGTTTTCAGGTATTGGATTTGACGGAATTGCCGTTGCCTTGTTAGGAGCCAACCAACCAGTGGGCGTATTCTTTGCCGCAGTTTTATTTGGTTCATTGAAAAATGGTGGTATTAATATGCCAAACGAAGCCGGTGTACCAAATGAAATCGTGTCTATCGTAATCGCTCTTATCATTCTATTTGCTGCATCAGGTTATGTCATCAGACTATTGCTTGATCGTGCAGGTAAATCGAAAAAGGAGGTAAAATAAGATGAGCTTTTTAGACGTTCTTTATTTTATCATTCCTTCAGCTATATTTTATGCAGCTCCAATCATCATGACGGCAATTGGTGGCGTATTTACAGAACGTTCAGGTGTAGTAAATATTGGTCTTGAAGGAATTATGATCGTCGGGGCAGCAAGTAGTATTATCTTTAACTTAACGTTTGTCGATTCATTCGGAACGTTAACGCCTTGGATCGCATTAATTGTTGCAATGGTATTTGGTATGATCATGTCATCCATTTTAGCCGTAGCGGCTGTATCATTCCGTGCTGACCAAACTGTTTCTGGGGTAGCCATTAATATGTTAGGTCTTGCGGCTGCAGTATTTATCGTAAAATTAATTTATGATAAAGGTCAAACAGACTCAATTCAACAACGTTTTAGTCGTTTTGATGTACCATACTTATCGGATATTCCGTTTATCGGACCGTTATTCTTTGAAGATGCTTACGCAACAACATTTGTTGCTTTTGCAGTAGTATTCATCGCATGGTTTGTTTTATATAAAACGCCATTCGGATTACGTATTCGTGCAGTGGGTGAACACCCAATGGCTGCAGACACAATGGGAATTAATGTTGCGAAAACGCGTTACATTGCTGTATTAATTTCAGGTGCTCTTGGTGGTATTGGGGGAGCTATCTTCGCCCAAGCAATCGCAGGGAACTTCTCAGCTTCCACAATTAGTGGTCAAGGATTCATGGCCCTAGCGGCAATGATCTTCGGGAAATGGCATCCACTAGGCGCATTTGGCGCGGCGTTATTCTTCGGTCTAGCGCAATCACTGAGCGTAGTAGGAAACGCAATTCCATATGTAAAAGATATCCCTCCAGTGATCTTAGCGATTTTACCTTACGCATTAACAATCATCGCTTTAGCTGGATTCATCGGTAAAGCCAACGCACCAAAAGCAAGTGGTGTGCCTTATATTAAGGGGAAACGATGATATAGTAATTCCCGGGTGGGGATGACCTATTTCTATTCAAATAAAAGCTGCAACCCAATGGTATATTGGGTTGTGGCTTTTTGTATTTTCCAAAAAGTGTCTAGCAAAATCGATCTACGAGACAAAATTTATAGAATCACTGGTAAAATGTCTCGTAGAAGCGTTCAATGGGACAAAACGGGGTTGGAACTCATAAGAAGCGTCTCGTAGGAGCGTTCTATGGGACAAAACTGGGTTAGAATTCAAGGAAAATGTCTCGTAGGAGCGTTCTATGGGACAAAACGGGGTTGGATTTTTGGAAAGTGTCTCGTAGAAGCGTTCTATGGGACAAAACGGGGTTGGAATTCATGGAAAGTGTCTCGTAGGAGCGTTCTATGGGACAAAACGGGGTTGGAATTCATGGGAAGTGTCTCGTAGAAGCGTTCTATGGGACAAAACTGGGTTAGAATTTATGGGAAACGTCTCGTAGAAGCATTCTATGGGACAAAACGGGGTTGGAATTCAAGGAAAATGTCTCGTAGGAGCGTTCTATGGGACAAAACTGGGTTGGATTTTTGGAAAGTGTCTCGTAGAAGCGTTCTATGGGACAAAACGGGGTTGGAATTCATGGGAAGTGTCTCGTAGAAGCGTTCTATGGGACAAAACGGGGTTGGAATTCATGGGAAGTGTCTCGTAGAAGTGTTCTATGGGACAAAACTGGGTTAGAATTTATGGGAAACGTCTCGTAGAAGCATTCTATGGGACAAAACGGGGTTGGAATTCAAGGAAAATGTCTCGTAGGAGCGTTCTATGGGACAAAACTGGGTTGGATTTTTGGAAAGTGTCTCGTAGAAGCGTTCTATGGGACAAAACGGGGTTGGAATTTATGGGAAGTGTCTCTTAGAAGCGTTCTATGGGACAAAACTGGGTTAGAATTTATGGGAAACGTCTCGTAGAAGCATTCTATGGGACAAAACGGGGTTGGAATTCAAGGAAAATGTCTCGTAGGAGCGTTCTATGGGACAAAACTGGGTTGGATTTTTGGAAAGTGTCTCGTAGAAGCGTTCTATGGGACAAAACGGGGTTGGAATTCATGGGAAGTGTCTCGTAGAAGCGTTCTATGGGACAAAACTGGGTTAGAATTTATGGGAAACGTCTCGTAGAAGCATTCTATGGGACAAAACGGGGTTGGAATTCAAGGAAAATGTCTCGTAGAAGCGTTCAATGGGACAAAAACTGGTTAGTTTGCATGGAAAATTTCTTGTGCTTCTATTAAATAAATCTGATGGAAATCCTAGTGAACTATCTCATGATGATCAATAAGAATAAAAAAACTCCCTCGCTCATCAGAACAAAGGAGTCCATTACCACTAACTCACACTAAACACTAACTTCTAAACCTCTCACACTCTTCAACGCAGTTGACCACGCCACAACATCATCCAGTACTTTATTCAATGTATCCTCATGGAATGGTGCTGGGTTGAATTCGCGCATATCTTGGAAATCAGTGAACAAACTCATCGCTACACTTGGTCCAACGACAGCTACTTTTGGAACACTTAAAATTAAACGTAAATCATTCGTAGCAGTTACCCCTAATGTAGAACCGTAACTTACAACGCCTGCTGCTTTATTGTTCCACTCAACATATAAATAGTCGATTGCATCTTTTAAGCCAGATGTAACGCCTTTGTTGTATTCAGGTGTTACGAAGATGAATCCATCAAGCTCACTAATTTTCTCAGACCATACGTGTGCTTCTCTTGCTACGTAATCTTGTGACATGATCGCTGGGATTGGCTCGTTGAAACGTGGTAGGTTGTAATCTTTAATGTCTACTAATTCATATTCTGCATCGCCACGTTTGTCAGCGATTGATTTTACCCACTCTGCCACCTGAATGTTTACTCGTGAGTCACGAGTGCTTCCTGTAAGAATTCCAATTTTCACCATAAATAACTCCTCCTTAGTTAAATAAAGCATTTATTTAGCTTATAATTGAAGTTTAGTAGATAATAAAACATATCAAAACCAATAAAATGGTAATTATGTTGGATATCCAACACAAGAATAAAATTGTTGTAAATGTAGGAGGGAAACGAAAAGATGGATCAAGTGAAAACGGACCCCCGAATTATTCGTACAAGAAAATTAATAATGGACACCTTTATAGACCTTTCGGGTAAAAAAGAATTTAAAGATATTACGGTCAAAGATATTACAACAGAAGCGATGATTAATCGGGCCACGTTTTATTATCATTTTGAGGATATTTATGATTTGCTCGACAAAGTTTTATCTGAAGTGTTATTAGTAAACCTTAAAAGTGAAGTCTACGAAAAAGAGGAAATTAATGAACAATCGCTTACAAGCATCTTTAAAGCGATTACGAATTTCCAAATGTCATTATCGAACAGGTGCCATCGAGGGTATGAGGATACGATTGCTCGAATTATTCGCGACCAACTCGAAGTTTTACTATATAAAATGCTACTAAAACAACACCAAGTAAAAGAAGATGAGTCGTTGAAAGTCGCTGCAGTTATGTTAAGTTGGGGGATTTACGGCGCATCGGTTGAATGGAGAAGAAACAGCCAGGATGCAACTCCTGAGGAATATATCAAATCTGCAATACCTTATATATTAAAAGGTATCGAATAAAATAAAACACCTCCAAACTCACATCGAGCAAGGAGGTGTTTGTATTGATTAATCATCGTAGCGATCGTCATTAATTTCTTCATAATAATCATCATCGTCGTCTTGTCGGTCGACTTCTTTTTCTAGTAATTCACCTGTGAAAGCATCGAATTTCAGCTCATATTCAGCTTCTTTTGTAACAATTTCCACTTCAAAATGACTCCATTTGCCTTCGCTTTCAAACTCAATATCCGTAATAACTGCGCCATCACCATTTACTAACTCTAATGCTTTTTTCTCAATTTCTTCGACAGAAAGTCTAACTTGTTCTGATGATTTTACTGGTTCCTCTACGATGTTTGCTGCTTCAAACGTATTGTTACCTGCAACTGCAATTAGTCCTCCAATTCCCATAACTCCGATTAGCGCTGGTACTAAAACGATTTTTTTCATTTTTCATAACTCCCTTGTTATTTGATAGTTCCATACTATCCAACCAAAATGAGGATAACGGGAGAGTTAGATTAGAAATTGATGAGAAATAAATTAATGCGCTTATGCGTAAGTTTGCGAAGTTTGAATAAAATAAATAGAATGCACAGCCTATACATATTAATTTTTGCATAAACCATAATAAGACATGTATAGTAGTGATATGAATTGTTATTTTTTAGCGATGTTGGAAAATTATTTTCTAGCATAATGGAATTCATTCATTAACCTTAAAGTTCGGCGATTGCTCGCCGGTTGCGAAAATTTTTTAAGATAGAGCAGAAAGGGGTATTTTTTTGTTTTCAACAATAGAGATTGCAAAGGGCGTTTCGCTACATATTCGACAATCGACACAATTCAAAACAGTGAATTTTTCAATAAAGTGGAGAAAGCCACTAACAGTAAAGGATGCTGCAGAACGTTCGGTCTTATCCAACGTGATGCAACATAGTAATGGCAAATTCAAAAAATCAGCTGAATTCCGCAGCTATTTAGATGATTTATACGGAACGGTAATGTATTTTGATGCATCAAAACGTGCTAACGATCACACGGTTGTATTGAACGTTGAGACAGTAAACGACCAGTACTTAGCGGATAATAAAGTGCTAGATGACGTCATTGATTTAATTCAAACGGCGATTTTCAACCCGAATTTTGAAAATGATCAATTCGTTTCATCTATCGTAGAACGTGAAAAGGAAATGGTCATCCAACGTATTCAATCGATTTTTGATGATAAAACGCGCTATGCACACCAACGCCTTACTCAAATTATTCGCCCAAATCACCCAGCGTCAATTTCAGCTAATGGGTCGATTGATGAAGTGAAAAATATTACGCCAGAAAGCTTAACAAAAGCTTATCATTCCATGATTAATGAAGACAAAATCGATATTTACGTGCTTGGGGATGTAGATGAAAAAGCAATTCAAGAGAAACTTGTAAACGCTTTAACGTTCAAAGACCGCGAACCGATTCCGTATCCAGACTATCCGGAATCTAAGGCAGAAAAAGAATATACGAATGAAAAACAAGATATGAATCAAGGGAAATTGCACATGGGTTACAGTACGCCTGTGAAATTTGGCGATGACGATTATCCTAAAATGCAAATTTTCAACGGTGTATTTGGTGGCTATGCCCACTCTAAAATTTTCATGAACGTGCGTGAGCGCGAAAGTTTAGCTTATTATGCTTCAAGTTCGTATTCATCTCACTATGGCCTTGTTTATGTTGTTTCTGGGATTGAGCCGGCAAATGAAAAGAAAGCCATTGATGTCATTGAAGAACAGCTAGATGCGATGAAAAATGGTGAAATTTCCGATCTTGAGATGAATCAAACAAAAGCGATGCTTGGCAATCAGTTAAAAGAAGCGTTAGATTCTGCTCGTGGGCAAATTGATATATTTGACCAATATAAAGATTTAGGCGAAGAATTCTCGATCGATACATGGAAAGAGCGCTGGAAAAACGTGACGAAAGAAGACCTTCAAGAGATGGCTTCTCAACTAAAACTTGAAGCAGTTTACTTCTTAAGTGGGAAGGAGAGCGGGCAGGATGCAAACAATTGAATTTAAACAGCTCGACGAAACATTATATTACGAAAAACTTTCAAACGGTTTATCAGTGTATATTTTACCGAAAAAAGGATTTTCAAAAACTTACGTGACATTTACTACGAAATACGGTTCTGTGGATCGCACATTTAAGCCAATTGATGGCAATGAAATGATTACAGTGCCTGATGGAATTGCCCACTTTTTAGAGCACAAAATGTTCGAAAAAGAACATGGCGATGTATTCCAACAATTTAGTGAGTATGGTGCATCAGCGAACGCATTCACAACGTTTGCGCGGACGGCGTATTTATTCTCCTCTACTGATAACGTGTTGAAAAACACAGAAACGTTATTGAATTTCGTGCAAGAGCCGTACTTCACGGAAAAAACCGTGAATAAAGAAAAGGGCATCATTGGTCAGGAAATTCAAATGTACAATGACCAACCTGATTACCGTGTGTACTTTGGCACGATTGAAAACATGTTCCACAACCACCCGGTGAAAATCGATATCGCTGGAACTGAGGAATCAATCGACAAAATTACAGCAGAGCATTTATACACTTGCTACAACACATTCTACCATCCATCGAACATGGTGTTATTTGTAGTTGGGGCGGTAAATCCTGATGAGATGATTGGGTTTATTAAAGACAATCAAAGTAAAAAAGAATTTAAAGAAGCGCCAGAAATCGAACGTCATTTGGAGGATGAACCGAAAGAAGTTGCGCACAAAACTCGCGAAATGAAAATGGATGTTCAGAAGCCAAAAGTGTACGTTGGCTTAAAAGCAAAAGAATCGAATTTGAGTGGCGATGAAATGCTGAAACATGAGCTAAGCGTTCAAATTGGGTTAGAGTGCTTATTCGGCCGTGCTTCTGATTTCTATACAAATGTATACGAAAGCGGATTAATCGATGAATCTTATGCATACGATTTTTCTCTAGAGCAAGGCTTCGGGTTTGCGTTGATTGGAACGGACAGTGCGGATCCTGATAAGTTTGCGGAGCTGGTTTTAGAGCAGGTGAATAAAGTCGAGAAAGAAGATGTGTTTAAGGCTGAAGCGATCGAGCGTATTAAACGTAAGAAAATCGGTTTCTTCCTTCGTGCGCTGAACTCGATTGAATTTATCGCGAATCAATTCACGCGTTACAAATTTAATGACATGAATCTGTTTGATGCAGTTCCAGTGATTGAGAAGTTAACTGTGGATGATATTAAGGAAGCGTTTGGAACGATTTTAGGTGAATCCCAACAGACGGTGTTTAAGGTTATGCCGATGAATGAAAGAAAGTAGTAACTGTTATTGGAGTGCGAAAGCGCGGCATGTTGAGTCGGTGCTTTCGCAAATTTTATTAAGCGAGCGAATTTAATATGAAGAAATATGCACTTGTACTTGGGGCATCTGGTGCGATTGGGAGTGCGATCTGTCGCCGTCTTGCTGCGGATGGCTGGTCGCTATATCTGCACTACAATCAAGGTATTGAGAAAATTCAACATTTGATGAAGGAACTAACTCTTGATTATGCGGATCAAGAGTTTATTCCTGTTCAGTCAGATTTTACGGATATTGGTGGAGCGGAAACGTTGGCACCACAAATTTTTGGTTTGAACGCGGTCGTCTTTGCTAGCGGCCACGCATATTATGGGTTAATTGAAGATACACCTGTGGACGAAATGGATAAGCTATGGCATGTTCATGTGCAAAACCCAATACGTTTGCTTGCGCTGCTTTCGGGTAAATTGCGCGGGAACGAAGTAAGTTACTGTTTATTTATCGGATCGATTTGGGGCGAGGCAGGGTCTGCTGGTGAAGCTGTTTATTCTGCTGTGAAAGGCGCGCAACATTCATTCGTAAAGTCCTACGCGAAAGAGGTTGCTTATAATCGTATCCGTGTGAACGCGATTGCGCCAGGGTTTATCGAAACGGAAATGAACAACCACTTATCAGCTGAAGAAAAATCTCGCGTGTTCGAAGAAATTCCTCTAGCACGCGCGGGCGAAGCGCGCGACGTCGCCAACATGGTGGCGTTCTACATAAGCGGCCAGGCGGATTACGTTACTGGGCAGATCATTCGGGTGAATGGTGGATGGTATATTTAGGTTGTAGGGGTGCTGATCAGTGGCAGTTTGGGATGGGAAAGGAGCCACTCTATGTGCCTGAACGAAAGAAAATCAATAACAAAAGGTAACATAGAAGCGCTCTATGTGCCCGGATGAAAGAAAATCAATAGCAAAAGGTAACATAGAAATGCACTATGTGCCTGAACGAAAGAAAATCAATAACAAAAGGTAACATAGAAGCGCTCTATGTTCCCGGATGAAAGAAAATCATTAGCAAAAGGTAACATAGAGCCGCTCTATGTGCCCGGATGAAAGAAAAACATTAGCAAAAGGTAACATAGAAGCGCTCTATGTGCCTGAACGAAAGAAGATCATTAGCGAAAGGTAACATAGAGCCGCTCTATGTGCCCGAATGAAATAAAATCATTAGCAAAAGGTAACATAGAAGCGCTCTATGTGCCCGAACGAAAGAAGATCATTAGCGAAAGGTAACATAGAGCCGTTCTATGTGCCGGGATGAAAGAAACCAATAGCAAAAAGTAACATAGAATGTCTCTATGACCAAATTATGCATTCACAAAGCATATAATCGCCAGAACAGCTGAATTAATTGCCAAAACGAGCGAGATAATAGCCCAAATCAATCAATTAATAGACAATTACCGGAAAACAAGCATCCACAAAGCAAATAATCGCCAGAACAGCTGAATTAATCGCCAAAACGAGCGAGATAATAGCCAAAATCAATCGAATAATCGCCAAAAGCCGGATCACAAGCATCCACAAAGCAAATAATCGCCAGAACAACTGAATTAATCGCCAAAACGCGCGAGATAATAGCCAAAATCAATCGAAT
>NZ_JPVN01000032.1 GCF_000772945.1 Ureibacillus manganicus DSM 26584
GGCACGCCGCCAGCGTTCGTCCTGAGCCAGGATCAAACTCTCCATAAAATGTAGAATTTGAGTTAAGCTCAAATTTTGTCAGACATTCATTTGAATGTCTAAAAAAACATCTGCTGGCATCATTTTTGATGTCCAAATTGTGTTTCTATAATAGAAACGTTTAATTCATTAACGTTTTGTTGTTCAGTTTTCAAGGTTCATTTAATCTGCTTAGTAATTTACTATAATTTAGCTAATCACCTTAGCGACTTTTAAAATTATATCACCGTGTCTGTAAGATGTCAACACTTTTTTGATTTATTATTAACAATTTGATGTGACGTCTTAGCGACTTAATTAATATATCACTATATTTTTCACTTTGCAAGACTTTTTTAGTTTTTATTGAAAAATAGTGATGACTCCAATACACAGTAGTCCTGGAATCCCTAAGATTGTTATTGTTAATGCAGAAAATAGGTTAACAGGCACTATAATATTATGCCCATCAGCTATGATATGAGCTAGGTATAGTATGGCAAAAGAACAAGCTAATCTAAACAAAAGAATTGCAAGTTTTTCTAAGATTACACCAAAACCTCGTTTCTTTCCTATTGTAATAACAGCAAATATGAATAGCACACAAAATAAACCAATAGTTATGTAAACTATCATCTTATACCCCTTTCAATAAACTTCTTATTAATAGGAGCATATGCTTTTGCGGCTACTCATATTTATATTACTTAATTAATATTTTTCGTATTCTCGCTTCTTTAAACAAATAAAAGTGAATGCTCTCTGCAATTTTCCGCTGTGCGATAACATCTAAGTCATAATCATCCATCAAACCTTCAATCACCTTGGCGTTATTCCAATCCTCTTTCGTTTCTATAATTAGATTTCGAAGATTGTGATCAAATTCTTTTTTTAACTTTCCTTTTCGACGGAACATATAAAACTTCACTCACCCTATCTCAATCAAACTCATCAAACCTAACTTATTTTGAAACATATAATAGAAGAAAGTCTTTATAGTTCTCTTCTTCCTTCTAATGCTTTGGACAAGGTAACTTCATCTGCATACTCTAAATCCCCACCTACAGGTAATCCATGAGCAATACGAGTTGTTTTGATACCTGATGGTTTCACTAATCGTGAAATATACATTGCTGTTGCTTCCCCTTCAATTGTCGGGTTTGTTGCTAAGATCAATTCTTGTACTCGCTCGTCTTGCAAGCGAGTAATTAAAGAAGCTACATTAATATCCTCTGGGCCAATGCCATCCATTGGTGAAATTGCGCCGTGAAGTACATGATATAACCCGTGGTAATCTCTCATCTTTTCCATAGCAATAACATCTTTTGGATCTTGCACTACGCAAATTGTAGTAATATCTCTTTGCTTGTCTGAACAAATTTGACATGGGTCCACATCAGTAATATGCCCACAAACAGAACAATATGATAAATTTCTTTTTGCATCGACTAATGCTTTTGCAAAAGATAACACCGTATCTTCTTTCATCGTTAAAACGAAAAATGCCAGTCGGGCCGCTGTTTTCGGGCCGATACCTGGCAATTTCATAAAGCTATCAATTAGCTTTGATATTGGTTCAGGGTAGTACATTGTTTATCCTCCTAGAATGGAAGGTTTAAGCCTTGAGTGAATTTCCCCATTGTTGATGATGTCGTATCTTCTACTTTCTTTAGTGCGTCATTAATTGCTACAACAACTAAATCTTGTAACATTTCAACATCTTCAGGATCCACTACTGATGGGTCTAAATTTACATTTAGCACTTCGCGTTGGCCGTTTACAGTTACTTTAACCATTCCGCCACCTGCTGTACCTTCAAATTCTTTTGCATTTAACTCCTCTTGAGCTTGCATCATTTCTTTTTGCATTTTTTGCATTTTTTTCATCATACCTTGCATATTACCCATTCCGCGCATATTAAAATTCCTCCTAAATTATTATTATTTTTCAATTTGGTAATCAGTTTCTTACATTCCCTCTGACAACCTTAACTAATCATCAATAACCTCAACAAAATCTTTCCCAAACAATTTTTCTGCTTCGGTTATCAATGGATCATCTGATGTCATTTCTTGAACATCTGCTAAAAATGGTTGATCAGAATGTACATTAACTGAATCTTCTTCAATTGATGACTCGTTTTTATCAGCTAAATGGTTTTCTTTAATAAAGCTTTCCCGCAATGTATACCAATCATCATCTGGAATACATAAAAAATCATACATATTTCCAGTAAGTTGTAATAAGAATTGCGTAAAACTTCCTGTTAACTCATGATTATCGGCCACCATCTTACAATGAATATCATACTTGAATTTTACCACAAATGCACTAGATGATGCCGCAACAGGTTCTGCTTCTGCAAAAAGCGCTGCATGTGACTTTTGCAGTTGGCTAAGTACCTGAGCCCATGCATTTTTTATCGTTTGAATATCCTTCTTTGTAGCACCTTTTAACACTTCTTTTATTCTTCCAACTGGTGCATTATAATTTTGCGATTTCACTCTTGGACGAGGTGTTTCTTTAGTTTGAGGCACCTGAACTTGCGGAACACCATTTTGAATTTGCTGTGTTAGGCTCTGAACCATTTTTTCTAACATTGTAATCTTATCGAGTAATTGAGGGTCCAATACATTGCTTTCGGTAGAATGCACTGCTCCTCCTCTTCCTGAATATTGAGCCATTTTTAACAAAGCAGTTTCTAGATAGATTTTCGTATGGTGTGAAAAGCGCATTTCTTGTTGCGTTTTAGATAGTATATCGATAAATCCATAAAGATTGTCGGCGCTATAATCGTGGGCCAACTGCATAAACTTTTCTTCAGGTGTTACTAATTCAAGTAGTTCATCAAGTTCTCGACTTGTTTGTAACAATAATAAGTCACGGAAAAATGTTATTAAATCTTCTGCTAATCGAACAGGTTCTTTCCCATCAGCAATAAGCCCTTCCATTAACGATAATACTTGAGCAACATCTTTTTCTTTTAAAGATTGGGCTATATCGTAAAAGATATCTTGACTGACAGACCCTGTTACAAGTAATGCATCTTCTAGCGTTAACGATTCCCCACTAAATGATACAACTTGGTCAAGTAAACTTAGGGCATCTCGCATCCCTCCTGCAGCAGCTTGTGCAATTACTTTTAAGGCTTGTTCATCAAATGGCAAATGAATATCTTCTAAAACTACTTTCATTCGCTCCAAAATATCATTTGAAGAAAGACGTTTAAAATCGAAGCGCTGACAGCGTGAAATAATCGTTGCAGGAAGTTTATGTGGTTCAGTTGTTGCTAAAATAAACACTGCATGGGCTGGTGGTTCTTCTAATGTTTTTAGTAATGCATTGAAAGCACTCGTAGAGAGCATATGCACTTCGTCGATAATATACACTTTAAATCGGGCATTTGCCGGTGCAAATCTGACCTTCTCAATGATGTCACGCATTTCCTCAACTCTTGAGTTTGATGCTGCGTCAAATTCAATTACGTCTGGATGAGATCCTTCTGTAATACTTAGACAGGTAGGACATTCATTACACGGTTCACTGGAGGGGGCCTTTTCACAATTCAAAGCTTTTGCAAAGATTTTTGCGGTACTTGTTTTCCCTGTTCCACGTGGTCCAGAAAAAAGATAAGCATGTGTTGTTTTATTTGCTAGGAGAGCATTTTGAAGCGTTCTTTTTACGTGTGCTTGACCAGACATTTCTCTAAAACTTTGAGGTCGATACACACGATAAAATGCTTGATACGTCAACTTTTTCTTCCCCTTCTACTTCTTGAATTTGGTAGGTCTATTATAACATAGGTTCTTTTATCCTTTCCTTTCATATTATCAAAAATCTAGATACTTCTAAAATAGAAAGAAAAACTGTTACAAGATTTTCTAATATAATCGAGTAACAGCATTGAAGTTTATTTTCTTTTTAATTCTTTTAGTAGTTGACTAACGTTTGTTTCCTCAATAACCTGTTTATCTTCTATACGTTTTTTCGTTTTACTATTTGTTTTTAAGAAACTCCATCCAAAACGTCTTAATGTTATATCGATAAAGAATAGAAGCATGCTTGCTAAAACTAACCAAATCGTTATATTTTGTCGCTCATTCCCATTAATAGTAAATTCACGGAACACATGTGAAGGGTTTTCTAAAGTTAACATTTCCCCACCTGTACGTTCAGCAATGGTATTGAGTACGAGCTCGTTAGGCTGTTTCAGCTCATATTCAGAACTATATGGAATCGTTAATCCTGCTTGATAAATGGCATCTGTTCCATCATTTTGCGTAATTCTAAAAAATACGAGTCCAGGATCGGATTCAGCAATAACACGTACTTTACTTGATGAAATAACATCTAACTGAATATCTAATTCCTCACCAGCCTCATTTACGACCGCAATGTCTAAAAATGCAGCCTTATTCGTTGGATCGGTAACGATAAATGAACCTTCTGTATCTTGTCGAATATCATAGGCAACTTCATTATATGACGGAAGTAGTTTAGAGACTGCCGTTTGCCAGAAATTCGTCCATTCCTCCCAGCGCGCCCAATCACCACTCCAAGCTCCTGTTGAATCAGAAGTAAATGCAATCGTACGACCTAATCCATACTGCCACTGGGCTAATACAGGATCTTCTTTCTCACTCTCGGCAATAACGTTTGCAGTCTGTTTAGCTGTCGTTGCAATATAAGCGTTCATCTGAGGAACACCACTTTCAAAAAGCGTATTCCAACCTTCTGCATTATAAATGATTGGATAGAAGGGATTATCTTCTATATAGGTACGTGTAATCATTGCTGTTTCCCTAGACAGAATAGAAGGAATTGTTGTTTCATCGATTACACTATAAAAACGGCCACTTCCCATTTCGCTAAGCATTTCAAGTAAATTAGCATCTGCATCAGAACCAATCGCTACAGTAGAAAGAGTAATGTTGTTTGCTTTTCCACCTTCAATTAATTCCTCATAACTATTAGAAGTTGCTGATTGTCCATCTGTTAACAAAATAATATGTTTTCGTTGTAACTCAAGATCCTCTAATTTTCCATATGCCATCGCAAGGGAGGAATAGATCTCAGTCCCCCCACCAGGAGGAACTGAAAGAATTGTATTTACAGCTTTTTCTCTGTCGATTAAAGGTGATGTTTCTATTACTTCCCATGGCTGATCGTCAAATGCGATAAAACCAAGAGTATCACCATCTCTTAGTAGCTCAACGGACCGCGCAGCAGCTTCTTTTGCTAATTGGATTTTTGGGCCCATCATACTTCCAGATCGGTCAAGGACTATTACAAGACCAAGAGAAGGAAGTTGATGTTTCCCCTTCACTTCCATTTCCACTGGCAGTAACTTTTCAATTGGTGTTTTAAAATAACCACCTAAACCAAAGCTATTTTCACCACCAACCATCATAAAGCCAATTCCAAAGTTTTTCACCGCTTGTTCAATTACACCCATTTTCGCTTCCCCAACACGGTGACCAGGAATGTTATCAAAGATGATGGCATTGTACTGTAGATAACTAGAGAGAGAGTTTGGCAGGTCCACGGAAGGAATCACATCGTAGTCAATTGAATTAGGACCTAGTGCCTCTGCTATAGGTGACCCAGTTTCGCGGTCACTTACAATTAATAGTCGTGGTGAACTTTGTACCATTGTGGCACTCGTTAGTTTATTATTTTCTAAAATTGCATCTTCACTAACTTGTACTACTGTTTCATATTTTACTAATCCTTCCGCCGTTCCAACATGACGGTATGAAAAGACATTTGTCCCTTCTTCTATCGAAATAGGTTCTTGGTAAATAAGTTGGTCATTTTCATATAAATATAGAACACCTTCATTCGTAGAAGTAGACTTTATTTCAGTCACTAACTGCTGTTCTTCACCAGCATAAGCGATTTGAGGAGTAGCAAAGCTTGCTATTGATACATCTGAAACAAATGGTTTTGCTAACGGGACAACATCAACAGATACATTCGTTCCAGAGAGTTTTACTAATTGATCTACAACATTGCCTTTCGTTTCAAGACCATCCGTTAACAAAACAATTCTCGTCGCCTTTTTTCTGTCTACTATGCTTGTTGCAATTTGTAGTGCTTCTTCAATATTCGTATTGTTTGGATCATTTATATTACTTAAAGTTGGGGCACGTTCGATTGTATTTGATAATATCGATTCTGTTTGTAATCCTGAAGCAAAGGAATATATCCCGATTTCATGTTGTTCATTTTTACTTGCTAGGCTTTCTTCTATAAAATTTATCACTTCGTCTTCTGTCCCGCTTAACGATGCGGATCGATCCATCAAAAAGATGATTTGTTCTTCTTTAATCGGTAATAACATGTACGGCGAGGTTACAGCAAAGACAAGAAAAACAACAGACAATCCTCTAATTACAAAAACTATCAAATGGCTCTTTTTCAACTGATTTTTATGACGCCACCAAGTCCAAACAAAATACGCAATGGGTGGGATAAGTAAAACAAGTGCAATAGGAAAATTAATTCGTAAATCCACGTCTTCTTTGCACCTCCCACTCCATTACTAGTAACAGTAAGATGATAAGTAAAAACCAAACAGAGAGTGATTCTTTTGTTGTAATATCTTCTCCATCGCTTTGAAGCTGGCCAAGTTCAAAACTTGTACCTTTTTGAATGGATCTTTCTTGAGTTGAAAGTTGAACTACAAAGTATTTTTTATCATTGAAGGATTGTAATGTGTAAGGACCTGGCACAATTGGCGCTTTAAAATAGCTTGGATTTCCAACGGAAGTAATATATTCATCATCAAATGAGTAAATTGACCATGCACCATCCACAAGTGAAATCGCTCTTGATTCATTTGGCCGAAAAACTCCAAGACTTTGTGTCCCTTCTGATAATTCATTGTGTAAGCTCCATAAAATTAGTGGAAATGAAGGATGTAAGGGCCAATCCGTTGATTCAATGTCGGCTAAAATGGCTATATCACCTTTAGTTGAACGTTGGATAAATGGCTGATCTGCAATTGTTGCAATTGTTTTGAATTCTTCAAACGGTGGATAGATTGCACTTACATAGACATCTTCTAACTTACTAAAGGTAAATAAGGGATCTTTAGATACATCCACCACACTTCTTACTTCCTCTGCAATTTCGTCATCTCTGCCAATTAATATCACATTACCATTTGTGGACTCTAATAGTTCCGTTTGATTAGTCACTATAATCCCTTCACTATTCATTGTTTTCAATTGTTCAGATTGCACAATCTTCACATCTGTATCTAATGCTTGAAAACCCTTTTGAACAAGCGCATGCATTTGTTGATCAACCAGAATCTCTAATTGACCTCCACCTATAATCGCACTCATTGTATTATCTAGGCCATAATCATCTTCTACCTCAATGCTAGCCGTAATAATGCCTGACAGTGGAAGTTGGTCATACATTAGTGATTGTTCTTTGGCTGCTTCAATGACGATTTTTTCTTCTTTTACAACCTCACCTTTCTCATCAACAAATGATAAGGTCAATTCTTTATCAATTTCTGTTTCATTTTTTAATTGGACGAAAGCAAGTAGTTGTTCATTCTCCTCAGTAGCTGCAAATTTTGTGATTGCTACATTTTCCAAATCTTTGTCCGCACCTTTAACAACCCACTTTACACGTTCACTTTCAATGGGTAATTCATTTCTATCTACCGCATCGGTAAATAAATAGATTGAGGTAGATGCCTCGCCAATAAATGCTTGTGCCACATCAATTGCTTTTGATAATTGTTCTTCTTCGAAAGTGACAGCTAGTTCATCAATTGTCTTATGTATAAGTTTAGTTTCTGTTTCTTGGCGAATGACCACACTTGGTTCTTCCCCAGTTGTAATAATTGTTAGTGGACGCCCATCAAATTCTGAAACAATTGAGTTCATTTCTTCCTTATGCTTTTTGAAGGTTGATATTTCCTTTCCTGCAAGCATAGTCGCAGATGTATCAACAATCCAGATGATTTGTTCTCCTGCTACTTCTGATTTCTTTATAAATGGATTCATTAATGCGAGCATGAACAATATTAATGCAAGCAATTGCAAGTACAGTAAGGCATTTCTTTGTAGGTGTTTTAGGTAAGGCGAAACTTTTGTTTCTTGCATGACTTCATCCCAAAACATAGTTGAGGAAATGGACTGGTCTTTATATTTTTTTCTAAAAAAATAATAGACCAGGACAATCATAGGGAGAATAATAGTCCATGCGAATATTAAATTACTAAAACCCATTTATAATCACCTCACTGTACCATTCGAGCTCTTAATAGATTTTGGAAAATGGCATTTTGTAAACCATCTTCTACAACAAGCTGAATCGTTTGAACTCCAAAACGACCCGCGACCTTTACAAATTGTTTCTGATGCAATTCTCTTATTTTTACATAGTCATCAATTACCTTTGTGGACATCGAAACATTCGTATTTTTATTCGTTTCTACATCAATCAGACGTAATTCACCTGAATACGAAGGATGCATTTCTTCTTGAGTTACCACTTGAATACATCGGATATCTCCTGCAAAACGTGGTAACCGTTTAAAAAACTGTTCCCAATGTTGAATTGGTTCTAATCCGTCCGACACAATAAATAGAACGGTACAATCTTTAGGTAATACTTTTAACCCCTCAGCTGTAATTTGCCCATGAAATGTTGCTTGCTCAATCTCTGAAATCACCTGCAAAAAGCCTTTCCGACTCGTCGTACCTTTTCTTCGAAACATAGTTTTTTTATCATCTTCTTGTAAATAGGAAAAGGATAATCGGTCATCTCTGTTTAAAACCATTAGTCCAAGACTTGCAACAATTTGCCTTGCAAATAACCACTTTTTTTCTTCACCCATTGACTTACTAGAGTCCAATAAAATATGAACACGCATCTCTTGTTCATCTAAAAATCGTTTTATAAAATACTTTTCCGTGCGCGCATAAACATTCCAGTCTACTTGCCTTACATCATCACCAGGGGTATACTCACGGAAATCTGAAAAATCAAGGGAAGCACCAAACCTTGCTGATCGGTGCGAACCTTTATGTTGGCCTCGCAGCTTGGAAGTAGTTGCAATGGATAATCGGCTAACTTTTGCTATCCAATCTTCGGGGAGTATAAAATTCCCGCGCATCATAACCTAACTCCTTGCTGTACACTTGTTAGAATTTCATCGATTAAATCATCTGAAGTTTTGCCTGAAGCTTCTCCCTCATAATTCAGCATGATACGGTGTCTTAATGCAGGTTTTGCTACTGACTTAATATCCGCAATAGATACATGGAATCGCCCATTCATTACAGCGCGAGCTTTTGCTAACTTTAAAATACTTTGTAATCCCCGAGGTCCACTACCGTACATTACATACTGTTTCACCTCAGGTAAAACATCATTTCCCTCTGGATGCGTAGCGACTACTAAATTCACTGCATATTCCATCATTTCATCTGCAACTAATACTTCTTTAACCATTTTTTGCGCCAATAATAGTCGATCACGATCCATTACCTTTTGAAGCTCTATTTCTTTTGCACCTGTTGTTCTTTTTACAATTTCCATCAGTTCTTGCTTTGTTGGATAAGAAACAATAATTTTACATAAGAAGCGGTCCATTTGTGCCTCAGGCAAAGGATAAGTACCTTCCATTTCAATAGGATTTTGTGTAGCTAATACAAAAAAAGGATTATCCATCGTCTTAGTCTCACCTAAAACCGTTACAGTTTTCTCACCCATAGCTTCTAAAAGGGCACTTTGTGTTTTTGGTGTTGCACGATTAATCTCATCTGCAAGTACCATCTGACTAAAAATTGGACCTGGCTGGAAAATAAATTGCTGCTTTCCATCTATAGTTCTCTCTATCATATTTGTTCCCGTAATATCTGAAGGCATTAGGTCTGGGGTGAATTGGATTCGCAAAAATGATAAGTCTAACACTTCTGAAATTGTACGAATTAGCATCGTTTTCCCAAGGCCAGGCAACCCCTCTAGTAACGAATGACCATCAGCTAATATAGAATATAAAGTATATTGAATTGCTTCTTCTTGACCAACAATAAATCGACTAATTTCACTTTTCACTTGTTGTAGCTGCTCACTAATTTCTAGATAATCCTGTTCGCTATACGCCATTTTTTCCACACCTTTCATTCCGACTCGATTGAACTAAAATAGGATTGCACGATTGTTTGTAAATCCTTTGGTAGTTGCATTCGCTCTGAACTTTCCATATATCGATCCTTATATTGTCCAATAACTTCTTCATAAGGACGAATGGTTCCTTCTGTTACTGGAACTGGACCTTCTTGTTCTCCTACTGGTATCCCTTCACCAAGAGGGCCGCCATCTACAATCGTCTCTCCGTTTTCACCAATCCGTCCAGGAATGGATAGTAAGTTTTTAGTTCCTTGCCCTACCCCTGCACCATTTCCGATTCCAGGACCAGAGCCTTGACCACTACTACCTTGGCCAGGTGAACCATTTGAACCTTCACCTTGTAAGCCATTACTACCACTTTGGTTATTTCCACTACCTTCACCATTCTGATTAGTTTGCTGGCCTGAAGACTCATTTTGCTCATCACTATTTCCTTGGTTCTCACCACTAATACTATCTCCTGCTGAATCTGAGCTAGATTCTTGTGCAATAGCATTTTGAAGGTCAAAACGAATCGATTTTCCTATCCTACTTAAGGCAGCTTGAGTAGCACTCGCACTATTAGCTAATGCATTTCGCAATTGTTGTAAAGCCTGCAATTGTTCTTCCTCACTGGCTGTTAAATCGTGTGCTCCATTTTCACCTTTATTCTTTAAGTCCTTCTTTTCCTGAAGCTTTTGTTCTTGCAATTTAAGTTCTTTCTGTTTTTTTACGACTTCACTCAATGCTTCTTCTGAGCTGTTGAGTTCAGCTAATTTCTTTTGTAGGTCTTGTAATTGTTTTTTTATTTCTTCGTTTGTCGTTTTCTTTTCCATTTCGGCTACATCTTTTTTCAATTCATCAATTATTTCGTTTTCCTTTTCAATAACTACAGCTTCTGTTTGTGTTTGAGAAGGAAAAATATAGAGCACACCTATGACGACCATCATAAGAAGTAATGCTATTAACACTTTTGGTCTCCAAATTCTTTTTTTACGCTGTTTAAACTGATTAAAAGAATCTACCGAAGCCTTTTGTGCTCTTTTTAAGATTGAATCAACTAAAGGATTTGATTGTTCCGTAAATGATAAAGCGGTTAGAAGTTCATTGTGAGGGTAAAAAGAATCTAAACGTATTAAAGCATCATGATCTTTTACTCGATTCCACCAAATATAAAAAAATGTCAATATGATTACACTAGTACCACTATAAAAAGCAACATTTTGATAATAAGGGAAAACAAATAATCTAGAAGTTAAGAGAATCGTCGTATAAACTACAACTGAAAGCAAAAGACCGTATTGTAGTGCCGGTAATGAACTCTCAAAGTTTAAACTTTTCTTCGCCTGCTTAACAAACTGCATTAATGTTTTACGACGATCCATCTTTATTCCTCCTTATCTGCTATGTTTCATATTTGCTCGTAATTTGCGTATCGCAATCCATAAACAAACAACTGTTATTAAACTATAAAAAATTATATATACTACCCAATTTGGCATTGATATGCCCGTAAGATTTGAAAGTTCAGTTCCTAGTTCAGGATAAAGAACAGTTAACATTAATGCACCTGGATTTATACTCGCCCAAAAGAACGTAATGGGCGAATTTGTTGAAAATCCACCAACGGGAGAAGTAGGCATTCTATCTAATGAAAAACCTACAAAGAATAAAAATGCTGTGACAGCTCCTAAAAAAATCATAGCGCCATAAGTTGCAATCATGGATACAATGGTCTTTTTCGTAATCGTAGAAAACATAATTCCAATACTTCCAATAGCCACTACTGTTAATAAGTAAGATAAAAAGATTGTAATTAATTGAGTCGGTGAAACACCACCGAACAAGAACACAATACTATATAAAGGAAGTCCTGCAACGAGTAGTAATATTAAAAAAGCAATCGATGATAGTAACTTTCCAATAATAATCTGAGTGGAGCTTTGAGTTGTCGTTAGTAATATATTTAATGTTTGCCTTTCCCTTTCCGAACTGATTGCACCAGCTGTTAGCCCTGGGGTAATAAACATGACAAGAGCCATTTGAAGGACGGAAATGACAGAAAACATTATAAAACTCTCACTTGGTCGGAAAAATCCAGTTCCAGTAAATTGGGTAAATACACTTAAGAAACCACCAACAAAGATAAATAACAAAAACAGATAAAACATTAAACCTGAAAAGCTTTTAAATGCACGAAAGCGCAGTTTTAACTCCTTCATTAGTACAGGATTTGAAAATCGTTGCATCATATATCCGCTCCTTTCGTAATCGCCATAAAGACATCTTCTAAGTCTTTTTCATCTACTGTGAGCGAAAAGATTGGAATGTTGGATTGTAGCGCTCTCCTTAATAGCTCTACCTGTTGCTCGTTAGTACCTTTATAAGTAAAGGTAATTTCATTTTTATCTTCTTGAATATCAATTCCTGAAATTAACGGGTCTTCTTCAAAGAATGCACGTGCTACATTTAGCTTATTGAGTATCTTTACTTTGATATGCTTGTCACCTTGTAATTGAGCTTGGATCGTTTCCACGTGACCATGTGCAATCAGCTTTCCTCGGTCGATAACTACGATTTCATCACACATTTCAGATAGCTCAGGTAAGATATGCGATGATATTAGAATGGTTTTCCCCATTGACTTCAAGTGCTTTAAAATATCTCGCATTTCAACTCTTGCACGAGGATCTAACCCAGATGCTGGTTCGTCTAAGATTAATACCTTTGGATCATGAATAAGCGAGCGGGCTAGGCATAACCGCTGTTTCATCCCACGGGATAATAAATCTACATATTCATTGCGTTTTTCTGTTAAATTAACCAATTCTAATAACTCATGAATTAATATTTTCCTTTTATCCGAAGGAATTCCATAACTTGCACCGTAAAAATCTAAGTATTCTTCCACCTTTAACTGATCATAAACACCAAAAAAGTCAGGCATATAGCCAATTTGTTTTCTAACTTCAGCAGGTTCTCTTCTAACACTTTTCCCTTCGATGATTGCATCCCCTTCTGACGGAGATAAAAGAGTAGCTAATATTGAAAAGATGGTGGATTTGCCTGCACCATTTGCACCAACAAATCCACAAACAACACCCTCATCTATAGTTAACTCAAAGTGATCTAAAGCTACAAATGAACCATATTTTTTTGTTAGCCCTTTAATTTCGATCATTCTTTTGCCACCCCTTTAACTCCAACTTCCGGTAAAATCACTGGTTGCCCTTTATCGCCGTTACTATATTTAATATGGAAAATGGCTAAACCTTCTTCTGATAAATAATCACTTGAATAGATTGCATTTTGATCTTCAATCACTTCATATTCATTTGTATTTACGTTTAAAATGGAAACTTCTAAACGGTTTTCTTTACTCGTAAATAGGATTTCATTCCAGTTTGCTTGATTTTTTAAATTTTCAGGGATCTCAACTATATACGAGTATTCTCCATCTTCTAAATACCATTGATTTGTTGATTCATTTAATAATTCTACAAATCCAGTTTGGCTAATCATATCAATCGACTCAGTTAAAATATCGCTTCCTAATGTAATTTCACCTGTATACTTCACATCTGCACTAAAAGGTTGCGAAATATAAGTAACTGGAGAAAGGCTAGCATTGCCTTCAAGTTCTAATCCAACAAGTGACTGATCAGTCCAACCAATAATGACAGGTAGATTGTTTCTCTCCGTTAGCCCTGCTGCACCATATTTCGCTTTTTCCATACGCATTGGCATTATTTCATCCTTAGTACTTGGATAGTTGTAGCTATAATTTGAATTTGTTGGTGCCACTAATACTGCACTATTTAATTGCTCGGAAACTGTGATAGTTTCACCAGCTTCAATTGTCCCAAGCGGGATTTCGCGATGTCCAGACCAGATTGCAACATCTTTTAACTCAAATGGAAAATCATTTGTAATAGTCCCTTCAAGGAGATTACTTTCTATAGACAAATCTACTTTAAAACTTCCTGCATTAGGAATTTTCGTTTCTCCTATTATGGATTGAACAGACCAATAGTTTAAATTCTTTAGATGAATAGAAGAACTATCTGCATGATGTTCTATATAAGATTTATCGTGTAATCTATCAGTACCGTTGCCAGTATATCCAGTGGCAATCGCTGTTGTATTCTTATCCAAATGGAAAGTGAAGTCTCCGCCACGATTCGTTAAAATAGATTCAATATAGTAACCTGATAGATGATTGTCTTTGGTTACTTGATAATATGCTGTTTGTTGAATCTGAGATTGAAGAAGGCGATCTTTTGCGCCGACTATAAATAACGCTATAGAAAGAGCAACTGAAATAACAGGTATAATCCACCATGCATGCTCTCGTTTATCGAACTTTTTGAGAATTAAATATAGAGTTGGTCCAATAAGTAAAATATAAATAAGAACAATAATAACTAATGTTGTCACTGATACTTCGAAAGAAGGGAACAATTCATTAATAGATGCTACTTCATGCGGGAGATAATCCATATAATTCCCTACAAAGGTTGGATACCCATGAATTGGTTGACTTGAATCTAGTTTCAGTACGGTTGCAATCAGCTTTGGATATCCATTCATTGAAGCAAGTGGGTTATCACCAAGTGAGAAGGTTGTTTGGATGATTTGACCTTTCCCTAAATTTGAGTTTGCTGCAATAATGATTCCATCAGCTTCAAATGTTGAATCGCTATTCTGAGTTGCTTCCGCTTGATAGATTTCAATATCTTCTGTAAATTTACCACCGTTTGATAGTTCCTCTAAACTATTACTAGAGATAATTGTGCGTTCATTTGATAACGCTAGCGGCAAATAATCTTTAAAAAGCCCAACAGATGCCTCAACCTGATCAGAAGCCCCTATTAAGATAGTGCCTCCTTCTTGTACCCACTGAAAAATAACCTGCTGTTGTTCTTTTGTTAAATGGGATATCCCCACTTCATCAATAGCTAATACATTAGCGAGTTTAAGTCCCTTCACATTTGTAGGAAATTCGAAGTTTTCAATGGTATTTAAATGATATACTTCCACGTTGTATGTTGCATATTGTCCAAGCTGTAAAAATGTTGCTAGGCGATCAGCATTATCTGTAAGTGTATAAATAATTGTTGTATCTCGATCATAAATACTTGGGCGTACTAACTTATCGCCTGTGTAGTCGACGATTTTCCCACGTTCAATGCCACCTTCATAAAAATAAAAGTACTGTTGCTGTTGATTCATATGCATGTAATCATCCGCTAAACCATCTAAGTAGAGCTGAACTGTTTTCGTTTCACCTTCTCCAATATCAAGCGGGTAAACGGTTGCTGAACCAGCATTATAGGATACGGCTGTATCAATGACTAAGTCTCCTGAAAAAGCCGATCCATTATTTGTAATTGTAAGTTTTAGTGGTAGTGGGGTGTAGCTCTTTATGTTATTAGCAATACCGAGCTCTGCTTCTAAATCTAACTTAGGCGCGGCGCTTGCATGACCTATTGGGATACAACTAATAACCAAAGCTATGAGTATAGCGAGAAAAATATTTCTTTTGAACAAAAAACCCACTCCTTTAAATTTCCATCTATATAAATTAGTACGTTTTTAAATGTACTTTGTTCCAAATAATTGGTTACCTTATGGAATTGTTCGTATATTTTACCTATTCCATTCAAAAGTTATTATATGTAAAAAAAAAAGAATCTACTATAAAACAGCAGATTCTAGACATTACATATTAATAATTATTTACAACAAATAAAAAAAGCTCGCCAATAAGACGAGCGTTTGTTATGCACATTAAAGCCGTGCACCTTCCTTCGACTGCCGCACATAAGCGTTACTCCTGTCGCCAGCTCGGGTCAGGCTACCCCACGGCACATGGGTGAGACCACTTAATGCTGCTTCCTTCCGGACCTGACATGGTTCATGGGTACCCATTGCGCAGGACCCAACCGTCAACGCTACGTGCAAGAGTCAGACCCTACATGCGGTCAGCCTCAGAAAAGGGATTCAGTCTCGCTAGAGCGGATTGCGAGTTACAGGGCACCGCTACCTCCCCACCTAGCACGGCAAGTACTAGTATACTTTATATTATGGTTAAAATGCAATGTTTAGATATGGAAATTTCTCATTCCAAAAAATTTATATAAAATAATTATTTTTATTAATCTTTTTTGTTGACCATGGATAACTATCATGATATATTAATTCTTGTCTAATACGGAGGCGTACCCAAGTGGCTGAAGGGATCGGTCTTGAAAACCGACAGGCGGGTTAAACCGTGCGTGGGTTCAAATCCTACCGCCTCCGCCATAATTACGCATGATAATACCCGTTACTTCGGTAACGGGTTTTTTATTTTGAAAAATAGTTTATGTTGTTCGCAATACTTTCTTTAAATAAGCACGTATCGATTCTTCTCCGCTCGAAAGAGCTTCTTTTTCACGAGCGTCGTCTTTTACTATTTTCGCTTCGGCTAATGTGGCGATTGTTTCTTCTTCACCCTGCGGAATAACAACAACACCATCCACATCACCAACGATATAATCTCCTGTATGTACTGCTACTCCCCCAACAGAAACAGGTACACTTACTTCTCCACCACCATTTTTAAACCCAGCAGCAACTGTTGTTCCCAGTGAAAATATAGGGAAGTCTAATGATTTAATTGCTGATAGATCTCGAATAACACCATCTACAACAAAGCCTTGTATACCGAGTCCCTTCGCTAAAGAAACTACAAAGTCACCAGCTACTGCTCTATTTGTATTCCCCTTTGCATCAATTACTAATATATCTCCCTTCATCGCTTTGCTAATTGCCTCTAATACAGCACCATTTTCTCCATCTGGCAATCTTACGGTTAAAGCTTTTCCGGCAATTTTATAATGATCACCTAGCGGCTTTATTCTTGCATTAATATTTGTATGCCCTCCAGTAGCATCTGAAATTGCTGTTGTTGGAAGTGCAAAAAGTCGTTCTTCTATTGATATGGCTTTCAATTTAACTCCTCCTAAAAATTTATATTCCATAGTACTAATACAGTTCGATACAAATTCTTTTGAAAAAGACTACATACTTCCCCTACCTTGCAACATATATTAAATATAAACGACATTTATACATAATTTTGAATTTTTTACATAACCGTTACAAATGAATTTAAATGGGGAAGGTAAGAATAACTGACAAATTATAGGGAGTGATCAAAATGGCAAACCCACTAATACAAGAAGTGACCGATGAGAATGGTAAATTAACTTACAAATTAACTTCTTTTGATATTGAAGTTGTTGCTAAAATGAATGGTGGTCTTGCGCCAACCATTATCTATCTACACAATAATAAAGATGTAACCGATTGGATTCGAGCTATACGTTTCAGTCCAAGGCAACCTTCATCCTATATCGAAGATTATGATCGATTTCAAGCAATGCTTTTTCAAAAAGAGGAAAAAGCCATCAATGATCTTTATGACACAATTAGTATTCGCCCTAAAAACATGACCTCTGGGAAGCAGATCATTTGGAGCTTCGCAGTTTTGGCTTTAATGTCGATTCCACTTTTAGTTGCATTTTTTATTATGAAATAGTCATTATTTTAAGAAGTTTCCCTTAATCCATCATTATGAAGCATAGAAGAACGCTCAAAGCATTAGGCTCTGAGCGTTTTCTATTAAAAGTTAGTTTTAGGTGATTCGCACTCATAAGAGTATGCGAGACAATGAAAATTATGCTTTTCAAGAATAGGTCTACTCATTGGACTGGCGTCAACAGTAAGGAAAGGATGTCCTTTCTCATATGCCTTTTGTGCACGAACTGCTAATAGTTGTGAGTAATATCCTTTTCCTCGAAACGATGGTAGTGTTGAACCTCCCCAAAGACTTGCAAAGGATGAGTTTTTCTCTAAGTACATCCAAGCTGCACTAACAAGCTGATTATCTTCATAAATTCCATAAAGATACACTGACTCAGGATTATTTTGTTTATCTCTCCAAAGTCTTTCCCCAAGCTCTGTAAGAGGTCTATTCCAGATGGCATGTTCTAGACTAATAATGTCTTTGATACCTTGTTCATCTGTAATTTCCTTTACATTGAAGTGCTGCCCATTTTTTAGTAAAGGGTGCTGATCATCTAATTTCATAACCATAAGGGCTTCAGGGTCACCAATTATAAAACCTTCTTGTTCAAGAATGCCTGTTAAATTATCAGGTTGATCATAGCTATATACTTTCCACTCAAAATCTCGTTTGAGGTTTTTAAAATAGTCTAACTCATTTTGAATTACTTCCCTTGCATTGTCTTCGTTAACATTCGATGCAATGATAAACCCTCTTTCACCAAACTGCGAAATATGGCGAACAACATGCTCTGTTTTCTCTCTTGTATAACCTTGTACGTCGGCATCTTCACGAAGTTCTTTGTGAAATAATGCAATTAACTCATTATTATCCATTAACGTTTTCCTTTCGCGTTCTTAACTCACTAGAGATAATTAGATTCGTAAGATATAAGTTTTACTGCTAGGAGTTTAATTCGCTACTTTCCCTAAATCACCTTCATCAGCTAATAAAATTTTTATAATCTCATCTACTGACGATGCAACCTGTAAAATGCTACGCTGTTCCTCACGAATAAATCCTTCATCTAGCATCTTTTCAAAATGTTGAATGAGAGCGCCATAAAATCCGTTAATATTATATAAAATGACTGGCTTTGCATGTAGTCCAATTTGTGCCCAAGTAAAGATTTCAAAGTATTCGTCTAATGTTCCGCAGCCACCTGGAAGGGCAATATAGCTATCTGCTAAATCAGCCATTTTTGCCTTACGTGAGTGCATAGAGTCAACTATATGTATTTCTGTTAGATTAAGATGTGTCAGCTCGCGTTTTTGTAAATGTTCTGGCATGATTCCTATGACTCTACCTTTATGTGCAAGGGCACTGTCTGCCACAGCTCCCATTAGCCCTACGGTTGAGCCCCCGTAAACAATTCCTAATCCGGCCTTTGCTAACTGTTCTCCTAATTCTTTTGCCTTTTCTATATAAATCGGGTTTTTCCCTGTTTGCGAACCACAATAAATTGCAACATTCATGTGTTTATCCCTCCACGATTTTCGTTACACTATATTATAGTGTTCTAATATTAATCAAATGTAAATAAAAGGAGTAGATACAATGAAAATAACCCCATTAGGTGTTGGTGGTGCCTTTACAAAAACTAATTATCATAATAACTATATTATGCAAATAGGTGAACAATTACTTTTAGTAGATGCAGGTACAACATTACGAACTAGCCTAGTTGAAGCAGGTTATCATTATACAGATATAGATTATGTCTATATCTCTCATCTACATTTCGATCATGTTGGTGGGTTAGAGGAAATGATTTTGCAACGATATTGGCATTTTGAAGATGGGAAACATGTCCCGTTGAAGACAAAAATTATCGTTCATGAAAAGCTGTCTCTATCCTTACGAACATTACTTTCCCAAAGTTTAAACAATCAAGGACATGCTGTCGAAGATTTTTGCCAATTCGTCATACCGAAAAATGAAGGGTCCATGTTTATTGGGAATTCTACATTCTCGTTATTCGATACAACAAATTTCCATCAAGAAGGAATGATCAGTTCGGGATTTAAACTGTCCTGGAATGGTGCAAATTTAGTCTATACAAGTGATATTAAACGACTAGATCAGGCAAATATTATCGCACAAGTTGATGAAAAGACAGTTGCCATTTTTCAAGATGTAAGTTTTACGACAAACGGAGCACACGCAACACTTGATGAAGTTTTAAGTTATTATCCATCAGAACTCCATGAGAGAATCTTTGCTATGCATTACAATGACAATGTTGGGGATTTCGACGAAGTCATACAGCAGGCAAAGATCCAGCTAGTGAAAAGACAGCAAGTGATAGAATTTTAAAATTTAAAAGGCTACATCAATCAAGTACGTTGATGTAGCCTTTTATATCCCCTCATAACGGGTTTATCTTTGTTTTTTAAATCGATTTGTTTGTTCGATCATATACCCAATACGTTCAACAATACTCTCAATTTGCTCTGGATTTTCCTTTAAATCGTAATCATTTATATCTAATCGTAGTACCGGGCAAGAGTTAAATTGATCAATCCACTCTTGATAACGGCCATGCATTTCTTCCCAATATTCTCTTGGCGTATGTTGTTCCATTTCACGACCGCGCTCTTTAATTCTATCAATCACATCTTCAAGTGATCCCTCTAAATAGATTAATAAGTCAGGATGTGGGAAATAAGGAGTCATTACCATCGCATCAAATAAATTCGTATACGTTTCGTAATCTGTTGGGTTCATCGTCCCTTTATCATAATGCATTTTCGCAAAAATGCCTGTATCTTCATAGATAGAACGATCTTGTATAAACCCTCCACCATACTCAAAAATACGTTTTTGTTCTTTGAATCGTTCTGCTAAAAAGTAAATTTGTAAGTGAAAGCTCCATTTCTCGAAGTCATCATAAAATTTATCTAAATAGGGGTTTGAGTCAACCTTTTCAAAAGAAGTGCGGAAATTTAATGCTTCTGCTAGGGCAGTTGTCATTGTCGATTTCCCAACACCTACCGTTCCAGCAATTGTAATTACTGCATTGGAAGGGATATTATATTTTTCTCTTAAATTCATTCTGCTTGTAACTCCTTTAAGCTTTTCTTTACTAACTCTAAAACATTTTGTAAATGTTCTTCATTTTGTACAAAGTCTATTTTGTCTCCATCTAGTTCGATTACTGGTATATCAGGATGCTTCACTTTAAACTGCCCGATAAAATCATGGTAATCCTTTGATAATTGATCCATATAATCTCTTGTAATCAATTTTTCAAATTCTCTACCACGCATCTTTATTCGATTCATTAAAGTATCAAGACTAGCATGCAAGTAAATAACCATATTTGGGCGAGGCATATCGGAGGTTAATATATCGTAAATTGCTTCGTACTTTACATACTCAGAGGGAGCAAGTGTACGCTTAGCAAAAATTAAGTTTTTGAAAATATGATAATCAGCGACTACAGGTGACTCGTTTTGAACAATATGAGACTTAACATCTGATAATTGTTTATATCGATTACATAGGAAGAACATTTCTGTTTGAAAGCTCCACTCATCAATATCTTCATAAAATTTTCCTAAGAATGGGTTTTCATCAACAATCTCTTTCAGTAAGTAATAGCCATATGTATCAGCAATTGCTTTTGATAAAGAAGTTTTCCCTACTCCTATCGGACCTTCAACTGTTATAAAAGGGACAGACACTTTAGCCCCTCCTTCTTGTCTAAATTCGTCAATGTTCTACATTTTATCATATAAAGTAGTCGAAAAACACAATTGGAATTAAACTAAATTAAGTAATTATTAAATATATAGACAAATTTAGTAGGATTGTACGAAAACTTCCATTACAAAAAATCAATCAAGATTAGAGAATTCATACAATTTAGCTTACTATGATACACTATCAACCAAGGAGAGATGCATGTGGAAACTTTAGAAAAAGATCGATATTTTATGCTTGAAGCGATTGAAGAAGCAAAGAAGGCAGGAGCCATTGGTGAAGTACCTATTGGGGCTGTAATTGTTCATAATGACGAAATTATCGCAAGAACACACAATTTAAGAGAAACTACTCAAAATGCAGTTACCCATGCAGAACTAATGGCAATACAAGATGCTTGTGATGTAGTCGGTAGCTGGCGTTTAGAGGAAACTACGCTATACGTAACACTTGAGCCTTGTCCAATGTGTGCCGGTGCAATATTGCAATCACGTATACCACGTGTTGTTTATGGAGCAAGAGACCCTAAAGGTGGATGTGTACATACATTTTATGAACTATTAAGCGACTCTCGTTTTAACCATATATGTGAGGTAACAGAAGGTGTACTAGGTGAAGAATGTGGTAAGTTGTTAAGTGATTTCTTCCGGGCATTGAGGGAACGTAAAAAGGCTGAAAAGCTAGCAAAATCAAATGATAAATAAAAGGACGGGATTATATCTAACCCCTGTCCTTTTAGTTTCCTTAAATTTATACGTGCGAGTTTTAGGACGTTATGTGTGAATTTCAACTGATTACGTGCGCTTTTAAACTAGTTTCGTGCGAATTTCGTACAATTACGTGCGTTTTCCAATTTACTTGTTAATTTCAACTCGTTATGTGCGACTTCAACACATTTATGCGCGTTTAAACTTCTCCATAAACTTCTCTAATCGATTCATTGCTTCGTCTAATTTTTCAATAGGCTGAGCATAAGAAATACGTATATACCCTTCTCCATAATTAGAAAATGCGCTTCCTGGAACAGTCGCCACACCTTGCTCTTTTAACAAACTTACACTAAAATCAAAAGATTTCATGTTTGTATGTTTAATAGAAGGGAATATATAAAAGGCTCCCTCTGGTTTAACGACATCAAATCCCATCGAAACTAAACGACTATAGACCAAATCACGTCGGTTTTTATATTCATTTCTCATTTCAATGGCATCATCTTTTCCAACGGTCAAAGCCTCTATTGCTGCATATTGACTAATACTAGATTCGCAACTTAAAAAATATGCAATGACTTTTGTAATCTCTTTTGAAATGAATACAGGTGCTAATGTGTAGCCAATTCGCCATCCTGTCATGGAATGAGACTTCGATACACCATTGACTATTATCGTTTTCTCACGCATTCCTTCAAACTGTGCAATAGAATGATGTGTTTTCTCAAAAATTAATTCACTATAAATCTCATCAGAAATTATAAAAATTTCTTTATCGCGTAAAAGTTTTGCAATTTTCTTTAACTCGTCTTCTTCAATAACTGTACCTACTGGATTAGCCGGTGAACATAGAAAAATTGCTCTTGTTCGTTCAGTAATATGTTTTTCTATTAATTCAGCTGTTAAAACAAAAGCAGTAGATGTTGTATCTACATAAACTGGTACGCCACCGAACATTTCGATAATTGGAACATAACCAGGATATGCAGGTCCTGGCACGATGACTTCACAACCTTCAGTTAAGATTGTACGTAATACAGCCATAATTGCTCCAGATGCTCCATGTGTCACAACTACTTCGTCTTCTGGGTTATACACTAAGCTGTATTTTTCACTGTAAAAGTGTGAAATGGCATTTCGTAATTCTAAAACACCTGAATTTGGTGTATAGGAAGTAAAGTTTTGATCAATCGCTTGTTTTGCACTTTCTTTTACATGATTTGGTGTTGGGAAATCCGGTTGTCCAATTGTCAGGTTAATGGCATCAGGGTAATCGACAAGCATACTTGTAAATTTACGTATACCTGAAATTTCTTGTCTTTTTAAATTTGGATAAATAAGATGCTCCACAGTTGTTTCCCCTTTAAAAGTTTTATCTAAATTTATACCACTTCTTAATAATCATGTAAAAACTTTTTTTATTTATTTGAGAGCAAAGAGTCTGCAACAGTAAAAGTTCCTTCTGTTTTTTCTTTAATATCTTCAACAGACACACCAGGCGCCGTTTCAATTAACTGCATTCCTTCGTTTGTAAAATCAAATACAGCTAACTCCGTAATAAGTCGGTTGACAACACCTTTACCTGTCAGTGGCAATGTGCAAGATTTCTTTATTTTCGATTCACCATATTTGTTCACATGTTCCATAATAACAACAACTCGTTTAGCTCCAACTACAAGATCCATGGCACCACCCATGCCTTTTATCATTTTCCCTGGAATCATCCAGTTTGCTAAATCACCTGTTTCTGAAACTTCCATAGCACCAAGTATTGCAAGGTCAATATGCCCTCCACGAATCATAGCAAAAGAATCTGCACTATCAAAAAATGCACCACCGGGAACAATGGTTACCGTCTCTTTACCTGCATTGATTAAATCCGCATCAACTTCAGCTTCTGTTGGATATGGACCTATTCCTAACATGCCATTTTCAGATTGCAGTAATACGTTAAAGTCTGCCGGAATTTCGTTGGCTACAAGTGTTGGTATTCCAATACCAAGATTGACATTCATACCGTCTTGAATTTCTTTTACTGCTCTTTGTACAATACGATTTCTTGCATCCATATTTAAACCCCTCCACCGACTTTTTTTACTGTTAACCGTTCGATGCGCTTTTCATAATTTTGTCCAAGGACAACACGTTGCACGAAAACACTTGGTGTATGAATTTCATCAGGATCAAGTTCACCAACCTCTACAATTTCTTCAACCTCCGCAATGGTAATCTTCCCTGCCATTGCAGCGATGGGGTTAAAGTTTCTAGACGTTTTACGGAATACTAGATTTCCTAACTTATCAGCTTTCCAAGCCTTTACTAAGGCAAAGTCAGAAGCAATCGCTCTTTCCAACAAATACTCTTTCCCATCAAAAACTTTTACTTCTTTACCTTCTGCAATAGGTGTTCCAACACCAGTTGCAGTATAAAACCCAGGAATACCCGCGCCACCTGCACGAATACGCTCCGCCAAAGTACCCTGCGGAGTCAACTCAACTTCAAGCTCGCCATTTAAGAATTGTTGTTCAAATATTTTATTCTCACCTACGTAAGATGCTATCGTTTTTTTAATTTGTTTGTTTGCAAGTAACAAACCAAGTCCCCAGTCATCTACACCACAATTGTTGCTTACAATCGTTAAGTTTTTCGTTCCTTGGTTTCTTAGGGCTTCTATACTTTTCTCAGGTATTCCACATAGTCCAAAACCTCCAACGATTAACGTTGCCCCATCATGTATATCTGAAATAGCTTGTTCAAATGATTCCCATACTTTCCCCTTCATTCTAATCCCCCATTACTTATGAACTTTATGAATTTCTACTAAATAACGTCATTCAAACAAATATATGAATTTTATTCTCGAGATAGGACAGAAATCCCTTGTTTATAAACTCTATAAATATATTTTTATTTCATTGATATAAAACTTTCTTACCATACATATTATTCAGCGAATAGCGTTTTTAATAACTAAGAAGGGGGAATGGAAAGATGAAGTTTATGACTAAGGTCGCAAATACAATCATGGAAAGATACTTACCAGATCCTTATATCTTTGTTGCAATCTTAACTGTACTCGTTTTATTTCTAGGTGTTGTTTTAACCCCATCCACACCATTAGATATGGTTGTTCATTGGGGGAATGGATTTTGGGGGATATTAGCATTTACAATGCAAATGGTTGTTGTATTAGCTGCTGGGCATGTTTTAGCAAATAGCCCTGTCTTTAAAAAGTTATTATCATTTTCTGCTAGTAAATTAACAAAACCAAGCACTGCTATTATAGTTGTTACATTTGTATCTTTACTTGCTAGTTGGATTAACTGGGGCTTTGGACTAGTTATTGGTGCACTATTTGCGAAAGAAATTGCACGACATGTGAAAAAAGTAGATTACCGATTATTAATTGCTAGTGCTTACTCAGGTTTTATTGTTTGGCATGGGGGCTTAGCAGGATCGATTCCATTAACGATTGCAACAAGTGGACATTTTTACGAAGATTTGGTTGGTGTAATCCCAACAACTTCTACAATTTTTACTCCATATAACTTATTCATCGTGATCGTCATAGGAATTACTTTACCATTCTTTAACCGATTCATGATGCCAAAAGAGGAAGATGTCGTTGAAGTAGATCCGAAACTATTAGTCGAGGAAGAACAAAAGTTTCCTCCTGCTGAAAGAACATTTGCTTCTTGGTCAGAAAGAAGTTACGTATTAACAATTTTAATTGGCCTTATTGGAGTAACTTATTTAATTTATCACTTTGCAACAAAAGGCTTTGCTTTAGATTTAAATATTGTAAATACAATCTTCATCATATCAGGTATAATCCTTCACGGTACGCCACAACGTTTCTTAGCTGCTGTACAAAATGCTATTAAAACAACTGGGGGAATTGTTTTCCAATTCCCGTTTTATGCAGGTATTATGGGCATGATGACGGCATCAGGCTTAGCAGTAGTCTTTTCACAATGGTTTATAGCAATATCAAATGATTTCACCTTCTACTTATTTACATTCTACTCAGCTGGATTGGTAAACTTCTTCGTACCTTCAGGTGGCGGCCAATGGACTGTACAAGCACCTGTAATGATTGAAGCTGCTCAAGCAATTGGTGCAGATTATGCAAAAACAGCGATGGCCATTGCATGGGGGGATGCTTGGACAAATATGATCCAACCATTCTGGGCGCTTCCAGCTCTTGCAATTGCTGGTTTAAGAGCAAGAGATATTATGGGGTTCTGTTTATTTGTACTAATCTTTACAGGAGTCATTATTAGTATAGGTTTCTTATTCTTCTAGATAGGTTTTTATGAATGAAAGCATACTGCAGAGCGCGGTATGCTTTTTTATTGTTCGTACATTTCTTGGTCTTGCTTAATATTGAAGTGAAAAAATGGTTAGACTCTTACTAAAATAATTGCTATTAGGGTTTAAGAAAGGGAGATTGTTTTGGGTATTATTGATCGAGTCAAATTTGACGGGCTAAAATCACGAGACTGGTTAGTTTATAAATATCCAAATGAAAAGATTATTATCGGGTCACAACTTATTGTAAATGAAGGGCAAGTAGCTATTTTTGTAAAGGGTGGCCAAATATATGATTTGTTCTATCCAGGTACGTATTGGCTTTCAACAAACAACCTTCCTATATTAAGCAATGTACTCAATCTATTTTATGGAAATAAAACTCCCTTTAGTTCTGAAATTTACTTCATCAATCTAGCTACCAAATTAGATATATATTGGGGTACACCCGATCCGATCCAATTCAAATCATTGATCCAAAATATCATATAAGGCTACGAATTCGATCCTACGGGCAATTAGCTTTACGATTGGAAGACCCCTTATTGTTTTTTAAGGAAATCATCGTTTCCCTTCATAAAGATGACATAGTTGATTACGATAAAGTACAAGATTATTTTAAGGGCATGTTAATCACAAACATTAAAACGTCATTAGCGAACAAAATGATAAAAGAAAAAATATCTGCCCTTGATATTACTGCAGAAATTCCAAGCATTACAAATGATTTAAAACTAAAGATTGCTGAAGAATTTAAATTATTTGGTTTTGAATTAATTAACTTCCATATACAATCCATCAACTTTCCAGATGAAGATTTTGACCAGATCAACGTTATTTTAAAGGAAATTGCCCAAATGGAGATGTTGGGAGAAGAACGTTATGAGAAAAAGCGAAGTTATGATATCTATGAAAAGGCTGCGTCAAATTATGATCCTAAAAGTACATTTCATACGCAGCTAGACAAAAGAATATTAAAAAGTTCACATACAAAATTCTGTCCTTCTTGCAATGGGACAATCCCTTCTACAAGTAAGTACTGTTTTTTATGTGGTGTGAAAATAGATACAAAAATCAAATGCCCATCTTGTAATTATGAAAATGAGGGGAACTCAAAATTTTGCTCAATCTGTGGTACAGATTTAACAAAACGAATTTGCCAGTGTGGTAATGAATTACAATCCAATGACCAATTTTGTCCTTATTGTGGAAAGAAAGTAGATAAATCTGTTACTGAATAAGTATGGGGGGAATAGCATTGAAAAACAATAAATGTTCACAATGCGGCGCTCCTAGAGATCCAAATGCGCCTCAATGTAAATACTGCGGTGAGAAATTCGCCACCACAACACCAAATTTTAAAATTAGTGCACAAGATAACATATCACCAACATACGTCCAACCATCTTACCCTCAGTATCAAAATCATGGTAGACAAATGATTGGAATTCAACCTTATTGGCCAATTAAAAATAAAACTGTAGCTGGATTATTAGGTATCTTTCTTGGTGGTTTTGGTATCCATAAATTCTATTTAGGTAAACCGGCTTCTGGGATTCTTTACTTAGTATTTTGTTGGACTTATATACCTGCTATTGTTGGCTTTTTTGAGGGTATTGTTTACATTGCTTCAAACAATCAGACTTTCCAAATGAAACATAAAGTTCGATTAAATGAATATACCGATTATCATTAACTGTCATAGATAATAATAAAAGGAGCCAAGGCAAATTAAATAGCCATAGCTCCTTTTTTTCTTTATTTTGTTGGTACTGAAATAACTTCTTTCCCACCCATGTACGGACGTAATACTTCTGGTATTACTACTGATCCATCAGGTTGTTGGAAGTTTTCTAAGATGGCTGCAACTGTACGCCCAATAGCAAGACCTGAACCGTTTAATGTGTGTACATACTCTGGTTTTGCTCCTTGCTCACGACGGAATCGGATATTTGCACGACGAGCCTGGAAATCTTCAAAGTTTGAACAAGAAGAAATTTCGCGATACATACTTTGTGTAGGCATCCAAACTTCTAAATCGTACTTTTTCGCAGCAGTAAATCCAAGATCAGCTGTACACATTAATAATTTACGGTAAGGTAATCCTAATAATTGAAGAACTTTTTCAGCATGACCAGTTAATTTTTCAAGTTCATCGTATGATTCCTCTGGTTTTACAAATCTCACTAACTCAACTTTGTTGAATTGGTGTTGGCGAATTAGTCCGCGCGTATCACGGCCTGCTGACCCTGCTTCAGAACGGAAACATGCACTGTAAGCTGCAAATCCTTTAGGAAGGATTTCACTATCAAGAATCTCATCGCGGTAGAAGTTTGTTACTGGTACTTCTGCTGTCGGGATCATGAAGTAATCTGTATCAGCTAGTTTAAATACATCTTCTTCGAATTTTGGTAACTGTCCTGTACCAGTTAGGCTGTCGCGGTTTACGATCACCGGTGGTAGCATTTCTTCATAGCCATGTTCTTCAGCATGTAAATCCATCATAAAGCTCATTAATGCACGCTCAAGCCTTGCTCCTAAACCACGGTAAAATACAAAACGACTTCCTGTTACTTTTCCAGCCCGTTCAAAGTCAACAATCTTTAAGTCTGTCGCTAAATCCCAATGAGGTTTTGCTTCAAAATCGAAGTTTGGAAGTTCTCCCCACTTTAGTACTTCAACATTATCATCTTCTGTTGTACCAACTGGAACAGATTCATGAGGTAGGTTTGGTAAACGCATCATCATATACTCAAACTTGTCTTCTACTTCACGTAGCTCGTTATCAAGTTGCTTGATTTCGTCTCCTACTTCACGCATTCGAGCGATTACTTCATCTGCATTTTCCTTGTTACGTTTCATTTGAGAAATTTGTTCTGATACTTTATTTCGCTCTGCTTTTAGTACTTCTGTTTTTGCAATTAACTCACGACGTTTTGCATCAAGAGTTTCAAATTCATCAATATTACCTAAGTCTTCATTACGTGTAAGTAAAACTCTTTTTACATCTTCATAATTTTCGCGTACGCGTTTAATATCTAACATGTCATTTTCTCCTCCGATTTTTTTTAATCTTTTTAAACTTCCCTTGCGAATAAATACAAAAAAGCCCCCATCCCCAAAAAGGGACGAGAGCTACCCGCGTTGCCACCCTAATTGATTAGACAGAATACGTCTAATCCACTTATCTAATAACGGCTTTTCAACCGGCTCAAGCTTACTACTAATTCAGCAAGGCATCTCAAGGACGGATTCACAAGTGCTTTTATCAGCTTCCACCAACCGCTGACTCTCTAAAAAAAACAAACCTTGTTACTACTTCCTATCATCGAATTTTAGTATTCATTCATTGTAACCATACTTTACTATATGATTTTTTCTTTTGCAAGGGATGTTTGTATGAATTTATCATTGTTAACAATTCCTTTACTTTTAGTATAATAATAATTGACCATATTATACAGTTAATTTATTCATTTTTTAAAAGGTCAGTTAGGACGATAATTATGGACATGCTTATTTTTGAACTTGAAAGAAATTCAGAAAAACCACTATATGAACAACTATATTTAGGAATAAAAAATGCAATTATTTCTAAACGAATTGAGGTTGGGACAAAACTTCCCTCAAAGCGAAAACTGGCTGATTTTTTGAATATAAGCCAAACAACGATAGAAATTGCCTATGCGCAATTATTAGCTGAAGGATATATTGCATCTGTACCGCGTGTTGGCTACTTTGTAGAAACAATTGATGATTTGCCGTATGTTGAGAAGGCAACTAAGATTGAATCTATTCAGCCAGTCTTAAAACAGTCATTTCGCATTGATTTTCATCCTGGAACAATTGATTTAGACGGATTTCCGTTTTCTACATGGAGGAAATATGCAAAAATATTATTCGATGAGCAGTATAAAGAACTTTTACTCACTGGACATCCACAAGGAGAAGAAGAACTTCGTACAGAGATTTCAAAATATCTATTTCAATCACGTGGGGTTATTACAAGCCCTGAACAAATCGTTATAGGATCTGGTACAGAACAACTGCTACCAATGATTATTCGACTTTTTGATCATATAGATGGATATGCTATTGAAAACCCTGGATATAAGACTGTAAATCGTATTTTAAAGCAAAATGGACGAGCTGTGTTTCCCATTACAGTTGATGAGGAAGGTATGCAAATAAGTGATTTGGAACAAACAACTGCTAATATTGTTTATGTAACCCCATCCCATCAATTCCCTACTGGTGCTGTCCTTTCTGCAACAAGGAGATCCCAATTATTAAACTGGGCGGCACTACAGGAAAATCGCTATATTATTGAAGATGATTACGACTCTGAATTTAGATATTTAGGTAAACCTATCTCGTCTCTGCAAGGGTTAGATAAAAATGAAAAGGTAATTTATATGAGTACCTTTACAAAATCTCTAATGCCTTCCTTACGTGTTGCCTATTTTGTGTTACCTAAATCTTTATTATCTAAATATAATAAAACCTTCACTTATTACAACGCGACTGTTCCAAGATTTGACCAACACATATTGGCTAACTTTATGAAAGATGGTCATTTTGCAAAGCATTTAAATCGAATGCGAAAAATCTATAAGAAAAAACACGACCATATGACAGAGATTATTGAAGCAAATTATCCTTCGATTTCAATTTCAGGAGAGCATACAGGCATGAACATTTTAATTTCTTTTTCACATCATTTATCTGAAATTGAGTTAAAAGAAATGGCTGCAAAAAAGGGAATTGGAGTATATGCGATTTCAGATTATATGGTTAAACAAGTAGAAAGTACCGAGCCAAAATTCCTTTTAGGCTTTGGTGGTCTAAGTTTGGATGAAATTGAACAAGCAATTCATGAATTAATGCAAATTTGGGGAATTACTAGAGCCAATCCATCAAATTAGGATTGGCTCATCATTAAGACTCGATAAGGTTTATATTATAATGATCAAACCATACATGTATTTGAGCTAAATATGCTAACAGCTGAGGGCCAGCCATTAGCTGACCAAACCAAGGAACTTTAAAGGAAGCCCCTTTTGATTCAACTAATTCATGTAATTGATTAGCATCAAATAATTCATGAAGAATTGAATTTCTATTTTTGAGTAATTCCATTAGCCATAATTGAACACCTTCTGTATATGCTGGATGATACGTTTTTGGATAAGGATTTTTTTTGCGATACAATACTTCATCGGGTAGAATGCCTTCCATCGCTTTTCTTAAAATACCCTTTTCCTTATTACCCACATTTTTCATTTCCCAAGGAATATTCCACGCATATTCTACGATTCGATGATCTGCAAAGGGAACGCGTACTTCAAGACTTGCACCCATACTCATCCGATCTTTTCGCTCAAGTAATGTCGCCATAAACCATTTCATATTCAAGTAGAATAGTTCTCTTCTTTTTGTTTCTTCTACACTCTCACCATATAATTTCGGCGTCTCACTAGTTGTATTTTCGTATTTACTAAGTATATATTCAGGTATATTCAATTTTTGTTGCCATTTTTCTTGTAAGAACATATTCCGTTCATTTGAAGATCGCATCCAAGGAAAACCTTCAATTTGTGGGCCAAAGAACCAAGGATATCCTCCAAATATCTCATCGGCGCATTCTCCAGAAAGAGAAACTGTGAAGTTTTTTTTAATTTGTTTACAGAACCAAAGGAGTGATGAATCAACATCCGCCATACCTGGTAAGTCACGGACATGGACAGCTTCTATTAAATTATCTATAAGTGTCTTTTGGGATATAATCGATGAATGATGTGTTGTATTATAGAGGTCAGTCATTTTTTGAATCCAGAATCCATCAGTGGAAGTTTGGAAGTCATTTGAAGCAAAGAACTTTTCATTATCTTCATAATCAATAGAATAAGTATGAAGCCTTTTACCTTCAGATTCATATTTCTTTGCGGCAATTGCCGTAATAATACTAGAGTCAAGACCTCCTGAAAGGAAAGTACATAAAGGAACATCGGATACTAGCTGTCTTTCAATTGCATCGGTAACGAGAAAGCGTACATGTTCAATGGTTTCATCAAGTGTTTCTGTATGTTCTTTACTTTCAACATTCCAATATTGCCATATTTTTAGCCCATTTCGACTAAATTGTAATGCATGGCCTGGTTTTAATTCACTAATACCTTTAAATACCCCATTTCCTGGCGTTCTTGATGGACCTAAGCCTAATATTTCAGCTAAACCTTCATAACTTAGTTCACCATTCATTTTGGGATGAGCTAATATTGCCTTTATTTCCGAACTAAATAGTAAGCCACCTTCTACCTCTGCATAAAAAAGCGGTTTTACCCCTAAACGATCACGGAATGTCGTTAATGTTTCGTTGCTTTCATCCCAAATCCCAAAGGCAAAAATACCATTCAAATGATTTACACATTGTTCTTTCCATTCAATAAAAGAAGTTAATAGTACTTCTGTATCCGAATGTGTAGCAAAGTTATAACCCCTAGCTAGAAGTTCCTTACGTATATCTTCTGTATTATATAATTCTCCATTATATATAATTGTAAAATTTGAATCTTCTTTTGTTTTTGTCATTGGCTGTTTGCCGCCTTCTAAATCAATCACTGCTAATCTACGATGTCCTAACAATGCGTGACTACTACTAAATATTCTTCCATCGTCTGGACCTCGTTTTGATAGAGTTTCAGTCATAGCAGTTATAATCTTTTCTTTCCCGTGTAAAAGCTCTTTAAAACTTACCCAACCTGCGATTCCACACATGAATCATCACTCTCCTCACCTTGTAACTTATGTAAAAATGTTTTTTTTGGTGATATTGACTATCAAAAAATTATAACCAGCTTCTAAATATCATTCATGTGAACTTATCCTAAAAAATTGCAAAGAAAAAACACACAATAAAATTGTGTGTTTCAGACTGTAGACAAACTCGAAAATTTCGAGTTTGCCTACAGTCTTTTT
>NZ_JPVN01000033.1 GCF_000772945.1 Ureibacillus manganicus DSM 26584
TTGTGAGAGGGGCGAAAATAAGTTAACTTATTTTCCCTCTACTCGATTGCTTGAATTTTCGAATCTCAAAAAATATTTGTTTGGAAAATGCAGTAATGCCCCCTTTAATGTTGAAGTAAACGGTAAAGGGGGTGGATAAATGCTTAAATTAAGTGTAGATGAATTAGTCGAAATTAATGACTTTTATAATGGTACCTCTAAGGTAACAATAACATATGCCAAAGGCAATACGGTTTTATTGGAACTTTATGATGGTGGTGATATAGAAGAGTTCGTTCTTAGTAGGAGAGATTTGATAATGGTACTTAGAAATTTTTATGTTGAAGATATATGTGACATTGTTCATTCAGCAGTCCATGGTTCTATCGATGTAAAAGTAGATAGGTCAAGTGAACACTATCCTGTGCAAATCTCTGTTGAAGATGGACACAAGTATTACTGTAATTTAGAGGAACTTAAATACATAAACGACATAATTGATTTCCAGAAACAAATGCTAAGTTAATATTAGGTAGTAGGAAGAATTGTAGATAGAAATGATAAACCAAAGACAGAACAGAATAATTTCAAGGTAGAAACTTATATAACATAGTTGATAAAAAATCCCGCTTCACTAGTAACAATTTATAGTCTAAACACGATTTCGAGCAGTAGTGACACCTATTGTTTATTGGAGGAATCCATGATGAAAAAGGGAATTTGAGAAATTGGAGGTTTTTGTAAACTTTTGTAGAATTCCTATATAGATACTTTAAATTAATTTTGTTAAGGAGTTTATTTAGTCGTGTATATTTCAAAGTTAAGTGTAAAGAACTATAGAAATTTCGGTGAAGGGAAATTTTCTATTCCGTTGAAACCATTTACTGCAATTATTGGTGAAAATAATATTGGAAAATCAAACCTTATTGATTGCATTGGTTTGGTCTTGAGTCAAGATATTACTATGTTTAAAAAAAGGTTTTTAGATGTCGATGACATCAATTCTAAAACAAAAGAAATCTTTAAAAATTCAGTTGTAAATCTTATAGAGGAAGAAACCATTGATGAATCAAAAATAAAATTTCCTGATGTAAGGGTAGAATTAATTTTGGATGAGTTAGACGAGGACCAACTTGCTGTAGTAGGCGATTGGTTCTATGAGAAGACCTTTACTAAGGCTAAACTTACTTATTGGTTTAAACCAAGGGCAGGTTTTAAAAGACAAGAATGGGTTGAAAGACAAGTTGTGAATTTGAGGGAACTGTTGAGCGAGGGAAAGGTTAAAAAGGAAGAATTGTATCATCATGTTGAATTTCCTATTGATCAATACGAATATATAATTTTTGGTGGAAATAACCCAACAAATAAATGTGATCCATACTTCTTAAAAATGTTAAAACTAGAAGTTCTAGACGCTTTACGTGATGCAAAAAAGGAACTAGTTGCAAATGGAGAATATAAATTATTATATCGTATTTTAAATAGAAATTATGAAAATGATTTTGTTGAAATTCAATCATTGCTTGGCGATTTAAATCAGAAATTAAAGGAAAACAAAAAGTTAGAAACTATAAAAAAGGAACTAACTACATATTTAGACAGAGTTTCTTTATCCAACCCATCGGAATTAAACAGTATTGACTTTAACTTTTCATCCCCAGAAGTGAATGAAATATTAAAGAAATTGAGTATTGTGTATGGTGAGAATCCTGTTTCAATCGAAAGAAATGGATTAGGTAAAAATAATTTATTATTTATTTCTTTAGTACTTTCACATTTAGCATCGCAGACTGATGAAAAAACTAAATTAGCATTTAGAGTAATTGGGATAGAAGAACCTGAAGCACACTTACATCCACATTTACAAACACATCTGGCAAAAAATTTAAGTAAGGTTATTAATCTTAAGGGCGAAGGGGTTGAAAAGGAAGGAGAAAAAGAAGAAGAAGAAAAGAAGGATACACAGATTATCATAACTTCTCATTCAACTAATATAACTACCTCAATTGATTTAGATAACCTTGTTATCCTATATAGGGATAAGGATCAAATAAAATATCATTATATCCTTGACGGCTTTTCAGATAAAAAAGAAGGTCAAGACCATATTAAATATTTAAAAAAATATTTAGATGCAACTAATTCATCAATGTTTTATGCAAGGAGACTTATCCTTGTTGAGGGCATATCCGAACAAATATTAGTTCCACTGTTCTTTGAATTATATTCTAAAAAAACATTAGAGAGTATTGGTTCCAATATAATCAATGTTAATGGAGTTGCCTTTAGGCATTTTCTTGAAATAATCAAAAATGGATACTTTATTAAGTGTGGTGTGCTAACTGATAAAGATGCAGGAAAGAAGACAGAAAAAAGGGCTGAAAAATTAAAAGAGCACTATAAGATAAATAGCGATGTAATTGCTGTTGAAATCAACGATGATACTTTTGAGAAGGAAATTATTAAATATAACCTAAAGGACAAGGGAAGAGAGTTGTTATTAAAAGTGTTTAAACAACTTCATCCAATTAAGTATACAGAATTAGAGAAAAGTTGGGAAAAACAGATAGACGTTAAGACTTACTTCGAAAATATTGAAAATGATAAGTCTGATTTTGCATTTGCTTTACATGAAGAATTATTAAAAGATAGTACAGGCTTTATAATTCCTAAATATATAGTTTCTATCTTCAAATTTATACTGGGGGAAGAAAATGAAGAGCAAACTAAATAATTCGTTGATTATTGCTGCTGCAGGATCAGGTAAAACCACAGAATTAATCAAGCAAATAATTCAAAAGGTAAACAAATTACCTAATGATAAATATTTGGCAGTTATAACCTATACGAATACTGCCACAAATGAGATTTTAGAAAGGTTACAAAAAAAGGTATCAATCCAACCAAATATTTTTGTAGGAACAATACATAGTTTCCTTATAAAGTTCCTAATAAAACCCTATGGGAAGGTTTTGGGATTAGTACCAAATGAATTAATTATTACAGATTATGATATTAAGGTTAATAAATCTTCAAAGAACCCATTTATTGAAAAAAACATGATAGTTAATCGACTTTCTGAGAAAGGAGTTCTTACCTACGACTATATAGTTACTCTTTCGAAAAAAATATTGGAGAATGATGAAGCCAAAAAGCGTTTTTGCAATCGTATTAGGTACCTATTTGTAGATGAATTTCAGGACTCAACAAATACTCAGTTTGAGATTTTTGATACCCTAAGAAAGGGGAAAAATTCTGAAGTAATACTGGTTGGTGACCCAGAACAACGCATAATGAATTTTAGGAATAAGCCCCGAAAAAGAAAAGATTCCTCAGGGGCTAAGAAAGTTCCTTTGCACCCAATAGATTCCCTGCAAAATAAGAAAACTTATTCTATTAGTAAGTTGAATTGCAATTATAGATCGAGTGAAACAATTGTTAATTTTATTAATCACTTTCATTCTAGTATTCAGCAAGAATGGTCAAATAAGGAGATTACATCTAAGAATCCAGTTATGTTCATTCAATCAACTAAATTAAAGTCGATTATAAACGATTTTAATAATTTATGTATAAATAGTAATTATTGTAAAACAGTGCCTAAAACAAGGTTTTTTCTAGCGTATGAAAATAAGGTTTATAAAAATTATAGAAAAGTGGACTTTAACCATAAATCGAAAGAAAATTTGCCGTTGTTCACTAGTATCTTTGAGTATTTATCGGCCTTTTATAATATAAAAAAAGATCAGTTACTCTTTGCATTAGGATTGGAAGAAATTGAACTAAGAAAGAAATGTCTTTTATTACTTTTTGAAATTAATTATAATATAGATTTTGATTTTGAAGACTTTGTAAGTTTCGTAGAGACTACATTTAATCGCAAGAGGGAAGAAACAGGCGAGGAAGTTAAGTTCAATATAAAAGATAGAACAAAAAGATTAGTAGAAGAACTCTCAAATTCAATGTCCGATAATTATGAGGATATGGCTAAAGAATTAAAAGAATACCAAGATTCTTTTCTTACAATCCATAAATCAAAAGGACTACAGGCTGATGCAGTACTAGTTGTAGCAAAAAATGAAAAAGAACTATTAATGTGGCTCGAGGACGATAAAGAAAATAGGCTTCTAGATCAGCAAGATAATTGTAGATTAGGATATGTAGCATTCAGTAGGCCGAAAGAGTTCCTATGTATTGCATGTCTTACACCTGTTGGTAAGGAGACAGTAGAAAAACTTAACACATTTAATGTGAATCTCTTTTTACAATTGGAAGAACAAGAACAACTCTCTCTTAAGAATATGAATTAGGTATAGGTTTTGTTCAGGGTGAAATTAAAGGGGCACATTCATCTTATAATAGTGTTGTGCTCTTTTAGGTACATTTTTGTAATATTTTCTGAACGTAATTGTAAACATTTAAAATAAATCTTCTTTAAGCCTCCTAAGTGCTTCTCGTATGCTGCATTTTATCTTTGATGATAGTTTCCAAAAGGTATCCAATATGATTCCGTAACCGTGATTAGTAAGTTGTTCTACAATCTCGATATCCTTAATGAAATATTAGTAAAGTTGCCATTGAAAAACGCCTTTAAAACGGGGTTAGTATAAAGAATCCCTTTACTAGTAATGACTCTACGCGCATTGCGCTTACAAAGAGTAAAATTACAAAATTAGATATTTGATGTAACGTGTTACTATATTTAGTGGCAAGTGTATAATATCTATTAATTATGTACTTTATCATCATATAGTAGACGAATGGGAGAGGAGGTAAATTATATGGAGGACAGTGGTAAAAAAATTAAGATTGCCATAAATGGAGGAATAGGATTTGGAGCAAAACTCAACTCAAAACAACTTGTTACAATATCAAAATATTTGAATGAAGATGAAGAACTTGAGTTAACTACCTTCCAACAACTTTATATAGAAATCCCGGAAGAAAAAAAGGAAAATATTATAGAGGAATTTCAAAGTGTAGGATTAGTATGTTATCCAGTTGGGAATTTTGTAAAAAGTTTAAGAACCTGTAATTTTTGCAAAGGGGAAGAAGAGGAAGGAATGCCGATAGCAAAAGAGTTAAATAGTCGTATAGCCGGGAAACCAGTACCATTTACCCTAAAAGTTGCGTATACAGGTTGTCCGATTGGTTGCGGTGAACCTATGTTAAGCGATATAGGTGTTATGAAGATTAGAGATCATTACAATTTATATGTTGGAGGAAAAGCAAAGGGGAAAGACGCCGAGGTCGGTGTCTTGCTGATGGAGAATCTTACACCAGAACAATTATACAATACCGTAGAAAAAATTATTGCTATTTATTCAGAATTTGGGAAAAAGCGAGAGACATTCTATAAATTTTTTAAACGGATAGGTAGAGATTATTTAATAAGTTAATATAAATTTCTGCATTTCATAATAAATTAATCGACAAAATGTAAGTAAATTGGGTTGAATCTTTCAATTCTGATGGAAAAGTGGAAATAACATTTAAAAGTGCTATTAAAAATTCAGGGTATGAGGCTATGGAAATGGCTTAGGGAAGAAGTTGTGGGAGGTCATGCTACCATTAATTTAAAAAAGGATTGTTTACTATATTAATAATCAAGCGTTTATCCAATAGGATAAACGTCTTTTTAGTTTGCGGTGCATTTTGGTGAAAGATGTTAATTGATCCTTATGAATAGGGTTTATTATCCTATACATCGATTCTTTCTTCATAATTTCTGCACATTTATAATTTATACTCTTAATGAATTGTTTACTAATAATCGATTTCATTAAATCGGAAGAAAGGTTTGTGAAAATTTCATGGCAGAACAGATAACTATCTTCCTTGCTTTTGGAGCGGGACTTTTATCTTTTATTTCACCGTGTTCGTTGCCTCTATATCCTGCATTTCTTTCTTATGTTACTGGAATGTCCTTTAATGAATTGAAAGAAGACAAAGGAATATTTCAAAGAAAAGCACTTATCCATACAATTTTATTTTTAGTTGGATTTTCGATTATTTTTTTGGCTTTAGGACTTTCAACTTCAATTATTGGAAAAATATTTATACAGTATCAAGAATTACTTAGACAAATTGGTGCGCTATTTATGGTTATCTTTGGATTAGTAATTCTAGGTTTTTTCAAATTTGATTTTTTAAGTTCGGAGAAAAGAATCCAGTTTAAGAAAAGACCTAAAGGATACATTGGTTCCGTTTTGATTGGAATAGGTTTTGCAGCTGGGTGGACACCCTGTACAGGTCCAATTCTTGCAGGTGTAATTGCGTTAGGAATTTCAAATCCAAACCAAGGGATTATTTATATGCTGTTTTATGTACTTGGTTTTGCAGTTCCATTCCTAGTCATGTCACTATTTATTGGGAGAATGAAATTTCTTCAGAAAAGAAGCGACCTGTTTATGAAAATAGGTGGGATCTTAATGATCCTAATGGGTATTCTATTATACTTTGATCTGATGACAATGATTATTGCATTTTTAACACCATACTTCGGAGGGTTTACGGGATTTTAGTGTCTTACATGACGGGTATATAAAGGAGGATAATATATAATTATGGATAAAAAAAAGAGACGAAAAGTAGTAAGATTTATAATTCTACTGTTACTATTCTCAGCAATAGTTTTTACGATATATACAAGCTTAACGAAAGAAAAAGCTGCAGTTTTACAAATTGGCGATTTAGCACCGGATTTTGTACTCTTAGATATGAATGGAGAAGAACATAAGTTATCTGATTATAGGGGACAAGGTGTCTTTTTAAACTTTTGGGGTACTTGGTGCGAACCGTGTGAAAGAGAGTTCCCAATAATCAATCGTTATTACCACGAATATAAAACACAGGGACTTCAGGTTTTAGCAGTGAATATCGCGGAATCGGATTTTGTAGTTCAAAACTACATTGACCGTAAAAAATTGACATTCCCGGTTTTAATTGATAAACGTAAGGACGTAATGGGTTCATATAACGTAAGGCCTTTACCAACGACAGTGCTTATAAATCCAGAAGGAAAAATAGAGAAAATTATTACTGGTGAAATGAGTGATACGGCTATACGCAATTATATGGAACAGATATTGCCGAAATAGCAGATTAAATTAATCTTTTGAATCCTCAAGAAAAAGGTTATCTTTGAGGATGGAGGAATCAAATAATTATGAACAAGATTTCTATAAAACTAGCTACTTGTTTTTTTATCGTAGTGCTTATGATGGAATACTTTTTAATGGTTTATCTTCATCGAAGTATTGTTCATACTAGAGTTGAAGAAGAATTTTCCCTTTTATTATCAAATGGAGCAAACCATAGAGATGTATTAGTTGAGTATTACTCTGAAACTACAATAAAACATATTGTACTAATGGAAATGAATGAGGAAAGGGAAGTTGTTATTACTGATAATTGGGGGAATATCGTAGGAGATTCTGGGATAAATAGCAACTTACTAGAAGAATATCTCCCACTAATAAAAGGTAAAGTAGGAAGTAAAGATGAGATTATAATCTCCAATTGGGAAAGCTCTCCTTACATTGTGAGTAAACACCCATACAAAATTAGTGACATTCAATCTGGTAATGTCGTAATGTTCCAAAGTACAAACTCTCTTAATCGAATGGTTAGCTACTTGAGCATTCACTTCGTAATAGCGGGGATAATGAGCTTTTTAATACTTCTACTTTTATACGCTTTTTTATCAAAAGTGATTACTAGACCATTAATCGGGATGAAAGAAGCTACTGAAAAATTAAGTAAAGGCGAGTTTAATGTTAGTCTGCCTAAATTAGGAAAAGACGAACTTGGAGAATTGTCTTTTTCTATTCAAAAATTAGCCAATGATTTGGAAAGACTAAAAAAAGATCGAAATGAGTTTCTAGCCTCTGTTTCACACGAATTAAGTACACCTTTAACTTATCTAATTGGATATTCAAATGTTGCAATGAGAGATGGTTTGAATGACCAGGAAAGAAAGCAATATCTTGAAATTATTGGAGAAGAGTCAAATAGGATGAAGGATCTCGTCAAGAACTTGTTAGATCTTGCGAGAATGGATGAAAACTCTTTTACGGTAACAAAAACCTATTTTGATTCACAACCATTCCTGGAAGACATTTGTAAACTAGTTGCCCCATCCTTTGAATTGAAAAATATCAAATTAAACTTAAATAGTAACGAAAACTTTACAATATATGCTGACTCTATTCGATTAGGGCAAATAATTGTTAATTTATTAGATAATGCTTTGAAATATTCAAAAGAAAATACGGAAGTAATTTTGGAAGCATATAAGAAAAAGGATAAAACGGTAGTTAAAGTCATTGATTCTGGAATTGGTATTCCGTCAGAGGAATTAGATTTTATTTTCGAGAAATTATACCGTGTTGAAAAATCTCGTTCGAGAGAATATGGTGGTTCAGGAATTGGATTAGCAGTTGTAAAAGAGTTAATTGAAGCACACGGTGGTACTATTAGTGTGGACAGTAAATTAGGGATAGGAAGTACATTTACCATTACTATCTAATGAAGGGGGTGCTGATATGTCCGGAATGCAGACAATTCTTTTAGTTGATGATGAGCAAAGAATGTTAGATTTAGTTGAATTATTTCTTATTCCACATGGATATAAGTGCATCAAAGTTACGAGTGGTAGTGAAGCAATAAAAATAATAGAGAGAGAAAAAGTTCAACTTATCCTATTAGATGTCATGATGCCTGAAATGAACGGATGGGAAGTATGTGAACAAATCCGTGAATTCACAAATGTTCCAATCATCATGTTGACTGCTAGATCAGATAAGGAAGACTTAGTTAAAGGTTTAAATATTGGTGCTGATGACTATATTTCAAAGCCGTTTAATGAAAAGGAGTTAGTCGCTAGAGTAAATGCGGTACTTAGAAGATTCCCAGATGGTGAAGAGGAACAAAATATGATTAAGTTTAATGATTTTTATTTGGATCAAGAAACATACGCATTACATTACTTGGAATTAGCTGTTCAACTGACACTAAAGGAATTCAATATTTTAAAAGCTATGATTTCTAGACCTACTAAAACATTTACACGAGAGGAACTAATGAGTGCTGCTTGGGAATATGAAACAGATACTGATATTAGAACAATAGACTCACATATCCGTAATTTGAGAGATAAACTCGGAAAAGCAGGATTACCAACGGAAGATTTCCTTAAAACAGTTTGGGGAATTGGATATAAATGGAGTTAAAGGAGAATTAATAATGAAAAAGTATACACTGACGTTTAGTCTTTTAATGCTAGTTTTAGTATTAACTGCTTGTAATTCTGGTGGAAATACTGAATTTAAATACGGTAATGTAACAAATAATAAAATCGATCATATTCATGGTGCAGGCTATATAAATGGAGAAAATAATGTTGTAATTGCTACTCATACAGGATTATATTCCTACGGTGAAGAAGGTTGGAAAGAGGCAAGTAGTCAGAAACATGATTATATGGGATTCCAAGCTGTAAATGATGGTTTCTTTGCAAGTGGACACCCAGGAAAAGGTTCTGACCTTGAAAATCCTTTCGGGCTAATTAAAAGTACCGATAAAGGTGCAAGTTTTGAAAAGTTAGCATTTTATGGGGAAATTGATTTCCACTACCTTGCTGCCGGTTATAATACAAATACAATTTATGTATTTAATGAAATGCCGACAGAAAATTTAAATGGCGGCCTACATTATTCAACGGACGAAGGAAAAAATTGGACTTCATCTGCTTTAAGCGGTTTTGAATCTTCTTATATTTCTAATTTTGCTACACATCCAACAAAAAGCGAACTACTTGTTGTCGGAAGTAAAGACGGACTTTACATTTCTGAAGATTTTGGTCAAAACGTAGTAAAGTTTAATTCTGCAAGCATGATTTCTTACGTCACATTAACTGAATCTGGAGGCTATTACACAAATTTTGATGATTCGTATGTTTATTTAAAATCATTTACTTTTGACAGTGCCAAGGAAAAAGATATTTCACTACCAGAGGAAATAATGAAAGATCCTATTATCTATATTGCTTCTAATCCAAATAACAGTGAAGAAATAACAATCGTTACAAATAATTTAAATATTTATTTAACAAAAGATCATGGACTTAATTGGGGGAAATTAGCTTCAAATGGTGAATTAACCAAATAAAATAAGGGAATGGAATTTACAAATGTATAGTTTTCTATCAGACATAAGTAGAATAATTATCGAACCAATTTCAGTTTTCCTGAATTCCTATGAACATTCCCCGATTGTTGTTGTAATTTTGCTTGGATTAATTGGCGCATTTGCACCCTGTCAATTAACCGGAAATATTAGTGCCATTACGTTTTATGGAAATAGAACGATCCAAAAAGGGGAAATTTGGACTGAAATTGCATTCTTTATATTTGGAAAAGTAGTTGTCTTCAGTTTAATAGGTTGGCTTGCTTGGATTTTTGGACAGGCATTTGAATCAGAGTTGACAAAGTACTTTGTAATATTCAGAAAAGCAATCGGCCCATTATTAATCATAACGGGTTTAGTACTACTTGGCTTGTTTAAGATGAAATTTCTTGGGCAAATCACTGATCGTATTCCAGTAAGAATGAAAGAAGGAAAACTGGGCTCCTTTTTATTAGGCGCAAGTTTTTCACTCGCATTTTGTCCAACGATGTTTGTACTGTTTTTTGTTTGGTTAATGCCTACCGTTGTCACTACTTCTTATGGTTTCGCACTACCAGCAGTTTTTGGACTCGCGACTTCTATTCCTTTATTACTAATTTTTGCTTTACTAGAAGCTTTTGATTCAAAACGAGCAATCATGAAGAATAGTAGAAACATAGGAAAACTTGTACAAAAAACAGCAGGTGTAATTCTTATAATTATTGGGTTATTTGATACGCTCACATATTGGGGAATATAGGTGAAAATGGTTCAAAAAAATGCTTGAATATTTATAAGCATTTTTTATTTGCTTTTTATATATCAATAATGGGCTATATTGAAGGTTAAAATTGATTATAATTTTTCATGTAGAATTGTACTTAAATTAATGGGGACGATTGCACAATAAAGGCAATCGTCCTTTTCTTGTTAAAGTAAAATAGTAGGAGAGTAGTAAGTTAGGAATTGCTATTAAAAAACTAAAAGCCAAGCCTCTTAACAACATACTCTTCTGTTGCATTACTGAGTAAGTCTTCCCAAGAATCGAAGTTTGATTTGTTTCTAATAAACTCATCCATTTCGTCATCTGGAATATCTTCAATGTTTTTATACTTGTTGAAAATTTCACTATTTTCAAATTCAACAAAACCATTGAAATCTGTGTTTTTTATTAAAAAAGTATCCGTTAATAACTCAGTAATCGGAATTGATTTAGTTTCTGATAATTCTTTAGCTCCTTTTTGTAATTTCTTTAGTTTGTTTAGTCCAGTGATTTTAACGCCCATTAATGACACCTCCTTTAATTGTAAATATTCTACAGAAAAGAAGAGAACCCTTTAATAAGGAAATGGGGGGGAGCATTAAAATTCCACAATCGTGTGCTTCAATTGAATAAGAACTACAAAAATAATTAAACTTTTTTATAAAGACTACATACTTAATAACAAAGAAGAAAGTATTTTGATCTATCGTTGCTCATAATACTTTCTTTTTATTTATTATTTGATTTGACTTTTAGAGTTATTTTTTATCAATCTTTAATTCAAGCCAACAAATATTTCTAAAACTTAAATAATACTAACTGCAACCAGGACAATTATAGGTTCTAAGTCTATTTAAAAAGTAAATTTAAAATAAGAAGTATTACGTTTTAATTACATTATATATTTCCTTTAATTTCTCCTTAATTTTTTCATATTTTTTTCTTAAAATACATTAATACATTAGGTAATTTAATATGGGGAGAATAATACATATGGGCAGATTTATAAGCATTGAATTTTCATTTGTAAAGAGATTATTGATGTTACTAATAGTCATTTCAATATTTTCGAACAGTTTTAATAATAAGGTAATTGAAGCAGTATCTCCTGATAAACCACTTATTACAAGTGAAGCTGCAATCTTAATAGATGGAAAAACAGGTCGAACTTTATATGAAAAAAAACCAGATAAAAAGATGAATCCAGCTAGTTTAACAAAAATTGCCACTGCTATTTATGCAATTGAAAATGGAAACCTTGATGACCTTGTAACGATCAGTCACAATGCAAGGGAAGTAGTTGGTACTAGAGTTTATTTAGAAGAAGGAGAAAAAATAACATTAAAAAGGCTTATTCAGGGGCTTCTAATCAATTCTGGGAATGATGCAGGTGTGGCAATCGCAGAACATTTGGATGGATCGGTAGAGGGGTTCGCAACTAGTTTAAATCGGTATTTAAAGGATTTAGGACTTCAAAATACAAACTTTGTTAATCCACATGGTCTATACCATCCGGAACACCAAACTACTGCCCGTGATCTCGCTTTGATTACAAAATATGCAATGAAAAATAGAGACTTCCGAGAAATATTTGGGACAAAGGAACTAAAGTGGAATGGGAAGTCATGGGATACAACCATATATACCCATCACAAATTAATGAGGCAACAACCATATGATGGGATTACTGGAGGAAAAACTGGTTATGTTGTTGAGTCTGGTATTACTTTAGTTACTACTGCAACAAGGGGAGAACTTTCATTAATTGCCGTTACTCTTAATGCCCCATCAGAAGATATTGCATATCACGATACAGTAGACCTACTTGATTATGGTTTTGACAATTTTAATGTTGAGAGTATTTCCGAAGGCCAATTGTTTGGAATCAATAACGAGGAATATATAAATAATGATATTCTTATTTATACGATTTCTAAAAATGAAAAGATTCATCAACAGATAACTAATGATGGTTTATTAGAATTAAAAAACGACTTCCAAGATGTAATTGCCACATTTCAGTTAGAGAGAATTACGACTCTTGATGATAAAAATGTATCAGAAACCAAGGATAGTCAAATAAAAGATCACAGCAATTATACATTTATATATGTTTTATTTTTTACAATGTTTGTTCTTGCCTTATTAATGATAAGCAGATGGTTCTATAGAAACTTTAATAAAAAAATGTACTACTAAAAAACTAAAATTAAAATCAATTATTTGTAGATGTTTAATTAGCCATAATAGCTTGAATATAGTTATTTCTTCAAGCTATTTTTTTGCGTAAAAGATATTATCCAAATAATTTGTCAATGTTTTTAATGAAATTTTTATGTAATTTAAAGGTTGTGGGCATACCTCTAAAGGGTATTTAATATAATTTGATATGAATTAATAAATCGATTATTTTAAAGGATGGATTTGTGGGATACTATCAGTTATTTATTTTAGTTTCATTATTAATCTTAACAGTAATTGTCATTTTATTATCAAGAATTTTAAAGAAGAATATTAAACCCATGCATGGAATGAGTATTATTATGTTTTATAGTATGAATTTTGGATTAACAATTGGTACTCTTTTTGGTGGTTTATTTCAGGGGAATTTGTTTTTATCAACAGTAGTTTCAATTTTATCTGGGTTAATTATTGGACTTATTTGTGGAAGTGTTTTTGGGATTCTCGCTGCATTAGAAGGAATAATGTCTGGACTAATGGGTGGGATGATGGGTGCCATGTTAGGTGAAATGGTTAGTCTCGAGCAAATTATTCCTCTAGTTAGAATTTTTTTATTGCTATCCATCTTAACTATATTTTTATTTGCGATATTTTCTAAGAGAAATAATTTAAAAGACACGAGTAATAAGTTTTGGGTTTTGAAACCACTTGTAATTTTAGCTTTGATTTCCTTTTATTTCATAGGGGGGGTTTCATACGCAGAAAAACAAATCAATTTTAAATCACAGGAATCACATAATCATAATTCGGATGAGCGATCTTCCAAACAACACGGGTCTACTTTATTTACAATCGAGACTAAAAATATGAAGTATTTTCCGTCAAATTTAGTTCTGCAACAAAATGAACCGGTTACGATTATTCTTAAAAATCAAGATAAAATAGAACATGATTTAGAAGTTAAAATTCCAACTAGTAATAAGGATGAGAAAACAAGTCACAATCATGGTGAAAATGAAAATGTAATTCATTTACATGCTGGTCCTAAAAAGGAACAAACGGTAAGTTTTACACCAACAGAATCTGGGTTATATGAATTCGTTTGTACAATTCCAGGTCATAAGGAATCAGGTATGGTTGGTTGGATTTCAGTAAGTTAGATTGAAAAAATTACCTCTAGATTATTTCATAGGGGTAATTTTTTTAATTGCCTAAATATAAATAGAAAAGCTATGAATTTGAATAGAAATAACTATTAAGATAAACAATGTTAGTGTAGTGGATTTAATTTTGAAAGGAGGTCTGATTATGGGGGTACTTTCAACATCACCTACAAACATGGATCATTGTATTGAATTATGTATTAAGTGTGCTAGAGCGTGTGAAGAGTGTCTTACTGCCTGCTTACAAGAACCAGATGCACAAGCGAGAGTTCATTGTATTCAAAAGCTAATTGATTGCTCAAAAATTTGTTTACAATTGGTAAGTTTCCTATCTAGAAATAGTGAATTTTCAAAACAATATTGCCAAGTTTGTGCTGATATTTGTGAAGCATGTGCTACTCATTGTGAAAAATTCCAAGATGCTCATTGCCAAGAATGTGCTAAAATTTGTCGCGAGTGTGCAGAAGCATGTAGAAATATGGCTTAATAGTTTTTTAAAGCCCTTCTCTTTGAGGAGGGTTTTTTTCAATTATTAAGCCTTTTGCATAATCAGTAGAAAATAACCATTATTTTAGTGATAGTTCACTTTCTACTAACCACTTATGATTTTTAACTTTTTCTCCTGCAGTAGAAATATAATCTCCATTTTCAAAGTTGTATTATAAGCACCTCAAATGTAGCTTGAGCACCCTTAATATTAGGCTCATTGTAAGCAGTTATAATTGCATTATAGGGAAAGTAGGATTTTCCGCACAGATTTGTACCAAGATTAGAAGGTTTTCTATATTTATATTGGATTTTATTTCTATTAAATAGACTTAATAAATTTTATTTTTGGTCTGCTGTTTCTCCCTAAAAACTCCATAATTTATTTGTATTATTAAGAGGTAATATCAATCTTAGATGAATAAGGAGACGAGGTTATATGGACTGGAATTGGTTTCCATTGTTAATCCTACTGATTTGCCCGTTAATGATGGTTTTTATGATGTTTAGTGGTCATGGACATGGCCATAGACATGGTAAAGGTAATCAAAAAGCTCATGACTCACTTAATGAGTTAGAGTCCAAAATCACTACTTTGGAGAGGGAAAATGAAAAACTAAGAGATGAAATCAATACGCTGTACTCTAAGAAATAAAATAGTACCTTGAAGATTTAGAGATATTTATGATTGAGGTGAAATATTAATTGGATAATATACAACAAATAGATAGGGTAGCATTAGCACTTGGACCAATAACTATTTACTGGTACGGAATTATTATCGCATCAGGAATTGTTTTAGGATGGTTATTGGCAACAAGAGAATCTAAAAAATTGGGTCTACCAAAAGATATTTTTTCTGATTTATTATTTTGGGCGATCCCAATATCCATTATTAGTGCGAGAATTTATTACGTTTTATTTAAATGGGAGTATTATTTTCAAAACCCAAGTAAGATGTTTGCAATATGGGAAGGCGGTATAGCCATACATGGAGCTTTAATAGGTGGTGTTATCACTTCAGTTATCTACGCTAAGAAAAAAGGAGTATCTTTTTGGAAATTAGCTGATATTGCTGCACCAAGTATTATTCTTGGTCAAGCAATTGGACGATGGGGAAACTTTATAAATCAAGAAGCACATGGAGGGGAAGTGGTACGGTCATTTTTGGAAGATTTAAACCTTCCTGAGTTTATTATTAATCAGATGTATATAGATGGTATTTATTACCATCCGACATTCTTATATGAATCTGTGTGGGATATTGCAGGTTTTATTTTCCTCGTAATTCTAAGAAGGTTTAACCCTAGAAGGGGAGAATTATTCTTATCTTATGTAATATGGTATTCAATAGGTAGATTTTTTGTAGAAGGTTTAAGGACAGATAGTTTGATGCTAACAGATTCACTACGAATTGCTCAATTACTTTCATTAATACTAATAGGAATAGCAATAATTTTAATATGGTATAGACGAAAATACGGTTATTCTACATTACGATATTCAGATAAAAAAAAGTAAGGTTATAAATATTGTAGTAATACAAGGGGCGAATACATTAAATAAATGTTTGCCTCTTCTTTTTCATTTACATGATTTTGAAATTTTACTAAATAGAAAAGTAGGTATATCGATATTAAGGATAATTATTACGCAAATTTCATAGTAACTATAATAGGTTAAGGGCAGTATTTACCTTGAAGTTTTTTTGTCTGAACTACTAATGAATTATGTTACTCTATTACATTTTTATCTTTTATCTTTTTGAAATTTAAACTTAAATATAACTCTCTAATGTAACTCGAGTAATTTCTATAACCTAAAAAAAGGACGTCTCAAAACTTATGAGATGTCCTATTATATATCATTTAGTTAAACGGTCCAAGAAGAGTTCTAATTGTTTTAGTGTAACCTTGTCGTTTACACCAAAAGTCCCATCACCCTTACCTAATGTGATTTTATTTGAAGATAAAATTGAGACATAATCATATTCCCAATTAGCTGTTGTAACATCTGAGAACATTTCTGCATTGCCTTGTTTTTTTAAATCGAAAGCTACAACTAATACTTTGGCTAGTTGACCACGTGTAATAGGTGAACCTGCATTAAATTTCCGTTTTTCGTCTCCACTAAAAATCCCTTGTTTTTCTAATGCTGTAGCTGCACCGGCATAATTAGAAGAGGATTTTAGATCCAAAAATGGTGAATTTGTATCGGAAGTATCTAATGCTAAAGCTTTTGAAAGTTGAAGAGCTACTTCACCACGAGATGCATAAACACTAAAGTCTATCCCTGCATCTTTAACTTCACCTTTTGTAGTTGTTGTGAAATTTGCCACACGTTTTGCACCTAAATAACGTGAGCCCCAATAATATGGATCTTCTAATTTATCAATTCTTACACCAGAACTTGGTGTAGCGGAAATAAAATTACCATCTCCTATATATATTCCAACGTGAGAAATACCTGACCCTGAAGTATTAAAGAATACTAGGTCGCCTGCTTCTAAATTATTTTTTGAAACTGTAGAACCTTGTTGGTATTGAGCTCTTGACGTACGATCTAATGAAATACCTAATTTTGAAAATACAAATTGTGTATATGATGAGCAATCAACACCAGTATTAATATCCGTTCCGCCAAATTTATAAGGAGCGCCTATATAGTCTTTTGCTGTATTTGTTATATCAGATATTGTTGCCGCTTCTGCATCATTTGCACCTATACCAGTAATTATCATAAAAGATGCAAAGATGGGTAGTAACCATCTTTTTCTCATGTCGAATCTCCTTTTGAAAGCTAGTTCTTTAATTTACTAATGAAAGAATATCATAGAAATTTAGTATGTAATCTTTCAATTCCATTACAAATTTATGCAGAAATATCATTTTTGTAATAAAAATGGTTTAGCTTGCACTTATTATGAAATACTAGTTGTTAAATTAATAACCTTTAAAGTTCTTAATCTTAAAAATTTTCATTAGAACTATCTTTAAGTTATGATTTCTCCATAAAAAATCCATATTTTTCTTGTATGATTTATAGTGTAATTGAAAGCTAAGCCGTTACTTTAGTTTGTTAAATGAAACCACTTTCTATTGATTATAAGATTTACTAAAAGAAAATGATTAGGATATAAGGTATTCTAGCGAGGAGCAGTGTAGATGAAAAGAAAAAATAAGCTTACGATTTTGTTTGGATTGATAGTAGTTACTTTTATTGTGATAGCGACATCCTTATATGTGTCATCAAATAAGGATTCTGAAACTATTTCTGAATTACAAACAGTGGATACTAAAACGCTTACTAAAATGATTGATAGTAAGGAAAATATGGTTATTGTTGATTTAAGGGAACCCGAACTATTTGCCACAAGTAGAGTTCCCGGTGCTATAAACATTCCTTTTGATGAAATTCAGTCAAGATATACCGAGTTACCTAAAGATAAGGATGTTATCTTTGTTTGCCATACAGGTCGTATGGGGACGGAAAGCGGAAATCTTTTGTTAGAAAATGGTTATAAGAACGTTTTTAACCTCGAGGGAGGTATTGCTGAATGGACAGGGAATCTAGAAAAATAGCTGAAAAGAGGAAGTCATGCAGATAACTACGAAAACAACAGTCCAGCCTAATAAACAACAACTACTTAACCGTTTAAAACGCACTGAAAGTAAAGTGAAGGTGTTAATTAGATGGTTGAATTGTAATTTTGCCTATTCAAGATGCAGCGTCTTGAATAGGCTTTATTTAAAAAACGAACTTTTATAATAACATCATTTTGAGTCTTTTAAATAGAAACCACATTAAAGACTTTTTAATCTATTTGCCTAAAAATTAATTCATAGAGATTTTAAAATTCAGTAATTGATTCAATTTACTTTTATAATTTGTATCAAAAGACTAACAATATGAAATAAATTCTGCTTAAGATGCACCTTGTAAAGAAGGCTATTTTTACAATTTGATAGTTTTTGCATATATTTGTAATATACTATTTATGTAAAAAACTAGTAATAATTAAAATTATTTGGGGAGTGTTCAAACTATTTATGAATGAATCAAGCAAAAGGTTTCGTAGTTTAACAATTAAGATGAATATTGTAATTATAATGTCGCTCCTAATAAGCATGCTTTTGACAAACTACATAACTTCGTTTTTAAATCATAATGTTCAAGTTACATATGGTGTATATATTAGCACAGCGATAAATCTTATATTTACAACTATCATAGCTGCTGTTTTCTTACAATGGATAATTGTTTCTCCACTTAAATTATTATTGAATGTGACAAGGGAGGTAGCTAAGGGGAATTTAACTGTAACTATACCAAAAAAATCAAACGATGAGATAGGTTTATTAGTTAATTCATTTGAGGTAATGTTGGGGAACTTAAAGGATATCGTTGGCGAATTGAATGAAACTTCTATAAAAGTTCTTAGTTCTTCCGAAACCCTCGCAAAAAGCGCAAGTGCAACGAATTCAGTTTCTAATCTTATTTCAAGTTCTATTAGAGAGGTTGCAGTTGATACACAAAACCAATCGAATGGAATAGAGAAAATGGTATTTGCTATTACAGAAATGAATGAAGGAATTAAAAGAATATTAGATAATACAGGGGAAGTCTCCAATACCTCCCACGAAACGAAAAGCTATGCTGTTGATGGAGAGCGAGCAGTTGAAAAATCAGTTCGTCAAATGATCTTAATACAAAACTCAGTTAGTGAATCGGATATTTCTATTCAAGAGCTCCTTAAACGTTCACAAGAAATTGCACAAATTTTAAATGTTATTTCTGATATAGCAAATCAAACCAATTTGTTGGCTTTAAATGCTGCAATAGAGGCTGCTAGGGCTGGAGAATCAGGTAAAGGATTTGCGGTTGTTGCAGAGGAAGTAAGAAGACTCGCAGAACAATCAAATCAATCAACTGAACAGATTGGCTCGATTATCGAACAAATGAGACTGGCTACCGATGTTTCTGTGCAAACAATGAGAAAAGTTATTGAAGATGTAAAAGAAGGTATTGATATTATTAACGATACAAAAGTAAAATTCTCTGTAATTTCTCAATCGACGGAGGAAATGAACCGAGAAATGGGTAATATATTACAAGCAGCAGAAAGAATGGCATTAAATGCTGAAGAAATTTCTCTTACAATAGATCAAATTTCTACTTTAGCAAGGAGAAATACTCAATATTCTATTGATGTTTCCTCCTCAAGCCAAGATCAACTAGTTGCAATTGAAGAAATAACTAAATCAACAGAATCGTTATCAAATATTGCTGAAGATTTAAGGGAATCAACAAAAAAGTTTACAGTTATTTAAAATTCTTGAATCATAAATAAAGTTCGAAAAATAGCCAATAAATTTCCAAATAAGTGATTTTAATATACCCATACATGGTATATAGTATTAATATAAATACAAGAAGGTTGTAGGTAGTTTTTCTTAATCTTCCTAAATCAGCTATAAGGAGCGTGATAGTAATGAGAAACGATAATGGAGATGGTAAACAAAATCATAAACATCACCATTCAAATCCAAGTGAACATGAACATCACAATAAAAGTGAGCATGTCCATGGTGGGCATAAGGGACATATTGCACATGATCATAGTAAACATCCAGGGCATGAACATCATAACCACGATGTACATGATCACAGCAAACATTCGGAACACCAAAATCACAGCCATGGTGGACATGATCATGAAGGAGGACATGACAAACATCATGGCCACTCGATAGGAGAATTTAAGAAACGTTTTTGGATCTCATTAGTTTTAACAATACCTATTTCATACTTATCCATGATGGTTCAAATGCTATTTGGGTATGAAGTCAACTTTCCAGGAGATACATTTTTATTATTCTTACTTTCTACAATAGTTTTTTTCTATGGAGGAAAGCCTTTTTTACTCGGTGCATGGAGTGAAATAAAAGACAAAGCGCCTGGTATGATGTTGCTGATTTCGCTAGCAATTGTCACTGCTTACGTATATAGTACTTTAACAGCATTCTTTATTGAAGGTAGTGACTTTTACTTTGAGTTAGCTACTTTGATTGTTATTATGCTACTAGGTCACTGGATTGAAATGAAATCTATAATGGGAGCTTCAAAAGCATTAGAAGAGCTAATAAAATTAATGCCTAAAGAAGCACACAAAATAGATTCATCAGGAAATATTGTAGATATTTCTGTAGAGGATTTAAAACCAGGTGATCAAATCCTTGTAAAGCCTGGCGAAAAAATTCCCCTTGATGGAAAAATATTTGAAGGCCACTCAACAGTGGATGAATCAATGTTAACTGGGGAATCAGTTCCTGTAGAAAAAACTATGGGAATGGAAGCTATTGGTGGGTCCATTAATGGTGAAGGTATTTTAAAAATAAACGTTAGTAAAACAGGTAGTGAAACATATCTTGCTCAAGTTATCCAATTAGTAAGTGATGCAGAAAAAACGAAATCTAAAGCACAAGGATTTGCTGACACTGCTGCAAAATGGTTATTCTATGTTGCGATTGTTGCAGGTATTATCACACTCGCATATTGGTGGACAACTGGTGACTTTGATACTGCTTTAGAGCGAATGGTGACAGTATTAATTATTGCTTGTCCTCATGCATTAGGTTTAGCTACTCCACTAGTAACATCTAGATCAACATCAATTGCTGCAAAAAATGGCTTGTTAATCCGTAATCGTACCTCTTTTGAAAGTGCTTTTAGAATCAATCGTATTGTATTTGATAAAACTGGTACATTAACTGAAGGTAATTTTGGTGTTACAGATATTCATCCAACTGTAGGTATCAGTGAAGAGGAACTGTTAAAACTAGCGTACTCAGTGGAAACGCAATCTGAACACCCGATTGCAAAAGGTATTGTAAAAGAAGGTAAGAAACGAGATTTAGAACTATATAAAGTATCGAATTATCAAAACCTAACGGGTAAAGGACTTGTTGCGAAAATTAATAATTCTGAAATTGCCATTGTTAGTCCGGGTGTATTAAGAGAAAATAATATTTCCTTTGATATAGAAACTTATGAAAAACTTGCACAACAAGGGAAAACAGTTATTTTCGTATTAAAGGATAATACGCTTCAGGGAATGATTGCATTAGCAGATATTATTCGAGAATCATCTTATAAGGTTATAAAAGAATTAAATAATCTTGGAATTGATACTGTCATGATGACTGGTGATAATAGTCGCGTAGCGCATTATGTAGGTGAAAAGCTTGGAATGACAAAGGTGATTGCTGAAGTATTACCACATGAAAAATCAAATAATGTGAGAGAATTAAAAGAGGGTGGCAAAAAAGTTGCGATGGTTGGAGACGGTGTAAATGATGCACCAGCTTTAGCTGAAGCTGATTTAGGTATTGCTATTGGAGCGGGAACAGATGTTGCAATTGAAACTGCAGATGTTGTCCTAGTTAATAGTAACCCAGTAGATATTTTAAGCACTTTAAAACTTTCTAGGGCAAGTCGGATAAAAATGATTCAGAACTTAATTTGGGCTGCAGGATATAATATTATTGCCATCCCACTAGCAGCAGGGGTTCTTATTAGTGCAGGTATTGTGATCACACCGGCAATTGGGGCTGCGGTTATGTCATTAAGTACTATAATCTGTGCGATTAATGCTCAACTATTGAGAATTGACTAATTCGGTAAATAATTACAATAATTTCGCAAGAAGATTTTCTAAATATGTATGTGGAATAAATATGGCAATTGAAAGTATCAAAAAAATTCGCTTAATAATCATTTTAGGCGAATTTTCTTTCATTATTTTTAATATGAATATTAACCCCCTATTTACGGTTATTCAGCATATAATAAATAAAATAATGAACAAATACTAAAAAGAAAAAAGAGGTGAGAACATGTGTATAAATAACGACTTTATCGAAAATCATTCATATCGAGTATTTGAGGAAATACGTAAAAATTCTTTGTACAACGTAGCGAGAGTGGAATTTTCAGAGGGTTATTGTTGGGAACCTCAATTTCAAACTTCACAATTTAATAGTAATGACCTTATTACTAAAATAATTCTAGAAGATGAGAATAAAAATTATTTTACTGTTAATCCTGATGACTTTGGCTTAAGGTTTGCAAAGGGAGAGATCAATTATAAAGAATATCTAAAATTTCAAAAAGTAGATGACATTAAATGGATAGGATATTCAATTCTGGGAGTTGGGATTTTGATAGCTATGATGTTTACAATGTATGTTTATTTCATAAATTAATGATTGAGAAATAGCCTTGTTAATCTATTATTAGCAAGGCTAATTTAAATTTTTACTTTCAACAAAATCCCCATTACTTTAAGTGTTATTCCTCACAAATTACTTCGAATAAAATTTCACAGCTGGTTCCTAAATCCAACTATTACCTTTATAGTGTGATCTTTTTCATAGAATTAAAAATTTAATAGTTGCACTATGTAAAGTAATTGGTTATTATTTGTTTTGTTAATAGTAATCATTACTATTTGGAAGGGTGAAAAAGTTGAGAAATTATATATTTACACTGTTGATTCTTTGCTTTGTTCTACTAGCGGCATGTAGCAATGAAACTGCGCGGAACGAACAGGGGAATGAAAGTTCTGAAGAAGAAACAAAATTACAGGTTTATACAACGGTATATCCATTAAGTTATTTTACACAACGTATTGGTGGAGAATTTGTTAAAGTGTCATCTGTTTATCCCCCAGGAGCAAATGAGCATTCATTTGAGCCAACGCAACAAGATATGATTAAGTTAGCAGAGTCAGATTTGATATTCTACATCGGTTTTGGTCTTGAAGGTTTTATTGAAAATGCACAAGAGACATTAAAAAATGAAAAAGTAGAGTTTGTTGCTACAACAGCCAATATACCTAATGAAAAGCTTAATATAAGCACCGGCGATTCACAAGTCGCACATTCGGAGGAAGATGAAGGCACCCAAGTTGAAGAAGCACACAATGATGAGGAAGTAACAAGTGAATCTGAAGATGTACATACAGAACATAATGAAATTGATGCTCATGTATGGCTTTCTACATCTCTTTCTGCAGATCTTGCATTAGCCATAAAGAGTGCACTTACAGAAAAAATGCCAGAACAGGCTGATAAGTTTGAAGCAAATTATCAAAAATTAGTTAACGAGTTAGAAACACTAGATATTCAGTTTAAAGATATGGTGGCCCAAGCTAATACACGAACATTTTTTGTATCACACGCTGCTTTTGGATATATTGCTGGGGAATATGGTTTGCAACAAGTACCAATTGCTGGTCTGAATTCACAAAATGAACCATCACAAAAAGAATTATTAGAAGTTGTTGCTTTAGCAGAAGATTTAAAAATTGAATATGTTTTATTTGAGCAAAATGTATCTTCTAAATTAGCTGAGATTATACAATCTGAAATTGGAGCTGAATCACTTACATTGCATAACCTAAGTGTCCTTACCAAAGAAGATATTGCGAATAATGAAACGTATTTCACTTTAATGAAACAAAATATTGAAACTTTAAGAAAAGCGTTGGGGAATCAATAATTACTTCTACTTAAGTAACTTAAATATGATTAGAATACTTAATAACAAGTTACAAGATATTTAAATTATAAGTAGGGCTAAGGGTTACAATGAACATACTTGAGAAAATTAGTAAAGGGTGCACTAATAGCACCTTTTTTTAAATACCTTTAAAAGGAATATTCTGGGTAAACTAGGGACAAAATTAAGTTTATAATTTGAGTTAATTTTATTAACATCTGCATAATTTCTGCAAAAATTATAATTATAATTAAGATCTTAAGAAGTTTATACTGTCTCTTTTTTCCCAAACCACTGGTAGTGAACCAGTGACAAACCATTAGTGGATTATTCAAGAAGAATTAAAGAGTGCTTAACGAAGCTCCAGTGAACCAGGAATTGAGGTAACATTAACACTGGCCATATGGAAGTAATCCTGATTTAGCAAAGGAACAATTAGAAAGACTTGAACAACCGCGCTTCTTAAGTATTGCTGTTTAATCCAAACAAATCATTAACCTTACGAACGTTGATTATCCAACCCATTAGGAGGTATCTATGTTAAAAAAGTACATCTCTGTTATTTTCGTTACCTTATTTATTAGCTATGTCACTTTTGTTATTTTATCCGAAGAAAATATCATAAATCTTAGAAAAACTGTACAGGTTAATGAGCAAGGAATCTTAAATGAATCTCCCAATAACAAATCCGCTGAGATAACTGAAACAAGCTTAACGGGGTCCGATAATGACTCTCAAAAAGTTGCGCTTGCTCCGGAATTCGCATTGTCAGATTTGAATGGCAAAGCTGTTAATCTCTCTGATTTTAAAGGTAAAATAGTTATCTTAAACTTTTGGACCACTTGGTGTCCACCATGTATAGAAGAGATGCCTGAAATGCAAAGGTTTTATGAAAAAAATAAAGACCACAGAATTGAAATCGTTGCCGTTAATCTAACTAACTTTGATAATGGTCAACAAGCAATTGAATCTTTTGTACAAGATTATGGTTTAACCTTTCCGATATTATTAGATAAAGATGGTGTTGTTAGGAGGATGTACGAAATTTTAACTATACCAACTAGTTTTATTCTAGATACTGAAGGGAGAGTTTTTCAAAAGATAGTAGGTCCAATGAATGAACAAATGATGGATGAAATAGTTAATTCAATCCAAAGGACCGATGAAAAGTACGGGGAGTAGAAACTACCCTGTGTTTGTCTTGCGTTCATAATTTCCCTTTACTTATTTGGTGGGGTTTCTTTTGCTAAGAATAGAACTAATCCGCCCTTACATAAAGAACATACACAATCAACACCTTCAGTAAAAAATGGAAGGGAAATTGAACAACTTCTTAGTTACTAGCATAGTTATACTGAGTTAAACACAACCTTTATTTTAGTTATATGAAAGGCATAAAAGAAATAATTTATGTTCCTAAAACATATTTCTATTTACATAGGGTACCAGGGTATACTATAATGAGTTTGAGAAGGGGGAAGTAACATGGAACCCGAATTAAAAAATGAATCCTTATTAGACGAAAGTTGTTGCTCTAGTTTGAATATAAGAAAAAGCCACCATTCAGAAAAGTCAAAGAAAAATCTTGTATCCAGGCTTAATCGGATAGAAGGGCAAGTTCGAGGAATAAAGGGTTTAATTGAAAGAGATACTTATTGTGATGATGTCATTACACAAATATCTGCTACTCAAGCTGCACTAAATAGTGTAGCAAAACTCCTTCTTGAAGCACATATGAAAGAGTGTGTAGTTGATCGTATACAAGAAGGGGATTTAGAAGTTTTAGATGAAGTGCTTGTCACAATTCAAAAATTAATGAAAAAATAAAAGGAGAGAATAAATATGGGAAATGTAACATTAAACGTAAACGGAATGTCATGTGGTCATTGTGTTAAATCGATTGAAGGTAGTGTTGGATCGTTGGATGGTGTTGAACAAGTAAAAGTTGATTTAAGTTCTGGTAAGGTAAACGTTGAATTCAATGATGAGAAAGTGACACTTGAAAAAATTAAAGAGACAATTGATGATCAAGGATACGATGTTAAGTAAAAAGATGTAGAGTGCTTACAATAGCACTCTATTTCTTTCAAAAATTTATACCCCATATCGGTATATTTAATGAGGTGAAAGCAACATGAGTAGTGAGTTAAAAGAAACAAGTTTACAGATAACAGGTATGACTTGTGCAGCTTGTGCAACAAGAATTGAAAAAGGGTTAAGTAAAATGGAAGGTGTAGAACAAGCCAACGTCAACTTAGCACTTGAAAAGTCTGTTATTAAATATGACCCGCAAAAAGTAAAAGAAGAAGATTTTGAAAAGAAGATTCAACATCTTGGATACGGTATAGCAAAAGAGAAAAAAGAATTCACCATTACAGGAATGACGTGTGCAGCTTGCGCAACAAGAATTGAAAAGGGATTAAACAAAATAGAAGGTGTATCGATTGCTAACGTAAACTTAGCACTTGAAAATGCTACTATTGAATTTAATCCTTCTCAAGTTTCAGTTACAGAAATTATACAAAGAGTAGAGAAATTAGGTTACGGTGCACATATTAGAGAGAATAAAAAGGATGCAGTTGACTACCGAGAAAGAGCAATCCAAAAACAAAAAAGCAAATTCATTATAGCCGCAATTTTGTCATTGCCACTCTTATATACAATGGTAGGGCACTTTTCATTCATGTCTTTTATTTATATGCCCGACTTCTTAATGAACCCATGGGTGCAAATGGCTTTAGCAACCCCAGTACAATTTATAATAGGATGGCAGTTTTATGTAAGTGCATTTAAAGCATTACGAAATAAAAGTGCAAATATGGATGTTTTAGTTGTGCTAGGTACATCAGCCGCCTATTTCTATAGTGTGTATCAAGCTTTCATCACGATTGGGGAACATCATAATGCAGAATTATATTTTGAAACAAGTTCTGTTCTAATTACCTTGATCATTTTAGGGAAACTTTTTGAAGCAAAAGCAAAAGGTCGATCCTCAGAAGCCATTAAGAAGTTAATGGGACTTCAAGCCAAAACGGCATTAGTTGTTCGTGATGGTATTGAAAAGGAGATTCCATTAGAAGAAGTTGTGATTGGCGATACCTTATTAGTAAAACCTGGAGAAAAGATTCCTGTTGATGGAAGAGTAATCGAAGGAGATACTGCTGTTGATGAATCTATGTTAACTGGTGAAAGTATTCCTGTAGATAAAATGAAAGGGGATGCTTTATTCGGAGCAACCATTAACAAAAATGGATTTATTAAAATGGAGGCAACGAAAATTGGGCGAGATACTGCATTATCACAAATAATTAAGGTAGTAGAGGATGCCCAAGGATCTAAAGCACCAATTCAACGATTAGCAGATAAAATCTCAGGTATCTTTGTACCAATTGTAATTGTTATTGCGGTTATTACTTTCATTATTTGGTTTTCATTTGTGTCACCTGGTGAAATTACACCCGCACTTGAAGCATTAATTGCTGTACTTGTAATTGCTTGTCCATGTGCACTAGGTCTTGCAACACCTACTTCTATTATGGCAGGTTCAGGTCGTGCAGCTGAATTTGGTATTTTATTTAAAGGTGGGGAACATCTTGAACAAACACATCACATTGATACGGTCGTTGTTGATAAAACGGGTACTGTCACAAACGGGAAGCCAGAATTAACAGATGTAATTGTGTCAGATGGAATTGATGAAGCAGAGTTTTTAGCTTTAATTGGATCTAGTGAAAAACAATCGGAGCATCCACTAGCTGAGGCAATTGTTCAAGGGATTCAACAAAAGAATATCGCTCTATTAAACGTCGATAAATTCGAAGCAATTCCAGGTTTCGGGGTTAAGGCAATTGTCCAAGGGAAAGAGATCTTAGTTGGTACTCGAAAATTAATGAGTAAATATGACGTTAATATTTCAAATGACTTAAGTGTAATGGAAAAATTGGAAGCTAACGGTAAAACAGCTATGTTAGCAAGTATTGATGGCCAATATGCAGGGTTAGTAGCTGTTGCTGATACAATTAAAGAGACATCTAAAAGAGCCATCAAGCGTTTAAAAGATATGAATATTGAAGTAATTATGATGACAGGAGACAATGAAAGAACTGCCAATGCTATTGGTGCGGAAGTTGGAGTTAATCATGTCATTGCAGAGGTATTGCCGGAAGGGAAGGCTGAAGAAGTGAAAAAACTTCAAGCTTCTGGGAAAAAGGTTGCAATGGTTGGTGACGGTATTAATGACGCACCTGCGCTAGCAGTAGCTAATATTGGTATGGCCATTGGTACAGGAACAGATGTTGCAATGGAAGCAGCTGATATTACATTAATTCGTGGAGATTTAAATAGTATTGCCGATGCAATCATCATGAGTCACAAAACTATGCGTAATATTAAACAAAACTTATTCTGGGCATTTGCTTATAATACACTCGGCATTCCAATTGCGGCAATAGGTTTGCTTGCTCCATGGGTTGCGGGTGCTGCAATGGCATTCAGCTCTGTATCAGTAGTTTTAAATGCTTTAAGATTACAAAGAGTGAAGTTAGAAAAATAATAAAAATGGCCTACATTGGTAGGTCATTTTTATTTATGTATATTTAGAATTCCTATTATCAATACTATAAAAAGTTCAATATTGCATAATCTACGCGAAATTATGAACAAATTGGAGGAATATAGAATGGCAAATAAAATTACTCTTGGTATTATTTCATTCGCTGCAGCTTTAACACTTGCAGCATGTGGTGGAGAAAACGCTGATGATACAACACAAAATAAAACGACTCAAGAAGAGTCAAATGCAGCGCCTGAAAATAAAATGAATGAAATGGAAGAGACTGAAAATAGCGAAGCAATGCAAGGTATGGACCATTCTAACATGAATCACTCTGGATCAGGTGAAATTCCAGAAGGTTTAAAAGAAGCTGGGAACCCAACTTTCCCTGTTGGTAGTCAAGCAATTATTCAATCAGATCATATGTCTGGTATGAAAGGTGCTGAAGCAACGATTGTAGGTGCTTTTGATACAACTGTATATACAGTCTCTTATACTCCAACTACTGGTGGTAAACCGGTTACAAACCATAAGTGGGTTATTCATGAGGAATTAGAAGGTGTTGGTGAAGAAGCTTTGGAGCCTGGAACAGAAGTAACAATTAATGCTGAGCATATGGAAGGGATGCAAGGTGTAACTGCAACAATAGATTCTGCTGAAGAAACAACTATCTATATGGTGGACTTCACTTCTACAACTGGTGAACAGGTTACAAATCATAAATGGGTAACAGAAAGTGAATTATCAGCACAATAAATTAAACTAAAAATTAATCCTAATAAAGAACTTTAAAATCGATAATGACTAATGCCCCCTATTAGATAGATGAAAAATTAAACATTCATCTTACCTAATAGGGGGCTTTTCTAGTACACTTTTTCCGAAAGCTAAAACTGACATAGTTGATACATAAAGTACTTAGTAAAAGATTATATTAGTAGTGAGGTATTTATTACTTAAGACAATTTATTGTTAATTACAATGTAACGAAATAGCCTAGGAATGAATATATCATTAAATGAGTATGAGGAGAAGGAGGTATGGTTTTGATTATCAAGTCAATTGAACTTGGGTTAATGGCTGAACATTTAACAGCCCATAAGGGAATACTGACAAAGCTTAATAACTACTATTGCATCGCTCAAGAGCCAGAATTAAAGAAAATTATTCATGATCAATTCATTATTATGCAGAACCATGTAATTGTAATGTTAATGTTAATTGATCCAGAAATAAATGCAAGTATAACTGTTGCAGACCTACAAAAATATCAGCCTGTTGAATTTAATTGTAATGAAAGTAGACTTTTATTAAAGGACAAAGACATTGCTTTAGAAGGCAAGAATACTGCAAAATCAATGTCGGAAGACAATTATATGTCTGCCTTAAGAATGGAAACCCCCAACATAAGGCATATTCATATACACATGGCTTTACAGCAAGCTACCCTGCAAGAGAGATATAGCAATCTTATAAAAAGAAAAAAATGGATCGATATGCCAGACGCTTCTTTAAGCGAACAGAAGAGAACTTTAAGTCATTTTAAAGCGATGTATCAAATTAACTAATTACGCTCAGCGCTAAATTTGTAGGAGTAAGCATGATAAGGTGTGCCCGATTTTTGTGTACGAAGAGAAAAAAGAAGGCACACCAATACCTTTCACACCATATAAACTTTAACATTTTTAAACATTCAGTTTGCAAAGGTTTCGCTATGCTGAAACCACCGATTATTCAGTTTAAGGCCTAGATATAGAAAGCAAACTGTTATGTGGTTAGCCTCTTATGACTTCGCGTGAGGAACAAGGAATTGAAGTTCATCACCAAAACTAGCGAGAGATTCTGTAACTATTAACTAAAACTATACATAGGGGGATATTATTTATGTTGAAAAAATTCATATCTGTTATTTTCATTTTAATATTAATTTTTGTTATTTTTTTCGAAGAAAATACCTTTAATAAAACAGTACAGGTTAATGAACAAGGTGTCTTAAATGAAACTCCCAAAAACTCATACGATGAAATGACTGAAACAAGCTTAACAGGGTCCGACAAAATCGCTCAAACAGTTACATTTGCTCCAGAATTTACATTAACAGATATGAGTGGAGCAAACGTTAATCTTTCTGATTTTAAAGATAAAATCGTTATTTTAAACTTTTGGGCCACTTGGTGTCCACCGTGTAGAGAAGAAATGCCTGCTATGCAAAAGTTTTATGAACAGAATAAAGAAAACGGAATTGAAATTGTTGCCGTTAATCTAACTAACATTGATAATGGTGTACAAGCAGTTGAATCATTTGTGCAAGATTATGGTTTAACTTTCCCGATATTACTAGACAAAGATGGTGTTGTTGGAAATATGTACGGAATTTTAACTCTACCAACTAGATATATTCTAGATCCTGAAGGAGGAGTTATTCAAAAGATCGTTGGTCCAATGAACGAACAAATGATGAATGAAATAGTTAATTCAATACAAATGGACGGGAAAGAACACGGGGAATAAACTGCCCTGTGTTTTTTATGTGTGCCAGGCATGGCAACTATCTAGGTGGTGGAAGTC
>NZ_JPVN01000034.1 GCF_000772945.1 Ureibacillus manganicus DSM 26584
TGTGAGAGGGGCGAAAATAAGTTAACTTATTTTCCCTCTACTCGATTGTAACTTTGCATCAAAGTAATTAATAATTCCTTCATAGATTCCAAGTGTTGCTTGTTCTCTATAGTAATCAGTTGTAATGACCCTTTCTTCAGCTGGATTACTTAAATACCCTAATTCTATTAATATTGCATTTTGATAGTTTTCACGTAATACTAAATAATCACCATTTTGTGCGCCACGATCTCTAAGGGGTACTTTATTGGCGATACCATTATTGACAGATTGAGCCAATTTTTGTTGAAAATCGTGATAATAGTAAGTAGTAAAACCGGAAATTTCTTTATCTTCCGTTGCGTCATAATGGATACTAATAAACGCATCTGCAGAATAACTATGTGCTATGGACACCCGCTTCCTTAGGTCGATATACATATCTGATTCACGCGTCAAGTAAACGGTTGCGCCAGCACCTTGTAATTTAGTTTGTAATAGCTGAGCTGTAATTAGAGTAATATCTTTTTCGATAGTACCTCTATATCCAGCAGTTCCTTGGTCATTTCCACCATGTCCTGGGTCCAAAACAATCGTTAAACCATTTAATGTTCCTTTCTTCCGTTTAATGACGGGCTTATCCTCTGAAGTACTTTGTTTCATGTTCGATGAAACGACCCATTGCGCAACATAGGCAGACTCATTTCCATTAATTGCGATTTTATACCAATCTCCATCAGCAGAAAGAATATCATATGATTCACCGATCATTGCCCGTTTTACAACTGGTGATGAAGTTGAAGGGGATTCTCTTAAATTTGTACCACCATAAATAATAGTCACTTCTAAGTCATTAGTTAAAGAATTTGAAGAATCCATTGCCCCATAAAAACGATAAATCCAACCAAATTCACCTTCAGCTAACTGTATTTTAACCCAATTATTATTTTGTTCAATGATGTCAAAATGGTCATCTTTCTTGACCTTTCCAATAATGGTTGATGAAAGATTCGGTTCCTCTCTAACATAAACAGACTCAACGCTAATGATAAATTGGTTCTTGGAGCTATCAGTTTCTGATGGTTTCTGGGTATTTATTAATTCTTCACTTTGTTTTTCATCAAAACTAACAAAGTTTTTAGAAATCCAACCTGAAGTTCCTATAGAATCTTCAACTTTCACCCAGTCTTCGTCCTCTTTAATTACAACTACCTCGTCTTTAATAGATAATTGTTTTAACACTGCTGAAGAAATGCTTGGTTCAGCACGCACGTTTAAACCATCAATAGTAGACCGAGCTATTGTAATTTTTGTAGATTGCATTTTCCCATTGTTAGTAGTTTGCCATGAAGGAATCCAGCCTTCAAAATCTTTCCCATCTGTAACAAAGAACCATTCCCCAGCTTCATCTAATATCGAAAAAGCTTGTCCTTCTTTTCCCAGTGATGTAATAGGGTAGGATAATCCTGGCCCTTCACGAAAATTTAAATCCTTATTTAAAACGATTAAGTTTTCATCAGTAACGGAACTAGTAGTTGTCTTAGTGGAATTTTGTGTAGATATGAATAGGATAACTAGAAATAAAGCAACAACTACGATACTAAAAATTCTTTTCAAACAAGATCCACCTCGTCTTTCTTTACAACGAACTAATCAGTGGGATTATGTCGGATATTATACTATTCTATTGTATAAGGAAATAATTGAAAAAATCTATACTTATTTCCTTATAGAGCATAATTTATGTAGTATTGATATTTTGTAATGTAAAATAAAAATAGTTGACAACGATGTTTCATAACAAGTATGATATTCATTAATGTAAAGATAAGTAATTTGCCAATGACCGAGAAAGTAGCAATTACCTATGCTGATAAGAGAGGGAGAGACTTAGGCTGAAATCTTTCCTGCAGTAAGTAAATGTGAACAACACTTGAGAGGCTTTCCTTCGAAATGTTTAAAACTTAGTAGGGGGGAACGGAATCGGCCGTTATCCGATTATGAGAGGATGTACTATTTAGTACATCAACTAGGGTGGAACCGCGGAAGTTACTAGCTTTCGTCCCTTGCAAATTTTTGCAAAGGACGGAGGCTTTTTATTTTGCACAAAAAAGTCTTATCAAAAAGAGAATGAAAGGAGTAATTCATATGTCATTTAAAGTACCTCGTGGAACACAGGATATTTTGCCTGAGCAAACACCAAAGTGGCAAAAAGTTGAATCTATTTTACGAGATTTATCTCGTGTCTATCGTTATAAAGAAATTCGAACACCAATGTTTGAACAAACAGAACTATTCCAACGTGGGGTTGGAGATACAACCGACATCGTACAAAAGGAAATGTATACATTTGAAGATCGTGGAGGTCGTTCGTTAACACTAAGACCTGAAGGAACTGCATCTGCTGTACGCGCTTATGTGGAACATAAAATGTTTGGTGCACCAGATCAGCCTGTAAAATTATCTTATATTGGTCCAATGTTCCGTTATGAACGTCAACAAGCGGGCCGATATCGTCAATTTGTCCAATATGGTGTTGAAGTAATTGGCTCAGCCGATCCAGCAATTGATGCGGAAGTCATTTCCCTTGCAATGGATGTCTATCATTCAGTTGGTTTAAAAAACTTACAATTACACATAAATTCACTCGGTGACAAAGAAACACGTGATGCTCACCGAACAGCATTAATTAATCACTTCCAGCCATCGATTGGCGAGTTTTGTTCAGATTGTCAGAATCGCTTAGAAAAAAATCCTTTACGTATATTGGATTGTAAAGTTGACCACGCACATCCATTAATGGAATCTGCGCCAAAATTAACTGATTATTTAACTGAAGAATCGTCTAAGTATTTTGAAAAAGTGAAAGAATATTTAGATGTTCTTGGAATTGAATATGTGGTCGATCCAAACTTAGTACGTGGCCTTGATTATTACAATCATACAGCCTTTGAAATTATGAGCACTGCTAGTGGTTTCGGAGCAATAACTACACTATGTGGTGGCGGCCGTTATAACGGATTAGTTCAAGATATTGGTGGACCAGAAGTACCAGGTATTGGGTTTGCTCTTTCAATTGAAAGACTTCTACTAGCATTAGAAGCAGAGGGTATCGAGCTAGAAGTAAATGATTCACTGGATATCTATGTTGTTGCTATTGGCGATGAAGCAAAAAAGAAATCAGTAGAATTATTAAGTTCATTTAGAGCTAAAGGTATTTCTGCAGATATGGATTATGTAGATCGTAAAATGAAGGCCCAAATGAAATCTGCTGACCGTCTTGGAGCAAAATACGTCATTGTAATAGGTGATTCAGAACTAGAAGAAGCAGCAGTAAATATTAAGCAAATGGAATCTGGGAACCAAGAAAAAATTCAATTTGTTGAGTTAGTAAATTACTTATTAGAACATAAATAATATTTTTTGTAAGCACAATGGAGGTAATTTTATGGCACAAAGAACACACGCTTGTGGTGAAGTTAGTGAACAACATGTAGGCGAGCAAGCAACTTTAAAAGGATGGGTACAACGTCGTCGCGATTTAGGTGGACTTATCTTTGTTGATGTACGTGACCGTACTGGAATTGTTCAAGTTGTATTTGGTGATACTGCACCCGAAGCATTAGCAGTTGCAGAAACAATTCGTAGTGAGTATGTTGTTGAAATCGTGGGAGAAGTGGTTTTACGTGATGAAAGTCAAATAAACCCAAATATTAAAACAGGTAAAATTGAAATTGTCGCAACAAATATTTCAATTATTAATGAAGCGAAGACACCTCCATTCCCTATTGAAGATAAAGTAGAGATCGGTGAAGAAACGCGTTTGAAATACCGCTATATAGATTTACGACGCCCAGTTATGTACAACACATTCAAATTACGTTCTGATATTACACGCTCAATTCGTAATTTCTTACAAAATGAAGGTTTCTTAGAAGTTGAGACACCTATTTTAACGAAATCTACACCAGAAGGGGCACGTGACTATCTAGTACCATCTCGTGTACATGAAGGTGAATTCTATGCATTACCACAATCACCACAATTATTTAAACAATTGTTAATGGTATCTGGCTTTGAAAAGTACTTCCAAATTGCACGCTGCTTCCGTGACGAAGATTTACGTGCAGACCGTCAACCAGAATTTACTCAAGTGGATATTGAAACTTCATTCTTATCGATGGATGAAATTATCGCTATGAATGAACGCTTATTACAAACAGTTATGAAAGAAGTAATGAACGTAGAGTTACAATTACCATTACAACGCATGACTTATACGGAAGCGATGGACCGTTTTGGTTCCGATAAGCCAGATGTACGCTTTGGATTAGAATTAACTCAACTGTCAGAAATCGTAAAGGATTCTTCATTTAAAGTATTTGCACAAACTGTGGAAAACGGTGGGGAAGTAAAAGCAATTAATGTAAAAGGTGCAAACGACAAATATACTCGTAAAGACATCGACGCTTTAACTGAATTCGCTGCAATTTATGGAGCAAAAGGTTTAGCTTGGATCAAAGTTACAGAAGAAGGATTTACAGGTCCAATTGCTAAGTTCTTTGAAGGTGAAATTGTCGAAACTATGAAAAATGCATTAAACGCTGAACCAGGAGACTTATTACTATTTGTAGCAGATAAATCTTCGGTCGTTGCTGCAGCGCTTGGGGCATTACGTTTAAAATTAGGAAAAGAATTAGGTTTAATCGACGAATCTCAATTTGCATTCCTATGGATAACAGATTGGCCATTACTTGAATACGATGAAGAAGCGGGTCGCTATTCGGCAGCTCACCATCCATTTACTCGTCCGTTTACAGAAGACATTGAAAAAATGGATACAGATCCAGCGTCAGTACGTGCACAAGCATACGATATCGTATTAAATGGTTATGAGCTTGGTGGAGGATCATTGCGTATCTTTGAACGTGATTTACAAGAGAAAATGTTCAAAGTACTAGGTTTTTCACAAGAAGAAGCAAGAGAACAGTTTGGTTTCCTACTTGAAGCATTTGAGTATGGAGTTCCTCCACATGGAGGTTTAGCATTTGGTCTGGATCGTTTTGTTATGCTACTAGCGGGTCGTACTAACTTACGTGATACGATTGCATTCCCAAAAACAGCAACAGCAAGTGATTTATTAACTAATGCACCAAGTGAGGTGGCACCAGCTCAACTAAAAGAATTACATTTAAAAGTAGATCTTAAATCATAAGAAACCAGGGGGAGTTCCCCTGGTTTTTTGAATTCCAAAATATTTAAAAGATGACTTATTTGTCGATAAAGTAATGAAAAGCAAAAAAAATTATTATTTTTAATAATATCGTTTGAAAATTCAGACTATTTATGATACTATAATTTTAACACGAATCCTAAATTGTTTGCGGATACAAAATATCAATTTTGACCGAACAATACGATGTCGGGAGCTTAAATTTCTACTAGGCAAACAAGCCCGCATTTAAGCCGGGACGTTTAATGAGTAGATGAGGGCACCCCCTTTGGTAAGCACCGGGTTCAAAAGACCTTTGCAGGAATGCGGCAATTTGGGATTTGTTCATTCCTAAACTCCTTGCTTTTTTCTCCCCGATAATGTGGGAGATTTTTTTTGTCCCCAAGTTTTAGTGTATTATAATAAAAGTTCGATTTATTGTTAGGATTAAGATGTTAATATTACAAACTAAACTCGCCACTATACATAAATTATGATATAATTCCGACTAGACTAATATAGATTGAGAGGCATATTACATGTTACACCAGTTTTCACGTAATGAATTAGCAATTGGTAAAGAAGGACTAGAAAAAATTAAAGGTAAAACCGTAGCAATACTAGGGGTAGGGGGCGTAGGTTCTTTTGCAGCTGAAGCTTGTGCTCGTAGTGGTGTAGGACGAATTATTTTAGTAGACAAAGACAATGTAGATATAACTAATGTGAATCGCCAACTTGTTGCCTATCTATCGACTGTTGGAAAATCAAAGTCAGCGGTTATGAAAGAGAGAATTGCAGATATTAATCCTGAGTGTGAAGTAATTGATATGCACATGTTCTATACAGAAGAAACATACGAAAAGTTTTTCGAATTAAATATTGATTACGTTATTGATGCTTCAGATACTGTAATTTATAAAGTCCACTTAGCTAAAGAATGTATTAAACGAAATATCCCAATCATTTCTAGTATGGGTGCAGCAAATAAGATGGATCCAACAAGATTCAAAATTGCAGATATCTCTAAAACACACACTGATCCTTTAGCAAAAGTTATTCGTCATAAGCTTAAAAAAGAAGGAATTAAAAAAGGTGTAATGGTTGTATTCTCTGATGAATCACCTGTTGTTGTTCGTCCAGAAGTAGTGGGGGAAGTTGGGAATCCCAATGCACAAATTCGTAAAGCAAAAATGCCACCATCTTCAAACGCATTTTGCCCATCCGTAGTCGGGCTGATTGCAGCAAGCTGGGTAATTAACGATATTGTTAAAGATATTAAAATTAAACGAGTAAACGATTAAAAAAGAGGTTGACTCTAAAGGAAATAGTGAATTGAATTTCGTTCACTATTTCCTTTAGAGTCAACCTCTTAGTTATTTCCCTATACTCACAGCGTCTTGATAAGTTTCATCGATATGTTGTTTAATTTTAATTTGTTCATCAGTTACTTTTGATAGAATTCTACTCAGTTGATCAATAGTTGTCGTACTTTCCTCAATAATCGCTGCAAATTCAGATGTACTTTGTTGAATAGAAATACTATTGTCTTCAATGGAATTTGCTCCATTAGTGAATTGTTGCAATTTGTTTTTTAACACGTTCATTAACTCAAATAATTGTTGGAACGTTTTATTTGATAATTCAGCTGTAGCGGTTTGAATGGTAATGTGCTCAAGGCCTATTTTTAATTTAGATTGAGCGTCAGTATTGTAGGTGTTTACTTGTTTTAGATTTTCATTAATTTTGAGTAGCATTGCATCAGTATTCCCTGCTAATTTTCTAATTTCATCAGCAACCACAGCAAAACCTTTTCCATATTCTCCAGCGCGTGCAGCTTCAATGGAAGCATTTAATGCAAGTAAATTCGTTTGGTCTGTTACTTTTTTAATATCTTGTGCAAATTGATTTGTTTCTTGAATTTTGCTTGATAGAATTGTAAATGTTTTGTTCAATTCTTCAAAAAACTGAGTAAATGAATCTATTTCATTTTTTAAGTCATTCATCGTTTTAGCACCAGCAACTGCATTATTACTAACATTTCCTGCATCATTTAAAATATCGTGTAACTGTTGAATCATTGCACTTATTTCTGATGATGTTAACTCAGCATTTTTTACTATTTCTACAACATGTTCAGATTGTCTTTGTGAACCAGCACTTACTTCTTGAACAGAAGAAAGCATTTCACTTTGAGCAGTTGTAGCGCTGTTCATACTATCTGTTATTATTTCTAATTTAGATGTGATACTTTGAACGGCATTATTTAAATGCAAATGTAATTGTTCTTCCTTTTTGGCCTTTAAATTTTCTTCAATCATTAAGTTTTCAGTACTTTTTTGTAGCTTTTTATTTTGACGAACTTGCAAGATAATCCCTAAAGCCATTAAAGCATGGACAACAAATACATTTGCTGGGTCTACAGCAAAGCCCCCAGTATCTAGAGTAAAGTTTAGTATAAGGTCAATTAGAGAACAAATATATGCAAAAATGAAGATTGAAAATTGGTTATGAATACTTCCAATAATTAACGCAAAAAAGCTCATAACGATTGTTGCTAACGTTACTTTATAAGAAGTTATCGTAAAGTAAATAGTAATAATCATTGATATTAATACTAGATAAGGGAATAAGCGTTGCAAAATTTGCATTCTTCTTTGAATCAAAAAAAAGATTAGAGTTAAAAGTAGTGGAATAAATAGTGAAAGCGCAATTCCAATTGGTCTTCCAATGATAAATTGTGCTGTTCCCCCTAATCCTGCAGCTAAACCATAAATTAACATAATGATAGTATTTTTCTCGAATAAATCCTTCTGCTTTATAATGTTAATATTCATATTATTCCCCCAAATACGAGTACTTATCATTCTACTATTTTCTTAATTTATACAATATTTTCACAAATTTGTCACGTTTTAATGAAAACTACAATTACTAAAATTATACAAATAAAACATTAATAATGAATAATGCAAAACAACAATGTTCGGAATTTTGTCAAAAATGATTAAATCCTCCATTTATATGGCTGTTTTTACGTTATTTTTTATTTTCCAAAAAATGAATGGGAATTTATTGTTATATTATTGTTATTGTTGAATATAGGGGGGAGAAAATATGTTCACACAACTGGAAATAAAAAATGATCTATTAAATGTGGCTCAGCTTCAAGAAAAAGTAGACGAAATTATTTTTGACTACATCGATACTTCTCAAAATTGGGGAAAGGCTTTTAAGGGATTAAATAATTTGTTCCAACAAACACTTCAATTTTTTGTTAAGTACGTCGATGAAAATGGTATTCCTAATGCCAATGTCTACTGGTCATTATATTTGGACGTTGTGGGAAGATTAGTATACTTTAAAACACTTGCAGAAAGAAATCTGTCGGACTTAAAAACAGATGAAGATGTAGATAATTTCATTGAAGGATTTGAGGTAGCTGCAAATTGCTTACCTCATGAAAACTTAAATGATGAACATGAGTTGTTAGATGAGATCTGTGAAAGTTATGAAGGAATTCAACTCTTCGAAGGTGAAAGAGGGAAATTTAAGAAATCAATTCTTGAAAAAAATACATCTATGACCGGAAGTCTTTCGATCTTATATAATTATTTCATTAAATTTTCTAAAGTAACACATTAATTAAAAAGCTCGCATGTCTCTGACTAAAAGACATGTGAGCTTTTCTATTATATATCTTTTTTAAATGACTTCAGTCTGTCGTATATCGCAGCTAATTTTTTTTCTTCACCTGAAATAACTGGTTTGTAAAATTCTTGTCCAATCAGATTATCAGGTAAATATTGCTGATCGACCCACCCACCAAAAGTACCAATCGGTGTATCGTGGGGATATTTGTATCCAACATGACCTAATGCTTTTGCACCTGCGTAGTGGCCATCACGCAAATGGAGGGGAATATCACCTGTTTTACCTTCATTGATTGCTTTAATAGCCGCATCAAGTGCAGAATAAGCTGAATTTGACTTTTCGGATAGGCACATTTCAACGACTGCAGTTGCTAATGGGATTCTAGCTTCTGGTAATCCGAGTCTTTTAGCGGATTCAGTAGCAGCAAAAACGTGTGCACCAACTTCTGGATTAGCTAGACCAATATCTTCATATGCCATTACTAGTAGCCTTCTACAAACTGCGATTAAATCTCCAGTTTCAAGCAAATGTGCTAGGTAATAGAGTGCAGCATTTGTATCACTACCGCGAACTGATTTTTGAAGAGCAGACAACAAATTATAAAAATGAGTACCTGCTTTATCTCCATAGACACCTATTCTTTGTGCAAGATGTTCAATTATATGGTCTTTTACAATTGTTACTCCATCAACTTCATCGGATGCAAAATAAATAGATTCTAGTAATGTTAGAGCTTTTCTAGCATCACCATTGGCACTAAGTGCAATTTTTTTTAGCTGTTCTTCTGAGATTTCAATTGGATGTTTACCAAGACCTCGATCTTCATTCTTTAATGCATTCGCTAATAATTTCACTAGATCATCTAAGGTTAGCCGTTTTAGTTGCAAAATTTCTCCACAGCGGGAGCGAATTGCAGGATTTACATCATGAAATGGATTTTCAGTAGTTGCACCTATTAAGATAATTGAGCCATTCTCAACGTGGGGGAGTAGAGTATCCTGTTGCAATTTATTAAATCGATGAATTTCATCAAGAAATAAAATGACTTTACCAGCAAGTCTAGCTTCACCTACAATTTGTTCTACATCTTTTTTTCCAGCATGAGTAGCGTTTAAAGAGTAGAATGGTAGTTTTGAACTCCCCGCAATAGCAAAGGCAATTGATGTTTTTCCAATCCCAGGCTCTCCATATAAAAGCATCGATGGTACATGACCATTCTCAATCATTTTATATAAAGCTGTAGTTTCTCCGATTATGTGTTGTTGGCCAACTACCTCATTTAAATTGCGAGGACGCATTCGAAATGCTAACGGTTCATTTTGCATTGATTTCATCCTCCATACGTAAATTCTCTCAATTTAAATGTATCACATTTCTTTAAAATAGACCTTTTCCAAGTGGAATTAGTGGTGTTATGGTATAATTGAGCAAAAAGATGGACAAGTAAAATAGAGGTGCATATAATGAAAATTTCTACAAAAGGTAGATACGGATTAACAATTATGATTGAACTTGCTAAACATTATGGAGAAGGTCCAGTTCCCTTAAGACAAATAGCAGAGGAAAAAGAATTGTCTGAAGCTTATTTAGAGCAACTTGTTTCCCCATTACGTATTGCAGGACTTGTAAAAAGTGTGCGGGGCGCTTATGGAGGATATTTACTCGCACTTTCCCCTGAAAAAATTTCTGCAGCTGATGTAATTAAAGTTCTAGAAGGACCAATTCAGCCGGTTGAAGGGATTGAAGAAGAAGAATCACCTCAACGCGAACTATGGATTCGTATACGAGATGCGGTAAAAAATGTGCTCGATACTACTTCTCTCCAAGATTTAGCTAATCATAAAGACGATACTGAGTATGACGGGTATATGTTCTATATATAACATAGTTTTCTTTAAAGGAGTTATTGACAAACGATGAACGATATTTATCTAGACCATGCAGCAACTTCACCGATGCATCCAGAAGTTATCAACGTGATGACAAAGGCAATGTCAGAAGTTTACGGTAATCCTTCAAGTATCCATACAGTTGGTCGTTTGGCACGAAAGGCACTAGATGATGCAAGACAGATTTTTGCAAAGTCGATAGGCGCTAAAGATAATGAAATCATTGTCACAAGTGGTGGGACAGAAGCAGATAATATGGCAATTTTCGGAACAGCATATGCACTTCGGGAAAAAGGTAAACATATTATTACGACACAAATTGAACACCATGCAGTTATGCATGCTTGTGAAAAATTAGAACAAGAGGGCTTTGAAATCACATATCTACCAGTTGATCGTAGCGGACGAATTTCCATTGATACATTTAAAAATGCACTAAGGGAAGATACTATTCTGGTAACAATTATGTATGGAAATAATGAAGTAGGAACTGTTCAGCCAATAGCTGAAATTGGTGAAATTCTAAAAGGTTATCAAGCAACATTTCATACCGATGCAGTCCAAGCTTATGGGATTGAAAGACTTCATGTAGATGAATTAAACGTAGATCTACTAAGTGTTTCGAGTCATAAGTTAAATGGTCCTAAAGGAATTGGTTTTTTATATCAAAGAACTGGAATTCCTCTAAGTCCAACGTCTTTTGGTGGTTCACAGGAGAAAAAAAGACGCGCGGGAACTGAAAATGTACCTGCTACAGTTGGCTTTGCAAAGGCTGTTGAAATCGCTCAACAAGAAATTGAAATTAAAAAAGAAAAGTTTAAAAAGTTTCGTGATTTGTTTATCGATGAGTTAAACAAAGAAAACATTCAATTTGAAGTAAATGGCAATCAAGAACATACATTACAGCATGTTTTGAATATAAGTTTTAAAGGAACAGAAGTAGAATCGTTTTTAGTGAATCTAGATATGTCAAAAATTTATGCTTCAAGTGGTTCCGCATGTACAGCAGGTTCAATTGATCCTTCTCACGTCCTTGTAGCGATGTTCGGTAAAGGTGCCGAAGAACTAAGAAATTCCATTCGATTTAGTTTCGGTTTGGGATTAACTGAAGAACAAATTCAAGAAGCTGCAATACGTACTGCGAAAATTGTCAATAGGCTCGTAGACTAACTTCATTTTCGCCAAACCTGCCTGAATGAATAGAGAACAGTAGACACAATTACGTTAAGGAACATTTGATAAAAATAGAAAAGGTGAACAAAATGGTAGAAACAAAAGACCCATCACAAATCCGGGTAGTCGTTGGAATGTCAGGTGGAGTCGATTCATCAGTTGCTGCATATTTACTAAAGCAGCAAGGTTATGATGTTATTGGAATCTTTATGAAAAACTGGGACGATACTGATGAATTTGGTGTTTGTACAGCAACAGAAGATTACGATGATGTCATTAAAGTGTGTAATCAAATCGGCATTCCATATTATGCGGTGAACTTTGAAAAACAATATTGGGATAAAGTATTTTCTTACTTCCTTGAAGAATATAAAGCTGGGAGAACGCCGAACCCAGATGTAATGTGTAATAAAGAAATTAAATTTAAAGCCTTTTTAGAACATGCATTAAAACTAGGTGCTGATTACTTAGCAACTGGTCACTATGCTCGCGCCCTCGAACGCGATGGAGAAGTTCTTATGCTTCGTGGGCTTGACCGAAATAAAGACCAAACGTATTTCTTAAATCAATTATCACAAGACCAATTAAAACATGTAATGTTCCCAATTGGTGGCATTGAAAAACCTGAAGTACGTAAAATTGCAGAAGAAGCAGGACTTGCAACTGCAAAGAAAAAAGACTCTACTGGAATTTGTTTTATTGGAGAACGTAACTTTAAAGAGTTTTTGAGCCAATATTTACCTGCTCAACCAGGCAAAATGGAAACATTTGATGGGAAAGTAATGGGGACACATGATGGATTAATGTATTATACAATTGGTCAGCGTCATGGTTTAGGAATTGGTGGAGATGGTGATCCATGGTTTGTACTAGGGAAAGATTTAGTACGTAATGTATTATATGTTGGACAAGGTTTTCACCATGAAGCTTTGTATTCGACATCTTTAAAAGCAGTAAAAATGGGCTTTACTTCAGCTAAAGAAATGCCTACTAAATTTAGCTGTACTGCAAAATTCCGCTATAGACAAGAAGATACACCTGTTGAAGTGGAGTTATTAGAAGATGGCAGTGCACACATTACTTTTGAAGAACCAGTTCGTGCAATTACACCTGGTCAAGCGGTTGTCTTGTATGATGGTGAAGTATGCTTAGGTGGCGGAACGATTGATGAGGTATTTAATAATAGCAAAAAATTAACTTATGTTGGTTAGATTCTAGACGGCTGCTATATTGCTTTGCGGTCGTCTATTTGAGGTGTATAGAAATGGATTTTAACGAAATTGGAATAAGAGCGTTTCAAGAGAAGCGTTATGAAGAGGCAGCGAAAGCATTTACTGAAGCAATTGATAATGAACCAAACAATCCAATTGGTTATGTGAATTTTGGCAATTTGCTTGCTGCCATGAATGATATTGAGCGGGCAGAACGTTTTTTCCAAAAAGCCATTACCGTTGATGAAACAACAGCGACTGCCTATTACGGGTTAGCGGGTCTCTATTACGATTCAGAGCGTTATATCGAAGCGGCAAAATTATATCAAAAATCAATTGATTTTGGTATTGAAGGTGCGGATGCCTACTACATGTTAGCAAAATCCTTTGAACGTGAAGAAAAATATAAATTGGCATTGCCATACATGCAAAGAGCAGCTGAGCTAGCACCAGATGATATACAAATCCGTCTTTCATATGCTATTTTGTTATGTACATTAGAAATGTTTGATGTAGCAAAAAGCGAATTGGAATTTGTTCTCGAACAGGATTCGAATAATGCAGATGCACATTACAATCTTGGTGTTCTGCTTGCGGTATCAACAGAAGATACTGATGCTGCTATGTATCATTTAAAACAAGCTTTCACAATTGCCCCTGAATTTGATCAGGCAAAATATATTTACGATATGCTCAGCCAGCGTTTAAATTAAATAGTTTGATGAAAAATGGACCTATTGATTAGATAGGTCCATTTTTGAGTGTGCTGTGAATTTTTAATTGGCGTTTATGTGACACTTTTCCAGCAATTTTTAATTTCTGTCACGAAACGTAAGTCTACGTGACACTTTATGAGAAACCCTCAAATTTCTGTCCCGTCACCAATTTTGACAGAAAATATTCCCTTGCTCTGTCCTTTATTTCCTACAATAATCCACAACGTCCTCATACATTAACTCGCCACCAAATATATTTAACGCGCTACCAATTGTTACATGAAGTTTGCCTTTAGAAATTTCCTCAAATTTTCTTAAATCCTCTAAAGATCTAACTCCTCCAGCATATGTTGTAGGAATTGAGGTCCAACTTGCTAAATCGCGTACCAGTTCTTCTTGCATACCACTACGCTTCCCTTCAACATCCACTGCATGAATTAATAACTCATCGCAAAACTGTTCGATATACGAAATGCTTTCCTTATTTACTTCAAAATCACTAAACTTTGTCCATTTATCTGTAACGACAAACCACTTGTCATCACGTTTTCGACAGCTAAGATCAATAACAATATGTTCCTTCCCAATAGTCTCGACTAACTGATTTAATCTCTCTAAATCTAATTGCCCATCGTGGAATATATAAGATGTAACGATAATGTGTGATGCCCCAGCGTCAATATACTTCTTCGCATTGTCAACGTTTATACCGCCACCTACCTGTAATCCTCCAGGATAGGTTTGCAATGCTAATAAGGCAGCTTCTTCATTACCCGAACCAAGCATAATAACATGCCCGCCGGTTAAGTTATTTTCTTTAAACATTTTCGCATAATAAGCTGAATCATATTCTGATATAAAATTTTCTACTACAGATTTATCCAAATGACCTAATGTGCTTCCTACTATTTGTTTTACTTTACCATCATGGAGATCGATACATGGTCTAAATTCCAAAATATTCACAAGCCTTTCTATGTAATTTACCATTTACTAATCATATCATTGTCTCTATTTTTCGAAAATCAATATATATAAATAGTTGAAAGATAGTTTTTACAAGTAAGACAGGAGGCTTCGTCTATGATAAAATCGAAGTTACGAATAACGGCAAGGGGAGGTTGTAATAATGGTAAATAACCTTAACTTATTTGAAGTGAATAAATTATTTATACTTGGACGACCGATCGCATCCATTTTTCATAATCCAGCAAATATGTATTCTGTAATTAGAGTAAAGATTCAAGAAACCAATATACAATACGACGAAAAAGAGATTATGGTAGTAGGTTATTTTCCTAATCTCGCTGAAGAAGATCTTTATCGATTTACAGGGGTATTAAAAAGCCATCCAAAATATGGACAACAGTTTCAAATGGAAACTTTCGAAAAAGAAGTACCAGCAACAGAGCAAGGTGTCGTTCATTATTTATCGAGTGATTTATTCCCTGGAGTAGGGCGTAAAACTGCTGAAATTATTGTAGAAAAACTTGGCGCCGATGCGATTAAAAAAATTATGGAAGATCCAAATGCGCTCGATATCGTACCGCGTTTAAAAGAAGATAAAAAGATCGCTATACGTGAAACTCTCGAACAAAATTTAGGATTAGAAAGAATAATAATTCAATTAAATCAATGGGGATTTGGTCCTCAATTGGGCATGAAAATCTATCAAACTTACCGAGAAGATACAATATCACTACTAACTGAAAATCCGTTCCGACTAATCGAAGATGTTGAAGGAATAGGTTTTAGTCGTGCAGATGAATTAGGTTTTAAACTTGGCATAACGGGGAATCATCCTGACCGTATTAAGGCGGCAGTACTTCACGTACTAACGAACGCCTCTCTGTCAGAAGGTCATGTCTATCTAGATGCAGAACATGTATTACCACAAGTTAAAGCTCTCTTAGAACAAAGTCAGCGCGAGGAAATACCGTACGAAGCCATTTCCAAGGCCGTTATAGAAATGCGAGAGGAAAGCAAAATTAGTGGAGAGGAAACAAGACTATATTTGCCCTCATTGTACTTTAGTGAAATTGGGATTGCTTCAAAAATTTTAGAGTTAATCTCTCAAAATAAAAAGCAACAACGTTTTTCAAAAGATGAAATTCGAAAAGCTATTGGTGAAGTAGAAGAACGGTTTGATGTTACATATGCAGAAACGCAAGCGAGTGCTATTGAGTGTGCATTGAACTCTTCGGTAATGATTTTAACTGGTGGTCCAGGTACGGGAAAAACGACAGTTATTCGAGGATTAGTAGAAGTGTATGCTGAACTAAATGGTCTTTCTCTAAATCCAAAAGAGTATGCAAAAAAAGAAGAACCATTTCCTATTGTATTAGCTGCACCAACTGGACGAGCAGCGAAAAGATTAGCTGAATCCACTGACTTACCCGCAATGACAATCCATCGTTTACTAGGCTTTAATGGTTTAGAAAAAGAGGAAGAAACGGAACGAGAAATAGAAGGAAGACTTATAATTATCGATGAGATGTCCATGGTCGATACTTGGCTTGCTCATCAACTATTGAAAAGTATCAATGAAGATGCTCAAGTCGTATTTGTTGGTGACCAAGACCAGCTTCCGCCGGTAGGACCTGGACAAGTGCTAAAAGACTTACTTTCTTCTAAACAAATTCCTACGGTTGAATTGACTGATGTATACAGACAAGCGGAAGGGTCGACAATCATTGAACTAGCTCACCAGATTAAAAAAGGTGAAATCCCTAACCAAACAAAAATTAGTGAGAAAACGGTAGATCGTTCATTTATTAAAGCATCGGCAGATCAAGTAGCGAGTGTCGTCACGCAAATTGTGAAAAGTGCCATTTCAAAGGGGCAGTCGATTCGAGATATTCAAGTTCTTGCACCAATGTATAAAGGTCCAGCTGGAATCGATCAACTAAATAAAAAAATCCAAGAATTAGTGAATCCAAATGAAGATGGTTCAAGAAAAGAATTGGCTTTTGGAGATGTCGTCTATCGAATTGGCGATAAAGTTCTACAACTTGTCAACCAGCCTGAAAGTAATGTTTTTAATGGAGATATGGGTGAAGTTATTGCGATTATTAAAGCAAAGGAAAATATTGAGAAACAGGATTTACTCGTTGTTTCCTTTGATGGCAATGAAATCACATACCTTCGATCTGATCTTAACCAGATTACATTGGCCTATTGCTGTTCTATTCACAAATCCCAAGGTAGTGAATTCCAAACGGTCATTATGCCAATTGTCCGTGGCTATTCAAAAATGTTGCGCAGAAATTTATTGTATACAGGGATTACTAGGGCAAAAAACTTCCTAATTCTTTGTGGGGAACCGGAAGTTTTCACAACTGGATTAAACAAAACCGATGATCTTCAAAGACTAACAAGTTTAAGAGCTAGGTTAAATCCAATGGAACCGGAAGAAGTGGTTCTAAAAGAAGTTAATCCGCCAGATGTGATAATAAAAGTTGAACAGCAATCTCCAAAAGGTAACGTTAGCAATGAAGTTAGAGAACAACAAGAAATTTTAACAGTTTTAGGCGATGCTGTTATTCCTGCATTGACAACTGAAACAGCTCATACAGTCCATCCATTAATAGGGATGAATGGAGTTTCACCATTTGACTTTATGGAAGATGAAAAAAGTTGAGATTCCCAAGGTAGAGTCTCCTAATGAAAATCTATGAATATAACATCAACCCCCTAATTTACGATGTAGGGGGTTTTTTAATGTCGATAGTTCATCAATTCACATAAAAAGCATATGTTGAGGTAAAAACATTTTAAGGATGTGCATCATTGGAAACTATTCAAAAAATGTATGAACATTTAATTTGGGCAAATAAACGAATTCTTGCTTCTTTGCATAATATAGATGAGGAACAGCAGGAGGTCATTCGTTTATTTTCCCATATTTTATTTTCTGAAATAGTATGGATGGCACGTTTACAAGGAATTGACAGCTCTAAACTTCCTATTTGGGCGGATGTAAATTTAGATTTTTGTGAGCAATTAGTAAAAAAAAATGAAGAAAACATTATTTCTTATCTCCTAATTGCTACAAAAGATGATTTAGAGAAGACCATCATTTATAAAAATAGTAAAGGTAATGAATATCAAAATACAATTCGAGAAATTTTAACACATGTATGTTTACATGGGCACTATCATCGTGGGCAAATTAACACAAAACTACGCTCATTAGGTGCTGAACCTGAGATGCTTGATTTTATACATTATATTAGATCTTAGAAAGGGGCCCATTTTTGTGGACCACTCAGTAAATCCTTATATGAAACATAAGTCTCGTGAAATCACTGTAAATGGTACTGGTGAGGTTAATGTAGCTCCAAATTATGCGGAAATTAGAATAGAAGTTGTCACTGAGTCAAAAGATTTGAACGAAGCACAAAGACAAAATGCAAATAAAATGAATCAAGTGATTCAAGCTTTACTATCACTTGGTATTAGTAGGGAAGATATTCAAACATCATCATTTTCGATTTTTCCACAATACGATTATGTTGAAGGGCACCAAGTGTTTAGAGGATATGAAGTGACAAATGCTTTGACAGTTAAGATTAGCAATATTAGTCAAGTTGGAATGGTTATAGATACAGCCGTTAAAAACGGTGCGAATCGTGTATCCTCCCTAGAATTTAAATTAGAAAATGAAAGTATGTATTATCATCAAGCATTACAAATTGCATTATTCAATGCTGTAGCAAAGGCAAGAACGATTGCTGAGACTTTGAGACTTCCAATTCACCCACAGCCAATACAGATCGTAGAAGAAACAGTAGATACACCACCAATCATGTATAGAGCGGTGTCAATGACGCAGGAATCCTTTCAAACGCCTATTGAACAAGGTTTGATTACTATTAATGCAAAAGTTTTAGTAAAATTTCAGTTTTGAAACATCGGCATATGTGTAATGAAAACCCCTAACTAATTAATGAAACTTTAGAGTTCATAAAAAGTTAGGGTTTTTTAATTTGTGCGGTCTTCATTACTTTTATGAAGGACATTTCGAAAACAAATTCGTTCCAAAAAGGTCTTCATCGGCGTAATGAAGGACATTTTGAGCCAGATTCTGCTCCAAAAAGGTCTTCATCATCGTTATGAAGGACATTTCTAGCAAGATTTCGTTCTCAAAAGGTCTTCATCGGCGTAATGAAGGACATTTCAAGCCAGTTTTCGTTCTGAAAAGGTCTTCATCGGTGTAATGAAGGACATTTCAAGCCAGTTTTCGTTCTGAAAAGGTCTTCATCGGCGTAATGAAGGACATTTTGAGGTAGATTCTGCTCCAAAAAGGTCTTCATCATCGTTATGAAGGACATTTCTAGCAAGATTTCATTCTGAAAAGGTCTTCATTGGCGTAATGAAGGACATTTTGAGCAAGATTTCGTTCTGAAAAGGTCTTCATCGGCATAATGAAGGACATTTTGAGCCAGATTCTGTTCCGAAAAGGTCTTCATCTGCGTAATGAAGGACATTTCAAGCCAGTTTTGGTTCCGAAAAGGTCTTCATCATCGTTATGAAAGACATTTCGAATACAACTACTCAACGAACAATTCTACATTTACAATATAAAAAACTCTTCACCTTACTATTATCGTTTTAGTATCTTTTACTTCCCATTAAATATTTAACATTGGTATAATTTTTCCAATAAGCTTTTTAGGAGGTTAAATCCCTTGGTAAAATACGAACTAAAAACAAAAGAAACAGATCAAAGTGTAATAGAATTTATTGAAAGCGTTGATAGTTTAAAAAAGCGCGAAGATGCATATAACTTATTGAAAATTTTTGAAGAAACTTCTGGTTATGAAGCAAAAATGTGGGGTCCAAGCATTATTGGTTTTGGCTCATATCATTACAAATACGCAACCGGGCATGAAGGTGATGCACCTCTAGCTGGGTTCTCCCCTCGAAAAGCAAAGATAAGCCTTTATTTTTCACCAAGTTTGCCGAACCGTGAGGAATTATTAAGTCGTCTTGGAAAACATACAACAGGTAAGTCATGTGTTTATATTAACAAGCTAGCAGATGTTGACGAAAACGTACTAAAAGAACTGATTGTACAAGACATACAATATGTACAAAAAATTTATCCTTCAAATTAATATTTTTTGGAATCTTTTTGCATTCTGATTCGTAAAAAATATAGACAATTTTATTTCCATTGGAGGAACGTATACTATGTCATTTTTCAACAAAATGCTAGCTAGTATTGGAATCGGTTCATCGAAAGTTGATACGAAATTAACAAAATCATCCTACGAAGCTGGAGAAATTATTCGTGGAGAAGTAGAAATTTATGGTGGTAATGTTGAACAACAAATTGATGCTATTTATTTAACTTTGTATACAACGTACATTAAAGAAATAGAAGACACGAAGTATACATCGAAAGCACCGATTGAGAATTATCGTGTAAGTGAGCCATTCACTATAAAAGCAAATGAAAGAAAAACAATTCCATTCTCATTCCAATTGCCATATGACATGCCAGCAACAGTTGGTAGTACACGTGTATGGGTTAAAACAGAATTAGACATTCGCAGTGGTGCAGACTCAGAGGATAAAGACTATATTGAAATACGTCCTTCAAAAATTGCTGCAAGCGTATTAAACGAAGTTCAAAATCTTGGTTTTAGATTACGTAAAGCTGAATGTGAAAAAGCATCTTATCGCTATAAAAGTAAATATCCGTTTATCCAAGAATTCGAATATGTACCAGTTAGTGGGCCATTCCGTGGACGTTTAGATGAGCTAGAAGTAGTGTTCTTATCACAGTCAGAAAATCAGGTAGATATTTTAATGCAAGTCGACCGTCGTGCAAGAGGTTTTGGTGGCTTTTTAGCAGAAGCGTTTGATGCGGATGAAAGCCATGTACGATTATCAATATCATCGTACGATCTTCCAAATCTTCGTCAAAAACTAGAACAAACAATTTCAAGATATTCGTAAAAAATGAACAAAATGCTTAGGGAGTCAAGATATCCCTAAGCTATTTTTTTGCCTATATTTTTTGAATTTTACATCATTTTAAAAAAGTATAAAAATATTTATTTCGACGTGATATTATGTTTTATGTTCTATCGTTTTTATAAAGGACATTATACCTGAAGAAGTGGGGTTATATGATGAAATACAGTTTTCGAAACGATTATAGTGAATTAGCTCATCCAGCATTACTAGAATCATTGCTGCAAGCGAGTAATGAACAAAATAAAGGCTATGGTCTAGACAAGCATTCAGATAATGCAAAACAATTAATTAAACAAAAACTTGAAACTGACAATTGTGATATTCATTTTGTAACAGGTGGGACTCAAGCAAATGCAACAGTGATTTCTTATATCCTACGTCCCTTTGAAGCAGTGTTAGCTTGTAGTACAGCTCATATTAATGTTTATGAAACTGGTGCGGTTGAAGCTACAGGACACAAAGTTGTGACTGAAGAAGGAATCGATGGAAAATTAACGCCCGCTCATATTGAACATGCTTTAAAAGCGCACTATGACGAACATATGGTGAAAATTGGGATGGTGTACATTTCCCAATCGACAGAATTAGGAACGGTTTATAGCTATGAGGAACTAAAAGCGATTAGCGATTACTGCAAAGAGCATAATTTATATTTATTTATAGATGGGGCAAGACTTGCTAGTGGACTTGCTGCTAGTGATATAACTTTTAATATGTTTAAAGATTTATGTGATTGTTTATATATTGGTGGAACGAAAATCGGGATGTTAAGCGGGGAAGCGATTGTTCTGTTTAACGACCGCTTAAAACCATATTTTAGGCATCATATAAAAAATAAAGGAGCATTACTTGCAAAAGGTTATGTTGTAGGGATTCAATTTGAAAGAATGTTTCAAGATGATCTTTATTTGCAATTAGGTTATCAAATTAACGACCTTGCAAGATTTTTAACTAATGAATTAAAAGCATTAGATGTACCGTTCTTCAGTGAATCATCAACGAATCAAATTTTCCCGATCTTCAGTAAAGAAGTAATGGAAAGTTTGAGTGAATTGTATGATTTTGAAGTTTGGGAACCGGTTGATGGGGGATTTGCTATTCGTTTTGTAACTTCTTGGTTTACGACAAAAGAGGTTTGCGAGGAATTAATCGAAGATATTAAAAAATTATTAAACCATCAACAGTAGTACTATACTGTTTGAAGAAGTATTTAGTACATTGCCGTCCATTATGCTAAAATCAGCTAATGGACGTTTTTTCTTTGGAGGATATTTACATATATGAATAATCAACGTTGGCTTTCTCAGAATTTCTTTATCTTTTTCTTTACATGGGGCGTATTTATGCAATATTGGCCTGGCTGGTTAGTGGAAGGAAAGGGTCTTCACGTGTCCGAAGTCGGTTTTATAATGGGTATTGGCCTAATTGCAAGAGCTGTCGCTACCTTATTTGCCTATCCATTCGCAGCAAAGTTTTTAAGTAATAAAAAACTAATATTGTTGTTAGTAATTGGTTCTATAATTATTACATTAACGTATATCCCAGCCAATTCTTATACGTCTTTATTAATTATTACATTTGTATTTAGTTTATTTTACCCTTCATTGCTACCTGCCATTGAAAGTGGGGCAACAGTACTTGTTCAAGAAGGAAATGTCCATTATGGGAAAAGTCGCTCATATGGATCAATTGGGTTTGTCGTAGCGGTGTTCATCATTAGTGGAATTATTAGTGTATTTAATGAAAATGCTATTTTATGGTGTATGATTGTATCTCTTTTTATCATGTTGTTGTTGCAAGCAATGCCTGCACCTGCTAGTCTCTTAGAACAACCAACTGCTGCGGATCGAAAAGGTTCGTACTCAATGCGCAGTTTATTTAAAATAAAAGGATTTCCACTGATTCTATTCATAGTGATTCTTTTGCAAGGGTCTTTAGCATCCTATTATAGTTATAGTTATATCTATCTACAGGATTTAGGAGTGGAAACACTTTATATAGGGCTCATTTTAAATATAGCAGTGATTTTTGAAATCCTGTATTTAAGTAAGGCTGAAGTATTTTCTCATTATCGAACATCAACATTGCTATTAATAGCTGCAATCGCTGCGACAGTGCGATGGATAATGATTTGGCTATTTCCAAGTGTGTGGTCGTTTATTTTGTCACAAACATTGCACTCACTTTCTTTTGCTATGGCACATTTTGCCTTTATCCAATATATTACAAAAGTGTTGCCAAAGCAGCAACTTTCCAATGCACAAGGAGTCTATTCAGCATTAGCTATGAGTTTAAGTGCAGCTTTACTAACTTTTTGGGGTGGGTTTCTTTATGAGATTCAACCTGGTTTAGCCTTCTTAGGGATGATTGTCTTTACAATTCCAGCGATTTTCCTTATTGTAGCCACTCGTAACAAATATCATTATTGAGAAAAGTCGTCCTTATTTTTGGACGACTTTTCGATTTTTTCTTATTAAATACAGCTTTACAGTAATGCTGATGAGAAGGACTGTGATTACAACAATGGCCTGAAATTGTTGAACTGAATGTGTCGTCGGAAAAAACTGGTCAACATAGGGATCTTGTGTAATCATTTTGGCTCCAGTATAAGCTAATATACCCGTACCAACAAAAAGAATAATTGGTAGCTTTTCTAATAATATAATGACAAATGTGCTACCCCAAATAACGATTGGAATAGAGATTGCCAACCCGATAATCACAAGCAATGTATTTCCATCAGATGCCCCGGCCACTGCGATAATATTGTCAATGCCCATTAGTAAATCTGCTAAAATAATCGTTCCAATCGCACCAAAAAACGTATTTTTACTTGGTTTCATATTCATTTGTTGATCAGCGAGTAAAATTTTGTAAGCAATATATAATAATAGAACTCCTCCTACTAACAAAAGGCCATCGATTTCGAGTAGTCTTACAGCAACTAATGTAAACGCGATTCGAACAAATACAGCAGTAAACGCGCCAAAAATAATTGCCTTTTTTTGTTGACTTTTTGGTAAATTTTTTGCTACCAACCCTATAAGGAGTGCATTATCACCAGCCAATACGAGGTCGATTAAAATGATTGTTATTAAACCTACGAAAAACTCATCGGTTAACCATTCCATATGTATCTCTCCTAATCTAAATATGTACGTATGAAATATGTATATGAATTTTAAGAGGGGATATTCAGAAGTTTTTTCGTACTATTGATTGTCTTATAAAACTGTGGTAACTTATTGCAAATGTATTGGGAGTGATAGAATGTTTAGAAGGCTATTTGAAGAAGACAGAGACAATTGATGGCATTTGTAAGTAAAAAGCCTGCAGAAAACTTATTTATCATTGGAGATGTAGAGGTCTATGGATTTGAACAAGACTTCCAGAAACTTTGGGGCGGATTTAATGATGTAGGGGAATTAGACGCAGTTTTATTAAAGTGGGAAGGCACTTATATCCCTTACGCTGAAGGTAAGTACGATGTGGAGGGATTTGCGAATATAATGTTAGCTGATCCTTCTATGAGAGAACTTTCGGGTTTAAAAGAAGTGGTTGAACCATTAAAAGCACTTATTCCTAAAAAACTAAACACAGAAAATCAATTTTATTATGCAAAATGTACGGATCCCACGGTTATGAAAAGGGATGAGGATCTTGAGTACATTCAATTGATGGCAAATGAGGATATAGTTGAATTAGTAGAGCTACTTAAATCGATTCCTGAATTTCAATCTAGTAACATAACAGTAGAATCGAAGGAAAGAGCATTAAAAGATGGGACAGGTAAGACATATTTTGTTCGAGTGGACGGGAAAATTGTTTCCACTGCTTCTACAACAGCGGAAAATAAACATTCTGCTATGGTGGTGGGGGTTGCGACTCGGGAAGATTATAAAAGAAAAGGCTACGCATCTGATATTATGATCAAGCTATGTAAAGAGCTATTAGCTGAAGGAAAAGAACTATGCTTATTTTATGATAATCCTGAAGCGGGGAAAATCTACAAACGCCTTGGTTTTGAAGACATCGGTTTTTGGAATATGTATCGATTTGAGTAAATGGAGTATGAAGAAAAAATTTATGAAAACTAAAAAAAGGATGGCCAGTAATTTCTAGTTTTGGGTCATCCTTTTTTTAGGTTTTTAAGGTAATTCCTAACCTCTATATACATAATTTACTTGCATATTTATTAAATTTTTGATGATACACTTTTCTTGCTCTACCAAATTCAAAATATTATAAAAGAAAGGTGTATTTATGAACAAAAATTTAACAAAATGGTTATCCTCCTTCATCGTTGGTGCAATGGTCTTTACGAGCGTACCAATTTCCAACATATCAACAGTTAATGCAATAGATTCAAAAGATAAAACTGTCAACACACCTCAAATTAATCCTGAGAATAATGCAAATCGAGTTGAATTAGTTGAGGAAAGATCTGAGACATCTAAAACATTTTTAAATCCAGATGGAACATTGACAGCAGAAATTTCTCAAAAGCCTATCCATTTTAAAAATACTAAAAATGAATGGCAGCCTATTGAAAATGAGTTGAAAATAAACGCAAAAGAACAAGTCTTTGAAAATGAAGCGAATTCTTTCAAAGTCAAATTTAATCAGGAACAGACATCAGACAATCCCATCATGGAAATAGAAGATAACAAAACTTCTGCAGAATTTGAACTTGCACCACTTGAGCACACAGATGCCGAACCAACTATCACAGAAGGCATTGTGGATGGAGAATCTATCTTATATCCAGATGTTTACCCTAATATTGATATAAAGTACACAGTGGGTAATGATCGTGTGAAGGAAGATATCATTTACAACGAAAAACCAAGCGAAGGGTTCCCTGATCAGTTCACTTATAAAATGGAACTAAATGGTTTAATTGTGAAAGAATCAGAAGGAATAATTTATTTATACGAAAAAGAGAACAATGAACCTTTATACTACTTTGATATGCCTTTTATGTACGATTCCTATAAACCTGAAGGCTTTCAGTCCGTTAAAGAGATTGAATCGATTCCAGAAGATGCAATTTCCTATGATATACAGCTTAAGCACGAAGTAATCAATAATGAATTATTTTTGCATGTCATCCCAAACAAAGAATGGTTAGAAGATGAAAAACGTGTCTATCCACTAACAATTGACCCAACACTTGTTAAACTTCAGTCTTCTAATTATGTAGTAGATACAAATATTCGTAGCGCACTTCCTACTCAAACTGGTGGAAATGACACGGAAATAGGTGGAGGTAGGTATGATCAGAATATCATTCGAGGATTATTGAAGTTTGATGTATCCTCCATACCGGTGAATTCGGATGTCATGTCTTCCCGCTTAAATTTATGGTACTCATCGACGAGTAATAACAATAAAATTGATCTTAGTGTTCATAACGTAACAAAGGATTGGTCTGAGAATCAGGCAACCTGGAACTTAGCGAAATCTACTCCTCAAACTCCTTGGACGACTAAAGGTGGCGATTTTGTTAGTGTGCCACTATCAACTGTCCATGGATTAACTGGCATATTAGACTTAGCATGGGCACAAATGAGTTGGGATATTCCTACCTATCTAACTTACAGTTGGATGTACAATCCGTCTAGTAACAATGGCTTGTTACTAAAAAGTGTTCAAGAAAACGTCAATACCTATAAAAAATTTATATCAAGTGAACATCCAATCGATAGCCAATATCATCCAATGTTAGTGATTACTTATAAAACATCTGCAAGACTTGGGTTAGAAGATTATTGGAAATATGACGTCCACCCGTTAATCGGTGGAAACGTATTCTCGAATATTACAACAGCGAATAATGTGGTACAGTATAATGATTTCAGTTTATTAGCACGTGGCGGTTATGGATTCGACTTTACGAGAACGTATAATTCAAAGTCGCTGGAGAAATCGATCTTTGGCTACGGATGGACATCGTCTGCTCTGGAAAATCTATTCATCAACTCTTCTGGTAATACAATTGATTATACTGATGAAGATGGAACCACACACACATTTACGTACGATCCAGCAACGACTCAATATAAATCAGGACCAGGGAAATACTTAACTATTCGAGAATATTCAAAATTAGAGAATAATAGAGTTAACTATTATTATGAATTATCAGACCAGTAAGGAGAAAAAACGACCTTTAGAGTCAACAAAGTAGAATACGGCGCAGGTATGCAAATTGCGAAGATTTTATCAAAGGAAGATCGACACGGCAATCGGATTCTCTTCGAATATAATAATGATCAACTCATCAATATTACAAGTCAATTAGGAACCAATTTAACAAAATCGATTAATTTTACCTATTACTCAAATGGCTTAGTAGAAACAGCTGAATTTGAAGGGACAATCTATAAGTATATTTATGATTCCGGTAGTAAATTGAAACAAGTGGATCAGCTGAAAAATGGAATAACCCTTACAACGACTCGTTTTGACTATCATGTTGATAATCGAATATCCGATATTATCGACCCAAAAAATCGCAAAACAACATTTACGTACGATAATGGAACACTAACCCAGGTACAAGAGCCTGACATAAAAAATGATGTAGATGCGGTAAACCGTCCAGGAACAAAGTATACATTGGACATGGTGAATAAAATTGCAACAATAACTGAACCAGAAGGTAAATTAACAACTACTTATTTTATGAATGATAATTATGTTACTGAAGAAGTTGAATCGGGTGATATCGTAATTCAATATGAATTAGATTCCAACTACAATGTAACAATGGAAAGTGTAAATGGTTATACAAAAAGGAATGAGTATGATCAAAATGGAAACTTAACTTGCGAATATGAACAAATTGGAGACTTACCAACAACTTGCGAGAATGCTAAAAAAGTTCTTCAATCCTTCACGTATACAACTTATGGAAATATAGAAACCTACACTGATTCTAATAATAAAACAACTACGTATAGGTATAATCCAAAGGGTGATTTGTTACAAGTTATTGTCCCTGACAGTAATGCCGTAGGTGGTCAATTAATTACAAATTATGAACCTGATGAGTTTGGAGATGTAAATTCTATTACCCTGCCTGATGGAACAAAGGAATCATTTGACATAAACTACACAGCTCTTGTAAAAAGTATTACGAGTGTAGATGCTTTTGGAAATGAAAGCTATGAAGAAATCGATTTAAAGGGAAATGTACTAACAAATGTCAATGGTAAAAAGCAGACATATAAATATGAATATAATGATAAAAACGAATTAGAAATAGTTCTAGATCCAAAATTAAAGATTACAAAATATGGTTATGATGCCAATGGAAATCTAAAAACCATACGTAATGCACTAAATTATGAATCTTCATTTTTCTACAATGGTCAGAATTTATTAAAAGAAGAAACGAATGCAATTGGAAAGAAATACAGTTACGATTATGACCATAACGGCAATCTGACAAATATTAAATTGCCAAACAATGGAACTATTGATAAAAAATATGATGATCTAAATCGTATATCAGAGGTATATTCAAGCGGGAAATTAATATGGAAATATAACTATAAGGGCGAACATTTAGAATCTATTAATAAAGGATCCTCTTTATATAAAACTTTCGATTACTATGATAACAATTTTTCGCAATCAATTCAGGAAGGGAATAATTCAATCAATTATGCCTACCTAGGAGAAGAATATTATAACCAAATTAAATATACAATTGGCAGCGAAACAGGTACCCAACTTGTAACAATTCTTGACTATAAAGCAGATGATCTGTACCGTACTGAGGAAATAAAAAGAAACGAGGAACTGCTGGCATCATTTGAGTATAGTCCAACAGGTTTACTTGAATTGATAGACTATACAAATGGTAGCTCAATTTCCATGCAGTATGATCGAAATCGCCTATCGAACTATATACTAAAGAGCAAAAGCGATTTTACTTTAGACAGCTATACTTTCGAGTATGATGCAAACAATAATATTGATAAAGTTTTTTCAAATGCAGGGATTACGGATTATAAATATGATAATTTAAACCAACTGGAAGAAGAACACCTTCCAGAAGGTACAAGCATTTTCTATACCTATGATGATGTAGGAAATCGTAAAACCAAAACCATTACGAAATCTGGTTCAACAACCACACAAAGCTATGTTTATAATGGCGTAAATCAGTTAATAAAAGTTGGCAACCAAGACTATCAATACGATGACAATGGGAACTTATCATTCGATGGTTCCAAAACCTATGTATTTAACAATTTCAATCAATTAGAAGAAATTAAAGATAATAGTGGAAAAACAATTGTAAGCTACACATATGATGAAGAGGGAAAAAGAAAGAGCACAACGACTCTCGATGGTACGGTTAATTATTTCTATGATGGAGTTCAAGTCCTTTTCGAAACAGACGAAAACAACCAAGTATTAAGAGAATACACTTATGACGACTTTGGTCATCCGTTAACGATGACGACGAATGGCAAAACTTATCGTTATTTATTCAATTATCACGGAGACATCACTGCATTAACTGATGAAAATGGTGAAGTAGTAGCTTCGTATTCCTATGATGCGTGGGGGAACATACTGTCTCAATTGGGACCAATGGCTTCAGAAAATCCATATCGTTATGCAGGCTATCGCTATGATGAAAATACTAAATTGTATTATTTATTGGCTAGATATTATAATCCAGATAATGGGGTATTCCTATCTATTGACCCGGTAAGAGGAAGTTTATACGATCCGTTAACAATAAATGGATATAACTATGTAAGCAATAATCCAGTGATGTTAGTTGATCCGGATGGCGATTGGGCGTTTTTAATTCCTATGGCAGTTACAGTAGCACGAGCTGTTGTGACTAAAGTGGCAAAGCAGATAGTTAAAAAGGCAAGCAAGGTAGTTAAGAAAACTGGTAATGCTTGTAATTGTTTTATTGCAGGAACTAAAGTGTTAACAGACGAAGGGGAGAAGAATATCGAAGACATTGAAGTCGGAGATAAGGTTCTCGCCAAAGATGAGAATAACCCTGATGGAGAATTGGCTTACAAAGAAGTTACAGCTTTATACCGCAACCAACGTGATGATATTATTAAGTTACATGTTGGAGAGCAAATTATTGAGACGACAGACAATCATCCGTTCTGGGTAGAGGGGAAAGGCTGGGTCTTCGCAGATGAACTTCAAGTTGGCGACAAACTCCAAAAGGCTGACGGAAGCAACCTGACGATTGACAAAGTTGAGTTTGTTAAACTAGACGAACCTGTTACGGTTTATAACTTTACAGTTGAAGATTACCATACGTATTATGTGACCGATATTGGGATTTGGGTGCATAATACGAATTGTATGGATAGTAAATCGGCCTCTAAGATTATTAGCGGCGCTGCGCGAAAAGGTTCCGGATTAAAAGATGATAAATATCACCGTGCTGCAAGTTTTTTATCAGAAGATCAGCTAGCCAAAGGGACCACTTTTAATGTTATAGGTAAAGATAAGATATCACGTACACTACTTCAAGTTAATGGTGAATTTAATGGTAAAAAGGGCATATTTGAGTATTTGATTGATGTTGATGGGAAGGTTTCACACCAGAGATTTAAAGTTGGTGGAGTTATTAACGGTAAACTAAACTAAGTATAAATGAAGAGGTATAGGTAGAAGATGAATACTCTGAATATTGTTATACCATATGAATATGTTAAAAAATTAATCGATGTAACATGGAACGATATTTTATTTGCTATTGAACATGGTTTTATGACAAGGAAATCTGCCATTGAACATGCTTTTCATGTCATAGGATGTGATCCGAATCCACCCCAAAATGTAATAGATTTAGCTTGGGCGAAAGATAATAACGCCATTTTCCTCCATCTAGACAAAATAACTAACTCTAAAGTGAGGGATGACGGTGTCTGTAAGAAAAAGTTTTTATATTTAATATTGAATTGGGTATTTGAAAATAAATCGCAATACCCAGATCCTCTTTGTATGGTCGAAGTGATTTATGCTGATTTTGGTTATCCGACTGAAATTTCTGAATTCGTTCGATATATGCCTGCCAAAGAGCCTATTTTTGATTCAGTTGATGAAAATATAGATCGACTTTTTCTAATGTGGAAATCTTATTTAGAGCAGGAGAAAATTAGATATCTAAAAGATTAATTTTTTGTATGACCTTGATGGTTTTGTCCTTCAAGGTCTTTTTTTGTGCGCTCGGCATGGGCTTATAACTTGGTGGTGAAAGTCCAC
>NZ_JPVN01000035.1 GCF_000772945.1 Ureibacillus manganicus DSM 26584
GAGACCGCTTCTCGAGGACAGGTTTTTCGTTTTTCCTTATTTTCTGTCCCCGAGACTCTTATAGAGGATAAATACTTCTATTCAGTGGCGTCGCCATCTTCTATAGTTACATTCTATTTAGAAATTGAAAAGACTCTCTTGAAAGTCTATCTTTCAAGAGAGTCTTCTTGATATATAAATACCACTAAAATTGAATCCCAGCTACTTTACTTCTTTTCAATGAATCTACAATTTCTTTACCAGTTTCATCCCACTGAATCATACGGTAGTATGCATCGTGGTAGAAGATAAATTTGTGTCCATTACTGAATGCTTCTTTCATAAGCTTTTCTTTTGCAAATACACTCGTCATTGGATAATCATCATAAGCCATTACCCATAATGGATTTTGGTGTCCGTGTGTAGGCATTAAATCTGCTATATGTAGCATCGTTTCACCATTTTGAGTAAGTTTTATAATCGCATGACCCGCGCTATGACCACCAGTATGAATCATTTCAATACCAGGCGCTAGAACAAGAGAATCCTTAAAAGTCTCAACCTGATGTTGAATAGGTTCCCAATTTTCCTTCCAATACGTATTCCGTGAACGAATATTTGGATTTCGCATTTCTTCCCATTCAATTTCAGTTGTATAGATTTTAGCATTAGGGAAAGTTGGTACTAACACATCACCTTCCCAACGAGAAAGTCCACCCGCATGATCGAAATGAAGATGTGTCATTAATACAACATCAATATCTTCAGCAGATAATCCTAGCTTATCTAAACTTTCTAAAATACTAGATTCCTCAGTTACCCCATAGTTTCGTAGTTGCTTCTCATTTAACTTATTAAATCCAACGCCACTATCAATTAAATAGTTTTTACCTTCATATTGAATTAATATTGGTTCAGTTGCACATTCAATTTGATTCTTTTCATTGACTGGATACTTTCTTGACCATAACGGTTTTGGTACTACACCAAACATCGCTCCGCCATCTAATGACGTAACGCCCCCCTCAAGCCACGTTAGTGTCATGTTATGAAATTGTAGTTTGTCCATTCATTTCTCCCCTTTGTAAATGCTAGATTGCAATCCTTAAAAATCGTAATCGACAGTTAAAAATCGCTAGCACAACATCTTTTATCTATGTGAAATAAATTGTGCTTCTAATCTGTAAATCGGCTGCCCCTTTTTAGAAAACTTTTCTTCGTATTCTGTCATAATATTATCTTCTGGCATATTTGCATGTAAATCTAGCGATACATATTTAAGCAACATGCCATAGTGAGACATATTCACTAACGAGAATTCAAAAAGGCCCCTGTTGTCAGTTTTAAAGTGAACTTCCCCATTGTCAATTAATAATGACTCATATAAATTTAAAAACCCGTCTGAAGTTAAGCGTCTTTTTTCATGGCGTACTTTTGGCCATGGATCAGAAAAGTTTAAATAAACTCGGCTCACATCATTTTTTGTGAAGTATTTTGCTAAATCAGCACCATTTACTTTTAATAGTCTTAAATTTTTAGGTGAGTTCGCTTCTAATACTTTTTCCAGTGCACTAACAATGACACTATCATATAATTCAATCCCAATATAATTTATGTCTGGATTTTGAAGTGCCATACCCGTAACGAATTGTCCCTTCCCAGTTCCAACCTCTATATGTAAGGGATTGTCATTACCGAATACTTCATTCCATTTCCCTAAAAAGTTCTCCGGATTTGGAATAATGACCTCTGGATGTTCATTAATAAAGTCTAATGCCCACGGTTTGTTTCTTAATCTCACTATATTTCCTCATTTCTTAGATGTAAGTAAATTTTATATTATTTTAACTTAAATCTCTATTATTTGCGTGGATTTTCTGTTGTTGTCTACACAAATCCAATTTTCTTTAATTATTTGATATGTAAGGGATGCGTTTGTAGATCCAATTACTTCTCCATCTGTATGGAAATATAGAGGATCTGATACTCGAACATGAAAAGTCTTTCCTTTAAATTGAGTAACTGCAGTTAGTTTAGTATGTGCACCGAAAAACACAGTAACGAACAATAACAATAGCTTCAAATGTGTAAGATTGTTTACAATTGTAACTTCAAGCTCTCCATCATTAGGCTTTGAATCGGGGGATAATTTCATCCCTCCACCAAAATATGGTTGATTACTAACAGTTACAAACCAAGCTTTGTTGAAATTGTACAGATTGCCATCAACTTCAACCTCTACATTAAAACGTTTAAATGTAAACAATGCGATAATTGTTGAGAATCCATAACTCAGTTTACCTAACCCTATCTTATTGAGTAATCTCTTTATTTTTGAGTGACTTGCTTTTAGCGTAACAAAAGCATCAAATCCAATTCCTGCATTGTTTACAAATTTTCTCGCTTCCTCAAAGTAAACCAATTGCCCACAATCCATTTTGCTTCCACTTGGGGTTTTCAAAAATTGTTCTATATCATTTGCTGTTTCAAATGATTGAAATGTTCTAGAAAAGTCATTTCCTGACCCAGCTTTGACAAAACCAATGTACAGTTTACTTTGAGGGTCGATTCCATTTATAACTTCATGAATAGTTCCATCCCCACCAACTGCAACAATTAATGCCTTTTCATTACGTTTTAAAAACTCTATTGAAATAGACTTGGATAGTTGTAAGGCATGACCACTAAATTGAGTGATATGTTCAAAAAACTTTATGTTTAGCTGATTTTTTAGTTTGCTCCAAACTTTCCTTCCATTACCGCTACCTGACTTTTCATTGATGATAAAATGAACCTCCACAGACACCCCCCTTTCTTCTATAACATTCGATTATAGGATGTTGTTTCGACATTATTTAAAAGTGTTTTAGCAGCTTGTATTTGCATATGCTTCATGGGTGAGGTTGAATGCTTTAATTCTTGAATCCATTTTGGATAGTCCCGCTTATCAATAAATTCTAAATTATATAAAGTTCCAGGGTAATCAAAATATCCATTACGTGATAATAGAATTTTGCGAACAGGCATCGTCACATTATTTAATGAGAATAGTTTGGAAATAATTGTTTCCATTCGATTTAATTGAATGAGTGGATTTAATACTTTCGTTTCTGTTTCTCCTACTTTTTTCAACCAAAAATGTTCTCGTTCACTATTTCCTACAAAAACTGAATAATTCTCACGTTCTATAACGGTAATACATAGACATTCTAAAGGTGTTAATATGACAACATCTAATTCGACTGGAGCATTTTTCAGTTTAACAACCGGATAGTAAAGAACTAAATAATTGTCCGGTAAGGATTGTAATACAGTTCTTAAAAAACTATCTCTCATAAATTTCGAATTTACAAATGACTTTTCACGTAATGTCGAACTGGCCCACTTAATTTGAAAGTGAAAAAATTGATCCATAAATATCTTCTTTAACTCCTCTATATCTTGAGGGTTATATACAATATTAGGTTCAAAAAAAAGCGTTGTTTCATCATCTGGAAGTTGTTCTTCGTCAATAGAAAGTTCATTTTGAGATTTTTTTATCGGCACATTAATTTCATCTTTAGTTTGATTTTTTTTAAATAACTTTTTAATTAGTGAAAAGCGCTTCTTTTCTTCTATCTCGTTTTCTTTTATATGTTCAATATGCTCCCATTTTTGAACAAGTTCCCCTGATTCCCATTCTGTTTTAACTCGTTCCCATCCGTTTTTCTTCATACGTATAAACTGTGCGGGATAGCGATTCATATCAATTTGATACCTTGAAATATAATCTTGAAGTTTTATTAATTGAGCCAATCTAGACACTCCCTAAATCAAAAATGAACCATTTCTTTAATATTACATTAGCTTGTAAAAAATAAATAGAGGATAGCCTTCATCAAAAGGCTATCCCTGAACACTAATTATTTCACTTGAAGTGATTTTGGAATTTTTGTTTCGAATTGGGCTTGTAATTTACGAGTCCAATCGCCTACATTTCCTGCATTGATATATGCATCATCAATTTTAATAACGGGTGTAACTTCAGAAGTAGTTGAAGTTACAAATAATTCATCCATCTCTAATGCTGCTGATTTTGTAAATGCTTCTTCTTTTACTGGTAAGCCAATTTCATTTGCACATTGTATAACAACATTACGTGTAATCCCATTTAAAATAAAGTTATTTACTGGGTGAGTATATAGGACTCCATTCTTAATACCGAATACATTAGTAGATGAACCTTCTGTAACCACATCTCCGCGATGTAAAATTGCTTCATAGCAACCTTTTTCAACTGCTTCTTGCTTAGCAAGTACTGCACCTAATAAGTTTAGTGATTTAATATCACAACGTAACCAACGGATATCTTCTACAAATGTTACATTCACACCTTTTTCAAAGTTAGCAATTGGACGTTCATTTTCTTTTGTATATGCAGTAATTACTGGAACAACTGTATCAGCAGGGAAATTATGAATACGTGGCGAAGTTCCACGAGTTATTTGGAAATAGATATGACCAGTTCCTAAAGTATTTTTTTCCACTAGTTCATGTAGTAAAATGTGTAATTTATCTTTAGTACATGGAATTGTAAGTCCTATTTTCTCAGCACTTAGGTATAGGCGATCGATATGTTCTTCAGCAGTAAACATTTCACCATTATACACTTTTATTACTTCATAAACACCATCACCAAATTGATATCCACGGTCTTCTTTATTGATAATTACTTCTTCATCTTTAACAATTTTATCATTCCATAATGTATAACTCATAAAACCCTCATCCTTTAATATTATTTACTTGCTAATTCAACAATTGCCTCAGCATATATCGCCGCTGCCTTAACTAAATTTTCGATTACAACATATTCATCCGTTTGATGAGCTACATCAGGTTCACCAGGGAACAACATGCCAAAAGCAACACCTTTTTTCATCGTTCGAGCATATGTGCCTCCACCTGTTGATAACGGACCTGAAGTGTCCCCAGTATACTTTTGGTAAACATGTAATAACGTTTGAACTAAATCATCATCTTCACTAACATGATGTGGCTTTGAATTTGAAAGGATATCCAAAGTAAACGATGATTTTGAAAGTTCTGATTGTGCCTTAGTGATCTTTTCTTCAAAAGGATAGGAGACTGAGTATCTCATACTTACTTGAATGCTACCACCACTTGCTCGATCATACGAAACTATACCTGGATTAAGTGTTGTCTTACCAGACATAGCATCTTCAAAATCTAAGTTTAACGCAATTCCATAGTGATCATTTTCAAATGATTGCACTACGAACTGGATAAATTCTTTCCCTGCTCCTGTATCTATGAAATCCACTAAAAATTCACATAGTAATACAGCTGCATTGACACCTTTTTCAGGCTCCATTGCATGTGCAGATTTACCTTTCATCGTGATGATGAACTGATTGCCTTCTTTTATTATAGTACCTTCGGAATTATTTTTCTCTAGAAAGTTTTCAAAATTTTGAATGAATTGAGGATTCACGTTTTCAACGACAGCCTCTGCATGGTCTGGTACCATGTTTGTTCTTTTTCCAGCTTGAAATGATATTAATTGTTCAGACTCTTGCATATGATTGATTAAAGTAAACTCTAAACCTGCAATGCCTTTTTCTGCATTGATTAAAGGAAAATCTGCATCAGGAGCAAATCCGATTGATGGCATTTCTTCTGTTTCAAAATATCGTTTTACACATCTAAAGCCACTTTCTTCGTCTGTTCCAATAATCATTCTTACACGTTTATTTAATTGCATATTTGCATCTTTAACCATTTTCATTGCTAACCAAGCCGCAATCGTTGGTCCCTTATCATCGATTGCACCACGGCCATAGAGTTTACCATCCACTACTTCACCTTTAAAAGGAGGGTATGTCCACCCATTACTTGCTGGGACTACATCGACGTGACATAAAATGCCGAGTAACTCGTCGCCTGCCCCCATTTCAATGCAACCGGCCATGTTATCAATATTTTTTGTATTGAAACCGTTTTCCTCACCTTTTGTTAACATCCATTCAAGAGCTTTTAACGGTCCTTTTCCAAATGGAGCATCTGGGCTTGCATTTTTTTCATCTAGAACACTTTCAATTTGTACTAATTGTTGTAGTTCTGAAACTAACTCTTCTTTTCTAGACTCAGCAATTTTTAACCAATCCATAAAAACACCTCAATTTTTGAAATTAACATTATTTTACTCTAAATAACCTTGAAAACAATCTATAACATTCATATTATTTGTCCTCATATATAAATTTACAGTACTGAATTGTTCAAACTTTGTAAATTTTATATGAGATGAATGGAAATTTTAATAGTTTGTTGCTATAATGACCTTGTCAAGTATTAGTTTTGACTATAAAATTCTAAAAAAAAGGGGATGTCTAAGGCAGAAATTTAGAGCCTGTGCACCTCAAGCACAATTGAAGTCGTCCGCTAGTCTTTGCCATGAGAATTAAGATCGAAGGAGTGGTTTATTTAATGAAACCAACTACTGATAGAATGCTTAATCGTATTAAAGACGTGTACATGTTTATCCTTGATAGAGGGACGGTGTCTACACAGGATTTAGTCGAAGAGTTCAACATCACTCCTCGCACCATTCAAAGAGATTTGAATGTGTTAGCCTTCAACAAATTGGTTACAAGCCCAAGTAGAGGCAAATGGACAACGACGAATAAAAAAGTGAAGTTAACATCATAGATCATAAGAAATAAGTATAAAAATTATACTTATTCCAACATAAGAAAAGAATGACCTTTCGTCGGGGTCATTCTTTTTGTTTATTCTATGTTTTTTAATGCGCCTAATTCTTCCGAAGTTAGTTCACGATAGTCACCAAGTTCTAATTGTTCATCTAAAGTTAGTGTGCCCATAGAAAGTCTTTTTAAATATGTGACTTTTTTATTTCTCGCTTCAAACATTCGCTTTACTTGATGGAATTTTCCTTCCGAAATTGTTAACTCAATTTCAGATTGAAGGCCTGATTGTAATATTTTTAAATAGCCAGGCTTTGTAAAGTAGCCATCATCTAGTTCTACGCCTTGTTTAAAAGCCTCAATATCATCTTCTGTAACAATTCCATTAATTTTCGCATAATACGTTTTTGGGACATGTTTTTTTGGTGATAACAAATTATGAGCAAGTTGACCATCATTTGTTATTAATAATAGTCCCTCTGTATCTTTATCAAGGCGCCCTACTGGAAATGGTTTAAAATGTTGAGCTAGTGGGTCTAGTAAATCAATTACCGTCTTATCTACCATATCCTCAGTAGCCGAAATAACTCCTGGTGGTTTATTCATCATTAAATATATGAACTCTGTGTACTGTACTCTCTCACCATATACTGATACATATTGTTCCTCAGGATTCACATGCATACTTGCGTCTTTTACAACTTCTCCATCAACAGTTACCGCTTTTTGTTTGAGTAATTGTTTTACTTCTTTACGCGTACCAAATCCCATATTTGCTAATAACTTATCTAGTCGCATGAAAGCCTCCTATTTTAACCCGACTTTTGCTGCGAGTTTTGTAATTCGTTCACCTAACATTTTTTGTGCAAGACCTAATTTAAATGACAATATTCCATAAACCGCTATGCCAACCCCTACACAAATGACGGAAATAATAATTGCTGATAATTTACCTTCAACTGGTCCCATAATAGCAATTAATAGTTTTTGAGTAATGAAAACAGCAATTGCCATAATAATGGATAAAATTACGATTAATAAAATTCTACGTTTAACCATTTTGGATCGATAATTGAGTACTTTTTTTATAACGAACAAGTTAATAATTATTGAAACACCGTATCCAATAGCAGTTGCAAGAATTGCACCATCTGCCTGCATGACTTTAATTAATGGCGTATTGATCATTAACTTTATTAAAATACCTGTAAGCAAACTTAAGATAATCCATTTTTGATAATCAATACCTTGTAATAATGCTGCAGTTACTTGGAATAAAGCAAAGAGGATTGCTACTGGTGCATAGTGAGCTAAAATCGAAGCACCCATCTCGCTTTCAGAATATAACATAAAGTATATTTCGTTCGATAAAACAGAAATACCTAATGCTGCAGGTAAAGTGATGAAAAATAATATTTGATAGGATTTGTCCATCGCATTGCGTAGTAGCCCAAATTCGCCTTGAGTATAATATTTTGTGATCGTCGGTATTAGTGCTAATGACAAACTTGTTGCTAGCATTACAGGGATGATGACAACCTTGTGTGTAGTAAAGTTAATCATCGTAAAATAATTGTCCGAAACTGATGACATCCCGATAGATGCCATTGCACCATTAAACGTCAGCATGTCGACTAGTTGGAATAATGGATTTGCTAATCCAACAAAAATAATTGGAATGGAAAAAGTTAAAACTTCTTTGTAAATACTAGACAATTGTAATTGAGAAGTTGTTACTGAACTTTCACTACGCATTAAACTAAATTCTTGTTTATATTTTTTCCAATAGTAACCTAATATTAATAATCCACCAAGTGCTCCAATAAATGCAGCAAAAACAGAAAGTGAAATGGCTGTTTCAGGCTCACCTTTTAACAGAACTACAATGATAAACGAACCTACTAATAGAAAAATGATTCTTACAATTTGTTCAATCAATTGAGAAACTGCAGTTGGTTCCATTTTGTTATATCCTTGGAAAAATCCACGAACTAAGCTCATAAATGGAACTACAATGAGTGCAAAACTTACCCATCGTATTACAGATGCTACTTGCTCAACTGTAATCAGCTGTTCATCGCTCTTAATTACTACATTGGCAATCGGAGTGGCTAACAAATTTAAAAGGAGGAATGCACCAATTCCAGTGATGGTCATCACTAGCATTCCAGATTTCATCAATTTATAGCCTGATTCGTAATCACCTAGAGTATTGTATTTAGAAACAAACTTTGATACTGCTAGAGGTAGACCTGAAATCGCAATACTTAACATAATTGAGTAAGGAATATAGGCGTATTGGTAAAGTGCTAAATTGTCCTCACCTATGATTGCGTAAAAAGGAAAAATGTATATTAACCCAAGTACTTTCGATAAAAACATTCCGATCGTTAATACCGCAGTACCTTTCATCAAAGTGGACATGCAATCCATCCTATCTATTTTAGGTTGAAATTATATTTATGTGATTCTATCTTCATATGAGGGAAGCAAACTTATTAATTATGTATATAAGTAGATGATATTTCATCATTCAACATTACTAGTAAAAACACTGTTCGATTCAATAATGTGTGTGCAAATTTATCAATTTTCAAAAAAGAAGCACTATCTCAAAAGAATCATTTCATTCTTTTGAGACAGTCCTTTCAGGTAAATTATTTGCGATGTATTATGCTGCTACTTCATCAATAAAGAAACGTTTATACCATACAAGGAAAACATAAGCAGTCCAAATATAACGAGCACGATTTGCCTTGCCTGTGTAATGTTCATCTAAGTAGCTGACTAATTGGTTTACATCAAAAAATTCATGAGTGAATTCAGCAGTGAACATTTCTTTCACTAGATTGTAGTACTTTTCCTCTTTTAACCAATGACGGATTGGAACTGGGAATCCTAGTTTTTTACGCTTTGCCCATTCTTCAGGCAATTCTTTATTTGCAGCTTGTCTAAGTGCATATTTTGTATCAATATCATTTACACGATAGCCTGCTGGAATTTTTTTCGCAAGCTCCATTACTTCTTTATCTAAAAATGGAACACGTAATTCTAAGGAATGCGCCATACTCATACGATCAGCTTTTAGTAGAATATCTCCTGGCATCCAAAGATTTAAATCTAAATACTGCATTTTAGATACATCATCATGTTCAGGAACTTCTGCATATATGCCTTTCGTAATTGAACGTACAGTTGGACCATTTCGGTATTCAGGCTTTAATACGTTAAATGCATCATCTTCATCCCAAACAACAGCCTCACCGATAAAGCGTTCTTCAACCGTTTGTCCTCCTTTAATAAGGAAGCTAGAAATTTTATTTTTCGGCATTTTTTCTGCAATTCCACGGACAGCTTTGCGAAGCCCTAGTGGTACCTTTTCATATGTCTCCATTTTTTTAGAGCTTTGATACCATTCATAACCTCCGAATATTTCATCCGCACCTTCACCAGATAAAACAACTGTAACATCTTTACTTGCTAACTCACATAAGAAGTAAAGCGGAACACTTGAAGGGTTTGATTGTGGCTCGTCCATATGATATTGAATGATTGGAAGTGCCTCAAAACATTCCTCAGCAGTAATATATTTACTTTCGTTTTCAATTCCTAAAATATCACATAAATCCTTTGAGTGTGTTGTTTCATTAAACATAGACTCATAATCACTAAATCCAACTGAAAATGTTTTATTAGGTCGCATAAGTGCTGTTACATAGCTCGAGTCTACCCCACCAGAAAGAAAGGCTCCTACTTTTACATCACTAATTTGATGAACATCCACAGATTCTTTCATCGTTTCACGAATTTCTTCTACATAATGTTCAAGGGAGTTCTCTTTTGGATCGAACTTTTTATCCCAGTAGCGTTCCATTTTAGTGATTTTACCATCTTTAATAATCATGTAATGTGCTGGTGGTAATTTAAATACACCTTTAAAGAATGTTTCATTCATTGAAGAATATTGGAATGTTAAATATGGACGCAATGCATCTTTGTTTAACTCTTTAATGAATGATGGATGTGGTAAGAATGATTTAATCTCTGAACCGAAGATAATTGTGTTATCAGTTGTATGGTTTGTAAAATACAACGGTTTGATGCCAAATCCATCTCGAGCAATAAACATGTGATTTTTGTTTTTATCCCAAATACAGAAGGCAAACATTCCACGAAGTTTTGTTACAAATTCTTCACCGTATTCAATATATCCATAAATTAAAACTTCACTATCTGATTTTGTCTTAAATTGATGTCCTTTAGAGATAAGGTCTTCTCTTAAATCTTGGAAATTATAAATTTCACCATTAAATACTAGAACGATGCTACCATCCGAACTATAAAGCGGCTGGTTTGCAACATCCGATAAATCAATTATACTTAAACGACGAAAACCTAATGTTACTTTGTCGTCTGTATGTATACCACCGCTATCTGGTCCGCGATGAATGATCGTATTCATCATATTTTCTATTGTTTGATGATGGTCAATAACATTTGTTCCGTTAATATATCCTATAAATCCGCACATATTTTTCACCTCGTGCCATAAAAATGCAATACTTATACATCATACCATGAATAATATTTTGTATGATACAGTAGATGCGATAAGAAAGATACAATTTTTCATCCGAAGATAAATCACTGTTGTTTTTCATTTTCGAATCAGTGTTAAAAATTATAAAACTTTTCTATAAAAGTTTCAATGAATCCTAGCTGTTGTTACTATAATGTTAATTTATCCAAACAACTGTTAAATTATTAAATGAAACATCAATTAGTGGTTTTTTTATTCTACTAAAGATTATTTGGAAATAATAATAACAATGAACTATATAAGAAAGCGAGTTATCACTATGTATGACGTAATTGTAATCGGTGGGGGTCCCTCCGGTTTAATGGCTGCTATTGCAGCTGGGGAAAAGAATTCACGTGTATTATTAATAGAAAAAGGAAATAAACTTGGTAAAAAGCTAGCGATATCAGGTGGCGGTCGTTGCAATGTTACAAATCGTTTACCTGTTGAAGAAATTGTAAAACATATACCAGGAAATGGACGTTTTTTATACGGACCTTTTACTGTGTTCAACAATGAAGATATTATTTCATTCTTTGAGGGGCTTGGAGTTCCTCTAAAAGAAGAAGATCACGGTCGAATGTTCCCTCAATCTAATCGCGCTCAAGATGTAGTTAATGCGTTGGTAAATGAGCTTAAACGATTAAACGTTGAAGTTAGACTTCAAACTGCAGTAAGTAAAATGTTAATGGACGACGAGAAAATTCTAGGTGTTCGATTAGAAAACGGTGAGGAAATCAGGTCTAAAGCTGTTGTTGTGGCAGTTGGTGGGAAGGCAGTCCCTCAGACAGGTTCAACTGGTGATGGTTACCCTTGGGCTGAACGTGCAGGTCACACTGTAACGGAATTATATCCGACAGAAGTGCCTGTTATTTCAAATGAGCCATTTATTCAGTCGAAGGAGCTACAAGGGTTAGCTTTACGTGATGTTGCAGTGTCCGTTTTAAATAGCAAAGGGAAATCACTTGTAACCCATCAATTGGACATGCTCTTTACTCATTTTGGCGTTAGTGGGCCGGCTATTTTACGCTGTAGTCAATTTATCGTAAAAGAGCGTAAGAAAAATGGTGGTGCGCCTGTTCAACTTCGAATCCAAACGTTAACGGATTATAATGAAGAAACTTGTTATCAATATTTATTGAAGCTTTTAAAAGAAGATCCGAAAAAATCTGTTAAAAACGTATGGAAAAATTTAGCCCCTGAACGATGGTTGCTATTTTTAATGGATCGGGTAGGTATTGATTCTTCCGTAACTAGTGCAGAACTTTCACAGGAAAAGATTCGTAGCTTTGCTCATGAGCTAGTATCATTTACGATGAACGTTCACGGCACGCAACCTTTGGAAAAAGCCTTCGTTACTGGCGGCGGAGTTTCAGTTAAAGAAGTCGAACCAAAAACTCTTGCCTCTAAAAAGAAAAAAGGCCTTTATTTCTGTGGGGAAATTTTAGATATTCACGGATATACAGGAGGTTACAATATTACGAGTGCACTAGTAACTGGTAGAATTGCTGGGATGAGTGCTGGGTCGATGGAGTAGTTGAAGGATTGTAGGCTGCACCTCGCCTACATGAAGCCGTACTTGAGGACAGTTTTCTCATAATTTTTGGAGTTTTGTGATCGAGAAGCGATCTCGCGGACAAATTCCTCTTTATTTCCTGAGTTTTGTCCTCGAGAAGCGATCTCGTGGACAAATTTCTCTTTATTTCCGATTTTTTGTCCTCGAGAAGCGGTCTCGTGGACAAATTCCTTATTTTTTGCGATTTTTTGTCCTCGAGAAGCGGTCTCGTGGACAAATTTCTCTTTATTTCCGATTCTTTGTCCTCGAGAAGCGGTCTCGTGGACAAACTTCTCTTTATTTCTGATTTTTTGTCCTCGATAAGCGGTCTCGTGGACAAATTTCTCTTTATTTCCTGAGTTTTGTCCTCGAGAAGCGGTCTCGTGGACAAACTTCTCTTTATTTCTGATTTTTTGTCCTCGATAAGCGGTCTCGTGGACAAATTTCTCTTTATTTCCTGAGTTTTGTCCTCGAGAAGCGGTCTCGTGGACAAACTTCTCTTTATTTCTGATTTTTTGTCCTCGATAAGCGGTCTCGTGGACAAATTTCTCTTTATTTCCTGAGTTTTGTCCTCGAGAAGCGGTCTCGTGGACAAACTTCTCTTTATTTCTGATTTTTTGTCCTCGATAAGCGGTCTCGTGGACAAATTTCTCTTTATTTCCTGAGTTTTGTCCTCGAGAAGCGGTCTCGTGGACAAACTTCTCTTTATTTCTGATTTTTTGTCCTCGAAAAGCGGTCTCGTGGACAAATTCCTTATTTTTTGCGATTTTTTGTCCTCGAGAAGCGTGAAGTGACCCCAAAAAGTTAGACACATATTTTATTTAAGCAGCTAAAGTTTGAACCCTGTAATTAACAGGGCTCTGACCGTTTAGGTTTGCTTTAATACGTTTGTGATTATAGTAATTAATATAATTTTCAAGTTCGCGTTTAAAGTGTTCTATATTTTTAAAATCGCTTAAATAAACTAGCTCGGATTTTAAAAGACCGAAGAAATTCTCTATTACTGCGTTATCTAGGCAATTTCCCTTACGGGACATGCTTTGTGTAATTCCATGTTTCCTTAAGGTATTTCGGTATTGTTTCATTTGATAGTGCCATCCCTGATCTGAATGTAGAATAGGGGCATCTTCAGCTGTTAAATGTGTAAATGCTTGATCTAGCATTTTAGAAACAAGAGAGAATACTGGACGGTGTTCAATGTTATAAGCGATAATCTCGCCGTTGTATAAGTCAAGCACAGGTGAAAGATAAAGCTTTTGGCCAAATAATTGAAATTCGGTTACATCTGTAACCCATTTTTCGTTCGGCTTAGATGCTTGGAAATTACGATTTAATAGATTTGGCGCTATTTTACCTACATTACCTTTATAAGAGCGGTACTTCTTTACACGTACCATTGATTTTAATCCAAGCTCTTTCATTAAGCGTTGAACCGTTTTGTGATTAATTATGATGTTGCGATTACGCAGTTCTAAATGAATGCGTCGGTATCCATAACGTCCCTTATGTTCATCGTAAATTGCTTGAATTAGAATTTTAATTTCGTTGTATTTATCAGTTTTCTTAAAAGAATTTATTTGATAGTAGTAAGTGCTTCTAGCTATGCCAGCTACTTTAATTAACTCTTTAACGGGAAAATTTAACCTTAGTTCATATATAGCTTTTACTTTTTCTTGGGTTGTGACTTTTCCCTTATAGCAGCTAATTTTACAGAGTCACATATTCGTTTCAATCAAATATACCCCCAAATGTTAGATAGAATCGTGTCTAACATTTGGGGTGCAGTACAGCGATCTCGCGGACAAATTTCTCTCTATTTCCGATTTTTGTCCTCGGTTCAGCGGTCTCGTGGACAAATTCCTATTAGTTTCCGGAGTTTTGTCTTCGACAAGTCTTCTCCCTATTTAATACTTACCATAGACCAAAATTCCCTAAGAGAAAAAATTCGCCCGAAGGTTTCCTACCTCCGGGCGTTTATTTCTTATCTATCTAATTCTTGATATCTCACTTGGTAACGACCACCATCAGCCACAGCTGAATGATACAAAGCTTTTAGGGCTAAATTTTTTTCTAAACCCATCTCACTTTTAATTCGTTTAAGTTCGTCGTGTAGCGCACGTTCTTCATTCACTAATTTCAACATCGTTGATTTGGAATATTTCAATGGAATTCATTCCTTATTTGAGTAATTGGATAATACAAACTTTTAAATAATTAAATTCTGGATAGTCTTCAGGTGTAACAAAATCCTCTGGTAATTGGTGCTGCTCTAAAATTTTATAACGCTGATTACTTTCTTTGAATGCTTTATCGATAAAAGATTTGAACTTTTTCATATCAAAACTTGCATTATTCGTAGATGCAATAATAATCCCTTTTGGAGCCGTTATCGCTAATGCATCCTTAAGTAGTTTTGGATAGTCTTTAGACGTACTAAATGTCATCTTCTTTGTCCGCGCAAAGCTTGGTGGATCGAGAACAACAACATCAAATTTCATATTATGTCTTGCAGCGTATTGGAAGTAATCAAATACGTTCATGACTTTTATTTGATGTTGCTCATAATCAATACCATTTACGCTAAATTGTTCAATAGTCTTCGGCAAGCTTCGTTTTGCAAGATCCACACTAGTTGTTTCATATGCTCCACCTAGTGCAGCTGCAACTGAAAATGCACCAGTATATGAAAATGTATTTAATACTGTTTTACCGTCTGAATAGTTTTCTCGGAGTGAAAGACGGACATTTCGCTGATCGAGAAATATCCCCGTCATTGCTCCATCATTTAAATCAACAGCATAGTTCACGCCATTTTCTTTAATAATGATTGGAAATTGTCCTACTTCACCTTCAACATAATCATCTTGTTCAACATATTGACCGTTTGTATTAAAACGCTTTTTCTCGTAAATTCCACGGTAATTCACAGTTTCTTTCAAAGCTTCAATGATTAAATTTCTAAACGAATAAATTCCTTCACTATAAAAGCTCAACATATAAAAACCATCGAAGAAGTCGATTGTTAGACCGCCAATCCCATCGCCTTCACCATTAAATACTCTAAAAGCAGTAGTATCATCGTCTTCAAAAAATTCGTCTCTTAATTGTAATGCAGATTTAATTTTACCCTGAAAAAAATCTTGATCAATTTCTTGTTGGGGATTTCTTGTTAATACCCAACCAATTCCTTTATTTTGTTTACCATAGTATCCAGTAGCAACGTATTTTCCATTTGGACGAACGATTTTAAATAACGCTCCCTCATCTAATGTTTCATCAAGTGGTTCAGCAGCTTCCTTTAAAATAAGCGGATAACCATTTGCGATTTCTGCTACGTAATGTTGTTTTATTTTCAACTCAATTGTTTGGTTCATTTAGACATCCTATCTATTTGTAATCTATCTATTATGACACTCATTTTGTTAAAAAGCGATAATGAATAACGAGCTATTTTATTTTGGTATTAATATAATCATGTACAAATTAGTCTAGGCTTAAAACTTTTATCAAAAAAACTGCCCTAAAGATAAAATAAAAGTCCCCAAATGATATGCGATATCATTGGGGACTTTGTCAAAGTCATTATTTCACAACAATATTTACAAGTTTACCTGGAACCGCAATTACTTTTACGACTTGTTTTCCATCCGTAAACTCTTTTACTTTTTCATCTTCTAATGCAACTTGTTCAAGTTGTTCTTTCGATGCATCTTTTGCAACTTTTACTTTCGTACGAACTTTACCATTTACTTGAACGACAACTTCTACTTCATCATCAACAAGCTTTGTTTCATCGAATGTTGGCCATGACTCATACGTAATCGTACTAGTGTGGCCTAGGATTTCCCAAAGTTCTTCACCAACGTGTGGTGCAATTGGTGCTAATAATTTTACGAAGCCTTCAGCAAATTCAGTTGGAATCACTTCTGCTTTATAACAATCATTAATGAACACCATCATTTGAGAAATTGCAGTATTGAAACGTAGGTGCTCGTAATCCTCAGTTACCTTTTTCACAGTTTGGTGATAAGATTTTTCAAGTGTCGCATCTGAAACATTTTGTACTTTTTCTGATAATGTACCTTCATCTGTTGTAAATAAACGCCATACACGATCTAAGAAACGGCGTGCTCCATCAAGGCCATTCGTTGACCAAGCAACAGATGCATCAAGTGGTCCCATAAACATTTCGTATAAACGAAGAGTATCAGCACCATGACTTCTAACGATATCGTCAGGGTTAACTACATTCCCTTTAGATTTAGACATTTTTTCATTACCTTCTCCAAGAATCATCCCTTGGTTAAATAATTTTTGGAAAGGTTCTTTCGTATGAACAACACCTAAATCGTAAAGAACTTTATGCCAGAATCGAGCGTAAAGTAAATGTAGAACGGCATGCTCTGCTCCACCAATATAAATATCAACTGGTAACCAGTGTTTTAATAAGTCTGGGTCAGCTAGCGCCTTGTCATTTTTAGGATCGATATAACGTAAGAAGTACCAGCTAGAACCAGCCCATTGAGGCATCGTATTTGTTTCACGACGACCTTTCTTACCTGTTACAGGATCTACTACATTAACCCATTCTTCAATATTGGCTAATGGTGATTCACCTGTTCCAGAAGGACGAATATCTTTTGTTTTTGGCAATTCAAGTGGCAATTCTTCCTCTGGAATTGTCGTCATCGTACCATCTTCCCAATGAATTACTGGAATTGGTTCGCCCCAATAACGTTGACGAGAGAATAACCAGTCACGTAAACGATAAGAAATTTTCTTTTCACCAACACCATTTTCCTCTAACCAAGCAATCGCTTTAGAAATACCGTCTGCTTTATTTAAACCGTTTAAGAAATCTGAATTTATGTGAGCACCATCACCTGTGAATGCTTCATTTTCAATGTCTCCACCTTCAAGAACAGGAACAATTTCTAATCCAAATTCTTTAGCGAATTCATAGTCACGTTCATCATGTGCTGGCACGGCCATAATCGCACCTGTTCCGTAAGTTGCTAATACATAGTCTGCAATCCAAATTGGTACTTGTTTGCCGTTAATCGGATTCACTGCATAAGCTCCAGTAAATACGCCTGTTTTTTCTTTTGCTAAATCAGTACGCTCTAAATCGGATTTCAATTTTACTTTATCTAAGTAAGCTTCCACAGCTTCGCGTTGTTCTGCTCTAGTGATTTCATCCACCAATTTATGCTCTGGTGCTAATACACAGTAAGTTGCTCCGAATAATGTATCTGGTCTTGTTGTAAACACTTCAAAGAACTTATCTGAATCAGCTACAGTAAATTTAACTTGAGCGCCTTCTGAGCGTCCAATCCAATTACGTTGCATGTCTTTAATTGATTCTGGCCAATCTACTTCTTCTAAATCATCAAGTAAACGATCTGCGTATTTTGTAATACGTAAAACCCATTGACGCATTGGTCTGCGCTCTACTGGATGGCCACCACGTTCTGATTTACCATCAATGACTTCTTCGTTTGCAAGCACTGTACCTAAAGCAGGACACCAGTTGACAGGAATCTCATCAACGTAGGCTAAATCCATTTCTACTAATTTTGTAAAGATCCATTGTGTCCATTTATAATATCCTGGGTCTGTAGTATTGATTTCACGATCCCAATCATATGAAAATCCAAGCTCTTGAATTTGACGTTTGAACGTTGCAATATTCTTTGCAGTAAATTCTGCAGGATCGTTCCCAGTATCAAGTGCGTATTGTTCTGCAGGTAGACCAAACGCATCCCATCCCATTGGATGTAATACATCATAGCCTTGCATTCTTTTATAGCGTGATAGAATATCAGTTGCTGTGTATCCTTCAGGGTGTCCTACATGTAGTCCTGCACCTGATGGATATGGGAACATGTCTAATGCATAAAACTTTTTCTTTGACGTATCATCTAAAGTTTTAAACGATTTATTATTTTCCCAATATTGTTGCCACTTTTTTTCAATTTGTTGGTGATTAAAACTCATCGGTGATCCTCCTTAATACGTTTCTATTACACGATAGTTTCTTTATCGACATGAAGGAATGCTAAGCTGCTATTTAGTAGATTAACCCAAAATTTAGGGAATTAACAAAATATTTCAAAAAATAAAAAAACTCGCCCCATTCCAATACAGAAGGGACGAGAATATTTTACTCCCGCGGTACCACCCAAGTTAGTGACTAGCACTCAGCTCAATTCCTTAACGCGGAAAAACGGTTTTAGCTAATTTCACTAAAACAGACTCCTAGGCGAGTTCGATTTTTCTACTTACTAGCTCACACCAACCGCTAGCTCTCTTAAAAGCTTCAAAACCTACTATTCCTTCTCATAGTCGCTCATTTTAATAATGAATTCATTTTAATGTAAATTTTCAAAAAGTACAAGTGTTAGTAATAATTACTTGAGTTATGCCCACTTTTAAAAGGGAAACCAGCAATTTTGCTAATAATATTAAAAAGAAAAGTTTATTTACGCATTATATTCTAAGGAATTTGAATTGTTACTAAATTTAAAAAAGCGTGCAACTCAACATATTGTTGGATGCGCGCTTTCGTTTACTACATTAAATTAGGTAAGAATAAAATAAGGTCTGGGAAGAACAAGAAAATTAATAAAATAACAAAATCAGCAACGATAAATGGAACTGAGCCTTTTAGTATTTCTGAATATTTACTTCCCTTTACAGCACCTTGAATCATAAAAATACTTAAACCAAATGGAGGAGTTACTAATGAGATCTCCGCTAAAAATACAACGATAACACCAAACCAAACAGGATCAAACCCTAAACTAATAACTGCTGGTAAAATAATAGGAATTGTTAAAAACATTGCAGATAACATATCAATGAACATTCCAAGGAATATATATAAAGCACAAATTCCAAACATGATTACCATTGGAGGTACATCTAATCCTGTTAAAAAAGTTGACACAGTGTGTGGTATTTGTGAAATTCCTAAAAAGTAGCCAAATAAGAATGAGGATACGACTATTAAGAAAACAGTTGCAGTTGTTTTTATGGATTCCATAACTGATTTCTTAAATCCTTCGAACGTCAACTTTTTAGAAAAAATAGTAATTAATAAAGCTAATAACGCACCGATAGCACCTGCTTCAGTTGGCGTAAAATACCCTAAGTATAATCCGGCCATGATCGCACCGATTAAAAGAGTTATTCCCCAAATACCTTTTAAGGATTTCACTTTTTCTCTCATAGTATATCGTTCACTTTTAGTAGCCAAACTTGGATTTCTTTTTAATAAGATGAAAACAGTTAAAATATATCCGAGTGCGATAATAAGGCCCGGAACAATTCCTGCAATTAATAATTTCCCAACTGACTGTTCAGCTAAAATGGCATAAATAATCATTAACATACTAGGGGGAATCATTTGAGCTAATGGTCCGGCGGATGCTACGATTCCGTAGGCTAATCTCCGATTAACACCTAATCGTTCCATTTCAGGTACTGTAATTTTTGCTAGGGTTGCTGTAGAAGCAGGACCTGATCCATTAGCAGCACCAAATGCCGCACCACCGACTATGGTTGCATAACAAATACCTCCATGCACTCTATCAAACCATTTGCTAATAGAAGAAAACATGTCTGTCGCTAATTGACCATAATAAACAAAATATCCCATTAATATAAATAGTGGTATTACAGTAAATGTATAATTTGCAACCGTTGAAAAAGGTACCATACCCATTAATTTTACTGCCGGTTCAAAACCACTAATTAACCAATAACCGATGAATCCTACCGTTCCCATTGCTATTGCAACAGGAACGCGTAACATTAATAATGCAACTACTATAACAATTCCTATAAATCCAATTGTTATCGTACTCAGGTAAATCCCCCCTCGATATTTTTTCGAGGTACTTAATTAGGTTTCTTTTGTTTCTACTTCATCTGCTTTTTTTACTATTACGGTAACTAAGTCCACTAAAAATCTTAAACATAATACTGACATTGCTAGGAAAACAATTAAACGACCTGGCCAAAATGGTACAGATATTAAGCCCATTGCGGTCTCACCTGATTGAAAGGATTCGAGAAATTTCCAGAATCCTTGATAAGCAAAGACTGAAGTTAAACCTATTCCTAACAAATATATAAATATATCAGTGAACTTGATAAAAATTTTTGGTAAGTAGTTATTGAAAATATCAACACTTATATGCTCTTTATCAGCTTGAACTAAGGAGATTCCTAATAAAGTTACCCCAACCATTAATTGACTAGCTATTTCAAATATGCCTGGAATACTGTAATTGACAAACTTTCGTAAAATAGACTCAGCACTAATTACAAACATTAAGACAACTAATAATGAGCCTCCTAAATACATCAACCAAAGTTCAAGCTTCTTCTGGAATTTGAGAAATGTATTCATTCAGGTGACACCTCCTCAATTTACTCCTCCATTAGCTTGGTATTCCTGATCGTATTTTTTAATTAGCTCTCGGAAGCGATCTAATATTTCTTGGGCAGGTTTACCTGAACGTTCTTCAACCCATTTTTTCCAAACTGCATCTTCAGCTATTTGTTGTAATTGTGCAATATGCTCTGGAGTTGCTTCATTAATTTTCACTCCTGCATCTAAATACTTTTGTTTTGCCTCTGTTTCACCTTCAGTTTGATAAATTTTGTGGAAGTCGATTGCATTTTGAAGTGCAGCATCTTTAAACACTTGTTTTAATTCATCTGGAAGTTGATTGTATTTAGCAGTATTCATTCCAAATAAACCACCTTGACTTCCGATTGGTAATTCCCATACACTACCAGCAATTTCATGAATACCGTAAGTTGAAGACGATGTATAACCTAATAATCCTCCATCAACTGCACCACGTTCCATCGCCTCAAAACTTTCAGGCATTGTGACACCAACAGATACTGCGCCGAATGCTTCAGCTAATAACGCTTGGGAACCCGAAGCAATTACTTTAAGGTTCTTTAAATCTTCAAAACTATCAACATCTGTTTTTGAAACAATTCGATATGAAGGTAATGCCCAACCTCCGAGAATGGAAATATTTCTTGATTCAAATTCCGCACCCAACTCCGGAAATTCTTCGTATAAATCCATTAATGCTCGTGTGCCTGTCCATTGATCATTCCATAATGCTGGAAGTGATTCGATTGTACTTAAAGGATTAGCAGCAGGAGTATAACTTGGTACAACTACTGCAACATCCGCAATACCAGCACCTACAGCGTCTGCAACATCTGCTGGTTTAACTAATGCATCGCCATAATAGCGTTCGAACTTAATTCTTCCACTTGATTTTTCTTCAACTAAATCTAAATATGCATCAAAACCTTTTGATAACGATGCTGTTTTTGGTGCTTGAATAGTTGATTTAAAAACGAAGACTTCTTCTGTTGTACTATTATTCGTTTCTCCTGACGTTCCATTGTTTGTATTTGAAGAATTGCTTGTATTTGTTTGATTATTACCACATGCTGCTAAAACAATAACTGAAAGAATAGTGACAAATGCGACAAACCATTTTTTCAATATTTATCCCCTTCCATTTGCACGGATTTGATTTCGTAAAACGCCTAGACCTTCAACCTCTAATTCAACTATGTCTCCATCTTTCAAGAATTTACCTAATTCTAATCCGCAGCCTTTTCCTACAGTACCAGAACCTAAAATATCTCCTGGAACTAACGGTTCAGATTGTGATACGTATTCGATAATGTCTTCGAAAGTTCGATACATTGTAGATGTATTTCCTTCACTCCACACTTCCCCATTCACTCTAGCAGTCATTGCAAGATTATATACATTTTCAATTTCATCAGGCGTAACCAAGAATGGCCCCATTGCAGTACAGAAGTCTTTTCCTTTGGCAGGCCCTAACCGACCTTCCATCTCTTGAAGTTGTGTATCTCGAGCGGAAAAATCATTGTAAATTAGATATCCAGCAATATAATTCGATGCTTCAGCTGCGCTTACGTTTTCTGCTCGTTTCCCAATAACACAAGCAAACTCTAATTCATAATCCATTACATTTGAATATGAAGGCCAAACGCATTCTTCTTCTGTTCCAATAATTGTCGATGCTACAGATTTATAATAGATTGGTCTTTCATACCAAACTTTAGGAACTAAACCGCCTAATGAGATTTGATCTCCCTTAGAACTATTAACTGCTACTGAAGCTTTTAATGAGTTCTCAAAGTGTTCTTCAAAAGATAGGAAATCTCTAATCGTAGGTGGATTCTTAACAGGTGCATGGATTTTTATTTCATCTATTTTATAAAGAATCTTTTCAAAATCATTCGTCTGTGAAGATTCTTTTGAAAATTCTATTGCAGTTTTTGCTGCATCCATTGAATATTGTCCGCCTTCTAAAAACTTTGTCATATCGGTAGGAATCAATGTGTTTGCTAATTCAACGGTACGGTTTTGATCGACATCTGTATTTTCTCTTAAATAACTTCTATAACTTGCAGCTAAGTCTACGATGTCATCGCCTACAAGTGCTCCTAATCTTTCATAATATGGATAACTGTTTTTCACAGAAAATGAACATAGTTTCAATACTTTTCCCCCTAGTCTTCTAATATTGCTACTGGACGAACCCAACCTGCACTTGCTTTATAAATAGAGATTGGTATACAAACTACTTTAAATCCAAATGGAGGTAGCTTATCAAGATTTGCCATTTTTTCAATTTGGCAATATTCCTTATGCATCCCTACACGATGAGCTTCCCAAATGACACTTGGATCTTGTGTTTTCTTAAATTTCTCAGCTATCATGTCAAATGGAATGTCAAAGCCCATTGCATCTGTACCGATAATTTTTACCCCTTTATCGATTAAATAATGCGTTGCTTCTGCACTCATTCCAGGAAAATGAGAATAATACTCTGCTGTACCTAACTTCTTATCTGCATCAAATCGTAAGAAAACAATATTGCCTTCTTTAATCTCATAATCTACCTTTTCTAAATAGTTTTGAATGTCTTCAACTGTTACTGTTTGTCCAGGTACCATATGTGTAAAGTCAAAAACGAAACCTTCTCCAAAGAACCACTCTAAAGGCAATTCATCTATCGTCCGAGCAGGTTTGCCATCAGTTGTAGGATAATAATGATATGGAGCATCTAAATGTGTACCAGAGTGTGTCGTAAGTGTAACGGATTCATTAGCCCAGCCATAACCATTAGGTAAGTCTTTTTCTTCACAACCTAATACTTGCGTAATTTGTGGAACAGTATCTAAATGGCTTTGATATTCAATTTCAGCAGTTAAAACTTTGTTAATAGGATTTTTTAATTCCTCTGGATTAGGATTTTTTAATGTTACTGATAAATCAACAATTCTCATTTCTTTTCCCCCTATGTTTTACATTTTTATTAACCCGCTTAAGTCTTCTCCATATTTTTTAGTCGTTTCCTTGTTAAGATCTTTGATTAATCTATTGATATAAATGTCGTGTCGTATGTAATTTAAAGTAGTATGGACGACTGCGAGATTACTAGTAAACACTGAATAAGTGTTTTCATGGTCAAATTGACAATTACCAACCTTTTGCTCATCAACAACGATATTAAACTCTCTAACATGTCTTTCCCGCACAATATCAAGTTCAAAATGCACCGTGTTATTCCATTCAATTTCCTTAGATGGTGGGTCAAATAATAGTGAAACGATTTTTACATTTCTCTCATGAGCTGCAACTAAATCTTCATAAAGAATTGCAAAAATCTCATTCCAACCACAGAGATAAATAGAATTATTACTTTTTTGTATTAAATGTTTTATAGTATCAATCGCAGTCTCATAATCAGTCATTTGATATAACTCATCTACCACTAGATGTTCGACACTACGCTTTTGTACATTTTTCAATTCTGTTTTCAGTAAAGTTAAATTCTCCAGAAAATCCGAAGAATATCTTTCTATCAATTTTGAATATGGAACTGGTGTGTACATTACTCTTGAATGATTTTTACCATCTCCATAAACAACTGAAATCATTTCTTTTTCAACCATTTTTTTTAGACAACTATATACCTTGGCGCCTGGAACTCCAGATAGGTTTGCTATCATATTGCCGTTTAACGGACTAGACTTTAGTAGAGCGAGATAAATTTTCGATTCGTATTCCGTAAAATCCAATTTCATTAATGCTTGAATAATCGAGTGACTTGTTTCGTTCGCTACAATTTTTCTATCCCCCCTTGTTTGTCAAATTATATGAATGCTCTTTCATACCTATGTCACTACCTTGGTTGTAAAATGAATTTTTTTTATTTATTATTTTTGGATATTATATAGCACAAGCTATTTCAATCTATTTTTTTATAAACTTAAATACAAAAAAGCAAGAATGTTAACATTAACATTCTTGCTCTGTAGAAACTTTTAGCTATTAATATTTCTGAGTTTTGTTTGCTTTTTTTAACGGCCAATCATAAAGTAAACATGGAATAATCGCAATAATGAATATGATGCAAAGTACCCATAGTAGTATTTCCATATTAAACTGATCGACCATTATTCCACCGAAAAATGGACCAATCATACGACCAATAGAACCAGCACTAGTAACTACTCCTTGATACATCCCTTCAAGGCCTTTCGGTGCTAAACGATTCGCAATTGCAGGAATCGCTGGCCATACAAGAATTTCACCTATTGTGATAATGATCATTGCAACAGCGAAAATCGTGAATTCTTCTGCAAACTGAATAACGACAAAGGAAAGCATCATAATCATGACACCAACTACTAATTGTGATTTGATCTTATGTTCGTATCGATTGAGTAATGGGCTTGCCAATGGTTGAAGCGTAATAATTAGTAGACCATTGATCGTCCAAACTAAACCATATTCTCGTAAACTAATACCTAACCCTTGCATGTGAGATGGCATTGTGGAAGCCCATTGAGAGTAAGCAATGGTTGCTAATAAAAAGACAGAACTTACAATTAGTAAAGAATAGAATGGAGACCTGTCTTTAGTTTTGCCTTCTTCTACACCATTAGATTTTTCTCTTTTATCTCTGGATGCTGCACTTGCTTCTAAATTTCGGTAGCCAAAAAAGGCTATTAAGAAGAAAACGATGTACATTACTAAATTAGACATAAAAATATAGGTGAAACTAAACTCCGCTATCGGACCCGCTAAAGCTGGACCAATCGCAACACCAACATTTTGCGCGATATACATCGTATTAAATCCTCGTCTACCACCTTCTGGCCAGAGCACACCTACCATCGCAAACATAGATGGGAATACAATACCACTACCAAATCCCATAATAGTTAAAAAGATGACATAATGTGGCCAACCATGCCATATTGTCAAACCTGTTAAAGCAAATATTGTAATACTAATTCCTAGCATGATAGATTTATAACCGCCGATTCGGTCAAACAAAAATCCACCTATTAAACTACCTAAAACCCCTGCGCCGGAGTTGATCATTAATATTAAACCAGCAACCGTTAACGTTTGACCTAGATGATCATGAATATAAATCGAATTAATAGGCCAAATGAGTGAGTTACCAATATTATTTACTAGCATTCCGATAACTAAAAGCCATATACTTTTTGGCATGAAGTTTCCTCCAATTTTGAATCTAAAGCTGATATGTTATTCATAAAAATATTAATTCTCATATCCGCCAAAAAATAATAGTATTCTTCTTTAACCAAAAGCACAAGAAAAAGTTATAATAAGATAGTTGAAAATGCAAAGACATTTCAAAAGGTGTAATGAATTTTCAGAATCGTTGTAATGCCAGGTACTCTTAGATGCTGGCACAAGTCTTAGAGGAGTGAAAAAATGACAGAACATACTTTTCCCTTTCCTTCAGATGGGAAGCGTTATTATACATGGAATCGATATTTAAGAGATACATTTGGACATAAAGTTTACAAGGTAGCATTAGATGCTGGCTTTGATTGTCCAAATCGAGATGGCACAGTGGCATTTGGAGGTTGTACGTTTTGTAGTGCTGCAGGAAGTGGAGACTTTGCTGGAGATCGTGTAGATCCAATTCCTGTTCAATTTGAAAAAATAAAATCTAAAATGCAGGAAAAATGGAAAGATGGTAAAACGATGGCTTACTTCCAAGCCTATACAAATACCCATGCCCCACTTCCAGTTTTAAAGGAAAAGTTTGAAGCTGCACTGGCATGCGAAGGTGTGATGGGTCTAAGTATCGCAACAAGACCTGATTGCTTACCAGATGATGTTGTCGAATATTTAGCAGAACTCAATGAAAGAACATACCTGTGGGTGGAGCTTGGACTTCAAACGGTACACGAAAAAACAGCGAATTTAGTAAACCGCGCACATGACTACCCAACTTACGTTGAAGGAGTTGAAAAACTCCGTAAACATGGGATTAGAGTTTGTACTCACATCATTAATGGTTTACCTTTAGAAGACTATGACATGATGATGGAGACAGCTCGTGAAGTTGCAAAGCTTGATGTGCAAGGGATTAAAATTCACCTTTTACATCTATTAAAAGGAACTCCTTTAGTAAAACAGTACGAAAAAGGTATGCTCGAATTTCTTGAAAAGGATCAGTATATTAAGCTAGTTGCAGATCAGTTAGAAATACTTCCTCCAGAGATGATTGTTCATCGTATTACTGGAGATGGACCCATTGATTTAATGATTGGCCCTATGTGGAGTGTTAATAAGTGGGAAGTACTAAATGGCATTGATGCAGAGCTAGAACGACGTGGAAGCTGGCAGGGGAAATACTACACGCAGGAGTTATCTAAGGAATGAAATTGCAGCGCGTTTTACAATATGCGAAGTTTTTACTTGCAGAATCGATAGAAGAAGGCGAAATTGCCGTTGATGCTACTGCAGGAAACGGTCATGATACTTTATATTTGGCTGAAATCGTTGGAGAGAATGGACATGTCTATTCCTTTGATATTCAGCAGGAAGCTATTGATGCAACAACTAATCGCTTAATTGACCATCAATTAGACAAACGTGCGACCGTAATATTAGATGGTCATCAACATGTCGCAAAGTACGTGACAGAGACGATTGCTGGTGCGGTTTTTAATTTAGGCTACTTACCTGGTGCCAATCATGAGATTATTACAACAGGTGAAACAACTATTCAAGCGATTGAAAGTTTACTAAGTCTATTAAAATTGAATGGCATCATTGTTCTAGTGATTTATCACGGACATGAAGGTGGAAAAACCGAAAGAGACGCTGTACTAAACTATGTTAGCAACTTACCTCAAAAGTATTTCCAAGTATTAAAATACGAATTTCTTAATCAAAAAAATGATCCACCATTTATCGTAGCTATTGAGAAAACTAGAAAGACACATTTCGACCCAAAATAGGTCGAAATGGTGTTCTTTCTTATGCGGATTTCCGCCATTCCGCCAAAAAAAACTGCCTGTAGAGTCACAACTTTGACTCTATGGCAGTTTTTTTCATATAACCTTATTCCACAATATATCCTAAAGATCGTACGGTGTTATTGATAAAATCTCTCACATAAAAATATACTTGCTCACGTTCTGAATCATGAAATAGATTATGATAGCTTATCGGCCATTCTTTATACTGCATATCATTAGATGCTTGCGATAAAAGCCATTTTCTCGACGGATCGGGATCAGTTATTTTATCATGCTTTGCTGTCATTAAAAGTATTGGCAAAGATAACGTACTTACTTGATGTGAAGTTAGATTTTTCAACAATAACTGGATTTCTTTATACCAACTTACTGTGACACTTGTTTTATATACGATTTCATCTTCCATTTCTTGATAGCCATCTAGGCTATTGGTTAACGCTTTTTTATTAAAGTCTAATGTTACTTTCATATTAGATGTTAACGTTCCCAAGTTTGCTAAAGCATTTGTTAGTAAATTGGCATGTCTTTGCATCGATAACCACGGCGAGCTTAATATCAAACCAGCACATTCCACTTTACTTTTCTTCAAGTATTGAATTGCAAGCGCACCACCTAATCCATGGCCTATGATAAAAACAGGTAATTCATAAGATAAGGCATTTTTCATTAGCGGTTCAATAAACTCTAAATATTCGTTCACTGTTTTATCATGAATTCTAGCATACTTTGATTCCTCTCCATGCCCAGGGAGATCCCCCATCAGGATAATATTCCCATCTTGTCTTAACTTTTCGATCAACCATGCATACCAACGATGATGCTCGAACGCACTATGTATAATAACAACAACCGCTTTTGGTTGCCCTTCAGCTTCCCATTTCCACATTTCTTTTCCTCCTACCCACATCCGAAACAAATATGGGCATTCATAACTTACTGTTTCCTTTTAACTAATCTATTTGTTAGGATTATAATATAATTTTACTTCGAAATGAGGAGTTTTTCGATGATTTACCCATATAAAGATAAAAATCCTAAAATAGACCCAACCGTATATCTTGCAGATAATGTAGTTATTACAGGTGATGTGACTATTGGGGAAGATACTACAATTTGGTTTAATACGGTTATTCGCGGTGATGTAGCTCCAACAATAATCGGTAAACGTTGTAGTATACAAGATTTAAGTTGTTTGCATCAAAGTCCAAATAAAGCTTTAATTATTGAGGATGAAGTAACTGTTGGCCATCAGGTAACGTTACATAGTTGTGTGGTTCGAAAACGTGCTTTAATCGGTATGGGAGCGATTATTCTTGACGGTGCAGAGGTTGGAGAAGGGGCAATTGTTGGTGCTGGAAGTATAGTACCACCTGGGAAGAAAATTCCTCCAAATACTGTTGTCATGGGGAATCCAGCAAAAGTTGTACGTGAAGTAACTCCTGAAGATCGGGAAGATATGGACCGAGTTATTCGAGAATATATTGAAAAAGGGCAATATTATAAATCGCTAGTGAAATAAACATTACTTAACTTATTAAAGCACTTTCTTGCTCGCTTTCGGTTGCAAAAGGTCTTCATATCTGTATGAAGGCCTTTTCTCGATTGTTTTTGAACGCAAAAGGTCTTCATCGCCTTTATGAAGACCTTTTCCCTCTTGTTTTCGGTCGCAAAAGGTCTTCATCACCTTTATGAAGACCTTTTTCAACTCATTTTCGGTCGCAAAAGGTCTTCATCGCCTTTATGAAGATCTTTTCCCTCTTGTTTTCAAACGTAAAAGGTCTTCATCACCTTTATGAAGACCTTTTCCCTCTTGTTTTCGAACACAAAAGGTCTTCATCGCCTTTATGAAGACCTTTTCCCTCTTGTTTTCAAACGTAAAAGGTCTTCGTCACCTTTATGAAGACCTTTTCCCTCTTGTTTTCGAACACAAAAGGTCT
>NZ_JPVN01000036.1 GCF_000772945.1 Ureibacillus manganicus DSM 26584
TACGGTTTGATGAGGGGGTGGCCATGAAAATGGTCACCCTACTCTATTAATTTTACCTTTTTGTTTAAGTATAAAATTATATTTATATATAAATACTGAAACATAAAAGCACTAGGAGATGTAACGATGAAAAAACGAACAGTATTACTTACCGTACCAGTTTTAGCAATTTTTCTTGCAGGATGTGGAAATGACGATAAAGTGACGGATGTGCCTGACAATGCTCCTGTAGAAGGAACTACTGCGAATACACAAAACCAAACTAATAATACAACAACAAATAATCAAGGCGAAACAAGTCAAACAGCAACGAACACGACTCAAACAACAAATGCTGCTTTTAATTTTACGAACTTTGATTTAGATGTAGAGTATGAGAATAACCAAGAATACGACGTCGATTATGATAATGAACAAAACGGGATGGAAGCTGAAATCAAAGACGATCGACAAAACAGTCAGTTAAAAGGGGACGAAGCATTTGCAGTGTTAAGCCCGATCTTTGAGTCACTAAAGTTCGATAAAAATACATCTGATGAAGAAGTCATATCAGAAGTAATGAATGCATTTAATTTAGATGAGAATTATAAAACATTTGAGTTAGAAGTGAAATTCACAGATGGCACTGAAAAGGAATACAAGGTTACGAAGTAGTTAGTGTGACATCAGGGTCATAAAACGAGACACTTTGGGCGAAAAGTGTTTCGTGAAATTTAATTTTAAGCAGCTTGGGAATAACTATGAAGATTTGGCGATTAAGCAACTCCCTACAGAAGGCAAATAGACAAACCGAACGAATACGAAACGTATTAGAGTTTCAGTATTTTAGTTCGGTTTTTGATTTGTCATAGACTATTAAACTACCAAATACATGTCCAATTTTTTATAAATATATACAAAACATGGTAAAGTCTACTTAGAAGCTCTAAAAGTACATGAGCAATAGAGATAGAATTTCAGAGGAGTTTTAACTATGACAACTAAATGGAAACTTTTCATTGCAACCGGTGTATTGCTATTAATTCTTACCGGGTGTGACAATTCATTAACTGAACCAAATAACACAATATCTCAAACTGAAGATCCTGCTCCAGAAACTAAGGACAGCTCTGAGCCAACTATCGTAGAAGACATTAAAACGGATGAATCCATAGTTTCAAACGGCGAATCCTCGGAAACAAGCAAGCCCACTGAAGTTGCTGCCAGCCTTAAAGATAACTACCTCAAGAAACTTAACGAAATGGAAGAAGCCGATAGAAACTTGGAACCAGCGTCAACAATTGCAGGATTAGAAGAACAAGAGGCAGAAAGATATAACAAGTGGGACTCAGTATTGAATGAGGTTTATAGTGTGTTAATCGAGCAGTTAGATAAAGAACAGATGGACCAACTTAGAGAAGACCAACGAAACTGGATTATCTATAGAGATGAAACCGCCAAAGAATCCTCGCTAAAATACAGTGGTGGTTCCTATGAAGCATTAGAATATGTCGCAACACAAGCAACGTTAACAAAAGAAAGAAGTTATTTACTAGTTGCTAAGTATATGAAATAGAGAATGGCCGATATTGAAAATTTAAAAATTTGGAGGTCCAATATGCTAAAGAAGGCTACTTTACAAGAGGTTAATGATGCTGCGCAACTTGCTCTATTGCTATGGCCAAATCACACGTTAGAGGAATTTATTCATGAAATGAAAGAATTGATTGCTCAACCTGACGCAACAGTTATGCTAGCGTATCAGGATAGAGAAGCTGTGGGGTTTGCCCAATGCCAATTACGATATGATTATGTGGAAGGAACAAGTTCTAGTCCGGTAGGGTATTTAGAGGGCTTGTATGTCAAAGAGGCATTTCGCAAACAGGGAATTGCTAGAGAATTAGTGAGTGCATGTGAAAAATGGGCCAAGGACAAAGGGTGTCGTGAGTTTGCCAGTGACTGTGAATTGGACAATGAAGAAAGCTTAGCCACGCATCTGAAATTGGGGTTTACAGAGGCTAACCGTATCATTTGTTTTAAGAAGACGATTTAATAAATTTATTAATTTTGTAATACTGAAAGTCTTCTGATGCTCTAGTATATAAAGCTACTATGTAACTAAGGAGATATTGTGGTGAAGAAAAATAAAAGAACCTTGGTATTAGTACTATCTCTAATTTTTATACTTTCTGGATGTATGGGTACGGAAAAACATTACTACCTATCGTTGATGGGAGAAAGTCAGAAGTGGAAGTTAACTGGATACGAAATTGTAATCACTCCAGAAAGATTTGCTGCGGGTCACGGAACTTTACAAATCAAAAATGAAACTAACTATACTACACACTATTTTAGCTTCGAAACACACGTCGTGATGTATGATCAAGATAGAGTAGTGCATACAGGTTCAGTATCAGGCCCAGGATTTAATATCGCTGAGCAAAACACTGGAGCAATAGATGGTGGGACATATTTTGATAAGAAGGGAACTCCCGTTACGCTTAGTGATGTAAGTGCTATTTACATGATTGTTGAATGGCAGGAGCATGCTGACAGCGAAATTACTAAAGAAAGAATTGATTTATTTGATAAAACTAGCAAGGAACATAGTTTTATAAACTAAAGTGAGAATTATTTATTTATGCAAGATAAGGATAGATTCTAATAACTAGTGATTTTTTCTAATAAGCCTTTAGATTTTCTAATAAGTAGTGATTTTTTTCTAATATTAGTAGTCAGGATGCGAGAAGCATAGGAAAATTCTAATAACTCCATATTTTTTCTAATAAGCCCCGCAGGTTTTCTAATAAGTAGTGATTTTTTTCTAATATTATTAGTCTGGATGCAGGAAGCTGAGGGAAAAATTTTAATACCTTTCGATATTTACACATAAGTATATAGGAAGGGGGGAGCTATATGAAAAATCAAACTTTCAAAATAACTCTTATGATAATCTCTATTTGCGCTGTTGTTTATCACGGGTTTAATTTGTTATCACTTTGGTCAGACATACCAAATGAAATTGCTATTCATTTTAGTAATAATCAATCTGATAATTGGGGCTCCAAATACTTACTGATTATAATGCCGATTATAAGTATTTTGTTCTGGTTTCTCATTCAACTAGTAGTTAGGAATCCAGAGAATTTGAACTATATTAATTTAACTGAGGAAAATAAGGAAATACAATATGCCAAGGCTAAGAAGGTTATGCTACTAATTCAATACGCTGGGGCCATTACCTTTATATTTGTTAACGAAGCGTTCCTTAGAAGTGCTGTCGGTATGGATACAACTTTGCCGATAATTATTGCAATAGTTTTTTTAGCTAGTTGTATTATTGCCCCGATTTACCTGTTATTCTGGGCGGCAGCTTTAAAATATTAGAAACGGACAGGGGCATTTCTTAATAGGAAATGCCTATATTTTATTGAATAAAACATGCAGGATTTTTCAAATTTTATTCAATTCCCACTTCAACATATTATTTACAATGTCTGTTCTTTTCATTTGCAGTTTTTCTAACACTTTAATCGACCCAACATTATCAATCCTACATTCAGCAACTATCTTTTCTACATTTTTAAAAGTGAAAGCCCACTTAATAATTTCGCTAACTGCTTCTGTTGCATAGCCTTTGTTTTGGGCAGAAGGGACAATTCCATATCCTACTTCTACGATGTTTTCTGAATTAGGCTTTCCTTTAAATCCAATATCACCAAGTATCGTGTTATCTTCTTTACTGATAACAAGCCACACACCCCAGCCTAAAAGAGAAGGGTCCTTTTTTAAGTCCTCTAAATACTGATTTATATGAGGACCAACTTTAAATTCTTCTGAAGTTGAAAGAATCTGCAATTGTTCTTCCGTGCAAGGCGTAATTATTAGTCTTTGAGTTTCTAACTTCATTATCTAACTCCTTTTTTATATCTTATTTTACACAGTATAAGATGAGTTGAGTATAGTTCATTATCTATTTTTCTACGTTAATTTAAGAAGGAATCAATGATTTTTTGTTGAATGAAATTAATGAAAATATTTTAGCACGGACTTTTAGGGGGAAATTAGATGGCAGCTGAGGAACGAATAGGTAAGTGGATAGAGAGATATGAAGAAAATCGTTATTTGAATGGATCTATTTTAATCGCTTCGAAGGGGGAAATTCTTGTAAACAAAGGGTTTGGCATGGCAAATTTCGAGCATTCTGTACCGAATAAACCTACGACTAAATTTCGCATTGGTTCACTTACAAAGGCTTTTACAGCTATGGCGATCTTTCAATTGCATGAAAAAGGGAAATTAAGTATAGATGATTACATAGGGAAGTATCTTTCTAATTATTCGCATGGTGAGAAGATTACGATTTATCATTGTTTAACAAATACTACAGGGATTCAAGATTACACAAGTTTTCCCGACTTTTGGTTTAAAACAATGAGGCTTCCAATGACATTAAAGGAACTAATTGAGTCATTCAAAGATCTTGATTTGAACTTCGAACCGGGGAAGGAATATGAATACTCAAGCTCAGGATACACACTACTTACAGCAATTATAGAAAAAGTTTCAGGAATATCTTATGCAGAGTACATACAAGAAAACATATGTCGGCCATTAGGCATGAAGAATACAGGTTGTGACGATGGTATTAAGGTAGTTACAGATTTAGCTTCTGGCTATTCATTTTGGGAAAAACCAATTCACTCTGCATACGCAGATCTCTCTTTTCCTTTAGGAGCCTATGGTTTATATTCAACGACGGAGGATTTATTCCTTTGGGATCGAGCATTAAACTCCAATCAACTGCTTAACAAAGAATTAATGGAAAAAATGATGACTCCATACCTTGAATCATATGCTTGTGGTTGGATGGTATCTGAAAAGTTAGGTAGAAAATGTTTGCACCATTTTGGAGATATCAGTGGTTATAGTAGCGAGTTTTCAAGATTTGTAGATGATCAAGTGACAATCATTTTTCTAAGCAATATGAATGTTACCCCTGTTTCATATTTAACTCATGAAATGGCAAAGGTGATTTTTGATGAAGAAGTAACAATGCCTCTTTCTTCAAAACAAATTAGTTTTACAACTCCAGAGCTACTTGCTGGGAAGTATATGATTGAAAATAGTGAGAATAAGGTTTTAGACATTTCTATAAAAAGGGGGGAGCTATATTTAACAGTTCCTAAAATGTACGGGGTACCATATAAATTTAAGCTAATTCCAGTCAGTCATAATTCATCTAATACGACTTTTCTGACGGAAATGATTAATGAACAACTCACATTCAATTACTCTTTGTCAGGTGAGATAATAGGTTTAGAGTATAAAGATTATAATGAGAATAAATATAAAGCATATAAGTCCGTATGAAAAGATCCCTTAATGTGTTTTTCGCACCACATTAAGGGATTTGCTATATTAATTATTGAGCTGTGAAGCCGCCATCAACTGTTAATGTATTTCCAGTCATGAATGAAGAATCGTCTGAAGCTAAGAATAATACTGCTTTTGCCATTTCTTCAGAAGTACCTAAACGCTTCATTGGAGTAACGTCTCTTAAAGTTTGTTTATAATCTTCAGGAATAATTGGCGTATCGATATAACCTGGGCAAAGTGCGTTTACGCGAATGTTACGAGTCGCATATTCAAGACCTAATGAACGAGTTAAGTTAATTACTCCACCTTTTGCTGCGTTGTAAGCTGCACTTCCTGGAGACCCAACCCAACCATACATTGAAGCAGTATTAACGATGACGCCACCGCCAGTTTTCAACATTTCTTTAATCGCTAATTGAGCAACTAAAAACGTACCGTCTAAGTCGACACTAACTGTTTTGCGATATTCAGCATAAGTTAATTTTTCCGTTGGTTTCACTGCGCCAATCCCAGCGTTATTGAATAAAATATCTACCTTACCAAAAGTATCGATAGTTTCTTTATAAACATTTGCCACATCTTCTTCACTTGCAACGTCCGCTTTTACAAAAATTGCTTCGCCACCTTGACCTGTCAATTCGTCAACAAAAGATTTAGCATTTTGGTCATTCCAGTCAACAAGAACAACTTTTGCTCCTTCTTTCACAAAAAGTCTTGCTGTCTCCGCACCAATACCTGAAACCCCACCTGTAATAATCGCAACTTTATCTTGTAATTTAGCCATTTTAAAATCCTCCAGTAATTTATGGACATTGTATAGGTCAATCAAATTAAATTGTTATCTTAATAAAGTCTTTTATACATGCAATTTGCAATTTAACACTAGTATTTATATGATTGTCCACCGTCAATAGGAACAACCGTTGCATTGATGAAAGTAGCTTCATTAGATAGTAGGAATGCTACTAAGTATCCAACTTCTTCAGGGCGTCCAAAGCGTTTCATTGGATTTGGTTTAACAAATTCTTTCCCAACTTCCTCCCAATTGTCTCCGCCCATTTGTTTAAGTGAACCTTCAACCATTGCTGTCATAATCGCTCCTGGTGCAATGGCATTAATATTAATACCATATTGGCCGTATTCAATTGCTGAGTTTCTTGTTAATCCAATAACCCCGTGCTTACTTGCAGAATATCCTGATTGGTTACCAACACCACGAATACCACCTACAGAAGCGCAATTCAAGATTGAACCTGAACCTTGTTTTCTCATCACTTTTAATACATATTGCATTCCGTAAAATACACCGTTAAGGTTAACACTAATTACTCGGTCGAATTCCTCTGAACCAAAATCTTCAGTAAGATTTTGTTTTCCTTCTATTCCTGCATTATTGAAAAATCCATCGATTCTTCCAAATATTTCAACTGTTTTATCTACATAATTTTTAACTTCTTTTTCATTTGCCACATTTGCAGTAACTAATAGTACTTCGGCTTCTGGAGCAACTTTTAAAATTTTCTCTTTTGTTTTTTCTAATCCTTCTGTGTTTAAGTCAACTAATGTAAGCTTGGCACCTTCCTTAGCGATTTGCAAAGCAGCGGCTTCACCTAATCCAGATCCAGCACCTGTAATAATAACTACTTGTTCATCAAAACGTTTACTCATTTTAATCAGCTCCTGATTTCAATATGTGTATTTTAATGTTTGATAATAGAAAACAATCTATGTGAAATATTTCACAAATATGATTAAAAAAATATGAGGATATGTGAAATGTTTCACAAGTATGGTTAAAAAATAATAATAATAGAATATGTGAAGTTTTTCGCAAACTATTTCAAAAAAATTTAAAGAAGCAAGCCAGCCAGAAAGAATTTTTTCCATCTAGTTTTTTGTCTCAAAGAAATCGTTGAAAACTGTGAGACACTCATGATTAGGATCCTTACCATCGATACCTCAATTATAATCTTAATGTTTTTAAAGTCATTTACCATTAAGGATAACTTTTTCTGAAATTTTTGTATTAAAGAGAAAAGAAAAATGTGAGTAACTCGTAGCGAATCGAAAAGGGATTAATATATTTTTATTGAAGTAATGGTACTAACAGGTAGTTTTTGTGAATACACAGGTGGTAAGGGAGGGGAAAAGATGAAAAGAACGATTATCATAAGTTTACTAATAATTACTTTCATATTAACTGTTACAATCCTTTTCTTAAACAGAGCGGATTATCACGGAAAAATTGGTGAAATGAATGAAGGCAATTTTTATTTAGCCCCACTTAAAGTAGACCCTGAAGCTGAGTACAATTCACCGGTCATTTACTTTAATGGTAATACAAAAGTTGTTGGGAAGGTGAATCATATTGATGATTTACAAGCGGATCAAGAAGTTAAGGTTTGGGTTCAAGATGGTGAAGGCAAAAAGGAAGCTTATAAAATTGAAGTAATCAATGAGTGACCATTATTAAATAACGAGGATGGGGAAATGGATAGATGAAAGGAAACGGTTTTTTAATAAAATTGATTTTCATAGGCGTTCCAATCATTGTATTTTTGCTTTGGATCTCTGGATCTATTAATTTATGGTTTTATGGGATTGGCGATATTGCTGATAATGTAGAGGGTTATTATCTGGAGCATGATACTATCGATGGGGAGTATTCTGTAACGATTGATTTGAGTGATCCTAAAAGTAATGAAGGGAAAGTTCTTTACGATGATGGGGAACATCAGATTTACGTATCTGAAGTAATTGATCGAAATGACACAGACTACCAAGTGCATTTTCGAGCAAGTGGAAAATATAACTTCCATGGCGCATCACTAGTCTCAGCTACTAAACATAAACGTGTACAGGGCGGTTTTACTTACAATTTCGAAGCTAATGCTACTGCAACTTATCGTGGCCATACTTTTAAAGTATATGAATCTGGTACATCTGGACTTAACTATAATGATGGGGATGACTTCGGATTGTATTTAATTCCACAAGATACGGAGGTAACGATAGATATTGCTGAAGATCCTATCATTGAGGTTACACTCTCAAACCTTACTCTGCATAAGTGGGGGAGAAACTAGGATTACTAGGTAATTGTAATGGCGCTGCATATTTATCTGGGTTTTGTGGTAATTTCAGATAATAGGTGATAAGTGTTTTGTAGATATATAACTATCATGACTAGAGAGGGCATTGTTCGAGAATGAGGACAACTGCTCTTTTTTGTTTAAGTTCATTCTTAAACGGAGTTTGTGCTTTTGTTGGAGTTTTAGATTCTTATTAGTAGTTGAAATAGATATAACAAGATAAACTCTAAATGAGTGTTTATGTAGAAGGAGGCTTATTATACATATGAATATTTTAGTTCTAGGTGCGACTGGCCGAGTAGGAAGTGAAATAGTTAAACTTGCTGTTAATGACGGGCATCATGTTTCTGCAATCGTTCGTACCCCAGAGAAGATTCAATTAAATAATGAAAATTTAAAGATTATTCAAGGTGATGTTTTAAATAAAGAGGATATCGATCGAGCAATGCATGGTATTGATGTTGTCATTAGTGCGCTAAATACTGATGGAACAACAACTTTGTCAGAAAGTATGCCGCATATTATTAAGGCGATGGAAAACGAGGGGATTAGCCGTATTGTAACTGTAGGAACGGCGGGGATTCTACAAAGTAGAGCTACTCCAGAGTTACTGCGTTACCAATCAAGTGAATCAAAACGGAAATTAACTCGTGCAGCAGAAGAACATCATAAAGTTTACGATTTGCTTAAACAATCCATACTGGACTGGACGATTGTATGTCCAACGTATCTACCGGATGGAGAAAGATTAGGTGAGTATAGAGTAGAACGTGATTATCTGCCGGTTGATGGAACAAAAATTCACGTACCAGATACTGCGGAGTTTACATATAAGCAGATTCAAAGTAATGAATATATAAAAGCGCGAGTAGGGATTGCGTACTAAGGGCTTTTTCTATAACTTCAATCGAAGAAAAGGTGATTTATGGGACAGTAGAGGGCTGAAATGCTGTCGTACTGTCCTAAAAGAAGGGTTTATTGGACAGTAGAGGGTTGAAATGCTGTCGTACTGTCCTAAAAGAAGGGTTTATTGGACAGTAGAGGGTGAAAATTCCTTTGTACTGTCCTAAAAGAAGGGTTTATTGGACAGTAGAGGGTTGAAATGCTGTCGTACTGTCCTAAAAGAAGGGTTTATTGGACAGTAGAGGGTGAAAATTCCTTTGTACTGTCCTAAAAGAAGGGTTTATTGGACAGTAGAGGGTTGAAATGCTGTCGTACTGTCCTAAAAGAAGGGTTTATTGGACAGTAGAGGGTGAAAATTCCTTTGTACTGTCCTAAAAGAAGGGTTTATTGGACAGTAGAGGGTTGAAATGCTGTCGTACTGTCCTAAAAGAAGGGTTTATTGGACAGTAGGGGGTGAAAATTCCTTCGTACTGTCCTAAAAGAAGGGTTTATTGGACAGTAGGGGGTGAAAATCCCCACGTACTGTCCTAAAAGTAAAATTTATAAGACAGTAGAAGATTGAAAAGCCGCCGAACTGTCTCAAAAAATGGATTTATGCCCGTAGTAGAGTTAGGTTGATTATTTCATTTTTCTATCTTAAGGATCCTTTCAGCGATCTCCGGAAAATCGATAAACGGGTTGCGATTCCCTTGAAGTTCATGGATCGCAAGGTTGCGATGCTTTTCATAGATGGATACCGGAAATGTTTGATGCCATCTAAGTAGTAATGAAACATCCACAAGTTCGCTTTCTATTTTGTTTGGATAGCGAATGAGGAAGTAAAGTGTTGCTCTAGCAACAATTCCTTTGCCGTATTCTGGTTCAAATTTTCCTACCTCTGACTTGCCGCAGCCATCTTTGATTCCTAAAATCAAACCTTCTGGGATATAATCATCGAAATCATAGTAAGGATAGTTACTGCGACTACTATTGCAAGTAGGTTCGCAGGCAAATAGATGATGCAAGTCGCCTCTCATCGGTTCATTTTTATCAAACCAAGATTGCGGCACGACATGTTCACAATTAAATTGAGCATCCGATAAAATGCTAATTAACCCGCCCGCCTGCATTTCTAGAATCTGAATGTCTTCCTCTATAACAGAAAGGGGATCCATCCCATTTCCAGAATAGAGACTTTTCAATGTTCCATTTTCCTGCAAATCAACCCAAGGGTACACATAACGGTGGGGGCTATAGTTTAACTGATTTGTATGTGTTTTTTCGAGCAAAGTTTGAAGGCTTTCGAAAAGATTAGTATCCGTGAATGAAATGCTTCGATAGTATTCATCCCTAATTTCACTATCTTTCTTTTCATCATAATAGGGACGATCTTCCGCATAGTTTAAAAAGTCCGCCTTTGCCGATTCCCATTCAGAATGTAGCAATTTTATCTTTGCCATTATATATTCAACAACTGTGCAGATAATTTTTCGTTGAAAACTTCCGATAAGTATTCCTCTACTGTTAAGTACAGCAATCCGTTACCCTCAAGTTTTGGCGAGTTTCCTAATGGAATCGTTCTCTTTATTAATTGTGCATAGAGTTCCGCTTCTGTGAGATTTCGCTCAAAGTTTTTGTTGGCGATATCTTTTATGAGTGCAAGTGCACCGGATACATGCGGAGTTGCCATTGAAGTTCCGCTTAGTTTGGCATACGTTCCATTTAAATACGTAGAAAGGATTTCTTCACCAGGGGCTACTAAGTCGATTTCATTATTTGAATTTGAGAATCTAGAAGAATTTCGTTGCAAATTAATGGAACCGACGCTGATCACTTCATTGTAGCTACCAGGATAGCCGAATTCATCTGAAGAACTTTGTCCATCTCCTTCATTTCCCGCAGCACACACGACTAGAATCTGATTAGCAATTGCGTTTTGAATCGCTTGGTGTAACTCAGGTACATCTGAAGGACCTCCAAGACTCATGGAGATGATATCCACCTTTTGTTCCACTGCGTAGTTAATTCCTTTGATGATCCAGTCGTATTGCCCTGAACCCTTTCTATCAAGCACCTTTACAATTAATAAGTTTGCTTCAGGTGCAACACCAACGACTCCTGAACCATTATGGACTGCAGCAATTGTGCCGGCCACATGAGTTCCATGGCCATTATAATCGGTAAATACATCTGGATTTCCATTGTCATCACCGGTAAAATTCCGTCCACCAATAATACGCGCGCTTAAATCAGGATGGGTGTCGTCGCAACCTGTGTCCAATATCGCAATAGTAACTCCATTGCCTTTAGATTTCTCCCAAATTTTTGGTGCTGCAATAAGCTCAATTCCTTTTGGCACCTCAGAAACTTCTTCGACCACTACATTCACTTGATACGGAAATAAATGTAACTTATGCTCCATTTGTATCCCTCCTGATAGAATTAAGTTTCAAGTATATTCTTGGAAGTTATTTATAGTTTAACAATTCAGAATTTATATTAACAGTTACCATGGATGGGCTACTATGGAACTAATTAGGATAGTATCTGTTAGTTAATCGCGCATGTAAATTAATCTTCAACTAACCATTTCGTAGATTTACAAGGATTTATACACTTTTTGCAGAAGTTAATTTATGAACGATTTATTAATTCTACTTCTTAAATAAAGGGGAGAAAGTAATGTGGACTCAAAGATTCATTGAAACAAGTAGAGGCACGTTTGAGATTTTCGAAAAGGGAGAGGGAGAACCACTAGCAATAACGCATTTATACAGTGAGTATGATAGCCGAGGAAATGCTTTTGCGAATCCATTCACAGAGTATTATCATGTGTATTTAATTAATGTTCGAGGTGCTGGTAATTCGGTTAGTGCACAAAACGAAAATGAATATAGTATGGATGAAACAATCCTAGATTTAGAAGCGATCCGAGAAGCTCTAGGAATTGAAAAATGGGCTTTCGGTGGTCATTCTACAGGGGGAATGCTCGCTTTAAAGTATGCTGTACTAAAGGAAAATTCACTGACTAAAATTATTGTAAGTGGTGCAGCCGCAAGTGTACGTTATAGTACAGATCCTGATAGTATTTATAATCATCAAAATCCAAATTTCAACCGAATTCGCGAAATCATGAATTTATTTAATGATTCGGAATTACCAGTGGAAGAACGACAAAAATTATCAAGAGAATGGGCGTTAATGTCATTCTACAAAGCAGAGAATTTAGATAAAGCGTACGAAAAACCGAATAGTGGCAAAACGGTGGGTCCACGACTTGATTACTTTAGAAAAGTGGATTGCCAAACCTATGATGTCACTGAACAATTAAAACAAGTTTCAATTCCAGCGTATGTATCTTCCGGGGTGCACGACGCTCAATGCCCATATCGTTTTGGGGTTGAAATTGCAGAGTTAATTCCAAATGCAACCTTTACGGCATTTGAACAAAGTAATCACTATCCATTTTTTGAAGAAGAACTGGCATTTAATGAATTTGTAAAGTTAACTTTAGGAAGTAAGGAATATAGTAGATAAATGCAATTGGCACATAAACAAACAGGGTATTATTTCAATGAAGGATTAATATCTTGTATGTGGAAGTTAAAGTGATAACTAGGCAGTCCATTTTAAGACCAATGCTTAATAAAGGGGGATGTAAATGAAAATTGTAGATACAGTACCGCACTTTTTAGATAACTATCAACCTTCAATTAACTTCTTGCGTAGCTACTATAGTAAGTTTTCAGATATATTTAAGGAATACTTTTTATATCATTGCAAAGATACCGAAGAAAGACATTATCAATCGATTCAGAGGTATCCTCAAGTATTTAATGCCATCCAGTTAATACACCAAAAGATTGTTCCACTTATAAATGAAGTAGAGAAGAATTATTCGAATTTGTACGATGTTACATTTCCAATAGATGTTAACTTAATCGTCGGGGGCTTCGGTTCAAATGCCTATACTTATAGACAAATAATCCCTAATGTTACCTTTGCTTTGGAAAGATTATCACCAGAATCCATCCATTTAAAAGTCATAATCGCTCACGAATTCGGTCATCTAACTCATAATATCCTTTCAAAAGAAGCTGGTAATGACTGGTCTAAAGTGGATTGGAATAGCCCTCTTACTTGGCTTTTTCAAGAAGGAGTAGCCACACATTTTTCACGAAAAACAGTACCTGGACTTAGTCCCTCTATTTATTTTTCATATGATGATAGTGGAGACGAATGGCTGCAATTCGCATCACTACACAAACAAGAAATTAAATATGAATTTGGAAAAGCGCTAAAAAATTGTACTCCGTTGGAGATGTTTCGTGAGTGGTTCTCCATCAATGGGGGAAGTAAATTTGGATACTCACGATTAGGATACTTTTTAGGTGATTTGCTATTTCAAGAATTAGTTTTACAAGTGGGAGAAAAAAAGGCCATTGTTGCTTGGCCTTACCACGGATTTGAAAAACGAATTAATGGGTGGTTATAAGGGGGATGTTATGGAAAGGATTGCGCTGATTGGCTCGGGTGGTTCGGGGAAATCGACACTTGCGAGGCAATTAGGAGAAATACTAAAAATCGACGTTTACCATCTAGATTCTTTTTTTTGGAAACCAAATTGGGTGAGTATTTCAAGGGAAGAACTAGCGAGCATACAAATGGATTTAGTGAAAAAAGAAAAATGGATTATTGACGGGCATTTTAGTGGGACAATGGATATTAGGCTGAAGGCAGCGGATACAATCATCTTTCTAGATTTTCCGAGAACAATTTGTGTTTACCGTGTTTTCAAACGAATGGTGAAATATCGAAATCAAACAAGGCCAGATATGGGAGAAGGCTGTGAAGAAAAATTAGACATAGAGTTTTTAAAATGGTTATGGGAATTTCCAAAGACAAAAAGACCTGGAATACTAAAAAAACTTGAACAATTACCGAAAACGAAAAACTTCATCATATTAAAATCACCGAGAGAGGTTAAGAGATTTTTAGAAAAAATAGATGATTTATCTGAATCCTCGTGTTGATTCATTTAATTTAATAGAAGTGTCCCTTATCCAAACTTCATAAGCGGGTATGTTTATAGAGAGGAATGAAGATAATCGTATCAATAGTCAAATTTATTCAATATTCTTTGTTAGCATTCATCGCATTTGTAATGCTTATAACTTATGGACTCTTTTTAGAATCAATTATTACTAGAGACATTTGGGGAATTTATGCGGTGATGGTGCTAATTTTGGTAGTTTCTTATTTACTCTTAATCAAATGGATAGCAAAATATGATATTTCATGGTACGGAGTAAACTTTGTAACTTTCGTACACATGGTAGTCCTAGCTTCGTCTATGTTTATACCCATGTCTGTATTTTTGAGTGGCCAAGTACCAGAATCGTATGCCCAGTTTGTATTTGGAAGTTTAATCATCCTTATATTAATCATTTGTTATTTCATCCTGCGAAAATGGGACATTATTTTGATAATGAGAAGAAGATATTATCAACCAAAATCCTATTCTAAAGCGGATTGGTACAGAAGTTAGTTGAAATTCTAAATTAATCCTACACTAGGGGGTAAGTTATGAAAGAAACTATTTATGATTATGATGATCTTTTGGAGATGCTAGATTCGTTGTTAAGAGAGCCTACGGAATTTTGGGATAATTTCTATTCCGACCGCAATAAAGGTATTCCTTTTTTCACCGATGTCCCCGATGAAAATTTAGTGAGTTACTTTAAAAATAACATTTTAAAGCCAGGGAATGTTTTAGAATTGGGGTGTGGGCCTGGTCGAAATGCGATTTATTTTGCTCAAAGAGGTTGTACGGTTGATGCGGTGGATTTATCCCGAGAATCTATTAAATGGGCAGAAGAACGAGCAAACGAGAAAAATGTCAGTATAAACTTTATGAATGAAAATATCTTTGATTTAGATATAGAAGAAGGCAAGTACGATATTGTATATGACGCAGGTTGTTTCCACCATATTGCTCCCCATAGAAGAATGAGTTACATAGATTTGGTGAACAGGGCTTTAAAACCTAATGGGTACTTTGCAATCACCTGTTTTGTAGAAGGTGGGCAATTTGGTGGGGCAGAAATATCGGATTGGGAAGTTTATAGATCGAGAAGCCTCATGGGTGGTTTGGGATATACAGAGGAAAAGCTAAGGCTTATATTTAGGGATTTCAAGGAAGTTGAAATACGGAAAATGAAAGTAATTGAACAGCCAAATGATACTTTTGGTGTACCTGACTTTTTGACTGCGTTATTTCTAAAAAATTGATTAATGAAGATTCTTTAAAGTGTAAAAAAGTGAGTGGTTCTATGGATAAGCATCATCCTATTCCAAATCGAATACATATTATAGGATCGATTGGTAGTGGCAAAACAACCTTAGCTAAGGTTTTATCTAAACAGTTAAACATTCCATATTATGAATTGGATAATGTAGTTCGGAAAAGATTGAAAACGGGAGATATTAAACGAACTGATCAAGAACGAGATGAGTATTTAAATTCAATTATAAGTAGTAATCACTGGATAGTTGAAGGCGTACATCATAAATGGGTATCTCCTTGCTTCGAAAGTGCAGATATAATTATATTTCTAGAAACGAATCTTTCTACAAGAAGATTCAGGATCATTAAGAGATATATTAAGCAAAAAATGGGTATCGAAAAATCAAACTATAAACCGACATTCAAAATCTTACAAACTTTATATAAATACAATACGGAGTTTGATACTAAGAGTAAGCCTGAAATATTTGATATGCTGAGTCCTTATAAAAACAAATTAGTTATTATAAAAAGTAAAGACGAAATGATAGATTACTTGAACAAACGTGGGCATTGATCTAAAAGGGATTAATGCCTGTTTTAAGGTTTTGAACAAAAATGGTAGTGTAGTTGGAAATTGCATATGAGTTAAAGGGGGGAGTTTAGTGAAAAGGTTAGTTGTTATTACTGTAGGCAAGACCCATAGTGGAAAAAGTACATTTGCAATAGATTTAGAAAAAGAATTAGAAAACTCATTTGTTTTAGATCAGGATAATCATGCTGAATTTATTAATAAGTATTACCAAAAGTTACAACCAAAAACTGGACCTAATACTCTTAAACATTCTAACTCCAAGCTAATTGCTAATTATGCAATAGAAAACACGGATCTTAATATAATTGCTAGCAGTGCAAATCGAACTAGTAAAGGTAGAAAGTATTTGCTTGAAGAAGTATACGATGAAGAAAAATTTACCCGTATCTTAGTTCACTTTGATATCCCAGATGAAATTCTAAAAGAGCGGGTTATCAATAGTACACGTAGAACAAATATCTTTAGGGGTGCCTATACTAATTTTGAACAAGTGCTTATGCGGCAACAAGCCGAATCGTTACATGAAGATGTAGTAGATCCAAAAGAAGGGGAAGCAGACTATTTGTTGATAATTCGAGATAACGAAGAAGTGAAATCTGTCATTGAAGAAATTGTTAGGATATCTTTGAGAAGGGAAAACTAATGTGTTTTAGAGCATTACTTAGGGGTGAGAAAAAGTGGCGAGATATGTAGTTTTATTTGGTGCAGTTTTCAGCCTAGTTATATTTATTTTAAATATTTATGAATTATATCGACCAAAAGTAGGTCCTATTGGAAATGGTGAAATCTCAACAATATCTTGGATTTTAATCTTTTCCCCATTAATAATGGGAATCTCATTTCTATTGATGTTTATCAGTTTGAGTCTCGAAAAGAGAAAATCAAAGTAGCGAATTGTGAAGAAATTTACGTTGATAAACGGGATAGATACTGAATAAGGACTATTAATATTTAGAGCATAATGAGGGTAAATTAACCAAAAGAATTGTAAGAGGTGTTATATGAAACAATTTATTTTGGTGTTATCTATTATCTCAATATTTGTTATTTGTCCTTCATATTCAAAGGCAACATCAATGCCTTGTAGTATGGTTTTGGAACCAATTGATAAGAAACTTACAAATGCTAAAGGTGTAGCATTGGTTTATAAAGTGCAGTTACGTCCGCCAAGTTTTGCACGAACGAATATAAGTATTCTAGGGGTACATCTTCCAGAACCATCCTCTTTTGGATTATGATAGCTATGAAGGCTTTACTTTTATACCAGATGAAATTAGTTGGCGTTTTAAACTTAATCCTTCCTCAGAAAATGATAGTCCAACTTGGGCTGGAAGATTTGATGAAATTACAGCGAATATAGAAAATGTAGAAGTAGAGGTGCGTCTTTCTAATTCAAAGTCTGGAAAGTTAGGACCAAGTATACTGAGAAATAATATAAAATACTGTAAGTAATTATTGAGAGGGCTTTAGTTTAAGTATAGGGTTGCTTTTGCAGCTCTTTTTCTTTTTCAATTATTGTGGCAGTTAAATTGAAGATTATAGTTTAACTGTGTACAACATTGCTAGTAAAAAGTTTAAAAGACATTATTTTGGGCATTCTATTAAGATAATGTTATATAAGGGTTGAAAAAAATGATATTAAATATAACTCTCGCTTTTGTAATCCCGTGGATTGTGTGTATGTTACATATATTCAAAAAAGATAAGAGGCTTGTTCTTACAATCAGCTCATTTTCTAGTGTAGTTGGATTTACAGTAAATGAAATTGGAGAATACTTTGGTTTTTGGAGTGTTTCCCCATTCGATAAAAGCCATTTACCTACAATCCCGTTTATTTTGGGTATATTTTCAGTGTTAGGAGTTTATTCAATATATTTTTTAAGAAAATACAAACGTCCGTATTTTGTAATTTTTCTTTTTACTTTAATTACAACCATTTCGGAAGGTATCTGGTTATTAATGGGCCTGGTTAAGTATGGAAATGGTTGGAATATTGGCTGGACATTCGTATCTTATTTATTTCCATTCACCTTTTTATACATATATTATTTAGGTTTAAAAAGAATAAAAATCTTAGATTAACTTTGCAAACCGATCCTTAGTTGAAAGAGAATAGTGAGAAACGCTCAGTTCAATTACTGGGCTTTTTTGCTTGTTTACAGAAAGGATAACCATTCCACGTTGTTGAATTCATTTAGTAGGAGTGCATTAGTTTTGAAAGGGGTTGCTATGTTTTGAAAAGATTCTATTGTGCTCATATTTTGATTGTTACCTTACTATTAGCGGGCTGCTCAAATACATTTCCGTATAACGATGAAGATGTTGCTGCAATTGTAAGGGGAGAAGAAATTACGATTGGTGAATTACGTTTTCTATATCCAGATGATGCTGTGCTAGATATGATTGATGGGACGATAAAAGCTAAACTAGTCGTGAGAGAAGCCAAAAAAATGAATATTGATGTTACAGAAGAAGTAAAATCTATAAAAGAAGCATTTGGAAATTATCCACCATCTACCCATTATGATGATGAGTTTGCAAAATCCCTTCGCGAGTTTGTGGAACCGCAAGCTAAGAAACTTGGTTTAGATCCAGAAGAATATTACAAGGAATATGTTGAAATAACTACTGAAACTGCTGAATATATAAATGCCTACGTCCAGGAGGTTTTAGGAGAACCTTAGGATAATATTGAGAATTACAATAAATTAGCCAATCAGCTACTAGATGACCTAGTTGAAGCGAATAAAGATGAGATTCAAATACTTATTAAGTAATAGGTTTAGGTGAGGGGATAAAAGCCAACATGCTAAAAAATCCCCAAACATGGGGACGAGATAAAAATTATTTTCTTTTCTTTTTAAGATTTTGCAAATGTGGTGGAAGTTCAAAACTTTCCATATGCTTATATTCTTTAAGTTTGGTTTCAGCAGGATCTATTGTAAAAGTAAGTTGGTCTGTTCCAACTGGGTTATGAGCACCCAAAACGGGGGTAACTTCAAGGGTTACAGAAAACAGAAAACCTGATTTTTCCATGTTTGTAATTTTTATTTGATAAGGATATACAGTGGGGCTTTCAGTATATTCTTCTAAATAATAATTTGAAACTGCATCTTGAACTTTAGGTAATAATAGTGTGAAAAACATGTCCATTACGATTTCTTCTTTGGATTCTTTAGCAGGCTGATAATATTCTGATTCAGCATAAGTTGCTGTTGTTAAAGTTGTAAATAGTAGTAAAAGGACAGGAATTATAATGATTTTTTTCATTTTTGCATCTCCTTCTTACTGTTTATTTTGTTCGAAAAAGGTGAATTTATCTCAAGCAAATATTTCATTTGCATGGGCAAACTGAACTAATAGGGGGAATAGATCATGAATTGGGGAGATCGGTTAGTTGAATCTAAAGCTTTCAAAATTATAATAGTAGGAGCTTTGTGGGGTACTATTGTCTTTGCATTACTCATTGTATTTATGATAGGTAATTTTCTTTTCAACATATATATTTTGGATTATCGATTTGATGATGGTGAACTACAGCCACCGGTGGAAAGAATAAGTTGGAGATTAGAGCAGATGAACTCTGTTTAATCTCCGACTTATTTTATTTATTTTAGATCAACAAAATTGTTTATAGATAATTGTAAGTATTCAGTTGGGGAGATTAAGTTAGATTCTAATAACTACCTTATTTTTTCTAATAACACTCTCAAATTTTCTAATAAGTAGTGGATATTTTCTAATATTAGTGTGCTCGAAGCAGTAATTAAGGTGATATTCTAATAACTACTTCATTTTTTCTAATAAGTCTTTCAGATTTTCTAATATATAGTGAGTTTTTTCTAATAACAGCGAATTACGAGCCCAATCACGGAGGTAATAATATTGAAATTTACGAATGAGCAGTTACAGATGATGATTTCAAATGAGTCAGTGGGTGATATTTATCCATATGAAACGAAAGATGCAGACCAGATTGAAAAGCATCTAAAGGATTTATTCTATAATTTCAACCGCTCTAAATTACTCACTTGTGAAGCTATGTTCGACCATTATGGGAGTGGGTATGCTTCCTATGTTGACTACTTTTGTTATAGGAAAGATGGAGGTAGCGTGTTAAACGAAAAATACATAGAGAAAGATTCACTAACATCTACCGAAATCGAAGGGCTTGTAATCTACGTTAGTCGATTAGCACCTGTGGCGATCATTTGGAATGATCAACGCTATAAAGCAAAGATAGATACAGAAACTATCAAAGATGAATATTTTAGTGGATTCACTATGTTGAGTGATCCACGAGGTGTTATTACGGAGCCGCCTAATGATATGAAAGATGAATTTCGAGAAATTAAGCAGAAGCTAGAACAGGCAGGGTACACTATTTTAGAAAAAGGCTATTTGGAGCAACCACTGCCATTCAAAGCAAAAATTGAAACTTTCACAAGACCCAGTCAGTATAAAATTTTTGATGCGATCTTTTATTGGAAGGATTAAAATCTACAAATAAGTAAGGCCCATCCAAACGTATGGATGGGCTTTTTTCTACCTATGATAAGGACCTTTTCAAACTGGAAATTTCTCAGCGTAGGAGTTTTATAAATTTTCTTTACGTTGTATTTATTATTTTAGTATATTATTCTCGCGTATTCATTAAGAAATAGTGTTGAACTTTCGGAGGCATTAATCTATTAGAGATTAATGCCTGTTTTTATTAGTGTTAAATGTTTTTAGTATTTTCTAAATTATTTAAATATTACTATAATTAGATAATTTATTGACACGTAAAATTAATTCCTCTAGATTGAAATTATCAAGAAAAAACTGTTATAAAACAGTCGCTGTAATTAGGTAGATAAAGTAACATATGCAAGGGTTTTAACCTTTGCTTTTAATTACACAATTTGGGGATGCACAAGTAAAAAAAGTAGGAGTTCGATGATTGTAAGCTATTATCTTTAGAAATAGTGTTAAAGGGGGTTCAATGGGATGAAATATATTATTGCTATTTTCGGTTCATTGATTGTTGCGTTCGCTTTTAATTCCTTTCTTGTTCCGTATGAGATTTTAAGTGGAGGAATTAGTGGAATTGCCATTTTGATAGGGTTAATAACTCCCTTTAATATCGGGTTAATGAATTTGTTGCTTAACTTACCATTAATTATTCTTGGATACTATAAACTTGGAAAAACGATTACGGTGAATACAATTATTTGTGTGGTTTCCTTATCTGTTTTCCTATTTTTAGTGCCAGTCGCTCCTGTGACGGACAATATTTTGCTGTCAACGATTTTTGGGGGAATTATCGCAGGTGTCGGTGTAGGCCTAATATTAAAGTATTCTGGTACTTCTGGTGGGCTAGATATCATTGCAATTATTGTTTCTCGTTCAAGTAATTTTAGTGTTGGTCTTCTTTTAACAGCGATGAACGGTATCATTGTGCTAATTTCAGGTGCGTTCTTTGATTGGGAGATTGCTTTATATACACTTCTATCGATTTACTTATCTGGTATTGTAATTGATCAAATCCATACGAGCCACATCAAAGTAACAATGCAGATTGTTACAACGAAAGGTGAATGTATTCGAGAAAATCTACTGAAAAACGTATACCGCGGAATTACGGTTACGGAAGGGTACGGAGGGTACACTCAAGAGAAGAAGCAAATTTTAATGATGGTAGTGACACGTTATGAGATGTCGCAAGTAAAGAAGATTGTTCGTAGCCATGATGAAAAGGCGTTTATTAATATATTTAAGACCGTTGAAGTGGACGGGATGTTTGTAAGGAATTTATAGTGCTTGTGAGTTGGAAATACTTGCAGAAAAGTGCAGGTTACTTGGGGTTTTCAGAAGTTTACTTGGGGAAATCGGAGAGTTACTTGCGAGAATCAGGGGACTATTTGCGGATTTGTAATTACTTGCGGTTTTCAATAGTTTATTTGCAGTAACAGGAAAGTTACTTGCGAATTCCTGTACTTTATTTGCGAAAGTGAATTTATTCTACAATATTTGCGAGGCATTAATCCAAAAAAGGATTAATGCCTCAGACTGTAGACAAACTCGAAAATTTCGAGTTTGCCTGCAGTCTTTT
>NZ_JPVN01000068.1 GCF_000772945.1 Ureibacillus manganicus DSM 26584
GCCTGATAAGCGTGAGGTCGATGGTTCGAGTCCATTTAGGCCCACCATATATATAGAAGCTTTTACTAACAAAAGTTTCTGACAGTACTTATTAATAAGTACACTTAATAGAGTCTAGTGATAATGGCAAAGAGGTCACACCCGTTCCCATACCGAACACGGAAGTTAAGCTCTTTAGCGCCGATGGTAGTTGGGGGCTTCCCCCTGTGAGAGTAGGACGTTGCTAGGCAAAAAAAAGCACGAGTGATCGATGCTTTTTTTATTGATAATCTGGAGAGGTAGCGAAGTGGCTAAACGCGGCGGACTGTAAATCCGCTCCTTCGGGTTCGGCGGTTCGAATCCGTCCCTCTCCACCATTTTTATCAACAAATAAAAAACATGGCGATTGTGGCGAAGTGGTTAACGCATCGGATTGTGGTTCCGACATTCGTGGGTTCGATTCCCATCAGTCGCCCCATACT